>NZ_QKMJ01000001.1:0-1389456 GCF_003208415.1 Pantoea sp. AG1095 | reverse complement strand
GCGGTGCCGGCGTCGCGCTATCAGCCATCGGCTCGGCAGTACAGCGCCAGCGTAACGTCAGCGGAATACGACGAGGGCGTGATGGTCAGGAAGGTGGATATCAGCGGGAAGCTGAGTATAAAAGGCCTGAGTCTGAAGGCAGGCAAGGCGTTCAGGGGAGAGCACGTTGGCCTGAAGGAGATGCAGGAAGACGGGTGCTACGAGGTATGGTGGTACAGCACAAAAGTGGGGGTGATCGACCTGAAGAAAAAGTCGATCACCATGGGTAAAGGATGTTAAAAAGTGTTCACCATGTCCCCGAACACCTGTCTACCATGTCCCCGGACTGTACACCCACGTGTGGGAGAGGGCCGGGGTGAGGGACTTCGCGCACTACCTCAAATCAAAATGTCTCCCAGTTATCATTCCCTGACGTCGCCAATGCAGGATGTGGCGCCAGATTTGGCGTACGCAACGCAGACTGCGCCGCTTTAGCCACGTGCGCCACCGGCGCTTCATTCAAACGGAACACCGCCACCGCCTGCGTCAATCTGCCGGCCTGATCTTCCAGCGAAGCCGCTGCCGAAGAGGCTTCCTCAACCAGCGAGGCGTTCTGCTGCGTCACGTTATCCATCTCGGTCACCGCCAGGCTCACCTGCTGGATGCCACGGCTCTGCTCATCCGACGCGGCGGCAATCTCAGCCATAATGTCCGTCACGCGCCGCACCGCTTCAACAATCTCGCCCATGGTATTACCGGCTTCGCCGACCTGGCGTGAACCGTTGGTGATCAAACCCACCGATTCAGCAATCAGCGTTTCAATCTCTTTCGCCGCCTGCGCACTGCGTTGCGCCAGGTTACGCACTTCGCTGGCCACCACGGCAAAACCACGGCCTTGCTCACCGGCACGCGCCGCTTCCACCGCGGCATTCAGCGCCAGAATATTGGTCTGGAAGGCGATACTGTTGATGACGTTGGTGATCTCGGCAATCTTTTTCGAGCTGCCAGAAATATTGTTCATGGTTTGCACCACGCCGCTCACCAGATCGCCACCGCTGCGCGCTTTGCCTGAGGCATCGGCGGCCAGCTGGCTGGCGTGATGGGCGTTCTCGGCGTTCTGTTTCACCGTGGCGGTGAGCTGCTCCATGCTGGCGGCGGTTTGCTCCAGCGCGGAGGCCTGCTCTTCAGTACGTGATGAGAGATCGGTGTTACCGGCGGAAATCTCGCTGGAACCCTGATAAATCGCTACCGCGCCTTCTCGCACCGTACCGACGGTGCGCACCAGCGAGGCCTGCATCAGCTGCAGGTTATGCAGCAAGCTACCAATCTCGCTGCGGCCATAGGCTTGTTCCGGCGCGGTGAGATCGCCTTGCGCGATACGCTCGATGCGATCAACGGACTGACGTAGCGGGGTGATCACCACGCGACGCAGGAACACGAAGGTCAGCAGCACCAGCAGCAAGGCGGCAGCAAACGCCACCGCCATAGCAATAAAGCCAATGCGTGATTGATGCGCGGCTTCGGCATTAATCGCTTCAGCGCGGTCAGTACGGATTTTAATCGCCTTCAGCAGCACGGCGTTGTAGGCATCATCCAGTTTGCGCGTGACGTCAGTTTCCTGCGCCACAATGCCTTCGAAGCTGCCCTGTTTAGCCGATTCAATCATCGGCTTGAGACCTTTATCAATATAGGCATTGAAGCTGGCGGTCAGCGGTTCATCGAGGGCAATATCCGCCGGCGTTTTCGCCTTGCGATCCATATAGAGTTTAAAACCTTCGCGCGCTTGTTTAATACGCGTCTCGGTGCGCGCTAAATCGGCACGATAACCATCCATTTCACCAATACGTGCGGCGGCACCGGATTGCAGCACGTTGAGTCGCGCAGTACGCAGATGGTTAGAACTGTTAGAGATGCCCATACGAATTTGAATTTCTTCGGTGGCATCGTTTAGGGAATTATTACTCTGAATCAAAAAGTAGCTGGCGAGTCCAATGCACAGGGCAAAAAGCAGCAGAATGCCACCAAAGATCATACTGAACAAAGGCATCAGGCGCAGGTTCTGCCAGATGCTGAGCTTATATTGCTCATCAATCGATGCTGTTTTCATATCCTTGCTCTCATGTAGGTAGGTGTTATGAGAATAAGCATCGGCAGGCAGGGGGAAAGGATTAGGCAGGAAAGTGGGATCAAACTCTCAAAACGTGAAAAGGGCCAATCAGATGATCAGCCCTTTTATTCACTGTAGGTAATTATCGCACGTTAACATAAATCCCTGAGGTGACATTATCAGTCAAACGGACGACATGATAAATAACCTGCTTATTATGGGTTTTAATTTTACGTTTAATATTACCTTTATGTGACGATACGGTTTTGGCTTTAATTTGCATGTTCTCAGATATCTGAATGGTGTCATGACCTGACATCCACATTTTCAGCATATTTGATTCAGTCTGACTTAATGTCAGTGGATGCACGTCGAGCCCGGCAGAAATACGCGGCGAAGCGTTGAGTTTCTTTTGCAAATAGGTGCCTAATAACGAATCCAACGTCGAGGTTTTTATCGATTTTGATGTAATAATCAGGTTCTTACGAACGTAGAGGTATTCCTCAAAATGGATATTCGAGATCGCCATGAAAATAAAGAATAAGGTATCAGGATGCTGCATGATAATAGCACGAATACGATCGCTGGAATCAGATTCGTGAATAAAGCACTCTTCGTTGATAAACACAACGCCCGGCTTAATTTGCTCGCATCTTTGTTGCAATTGGTCGATATCCGAGACAGGAGTAATATTTTTCTTTTTAACTCCTTTCGCAGACATATAGTCAGACAAACCCAGGCGTGTGTAATTACATGAATCCATAATAATCGTTGGCATTATAGCGACCCTCACCAATTTGTTATCCGTTTAAATCAACGATGAATACGCGTTTGCGGTACGAGAGAAATTTCCAAAGACACTTTTTTATTCTGCTCAGCAGATTGGCGATAGTTGTCCATGCGCCATCATGACTCTTCCCTGAACCGTGCTGCGAAGTTTTTTTTATAGTACATCCACGTCACTCTCATCTCAGCCATAGTGGGAATGGCTAAGGATTTGCATTAAGTGTTTTATTCGCTCTGTTTTGAGAGCCCTGTCACTATCGCGCAGATCACAGACAAATCTGATAGGACAAATCTTAAAAACATTTGTGTGGCGAAAGTATGACGCTTCAGCGAGCGTTGACAATGCCGGAAAAAAGGGATTTAGACAAGAAAAATCGCTGTGAAATTTTTTTTGTTTAAAAACAGCCCTTTGAGCATTTAATCAACCGATTCAGCAGGTTTAACCCCTTAGGAATCGTCTGACTAAAATACGCGAAGCGCGGTTTAATAAGAATAATTTTCACCAAAAATGCGCACTTATCAGAATTTCCTCAGTTGATTTCTGAGAAATATGGTTCAGAAAATGCACTAACAGATTTTGAATGCTTAACTATTACTTAAGGGCGTCTACAGAATAGTTAATCAACGGGCGCGGGAAAGTTCTGACACAAACTGGGCGAGTAAATCAAAGACTTCGCTAAACAGATGTTCGCAGAAGGGAGCAAGCAGCGGCATCATCAACCCTACGCTGAGGATGCCCACCGTTAAGGTAATCGGGAAGCCAACCGCGAAAATAGAGAGTTGTGGTGAAACACGGTTTAACAAACCTAGTGCCATGTTTAGCGTGAGGAGCAGAACTATTAAGGGCAGCGCTAACATCATGCCATTAAGGAAAATTAATCCCGCGGATTTCACCAACGCCATAAAAGCATTGGCGTTAAGCGGCTGATCGCTGATTGGCAACGTATGAAAACTGTCCACCAGCAGTGAAATCAGCCACAGATGTCCGTTGAAGGTAAGAAACAGCAGCATGGCCAGCATATCGAGAAAACGAGCCAGCACCGGCATGTTCAGGCGGCTGCCCGGATCGAAGAAGGTGGCGAAGGACAATCCCATCTGCAAACCAATCACTTCCCCCGCCATGCGCACCGCCGCAAAGGCGAACTGCATGGTCAGGCCGATGCTCACGCCAATCAGCAGCTGTTGCAATAGCAACCAAAATCCCGCAGGTGTAAACAGGGTCGCCTCCACCGGCGGTAGCACCGGCAGGATGATCCAGGTGGTCAATACCGCGAGGCCAATCTTGACGCGTTTGGGAATCGATTTTTCGCTCAGCACCGGCGCGCTGGCGAACAGCGCCAGCAAACGCACCATCGGCCAGAAGAATTGTGCGACCCAATGAATCAGCTGGCTGCTGTCGAGGTTAATCATTAGCCAATAATGTACGGCAGATTGCTAAACAGCGTGCGAATGTAATCCAGCATCAGATTAAGCATCCACGGACCAGCGATTACCGCCGTAGCGGCAACGGCCAGAATCTTGGGGATAAAGGAGAGCGTTTGTTCGTTAATCTGGGTCGCGGCTTGCAGCACGCTGATGATCAACCCGCTGATCAACGCCACCAGCAACATCGGCGCGGCCATCAGCAGGGCGACGCGCATCGCTTCCTGGCCCATAACCATCACTGATTCAGGTGTCATGCTGCACTCCTCGAGAAAGAAAGGTGAGGGCGAACGCCACTCAAGAGTAGAAACTTTGCGCCAGTGAACCCACCAGCAGCTGCCAGCCATCCACCAGCACGAACAGCATCAGCTTGAACGGCAGGGAAATGGTCGCCGGCGGCACCATCATCATCCCCAGCGCCATCAGTACGCTGGCAACCACCAGATCGATGATCAGAAACGGAATGAACACGGTGAAACCAATCTGGAAGGCGGTTTTCAGTTCGCTGGTGACATACGCCGGCAGCAGAATACGCATCGGAACCGCTTCCGGACCCTGAATCGGTGCGGTGTTAGCCAGACGGGCAAACAGCGCTAAATCGGCTTCGCGCGTTTGACGCAGCATAAATTCACGCAGCGGCTGGGCACCTTTATCAATCGCGTCCGCCATGCTGATTTTGTCCTGGCTGAACGGCACATAGGCGTCGGAGTAAATCTTGTCGAAGGTCGGCGCCATGATAAAGAAGGTCAGAAACAGCGCGAGGCCGAGCAGCACCTGGTTTGGCGGCGCCGACGGCGTGCCGAGGGCGTTACGCAGCAAACCAAACACAATAATGATGCGCGTGAAGCTGGTCATCATCAGCAGCACCGCCGGAATAAAGGTCAGCGAGGTGATGAACACCAGCGTCTGTACCGGCAGCGACCAGCTCTGGCCACCATTCGCCAGCGGCTGGCTGATTAAGCCTGGCAGCTGCGCATGCGCAACCGGTGCCAGCAACAGCAGCGGCAAGAGAGGAAGTAATCGACGCATCATTGTGGTTTTCCGGGACGTTTAACCAGGTTCTGGAACAGCTGACGAAAATCCTGTGGCGCAGCGCTGTGATTTGCCCGTTCTTCCGGCGGCAGCGGCGGTAACGAATGCAGATGGGTGATCTGCTGGGCGGTCACGCCCAACACCAGACGCGCATCGGCGGTATCGACAATGACCACACGCTCACGCTGGCCAACCTGCACCGTCGCGCTGACTTTCAGCGCCTGGCCGGTCACCGTTTTCGGTGCAAAGCCAAGGCGTTTGGCCAGCCAGCCGCAGCCGAGAATCAGCAGAACAATCACTGCCAGCACACTGCTGACCTGGCCAATCACCGAACCGGTTGAGACCACCGGCTGGCTGGGTACCGGTTGTTCGGCTTGCGTGTGTTTTAACATGCTTAACGGCTCAGACGACGCATACGTTCAGACGGGGTAATAATGTCGGTGATGCGCACGCCATATTTGTCATTCACCACCACCACTTCACCCTGCGCGATCAGATAACCGTTGATCAGAATATCCAGCGGTTCTCCGGCCAGGCCATCCAGCGCCACCACCGAACCCTGCGTCAAGCGCAGCAGTTCTTTGATGGTCATCTTGGTGCGACCCAGTTCCACGGTCAGCTTGACCGGGATATCCATGATCAGATCGATATCCTGCAGCGAGCCGCTGATGCCAGGATTTTCCAGCGATTTGAACACATTTTCAGTTGGATCTGGCGCGCTGGTGGTGGTTTGTTCGTTCATAGCTGCAGCCCACAGATCGTCCGCGGAGATGTCGTCGTCGGACGGTTTCATGCTGTCACTCATCGGGCTGTTCCTCGTTCAGCGAATTCAAAATCGGGTTAATCAAATGTTCTACACGCAGCGCGTACTGGCCATTGATGGTGCCGTATTGGCTGGTCAGCACCGGCACGCTATCGACGTGAGCGATGATGCGGTCCGGCTTCTCAATGGGCAGGACGTCACCGGGTTTCAGCTGCAAAATACGTGACAGGCGCAGCGATGTTTCGGCGAAATGGGCAATCAGCTCCAGCTCCGAGTGCTGCACCTGTTTCACCAGATTGTCGCGCCAGTGATTATCTTCCCGGCGTGAGTTTTCCAGTGGGGGATTGACCAGCAGCTCGCGCAGCGGCTCAATCATCGAAAACGGAATACAGATATTGAATTCACCGACCAGGTTTCCAATCTCCACCTGGAACGGCGTGTTCACCACGATGTCATTCGGTGAAGTGGTGATGTTGGTGAACTTCACCTGCATCTCGGAACGTACATACTCCACTTCCAGCGGATAAATCGCTTTCCATGCGTCGCTGTAGCCATCCAGCGCCAATTTCAACATGCGGCGAATCACGCGCTGTTCGGTATGGGTAAATTCACGTCCTTCAACTTTGGTCGGGAAACGACCGTCGCCGCCAAACAGGTTATCGACAGCAATAAAAACCAGGCTCGGTGAAAACACCACCAGCGCCGTGCCGCGCAGCGGCTTCAGGTGAATCAGGTTCAGGTTGGTTGGCACCGGCAGGTTGCGGGCGAACTCGTGGTACGGCTGAATCTTGATCGCACCCACACTAATATCGGGGCTACGGCGCAGCAGGTTAAACAGCGCCATACGGAAATGACGGGCAAAGCGCTCGTTGATGATCTCCAGCGCCTGCAGACGCTCACGTACGACGCGGCGCTGAGTATTGGGATCATAGGGACGGATATCGCCATCGGTCCCTTTGGAACTGTTCTCTACTTCCGCACTGTCACTGTCGCCATTAAGCAGCGCGTCAATCTCAGCCTGGGAGAGAATGCTATCGCCCATTAAATCACCTCAAAATGAAGGCGGTAAACAGCACGTCATTGACAACCTGAGCCGGTTGACCTTTTACCAGCGGCGGCGCCAGCACCTGTTTGATCTGCTCAACCAGGGCCTGTTTGCCTTGCTCTGTTGCCAGAGCCGTCGCGCTTTGACGCGAAAGCAGTAACAGCAGACGGCTGCGCACTTCCGGCAGGTAATCGTTCAACCGACGACGGGTATCCTCATCGGGCAGACGCAGGGTGAAACCCACGTACAGCACACGGTCGGGATCGTTGTCAGGATTGACCAGGTTTACTGTAAACGTATCCATTGCAAAAAATACGGGAGCAGCCGGTGGCTCGACTTTCGCCGCGTCCGGTTGGCTGCCTTCGTGTTTATTCATCATTCGCCAGACTGCATAGCCTGCCACGCTGCAAGCGGCCAGCGTTACAATCAGTAACACCGGTAGTAGTAGTGAACGTTTGCGGCCTTTAGCTTTCGCGTTATCAGACATCTTGCAGTTACTTCCTGTGAATTATGGGTAAGCCTCTCGGCTGACCTGGACAGATTATCCCGCGTCTTAAGTCAAACAATGGGAAGAAAAGACGCGGGTTTTACGCTTACCTTCAGCGTTTAGCGGCTATCAGGCAAAGATATCGACAGCGCCGTTACCGGCCGCGCGCGCTTGAAGGGCTGCCGGGACGGCAATAGGCGTTATCTCGTTGTCACTGTCCTGGGAGAGGCTAAAGCTGCCGTGCTGTCCGTCACGACGTCCTTCCTGCTGGCCCTGATAACTCTGGCCCTGTGCGAAGGCGTCGCTGCTGACGTTACTCTGTCCCAGGTTTATTCCGCTCTCCGCCAGCGCGCTACGCAGCTGAGGAAGAGCCGCTTCCAGCGCGGCCCTCACTTGGCTGTGGCTGGAAACCATATTTAACTGTGCTTGATCCTTATCAAGGGTCAGGCTGATCTGGATAGCGCCCAGATCCTGGGGATGTAGACGCAACTCGGCGTTCTGCTGCCCGTTGCGGCTAAACATCACAATCTGCTGACTCAGCGCCTGCTGCCACTCGCTGCTGCCGAGCTGCGCATTCAGCATGGGCGTCGACGGCGTGGTGCTGGTCGAAGCGGTGCTGCTTACCAACGAGCTGGTGGCGCTGAGCGGTGCGCTGGTGAATGGCGTCACCGGGTCATCACTGCTCTGCGCGGCGGCGCGCGCTTCCGGCTTACTCAGCGCATTCAGCACCTGCTTAAAACTCTCATCCAGCGTCAACCCGCTGCTGTTACTGGCGGTGGTGCTGACGCTGCTGCTCTGCGTGCTGCTGGCCGTTTGCGTTAAGAGCGTTACAGCATCGCTGGATTTCTTCTGTGCGCCATCCGGCTGCGCGTGCTCTTCTTTTACTGCCCCGTCCAGCGCCCCCCTTAACAGTGCGGTATTAAGCGAAGCGCGAGTGTCGGTTTTCCCTTCGCCTGCGTTGCTACTTACGCTGGTTGGGCTGGTGCGGTTCTCTACCGCCACCGGCAACATGGCGAATAACGCCTGCACATTCTGTAAGTCGCTGGCAGTTAACGAACTTGCCTCACTCTTGTCTTTATCATCGGCTGATTTCAGCGTGGCTTTAGTGTTTTCCGGCTGTAAAAGTGCGTTTAACGCATCAGGTTTCTCCAACGCCTGCAATAACGCGCTCAAAGAGGCCTTGCTGACGTCTTTTTCATCAACTTCTGCTGTCAGATCAGTCGATTGCGTGTTAACAGCTTGTTGCTTTACCAGCGTCAGCAAGCGGTTGCCGAGTTCAGTAATAAATCCCTGCGGCAGCGACTCCGCGCCCTGTAAAACATCTGATGAAACTGAAGTGTCAGCGTCTCCCAAAACCGAGGTTTGCGTAGCAACTGTTGGCAGCGTAATCATTCGCCTTTCCTCAATGCGGCCCGTTGGGCAAATTCATCCATCCGTTTCTGATCGAGACGGTTTTCTTGTCGTAATGCGTTTTCCTCAGCGCGCGTAATCAGCGTTTGATAAGCATTGAGCCGCTTATGCTTTTCACGCCAGTTGCTCAGCGCGCTGTCGAGGCGCTGATTCCACTGGGAAAGCTGTTGGCGATGCTGTTCGATGGCTTTTTCCAGCGTCTGAATAAACTGGTGATAATTGGTCCAGCGCGTGCTGGCGATGCCGCCGGACATATCCTGATTGAGCTTGTTGCGATACTCATCCTGATAATCCAGCAGCATGCTGAGTTGTTCGTCGGCCTGCTGCACACCCCGGCGCATATCGCCAAGGTGAATCACCGCACTCTCCAGTTCCTGCTCCGCCATATCGCGTAGCTTGTTGATCGCACTGGCCGTTTTCATCACTTAACCTCGTTTGGCGTTAACCGAACATCGCCTGCAGATGCAAACAGGCATCGTCGTAATCGCTGCGTTCGAAAATGCCCTGATGCAGGAAGGCTTCCATCTCGGGATAGAGCTTGATGGCGCGGTCCAGCATCGGATCGCTGCCTGCGGCATACGCCCCCACACTCACCAGATCGCGGTTACGCTGGAAGCTGGAGAGCAACTGTTTGAACTGACGCACGCGCGCGTAGTGTGTCTCATCAATTAATGAGGTCATGGCGCGGCTGATTGACGCTTCAATATCAATAGCCGGATAGTGACCGGCTTCCGCCAGACGGCGCGACAGCACGATGTGGCCGTCGAGAATGGCACGCGCCGAGTCGGCAATCGGGTCTTGCTGATCGTCGCCTTCGGTCAGCACGGTATAAAAGGCGGTGATTGAACCGCCGCCGTGCGTACCGTTACCGGCGCGTTCCACCAGCGCGGGCAGTTTGGCGAACACCGAAGGCGGATAACCTTTGGTCGCCGGCGGCTCACCGATGGCCAGTGCGATTTCACGTTGCGCCATGGCGTAGCGGGTGAGGGAATCCATTATCAGCAGCACATGCTGGCCGCGATCGCGGAAATCCTCAGCGATACGCGTGGCATAAGCGGCACCCTGCATACGCAGCAGTGGCGAGACGTCCGCCGGCGCGGCGATCACCACCGAACGCGCACGGCCTTCGGCACCGAGAATATTTTCAATGAACTCTTTAACTTCACGTCCACGTTCACCAATCAACCCCACCACGATCACGTCGGCTTTGGTGTAGCGCGCCATCATGCCGAGCAGCACGCTTTTACCGACGCCGGAACCGGCGAACAGGCCCATACGTTGACCGCGACCCACGGTGAGCAGGGCATTGATGGCGCGCACGCCGGTATCCAGCACATCTTCAATCGGCGTACGTTGCAGCGGGTTGAATGGCGCGGTGATCAGCGGGGCGCGATAGCCGGTTTCCGGCGCGGGTAAACCGTCGAGGGGTTTGCCGCTGCCGTCCAGCACGCGACCCAGCAGTTCCGGGCCCAGCAACATCTGTTTGCCGCTGTGCCCGCTGTCGCCACTGACGCGCGCATAAACGCGTGCGCCCGGTAAAATACCGTCGACTTCTTCCAGCGGCATCATCAGCAGTTTCTGGCCGTTGAAGCCGACCACTTCACTTTCAACTTCAGTGATCTTGCTGCCATCGGTACGTTCAATAATGCAGGTAGCACCGAGCGGCAGCTGCAGGCCGGTGGCTTCCAGCACTAAGCCGGTGGCGCGCGTCAGGCGACCGTAACGACGCACGGTTTGTACCTGCGAAATGCGTTCTTCGAAGGCGTCGAGCGCGCCGAGCCAGCGTGAAAGGCGTGAGGAGGTCATTACAGTGTCCCCGGAGCGGCCAGGCGGCACAGCTCCTGCCAGCGCGTTGCCACGCTCGCATCAAGGTCGCCATCTTCGGCGCTAAGCTTACAGCCGCCAGGATGCAGCGTGCTGTCGGCCAGCAAGCGCCAGCCGTGCAGATCGAGCGTTGGACCGAGCGTCTGTTCGATGCGTTGCAGATCGTCCGGATGGACGCGCAGCTGCGGTTTGCCGCTGAACATCGGTTCCTGCTGAATCAGCTGCTGGATTTGACGCAGCAGGGCGGTGCCGTCCACCTGCGTGGCCTGGCCAATCACCGTGCGCGCGGCTTCCAGCGCCAGCTGCATCAGACGTGAAGCGATCACGCTGTCGAGCGCTTCGAGCGTGTGATGGAACTCGGTCACCAGCTGCTGCATGCGTGCCTGCAGCGGCGCTTGCTGCTGCTGCGCATCGGCTAAGCCTTGCTGGAAACCGGCGTCATAACCGTTCTGTTGCGCTTCGGCGAAACCTTTCTGATAGCCTTCGCTGTAGCCTTGCGTCTGCGCATCTTTGCGCATCTGCTGCTGCATGCGTTCCAGCTGTTGCTGCTGTTCCGCTTCGGCGCTCAGTTCGACATCGATCTCCGGTTCATCTAACTGAGGTTCCGGTTCGGCACCGAACGGGCTGCCTAAATCATCAGGCTGCCAGCGCTGCCACGCGCGGGCGGAAAAGGCATCAGACATAGGTTTCCTCGCCACCACCAATCACCATCTCGCCGGATTCTGCTAAGCGGCGCACCACCAGAAGAATGGCCTTCTGCTCGTTCTCCACCGCCGACATACGTACCGGACCACGGTTGGCCAAATCGTCGCGCAGGATATCGGCCGCACGGGCGGACATGTTCTTGAGGAACTTCTCGCGCAGCGGCTGTTCGGCACCCTTCAATGCCACCAGCAACTGCTCGGATTCCACTTCCTGCAACAGACGCTGGATGCTGCGGTCGTCCACTTCCACCAGGTTTTCGAACAGGAACATCTCGTCGATGATCTTCTGTGCCAGCTCGCCATCGAAGTCGCGTACTGCTTCGATAACCGCTTCTTCCTGCTGGGTTTTCATCAGGTTGATAATTTCTGCTGCGGTTCTCACGCCGCCCATCTTCGCGCGCTTGAGGTTGGTGCCGTCGAGCAGGCCATTCAGTACTTCGGTCAACTCCGCCAGCGCCGCCGGCTGGACACCGCCGAAGGTGGCGATACGCAGCATCACATCGTGACGCAGACGCTCGTCGAACAGCGCCAGAATATCCGCCGCCTGACCACGTTTGAGGTGGACAAGGATGGTGGCGATAATCTGCGGATGCTCGTCGCGAATAAGGTCGGCGGCCGCCTGTGGCTCCATGAAGTTGAGCGTTTCCATACCGCTGGTGGTCTCGTTTTTCTCGAGAATATCTTCCAGCAGACTTGAAGCTCGCTCCTCGCCCAACGCTTTGATCAGCACCGAACGCAGATAATCGTTGGAGTTGAGGCTCAGCGCCGCAAACTGTTCGGCATCGGCTTCGAACTCGCGCAGCACTTCGGTCAGCTGTTTGTGTGAAACCTGGCGCATGTTGGCCATGGCACCACTCAGGTGCTGAACCTCACGCTGGTTAAGGTGTTTGAACACCTCCGCCGCGCGCTCTTCGCCGATGGTCATCATCAGAATGGCGCTTTTTTCTGTACCGGTCAGACTCATAGTTCTTTACTCATCCATTCGCGGATAACCAGCGCGACGACGCGCGGATCGTTTTCAGACATGTCGCGGATACGCTGGCTCATCACCTCGGCGCTCATGCGGTTAGTAGATTTACGCTCCTGATCCAGCTCGTCTTTGCTGAGCTGAACGTTAAAGGCTTCTTCTTCTTCCATGGCCGCAGAGCGTGCCGCCAGCGCTTCAGCCGCTGCCTTCTCCTGCTCTTTCTTACGCACCAGCTGTGGACGTACCAGCTTGCGATAGAGGATGAAGCCAACCAACGCCACCAGCAGCCAGCGACCGGCAGTCATCAACTGATCGAAGAACGATTGCTGCTGCCAGAATGGCAGGTCGCCACCGCTTGGTTCGGTCATGTTGAACTGAGAGTTCACCACGTTGACGCTGTCGCCACGGGTTTGTGAATAGCCCATCGCTTCACGGGTTAAATCTTCAATCTGCTTGATCTGCTGCTCGTTAAGCGCCACCGCTTTGCCTTTACCGTCGTCGCGGTAGTTCACCACCACGGCAACCGACAGGCGCTGCACATCGCCGACGTTCAGCTTGGTATGACGAATGGTGCGGTCCAGCTCGTAATTCACCGTGTCGTTGCGCGTTGAGCTGCTCGGGCCAGAAGGCTGTGCGGTGCTGGTGGTGCTGCCGTTATTCTGCGCATTGGCGGTTTGCGCGTTGGCGTTTTGGCCGTTGGCATTATTGTTGTTATTCGTTGGCGGATTGGTCACCGGCGCGGTATTGGCTGGCGCAGGCTGATTCGACAATGCACCCGGCACGCCGCCTGGATACGGGCTGCCATTCTGTTCGGAGTTGCTGGTCTGGCGTGAACGCACCGCGCTGTTGTTAGGATTGGCGTTCGGCTGGTATTTCTCGTCGGTCTGCTCGCTGCGGTCGAAGTTGATCTGCGCCGTCACCTGCGCATGCACATTGCCCTGACCGACAATCGGATTGAGGATCGCTTCGATACGCTGCTGGAAGCGCGCTTCCACTTCAGACGCATATTTCAGTTGCGCGTCATTCAGGTCGCGACCTTCGCTGTCAGAGCGGGTTAACAGACGACCGGCCTGATCGACAACGGTCACGTTGCCCGGCGGTAAACCGGCCACGCTGCTGGAAACCATATGCTGAATGGCCTGAATCTGGCCTTCATCTAAGGCGCGGCCTGGCTGCAGGTTCAGCGTCACCGAGGCGGAAGGGGCTTTCTGCTCACGCACGAACAAGGTCGGTTTCGGCATTGCCAGATGCACGCGTACGCTCTTCACCGGACCGAGCGTTTCGATGGTGCGCGACAGTTCACCTTCCAGCGCACGCTGATAGTTGATCTGCTCGCTGAACTGGCTGATCCCGAACTTCTCTTTGTCCATCAGTTCGAAGCCAACGTTGCCGCCTTTCGGTAAGCCTTGTTGTGCCAGACGCAGACGCAGCTCATGCACTTTATCGGCGGGCACCATCAGTGCTCCACCGTTATCGGCGAACTGGTAAGGGATATTCATTTGCGTCAGCTGCGTGACGATCGCGCCACCATCCTCATCGGAGAGGTTGTTATAGAGCACGCGATAGTCTGGCGCTTTTGCCCACAGCACCAACGCAAACACCACCGCGATAACCGCAGCAGCAGCAATAATTAAGGGAATACGCGGATTGGCGCGCAGGCGGGCGAGAAGGTCATTGAAGCCTTTCTTAGCTGTATCCTGTGTAGCGGCTGCACTCGCATTCATGACCGATTCCTGCCTGACATTATTGATCGGGTGTGGTGTTGTGGTGACAAAACGTACTCCCTGAAGACTTCTCCCCTAAATCGGGAGAGGAGAAAAATTAAATTCCACTTAATGGCAGGCATTATTTGTTGAAAGCCGCGACATCGATGGGTGGATAAGCCGGGTTTTTTGCGGTCATTTAGCGCCTTTGTCCTATTGACAGTGTGTTAACTTTCTCATCGTGAAAATTTAATCACTTCTTTAATAGGGGTCAGGCAATGTCAATTCAGGCGATTGAGGGTGTGCTGCAGCAGCTGCAGATGACGTCTCTGCAGGCCAGCGGTAAGCAAGCGGAGTCCACGAATCAGGTCGATTTCAGTGCCACCATGAAAGCCGCACTCGACAAGATCAGCGAAACCCAGACAACGGCTCGCGCTCAGGCGCAGGATTTCGAAATGGGTAAACCGGGCATCCATTTAAATGATGTGATGGTCGATCTGCAAAAATCCTCTATTTCCATGCAGATGGGCGTGCAGGTGCGTAACAAACTGGTGTCGGCGTATACCGATATTATGAGTATGCAGGTTTAGTTTCTTTCGGGTATTTCTTTCGGGTATAGTCCAGCGCGGTAATAGTGTTATATCAGGCGGGAAGGTTGCTGCATCACAGTGAGTACACCGCCAAACGCGCTGCCTTATTTTGAGAAGAGGATTCTCACGTGAAGAAAAGCCTGCAGTTTTTAATCGCTATTGTCCTGCTCACGGGATGTGACAAGGATGACGCGACTTACTACCCGCAAATGAAAAACTTTGCCTATCTGTATCAATTCGAAGCGCTGCCCGGCAAAGTCAAAACGACCCATCAAACGCTGTTTACCGCCGACGGCCAGCAGATCTTCGAAGTGAATGTCGATTTCGACCGCAACGGCTGTCCGACGCACGTGAAATCGGTGCGCAAACAGGGCGAAGTGATTGATGTCACGCGCGATGGCGACCAATTAAAAGGCAGTGAAAACGGTCAGGACGTGGTGGTGACGCTGGATAAGAACTGCGCCATGGTGAAGAAAGTCACGCCGACCATGACCGTGGATATTGCCTATAACAAACAGGGTTTGGTCGAGCAGATCTCATCGCCCGCCTCCGATGCCGCGTTTCACCTCGCTTATAACAGCGCCGGTGAAATGGCGGTATTGAGTATTACCCAGGCCGGAACGGAAGTGTCGCGTGCTACCGCGGTGCGAGCAGAAGATAAGAAAAAGATCTCTGACGTGGTCACCACGGTGAAGCGAAATGACCAAATTAAAACCGTCAGCAATGTCTGCAAATACAAACACGACGTTCCCTATTATTGCGACATTATTAGCGTTGACGCGGCAGGAAACGTTATTGATAAGCAGTATGGCAATATTGAGGTAACGTATTACTGATTGGTGGGGTCGCCATGCATGGCGACCAACACTATTTAATCTCAGGCCACGCCACAGCCGGGAATCCATTCAGCAGCGGATAAGCAAACAGGAAACCCTGGAACTGGCTAATGCCTGCGGCTTCCAGCCACATCCACTCTTCAGCTTGCTCGACACCTTCGGCAATCACCGCAATCTCCAGCGATGCGCAGCACTTAATGATGGCGTGCATGATCGCCTGCTTCGGGCCGCTTTTGTGCACATCGCGGATCAGCTCGCGATCGATTTTGATTTTGTCCGGCTGGAATTTCGATAACAGCGACAAGCCAGCAAAACCGGCACCAAAATCGTCCAGCGCCAGGCTGATACCCGCCGCTTTTAACTTTCTCACTTCGGCAGCAAATTCATCCGAGCGCGAAATGATCTCATTTTCGGTCACTTCGACAATCACCTGTTGCGGCACCAGCCCGCTGGCGTTGATCTCGGTAAGCAGGAATTCCACCGCGTTTGGCACCGTCACCAGTGACATCGGCAGCAGGTTGATCGACAGACGATGCTCGCCAATCCCCAGTTTACTCGCCACGCGAAAGGCCAGACGTTTCGATTTGATATCCGCGTGATAAATCGCTTCGCCGCCAAACGCGGAGAAATACTCATCGGGTGAGCCACCGTTAGGCGTGCGGATCAGCGCTTCAAACGAAGTGACGCGGCGCGCGAAGGGATCGATGATGGGTTGAAAAGCAAAGCGGCAATCCTGCAGGCTCTGATCGATACCCTCCAGATCGTTCTGCCATTCAATATCCGGAACAAATTCCCAGGTATTAGCTGGCGGGATCTCGAAGTAGTTCTCTTTGTCGCGCGCCACCACGAAGGTACGCAAAAACTGCAGCGCGCGATCGTTGTAGGTGAGCTGATAACGCGAGGTGCCTTTATCCAGCACGGCTTGCAGCACTGTGTCTTTGTCATGCTCGCGCAGATCGAACAGCTCCATGCCGACTTTGCCAAAACGGCGTTCAGGCGCGAAGTCGTGCATTAACTCCACCAGATTATGGTGGCGTGCGTCCTGACAAATACGCTTGTATATGCCCTGAACGGACTCGCGCGGTCCTTCCAGCAGCTGGAAGAAGTGCAGGCCGTCGAACAGCAGGATGCCAGTAACGTCGAAGTTTTTGTTTTTGCTATTGGCTTTAGCAACCATATCTTCGAGCGTTTTGATTGGCACGTGATCGTGCAGATGGCTGCGGTAAATAATTGTGGTGAGCATCGAGATTGTCCGGATAATTTATTATTTTGCGGCTAGATTAGCAGCCTTACCGCGGGGTCTGTCCATAGCTTCCCGCGATCAGGCTAAACTTTTTTTATTATAACAGCTTAAGCGAAGCGGCTAGCCGCTTCGGTAACGTCGCAACTCCATCAGCGTGCCGATAATTTCTAGCGCCGATTCCGCCGAATGCAGCTGCGGAAAATCATCATTCAACGCGCGCAATGTGAAGATCTGCTCATCCTGCTGTTGCGTTTGCAGGCGATAAATCCGCACTCGTGCCACGCCATCCACCAGCGCCAGCACCACATCGCCCGGCTGCGGCTGAACGTCAGGATCAAAGATCACTTTGTCACCGGGCCGGTAATCGGGCTGCATCGCCTGATCGTCTATCGTGACCGCCAGCGCGCCATCGCCCAACTGACTCTCGCTATAGAGAAAATGCGCAGCCTGCTGTTTGAGCAACAACCGTTCCTCGCTCAACCACGCTGACGCTTGCGCCAGGCTAATCAATGGCACCGCCGCAACCGGTGCGGCTTTGGCGTGGGTGGCAAACACTTCGCCATCCCCGTCGATAATCCATGCCGCCGTGCATTGCAGCCACTGCGCGAGCCGCAGCAAATTCTCGCCACGCGGTACGGTTTCCTCTTTTTCCCACTGCGATACAGCCACATGCGACACCCCAATGCTTTTGGCCAGCGCCTGCTGCGTCAACTGTAGTGCTTTACGTCGTGCCCGGATGCGCTCACCGGAAGATTCTTTTTTCATCATCTTGACATCTCCTGAAGGAACGACTTAAGTATACTTAAATTCATAAGTTAAAGTAAACTTAAATTCAGGCGTTGACCGCGAAGCTGGCAAGGGTGGTCAGCGTGCTTATGGGGCACATCCCTTGCCAGGGGTGAGAGGTGAAGCATGGAAAGTAGTTTAGTCACCAGCGTAGGTGCGTTGCTTCTCGGCGGCGGCGCAGCAGCTGTGTTCTGGAAACCGTTAATGGCGGGTATCGCCGCTATCGTCACCAGCAATCGTGCCGGTGGGGAGATTATCACCAGTTACAAAGAACAGGTGATGCTGCTCAAAGAAGGTCACGCCTTGATGCGCCAGGAAAACGATGAATTGCGCATCCGACATGACAAAAACCTGCGGCGTATCTCTTCGCTGGAAACCGATCTGCGGCTGATAAAAAACGCCCTGAGCATTTTGCTGGCCACCACGGAAGCCGAGCACAGCGAGAAGTTTCGCAGCCAGGTTAACCAACTGATTACCACTCTGGAGGAGAGTCGTGATGATGCAGATAAACAGTGAGTACGTAGTGAAAAACCATCGGCGCCAACTGTTCTTCGGCGGCTTTTTGCTGATGTTGTCGTTGATGTGCGTGGCGATGACGGTGCTATTCCTGTTCGTCAGTAACAGCGCTAATCAGCGTGTTGAAGAGATTCGACAGCAATATCGAACCATATCGGAACGACGTGAAGCACGTGTGGCGGAGCTTACCAGCCAGCTGGTGGCGCTGCAGAACAAGCTCGAAGGCACCGTGAAGCACCCGGTCAGCAATCCGGCTGACAAAGGGAAACCGGCAGAAGGAGATAAGTCGCCACCTCAACCCAAGCGTTAAGGAGGGCATCATGCGAATTACCCCGTGGATTGCAGCCCGTCTTGCCCGACTGCGATCTTTATTCAGTATGAAGGAGAGCATTATGAGCGATCAAACTGTCATCAATCCAACCAGCACCATCGCATCGTCACCAGCGGAGGATTTCGCCAACGAAGTCGCCACGCCCGTTGCTGCACCGATGGCGACCGCAGCACCTGAAGCGACGCCCGCTGTCGTCGCAGAAGCAGCACCTGAAGTTGCGCCGGCATCGGCTACGGCACCCGAGGCGATAACCGCTGCACCCGCGCAGGTGGTGGCGACTGCCGCGCCTGAGGCGGTAACGCCTGCGCCAGCCGAGGTTGCGCCGCCCAGCGAACCGGACATCGCTGCTCCCGCTGCAGCCGATGCGCCACCAGCCGCCGCAACGGCGCAGAGCCACGACGGAACTCAGGCGTTCTCAGAAGGGGTGAAGGATTTCGTCAGAGCGTTTAGCTTTGTCGAGCAGGGCGTAATTAAGTTGGGCGATGCCGCGAAGGATGAGCTGATTGATCTGGCGAGGAAGTATCTGTAATGCCTGACGACTCAGCATCGGGGACCGGGATGTCCCCTGTTTACCAACAGGTTTTAGTCACTTCCGATTATTCCTAAGGCAGCTTCGATATTTTGCACTACCTTTAATCATTCAAGCGTTATTTAAATCGTCTTATTAAGCGAAAAGGAAGATAGCATGAGTGATACAGAAACTGTAAAAACCAAAACTGAATACTTGCGTGATGTCACCTCCCAGCTTAAAGAGATGCGCCACTACGCGCAGACCAACACTGAGACGCTATCTGCCCACTGGCTGGCGTTTGATGCGGGTGAGTATAAAGACACCGAATACGCGGGACGCTTCGACACCTTGCTGAACAAACAGGGTAAGCTGCTGGATGACATTGATGCGGCGATTCAGGATCTCGAAATCGCCATCAACCATGCTGAGCAGGAAAGCTAAGCGCCTAGCGTACTGGTGGCCTAATCGGCCACCAGCCACATTTCCGCCTCATCAAACATCTCTTCAACAATCCGCGCAACTGTCGCTTTATCGTTCTTACTCATATCAGTATCTATTGCGTTACGCTCCATCGGTTTGACGCGCACCTCAATATCGGGAAAGACGCGCTGTACACGCTTTTCCAACTCCTGCAAAATCATCTCGCGTGCACCCGGTAATCCGGCCACGTTACGCTTATCGTAAATCAACTCCACAAACATCAGGGTCGTTCCATTCATTGGATCGGGTGCGATATAGTACTGTAAATAAAAACAGGGGTAAATATGCGCCAACTGGTTATCGATATCTTATTGAAAATGGCAAAAATGGATGTGGAAGCAAAAGAGCTGGTGGCGCAGGTAGAGGCGCAGTCGTTATTGATTGCCGCGCTGCTGATTCAGGCGAAAGAGAATAACTCGTTGACTATTTCCGATACGGTGCAGGAGGCGATTGTTACCGCTTCGCGCGCATCGCAGGAATTTTTACAGTCCGATGTTGATCTGCTGCTGACCCACGTCAATCGTCTGCTGGCGGTGGCAAGTTATATCGAAGTAAAAGGGATTGAGCGGGAAGGGTAAGAAAAAATATTACCTCTGGAAGTGGAAATCCAGCAACACTTCCAGAGGCGGTGCAACAGCACCATTCGTTCAAGGACAATCTACGACTGACGTCGTGATGAGTAAGTTATACAAGTTTCCTCAACTTGTACAACTTTTTCCTGAACATTTTGTGTGGTTGGCGATGTATCTTTGATGCCGTTTCAGTACGTGGCCGATTACAACTCGTTTTTGATGCAGAACTCTTCCCACGTCATGCCTAAGGCTTCTGCGTGAGATTTCAGATACTTTTCAATGGCATCCGCGGCAACGGCTTTATCGGGTTCCGCCAGCTGAATGGAAAACAGCATGCCATCCAGCTTCTTCTGACGCAAAAAAGCGGCATAAATACGTTCTGCATGCCAGTCGCGTAACTGCGCTAATGACAGGTTCGCCTGGCGGGCATCGCTTTCGGTGAGTTCATCCAGTGCAGACTGGAAATCGGGGTGAGCGGCGAAAAACATCGTGCGCGCCTGAGCGTAATACTCTTCTGGGGTTTTCATTCGGTGTTCCTGCGTATCAACTTGCGCGCTAGTGTAACGCGCGCATGTGGCCTTGTCAGTTTCCGATCTTACAGAACATGGGCATCGTAGCGGCGCAATTTACTGCGCGATAAAGCGCGCCGCTACGGTATGTGCAACTTGTGATCACCGCCTATCAATGCATCTGCTTATAAATCCGCGTCACATCTTGTTGGTTCTTTGCCAGCGTTTCATCCAGCGTCAGTTTACCGCTCAGCATATCCGCCAGATTCTGCCCGACGGCGTTACCCATCTGATCAAACCCGGGAATACTCACGTACTGCACGCCCTGATAAGGCACCGGATTGAGCGTCGGCTGCTCGACGGTGGCCGAATCAATCGCCGCACGCACCTGCGCGGCATACGGCGCCAGGCGCTGATAGCTCGCCTGCTGATACGTCGAATTGCGGCTGCCCGGCGGTACCGCCCCCCAGCCGACGGTATCGGCCACTTGCTGGATATACTGTTTTGACGTCGCCCAGCTAATAAAGGCAATCGCCGCCTCGCGATTCGGCGTATTCGCCGGTACCGCCAGCGCCCACGACCACAACCAATTGGAGCCGTTACGCGTTATGCCGCCCGGTGCAGGCGCAAAGGCCAGCTTATCGGCGACTAATGAGATCTGCGGATTCACCAGCAAACCGGCTGCCACCGTACTGTCGATCCACATGGCGCATTTGCCTTGCGCAGTCAGGCGCAGAATCTGGCCGAAACTGTTTTTCACCGTATCCGCGGGTCCATCCTGCTTCACCACCTGCAAATAATCACCCAGCGCCTCGCGCCACTCCGGCGAGTTGAGCGTCGGCTGCCAGTTTTCATCGAACCACTGCGCGCCATAGGCATTCGCCATGGTGGTCATGAACGCCACGTTATCGCCCCAGCCTGGCTGGCCACGCAGGCACAGACCGTAAATGCCTTTTTGCGGGTCAGTGAGTTTGGCGGCGAAGTTTTTGATATCGGTCCAGTCGGGATTATCGGGCATGGTTAACCCTTTCTGCGCAAACAGATCTTTGCGGTAGTAGGTCATGCTGCTTTCACCGTAGAACGGCAGGGCGTAGAGCGTTTGCTGGAACGACATCGCTTTGCGCACTGGCGCGATGAGATCCTCGCTGTCGTAATCGGCGGGCAGCTTATTGAGCGGTGCCAGCCAGCCTTTTTCACCCCACAGCGGCGCTTCATAGGTGCCAACGGTGATGACATCGAACTGCGCCTGGCCGCTGTTCATCGCCGACAGCACCGCCTGACGCAGCGCGCCATCGTCCATCACATGCCATTGCAGTTTGACGTCAGGATGCTCCTGTTCGTAGCGCGTGGCGAGCTGCTGCATGATGGTCATATCGCCGTTGGCGATGGTGGCAATATTCAGCGTGGTCGCGGCGTGGCTCAGCAGCGGCGTGGCCAGCAACATAGCGAGAAGTTTACGCATCATCTCGCTCCTTAGCGCTGTTGCAAGCGGAAGAAGGCCATCTTCTCCACCAGCAATCCGGCATGTTCGCTAACGGTCTGGCTGGCGGCGCTGGCTTCCTGCACCAGCGAGGCGTTCTGCTGCGTCGCGCCATCCATCTGAATCACTGCGGTGTTGACCTGCTCAATGCCGCTGGATTGCTGGCGGCTGGCCACGGCAATTTCACCGACAATATCCACCACGCGCGCCACGCCCTGATTGATGTCATTGAGCATTGCGCCGGAACGCTGCACCAGCGCACTGCCGGCTTCCACTTTACCCACGCTGGCATCGATTAACGCTTTGATCTCGTGGGCGGCCCCGGCGGACCGCTGCGCCAGCTGACGCACTTCGGACGCCACCACGGCAAAGCCGCGTCCCTGTTCACCGGCGCGTGCTGCTTCAACCGCTGCGTTGAGCGCCAGCAGGTTGGTCTGGAAGGCGATCTCATCGATCACCCGGTTGATATCCGCGATGCGCTTGCTGGAAGATTCGATCTCCTCCATCGCGCTGACCGCATCACGCAGCACGCTGCTGCCACGTTCGGCCTGATGACGCACGTCGGTGGCCAGTTCGTTGGCCTGCGCAGCGTTATCGGCGTTGTGTTTCACCGTGGCGGTCATCTGCTCCATGCTGGCGGCGGTTTGTTCCAGCGAGCTGGCCTGCGAATGGGTGCGTTCAGAGAGATCGTCATTGCCGTCGGCCATCTGACGCGCCGCATCACTCAGCGCAGTGGCGCTTTCGCCCACGTCGCGCACGATCTCCGCCAGACGCACATCCATGCGCAGCAGCGACTGCATCAGTTCGCCCATCTCATCGCGTGAAACGCTGCCAATATCGTGGTTCAGTTCACCAGCCGCAATCGATTCGGCCAGCTCGCGCGCCTGAGCAATCGAGCGGTTGATCGAGCGGATCAGCAGCCAGCCGAACACCAGCGCCACGCTCAGCCCGACCAGCAAAATGATAATCAGGCTGTTACGCGCCAGCTGGTAATCGCTGTTGCTCTGCTGATAGGTGAGTTCCGCATGCTGGCGCATTAACGCATCAAGCTGATCGATGTCCTGTTGCAGCAGCTGGCTGCCGCTGCGCAGGCGGGTTTCAATCACCACCAGCGCACCGGACGGGTTGCCGCCCTTTAGCAGTTCACCGGCATCTTTCAGCGCGGTTTGCCAGCCATCGAGATGGCTGATGAATTGCTGGCTAAGCGGTTTGGTTTGCGCATCAAACGACAGCTGCTGCCAGGTTTGGCGGTCTTTGGCTATCTGCTCGCCGTACTGCGCGATGCGCGCCAGACGTTTCTCCACTTCACTGCTGTCGGTCCAGTAGCGCAGGGCATCGAACAGGGTCGCGGATTGTTCCTGCACCATGCGGTACAGGCGGGATGAATATTGCAGCGGTAACAGCTCATTCTGGTAGGCGTTTTGCGCCCGTTGGTCGGCGGCGCGCAGGCCGATGATTCCCCAGATGGCGGCAACAATCAGTAAAATGCACAGCAGGCCAACAATCGATGTCAGACGCGCGCGAAGGGTCAATCGCATAACGGGATTCTCCGTAACGAAGGTGAGTGTGTAATCGGTCATTATTGTTTTTACAGGCACTTTTAACTCCAGAAGAGTTATCGGCGCAGAAGTGAGCAGCTTGAGGAAAATCATGCGGCGCGCAGCAGATACCTTGCGCAACCTGCGGGAAAAATTATAACGTAGCCGCCATTGATGCGAGTGTAGGGACCGAGAATGAAAAAGTGGATGATAGTGGCCGCGCTGGCGCTGAGTGGCTGTGCGCAGATCAGCAATTATGGCCAGGCGGTGAAAACCCCGGCACCGCTGGAGCTGCAGGGCAACTGGCAAACTGCAGGGCCGCAAAGCAAGCTGATCAGCAAGCAAGCGATGGGCAGCCTGATTATTGGTGCCGAGGGCGACACGCTGGATTGCCGTCAGTGGCAGCGCGTGATTGCCAAACCGGGCAAATTAACGCGTCTGGGCGATGACTGGGTTAACGTGACGCGTCAGGTGCGCGTGATGCCGCTGGTGCTGGAGAACGGTGAGCTGCGTTACGATGGATTGAGACTGCGTAAAGTGGATCGCCCAACCGTTGAGTGCCAGCAGGCGCTGGAAGAAGTGGCGAAGCGTCCGAATGAGGCGGTGATTCAGAATATCGAGCCAGAGATTATGCGCCCGGTTTCGGCGGCGACGCAGAAGTAGTTTTCCCTCACCCTAACCCTCTCCCAGTGGGAGAGGGAACCGATCGAGCCCATCTGGCATATTGCAGCATCTCCCTCTCCCTGTGGGAGAGGGCCGGGGTGATGGCATCAGCGCGCAGAGTCGTAAATTTAACCCTGCGGCAAATACACGCTACCTTGCTTACCATACGCGCTCATCACCGATTTCTGCATCGATGACTGGCCCACCAGTTGCGTCAATTCGTCCATGCGCAACTGCAGCAGCCGTTTCACTTCGCTCTCATTATCGAGAATATGGCGTAACACCGGACGCAGCTGCTCTTGCAGCTGGCGCGACGGTGCGGCGGCTGCGGTTGTTTGCGCCAGTCTTTGCACCGCACTGACATAGTCCACTTCCTTGGTGATCAAATCATCCCATTCGCCGTCTGCTGCCAAACGCAGCATTCCGTGGCTGAGGTCGAGTAACTGTTGGTAAACGGTAATCAGTGGCGGTGCAATATTCATTAAACGGCGTCCTGAAGGTGTTGAGGTTGTACGACTTCTTTCCAGGCATCAGCGATATTGCGCAGAAGACCTTCAACTTCTTCGAGGGCTTCGACATCATTACGCAGATTAGCCTGAACCAGACGGCGAACCATGTAGGAGTAGAGTCCTAACAGGTTGTCGGTCAGGTCATCGCCTGATTGCTCATCGAGGCCCTGCTTGAGTCCGCCCTCGATGATGTTAATGGCCTTGGAAATCGAGTTACCTTTTCCCTGGATATTGTTGTCCTGCATAAACAGGCGGGCGCGGACCAGTGCGCTGATCGCACCGTCAAACAGCAGCGTAACCAGCTGATGTTGATTGGCGCTCATTACTGAGCTCTCCACCCCGATTTTTGCGTAGGCTTGTGTGCCTGTAGCGCTGTACATGGTCACTCCTTACTATTTAGAACTGCTGCTCGAAGTCATGCTATCGAACTGCTGTGTCAGGTAATCGCTGGTGCTGTTCAGCGAGCTCATGGTGACGTCGAGTTGCGTGAACTGCGTCTTATAACGCGCAATAAGGGCGTTGATACGCGTGTTCATGTTGTTGTACTGCTCAGTCAGGTTATTCAGCGTCTTGCTGACGCCATCTTTCGCGGACTGAATGCTGCCGGTAGATGACAGCCAACTGGTCAGGTTAGTCGCCAGTTTGGTGGTGATACCGGTGGTTTTACCGTCACCCACAATCATCTCTTTCACGCCCGCCGGATCTTTGGTCAGCTCGGTTTTCAGCTTGTCGGAATCCAGCGACAACTCACCGGTGGTCGGGTCGGTGGTGATACCGATTTGCGCCAGCGTTTTGTAGGTTGAAGAGCTAGCCGTGTTGGTCAGCAAACTTTTAATCTGGGTTTGAATACCGCGCAGCGTGCTATCGCCAACTAGCGCACCGTTGCTGGAATCTTGTGTATCTGAGCCGACATCCACAGCGGTGTATTTAGTCAGGCTGGTGAACTGATCCAGCAGATTGTTGTAGGCATCCACAAAGTTGGAAATTGCGGTGGAGGCTTTAGAGGTATCTTGCGTGATGGTCAACGTCTGATTACCGCTGGTGACATCATTCAGATTCAGCGTAATTCCTTCCAGCGCATCGCTAATGGTGTTGGTGCTGCTGGTGATGGCGACATTATTTACCGTTAACTCGGCATCTTGTGCGGCAACGCTGACGTCCAGCGGGTTATCGGCATCGGTTTTGGTTGAATCAAAGCCGACAATGCCTTGCAGTGTGTCATCGCCAGTTACGGTAACGGAAGAAACCGCATTGGCCTCACCGGTTTTCGACGCGGTCAGCGACAGACGATAAGCGCCATCACCGGTTTTGATAATACTGGCGCTGACACCGGCATTGGCACCGTTAATCGCGTCACGCATGCCGGTTAATGAGGTTTGTGCACTGGTCAGCGTAATGTCTTTACTGGTGCCGTCGGCCAGTTTGATCGACAGCGTGCGGCTGGCATCGGAGCTGCCCAGCGCAGTGGTGTTGCTGGTTTGTACGCCCGAAGTTAGCGTCTGTGCCTGCGCCAGCTGCGTCACACTAATGCTGTATTTCCCGGCGATGGTGCTGCCAGACGTGGTGGCGCTGAACGCAGTGGTGCTGCTGGCTGCGCTGGTTGCGGTGAACAAATCCGCGCTGTTTAATGCCGTGTTGGCGGTTTGGAAGGTGGTTAACGCGCTGGACAAAGTGCCGTAAGCGCTCAGCTTCGCGGTATAGGCGCTCTGCTGATTAGAGATAGGTGTAAGAGAGGCTTTCTCAGCCGTACTCAAGTTATCCAGGATGGTACTTAAATCGAGGCCTGAACCGATACCGAGGGTAGAAATGGTGGTCATGTTGTTTCCTTTCTATGTCGACACGGAGAATCAATACCGCGGGTTATCGGCTCTTTATGGGCAAAGTTTAGAATTATTTACCGGCGGGTAATAAAGCGAATAGCGTATATAGAGAAGGGTATTTCGGACGCTAGAAAAATGATCTGGTTGGCCTAAAGAACACTGCGGGCAGGGCGATAAAGATAAACGTGACAGGTTGAAGGGAAAAATTTTCACCTGGTCCTAAAAAAAATCTAAAGGTTGTTTAAGGGCAGACGATAACAACATTGACGGCGCTGAAGCCGGCGGGTTGAAGCCCACACCTTAACCGAAAGACTTGATTAACAGGAAAATTATCATGGCCCAAGTCATTAATACCAACAGCCTCTCGCTGATCACTCAGAACAACATCAACAAGAACCAGTCTGCTCTGTCTACTTCTATCGAGCGTCTGTCTTCTGGTCTTCGTATTAATAGCGCTAAAGATGACGCAGCGGGCCAGGCCATTGCTAACCGCTTCACCTCTAACATCAACGGTCTAACTCAGGCAGCGCGTAACGCTAACGACGGTATCTCTGCTGCGCAGACCACTGAAGGCGCACTGTCAGAAATAAACAACAACTTACAGCGTGTTCGTGAACTGACCGTACAGTCTCAGAACGGCACCAACAGCCAGTCTGACCTGGACTCAATTCAGGACGAAATCAAATCACGTCTGGACGAAATTGACCGCGTATCCGGTCAGACCCAGTTCAACGGCGTGAACGTGCTGGCGAAAGACGGTTCAATGAAAATCCAGGTTGGCGCGAACGATGGCCAGACCATCACCATCGATCTGAAGAAAATCGACTCTTCAACTCTGGGTCTGAATGGCTTTAACGTAAACGGTACAGGTACTGTTGCTAACAAAGCGGCTACCGTTTCTAACCTGACTGCTGCTGGTGCAACCGAAACCACTGCTGGTTCTGGATTGTATAACCTGAAAACAACTAATAGTGCTGTGACCGCAGATCAAGCCCTCTCTAAACTTGCAACGGGTGATACTGTTGTCGTAACTGATGGTGCTGGAACTGCAACTACTTACACTTACGATGCAGCTAAAGGTAACTTCTCTTACAATGCTTCCGTAGCTGGCGGTACAGCTGGTGCTGGCGCTGCTACCTTTGGTGACTCACTGAAGCCAGATACTGGAACAGTTTCAGGTACTTACACAGCTAAATCTGGCACTACTGATAGCGTCAACTTTGAAGCTGACAATAATGGTAATATCACTATTGGCGGGCAGAAGGCGTACTTGGATGGTTCTGGTAACCTTACTACAAGCAATGCTGATGGTCAGACTTCTCAGGCATCACTTAACTCACTCTTTAAAGCATCTTCAGTTGCAGGAGCAACCGAAGCAGCGGCTGCTGGCACTGCTTATAACGCAACTGTGAGTATTGGCGGTACAGATTATAGCTTTGACAACGCTGGTGGCGATGTAACTTACACCGCAAGCATTTCAAAATCGGAAGTACAAGCACAAGTTGCTGCTGCTGATACCACTGCTACAGCGGCAGGAACGCCTAAATCTGCAGTAGTTAACTACGCATCAGGTGTCCTGACCGGTTCAGTGAGCTTCAATGGTGCAACTGCAGGTAAGTCTAACAACGTTTATACCGATGCTTCAGGCAACTTCACTGACGTGAAAGAATTCACAACTCAGTACAAAGTTGACAAAGACACTGGCGCTGTAACAGTTAACGCGAACATCAAAGCTAACGGAGATGTAGATAACTCTTCTTCGAACCCGTTTGCTAAAACTGTAGGCGCTGCTGTTAATGTAACTGCTGCGGGCAAAATCACTACCGACGCAACTAGCGCTGGTACTGTAACTTCAGATCCACTAGCCGCTCTGGACTCAGCTATCAGCAGCATCGATAAGTTCCGTTCAAGCCTGGGTGCGATTCAGAACCGTCTGGATTCAGCGGTAACTAACCTGAATAACACCACCACGAACCTGTCTGAAGCACAGTCTCGTATTCAGGATGCTGACTACGCCACTGAAGTTTCAAACATGTCTAAAGCACAGATAATCCAGCAGGCGGGTAACTCAGTGTTGGCGAAAGCTAACCAGGTTCCACAGCAGGTTCTGTCTCTGCTGCAGGGCTAATCGCTCTAAGCTCCTTGCTTATCAAACCCCGCTTCGGCGGGGTTTTTTTTGGAGAAAATACAATGACCAAACTTCTGATCCCACATGTTGGTGAATTACTCACTTTTAAGGAGATTGATGATAAGTATCGTCAGGATATTAAGGACCAAACGGGCTTGCAGAATAGCGGATTTCTCAGGCCCAACGGCAGACACAAATTACCTCGTGCCATTTTCGCGGAAGCTTCGCTGAACGGTGACATTGATGAACTGTTATTTGTTGGTGATGGTAAAGGTAACTATAGAACAAACTTTGTAAATCTTCTCACCAACAAAAAGAGTATTTGGGTTTTTCGCCGTACAAATTCACACCAAAATAAATGGCGAGTTGCTGGCGAAGCCAGAGTGGAAGCATTATTAAAACCCAATGATGGTGAATTAAAGAAACTCTTAAAGAAAACAGGCCATAAGTTGATCGAACAAGATCAAGGCTGGCAGCTTATAAATGCGCAGGGCGAACCGCAGTTTAGTGCCGCCCGAGATTTCACTTATGCAGTGAAACTTATCTATACCCAACAGGTTGAAATGCCTGAAGATGGGGATAGCGAGGATATTGGCAGACGGATTGAGCGTGAAGTTTTGGTAAGAATGGATCAGCAAAAGCTTCGGAACACATTACTCAACTATTATCCAGGCTGTGTGGTCACTGGGTTACCCCATAATAAACAAGCAGCCTCCTGGCTTGAAGCTGCGCACATCGTAGATGATAAAAATAACGACAAACATTTCCGTCACAATGGTCTGGACAATGGCTTGCTGCTGCGCAGTGACCTGCACCGCTTATTTGATGCTAAAATTCTCACCATTAATCCTGACAATGGTACGGTTGAACTCTTAACCCATGATGCCGCATTACTGAAAACATATAAAAAAATTAACGGTAGAATCTGTAAAAATTGGGGTGAAATTAAATGTTACGCCAAAATATCCTTTTTGAAGCGACACTATCTCGCTTGTCATGATAAATTCAAGAACCTGAGTTAAAGTTCATCCTTCTTTACTTGATACCTGCATATAAATAATATGCAGGTATACTTGTTTTAAATAACCGTCACAGGACGTGATGTATGCGCATTGTTATTTTCGTAGTTCTGCTGTTGTCCGGTTGTGCCGCACCTAAACATCCACGTACTCATGTTAACGTTCCGCCGCCGCCAGTGGTGACCGATCTCCACAGCTATATCGTCGGAATCAACTATGCCATCACGACGCAGTTATTTGATGCCGATACCTACGCAGGCAAAACCTGTGATGTGCGGCTTGATTTAGACGAGAAAGGACAACTGACGGGCTTGCATGTTTTAACCGGCGATCCCAGCTTATGCACGGCTGCCTCGGATGCCGTCAGAAATGCCAAATTACCGACACCGCCGTCGCAAGAGATAAACAAGATGCTCACGCATCCGGTATTACATTTCGCGCCAGAGAAATAATCGGTCGTCATTTATGGTGATGCTGCCTACCGTGCGTCCGTTTGCACAAAGCCAAATGCCGCGACAATTCCCAGCAGCATCCCAACGAGAAAGAGCTCACAGCACGCGGGTTGCTGAGCCCGTCGACCAAGCTGTTCTCTGCTTTTGGGCGCAACGATGAAGTATGCAAAGAAGGGGGCAACGAATTGCGTGACCCAAACCCAACCCCGCCACCCAACCCCCTTGAAGCTTCCCCCGCTTATCGCTAAGGTAAGCGCGTTTTTTCGCCGCCAGGAAACTTCATGACCACCATTGCGCTCATCGACGACCATGTGATCGTCCGTTCGGGTTTTGCCCAATTGCTGGGGCTGGAACCGGATTTCCAGGTTGTGGCCGAATGCGGTTCCGGGCGGGAAGCGCTCAATATGCTGCCCGGTCGCGGCGTGCAGGTGTGCATCTGCGATATCTCGATGCCGGATATTTCCGGGCTCGAGTTATTGAGCCAATTGCCGAAAGGCATGGCGACCATCATGCTATCGGTGCACGACAGTCCGGCGCTGGTGGAGCAGGCGCTGAATGCGGGCGCGCGTGGATTCCTCTCTAAACGTTGCAGCCCCGATGAACTGATCGCGGCGGTGCATACCGTGGCCAAAGGCGGCTGCTATCTGACGCCCGATATCGCTCTAAAGCTCGCCTCCGGACGTCAGGATCCGCTCACCAAACGCGAACGCCAGGTGGCGGAAAAACTGGCGCAAGGTTTAGCGGTGAAAGAGATCGCGGCCGAACTGGGCCTGTCGCCGAAAACCGTTCACGTTCATCGCGCCAATTTGCTGGAAAAGCTCAACGTCAGTAACGACGTTGAACTGGCGCGCCGCATGTTTGATGGCTGGTAATGCAGCCACTCTTTTCACGGCTGATTGCCGTCATCGCCAGTTTTTGTATCTTCTCTGCCGCGTGGTTTTGCCTGTGGAGCATCAGCCTGCATCTGGCGGATCGTCCTGAGCTGGCGGTGTTGCTGTTTCCCTTTGGCCTGCGCCTTGGCCTGATGTTGCAATGCCCGCGCGCCTACTGGCCGGTGCTGCTCGGTGCCGAAGGGTTGCTGCTTTATTGGCTGTCGCGCGAAGTGGCGCTGGCGCATCTGCCGCTGCTGATGCTGGGTAGCGTGCTGACGCTGCTGCCGGTGGCGCTGATCTCCCGTTATCGTCATCAGCGCGACTGGCACACCTTGCTGTGGCAGGGCGCTGCGATGGTGTGCGCGGCGCTGCTGCAGGCATTGCCGTGGATCGCAGAACCCACCGCGCTGAATGCGGTGCTGCTCACGCTCACCGGCGCACTGACCGTGGCACCAACCTGTTTGGTGATCTGGCATTACCTCACCAGCACGCGCTGGCAGCCGCTCGGCCCGTCGCTGGTCGGTCAGCCGGTCAACTGGCGCGTGCGCCATCTGTTTGGTTATGTGCTGCTGTTTATGGTCAGTTTGTGGTTGCAGCTTGGGCTGCCTGCAGAGCTGTCGCGCTTCACGCCGTTTTGTCTGGCATTGCCGATTATTGCGCTGGCGTGGCATTACGGCTGGCAGGGCGCGCTGATTGCCACACTGATGAACGCCATCGCGCTGATCGCCAGCCAGACCTGGCACGATCACGCGATCGATCTGCTGCTCTCCCTGCTGGCACAAAGCCTGACCGGGCTGCTGCTCGGCGCGGGTATTCAGCGTTTACGTGAACTCAATCAGTCGCTGCAAACCGAGTTGGTACGCAATCGTCGCCTGACGGAGCGCCTGCTGGAGACCGAAGAGAGCGTCAGGCGCGAAGTGGCGCGCGAACTGCACGATGATATCGGCCAGACCATCACCGCGATTCGCACCCAGGCCGGGATCATGCAGCGCATCAGCCCGGAAAGTGGCGTGAAGCAGAGCGGTATGTTGATTGAGCAGCTATCACTGGGCATTTACGATTCAGTGCGCCGTTTGCTGGGACGCTTGCGTCCGCGCCAGTTGGACGATCTTTCGCTCGAGCAGGCAATCCGTTCGCTGATGCGGGAAATGGAGCTGGAAGGGCACGGCATCATCAGCCATCTCGACTGGCAGATTGATGAAGCGCGACTGAGTGAAGCGCAGCGCGTCACGCTGTTTCGCGTTTGTCAGGAAGGACTCAATAACGTGGTGAAACACGCCAATGCCCGTGCGGTGACGCTGCAAGGCACATTGCAGGACGAGCGGTTGCAGCTGGTAATCGAAGACGACGGCTGCGGCTTACCGCTGGCTTCTCCGCAGCACGGTTTTGGCCTTGCCGGCATGCGCGAACGCGTGACGGCACTCGGCGGCTCGCTGGGGATCTCCTGCACCCACGGCACGCGCGTTAGCGTCACGTTACCGCTGCGCAAGGGATAACCAATATGATGTTCAGATTTCTCAAAGCGCCCGCCAGCGCGCAGCCGATCAGCGATAAAGCGACCATTGATGCGCGCTATCGCTACTGGCGTCGCCATATCATGATCACCATCTGGCTCGGCTATGCGCTGTTCTATTTCACCCGTAAAAGCTTCAACGCCGCATCGCCGGAAATTCTGGCGGCGGGCGTGATGACGCGCACGGATATCGGCCTGCTGGCGACGCTGTTTTACATCACTTACGGCCTGTCGAAGTTTTTCTCCGGCATCGTCAGCGACCGCTCTAACGCGCGCTACTTCATGGGCATCGGGCTGATAGCGACAGGCGTGGTGAATATTCTGTTTGGCTTCTCCACATCGCTGTGGGCTTTCGCCGTGTTGTGGGTGTTAAATGCCTTTTTCCAGGGATGGGGATCGCCGGTCTGTGCGCGTCTGCTGACCAGCTGGTTTTCCCGCACCGAACGCGGCGGCTGGTGGGCGCTGTGGAATACAGCACAGAACGTTGGCGGTGCGCTGATCCCGATGATCGTCGGGGCCGCCGCGCTGCACTATGGCTGGCGCGCCGGCATGATGATTGCAGGCGGACTGGCGATTGTCGCCGGTATTTTTCTCTGCTGGCGCCTGCGCGATCGCCCGCAAACCGTGGGTTTACCGCCGGTCGGTGACTGGCGCCACGATGCGCTGGAGATCGCCCAGCAGCAAGAGGGCGCAGGACTGAGTCACAAACAGATCCTTGCCAAATATGTGCTGCTCAACCCTTACATCTGGCTGCTGTCGCTGTGTTACGTGCTGGTTTACGTGGTGCGTGCCGCGATTAACGACTGGGGCAATCTCTATATGTCCGAGACGCTGGGCGTGAATCTGGTGACGGCCAACTCGGCGGTGACCATGTTTGAACTCGGTGGCTTCGGTGGCGCGTTAGTGGCGGGATGGGGATCGGATAAATTGTTCAACGGCAATCGTGGCCCGATGAACCTGATCTTTGCCGCCGGCATTTTACTGTCAGTGGGATCGCTGTGGCTGATGCCGTTTGCCAGCTACGTGATGCAGGCTGCGTGTTTCTTTACCATCGGCTTCTTTGTCTTCGGCCCGCAGATGTTGATTGGCATGGCGGCGGCGGAGTGTTCGCACAAAGACGCGGCGGGCGCGGCGACCGGCTTTGTTGGCCTGTTTGCCTATCTGGGCGCATCGCTCTCCGGCTGGCCGCTGGCGCGGGTGATCGATGTCTGGCACTGGAACGGTTTCTTTGCGGTCATCGCCTGCGCGGCGGGCATATCGGCCTTGCTGCTGTTGCCATTCCTGCATGCTCAAACGCCGCGCCAGCGCGAGGAAGTGTGATGCATCCCCGCTTTTTACCCTTACATCGACAAAACTAAGAAATTTTCCCGGTTGCGCCGGGCAGTTGTCTCAGGCCGAAACCGCTGCTGATTTTTACAATGCCTGCCATCACGCAGGTCATTAATCAGGAGCACTCCATGCTGGCTTTCTTAAATCAGGTGCGCAAGCCGACCCTGAATCTGTCGCTCGAAGAGCGGCGCAAGATGTGGTTCAAACCCTTTATGCAGTCCTATCTGGTGGTCTTTATCGGCTACCTGACCATGTATCTGATCCGCAAAAATTTCAACATTGCGCAGAACGACATGATCACCACCTACGGACTCAGCATGACGCAGTTGGGGATGATTGGCCTCGGCTTCTCCATCACCTACGGCGTCGGTAAAACGCTGGTCTCCTATTACGCCGATGGGAAAAATACCAAGCAGTTCCTGCCGTTTATGCTGATCCTCTCGGCCATCTGCATGCTGGGCTTCAGCGCCAGCATGGGCGCGGGCTCGGTGAGTTTGTTCCTGATGATTGCGTTTTATGCGCTGAGCGGCTTCTTCCAAAGTACCGGCGGCTCCTGTAGTTATTCCACCATCACCAAATGGACGCCGCGCCGGAAACGCGGCAGCTATCTGGGGATGTGGAATATTTCGCACAACCTGGGCGGCGCAGGTGCGGCGGGTGTGGCGCTGTTTGGTGCCAATTACCTGTTCGATGGGCATGTAGTCGGCATGTTTGTGTTCCCGTCACTGATTGCGCTGGTGGTCGGCTTTATCGGTCTGCGCTACGGCAGCGATTCACCTGAATCTTACGGTCTGGGCAAAGCCGAGGAACTGTTTGGCGAAGAGATCAGTGAAGAGGACAAAGAGACCGAAGATCAGGCGATGACCAAATGGCAGATCTTTGTCGAGTACGTGCTGAAAAACAAAGTGATTTGGCTGCTGTGCTTCGCCAACATCTTCCTGTACGTGGTGCGCATTGGTATCGATCAGTGGTCGACGGTGTATGCCTTCCAGGAATTAAAACTGTCGAAAGAGGTGGCGATTCAGGGCTTCACGCTGTTTGAAGTCGGTGCGTTAGTCGGCACGCTGCTGTGGGGCTGGTTGTCGGATCTGGCGAATGGTCGTCGTGCGCTGGTGGCATGCGTGGCGCTGGCGTTGATTATCGCCACGCTTGGTATCTATCAACATGCCAGCAATCAGTATGTTTATCTGGCGTCGCTGTTTGCTCTGGGCTTCCTGGTGTTTGGTCCGCAGCTGTTAATTGGCGTTGCCGCCGTCGGCTTTGTGCCGAAAAAAGCCATTGGCGCCGCCGATGGCATCAAAGGCACCTTTGCTTACCTGATTGGTGACAGCTTCGCCAAGTTAGGCTTGGGAATGATCGCCGATGGCACGCCCATCTTTGGCTTAACCGGTTGGGCCGGGACCTTTGCGGCGCTGGATGCCGCCGCGATCGGCTGTATTGCCTTAATGGCGATGGTGGCGGTGTTTGAAGAGCGTAAGATTCGCCGTGAAAAGCGTCTGCAACGGTTGAAAGCAGCATGATGTCTAGCCCCGGTTTTCACCGGGGCTTTTTCGGGCGATAAATCCTGCTGACCTAAAACAAATTCATACGCAGGGGAATGGACGATTTTAGCTGCTGCACTACTTCCTCAGAAAAGTAACCACCTTGTTACAGTCCTCGCCCAGATTGCCGATAACTCCCCTCAGAATCATTCCAATTTTTGAACCACATTTTTCCGTTTCTGGGGTGTCTATGCGCTTCAATTATGACTTGTTACCGGGTGAGCTACTGACCTTCGAAGAGATTGCCCTGCGCTACACGCAGCAGCATCCCGACGAGAAAGAGCTTACCGCACGCGGGTTGCTGAGCCCGTCGACCAGCTTTCGCAATTTGGTGATCCGCGCGCTGTTCGCGCAGGAGGAGATCAACAGCCCGATCGAGGATCTGCTGTTTGTCTCGGACGACAACGAGCGCAAAAACTATCTGCGTCGCTTTGAGCATTACCTGAAAAACCAGCAGGCGTTTCTCTACTTCCGGCGCAACGACGAAGCGCGCAAAGAAGGGCGCTGGAAAGTGGTCGGCGAAACCCAGGTGTTTGCCATGCTCGATCCCAATTCGGCAGCGGCGCAGAATCTGCTCAACAGCCGGGGCTTTAAGCTGGTGCTGATGCGGCAGACCGAAGAGGATGAGTATTGGCAGCTGTTCGATGCGCAGGCGCATCCGTGCTTCCCGCTGTCGCGCAAAATCCAGTTTCTGGTGGTGTTGAGCACGCCGCAATACAAAGTGCCGAGCGGCGTGATGCCCGGCACCGAAGTCGGACGCCGTGTGAAAGCCAAAGTGCTGCAGCGCTCCAGCCAGGCGGAGTTCACCTCGGCGGTAAAAGCGCGCTACGGCGCCTGCATTATCACCGGCACGCAGCTGACCGAACGTCACAGCTGGCCGTGGGTGGAAGCGTGCTACATCGATACGCAAGAGAACGAAGAGGGCTTTCTGGCGGATAACAGCGCCGATAACGGCTTATTCCTGCGTAGCGACCTGCAGCGGCTGTTTATCAACAAAATGATAAGCATCAACGCGGAAACCGGTCAGGTGCTGTTTAATCCTGCGCTGGAAACTGAAGCGTTGATTACCCCTTTTTATCAGGCACTTGAGGGCAAAGTTTGCGCATTATGGGACGCGGTGCCGCCTGGCACGCGGGAAAGACTGCGTAATTTGCGCTAACGCCCGCGCGGATGGCGGTGCGATCCACCGCCATCCATAACAAATTTGAAATAACCTCGCTTTTGCCCGCCTATTCTGCCAATCAAAACCCCTACAGAATTGGATAATCATGCCGATAACTTTACTAACGCAGGGTAGTCAACGTGAACGATCTCTATACCGCCGATGGCGTGATGGATAAACATTCGCTCTGGCAGCGCTACGTTCCTCTGGTGCGGCATGAAGCGCTGCGCCTGCAGGTTCGTTTGCCAGCCAGCGTTGAGCTTGACGATCTGCTGCAGGCCGGTGGCATTGGCTTATTAAATGCCGTGGAGCGCTACGATGCGCTACAGGGCACCGCCTTTACTACCTACGCCGTGCAGCGTATCCGGGGAGCAATGCTGGATGAGCTGCGCAGTCGCGACTGGGCACCACGCAGCGTACGCAGAAATGCGCGCGAAGTGGCAGGTGCCATGCATCAGGTAGAACAAGCGTTGGGGCGCTCGGCTACTGAGCAGGAAGTGGCTGAGCGACTGAATGTTTCGCTGGAGGAGTATCGGCAGATTCTGCTCGATACCAACAACAGCCAACTCTTCTCCTACGACGAGTATCGGGAAGAACACGGCGACAGTGCGGAGCTGGTGACGGAGGGGCATGAGGAAGCCAACCCGCTTCATCAGTTGTTGGAAGGAAACCTACGTGACCGCGTGATTGAAGCGATTGAGGCCTTGCCTGAACGTGAAAAACTCGTGCTCACACTGTACTACCAGGAAGAACTGAACCTGAAGGAGATTGGCGCGGTGCTGGAAGTGGGGGAATCCCGCGTCAGTCAACTGCACAGTCAGGCGATCAAACGCCTGCGTGCCCGATTATCGGGGGCGCGCTAACAGTCTCAGTTCCTGGCGATCGAAAAAAACAATAAAACCGGGGACTCAGCAATGGGAGCCAAAGTTAAAGCCAGACCGTTAAGTCGCTATCTTAAAGACTATAAGCACAGCCAAAGCAATTGTTCACACTGTGGCAAAGTTTTAGATCGTATGGCGTTAGTCTTTCGCGGCCAGATCATCAATAAAGAGGCCATCGCACGCATGGACCAAATGATTGACGATCAGGTGTGGATGAAACTCCAGCCAGAATTGACCGCCTTGTGTCGTTTCTGCAGCGATATATTTTGTAATACCCATCCGAATTACTTCGACATTATGGCGTTTAAGCAATACCTGTTTGAGCAGACCGAGATGAGCCACAGTACCATACGTGAGTATGTGGTACGTTTGCGTCGGCTTGATGACATGCTGAAGGCGAAAAATTTCCCGGCCGATCGTTTACGGGGCAATAGCTGGCATGAATGTCTGGAGAACGATCTGCCTGATGCGGGCAATAACAATTACCGCATCGCACTGCGCAAATATGACCAGTTTTTAGGCTGGCAGCAGGGCTGAGGGAGATCCCACCCTTGTTGTTGTCGAGCATGACAGCAACAAGGGCAGCACGCGGTGAATTCCGGGTGCGACTTTTCTCATCTTCTGCAACACTGTATGGATAACTGCACATTGCCCGAATGGAGGCTGCATTGTCCTTACATATTCTGCACCAGTTCCCCCGTCTTGAATTACTCGGTGCGCCTACGCCGCTTGAGCATTTGCCCCGGCTTTCTGATTATCTTGGTCGCGATATCTTTATTAAGCGCGATGACTTCACGCCGGTTGCCCTCGGCGGTAACAAACTGCGTAAACTTGAATTCCTGGCTGCGGATGCGCTGCGCGAAGGCGCGGATGTGCTGCTGACGGCGGGCGCCATTCAATCTAACCATGTGCGTCAAACCGCAGCGGTAGCGGCGAAGCTCGGACTGAAGTGCGTGGCGCTGCTGGAAAACCCGATTGGCACCACGTCAGAAAACTACCTCAGCAACGGCAATCGCCTGATGCTCGATTTGATGGATGTGGAAATCGTCATGGTTGATGCGCTGCACAATCCCACTGAACAGCTGGCCGCTCAGGCCGAACACCTCGAAGCGCAGGGATTCCGCCCGTATATTGTACCGGTCGGCGGTTCCAACGCGCTCGGTGCGCTCGGCTACGTTGAGTGTGCGCAGGAGATTGCGCATCAAAGCGAAGGCGTGGTGGATTTTGCCGCGGTGGTGGTCGCTTCCGGCAGCGCCGGCACGCACGCGGGCCTGGCGGTGGGTCTGGAACAGCTGTTGCCCGAAACCGAATTGGTCGGCGTTACCGTGTCGCGCAAAGTTGAGGCGCAGTTGCCGGTGGTGGAGCGCATTCGCAGCGCGCTGGCTGAGCAGCTGGAAGTGCATGCCAAAGCGCCGATCACCTTGTGGGATGATTACTTCGCGCCGCGTTACGGCGAGCCAAACGATGAGGGCATGGCGGCGGTGAAACTGCTGGCGCGGCTGGAAGGCATCATGCTCGATCCGGTCTACACCGGCAAAGCGATGGCGGGATTAATTGATGGCGTTGCGCAAAATCGCTTCCGTCGTGAAGGTCCGCTGCTGTTCGTGCATACCGGTGGATCGCCGGCGTTATTTGCTTATCACCCTTCGGTCTGAGACAGAACGTAAAAACGGTTTATAATCCGGCGGTTATTCAGAAGAGATCGCCATAAATGGCGACTCTACTAAGCACACAACAACACATCACAATAAATGGGGTAAACATGACTTTCTCTCCAATTCGTCGCCAAATGGTGATGGGCATGATGGCGGTCGCGCTGGTCGCGGGCGTTAACGTTAAATCCTTCGCCGCAGAAGATTTGCTGGCAAAAGTAAAGAGTAAAGGCGAGCTGCGCGTCGGTCTGGAAGGCACTTATCCGCCGTTCAGCTTCCAGGACGAAAAAGGCCAGTTGACCGGCTTCGAAGTGGAGTTCGCGCAGGCGCTGGCTCAACACCTTGGCGTGAAAGCCGATCTGCGTCCGACCAAATGGGACGGCATGCTGGCGTCGCTGGATTCCAAACGCATTGACGTGGTGATCAATCAGGTCACCATTTCCCCTGAGCGCAAGAAAAAGTATGACTTCTCTACGCCGTACACCATTTCTGGCGTGCAGGCGCTGACGCTGAAGAAAAACGCAGCAACTGTCACCAAGCCAGACGATCTGGCCGGCAAGAAAGTCGGCGTCGGTCTCGGCTCTAACTACGAACAGTGGCTGAAGGATAATGTGCCGAAAGCCGATGTGCGTACCTATGATGATGACCCAACCAAGTATCAGGATCTGCGTTCAGGCCGTTTAGACGCCATTCTGGTTGACCGTTTAGCGGCGCTGGATCTGGTGAAGAAAACCGGCGACACCATGGCGGTAGCGGGCCCGGCCTTCTCCCGTCTGGAATCGGGCGTGGCGCTGCGTAAAGGCAACGACGATCTGCTGAAAGCGATCGACTCCGCCATTGCGGACATGCAGAAAGATGGCTCGCTGAGCAAACTGTCTGAAAAATGGTTCGGCGCGGACGTCACTAAATAATGCAGGAAAGCTTACAACTGGTGCTGGATTCAGCACCATTTTTACTGAAAGGCGCGCTGTTCACGCTGCAGCTGAGTATCGGCGGGATGTTCTTCGGCCTGATACTCGGCTTCGTGCTGGCGCTGATGCGCCTGTCACACTTCTGGCCGATCAACTGGCTGGCACGCATCTACGTGTCGATTTTCCGTGGCACGCCGCTCATCGCCCAACTGTTTATGATCTATTACGGTCTGCCGCAGTTTGGTATCGAGCTGGATCCGATTCCCTCGGCGATGATTGGTCTGTCGCTGAATACCGCCGCTTACGCCTCTGAATCGCTGCGTGGTGCGATTGCCGCGATTGAGCGCGGGCAGTGGGAAGCCGCTGCCAGCATCGGCATGACGCCGTGGCAAACGCTGCGTCGCGTGATCCTGCCGCAGGCCGCGCGCACCGCGCTGCCGCCGCTGGGCAACAGCTTTATCAGCCTGGTGAAAGATACCTCGCTGGCCGCCACCATTCAGGTGCCGGAGCTGTTCCGTCAGGCGCAGCTGATCACCTCACGTACGCTGGAAGTGTTCACCATGTATCTGGCGGCCTCGCTAATTTACTGGGTGATGGCGACCGTGCTGTCGGCGTTGCAAAATCGCCTGGAAGCGCATGTGAATCGACAGGATCGGGAGGGCAAATGAGTGCAATTGAAGTCCGTCAGCTGGTGAAGCAGTTTCACGGCCAGACGGTGCTGCACGGCATCGATCTCGACGTGGCACCAGGCGAAGTGGTGGCCATTATCGGGCCAAGCGGCTCCGGTAAAACCACGCTGCTGCGCAGTATCAATCTGCTGGAAGTGCCGGAAAGCGGACGTATCAAAGTTGGCGATATTGCCATTGATGCGGCGCTCGGACTCAACAAGCAGAAGCAGCTGGTGCGCCAGTTGCGTCAGCAGGTTGGCTTTGTGTTCCAGAACTTCAATCTGTTCCCGCACCGCTCGGTGCTGGAGAACATCATTGAAGGGCCGGTGATCGTGAAGGGCGAGCCGAAGGCGGAAGCCATCGCGCGTGCGCGCAGTCTGCTGGAAAAAGTGGGATTGCACGGCAAGGAAGAGAGTTTTCCACGTCGTCTCTCCGGTGGACAGCAGCAGCGTGTGGCGATTGCTCGCGCGCTGGCGATGCGTCCGGAAGTGATTCTGTTTGATGAGCCGACCTCGGCGCTTGATCCTGAGCTGGTGGGCGAGGTGCTCAACACCATTCGCGCGCTGGCGCAGGAGAAACGCACCATGGTGATCGTCACCCATGAGATGAGCTTTGCGCGCGACGTTGCGGATCGCGCCATCTTTATGGATCAGGGACGCATCGTGGAGCAGGGCGCAGCAAAAGCGCTGTTCAGCAATCCGCAGCAGGCGCGTACCCGGCAATTTCTCGACAAGTTTCTTAACCAATAATCCCCAGCGTCGCCTTATAAGGGCGACGCTTTTCTTATATCTCCCGGTATTTTTCTTCTCAGTATTTTCCTAAAGTCAATTAATCTGAATTTAATAAACATCTGAATTTTAACGTTTAAATTTCACCAGCATCCTACGCGACTCAGGGTGATTTCTTATTAGGAAAGTCCCGATTGAGACATCTTTGTAAATATAAATAATTCTTTACAAATTCATGGCGCAATTAGGACATAGCAATGACAACTGCCAGGAAAGAGGTCCTGTGGATCAACACGCTCAAAGGGGGCTGCATTTTGATGGTGGTATTACACCACTCCATCATCACCACGTTCGCGCCTTCGCTGCATCATCTCACTGTTGGGCTGCTGCCAGCGCACTGGTGGGTGGCGTTTAACACCTATCTGTCGCCGCTGCGCATGCCGGCCTTCTTTTTTGTATCCGGTTTGCTGGCTGCCAGTTCAATCACCAAAAAGAGCTGGAAAGAGGTGTTCACCAAGAAGTTCAGCAACATCGTCTATCTCTACCTGCTGTGGGGCGTCATTCAGTGGCTGAGCATTCACTACATCTCCACCCATCTCGGGGAACGGCTCTCCAGTACTAAAAACGCCGCCTATGCGGACACGCCGTTTGAGTTCGTTAAGCTGCTGATGACCTCGATGACGAGCCTGTGGTATCTCTACGCGCTGGCCGGATTCTTCCTGTTCACCAAGCTGTTCCACAAACAGAAGATGGCCTTGATGGCGCTGGCGATCGTCGCGACTTACGCCGCGCAGTTTAGCCTGATTCCCGGCTGGGGACCCGCCAGCGTGGCGCAGAACTATCTCTATTTCCTGCTCGGTGTGTTTTTCAGCCAGGCGTTAATCGAGTTGAGTGAACTGAAGCGTCAGCACTGGTTGATGCTGGGCGGCATTGCGCTGATTGGCCTGCTGCACCATATCGGCGGCATCTATAAGAATCCGTTCTATAGCTTGCTGACCATCGTGTTTGGCATTGTGCTGTGCCGCTTGCTCAATGAACATTTCAATATGGCGTGGCTCAACTGGATTGGCCGTAACACGCTGCAAATCTACGTGCTGCACCGTATCTTTATTGAGCTGTTGGGGCTGAGTGCGATTGTGCTGGCGGTGCATTATGGCTGGTTTGACCATACCGTCTTTAGCTGGGCATGGGCGCTGCTGATGCCGATTACCGGCGTTGCGTTGTGTACCAGTATTTCGCTGCTGGTGTGGACGCTGCTCAATCGTGGTCCGGGCCGCATGCTGTTTCTCTATCCGCGCCTGCTGCGCAAACCTGCGCTCGAAAGCAAAAGCGCGCCGCTGCAATAATTCTTTTGGTCAAGCGCCGCACATTCCGTAGCGGCGCAATTCATTGCGCGATAAATCGCGCCGCTACGGAATGTGCGGTAATAAATCGCCTAGCACAACGCTAATATTCCTGCTTATCCATTTGCCACATTAAATAAATCCACATTTAGAATTTGAATTTAATCTGGCATAAGAAAGGGGGGATTGTTCTTAATTTCCCTGCGCGACAACGATCACACTTATTTTACTTAATCCTCTTTTAGTGACTCAAATTAAGACAAATTTCCTTAGCCTGCTCAGGGTTCTATTTTTGTCTGGATCTGTAAAGTATTGTTATATCAGGACCACAAAAAAACATTTAGGACTTTCGCTACATCATGCCCGCCCCGCCTGTTGAATAATCGTTTAATAATCATAAATGCTACAACGCTTATTTCCTCATCCTTCTTCTTTAAGACCTACACAGCAACAGCAGCGGGAGTCATCATATGAATAACGCCAGGAAAGAAGATATCGCATGGATAAATACCCTCAAGGGAGCCTGCATATTACTGGTGGTGTTGTATCACACCGTATTACCTGGATTCGAAGGCACGGTGAAATTATTGACGGCAGGTTGGATCCCGGCAGAAATATGGGTGCAGTTTAATACCGTATTATCGCCGCTGCGTATGCCGGCGTTTTTCTTTGTTTCGGGCTTATTAGCCACTAACGGTATTTTAAATCGGCCGTGGAAACAGGTGTTTACCAGTCGCATCACCAACCTGTTTTATCTCTATATTTTGTGGGGCTTTATTCAGTGGTGGTCGATTGTTGGCATCTCAACCGAGATCACCGGGCAGCGCATTTCACAGAACCTCAACGCGGCGTATGCCGGTTCGCTGCTGGAGTTCTTAAAGCTGACATTCCTCGCCATGAGCACTTCGTGGTATCTCTACGGCCTGGCGCTCTATTTCCTGTGCGCCAAGATCTTTAAACAGCAGAAAGTGGCGTTGCTGGTGGTGGCGATTGCGCTCAACTATCTGGCGGTGGAGAAGATCATTCCGTATTGGGGGCCACAAAGCGTGGCGCAGTATTTCCTGTTCTTCCTGCTGGGGGCATTCTGGAGCCCGATGATGCTGCGTCTCAGTGAATGGCGTCGTGACAACATTGTGCCGTGGGCGATATTGGCGGCGGTCTCGGGTCTGCATATCATCTTTGGTCTGGATAAGAGCCTGTTCCTGTGCATCCTTGCGGTGCTGGGAAGCGTGGCGGCGTGTCGCTGGCTGAACGCGCGTTTCAAGATGAGTTATTTGAATTGGGTTGGGCGCAACACGCTGCAAATTTACGTGATTCACCGCATCTTCATTGAGTTCTTCGGTATGTCTGCGATTCTGTTCGCCCAGCGCCATCACCTGTTTGAGCAAGCATGGTTCTCCATTCTGTGGGCCTGTTTCTATCCGCTGGCGATTGTTGGCATCTGTTCGCTGTGTTCGGTGGCGGTGTGGCAGGTGACGAATCGTGGATTGGGGCAGTCGCTGTTTGTGTTTCCAACGCTGATCGGGTTGAAGCGGAATAAGTCTGCGGCCTGAAAATTCACGCGATGAATCGCGCCGCTACCAAATCATGCACTGACTGTAGCGGCGCACTTTATTGCGCGTCTTAACCGATGGTCATCAAACTCGCATTACCGCCCGCAGCGGCGGTATTGACGCTGAGTGAACGCTCAATGAGCAAACGCTCCAGCAGCAGATTGGTTTCGCCGCGGGCGAAGCCCTGCACCGAGACAATCGCGCCATCGCGTGCCGCGACCTGCTCACACAGGCTGCGCAGCTGATCGGCATCACCGTGATAAATCACCGCATCAAACTCCGCCGCCAGCGCATCCTTCACCAGCTTGACGTGCGCTTGCACTGCAGCAGGCAAAGACGTACGCAGCGCACGATGCAGCTCATCATCCTGCCAGATGGCCTGACTGCCGACGCTGGTTACCGCCGCCAGTTGCGTCAGCGCGTCTTCTGCGTTATCGGCGATGCACAGCACATGTTCGCGCGGCAGCAGGGTGAAGGTATTGCGCTCGCCGGTTGGGCCCGGCAGCAGACGCACCGTACCGACCTGCGCCAGCTCGTCGTAACGCTGACACAGCGCCAGCAGCTCAGGCTTATCCTGCGCCCACTGCTGCAATGCCTGATGCGCACGCATCAGCTCGGCACGCACTGTGCTATCCACCGGGCGCTCGGCATCCTGACGATCAAAGGTGATACGCAGCGCGCCATCTGGACGGTTGGCCAGCAGGCGATAGAGATAGAGCGGACCGCCGGCTTTTGGACCGGTGCCCGACAAGCCTTCGCCGCCGAACGGCTGCACGCCGACGACCGCACCCACCATATTGCGGTTTACATACAGGTTGCCGACTTTAGCGCTCGCCGTAACCTGCGCGATGGTTTCATCGATGCGCGTATGCACGCCGAGCGTCAGGCCGTAACCCGACGCGTTAATCTGCTCCACCAGCTGCGGCAAGTTATTGCGCGAGAAACGCACCACGTGCAGCACCGGACCAAACACCTCTTTATCCAGATCGCTCACCTGATCCAGCTCGATCAGCGTCGGCTTGATAAAGGTGCCGCTGTTCCACTCTTTGCTGTCCTGTGGATTCTCCTGCGCCGCCTGATAGACGGTGAAGCCCTTGTTGCGCAGCGCCTGAATGTGACGTTCGATATTGGCTTTCGCTTCGGCATCGATCACCGGACCAATGTCGGTCGAGAGACGTTCCGGGTTGCCCATGCGGCACTCGGCCATTGCACCACGCAGCATTTTCAGCGTGTGCTCGGCCACATCGTCCTGCACGCACAGCAGACGCAGCGCCGAGCAGCGTTGACCGGCACTATCAAAGGCCGAAGCCACGATATCCACCACCACCTGTTCGGTGAGCGCTGAGGAATCCACGATCATCGCGTTCATGCCGCCGGTTTCGGCAATCAGCGGCGTCGGACGACCCTGAGGATCGAGACGACCAGCCAGATTACGCTGCAGCAATGTCGCCACCGCGGTTGAACCGGTGAACATCACGCCGCGTATGCGCTCGTCGCCGGTCAGTTGCGCACCCACGGTTTCGCCCTGGCCCGGCAGCAGTTGCAACACGCCAGCCGGTACGCCGGCATCCAGCAGGATGTGCACCGCCTGCGCGGCAATCAGCGGCGTTTGCTCCGCCGGTTTGGCCAGCACGCTGTTACCCGCCGCCAGCGCTGCGGCAACTTGTCCGGTAAAGATCGCCAGCGGGAAGTTCCACGGGCTAATGCACACCACCGGACCAAGCGGACGATGGGTTTCGTTATCGAAATCGTCGCGCACCATGCCAGCGTAGTAATAGAGGAAATCAACCGCTTCACGCACTTCGGCGATGGCGTTGTTGTAGGTTTTACCGGCTTCACGCACCAGCAGGCCAATCAGCTGCTGCATCTGGCCTTCCATCGCTTCGGCGGCACGCTCCAGAATCGCGGCACGCTCCTGCGGTGGCGTCGCGAACCAGATTGGACCGGCATTGACTGCCGCATCTAGTGCAGCCGAGACTTCGGCTTCGGTAGCTTCACGCACGCTGCCCACCACATCTGTTGGTGCAGAAGGGTTAAGCACCGGGCGGCTGACGCCTTCGCCCAATTCACCTTCTACCAGCGGTTGGGCGATCCACGGCTGGCTGGCGCTGTTGAGCAGGGCACTGGAGAGCGACGCCAGACGATGTTCGTTGGCCATATCCAGACCGGCGGAGTTAGCGCGTTTGGCGCCATACAGATCGCGCGGCAGCGGGATTTTCGGATGCGGTAAACCAATCGCGCCTTCCGCAATGCCCATTTTCTCCACGGCGGCAACCGGATCGGCGACCAGCTCATCCAGTGGCAAGGTGTTATCAGCGATGCGGTTAACGAAGGAGGTATTGGCACCGTTCTCCAGCAGACGACGCACCAGATACGCCAGCAGCGTTTCGTGGGAACCGACCGGCGCATAAATGCGACACGGTCGGTTCAGTTTGCCATCGGCCACTTTACCGACAACCTGCTCATACAGCGGTTCACCCATGCCGTGCAGGCACTGGAATTCGTACTGGCCTGGATAATAGTTATTGCCCGCCAGCTGGTAGATCGCCGCCAGCGTGTGCGCGTTGTGGGTAGCAAACTGCGGATAGATCAGGTTCGGCACCGCGAGCAGTTTGCGCGCGCACGCCAGATAAGAGATGTCGGTGTACACCTTGCGGGTATAGACCGGATAGCCTTCCAGACCTTCAATCTGCGCGCGTTTGATTTCGCTGTCCCAATACGCGCCTTTCACCAGTCGAATCATCAGACGGCGACGGCTGCGCTGCGCCAAATCAATCAGCGAATCAATCACGAACGGACAGCGCTTCTGATACGCCTGAATCACAAAGCCGATGCCGTTCCAGCCTTCCAGCTCCGGTTCAAAGCAAAGTTTTTCTAGCAGATCGAGCGACAGCTCAAGGCGATCGGCTTCTTCCGCATCGATGTTAATACCGATGTCATACGAGCGCGCCAGCAGCGTCAGGGATTTGAGGATCGGGTAGAGTTCGTCCATCACGCGCTCATACTGCGCGCGGCTGTAGCGCGGATGCAGCGCTGACAGTTTGATGGAGATGCCCGGACCTTCATAAATACCGCGACCGTTCGACGCCTTGCCGATGGCGTGAATCGCCTGCTGATAGGAAACCAAATAGGCTTTGGCATCGCTGGCGGTCAGCGCCGCTTCGCCCAGCATATCGTATGAGTAACGGAACCCTTTCTCTTCCAGTTTGCGCGCATTGGCCAGCGCTTCGGCGATGGTTTCACCCGTAACAAACTGCTCGCCCATCAGGCGCATCGCCATGTCCACACCTTTACGGATCAGCGGTTCGCCGCTTTTACCGATGATGCGATTAAGCGAGCGCGATAGATTAGCCTCGTTATGGGTAGAGACCAGACGGCCGGTAAACAGCAAGCCCCAGGTGGCGGCGTTAACAAACATCGACGGGCTGCGGCCAAGATGCGATTGCCAGTTGCCATTGCTGATTTTGTCGCGGATTAACGCATCACGCGTCGGCTTATCCGGAATACGCAGCAGCGCTTCCGCCAGACACATCAGCGCCACGCCTTCCTGCGAGGAGAGCGAGAACTCCTGCAGCAAGCTTTGCACCATGCCGGCGCGGCCGGTTGCACCTTTCTGGTGCCGCAATTTATCGGCAAGGCTGTAAGCCAGCTGATGGGTTTTCTCGGCCAGCGGGGCAGGGAGACGCGCTTGTTCCAGCAGCATTGGCACCGCATCCGTTTCCGGACGACGCCATGCGGCGGTGATCGCTGAGCGGCTGACTGACTGCGGTAAAATATGTTCGGCGAAGTCGAGGAAAGGCTGCAGCGCCTCGTCGGGCACGCTTTCATCACCGGCGGCATCAATCAGCAACTGCGGGATTTCCGGCACGGATTCACCGGCTTCCAGCTGCTCCAGATAGTTAAAAATGGCCTGCTTGATCAGCCAGTGTGATGTGCGGTCAAGCTTCTGCGCCGCCAGTTTAATGCGATCGCGGGTGGCTTCATCCAGCTTCACCCCCATGGTAGTCGTTCCCATGATGTCTTCGTCCTCGAAAAGTAGTGATTCAACGCTTGCGTGGCAGCAATATCACCTATGTTGCAACTTTGTGCAACCAGGTTAAATGTGACCTCGGTTGCACGCTTTGAACCGCCGAAAGTGTTAAATCGATAAATGCGGCATGAAAATTGCTGCAAGAAACTCGCCAATGTTGCAACCGCCAGCAACGAGACGGTTCCTGAACCCGATGAGGTGCAACTCAAACTGTGAGCAGGCGCAACCTGCTGGCATTAAAAAAGCGAAGGAAGGTGAAACCGGTGTAACAGCTGTGTTAAATGCATTGTGCGCGCCGACCCTTTGCGGCAGGATACCGCGCCTTAAGAGAAATCGCTTTCTCTGGATGCGGTGAAACCAGGCTGCTGTCCCGTTCCGACAGCGCTGATCAAAAAGATTTCTCTTGATGGATCAAATAATAAGTGGAGAGACTCATGAGTGTAAGTACACCGATGTTGGTGACCTTTGTAGTGTATATCCTTGGGATGGTGCTGATAGGTTTCATCGCCTGGCGATCAACCAAAAGCTTCGACGACTATATTCTCGGCGGGCGCAGTTTAGGGAGCGTCGTGACCGCGCTCTCTGCGGGTGCTTCCGATATGAGCGGCTGGTTATTGATGGGCCTGCCGGGCGCCATTTTCCTGTCCGGGATCTCCGAAAGTTGGATCGCCATCGGCCTGATCATCGGTGCCTGGCTGAACTGGCGCATTGTGGCGGGCCGTCTGCGTGTGCAGACCGAGCATCACGATAATGCGTTAACCCTGCCAGACTTCTTCTCCAGCCGTTTCGAAGATAACAGCAAACTGCTGCGCGTTATCTCGGCGGTGGTGATTCTGATCTTCTTCACTATCTATTGTGCGTCTGGCGTGGTTGCCGGCGCGCGTCTGTTTGAAAGTACCTTTGGTATGGATTACCAGACCGCGCTGTGGGCCGGTGCGGCCGCCACCATCCTCTACACGCTGGTGGGCGGTTTCCTCGCGGTGAGCTGGACCGATACCGTGCAGGCCAGCCTGATGATTTTTGCGCTGATTCTGACGCCAGTTATCGTGATTGTCGCCGTCGGCGGGTTGGATGATTCACTGGCGGTGATCAGGGCGAAGAGCCTTGAAAACCTCGATATGCTGAAAGGGCTGAACTTTGTCGCGGTGATTTCGCTGCTCGGTTGGGGACTTGGCTACTTTGGGCAGCCGCATATCCTGGCGCGCTTTATGGCGGCCGATTCGCATCACACCATCCGCAGCGCGCGTCGTATCGGTATGATTTGGATGATCCTGTGCCTCGGTGGCGCGGTGGCGGTAGGCTTCTTTGGTATCGCCTACTTCGAGAACCATCCCGATCAGGCGGCGGGTGTAAGCCAGAACGGCGAGCGTATCTTTATCGAACTGGCGCGGATTCTGTTCAATCCGTGGATTGCCGGTATCTTGCTCTCAGCGATTCTCGCCGCGGTGATGTCGACCTTAAGCTGCCAGCTGCTGGTGTGCTCCAGCGCCCTGACCGAGGATCTCTATAAAGGCTTCCTGCGTAAAAACGCCAGCCAGAAAGAGCTGGTGTGGGTAGGGCGCTTAATGGTGCTGGTGATTGCCTTGATTGCTATCGCGTTGGCTGCCAACCCGGAAAACCGCGTGTTGGGTCTGGTGAGCTATGCGTGGGCTGGCTTCGGTGCCGCCTTTGGTCCGGTGGTGCTGTTCGGCGTGTGCTGGAAACGCATGACGCGCAACGGCGCGTTGGCCGGTATGGTGATTGGCGCGCTAACCGTATTGCTGTGGAAAGATTATGGCTACGCCGAGCTGTATGAAATCATCCCAGGCTTCGCGTTCGCCAGTATCGCGATTGTGGTATTTAGCTTGCTGGGTCGCGGCCCATCAGAAGCGGCACAGCAGCGCTTTGCCGCCGCCGAAGCCCAATACCACAGCAAGTAACCTCTATCGCCCTTGATGGCGACGTGTTTGATGAACCCCCCGGGTGCGCAGGAGTGCGCACCCTCTAAAACCCGCTCCCCCATCCGCAAAACAAAATTAATTTCCTGCAGTGACTTGTATTTCTCTCTTCAGTAATGATAATCACTATCGTTCGCACTTTACGTTTTTTTACCTAAGGTTTACCCTTCTTAAAATTCAAGAGGTTGGTGATGTTCGTTCCCTTTCTCATTATGCTGCGCGAAGGTCTGGAAGCAGCGCTCATCGTCAGCCTTATTGCCAGCTATCTCAAACGCACTCAGCGTACCCAATGGTTTCCCGCCATGTGGGCCGGCGTATTTATCGCTGCCGCGCTCTGCTTAGCGTTGGGCATCTTTATTAATGAAACTACCGGTGAGTTTCCTCAGAAACAGCAGGAGCTGTTCGAAGGCATTGTCGCGGTGATTGCCGTGGTGATCCTGACGTCGATGGTGTTCTGGATGCGCAAAGTTTCGCGCAATATCAAAGCCACGCTGGAAAAATCGGTCGATCAGGCGTTGCAGAAGCAGGGCAGCAGCGGCTTCCCGCTGGTGCTGATGGTGTTTCTGGCGGTGGCGCGTGAAGGGCTGGAGTCGGTGTTCTTCCTGCTGGCCGCGTTCACGCAAGATGTGGGTTATGCGCCGCCGCTCGGCGCGGTGCTCGGCCTCGCAACCGCCGTGGCGCTGGGCTTTTTGCTCTATTACGGCAGCATCCGCCTGAACATGGCGCACTTTTTCCGCTGGACCAGTTTGTTCATTCTGTTTGTCGCAGCGGGGTTGTCCGCCGGCGCCATTCGCGCCTTCCATGAGGCCGGTTTGTGGAATCACTTCCAGGATGTGGCGTTTGATATGAGCAACACACTCTCAACGCACTCGGTGTTCGGCACGCTTTTGGAAGGGATTTTAGGTTACCAGGAAACGCCAAGCGTCAGCGAAGTGGCGGTGTGGCTTGCCTATCTCATCCCGGCGCTGCTGCTGTTTTTCTTCCCGGCCCGGCCTGCAGTCAACGCGGCACGTACCACACGCTGAAATTTAATCAGGCGCGATTGCGCGCCTGTTCTTCCATGTAACAGGGATATCACTATGACGATTCGCTTCCGCCGCAAGGCGCTGTTGGTTGCTATGCTGGCGCTTTCCGGTGCGGCTACTGCTGCCGTCCCGCAAGTCACGGTCACCGTGACGGACAAACAATGTGAGCCGATGTCGCTCAACGTGCAGGCCGGTAAAACCCAGTTCATCATCAAAAACAACAGCCAGAAAGCGCTGGAGTGGGAGATCCTGAAAGGGGTGATGGTGGTGGAAGAGCGTGAAAACATCGCGCCTGGCTTCAGCCAGAAACTCACCGCCAATCTGGAAGCGGGCGAATATGACATGACCTGCGGCCTGCTCAGCAACCCGAAAGGAAAGCTGGTGGTGAGCGGCGATGCGAAGAAAGCGGCAAACGGTAAACCGGATGTGCTGGAGCTGGTTGGCCCGATCGCCGACTACAAAGTCTACGTGATGAATGAAGTGAAAGAGCTGGTAGCGGGCACCAAAGCGTTTACCGATGCGGTGAAAGCCGGCGACATCGAGAAAGCCAAAGCGCTATTCGCACCTACGCGCGTGCATTACGAACGTATTGAACCTATTGCTGAGCTGTTCTCAGATCTGGATGGCAGCATTGATGCGCGTGAAGATGACTTCGAGAAGAAAAATGAAGATCCGAAATTCACCGGTTTCCACCGCCTGGAAAAAATCCTGTTCGCCGATAACACCACCAAAGGTGCCGAAGAGTTCGCCAGCAAGCTAAATCAGGATGTGCTCGATCTGCAAACCCGCATCAGCGAACTGGCGTTCCCACCGGCGAAGGTGGTTGGCGGCGCAGCCGGTCTGATTGAAGAAGTGGCCTCCAGCAAGATCTCTGGTGAAGAGGATCGTTACAGCCGTACCGATCTCTCCGACTTCCAGGCCAACATTGATGGCGCGCAGAAAATCGTTGATCTGCTGCGTCCGCTGCTGCAGAAAAACAACCCGCAGCTGCTGGCGAAAGTGGATGCTAACTTCAGGAAAGTCGACGGCATTCTCAGCAAATATCGCACCAAAGATGGCTTTGAATCGTACGAAAAACTGACTACCGCTGACCGTAACGCGCTGAAAGGCCCGATTACCACGCTGGCGGAAGATCTCTCACTGTTGCGTGGAACCTTGGGTCTCGACTGATCATGAGTGATAAAAATGACGCGGCGCAGCCGTCGCGTCGTCGATTATTGCAGGGATTAGGCATGTTGGGTGGCGCAGCCGCCCTCGGCGGCGGTTGTCCGTTTCATACCGCAGCCGCCGATAGCTTCTCTCCCGGCACGGTTGCACCCAACTTGCGCCAACAGGCGCAACCTTTTTACGGCGCCCATCAGGCCGGTATCGTCACGCCGCAGCAGGCATCCATGATGCTGGTGGCGTTTGATGTGCTGGCGAGCGACAAAGCCGAGCTTGAACGTCTGTTCCGCTTGCTAACCGATCGCTTCGCTTTTCTCACGCAAGGTGGACCGGCGCCGGCGGTCACCAATCCGCAGCTGCCGCCGATGGATTCGGGGATTCTCGGTGCCGATATCGCGCCCGACAATCTCACCATGACGTTATCGGTCGGCACCTCGCTGTTTGATGAGCGCTTCGGCTTAAGCAAACACAAGCCTGCGCAGCTGCAAACCATGACGCGTTTTCCCAACGATTCGCTGGATGCGGAACAGTGCCATGGCGACCTGCTGCTCCAGATTTGCGCTAACACCCAAGATACGGTGATCCACGCGCTGCGCGACATCATTAAACGCACGCCCGATCTGCTGGCGGTGCGCTGGCGTCGCAACGGTTTTATTGCCGACCACGCGGCGCGCAGCAACGGCAAAGAAACGCCGATCAACCTGCTGGGCTTCAAAGATGGTACCGCCAATCCCGATACGCATAATCCGGCATTGATGGATCAACTCTTGTGGGTCACGCACGAACAGCAGGAACCGGCGTGGACGCACGGCGGCAGCTATCAGGCGGTGCGTATCATCCGTTTTCACGTAGAGATGTGGGACCGTACGCCACTCGGCGAGCAGCAAACCATCTTCGGTCGTGAGAAGTTATCAGGCGCGCCGCTGGGTATGAAAAACGAGCATGACGTACCGGATTACAGCAAAGATCCCGATGGCGATTTTATCGCGCTGGATGCGCATATTCGTCTCGCCAATCCACGCACGCCGGAAACCGACAGCAGCTTGATGCTGCGGCGCGGTTACAGCTATTCCAGCGGTATTACCGGCTCAGGTCAGCTGGATATGGGTTTATTGTTTGTTTGCTACCAGCATGATTTAACCAAGGGCTTTATTACCGTACAGCAGCGTCTCAATGGCGAAGCGCTGGAAGAATATATTCGCCCGATTGGCGGCGGATACTTTTTCGCGCTGCCGGGCGTGGCGGATAAAAACCATTATCTCGGGCAACCTTTATTGCAGGCCTGATTAATAAATGTGCAGCGCCTGCGATGGTCACCTCTTCGCAGGCGCATTTGTTAAGTATTCCTTAAACTTTCCGCTGGAAGTAATCACTTCCGAATGTTCTTAAAAAGTTATGTTACCCGTTAATAAATCATCTATATGATAAATATGAGAAATTTAATTTAAGGTAAAAGACCTTAGGCTTCGCTTATCTTTTTTTCTTTACTGCTACGTAAAAATAATGTTGCAAACCACCGCAAATATGATGCACTTTATTCATAAGCGTTGTCAGTTGTGTGGCTAAGCCACTGGAGTTCGCGCATGATTCGTCTCTCTTTGGGACAGTTAAATAGTTTCACCACACGCAGTCCACTGCGGGGGATTTCTTCCCTCCAACGTAACCTCGCTACTTTTCAAACATCGTTCTTGTTCAATCTCATTTTCTTTACCGGTGCGCGCCTGCGTCTCGGCGCTGATGCACACCATTCTCACTGGCTCGACACGGCTTACAAGGAAGCCAACTAAACCTCTAAAGCGTTCAAGTCATCGCCGCGGGTGATCCGCCGCGATAAATGAAACCAACTGTAAGGTGCCACTATGGGAAGACAGAAAGCAGTGATCAAAGCACGTCGTGAAGCAAGACGCGTTATTCGTAGCGACTCTCGCAGTCACCGTCAGCGTGAAGAAGAATCGGTCACTTCGCTGGTGCAAATGGGTGGGTTGGATTCGATTGGTATGGCACGTGATGCACGTGACCGCGGGCCGATTGAAGCCAGAAATGAAGCTCAGGCACACTATCTCCATGCCATAGAAACGAAACAGCTTATTTTCGCCACCGGTGAAGCCGGCTGCGGAAAAACCTGGATTAGCGCAGCCAAAGCGGCTGAGGCCCTGATCAATAAGGATATCGAAAGGATTATCGTAACGCGCCCGGTGCTGCAGGCGGATGAAGATCTCGGTTTCCTCCCCGGAGATATTTCCGAGAAATTCGCGCCTTATTTCCGACCGGTCTATGACGTTCTGGTTAAACGTCTCGGCGCTTCCTTTATGCAATACTGCCTGCGGCCCGAAATTGCCAAGGTAGAGATCGCGCCCTTCGCCTACATGCGTGGACGTACCTTTGAAAATGCGGTGGTGATCCTTGATGAGGCACAAAACGTCACCGCCGCACAGATGAAGATGTTCCTGACTCGCCTGGGGGAAAACGTGACGGTTATCGTCAACGGCGATATTACCCAGTGCGACCTGCCATCCCACGCCAGGTCTGGCCTTGCCGATGCGTTAGCGCGCTTCGAAGAGGATGAGATGATCGGCGTGGTGCGTTTCGGCAAAGAGGATTGCGTCCGTTCAGCGCTGTGCCAACGCACGCTGCACGCTTACAGTTAACCGTTTGATTGAGAATGTAGCTTAAGTAAAACCCGGCGCGCGCCGGGTTTTTTTATTGTGTCCCCCCTCGGCTCGACACCATCCCCCTGCGGTAACAATTAGCGCCACTGTATTATTGATACCTGTAAAAGTATTTTTGGTGATAAATGGCACTCCCGGTCAAAAATAATTTTAAGAACAATCCTAGTCACTTTATCAGGGTTCATCAGTGGCTTAACTCAAATCATAAGAAATTTCCTATATAAATCAGACCGCAAAGATCATCTCGCTTTATTGCCTTCCTAAAATTCCAGCTATATATTCGCGCGGTAACACACAGGGAAAGTGTGCCTACGCGTGCTTTCCGCGCCATTTTTACAAGGAGTAAACATGAGCAACTCTTACCAGAATGAAATCCCTAAAGCCCGTATCAACCTCAAGCTTGACCTGCACACCGGTGGAGCGGCGAAGAAAACCGAGCTCCCTCTCAAGCTGCTGGTGACCGGCGATTTCAGTAACGGCGCGGAAGACCGCCCGCTGTCTGAACGCGAAAAAATCAACGTCAACAAAAACAACTTCAACAGCGTGCTGGCCGATATCGCGCCAGCGGTGTCATTTGCCGTGCCGAACACCCTGGCCGGTGACGGCAGCGAAGAGAACGTTCAGCTTAACTTCCGCGACATGAAAGACTTCGAGCCGGAGCAGGTTGCCCGCCAAATCCCTCAGCTGCGCGCCATGCTGGCGATGCGCAATCTGCTGCGCGACCTTAAATCCAACCTGCTGGATAACGTCACTTTCCGCAAAGAGCTGGAAGCCATCCTGAAAGATTCGGCACTAAGCGATGAACTGCGCAGCGAGCTGTCTGCGTTAGCCACCGATCAAGCCTGATCATCCCCGTAACGGACTATAGAGAGAGAATGCTGATGTCAGTTCAGAATGAAACCTATGCCAATGGTGCAACCACCGTGCTGGATCGCCCAGCTGCGGGCGGCGTCTACGCGTCGCTGTTTGAAAAAATCAACCTCAACCCGGTGTCAGAGCTGAGTGATCTCAACGTCTGGCAGGATAATCAGGCGATGTCTGATGCCACCGCCGACGAGCGCGTGACGGCCGCGATGCAGGTGTTCCTGACGCGTCTGAAAATCAGCGGCGCGAAAGTGGAGAAGCTGGATAAAAACCTGCTGGATCACCACATCGCCGAGCTGGACCGCCAGATCAGCCGCCAGCTCGACGCGGTGATGCATCACGACGAATTCCAGAAAGTGGAATCGGCGTGGCGCGGCCTGAAGTCGCTGGTGGATAAAACTGACTTCCGCCAGAACGTGAAAATTGAAGTGCTCGACGTATCGAAAGACGATCTGCGTCAGGATTTCGAAGATGCGCCAGAAATCATCCAGAGCGGCCTCTATCTGCAAACCTACGTCGCCGAATACGACACGCCGGGCGGCGAGCCGATTGGCGCGGTGATTTCTGCCTATGAGTTTGATGCCTCGGCGCAGGACGTGGCGCTGCTGCGCAACCTGTCGAAAGTGGCGGCCTCTGCGCACATGCCGTTTATCGGTTCGGTCGGCCCGCAGTTTTTCCTCAAAGAGTCGATGGAAGAAGTGGCAGCGATCAAAGACATCGGCAACTACTTTGACCGCGCCGAATACATCAAGTGGAAGTCGTTCCGCGACACCGACGACTCGCGCTACATCGGCCTGACCATGCCGCGCGTGCTTGGTCGTCTGCCGTACGGCCCGGACACCGTGCCAGTGCGCAGCTTCAACTACATCGAAGAAGTGAAAGGCCCGGACCACGACAAATACCTTTGGACCAATGCCTCGTTCGCCTTCGCCGCCAACATGGTGCAGAGCTTCATCAGCAACGGCTGGTGCGTGCAAATTCGCGGCCCGCAGGCCGGTGGTGCGGTGCAGGATCTGCCGATCCATCTGTACGATTTGGGCACCGGCAACCAGGTGAAAATCCCGTCCGAAGTGATGATCCCGGAAACCCGCGAATTCGAGTTCGCCAACCTCGGCTTTATCCCGCTTTCGTACTACAAGAACCGCGATTACGCCTGCTTCTTCTCGGCCAACTCGACGCAGAAACCGGCAATCTACGACACCGCCGATGCTACCGCCAACAGCCGCATCAACGCGCGCCTGCCTTACATCTTCCTGCTGTCACGCATCGCGCACTACCTGAAGCTTATTCAGCGCGAAAACATCGGCACCACCAAAGACCGCCGCCTGCTGGAGCTGGAGCTGAATACCTGGGTGCGCACGCTGGTGACCGAGATGACCGATCCGGGCGACGAGCTGCAGTCTTCACATCCACTGCGCGATGCGAAAGTGCTGGTGGAAGACATCGAAGACAACCCAGGCTTCTTCCGCGTCAAGCTGTTCGCCATCCCGCACTTCCAGGTGGAAGGCATGGACGTGAACCTGTCGCTGGTCAGCCAGATGCCGAAGGCCAAGGCTTAAGGCGCAGGAGGCGCGATGAAAATCTACCGACCGTTATGGGAAGACGGGGCGTTTCTGACGCCGCAGCAGTTTCAGCAGCAGTCGTTGTGGGACGCGCACGTTGCTGACACTGTGGCGCGCATGGGGCTGGCGCATCCGTGGGGCGTTGTACACGCGGAGTTTGACGACGGCGCGCTGGCGCTGTCTCGTCTTAACGCCACCCGTCTGACGGTGCGTTTTCCCGACGGGACGCTGACGGACACCGCGCTTTCCGACAACCTGCCGCCGGCCTGCGACCTCTCTGTTGCTGCCGGTCAGGAACAGGTTGAAGTGGTGTTGGCTTTGCCGTTGCTGAGCGCCAATGGCGGTAATCTCGACGACGGCAGCGACAGCGAACGTCCGCGCCGCTGGGTGGCCGGTCGTGAAGAGGTGCAGGAGCTGGCGGGACAGGAGCGCACCGGCATTGCCGTGCAGCGTTTTGCCCTGCGTCTGCGTCTCTCTAATCAGGAAAACGGCGCGTATCTCACCTGTCCGGTGGCACGTCTGGTGCGTAATGCGCAGGGGCAGTGGACGCGCGACGCGTCATTCATTCCGCCGATGCTGTCGCTGTCGGCCAGTCCGGCGGTGCTGACTGCGCTCGGCGATCTGCTGCATCGCCTGAGCGCTCGCCGTCAGCGGCTAATGGCGCTGCGACGCGAAAGCAACGAGCGCATGGCCGATTTTGCTGTCGCCGACGTCTCGCTGTTCTGGCTGCTCAACGCGCTGAACAGCGCCGAGCCGGTGTTGCTGGAGTTGTTCCAGTCGCCAACCCGCCATCCTGAACTGCTGTACCGCGAGCTGGCACGTCTTGCTGGCGGTCTGTTGACCTTCTCACTCGAACACGATGCCGGAGATATTCCGGCCTATCGCCACGACGCGCCGGAGCAGGTGTTTCCGCCGCTGTTTGCGCTGCTGGATTCTTTGCTGGAAGCCAGCCTGCCATCGCGCGTCATCTCCATCGACCTCAGCCGCGAAGGCGTGCTGTGGAAGGGGCGATTCCACGACGCGCGGCTGCGCGAAGGGGCAGATTTCTATCTGTCAGTGCGCTCCACGCTGCCGAACCACGAGCTGCAGAGCCGCTTCCCGCTGCTGTGTAAGGCAGGCAGCCACGACGACGTGTCGGAGGTGGTCAACATCGCGCTCAGCGGCATGTCCATCCGCCCGTTACCGCACGTGCCTGCCGCTATCCCGCTACGTCTGGAGAACCAGTATTTCGCGCTCGACCTGTCAACGGCGGCGGCGCGCGCGATGCTCGACTCTGGCGGCTGCACCTTCTACACCCCGGAATCACTGGGCGAACTGAAACTTGAACTCTATGCGGTACTGCGCTCATGAACAGCAATAACGCGCTGACCGAACGCCTTTTCTTCGCCGGCTGGCTGATGGTCAGCCAGCTACGCTGCGGTCAGCAGATTGACAACGGCGATGCGCTCTACCGCCGCGCTACCGGCTGGGTAAACGACGCCCGCCAGGCGCTGACGGAGGCGGGTTTTAGCGAAGCCAATCGCGACCACATGCTTTACGCCTTTTGCGTGCTGCTGGACGAAGCGGTACTGAACCGTGGCCAGCAGGACGACGGCTGGCTGCGCTGGAGCCGAGACCCGCTGCAGGTGCGTTTCTTTAACTCGCTTAACGGCGGCGAAGCACTGTGGGAGCGCATTCGCGAACTGCTGCGCGAACCCGCAGCGGACGAGACCGTGCTGACTTGCCTGTACCGCACGCTGCAACTGGGTTTTGTTGGCCATTACCGCGCGCAGGATGACGAGCGTCGCGAGGACGTGGTGCGCGAACTGGCCGCACGCGTGCCACCGTTTGCCCTTGCGCAGGATGCGCCGCTGGTGGTGCGTCCGGCAGGCATGCGCACCGGACGCCGTTTTTACTGGATGAGCTGGGTGGCCGCCGCCGTGCTGCTTGGCGGCCTGTGGTTCGTTCTCGACGGCTGGCTGGCGCAGATGGTGTCCGGCATATCGGGGATGGGCAAGTGAGACGCGGCATCGGTAATTATGCGCTGATCGTGCTGGCCCTGGTGCTTACATTGTGGCTGATCCTCGGCTTCTGGCCGCTGTCTGGCATCACGGCAGCAGCACTGTGCCTGCTGGCGCTGCTGGTCGCCGGGCTGATGCTCTGGCGGCAGTCACGCCAGCGAGATGTGGAAATCGATGTGGCCGATGATCGTCTGCCGCCTGAAGATTTTCGCGGTGCGGTAGTGCTGGTGTGTGGCGACAGTGCATCGCTGTTCTCCGGCAACCAGCCGCGTGAAACCGCGCAGGGCTGGTATCTGCCGGTGGATGCACCAGAGCAACTCGCTGCGATGGCTGACTACATCACCACTCAGCGTCCGGCACTGCTGCCACAGGTCTCGCTGCTGCTGGCAGTGGTGCCGGAGCAGCACACGTCTGCTGAAGACTTCACTTCCCAATTTCACGGCTGGCAGCGTGCGCTGCTGCAGTGCCGCCGCGTCCTGAAGTGCGCGCCACCGTTGTGTACTGCATGCTGGGTATCACACCCGAACCACGAAGCTGAATGGTTCAGCATCACACCGGACCAGAGTGCGCTGCAGGCGTGCATCGCCGGCAACGACACGATGCCGCTGGCTGAATGGTTCCGGGAGCAGCCGTCACGCCTGGTGCAAATGCAGTGGCTGGACAGCCTGCTGATGTGGCAGGAAAAGCACCTCACGCCACTGACGCAGATGAAGCCATGCCGCGCCGGGATTTGCCTGACGCCGGTAACGGCGCTGGCGGACAACCTGTGGGCGCAGCATCTTACTGGGCTGACCACGCTGCCTTATGCACCCGCAGGCACCGATGTCGCGCTGCCATTGCCGGATGCGCTGCTGGCTGGCTTGCCGCGCAGGCAGGGTGTCAGCCGACGCCTGAGGCTGGCGCGCGCGGCGGGCATGATTGTGGCGGTGTTTCTGGCGCTGGCGCTGCTGGCATCGTTCCTCAACAACCAGCGGCTGGTCCGCACTATTGGTGACCATCTGACGCTGTGGGCACACCTGTCTGGTGAGCCGGCAGAGCCGAAGGTTCACGCGCGCGCGCAGTTAATCGCCGACCGCACACTGCTTGATGGCTGGCAGCGCGGCGGTGAACCGCTTCGCCTTGGCCTGGGACTGTATCAGGGCATGCGCCTGTTCGCGCCGGTCGACGCCGCCATCAACAGCTGGGCGCCTCCTCCGCCACCGCCGCCGGTTATCCAGCAGATTGTTGAAGGGCCGAAGACCGTGCGCCTCGACAGCCTGTCGCTGTTCGATTCCGGCAAATCCGATCTGAAAACAGGCTCGACCAAAGTGATGGTAAACGCGCTGGTCGGCATCAAGGCGAAGCCGGGCTGGCTGATTGTGGTGGCGGGTTATACAGACGATACCGGCAATCCGGCGCTGAACCAGCGTCTGTCGCTGAAGCGGGCGGAATCCGTGCGCGACTGGATGCGCGACACCGGCGACGTGGATGAGAGCTGCTTTGCGGTGCAGGGCTTCGGCCAGAGCCGTCCGATGGCGAGCAACGACACCGCCGAAGGTCGCGCGGCCAACCGGCGCGTTGAAATCAGTCTGGTGCCGCAGGCCGACGCCTGCCAGGCAGCGGACGCAATCCCTCCGTCATCACAGGATGGTGACGGCAATCATGAAGAAAAGGAGTAACAACATGGCAATTCCGGTTTATCTGTGGCTGAAGGACGACGGCGGTGCGGACATCAAGGGCTCGGTGGACGTGCAGGACCGTGAAGGCAGCATCGAAGTGGTGGCACAGCAACACAACCTGTACATCCCGACCGACAACAACACCGGCAAGCTGACCGGCACGCGCATTCACACGCCGTTCCTGTTCACCAAGGAAATCGACTCGTCCAGCCCGTACCTCTACAAAGCGGTTACCACCGGCCAGACGCTGAAGTCTGCCGAGTTCAAGTGGTATCGCATCAGCGACGCCGGCCAGGAAGTGGAGTACTTCAACACCAAGCTGGAAAACGTGAAGGTGGTGAAGGTCAATCCGGTGATGCACGACGTTAAGGACCCGTCGAAAGAGAAACACAACCATCTGGAGCAGATTGAGCTGCGCTACGAAAAAATCACCTGGACCTACAAAGACGGCAACATTATTCATTCCGATTCGTGGAACGAACGCGCCACCGCCTGATTACGCGTCATATTTCGCGCCGCAGGTGCGTTGGCTGCGCTCGCGCACCCCGGTCACTTACTTTTGTAAGCTCCCGGGGCTGCACTCGCTTGCCGCCTTCCTGCGACACGAACTATTTAGCGTAATTGCTCCGCCGGGCTGTTTTTTTGCAGCCCGGTGGATGCTGGCAACAGGGATTGCAGGGCGCACATTCTGTAGCGGCGCAATTCATTGCGCGGTGTTGACCTTCAAAAATAACTGACGCTATGCGACCAGGCCAGATGCCTGGTGATTCCATCCGAAGCGGGTGAAATCACAAGTCATTTCCCATCTTTCCTGCTGCCTTATGCGCTTTGGTTTACGGCGACGGGCGGTAGCGTGCCCCCAATCAGGAGATTTTGCTATGGACAGTCAGTCAACCGCTTTACTGCGTCGCCTCAACCCGTTCTGCGCGCAGGCGCTGGAAGCCGCCGCGTCGCTGTGCCAGACCCGCGCTCACGCTGAAATCCAGCCGGAGCACTGGTTGCTCAAGTTGCTGGAGCAGGGCGAGGGCGACATCACGGTGATTGCGCGCCGCTACGAGTGGGATATGGATGCTATCTGGCAGGATTTGCTGGCGTTTCTCGACCGCCAGCCACGCGCGGTGCGAGGGCGTCCGCAGCTTTCTTCTTCGCTGGAAGCGCTGCTGAAGCAGGCGTGGCTAATGGCCTCCGCATCTGATAATTCCCCGCAAATTCGCAGCATGCATCTGCTGATGGCGCTGTCCGAGCAACCAAAACTTGCACAGTGCGAAGGTCTGTGGCCGCTGCTGAGCCTGCGCATGAGCCAGCTGGAGCGTTTACAGCCGATGCTGGAAGCGCAGTCCGACGAGCGTGCCGAAGCGGAGCAGCCGGAGATGCCGGTCAGCACCCTCGAACAATCCGCCACCGCAGGCGAAAGCAAAACACCATCAACCGAAGCGCTTGCCCGCTTCACCCGCGACGTTACCGCTGACGCACGCAGCGGCAAAATCGATCCGGTATTTGGCCGTGACAATGAAATCCGTCAGATGGTGGATATCCTGTCGCGCCGCCGCAAGAACAACCCGATTTTGGTTGGCGAGCCGGGCGTCGGTAAAACCGCGCTGGTCGAAGGGCTGGCGCTGCGCATTGCCGAGGGCAACGTGCCGGACAGCATGAAGCCGGTGAGCGTGCACACGCTTGACCTCGGCATGCTGCAGGCGGGCGCGGGCGTAAAAGGCGAGTTCGAGCAGCGCCTGAAGAACATCATCACCGAGGTACAAAACGCGCCGAACCCGGTGCTGCTGTTCATCGACGAGGCGCACACCATTATCGGCGCGGGCAACGCAGCGGGCGGCGCGGACGCGGCCAACCTGCTGAAACCGGTGCTGGCGCGCGGCGAACTGCGCACCATCGCGGCAACCACGTGGAGCGAGTACAAACAGTATTTTGAGAAGGACGCCGCGCTGGAGCGCCGCTTCCAGATGGTGAAAGTGGACGAGCCGGACGACGACACCGCCTGCCTGATGCTGCGTAGCCTTAAGTCGCGCTACGCTGAGCACCACGGCGTGCACATCACCGACGCGGCGGTGCGCGCCGCCGTCACGCTGTCGCGCCGCTACCTTACAGGCCGCCAGCTGCCTGACAAGGCGGTTGACCTGCTCGACACCGCCGCCGCGCGCGTGCGTATGAGCCAGGATACGGTACCGGAAGCCATCACTCGCCTGCGCGCGAAGCTCGATGCGCTGAACATTGAGCAGCGCGCCATCCTCGACGACGAAGCGCTCGGCGGCGCGGTCTCGCAGGAACGCCTGACTGAAATTGCCACGCAGATTGCATCCACCGATGAAGAGCTTGAGGCGCTGGAGCAGCGCTACGCTGACGTGCAGGAACGCATGCAGCAGTTGCTCGAAGGACGCAAAGACGCCAGTCAGAAACACAACATCGCGCAGCTCCAGAGCGAACTCGGCGCATTACAACCCGAAGAGCCGCTGCTGACCGCCGACGTTGACGCGCGCATCGTGGCGGGCGTGATTGCCGACTGGACCGGCGTGCCGCTGTCGTCGCTGATGAAGGACGAGCAGGCTGAACTGCTGGCGCTGGAAACCCTGCTCGCCACCCGCGTGGTCGGGCAGGACGCGGCGCTCAGCGCCATCGCGCAGCGCCTGCGCGCCTCGAAAACCGGACTCACCTCAGAAAACGGCCCGCAGGGCGTGTTCCTGCTGGTTGGCACCAGCGGCACCGGCAAAACCGAAACCGCGCTGGCGCTGGCCGACTTGCTGTACGGCGGCGAGAAATCGTTAATCACCATCAACCTTAGCGAATATCAGGAAGCACACACCGTTTCCCAGCTCAAAGGCTCGCCGCCGGGTTACGTCGGCTACGGCCAGGGCGGCATTCTTACCGAAGCGGTGCGCAAACGTCCGTACAGCGTAGTGCTGCTCGACGAGGTGGAAAAGGCGCACCGCGACGTGATTAATCTGTTTTATCAGGTGTTTAACCGTGGCTTCATGCGCGACGGCGAGGGGCGCGAAATCGACTTCCGCAACACCGTGATTCTGATGACCTCGAACCTCGGCAGCGATCAGTTGATGCAGCTGCTGGAAGAAATGCCCGAAGCAGCCGAATCCGACCTGCAGGAGTGCCTGCGCCCGATCCTGCGCGACCACTTCCAGCCCGCGCTGCTGGCGCGCTTCCAGACGGTGATTTACCGCCCGCTGGCGCGCGAGGCGATGCGAATCATCGTGGAGATGAAGCTGAAGCAGGTCAGCAAACGGCTGCAACGCCATTACGGCATCCGCACCACCATCGGCGAAGGCCTGTACGACATGCTTACCGACGCCTGCCTGCTGCCGGACACCGGCGCGCGCAACGTCGACAGCCTGCTGAATCAGCAAATCCTGCCGGTGCTGAGCCAGATGATTCTGCAGCACCGCGCCAGCGGCACATTAGGTAACAGCCTGACGCTGGACACCAATGAAGAAGGCGAAGTGAGTTTTATATTCTGAACACGTGACGTTCTTTTTAATGACAAGGAGTGTGTATGAAAACCCAAAATATCCCCGTTTCACCCGCGTTTATCGCGATTTCATGGATTGCTATGCTCGGTGGCACATTGGTTTATCTGACAGGCCTGTGGCGCGCGGAGATGGAGCTGAATGAAAAAGGCTACTACTTCGCGGTGCTGATCCTCGGACTGTTCGCGGCCGTTTCGCTGCAAAAAACCGTACGCGACCGTCTGGAGGGCATCCCGACCACCCATCTGTATCACATGGTTTGCCTGCTGGCGTTCACCATTGCGGTGGTGCTGCTGGTTGCCGGTTTATGGAACGCCACGCTGATGCCGAGCGAGAAAGGTTTTTACGGTGTGTCGTTCTTCATGGCGCTGTTTGGTGCGGTAGCGGTGCAGAAAAACACCCGCGACGGCATGCACAGCGTATCTGACAGCGTTGATGAAATTCCGCAGGAACCTCAGGCCTGATATTCCCGGACTTCCCGCTGCCGTCGCTGTGGCGGGAGAACGTTGACGCCATGAGGGCGGTGTAATGATTTTGGGTGAGTAAGCATGACAGATAAAGCTAGAAAAGCGGCTATTAAAGAGGGGAGCCTGCGCTTGATGACCGCAGGTGAAATACAACTTGCCAAAAAGGTGTTTGGCGAGAAGATCTCTTACGGCAAGGTCTGGATCCATCATGACAGTTATTTGCCTTTTGGCCTACAGCATGAGCGCGTCGCCATGACACCAAATGGTGAAATATATTACAGAACCGCGCTATACAGGGCTGATTTCTCTGACCTATTACAGAGTGATATCGCTGACATGCATGTATTTATTCATGAACTCAGTCATGTCTGGCAACGTGAAAGAGGCATGTGTGTCATCTGCCGGGGAGTGGTCAGTTTTATGGCTGATTACACCTATGACCTTGATGGTCGGTTATTGAGTGAATACCCGATGGAACAGCAAGCTCAGATTATTGCTGATAACTACATTCTCTCCGAATGGGGATTTGACCGCTGGAATCAATTTAGAACGTATAATTACGTTAAATTAATCAAGGCTATGAGTGAGACTGAAGCCAGTGCAGCATATAAAGTAGCTCTTAGAGGGTTTCCATGGTGAAGCATTTACAAAACTATTTTATTAGCTTACTCACATGCTTGTTTCTGATCGGATGTACTTTGGGAGAAGAACAGGTTGGGTTTAAGCGTGATACAAATATTATTCTGGTTAAGGATATGCTTTGTATTAGCACTCCCCAAAATGATTCGTATTATTTGAGCGTCATTTCTATAAAAAACAAGGATGGTTCAGGATTAAGGAAAACGTACGCGGGAAGTGAGTTGTTAGCAGTGAATACTAAGCGTTGTCTTTCATCATCACAGTGGCCTGTGGTAGAAAATACTGCATATACCATTCATTACACTTTGCTTTCAACCTCAACGAAACTCCCTGCCTTTAGAAAAGTCGCATCCATAATGGTTATAGATGGGAGGGTTTTAAATTTAAAGTTATATAACTCCGATTATCTTCCCTCTTTTATTTCTGAATGATCTGTTTTGAGTTATCTAAGGATTAAGAATTTTATCGCTCAGTGAGTTCAAATGATTGATCGTGGTTTTTATAATAGAAATATAGTCATTTCTACTTTGATCATAAGTTCTGTATTTCTTAGCGGATGTCCGGGCTCGGGGGACAGAGGATGGTGCGATGAAACAACGAAAGCAGTACATAAAGGAAATGATGTTTGCTTTCCCATAAAAAATGCAGAAGGATATATCCCAACTTATCTGTCAGTTAATCTGAGATATACTCCGCGAACAGAGCAAAAAAACAGGATTGTCAGGGACGTTGAAATCTCAAATGGCATGCTATGTTTTTCTCCGGATGAGTTTTCGCCTGCTGAAGGAAAAGAATATATAGTTAAATTTATTCTTAAAAACGGCGGGGGTTTTGATTCGATTAGAAGCTTTATCGTTGCTGTTAAAGTGGTTAATGGAAATGTGGGTAGCTTTCAGTTACATAATATTGAAATGGCGCGAAGCTATCAATAATTTAATCGGTGTGTAGCTGGCGCCTAAAATAACCACTAAGATAAGTGTTTTAATGGTAAGGTAAATACTAAATATGATGCTAAGATAATCATGATGAAATGTCATCTGTTTTATAAAACAGGGTTTTCCTTCACTCTGATAATGAATTCCTTCTTTCTCACTAGCTGCCTTGGCGATAAGGTGACGTTTTCAGAAATGGCGAATATTACTCGAAGAGAAAATGCAGCATGCTTTGACGTGCGACGAGCCAGCGACTACACGCTAAAATCCATGAGTTTATTCAGAAGGGGGCATGAAGATGATAGGCAATCTTTAATGCCCAACAATACCAATTTAAAGGATGGGCGATTTATCTGTCTTTCCGAATCAGTAATTGACGAGTTTGGCGATGGAGAGTATGTGGTTAGATTTAGTTTGAAGCCAATTAAAAAGCGTCAAAATACAAGGGTGTTTTCAAATGCCATACAAATTGATGGGCGTCAGGTTAAAAACATCCCACTGCAGGAGAATGAAATTACGCATTACCTCGGTAACAATTTCTAAATTAATGGTAACTATTCGTGGAAATGCGGTCTCGTAATAGCATCAAAACAATTTATCCAGCCGCTGTCAGAGAACGTTAATAAAGCCCAGAGAAAGTCGTCAACGTCCCCACCAGTGATAGAGACGTTGTGGCCGGCTGTCATCAAGGAGTGAATGACATGAACATAACTGATTTACTGCAAGGTGCATCCTCGTTAATAAACGGGACGTTGAACCGTTACAAGCTTTCTATCCCCTCATGCTCGTCCAGTGTTGACGTCGAGAACTTTAACGGCGCAGAAGCATTGAGTGAGAACTATCACTACGATGTGCTGTTCACCAGCCCGAATAAAGACATCACGGCCGCACAGATGTTGCGTAAACCAGCAACGCTGACCATGGGCACCGGCGAGTTGATGGGGCTGTCGGGGCAAAAAATGGTGCATGGTTACATCACTGATTTTCACCGTCTGACGGGTTCTGCCGATCAGGTGACTTATCTGGTGGTTATTGAGCCACGCCTTGCACTGCTGGATAAGCAATATCGCTCGCACCGTTTCTTTGTGAATAAATCAGTTCCAGAGGTGGTGAGCCAGATACTGGATGAACACGGTTTTCAGGGCTGGGAATATGAATTCAACCTGAAGCATGAATATCCCAGACGTGAGCAGATAAATCAGTACCAGGAAAGTGACCTTCAGTTTATTCGCCGCTTGCTGTCGGAAGTCGGCATCTTTTACATGTTCACGCTCCAGCCAGATACCCAGACTGAAGTTGTTCGGTTTGGTGATGCTCAGTCTGCGCTTATTCAGGGTAAGCCGTTGCCACTTAACAGCCCTTCCGGCCTGGAAGATAACGGACAGGAATCGATCTGGGGACTGAATATCACCCACAAAGTGGTCGAAGCAGGGGTGGTCGCGAAAGATTACAACCATCGCGAGGCGCAACGTATTTTACGTTCGGTTCAGGCGGATATGTCGCGCGGCGATGGTGATGAGATCAACTACGGGCAGGTTTATCATTACCGTCCGCGTCATCCTGACAGCGGCGATAAATATGTGCCCGCGCCGGAGACTGCGAACTATTACGCGCGCCTCGATCACGAACGTTTTTTGTGCGGCCAGACGCTGATTACTGGCATCAGCAATGACGCATCGCTGGCTCCAGGCAAGGTGCTGACCATTATTGATGGTGTTTTGCCAACGCTGCCGGAACAGCTTCAGAGTCCGGTCGTCGTCACCCGCATCCACCTCAGTGCTAGCCGTAAGTCGGCGTTACAGATTAACCTCAACGGTGTGCCTTACAGCGAAACGCTGTGCTGGCGTCCAAGGTTGTTACCACGGCCAAAAGTCAGCGGCACCATGACAGCGCGTGTCACCAGCGCAAAAGACAATGATATCTACGCCTGGCAGGATGCCTCCGGTTTGTACCGCGTGGTGTTTGATGCAGATGAAGAGAGCAAAGATCGCGGTCAGGAAAGCATGCCGGTGCGCCTCGCCAAACCTTATGGCGGTGATATGTATGGTTTCCACTTCCCGCTGATTCAGGGAACGGAGGTGGCGATTGCCTTCCGTGAAGGGGATCCTGACCAGCCCTACATTGCTCATGCGCTGCATGACTCGCGACACGTCGATCACGTCACAGAGAAAAACAGCACCCGCAACGTCATTCGAACCGCTGGGCTGAATAAGCTTCGGATGGAGGACAAGCGCGGCGAAGAGCACGTCAAGCTCAGCACGGAGTACGGTGGCAAGACGCAGCTTAATTTAGGCCACAACGTCGACGATGACAGGCTGCTCCGGGGAGAAGGCGCGGAATTGCGAACAGATGACTGGGTTGCCGTTCGCGGTGGCAAAGGTGTATTCATCTCGGCTGATGCACAACAAAGTGCACAAGGGCGCATGATGGATATGGAAGAGGCAATACGGCAACTTAAAAACGCGCTATCGCTAGCAAAAAGCTTAAACGAAATTGCTCAAAAAGCTGAAGCAACCCAAGGTGACTCAGATTCTCATGAAGAACTTAATAATGCGCTGGAAGATTTGAAGCAAGCAGGGATTTTGGCTCATGCTCCTGAAGGCATTGGAATTGTCAGCCCCAAATCAGTACGTATGGCTTCAGGTGGAGCAAGCGTTGGTCTGATGTCGGGGAAAAATACGGACATCAGTGCTGGAGAGTCAATCACGCTAGCGGCTACTAAAACTGTCAGCGTGTTTGCGCAGGGAGAGGGAATGCAGTTGATTGCTGGCGCAGGGAAATTGGATATCCAGGCTCAGGAAGGCGAGCTTAACGCAGCAGCACAACAAGACATCACGATAAGCAGCGCCGAAGGGAAAGTCACTGTAAGCGCTAGTCAGGAACTGACTTTCACTTGTGGCGGAGCCTATATAAAACTCAGAGGTGGCAATATTGAGCTGGGTGCAGCTGGAAATATTCTTCTGAAATGCGCCAATGCGCAGAAAATGGGACCAGCCACGCTAGACTCTCCACCACATACCTTCCCTAAAGGATACGGTGAAGGTTTTACATTAAAAGATTCAGAAAGTGGTGAAATCCAACCCTTTACATTTTACAAGGTCACCACCGGAGAAGGTGAGGTGTATGAAGGCGTTTCTGATGAACATGGAAAAACAATGCGGATATTCACAGCTATGCCATCAGCATTGAAAATTGAATTCCCGGATGAAGAAATGACCGATATCAAGGAAGAAAAATAATGAGCAAAGCGACTACTTCTCTGGAATGCAAATATCCTGATGCCTGGACAGGTAAACAAAAAAAATACTGGGTTGAGATTCAGCTTCTGGATGAGTGTGAAGAACCCATCCCTAATATGCCGTATGTGGCCGAAAATGCCGCTACACGTAATCAGTGTGCTTCATATACCGGTAAAAGCGACGCCAGTGGAATCATTCGAATCGAGGGTTTACATCCGATTGAGCTGATTTTGCATATTGACGCAAAGTCGCTTGCAGATGAGATGGAAAAAAGGGCATTGCGTCCCTTTGGACGTGCTGAGGATGATTCAACCGTAAAACCCAAAGCGGTTGTGGAAGGATACGAATATCGTTATCTAAAAATAGGTCATCTATGCGATAGCCTTCCTGATATGATGCCGGAATGGAAAGATAAAGCGAATCCACCGAAATATCACTTTCCGGATTTGCGCTTTTCCGGTCAAACGATAAAAAAGCTAAACTGTCGTTACGTTTTTGAAGTGTGTCCATTCCGGGCATGGTCACTTGTACTGCATCATCAAACAGATTATTCGATAGTTAATGCTTATAATCTAGGGATAATGGCCGATTTTTCTTATTCAGCAGAAGAAAAGATTATTCAGTATTTCGAACAGGCATATAACGATTTATCCGCAGCCCCAAAATTAAGTGATAAAAACGACTACTATGCCGTAGTTAAAGATGTCCCCTTCAGTCAGCGCTATATCAACCCACGCTTCGTCACCACTGCCGGAAATTTTATTCAACATGATACCCAGTTATTTTATGTCTCAAATGATGAACATGTCGTTGTTGCTTGGCGCGGCACACAGGAGATACGAGACTGGATAACTGACATCACCTTTAGTCCACAGGCGTGCCCATCTTATCTCGCTCCAACGGGTAAAATTCATAAGGGTTTTTTGGATGCGTTTGAGTGTGCCAAGGATAAGTCACCTTCAAGTTTTGACGACATAAAAACATTTATAAATGAAAAGAAGAAATTATTCTTATGTGGACATAGCTTAGGCGGGGCGCTGGCGTTAACTTATGCTGCAGAGTTGAAATCGACTAAACCTTTATTATACACCTATGGAATGCCTAGAGTTTTTACAGCTGATGCCATCTTGCATCTTTCTGAAATAACTCACTACCGACACGTTAATGACTCAGATAGTATCACCAGCGTCCCGATGGATGTAAACCTGTATAACTGGTTTTATGAGATTTATGGCCCTGTTGGTACCATGCTGGGTTTTACATGGTCTGTAGCTGAGTTGCTTTCGCAGAAAATCTCCGGTGTAACCGTCGGCGACAGTTTTTGGCATCATGGTGATATTGTGCTGTTCTATTACACCACACAGGTGGTGGAAAGCCTGCAATGCGAAGGCTCTATGAGTGCTCCCAGATGTCGCAGAATAAAGTATAGATTACCTAAAAAAACAAAATACTTTTTAATTCCTTCCCTGGCTGAAGATAAAAGTATTTCGGCAAGAAATCACAACTTGCAATTTATTCGATCATTAAATATTGAAAGCATGAAGAAGTTTTTCCCTAAAAATACCAATCCGGATCTGGATTCTATACTTACCGACCCTAGAAATCACTCTATGTCTTCTGCCTATCTGCCATATATTAACAATCAACTGGTGGAGTTGGTGTCTCATGATATCACTCTGAAACGAAAAGAAAGCAGGATCGCATTTGAGAAACAGATGTTAGATTCTGGTATTCCTGATGATGAAAAGGAAAGAAATCGGATGTTCTCTGCATTACAGGGTTTAGTAGCAGAAACCATCAGAGTAACAGAGCGGATGCCAGAGTCAGATGCTATTCTGGATCGTTTCGGCAAGACAAAAAAGGAATTAAACGAATGAATATGACAAATGTATTACTCTTACCATCATTATTATTACTAAGCGGTTGTGTGTTTAGCGAAGATTTATCTCCTCCATTTGGAGGTAAGACTGTAAAAGTATCGGTAGTTAAACCTGCCGACGTGGATATTTTACCGATGGATGTTATTTACCGCTCTGAAAAATGCAGAGATAAAGTTTTCACCTCTGCGGGTTCAATAACTACCCGTGCTGGTTATCGCCTACTTACAGTCCCTTTTAAACAAGAGTTCGTTGATGATTTAGTGAGTGGCAATGTCTCCATTAATGGTGGTGGTAGGTGTGAATGGAAACTCAGTAATATACGATTTCAGTTTAAATTTAGTGATGTGAAGAAATTTGGGGTTGATATTAAAAGTAATATTTCCAATGACATCGTTTTTGTTTTTGATAACAATCCTCCCCCTCGGGGAGATGGGCACTACATGAACGTGTCTGGCAACGTTGAAATAAAAGATGATTATTATCCACTCATCAGAAATGACCGCATGATAGACCATGCTAAAATCCTCAGGTTAATAAATGAAGATATGTTAACTTACAGAGTTAGCAATTCTGAACTTATTGTTTTCAAACCCAATGTTCATTCTAAAAAGATTATTAATGTTTTAGGACCAGAGAAATTTGGTGAGGACTCGATTACGACTTATCCTGATGGAACTCAAACGACCAATGCCAATGGACCTGATCCGATTAATTTTAAGAAACTAAATTTAATGAATTAAATTAATAAATGTGGAAAATCACCCGCCACTCGTTTCATTACATTATTCTAAAAATAAATTAGCCGGCTGTTTTGTACGTTGCACGGCTTAGTCGTGGGACACCTGAGAGTAACAGAGCAAATGCCTGATGGAAGAGCTGCCCTGGAACGTTTCCGTACGAAAGTAAGGAATATGAGTAATGAAAATATTAAACATACTATGCTTGATGCCGCTCTTAATCTTGAGCGGCTGTACGCGAGGCGAGGAACTATCCCCACCAACAAATGGTGAGACGGTTAAAATATCGGTAGTTAAACCAGTAGATGTAGATATTTTACCAATGGATATCATTTACCGCTCTGAAAAATGCAGAGATAAAATATTCACTTCTTCGGGGGGGATAACGACCCGGGCAGGTTATCACCTTTTGACTGTTCCTTTTTATAAAGAAACGGGAAGCTACAGGGTAAGTAGTAGTATTGCCATAGATGGTGGAGGTAGGTGTGAATGGAAGTTGAGCAATATAAAATTTGATTTTAAATATCATAACATGAAACATTTTGGCGGAAGTGTTAAGAATAATATACCAGCAGATATTGTTTTTGTTTTTGATAAAAATGCACCTCCTCGTGGGGATGGAAATTATGACAATGTCTATGGTGCCGTAGAAATTGAAAAAAACTACTTCCCTCTAATTAGGAAGAACTCTGCTGAAGATACATTAACACTAACTATAAAAGGTCAACCAATGTTGACTTACCGTGTTTATGATGCAAATAGCATTGTTTTTAAGCCTGCTTTCCATCCTGATATGCTTGTGACGGCTATTCCTCCTGCAAAAAAAGGAGAGGGTTTTACTCTCATCTATCCATATGGTGAAAAAATCGTAGACCATCACTTTCCTAATTCAGAAAAAACAAAATATGATTTTGTGAAACAAAAGCTCGCTAAGTAATAAACTGTAAATTTTATGATAAGGAGATATATGTCTAAGGGGGTTGTTTTGCTCGGCGATAAAACAACACATGGAGGTCAGGTTATATCGGCATCATCAACCATGATCGTCAATGGTAAAAAAGTAGCTCTCATAGGAGATGACATAAGTTGTCCGGTAAAGGATCACGGTACTAATCAGATTATTGAAGGCTCTACGGAGTGGTTATCTGATGGTAAAGCGATTGTTGTGGACGGCTGCCATTGTGAATGTGGTTGCCAGGTTATTTCCAGTGCGCCGGATTGCGCAATAGGATAAGTGATGGGCTGGGAACGTCAGAAATCTAATGTTGCAGGTTCACCCAAAGAACCTTCACTTATCATGTGGCTTATTGTTGGTGTTGCTGCTCTAGTCACTGGAGTGCTGTTATTTGTGCTTCATGCTAACCAGATGTTAGGGGAAATCCAAAAGTATAATCTGTGGTTAGTTACTGCAGGTCCTTTATTTGTCTGGTTTGTCCTCATTTGCCTACGCGGTTGGCGTTATAATAATGTTCTTGATAAGTATCAATTTGAATTAGATGAAGCCAATTATGCCCAGCAACAATGGTCTACGTGGGCGAACCGTCATATCGCAGTGTTGCACCACGGTGCCATTCTCCCCCGCTACCTGACATCGGGAACTCTGCTTCAGGCATTTCCGGATGTCGAGCAATTTATTAAGCAAGCCATTCGCATCAATTTTCAGGAAAATACAAATGGGCTTTCTTTATTAATTTGCAGCGTTCGCGATGCGTTAGAAAAACTTCCAACTGATTTACCCCTTAATGTCACACTGTTAACTGATTCACATAGTGAAGATCTATTGCTGCGGAAAAACTTCTCTGAAGCCTGGCAGAAAAATATGTCTTCTGTTCGCCCGGTTCCTGTGGTGAATATTTTGAAATCAAAGTCTTTTCTCTCTCTCGAAGAGCGGCTTAAATCGCCGACCCTGGATGTGGATCTGATTCTGGTTCATCAGACTCAGGGCAGGGATAAATACAGTGACGCGCTGGCAGCCCTCCTACTGACCTCTGATGATGTGGCTACAAAATACAGGCTTAGCCATCATGCGCGCTTACTTCGGCCTATGTCGCTTGATACGGGCATAACATTGAAGGCAGAACTCGATACCTTTTTTTCCATTCAGTCACAGGCGATCACTACGGCTGCAATTGTGGGTGACAGCATGAAGTGGGGCGATGACTTTTCTACTCTCTTGGCCTGCGCCAACAAATATGAAGGCTCCTGGAGGCCAGAGCAATGCCACTGGCTGGAGAAGTACACTGGACTTAGTGGCCCTTTTTCACCTTGGATTCTGGCAGCTGTCGCCGGCGATATTGCTGCGCTGACGAAAGAGAACTGCCTGATGCTTTCAAGGGATAGTGAGAAACGTTTTATAAATACCGTAACTATAGGAAATATGATGAATGGCGAAGGATAGTTCAGTGTGGCGTGGCAACTGGGGACGCCTTAGCCTTACTGTGTTGATTGCTGCGGCAATAGCGCTGGTCATCTGGACAAAGGGCGGGACGATCGGGCTTTACAGCATTGGACCAAAGCTGTTAGGAATTGCTGTAGCGCTGCTCCTGCTTCTGATCGTTTTTCATGGCAAAACAATCGGCCTCGCAATGAAATTACAGTGGTCACGGTTACAGGCAAAACGTAAAAATGTGCTACCCGCTGATGAAGGCCGCGTCAGGCAGACTCCGCCCCACAATGTCACCGTTGATACCATCCGTAACGCCATGCGTAACCTCTACGGTCGGCCCTGGGGACGTAAAACACGCATCCTGCTGATAACCGGTACTGCCGCTGAAGTGGAGCAACTGACTCCAGGTCTTACGGCTCAGCTCTGGCAGGAAGATCGCGGCACATTATTACTGTGGGGCGGCGATCCTGAATCCTCACCCGATGAAAGTTGGCTGACCGCCCTAAAACGTCTGCGTCGTCGTCCGGCTGATGCGATGATCTGGGTTACCTCCGCCGTTGATCATCTTGCCGACACTTCGGGCGTACCTGCCACAGCATTACCTTCTGCCGCCGCGATGGATGCCACCGCGCACGCGTTATCGGCACGCTATGAGAAGCTGGGCTGGCGGTTGCCGCTTTATGTCTGGTCACTGCATCCGCGCGCCGAAAAGCAGCAGGGCCGCATGACTCAGGCGGTGGGCGTTCAGACACTCACTACAGGCAAAATAGACAAGTTACTGGTGGAGTTGGCAGCGCAGCTCACCACCCAGGGCATTCAGCAGGCGGCAGGTTCGCCGCAGCATCGTTTCCTGTTGAGCCTGGCAGACCAACTGACGCGTGAACCTGAAACACTCAACGCGATGATTGCACCACTGCAGAATCCGTATCGACCGCTTCCGCTGGCGGGGCTGGTATTTAGTCCACCGTCTGAAGGTGCAGAGCGCGCAGTACCCAATCACTGGGGCCGCGATAATCGCTGGGATGCGCTGCCGTCTACATTCACTTCGTTGCCCGCGCACCTGCGTCCGCAGCGTCGCGGCTTTTCCTGGTCGCGCCTGCTGGCATCCGTGGCGTGCCTGGCGGTGATTGCCTGGGGCGCGGGCCTGCTGGTGTCGTTCACCACCAACAGCAGCGTTATCAGCAACGCCCACATGCAGGCGATGCAGGCAGCCGATACCGGACAACCTCCGCAGCAGCGTCTGATGGCGCTTTCTGATCTGCAGAAAACCATGCAGCGCCTGCAACATCGTGCGGAGCACGGTGCGCCGTGGTACAGCCGTCTTGGGCTGAATCAAAACGACGCGCTGCTGGCAGCACTCTGGCCGCGTTACGCGCAGGCGGCGTTGCCGTTGCTGCGCGATGCGGCAGCCACGCATCTGCGTAAGGAGCTGCAGACGGTCGCTGACCTTCCGCCCGACAGCCCGCTGCGCGACACGCTCGCCAAACCGGCTTACGCCCAGCTCAAGCTGTGGCTGATGCTGGTGCGCCCGGAGCGTATGGATTCAGCATGGTTCAGCCAGGCGCTGATGCAGGACTGGGCGCAGCGCGCAGATGTGGCTACAGGTTACTGGCAGGGCAGAGCGCCCGGCTTACTGGCGTTTTACGGCGCAGGTCTGGTTACGCATCCTGAATGGAAACTAAAGGCGGACCCGGAACTGACCGGCCAGGTGCGCGCGCTACTGGTGCGTCAGCTTGGCGTCAGCAACAGCGAATCGCGTCTGTATCAGCAGGTGCTGGCGCAGGTGTCGCGCAACTATGCCGATATGCGCCTTACTGACATGACTGGCGATACCGATGCGGCGCTGCTGTTCAGCACTGATGAAGTGGTACCGGGTATGTTCACCCGTCAGGCATGGGACGACGGCGTGAAACCCGCGATTGATAAAGTGGCCAATGCCCGCCGCGAGGAGATGGACTGGGTGCTGGGCGACAATCCGCCGACGACCGGGAAATCCTCCTCGCCTGATGCACTGGAAGCACAGCTTACCAGTCGCTACTTTGCCGACTACAGCGCAGCCTGGCTGAACTTTCTTAATAGTCTGCGCCTGCAGCCCGCGCCGACGCTGTCGGATGCCATTGACCAGCTGACGCTGATGGCCGACGTGCGTCAGTCGCCGCTGGTGGCGTTGATGAACACGCTGAACGTGCAGGGACGCACCGGCCAGACCGGCGGGGCGCTCGCCGACTCGCTGGTGAAGTCGGCGCAGAACCTGTTTAGCAAAGAGAAGCTGCCGGCAATTGATCAGAATGCCGGGCCAAGCGGTCCGCTGGATGCCACCTTCGGTCCGCTGCTGTCGCTGACCGACGCGCAGGGCAGCTCGTCGTCAATGAATCTGCGCACTTTCCTGACCCGCGTCACGCAGGTGCGCCTGCGTCTGCAGCAGGTCACCAACGCCGCCGATCCGCAGGCGATGACGCAGACGCTGGCGCAGACGGTGTTCCAGGGCAAAACCGTTGATCTGACTGAAACCCGCGACTACGGCAGCCTGATTGCTGCTGGTCTGGGACAGGAGTGGAGCGGCTTCGGGCAGACGGTGTTTGTGCGCCCGATGGAGCAGGCCTGGCAGCAGGTATTAAGCCCGGCGGCTGAAAGCCTCAATGCCCAGTGGCAACAGGCGGTAGTGAGCGAGTGGAACAGCGCCTTTGGTGGCCGCTATCCGTTCAAAAACGTCAGCAGCGAAGTTTCTCTGCCGCTGCTGGCGAAGTATCTCAACAGCGATACCGGCCGCATCACCCGCTTCCTGCAAACGCGACTTAGCGGCGTGCTGCACCGCGAAGGCACACGCTGGGTGCCGGACAGCATCAATGCGCAGGGGCTGACCTTCAACCCGGCATTCCTCAAAGCGATTAACCAACTTAGCCAGATTTCCGACGTGGTGTTCACCACCGGTGAAGCGGGACTGCACTTTGAGCTGCGTCCCGGCACGGCGGCAGGCGTATCGCAGACGACGCTGACCATCGACAGCCAGAAGCTGGAGTACGTGAACCAGATGCCGGCCTGGAAACGTTTCACCTGGCCGGCGGATACCGAAGCGCCGGGCGCAACGCTGAGCTGGGTCAGCACCGAGGCGGGCACCCGCCTCTATGGCGACATGCCGGGTGGCTGGGGCTTGATTCGTTTGCTGGACAAAGCGCAGGTCACCGCTAATCCAGGCATCAGCAGCAGCTGGCAACTGAGCTGGGCCGCGCCCGATGGCCGCACGCTGAATTACATTCTGCGCACCGAAGCCGGTGATGGCCCGCTGGCGCTATTGCGGCTGCGCAACTTCACGCTGCCATCCGATATTTTTCTCCAGAGCGCCACAACTATCGCGCCGGGAGACCTTAACGTCACGGAGGACGAATAATGCCGCTTAAATCTCTTATCAGCGCCTGTGGTAAAGACGCTGAGACGCTTCGCGCCCAGGCAAAACAGCAAATCGCACTGTGGAATAACTGGCTGCAGCCGGTATCGGCGGACAATCCCGCCGGTGAGGACCCGACCTATCACGACGGTTTTCAGCAGATGCAGGAGGAGGTGAACCGCCTTTCCGGGGCGGACACCGCGCTTATCTGCGAGCTGGCGGAAAACCTACTCACCTCTGTTACGAAAGACATCCGCGTGGCGGCCTGGTACAGCTGGGCACGCCTGCAGCTTGATGGCGAAGCCGGGCTGGCTGATGGCTTGTCATTAATGGCCGGGCTACTGACGCAGTTTGGTAGCAGCCTGCATCCACAACGCGCGCGCAGCCGTGAAGCGGCACTGCGCTGGCCCGCCGGTTCGCGCATGCTCGACACACTTTCACTTTATCCAGAAGTCACCAAACAGGATGCGTTGCGTATCGCTGGCGCACTGTTGTTGATTGAGGACGCGAGCCTGGAGCACGGCGGTGCCGGGCTGGGCAGTCTGTATGCGGCGCTGGAAAATCGCCTGCTTAAAGCGGGTGGCCCGGATGCGGTGGTGCCACAGGCGGCGGGTGAGGGTGATAAGCATCAAACCAGCGGTCCGGCTGCGCCACAGATGGGGGCGATAGCCTCCGGACGCGAGCTGCTGGATCAGGCGCGCACGCTGTCGAAATACCTGCGTGATCAACCCGGCGGCTGGCTTGCTGCGCACCGTCTGATGAAATCCCTGCGCCACGATACGCTGCTGCAACTGCCGCCGCTTTCCGGCGACGGCAAAAGCCGTATCGAACCGCCTAAGGCAGACCAGCGCGCTCAGCTTAAACGTCTTTGGCTGCAGCAGAGCTGGCAGGAACTGACCGAGCAGGCCGACAGCCTGTTTTCGCGTGGTGGTAACCATTTCTGGCTTGACCTGCAGTGGTACATCCATCAGGCGCTGACGCGCGCCGGCAACACCACGCTTGCCGCCATCGTGCAGGACGATCTCAAAGGACTGTTGTCGCGCCTGACCGGGCTGGAAACGCTGGCGTTCAGCGACGGTACGCCGTTTGCCGATGAGGTGACGCTCGGCTGGATACAGCAGCAGGTGATGAACACCGAACCCGGTTGGGGCGAAGGGTCGTCAGCTTCTCCCGGTGCCAGCAATGAAGATGACATTCTGCAACTGGAAAGCGAAGCCGTAGAGCTGGCCGATCGCGAAGGTATCGAGACTGCGCTGAACTGGCTGCAGCAAAGGCCGGGAACTGCTTTACCGCGACAGCAGTGGTTGCTGCGTCTGCTGATGGCGCGCGTCGCCGAGCAGTTTGGTCGTCAGGAAATGGCGTTGCACCTGCTTAGTGGGCTGGATAACAGCGCAGATGACATGACGCTTGGCCAGTGGGAACCGTCACTGCTGTTTGAAGTGAAATCGAGGAGGCTGAAATTAATGCGCGCCCGCGCTGGGCGCAGTGAAGCGGATAAAGCGCGAGTGCAGCCGGAAATGGAACAACTGTTAGCTGGGCTGGTTCATATCGATGCGGCACGCGCTGTGGTGTTACTGGGTTAAAACAAAAGGGATTTATTATGCTGATTTTACGCGCGATTATTGTAATGATGGTTTTTTCATTAACAGGCTGTACTTATTACTTATGGAGCTTAAGTGACACCCGCTCAACAACTGTGCGAGAAATGAATTTCTCTGATCGAATTAGCGGGATGTTTGAGTATAAAAATGTACATCTGACTGAAGGAGATAATGGCACTGGAAAAGACATTATCAGACTTCCAGATGAAGGCGTAGGATTCGTTGGGGACGATAATATCTATTTTGTGACTGTTAACGGTCATGAATTATTGGCATTGAACGAATTGATGAAGAAAGTGCCATTAAGAATGAACAATGATGATAAATTTATCGATATGAATCTTAAAGGCCATTACAGTAAGAACACTAATGCAGAATTCCAACAAACAATGAGCGTTAGAACTCGAAAACCTGTAACTGCATTAACTCAATCACAAAAGAAAGCGCTTGAGGATAAGCGGTTTTCATCAGTGGACGGTTATTTACAGCGTTCAGTGACCGTTGAGGGCATCATTATCAATAGAATGAGGTTAGGTTCATCTTTCCCTCAGACAACATCACTCGATGAAAGCTATCAGGTGCGATTTTATTCATCATATCGTTACGATAAGTTCGACAGTGGCTCGGTAGCCTTAAAACTTGCATTGACACCTGTCACGTTAATTGGGGATGTTGTTTTTATTCCGCTATATCTACTTACTGCAAAGTAGTAATAGGATAGGGATATTCATCAATCTAATAAGAGGGTGAGATGATTAGATACATCATCAGATGTTACATCGGTGGGTGGCGAAACATATTTAATTATAATGGATGCGCAAGTCGGAAAGAGTTTTGGGTTTTCATTCTGATAAATTTATTAGCTTTGAATTTATATTCAGCAATAACTGGAATGCTGACTCTGACCGACAGTGGCATAGTTGATGTCTTGTTGTTTCTTTCAATGGGTTTTTCTCTTCAACTGTTATTTATATGCATCCTGATCATCCCTGTTATGTCTTTGGGCGTAAGAAGAATGCATGATATTGGTCGGAGTGGCTGGTGGTTTAGTAGCCTGCTACTTAGCAATATTTTTATTATTCCTGTATTCCTTGGTGTTCTGGTCAACAGTATTGCAAATCGCTTTTCATGGGATATCGAACTCTCTATATCGATTTGGGCAAGCCTAGTATTGAATTTGAGCGTTATTTTTTTCCTGACATATCTGTGTTGCAAACCTTCAGTAAGACCATCACCGCTTCCACATTAACGCAATAAAAATAAAATCAGAGCAACGTAATGAAAGATCTCACCCTGCGCTATTACGATACCGAAATGCGCTACCTGCGTGATGCCGCAAAGGAATTTGCGGCTACGCATCCTGATCGCGCTGCGATGCTTACCTTGACCGGGCTGGCGCGCCGGACCCGTTTGTTGAACGTCTGCTGAAGGGCTTTGCCTTTTCCGTTGGTCGGCTGCGTCAGAAAATTGATGACGACCTGCCGGAACTGACTGAAGGGCTGGTCAGCATGCTGTGGCTGCACTACTTGCGCACCATCCCGTCGCTGTCGGTGGTGGCGCCAGCCGGACTGGAAGTCTATTCGCGCCCCGTTGGCCCGAAAAATACCGTATGCCGCTACCGCACCACGCAGGCGCTGAATCCGCTTGAAGTCGCCGGCGTGACAATGGCAACCGAGCCGGACGGGCGTTCACTGTTGCGCATCCGCATTAACAGTAGTGTACAGGCCGACTGGAGCCAGACCGGTCTGAGCCGCCTGTGATTCTGGCATAACTTTTATGCACCTTTAGATCATAAACGCAGCCTCGCCAACTAAGTCTTTTGAGCCGGTAGTGCTGCGTCACGAGCAGGCAATGGCCCAGCAGCGGGCGAAGCAGTAGCATCACCATAAAGAGCGGGTGCACCGGGAGCCGTCGATGGAGCGGTAGTGATGATTTGAGTTAAGTCAGGTCCGGAATATTATGGAGCCTGTATCCTTTACAACTAATAATAACTGGAAGTTAGCGCATGGATGACAACGAAAACAAATCTTTTCATCGCCCCATTTGGGATGATAACGGTCAATTTCATTACGAATTAATTTCTCAACCGAAAGAAAATAATCACCTGGCGATATGCCTCGTGCCGCCCGAAAAAGTGATCCCAATAATATTTATTCCAGGTGTAATGGGATCAAACCTTAAAAACCAACAGAGCGAAGTCTGGCAGTTTAGTGCCTCGTCGCTTAAAAAATGGACGCTAGCCAGCCCGGATAAAAGGAAATTTTTGCTCGATCCGAAGACCACGACAGTTGACGACAGAGGGGCCATTCTTAACGATGGCGTTGACGGAAACAAATTCCCCTCACGGCGGGATCGCGGATGGGGAAGCGCGTTTTATAAGAGCTACGGGGAGGCGCTCGACCGGCTGCAATACCTGCTCAACGACGACGACATCCTGATGGATAATTACTTCAGGGAGGCGCAGCTGCAGACTGCACGACAGCGTTTTACCGGTGTCAGAATCGGTGACGAACCGGCAGAACAGGTGCTGACAGAAGTAGAAACGGCCCACAGCCACCGATTTTTATACCCACTGCACGTTTTTGGTTACAACTGGCTACAGTCCAATGTGGACTCAGCAACGCTGCTGGGCGCGTATATCAGCAAAGTGCTGGGTGATTATCACGGCCGTCTCGCGGTGAACAAAGTCATTCTGATCACCCACTCGATGGGCGGGCTGGTTGCCCGGCACTACTCAGAAAACATGAATGGACAGGAAAATATTCTGGGGATGGTGCACGGCGTGATGCCGGACCTCGGCTCGCCGGCGGCGTACCGTCGCATGAAAACCGGTGAGCGCGGCGTGACCGGGATGATTATCGGCGACAGCGCAGAAAAGCTGATGCCGGTGCTGGCACAGTCCCCCGGCCCGCTGCAGCTGCTGCCGGGCAGTGCTTATGGTCCGGGTTGGCTGAAAATAGAGGGGAACGGTCCCCGCCAGTCCCTGCCGGTGGATGACCCGTATGAGGAAATCTACCTGAATAAAACCGCCTGGTGGCGGCTGTGTGAGCAGGATTTATTGTTGGGAGATACGCAAAAAGAGTGGTGGGATTATCAGGATCGGATAAAAGTAGATGTAAAAAAATTCATTGAAAAACTGAATGACAAATATCACCCGCAGACCTGGCTGTTTTACGGTGCTAATGAGAATAATCCGTCTGATGCGTTTCTGACGTGGAAAGAGAAAATCCCTCTGCGCGTGAAGGAGGCGCAGAGGTTTAGGAAAGATGCCGGAGAGCCTCTTGAGTTGTCCCCGTTAAGAACCCACGAGCTGATTTCTGCCGGAACACCCGGCGATGGCACAGTGCCAGTCTCGGCAATCCGTATCTCATCCCCTCGTATTCATGGGGTGCTGGCGACCGATGTTGATCATGAAGGAGCTTATGCGGTTGACCCCGTGGATCGCTCCCGTTCGGTTTACCACGACCTGTCAGACGCCCTGATGTTCACGGTCCGCTCAGTGGTTAAAATTGTGCAGCAGGTACCGACCCCATGAAAAAATTCCCTCTTCAACTGCTTGTCCCGCTGGCAATGGTGTTGCTGGCGACAGGATTCTACATTCACAACTATGTGACGTTTGTGCATACGCCTCCGGCGTTAACGGACAAGGAAAAACGTATGGTCGATACCCTGTTTACCAACACGAAAACCCAGTGTATGGGGCGCTTCGTGTTTGAGGTTCCTGCCTCTTTTGAAAATACCCTGACGGACCGCGCCCAGATTAATGAGGTCAGCATCAGCAGCAAGCGGCTCTATCGTCCAGCATTTGAGCAGCGTATACAGCTGCGGGAGGAGACGCTGAAAAACAGCCATACGGTTGATCCGATAGATCAGCCTTTTCTCAAGCAGGTGTATCGGGTCAGTGAGAATGCGGTGATCTTTGACCGTAATAAGAATGAGAGTGCAGCGGGGTTTGGTCGAGTTTTGGAAGGGCACCTGTACGTTGACGGGGTGGAGTTCATCATTTCCTCGGAGATAAGAGATGTCTCAGACCCAAAATATAAGCAGGACCGGGTCGAGTACTTGAATGGGGGGATGAGAGAAAATCAACTCAACACCAAGCCTCGGAAGCTGGCGGAGTTACAGGACTTAATGTCCCGTCTGAGCGGGCGAAAAGACAATGAAATTCCGACGCAGCCGGGAACCTGTATTTCAGAAGGATTTATCCGCGACGGGAGCGGGACGCCGAAGGAAAATATTACCTTTGTCTATCCGTATAATTCGGTCTTTTCTTTTGTTGTCTGGAGCCATAACGCCTTAAAAGAAAGTTCTACCATGATGGATCGAAGCGGTGAAATTCAGTCTTATCTAAATCAAATTAATGCCCAAACGCTGCGGAAGGGTAAAACGCAGATAGCCGGTTTCGATGCCAGCGAATGGCTGGCTACTGCTCCATCAGAACAATTACCCGATATCGCGTCAGCACAGTTATTGTTTACCGCTATAGCTAATGAGAAAACGGCGGACTTCAGGCATCCCAATCTTGACCTGACGTTGAGTAACCATGCACTTCCCCCACCGACTTTTAGTGATTCTGAACTTTTGGAAATATGGGATCGTATCATCCGTTCCTTCCGCATCAGGAATAATGCGTTCTAAGCTAAATACTCGGGCTGACGTAGAGGATCTTTTTGAGATCCTTTTTTTCTGATCGTAATCCAGGCGCTGCTGCATGTTGGCCCACCATCGCGTGCGACAGTTCTGCACTAAACGAAGGGCCTCAGCTAATGATCAGTGGAGCAGGAACAGATACTGAGCAGTTGTGGGCCACCGTCATCACACCCGTTAAAACCCAGACCTTAAATACTTAACGCAATAACTCATGGCCTAACTATGAAAGACCTAACCCTGCGCTATTACGATACCGAAATGCGCTACCTGCGTGATGCCGCAAAAGAATTCGCGGCTACGCATCCCGATCGCGCTGCGATGCTTAACCTTGACCGGGCTGGCGCGCCAGACCCGTTTGTTGAACGTCTGCTGGAGGGCTTTGCCTTTTCCGTCGGTCGCCTGCGTCAGAAAATTGATGACGACCTGCCGGAACTGACTGAAGGTCTGGTCAGCATGCTGTGGCCGCACTACTTGCGCACCATTCCGTCGCTGTCGGTGGTGGCGCTGACACCAGACCTGCCAAAAATGAAAATGGCGGAGGTGGCGCCAGCCGGACTGGAGGTCTATTCGCGTCCGGTTGGCCCGAAAAACACCGTGTGCCGCTACCGCACCACGCAGGCGCTGACGCTGAATCCGCTGGAAGTCGCTGGCGTGACAATGGCAACCGAGCCGGATGGGCGTTCGCTGCTGCGCATCCGCATCAACAGCAGCGGTCAGGCTGACTGGAATCAGACCGACCTGAGCCGCCTGCGCTTCTGGCTGGGTGAAGACGTACCGGTCAGTAACGCGCTGCACCAGATGCTGACGCGTCGCCAGGCGGCGTTGTATATCCGCCTTGCGGGTCAGGAAGAGCGTGCGCGGCTCGACGGCTGGTTCAGCCCCGGCGGATTTGGCGACGATGACCGGCTGTGGCCTAAGGGCGACAGCGCATTCAGTGGCTATCAGCTGCTGCTGGAATATTTCACCTTCCCGGAGAAATTCCGCTTTGTTCATCTCAACGGGCTGGAGAACATCACGCTGCCACTGGGCCTTGCGTATTTCGATATTGAGGTGGTGTTCAGCGCGCAGTGGCAGAACGATCTGCCGGTGACGGATGAATCACTGCGGCTGCACTGCGTGCCGGTGATCAACCTGTTCACGCTGGAGGCCGATCCGTTAACGGTCAGCGGACTGGAGAGCGAATACCTGCTTCGTCCGAAGCGACTGCAGGACGGCCATACCGAAATCTACGCGGTGGATGCGGTTAACGGTTCGGGCATTGGCGGCAGCGCGGATTACGTGCCGTTCTCCAGTTTCCGCCACAAGGGCGGCATGATGCGTCGTCAGGCGCCTGAGCGCTACTTCCATACCCGTGTGCGCAAAGGAGTTAGCGGGCTACACGATACCTGGCTCATTCTCGGCGGCCAGCAATGGGAAGCGGGGCAGGAGCTGGCCAAAGATACGCTGTCGCTGCGCATCACCGGCACTAACGGTCAGTTACCGCGCCGGGCGCTGCAGAGCACGCTGCTGGATCGCTGCGAACAGGTATTACAGACGCCGGTAACGGTGCGCAACCTGTGTCGTCCAACGCTGCCCGCTTATCCACCGGCAGAAGATCGCTTTCACTGGCGCGTGCTGAGCCATCTCGGCTCTGGCTTCATCAATATGATGAGCAGTGCAGAAGTGCTACGCGGCACGCTTGCGCTCTACAACTGGCAGGATGACGAGCTGTGTAATCGCAAGCTCGACGCCATTCTTGACGTGCAGCATCACCGTCTGCAGCGCTTTGAAAACGGTTATCTGCTGCGTGGTCTCGAAGTGGAAATCACGTTGGACAGCAATGGCTTCACCGGTGACGGTGACATCAACCTGTTCGGCGAGATGCTCAACCGCTTCCTGTCACTTTACGCCGACATGAATCAGTTCATTCAGCTCTCCCTCATCATCCGGCCAGAAGGAAAATGCATTCGGTGGAAAGAGAATCACAGCCAGCGCCTGCCCGGCTAATTGCGCAGCTGGGTGATCGGCTGCCTTACATGAACTTTTACCGCTTCTGCCAGCTGCTTGAGCAAAGCGATCCCGACGCGCCAGTGCCCGGCAGCGGCTGGCAGGTGCGCCATGAGCCGGTGCGCTTCCGTCCGCATCCGGGCATGGGCTTTCCGGCGGGCGAAATCCGCGGCTATGAAAATCCTGCCCGTCCCGGTTTGCCGCCGACTGTGCGCGTCAACTTTATGGGGCTGTACGGCACCGAATCGCCGCTGCCAACGCGCTATATCGATGACATCGCTCAGCGCCGCGATGGCCATGAGGCGATGCAGGATTTTCTCGATATCTTTAATCATCGCCTGACCACCCAGTTCTATCGTATCTGGCGCAAGTATTCCTATCCGGCAACCTTCGCAGAAGGCGGTCGCGATAATACCTCGCAGTATTTGCTGGGACTGGCCGGACTCGGCATTAAAGGCTGTGCAGAAAACGTCGCCACGCCGGTATCGCGTTTCCTGGCGCTTCTGCCAGTGATGTTGCTGCCGGGGCGCACCGGTGAGGGTGTGAGTTCGCTGGTCACCCTGCTGGCGCCGGATACGCGAGCGGAGATAAAGCCTTGGGAGCCGCGCCGCATTGAGCAGCGAAACGTCCTGGCGATGAGTGTACGTAAGCCGGTGAGCATGAAGAATCGCCCGGTGATGGGGACGCACGCCACCGACGTCAACGGCCAGGTGTTGATTCGGCTGTTCACGCGCAATCGCGACGAAGTCAGCGGCTGGCTGCCGGGCGGACAACTGCACGGCGATTTTATGGCGATGCTGCACGTTTATCTCGGAGCGAAGCTCGATGCGCGACTGGAGCTATGCGTGGAGCGCAGCCTGCTACCCGATGCGCAGCTAAGCTGCCGTGAAGCTGATGCGGTGCTGCTGGGACGCACTGCCGTGCTGCCCCAATTGAGCGCATCACATTCTAAAAGAGATGACGTTATTACTATTCAGCTCGGCCGCTATGAGCGCGTCCGGGTCAACACATCAAGGATTGAGACCGATGAAGAAGGCGATTACCGCTGGTAAAACCCTGCTCCCTATAATATTCGCGCTGGCCGTCAGCGGATGCGGACTGACGCAGAAAGTGTCGGACGGCACTGTTTCGATGACCAGAGCCATTTTCTACAAACAGATTAAAACGCTGCACCTCGACTTTGTCGCGCGCGAAGGTGTTAACCGCAATGCTCAGGGCGCAGCGTTGACCACCGTGGTGCGCGTCTGGCAGTTGAAGGATCGTAAAGCGTTCGACAGCTCGGACTATCCATCGCTGCTGGCCGCCGACAGCCAGGCGCTGAAGACCGATTTAGTGGCGGAGAAATCGGTGAGCGTGCGTCCCGGCGAGTCAGTGAGTATTGATGTGCCGATGGAAGAGAATGCAAAGTTTGTCGCAGTAGCGGGCATGTTTTTGTCACCGGACCAGCAGAATGAGAAATGGCGGCTGGTGCTAACGCGTGACGACCTCGATCCCGACAAGGCGAGCATTATTGAACTGGGCGACGGTACATTGACGTTGCTGGCCGTGAAGAAGGAGTAATCATGACACCTTCACTTTACGACATTCTGTACGGCAATTTTGAAGGTGATCTGGAGCTGGAACGTGTTGGCGAAGAGAACCAGGTGATTTTGTCGGTGCTGGATAACATGCAGCGCATTCTCAACAGCCGCGCCGGTTCGCTGGCGCACCTGCCGGATTACGGCCTGCCGGATATGACGCGCATCCTGCAGGGCATGCCCGGCACCGCGCACCAGTTGATGCACACACTTTCCGGCGTGCTACTGAAATATGAGCCGCGTCTGAAGCGGGTTGACATTGTGATGTTGGAGCAGACGCAGCCCGGCGAATTGCGCTACGCGATTGATGCCGAGTTAAAGGATGTAGGACTGGTGCGCTTCGGCACCGAATTTATGCCGGAAGGGCGCGTGATGATCCGCCATATGAAACAGCAGCAATATCTGGATGCCAGGGCATCTGTTTAATTTTTTTGCCTGATTAGGGCTTTTCGGAACACAGCAATGACTTCATCTCAACCTCGCTTCGTCAAAACCGGCGGCGATCCACGCGCGTTCGCGGAATATGCTGCGCTGCGTCAGGAAATGCAGAAACTCACGCATCCGGCGCGTCCGGATGTGGATTGGCCGCATGTCTCCGTGCTCTGTTTAACGCTGTTCGAAAAAAACGGCGTCGAGCTGCAAAGCGCGGTCTGGTACACGCTGTCGCGTGCGAACACGGCAGGAACGGCAGGTATGACGGAAGGCCTGGCGGTGCTGGTGGCATTGATTACCCGCGATTGGCCGACGTTATGGCCGCAGCCAGCGCACGCGCGCATCGAACTGCTGGCGGGACTGAGCCGTCGGTTACAGCAATTCCTGCGTACTCAAACGATAACCGAAGCAGACTTAACGGCGCTGAGCCAGGCGGCGCGCTTGCTCAGCGAGGTTGGCGATCATCTGCAACGCCTTGAACTGCGTCAGCTTAGTCAGATTGATCCGCTGCTAGACCGCATTCGCAGTGCGGTGGTGATGCTGGAACACTGCGATGTTTCAACATCTGATGCTGTGGCCAAGCTGCCTGAAGTCGTTCCGATTGAGAAGCCCGCGCTGGCGTTAGCAAGTGCAGAAGTCAGCGGCTGGGTGTATGTTCCTTCTGCGGGTGCGCCTGCACCCGATTTGCGGCGGCTGCGGCGTCGGGCATTTATCAGTGGCGTGGGCGCGACGCTGCTGAGCGTGTCACTTATCGCCGCTATAGGCTATTTGGTTGTGCAAAAAACTGAGCAGGAATCTCCGTTACAGCAAGCATTACTGGCTTCAATATCACCACTTCCTGCGCCTCTCTCACCGGAAATGATGGCTGAACTGCAGGCGAATCCCCCCGAATGGCTAAACGAAGCGGCATGGCTGGAGCAAACGCAGCAGCAATTGAACCGGCTACAAAACGTATCGCCGGACTGGAATCTGCAGCTCGGTAATACGCTGGTAATGCAGGCCAGCCTGGTGTGGCCTGATTTGGATGCGGTTAAAACGATGAGCGCACGCTGGAACAAGCAGCTTAACGCGGCAGCAATGCCAGCAGATAAAATGCAGGGATGGCAACAGGGCATGGAGCAGCTCAACACGTTGTCGCAGCGCCTGAATGGACTTGACGAGAAGCGCGGCAAATATCTGACGGTGAGCGAACTGAAAACAGCGGTCTACAATATGACGCAGGCGTTCAACGAAACGGTGCCACTGGAAGAGGAACTGCGCGTGTTGCAGCAATCGGACGATGACGCTACACAGAATCAGCTATCACAAGCGGAAATGCACCTGAAGCAGCTTATCGCCAGTTACCAAACGATAGCTACATCGTCAAAAGAGCAGGACTAGCAAAATCCGCAGCCAACCGGTATTCGCAGCTATCAAACTCTGCGGGGGTTTGAATCCCCCTTGCAGAAAACAGGCAAAAAAAAAGCCTGAACTTTCGTTCAGGCTCTTCTTTAGAATGTGGCGGTGAGAGGGGGATTCGAACCCCCGATACGTTGCCGTATACACACTTTCCAGGCGTGCTCCTTCAGCCACTCGGACACCTCACCACATTTTTTTGTCAACCGCGCTGGGTCAACGGGGCGCTACTATAGGGAGATCGCTGAAAAGGGTCAAGCGCTATTTTCTCCTTTTGTTCTATTCGCTTAAGCTCTGAGCGTATTGCCGTTAGCCTGCTCATCATGGCGATTCTGTCATCAAATCATTCCCTCTCTGTCACAAAAATGTCACCGCACTGTCGCAGACTTGTCCGCGGAAACATTTGGTTATATCTATGGAAAAGGATGCTTATAAATGAAACAGATACCTCTCTTTACGGTTACGCTGCTGGCTTCTCTGATCGCGACATCAGCAGTGGCAGACGATGCACACTATTCCCGCGCTGCTACCGGCGATGTCACCGAGCACGGCGGCGCGCGTCGTCTCACTGGCGACCAGACCGAAGCGCTAAGAGCGTCATTAAGCAATAGCACCGCGAAAAACGTGATTCTGCTGATTGGTGACGGCATGGGAGATTCGGAAATCACCGCCGCGCGTAATCAGGCGCGGGGCGCAGGCGGTTTCTTTCCAGGTCTTGATGCATTGCCGCTCACCGGTCAATACACGCACTATTCACTGGATAAGAAAACCCACAAGCCGAATTACGTGACGGATTCCGCCGCGTCGGCCACCGCGTGGGCCACCGGCACCAAATCCTATAACGGTGCGATTGGCGTCGACGTGAACGGCAAAGATCAGGTAACGATTCTTGAGCTGGCGAAAGCCGCCGGTAAAGCCACCGGCAACGTTTCCACTGCTGAACTGCAGGATGCCACGCCAGCAGCGTTGATCGCCCACGTCACTTCGCGCAAATGCTACGGCCCGGAGAAAACCAGCGAATTGTGCCCGACTAACGCGCTGGAGCAGGGCGGTAAAGGATCGATTACCGAGCAGATGCTAAAAACCCGTGCGGACGTCACGCTGGGCGGCGGCGCAAAATCCTTCGGCGAAACCGCCAAAGCTGGCGAGTATCAGGGTAAAACCCTGCGCGAACAGGCACAGGCGCTGGGTTATCAGTGGGTTGATAATCTCGATGGCATGAACGCCATTCAGCAGGCCGACCAGAGTAAACCGGTGCTTGGCCTGTTTGCCGACGGCAATATGCCGGTGCGCTGGCAGGGACCGAAAGCCAGCTATCACGGCAACATTGATAAGCCGGTGGTGACCTGTGAAGTGAATAAAGAGCGTCCGGCTTCGGTACCGACGCTGGCGCAGATGACCAAAAAAGCCATCGATCTGCTAAGCACTAATGAGAAAGGCTTCTTCCTGCAGGTGGAAGGCGCGTCAATTGATAAGCAGGATCATGCGGCCAATCCATGCGGTCAAATTGGTGAAACCGTCGATCTGGATGAAGCGGTGCAGCAGGCGCTGGCCTTTGCGCGCGAACATGGCGACACGCTGGTGGTGGTGACCGCCGACCACGCGCACAGCAGCCAGATCGTGGAAAACGGCACCAAAGCGCCGGGTCTGACGCAGGCGGTGAATACCAAAGATGGCGCAGTGATGACCATCAGCTACGGCAATTCAGAAGAGGATTCGCAGGAACACACCGGTACGCAGGTGCGCATTGCGGCGTACGGCCCGCATGCGGCTAACGTGGTGGGCTTGACCGATCAGACCGATCTGTTCTTTACCCTGAAGGATGCGATGGGGTTGAAGTAGCCAGGATAACGGTCGCCATTAACGGCGACCGTTATACCTTACAACCCGCGTTTTGCCATCAACCGCGCTAAATCCACCAGACGATTGGAAAAGCCCCATTCGTTATCGTACCAGGCAAGGATCTTCACCAGATTGCCACCAATCACCAGCGTCGAAAGCCCATCAATAATCGATGAACGGGCATCGCCCTGATAATCGCTCGATACCAGCGGCTCGTCGCTGTATCCCAGAATCCCCTTCAGCGGACCTTCTGCCGCCGCGGCTTTAAACGCGTCATTCACCTCTTCTTCTGTCACGTCGCGTTTCAGCGTCACGGTCAAATCCACAATCGACACCACCGGCACGCGCAGGGAATAGCCGGTTAATCGACCCTCCAGCTCCGGAATCACCCGACCGAGCGCCTTCGCCGCACCGCTTGAGTAAGGCACAATCGACAACGCCGCCGCCCGCGCGCCGCGCAGATCTTTCTCCGGCTGATCGTGCAGCACCTGGCTGTTGGTATAAGCAAGCGTGGTGTTCATTAAACCGTGCTCGATACCAAACGCCTGGTGCAGCACCGCCGCCGCTGGCGCTAAGCCGTTGGTGGTGCAGCTGCCGTTACTCACCACAAAGTGTTGCTGCGGATCGTAACGTTGATCGTTCACGCCCAGCACAATTGTCAGGTCATCGTTCTTGCCCGGCGCGGAGATAATCACGCGCTTAGCACCGCCGCTGGTGATATGCACTGCGGCTTTGTCGCGTTCGGTGAAGAAGCCGGTGGCTTCAATCACGATATCCACGCCGACATCGCGCCAGCGAATATTCGCCGGATCGCGCTCGCTGAACACGCGCACCGCTTTGCCATCAATGCGCAATTCGCCTTCACCGGCTTCCACTTCCGCCGGTAGCCTGCCGAGCAGGGAGTCGTGTTTCAACAGATGCGCGAGAGTTTTACTGTCGGTGAGGTCGTTGATGGCGACGATTTCAATATCATCGCTGCCCAGCGCTGCACGAAAAACGTTACGTCCGATACGGCCAAAGCCTTTAATGCCGATCTTAGTCATGATTGATTCCTTTTCCGAAGATGCTGGAGTCACTCTAAGCCGATGGCACTGTGGCGTAAACGCCAAAAAAGGATCACTTTACGCCAATTTCCGACAGTGGAAGCGCTGGCGATATTCACCCGGCGTGAGATGCAGTTGACGCTCAAAGCTGCGGCGTAAATTGATGCTGCTACCAAAGCCGGTATGTTGTGCGATGCGCTCCAGTGTGTCGTTGCTTTGCTCCAGCAGTTCACGCGCGGCGGCGAGGCGCGCTTCGGCCACATAGCGCGCGGGCGGTGCGCCGGTTTCACGGGTGAACACGCGGGTAAAGTTGCGCGGGCTCATGGCGACGCGCTCCGCCAGTTTCTCGACTGAGAGATCTTCGGCGAGGTTGGCGCGGACCCAGCGCTGCAGTTCACCGATCGGGCCAATGCCGCTCGGCGTTTGCAGATGAAAGCGGCTGAACTGCATCTGTCCGCCCGGACGGCGCAGATACATCACCATATCCTGCGCGATATCACGCGCCACGCTAAAGCCGAAATCCTCTTCCACCAGCGCTAATGTCAGGTCAAAGCCCGAGCTGACGCCGCCGGAGGTCCAGATCGGTCCGTCCTGAATAAACAGCGGACCGCCTTCCACCTGAATCTCGGGATAGCGCGATTGCAAGGTATCGAGCAAGCGCCAGTGCGTGGTGGCGCGGCGACCTGCCAGCAAGCCGGATTCCGCCAGCAGCATCGCGCCGCCACATACCGACACCACGCGGCGCGCCTGCGGAGCCGCCAGCTTGATGAAATCGACCACCATATTGCCTTCTTCCACGCTGTCGCCGCGCCCGGTGATCATGATGGTGTCCCACGCAGTGCGCGGATCGAGATCGGCCAGCTTGAGATCGGCTAATAGATTGAGGCCGGATTGGCCGTGGATCACCTGATGCGATTGGGTGGTGGCGAGGCTAACGCGATAGCGTTGCTGATCGACGCCAACCGGCAGATGCTGATTGGCGCGCATCAGGATATCGGCGATACCCGCCGCTTCAAACAGCATGCCGCCGTCGGGCACAATAATCAGAAAGGTTTTCATGGCGTGAAATAGATATTTTGACGGAATAAGCCAGAGTGTCTCATGGCATCTGGATTATTTCCAGGCATAGCAGATCACGATATGCGGCAACTTTGATTAATGAATTTCCTCCCTGGCGCAACGTCATTTCACGCCATTATCTTCACAATCACATCCGCTAACATGGATGAATTCGATCTCGCTGGAATTCAACATGGATCACGCCTCAATGCGTACGTAATCCTTTACCGTCAAGTCGAGTGGTTTGCCGTTTATCCTCATTCTGAGTGGGTTAATGGTGATCACTTCGTTTTCCACGGATATCTATCTGCCCGCCATGCCGATCATGGCGCGCGAGCTGCACGGCGATGCGGAACTTACAGAGTGATTGTTGAACGTTATCCTGCTGCTCTGCAGGAGCGGGTTGGCGGCTAAGCCAGACTAACGTTTGCGGCGTGACGTTCAGCTGCCGCAAGCGTTGTATGTCTATGCATTTTCGATTGCATCGACACTTTTTTGTATTTGACGTTTTTTTCTCAGTGGGTATGCTCAGCCACGTCAGGATCCCCCGGCCAGGGTTGGTTGAGACGATTACAGAGAGCCCATGAAAAACAGTAATGACAAACAGTTATGCGACATCGCGATTGGTGATGCGGTGATGGAATTATTTAACCAGGATGCGCCGGTTTCGCGTACCACGCTGCTCGCGCAATTAGAGAAGATGATACATGCGGGTGTGACGGCGGAAGAGGTACGGATCGCCAGACTGGCTTTAGAGCTGGTGACGAACAGCAGCACAGCCGACAAGGTTGAACAATCGGAAGAGAACGTGATGAGCTTTAGAGCGAAAAACGTTTCGGCGGATGACTCAACGCAGCACTGATCGCTGTATGCCGGACAAAGTTGTCCGGCATAACGGCGCGGCGTTACCAGCGGTACTTATTCGAATCTTCCCACTCTTTAACTTCTTTCTCCGCACGGTCTTTTTCATAACCGTAGCGTTCCTGGATTTTGCCGACCAGCTGATCGCGTTTTCCTTCAACCACGGTCATGTCATCATCGGTCAGGTCGCCCCATTTTTCCTTCACTTTCCCTTTGAACTGCTTCCAGTTGCCGCTAATACGATCTTCGTTCATGTTGATCTCCCTATTTCGTGGTGACTGTGTGCTGCCCTTCGCTGGCCTGATGCCAGCGGGTGAATTAATCCTGGCACAGGATTTGCGCTTTGCTTGCCTGAGCTGTGAGCTGACTCATAAATTTGCGATTGTGGGAGCCAGCGTGGAGAAAAAAAACCGATAATAGCAAAAAGTTATTCACTAACTCTTTGCTCTATAAGGCATTATGTTCGCCCGGCTATACAGACAATGCCGGGTTGCGATATAGTAACCGCCGATAAGACATTTCCGTCAACTTTTGGAAACCCGCATTCCCTGATGCCATCCGTATGAGTAAAACGCAACCCACCGACATGAAAAGCAGAGAACGTGGCCGCCCAAGAGAGTTCGATATCGAACAGGCTCTGGACAAAGCCATGATTGTTTTTCGTCAGAAGGGGTTTCATGCGGCTTCACTTAACGATCTGGGCGAAGCGATGGGGTTGACAGCGGGCAGCATCTACAAGGCTTTTAAAGATAAACGCAGCTTGTTTCTGCTGGTGTTTGAACGCTATCTTTCGGTGCGTAATGCCGATCTGCGCCAGCGTCTGGCACAGTTCACCAGCGGCCGCGAGAAGCTCGGCGAGCTGCTGCAGTTTTACCTTGATTCCGCGCGGGCGGTGGAAGGTCGCACCGGCTGTTTAGTGGTGGGCAGCGCGGTAGAGCTGCAGGTGCTGGATGACGATCTTTCGCAACTGGTGAGTGAAGCGGTCATTCGTAATAAAAACTTCCTCGCCTCGCTGCTCAAAATGGGCCAGGAAGATGGCTCGGTCACGCCCAATCTGGATGTGGACACCGCCGCGGGATTGATCCTCTGCATCGCCTTTGGCATGCGCGTTGTGGGCAAGATCACCGATGTAAAAGATGAACCAGAAACCATCAAGTTAGTTATGAAGCTGCTGGACTAAAATTTGTCTAATTAGGAGTCGGATACTTCCTAAATAAGCGAAGCGTAAAGACGGAGGGCAAGTGAAAGACGAAGATTCAGATATTACGGAAGAGATTCGCGCATTGGTGGGCAGGGTAGTGACACGTATCCTGCGTCCTGATGAAGCGCTTACCGTTCAGGAACTCATAGGCGCGTTGTATCGCCTAAGTTTGCGCTCCACCGACAGCAAAACCAAAGTCGCCTGCGAGAAAGCCATTCGTATCCTGGCGAAAAAACTGCACTAATAGGGTCGCGCGTGCCGCGCCTTGTTGTTCTCCTCTGCTGAAGTCTGGCAATCCCTCGCCAAACACCTCTCTGATTAAAGCGGGCGATGCGCGGTCTCTTTCGCCTTCCACAACGCAAACAGCGTGATCAGCAACGCCAGGCTGACATACAGCGATACCCACAGCGTGCTGCCCATCTCTTTATACAAGGTCGTGATGATCAGGGGCGCAAAGCCACCGCCAATGATTCCTGCCAGCGTGTAAGCCAGTGACGATCCGGCGTAGCGCACGTGGCTGGGGAACTGTTCGGTGACAAACGCCGCCTGCGGTCCGTACATCACCGCATGAATCAGCAAGCCGCCAATGACCGCCAGCACAATCAGCACCGGCTGTGAGCTATCCAGCAGCACAAAGAACACAAACGACCAAACGATTGCCAGCAGCGCACCGGCAATGTAGACCGGACGACGGCCGAGCTTGTCGGAGAGCGCACCAAACATCGGCACCGTAATCGCATTGCCAATTGCGCCGAGCATAGTGGCCATTAACGCCAGCGGACGCGGCAGTTGCAGCACGGTGGTGACGTAGGTGAGGGTGAACACCACCACCAACGCATACAACACGTCGGAGCCGATACGTGAACTGCCAGCGATCAGTAGCTCACGCGGATAGCGAACAAACACCTCTTTCAGCGGTGTATGCGTGGTTTTCTCCGCCTGCTGCATCGCGACAAAGGTTGGCGTCTCTTCTACGCCGCGACGCAGCCATAAGCCAAACATCACCAGCAGCAGACTCAGCAGGAACGGAATGCGCCATCCCCACTCCTGAAACTGCTCGCCGCTCAACGCAACCGTTACCAGCGTGATAAATCCGGTGCCAATCAAGGTACCGCACGAGGGACCTACCTGCGCAAACGAGGCGTTACGGCCACGCTTGTTGGCATCGCCATGCTCCATCGACAGCAACACTGCACCGGCCCATTCGCCGCCTAATGCAATACCCTGAATAAAGCGCAAGGCCACCAACAGCACCGGACTCCAGATGCCCCACACCGCATAGCCAGGCAGCAGGCCCATCAGCGCGGTGGTGACGCCCATAATCACCAGGGTGGTGATCAATACTGCTTTACGCCCGGCGACATCGCCAAGATGACCAAAGATAAAGCCGCCCACCGGACGGGAAATGTAGCCGACTGCATAGGTGGAGAACGCCAGAATGGTACCGACCAGCGGATCAAAGCTGGGGAAAAAGACGTGGTTAAACACCAGCGCCGCCATGATGTTGTAGACCGTGAAGTCATACCACTCCAGCGCGGTACCGATGGAGCTAGCCGCCGCGAGGCGACCGGTTTTGCTGTGGCTGGAGCGCGCGCCTGACGCGTGCGGCAACGTTGAATCGGTATTAGCCATGAGCCATCTCCTGTTGGGTTAACTGCCAGCTGAGGGAGTAGAGCTGTACGTCCGCGTTGAGTGCCTGCGCGGCATCGGCGGCGAGGGTTTTACACACTTGGGCGTCGCGGCAGGTCAGCAGCAGCATCGGATGCATTGGTCGCGTTGCGCTGGTTTCCCGTGGCAGCGGCGAGCTCAGCGTGGTGTCAGGCGTCAGCAAACGTGAGGCGATATAGCCGGGCGTTTGCTGCACGCTGCTTTGCCAGCTGCCCAGCGATGCAACATCTGTACCCGCTTTTAAGGTCAGCACCGCCAGATGGCTACCGGTGCCTTGTCCATGCTGATGCGAGATGGCGCAGACGCGGCGCATCGGATTGACCATTTTGCTGAGGTTCTTCACCGACCATTCGGTCTGGCGCGTGAAGGCGGCGTGATAATCGGCGCTGGTAAAGGCTTCCAGCGATGCGGTTTCATACAGGCCGAGGTATTTGCGTTCGGCATCCACCGCCTGATAACGCGTGCCGCTAAGAAAGCCGCTGATGGCCACGCGCTCTTCAACGTGTTCGTGGTCGTACCATTGGTTGAAATCCGCTTCATCTGCAGCATCGATATGGGTGGCGACAAACAGCATGCCGTGGGGTTGAGTCATGATCAGCTACTCCGTTTCAGGGTGGTTTCAATCGCGGCAGCCCAGCTGAGTAATGCAGCATCGTTGCCATGGGTGGAAGAGAGCATCAGGCCAACCGGCGCAGCGCCGGGCTGATGACAAGGCAGAGAAATCGAACAGCCATCCAGCATGTTGATCACGCTGGTATTGCGCAGCATCAGCAGATTGACCTGCATATAACGCGCGGGATCGTCGAGCTCAGTCAGCGTCGGCGCGATCAACGGCACCGTCGGCATCAGGATGCCGTCGAAAGGCGCAACCGCCTGCTCGACGCGCTGTTTCCAGTCGGCGCGCAGTTGGTAAAGTTCGGCGGCATCCTCTTCGTTCAGTAAGCTGCCGCGATTAATGCGCGTCAGCACCTGCGGATCATAGGCTTCTGGCTGGGATTGGGCGTAATGCTGATGCCATTGCCAGGCTTCCCACGCGGTAATGCCGCCACGCGCGTTAATGGAGTCCAGTTCTGCCAGCTCTGGCAGCGGCAGCTCGGTGATTTTCACGCCCTGCGCGCACAGCACATCAAGCGTATGCCGCCAGGCGGCGCTGACGTGTTCGTCAAGGCCAGCCAGCACGCGCGTCTGCGGGATGACGAAATGCGCTTCTGACAGATTCCGCTCATCGATTGTGAGGGGCCGATCGGCGATCACGCTATCGAGCAACCAGCAGCTGCGCACGTCGTGAGCGATCACACCGATGCTGTCGAGCGATGCCGCCAGCGGCAGCGTTCCGCGTTGATCGATGCGGCTGGCGCTCGGTTTAAAACCGGTTAAGCCGCACAGCGCCGCCGGAATGCGCACCGAACCGCCGGTATCGGTGCCAACCGCCGCCAGACACATGCCGTCGCTCACCGCGACTGCCGCACCGGAAGAGGAACCGCCCGGAATGCGCTGCTGCGCGCGCTGCCACGGATTGGCGGGTGTGCCGTAATGCGGATTGACGCCGAGGCCGGTGAAGGCGAACTCGCTCATATTGGTTTTGCCAACGATGGCGGCACCAGCCTGCTGCAGCCGATCCACCATGCTGGCGTTCGCCGCGGCTGGGCTGGCGCTACTGAGCAAGCGGGAGCCGGCGGTAGTGACTTCTCCGGCGACATCAAACAGATCTTTAATGCTGATGGGCAGACCATCAATCGCGCTGCGTGGCTGTTGCTGCTGCCAGCGCGCGCCGGCTTGTTCGGCCTGCTGGCGCGCAGCAGCGGTATACACCTTAGTGAAGACGCGTTTGCCTTCTCCGCTTTCCGCTGCAATTGCACTCAGTGCATGCTGGGTCGGGGTTTCAGGGCTGATTTGCCCGGCGAGCAGCTGCTGGCTCGCTTGCCATAACGTTGTCATAGAGAACCTCAGGCGATAACCGGCAGCGAGCCAGTGATGTAGGTGTGTTCCAGCGTGCGGTTCAGCACCGGATCGTGCAGCGCCATACGGAATTCACTGGCAGGGCGAATCCCGCCGATGGCGCTGAGCGTGCCGCACGACATGGCGAAACCTTCCTCAACCTGGCCCGCGGCAAAATAGCGGCTTAGCAGATCAAGTGGCGTCAGCAGCGAGGAGAGGGCGCCTTGCTGATAAGTCACCCAATCACCGTTGACGTTGATCCAGGCGCGCAGCTCCAGCTGATCCCAGTGCGCTTTGACGTCCGCCATGCGCCACGCGTGACCGGCCACCGGTTTGATGCACGCCTGTTTCGATAGCGCTACGCTGAACGTTTCCAGATGACGATCGGTATGATCAGAAATCAGCGAAACCCAATATTCGCCGCGATGGAAAAACACAAAGGGTTCAGCTTCACCGGACGTCTGATCGCCGACCACCTCCAGCTGCGTTTCCTGAGTTAATTGATTGGTTGCGACGCGATAAAACAGCGGCACTGCACCAGGAGCGGGCACGCCCAGCGCTTCCAGCTCCCTGATATGGTGCAGCACCGCTTCCTGATCGCGTCCTACCCAGCCCGCGATAACAAGTTGATTAATCTCAACATCCAGCACTGCCGCATCGGCGTAATCTGTTGTAAACCGTAATTGCATGGGATCGATCTCCAGGTGAGAAATGCGTGTGAAATTTCACTGTGATTTCAATCTAGCCATTTTCATGCCAGGTTTTTGTGTAATATGTCTCAGTTACCTAATAAGGATTTGCGTGATGAGTAATGTGATGGCTGAAAATGTGAGCTCGCCGACGACCCCGAAAAGCATTTCGCTTAACGAGCGCGCCTATCTGGCGTTCAAGCACCGGCTGATCACGCTGCGCTACAAACCGGGCGACTATCTCAATATCGCGCAGGTGATGGATGATCTTGAGATGGGCAGAACGCCGGTGAATCAGGCGGTGCATCGACTGGAGACGGAAGGGCTGTTGCAGATTATCCCGCGCAAGGGCGTGATGGTGTCGCCGCTGTCAATTGATGATGCGCTGGAGTTAATTGAGGTGCGTCTGGTGAATGAGGCGCTTTGCTTGCGGCTGGCTTCGCAGCGGGTCAATGCGGCGCAGATCATCTATCTGCGGGAGATGAATCAGCGCATTGCCAATGCCAGCGCCTCACGCGATCGCGAACAGATGATGCTGCTGGACCGCGAATTTCATCAGGTACTGGCGGACATCGCCGCCAACGGTCGGCTGGCCGATATTCTCAGCATTATCCACGCGCAGGCGCAGCGCTTCTGGGCCACCACGCTTTCCAGCGCTGCGCACATGAACGAAGTCATCGCCGAACACGAAGCGATCATTGCGGCGCTGGAGCAGGGAAATGCCGAGCTAGCGGAAGAGGCGGCGCGGGTGCATATCTATTCGTTTAAACAGGCGCTGCTGAATAATTAATATTCGGCTTCTTCACCCGGCAGCGGAATAGAGAGTTCCATGCCCTCAACCCCGGCGTAGAAAATAATCAGCTCGGCACGCTGATTCGTGGTGAAACCACGATGGGCAATGTCGATGGATTCATTAAAGGCTTCGCCAGCGTTAAACGTTTTAGTCTCGCCGCTGGCTTTGTCTTCGATAGTCAGCGATCCCGATAAAATATACGCGGTATTCGGCATCGGATGCGTATGCCACGGCAGCTCGGAATGTGCAGGAAGGGTCATCTTCATCACCGTGATCTCGGGCTTACCGGCTGGATAGTGTTCAATATGCTGGCCATTCCAGGCTTGCCCGCTTTGCAGTAGCGTTTCTGCACTGTTTTCATGTTCGTTATCGGCGCTCATCCCATTCCTCTGAATCGTCATTAAAATCTCTCCCGCACAGGATAGTGCAAATCAGCAAGGCTGCGCGTGCAATCACTGTCAGCCTAAGCCGCTCGGTGATGCTCGGGTCACTTGTAAAAGAATTGTGATCGGTCACCAGGAACTGCTCAAAGTAATCGATTACTTTGTTTCTCTCTGTGGAATGTAATCGATTTCTTTTTGGCGTGAGGTCAGCATGGTTTCGACAACTACAGGTTCTGAGATCGCGGCGAGGCAGCAGCGTCTGCTGATTCCCCGCTTGTCATTGATGATGTTCATGCAGTTTTTCATTTGGGGAAGCTGGTCCGTTACGCTCGGGCTGGTGATGACGCAGCACAACATGTCATTGCTGATTGGTGATGCTTTCTCAGCAGGGCCGATCGCCTCAATTCTGTCGCCTTTTGTGCTGGGCATGTTGGTTGACCGCTTCTTCCCTTCACAGAAAGTCATGGCGGTGATGAACCTGGCGGGCGCGGTGATTTTATGGTTTGTCCCGGGCGCGCTGGTGGCCGAAAACGGCGCGCTGCTGATTGGCTTGCTGTTTGGCTATACGTTGTGTTTTATGCCGACGCTGGCGCTCTCTAACAACATTGCCTTTCACAGCCTGGCCAGCAGTGACAAAAGTTTTCCGGTGGTGCGGGTGTTCGGCACCATTGGCTGGATTGTGGCGGGCATCTTTATTGGTGTTACCGGCATCGCCTCCAGTACCGCGATTTTCACCCTGGCCGCAATCTGCTCGGTGGCGTTGGCAATTTACAGTCTGACGCTGCCGCATACGCCTGCACCGGCGAAAGGCATGCCGCTAAAAGTACGCGATCTGTTCTGCGCGGATGCTTTTGCGCTGCTGAAAATCCGTCACTTCTTCGTGTTTGCTCTCTGCGCCACCTTGATCTCCATCCCGCTCGGCACCTATTACGCCTACACGGCGTCCTGGCTGGCGGATGCGGGCGTGAGTAACGTCAGTACCGCGATGTCATTTGGTCAGATGTCGGAAATCGTCTTCATGCTGGTGATCCCGCTGCTGTTCCGCCGCCTTGGCGTCAAATACATGTTGCTGGTCGGCATGGTGGCGTGGTTTGTGCGCTACGCGCTGTTTGCCATGGGCATGAACGATGAAAGCCGCGCACTGATCTACATGGGCATTCTGCTGCACGGTGTCTGTTATGACTTCTTCTTTGTGGTGGGCTTTATCTACACCGACCGCATCGCCGGCGAGAAAGTGAAAGGGCAGGCGCAGAGCATGGTGGTGATGTTCACCTACGGTATTGGCATGCTGCTGGGTTCGCAGATCTCGGGCGCGCTGTATAACCGCCTGATTGCCGGACAGGGCACGGCACAAAACTGGGCAACATTCTGGTGGATCCCCGCAATTGCCGCAGCGGTGATCGCCGTTCTTTTCCTCTTCACCTTTAAATACCGGGATGAAGCGGTTTGATTGACGGGAGGTGTAAGTGAAAACGTTAAAAGGACCGGGAATTTTTCTCGCGCAGTTTATTGGGCAGCAGCCACCGTTTAATTCGCTGGCAGGGTTGGCGCAATGGGCCTCTGCGCTCGGTTATAAGGCGCTACAGATGCCTTGTAATCACCCGCTAATTTTTGATCTGCCGCGCGCCGCAACCAGTCAAACCTATTGCGATGAAGTGACGGGTTTGCTGGCGAACTACGGCTTGCAGATCAGTGAATTATCGACGCACCTGGAGGGCCAGCTGATTGCCGTCCATCCGGCGCACGATCGCGCCTTCGACGGCTTTGCACCCGCCGCCTTGCACGGCGACAAAGAAAAGCGCACCGCGTGGGCGATTCAGACGGTGAAGCTGGCAGCGGCCGCGTCAGCCAACCTGGGATTGCAGGCCCACGCGACGTTCTCCGGTTCGCTGGCCTGGCCATATCTCTATCCGTGGCCGCCACACAATCCTCAGCTATTGAGTGAAGCTTTCTCAGAGCTGGCGCGGCGCTGGCTGCCGGTGCTGGACGAGTTTGACCGCTACGGCATTGATGTCTGCTACGAGATCCATCCTGGTGAAGATCTTCACGATGGCGTGACGTTTGAACGCTTCCTGGCGTTAGTGAACAATCACCCGCGCTGCAACATCTTGTTCGATCCCAGCCACTTGCACTTGCAGCATATCGATTATCTGCAGTTCATCGATATCTACCATCAGCGCATTAAGGCCTTTCACGTTAAAGATGCCGAATATCTGCTGAATGGACGCAGCGGTGTGTATGGCGGTTATCAGCGCTGGATAGATCGTGCTGGTCGCTTCCGCTCACCCGGTGACGGACAGATCGATTTCCCGGCCATTTTCAGCAAGCTGGCGCAATACGATTATGCCGGTTGGGCGGTGCTGGAGTGGGAGTGTTGCCTGAAAGAGGCGGAAACCGGCGCGCGCGAGGGCGCCGACTTCATTCGTCGCCACATCATTCCGGTGGCCGAACGGGCATTCGATGACTTTGCCGCACAACCGCAGCAGGCGGCCAGCATCCGCGCGCAGTTGGGGCTGAGTGCGGCAGATTCGCATGATTAAGGCGGGCGCGAAATTATGCTAGCCTCCGTAGTATCTGACTGAGCAAGAGTTGCAAGCATGTCCATCCAAAAAATCGCCCGCTTAGCGGGCGTTTCTGTGGCAACAGTTTCACGGGTACTGAATAACAGCGATACGGTAAAAGCGCTGAATCGTGAGAAAGTCCTGCACGCTATTAAAGCAAGTAATTACCAGCCAAATTTATTAGCGCGTCAGTTGCGTACTGCGCGTAGCTCAATGATTCTCGTGATGGTGTCGGATATCTCCAATCCCTTTTGCGCCGAGTTGGTGAAAGGCATTGAGGAGCAGGCGGAGAAAAACAGTTATCGCATTCTGTTGTGCAATTCTGGCTCAGACATCGAGCGCTCCCGCTCCAGTTTGCAATTGCTGGCCGGGAAAATGGTGGATGGCATTATCACTATGGATGCGTTCAGTAAGTTGCCAGAACTGGCGCAGCTGATTGGCGAAACGCCGTGGGTGCAATGCGCGGAATACGCCGATGCCGGTGATGTCTCCTGCGTGGGCATTGATGATGTGCAGGCATCAAAGCACGTCGTGGCGTTTCTGGCGGGCAGGGGACGACAGCGTATTGCCTTAATCAACCACGATCTCAGCTATAAATATGCGCAGCTGCGGCAAGCGGGTTATCAGCAGCAACTTATCCATGAAGCGCGCAGCTGGCAGGCCATCACGTACGCCACCGAGCTGAGTTTTAATGCCGGCAAACAGGCGATGGAAGCCTTGCTGGCAGCGCCCGAGCGTCCAGATGCCGTGTTCGCCGTGTCGGATACCTTAGCGGCGGGCGCGCTGTCAGCCATTCATGCCGCCGGGCTGCGCGTGCCGCAGGATATAGCGGTGACGGGGTTTGATGGATCCGACCTCGCCGAAATGGTCACGCCGCCGCTGAGCACGCTGGCGCAGCCGTCGCGCGCTATGGGACGCAAGGCTTTTACCTTGCTGCTGAATAAGATCGATCAACCTGATTCGCCGGCTCAACGCATTATGATGGACTGGCACTTTGTGGTGCGCGCCAGTACTTAATCGGCGTTTACGAACGCTGCGAAGTTGATGGTCTGATGTTGTAAAGGTGCCGTTCAGAGCTTCAGGTCCGTATTTTTTCAACCAAACAGGCGCTGGCGATTTTGCGTCAGCGCGTGCGCCACATCAGGCAGCATCGGGAAAGAACTCTGACCACCATATTTCTGGATTGAGCAGGAACTGATTTCAGCCGCGAAAGGAATCGCTTCTTCCAAATCGATGTTGTTCACCAGGCAATAGGCGATGCCGCCAATAAAGGAATCCCCTGCGCCGGTGGTATCCACCACATCCGGACAGAACACGGCGGGATAATGTCTGGCACCGGCATCACCGGATAACACCGCGCCTTTCTCGCCCAGCGTAATAATCACCCGGCCATTCACCTTCTGCTGTAGCGCTGCCGCACAGGTCATCGCTTCCTTAACCGACGTGACAGCGGTATTGCTCATAAAGCTGGCTTCGGTCTCATTCACCACCAGTAAATCGACCTGACTCAGCGCCTGCGGAGAGATTTCGCGTGCTGGCGCGTTGTTCAGCAAAATCTGGCAATCGTGACGGCGAGCCACGCTGATGGCACGTTCAACCACACGATCGGGAATTTCCGACTGCAGGATTAACAGAGGCCGATCGCTAAATAATCCATCGTGAATATCGGGTTCGGTAATCAGGTAGTTTGCGCCTTTAATAATGGTGCTGCAGTAATCACCGGATTCCAGAATCTGCACGATGCCAATGCCGGAGGTTTTTCCGCGCTGGCTAATGTTATCTACCGATACGCCGTTTTCATTCAGTGATTTTATGAGTTCGCTGCCATAAATATCATTGCCCACACAGCCCACCATATTGACGTTCAGTCCCAGCTTGGCGCACTGAACCGCCTGGTTTGCTCCTTTACCGCCCGGCATCAACATTAATTCGTTGCCGGTAAACGTCTCCCCAATTTCCGGCAGGCGATCCTGCTGGACAAGAATGTCGTAGTTAAGACTGCCAATAACAACAATATTATGTTTCATCATTTCGGCCCTTAATTGGCGGTGCGCTTGGACGCAACCGCATTTCTGGTGTTGTGTAAACTGGTCTGACTTTTTTCGCTGGTCTTGCTGGCGATAAGGGTAAAGATGGCATCCAGAATATTCAGATGCACAATGCGCGTGGTGGCGTTCTCTCCGGTAATTGGATTGTTTTTAACCGACGAGATAATCGAGTGCCGGGCAATTAAACTCAGTGGGCTGTTGGGATAATTGGTCAGGCAGATGGTTTCTGCGCCGTTCTCATTCGCCGCTTTTACCATCTGAATAATGTCCGTGGTTTGACCGGAGTGAGAAATCGCCAGCAGGATATCGCCGGGTTGCATCAATGAGGCGGTCATCAGCTGCTTGTGGCTGTCACTAAACACCGACGAGAAGATGCCGATCTTCAGCAGCTTATGATTGAAGTCATCACAGATAGAACCTGAGCCACCGCACCCGGCAATAACTATGCGTGCGCTTTCTGGTTTATTAATAAACAGATACGCCACTGCTTTTATCACGGCACTGTTAATCACGCTCAGGGAATCCTGCAGTGCCAGCACCGAATTTAAAAAGGTGCTTTCAATCACCTGCTCGACATATTTTTCTGAATCGGGGATTACCGGAATATCGATGATATCTTCCTGCGTGCTGACTTGCCGGGAAATATTGATTTTCAGATCGTGAAAACCGGTAAAGCCGAGTTTCTTCGATACTTTAGTAATGCTCGATACGCTAACATTCAGATAATTCGCAATATCAGTGATGCACATTTTAGATAATGACTGTGGATTGTCGTCAATAAAACGTGCAATTGAACGTTCCTTTTTTCCCAGCTCAGGCGCAAGGGTGCGAGCCAGCAGGAATATCTCATTGCCTTTAAGTCGATTATGCATTTTGCGCGCTCATTAAAAATGTTGTCGCTAAGCTAGCATGGCAGTTAGGGGAAAAGTGTTAACTGGATCACACGTTGTAAAACGTTTTACTGATGCATTTTACTGTCAGTAAAACAAAACTATCCTTATTGCGATTGTTATTTCATTAACAGTAAATAGCCATTTAAGCTATTGTATTACAATGATTTTACTCGCAGTAAAATTTTTACTATTATAAATCTACCGTTTATTTTATTAGCGGTAGTATTTAGCTGATCGCATTTACCTGATGAATATTCTCATTTATAAGAACATGGAAATCCCATTAAAGGTAATTTAAAAAATGAAATTCTCATCACGTATAAATTCATTTCGCTCCAGAGCCGATCTGTTTGCGGCGAAGAACAACATGGATACTTGCGATCTTATTACGCGTATGGGTAGCGTTGCGGGCTTGACGCATATCGAGCTGAATTATCCGGAGCACTTTATTGGTCAGGATAAAGCGCTGATTAAACAGACCATCGCCGATAACAATTTGCAGGTGGGCGGCATCGCACTGCGTTATAACAAAGAGTTCATCGAGGGTGAATTCACCAATCCTGATGCCGCACTGCGTAAAAAAGCCATCGAAATTACCCTCGAAGCCGCAGAGATGTGCACATACCTCGGCGGCAATACCGTCACGCTGTGGTTTGGCTATGATGGTTACGATTATCCATTCCAGCAGGATTACTTCCGCGCCTATGAGTGGCTGGTCAGCGCACTGCAGACCGTGACTCAGGCACACGCGGATATGCAATTCAGTTTTGAATATAAGCCGTATGAACCGCGCACCTTCTCCTTTATTGGTGATGTCTCTTCAACGCTGATGCTGATTGATGATGTAGGCTCCGACAATCTTGGTATTACCCTCGATTTCTGTCACATGATCATGAAGAAAGAGAATCCCGCTTTCTCACTGTTCCAGTCGGCACGCAAAAACCGTCTGGTGGGCTTCCACCTGAATGATGGTTATGGCCATTTTGATGATGGATTGATGCTGGGTTCTGTGCATCTGATGCAGACGCTGGAATACATCTATTACGCAAAACGCGTTAACTTCAGCGGCCTGATCTATTTCGATACCTTTCCAAGCCGTGAAGATCCGGTTGCCGAATGCGCGCAAAACATTCGCATGTATAAAGCGCTCTCCAGCTTTATTGATCGCCTGAGCATTGATGAAATCGATCAGCTGATTAAAAGCCAGGATGCGCTGAAAGTGCAGGGCATGCTGATGAAAATCATCGCTGAATAAAAACAAAATCAAAACTTACCTCTATAAACTACCACCAGTCAGTGTCTGACACGGGGGAAACTATGTTCGACAAAATAGGTTTGCCTAAAAACTTGCTTTGGGGCTATATCGGCCTCGCGATATTCATGATCGGCGATGGCGTAGAACAAGCGTGGATTGCCATCTGGCTGGTGGATAAAGGGCTGTCTGTCGCGCAAGCCTCTTATCTGATCACCGCATACGGTGTCACCGTGACGCTGGCGGCCTGGGTGACCGGCGTACTGGTGCAAACCCTCGGCCCGCGCAAAGTGATGCTGTATGGGTTGATCACCTTTGTTATCGGCAGTATCGGGTTTATCGGCGTTGGCCTCAAGACCATGCACATGGCCTGGATGCTGCCGTTTTATGCCATTCGCGGCATTGGTTATCCACTGTTTGCCTACTCATTTCTCATCTGGATTAACTACAGCACGCCGGTGGAGCGCCGTTCTACCGCAGTGGGTTGGTTCTGGTTTACCTTCTCGCTGGGTTTGAGCGTCATCGGTCCGTTCTTCTCCTCGCTGGCATTGCCGGTGATGGGCGAAATTCATGTGCTGTGGGTCGGCATGGTATTTGTGGTCGTCGGCTCCGTGTTAGGCATTTGGGTGAACCGCGACGTGGTACCGGCATCTGAAATTCATCCTTTCAGCGCGGCGGAGTTAATTAAAGGCATCACCATTCTGCAGCGTCCGGTGATTGCGATGGGATTGGTGGTGAAATCGGTAAACGGCATCGCCCAATATGGCCTGGCGACCTTCCTGCCGCTCTATCTGATCAGTTTCGGCTACAGCAAAACCGAATGGCTGCATATGTGGTCGGCGGTGTTCCTGGTGGCGATTTTCGCCAACCTGTTCTTTGGCTTTTTCGGCGATAAGTTTGGCTGGCGAACCACCATCATGTGGGTTGGTGGCTTTGGTTATGCCGCGGTGCTGATTTTGGTCTGGGCCGTGCCGCAGCTGCTGGGCCACAACTTCTATGTGATGGCATTGGTGCTGTGCCTGTGCGGTATTACCATGGCCGGTTATGTGCCGCTTTCGGCGCTGTTCCCACTGCTGGCCCCGGACAGCAAAGGCGCGGCCATGTCGGTGCTGAATCTGGGCGCAGGTTTGGGCGCATTTATCGCACCTGCCATCACCGCGCTGTTCTACTCATCGCTGGGTGCGGGCGGGGTGCTGGGAATTTATGCCGGGCTTTATGTTCTGAGCGGTGTATTGACGCCATTCCTGAAAACGCCTGAAGAGCTGGATGCGCGAGTGGCGATGACGGACAAAGCGGCCTGAAAGACGTGAGATTTTGGTTATAAAAAAAGCCCAGTTAATTAACTGGGCTTTTTATTGCGATTAAGAGATTAGACGTTGAACAAGAAGTTCATCACATCGCCATCTTTTACAATGTACTCTTTACCTTCTGAGCGCATTTTACCGGCTTCTTTCGCACCTTGTTCGCCTTTGAAGGCAACGAAATCTTCAAACGCGATGGTCTGAGCGCGGATAAAGCCTTTCTCGAAGTCAGTGTGGATTTTACCCGCCGCCTGTGGCGCGGTGGCTCCAACAGGAATGGTCCATGCACGCACTTCTTTCACGCCTGCGGTGAAGTAGGTTTGCAGGTTGAGCAGCGCATAACCGGCGCGGATCACGCGGTTCAGGCCCGGCTCTTCCAGACCCAGTTCAGCCATGAACTCGTCGCGTTCGTCATCTTCCAGCTCAGCGATATCAGATTCAACGGCAGCACACACTGGCACCACCACCGAACCTTCGGCTTCGGCAATCGCACGCACCTGATCGAGGTACGGATTGTTTTCGAAACCGTCTTCGTTGACGTTAGCGATGTACATGGTTGGCTTCAGCGTCAGGAAGCTGAGGTAGCGGATGGCCGCTTTCTCGTCAGCATCCAGATTCAGTGCGCGCAGCATGCCCGCTTCTGACAGATGTGGCAGGCACTTCTCCAGCGCAGCCAGCTCGGCTTTCGCATCTTTGTCGCCGCCTTTGGCTTTCTTCTGGCAACGCTGAATCGCACGTTCGCAGGTATCGAGATCCGACAGCGCCAGCTCGGTGTTGATCACGTCAATATCTTCCGCCGGGTTAACTTTACCCGCAACGTGGATGATGTTGTCGTTTTCAAAGCAGCGCACCACGTGACCGATGGCTTCGGTTTCACGGATGTTGGTCAGGAACTGGTTGCCCAGGCCTTCACCTTTGGACGCGCCTTTCACCAGACCGGCGATATCGACGAATTCCATGGTGGTGGGCACGACGCGCTGTGGCTTAACAATCTCGCTCAGCTGATCGAGGCGCAGATCGGGCATTGGTACCACACCGGTGTTTGGCTCGATGGTGCAGAACGGAAAGTTGGCTGCTTCGATACCCGCTTTAGTCAGCGCGTTGAACAGGGTGGATTTACCGACGTTCGGCAGGCCCACAATACCGCATTTAAATCCCATGGTCTGATTACCTTTCTCACTGAGTGCGCAGCGCTGTTCAATAGCGCCGACAGATTCAAAAAATTTCGCGCATTATACACAGAATTGCCTTCTGCGGCGCGGGAATTGGCCTTAGCCCGCCTTGAACGCGTGCAGGCGGTTCATCGCCTTAATCTTGTCTTCTTTCAGCCACAGTTCGGTGCAGCGCACCGCTTCGTCTACGGCATCATCAATCAGCTTTTGTTCGCTGGCTGGCGGCTTACCCAGCACGAAACCGGTCACTTTATTGCGGTCGCCAGGATGACCAATACCCACGCGTAAACGGTGAAAATTATTGTTGTTGCCCAGCTTGCTGATGATGTCTTTCAGGCCGTTATGGCCGCCGTGGCCGCCACCTTGCTTGAATTTCGCCACGCCCGGCGGTAAATCCAGCTCATCGTGCGCTACCAAAATCTCTTCTGGCGCAATGCGATAAAAGGTCGCCATCGCCGCCACCGCTTTGCCGCTGAGATTCATAAAAGTGGTGGGCACCAGCAGGCGCACATCTTCTCCCGCCAGCGACAGGCGCGCGGTGTAGCCATAAAACTTTGGCTCGTCTTTTAACGACTGATTGTTGCGGCTCGCCAGTAAATCGACATACCAGGCGCCAGCGTTATGGCGGGTTGCGGCGTATTCAGCGCCTGGATTGGCCAGCCCCACAATCAGTTTAATGCTGCTCACGATGTTTATCCTGTCTTGCTGCGGAAAGGGCGATAGTTTACTGCCTGGCGGCACGGATGACAAAGGCCACGCGCCACAGATAATGTCTCTACGTGACTAATCATTTTCTATCGAAATCAAGGCGCTGGCGGTAAAGATTTGTCAAAGGTTGTGAAGGATATGTGATCCTGTACGCAACTTAAGCGGCAGGTATTGCCTAAGCTTATGGCTAGTTAACCATACGTGCTGTTTTGCTTTTAAAAGGATGGAGGTGGATCATGAAACGTCAAAATTGCCGCTTTGTAGGTAACGGTTTGATGTGTTTGGGTTTACTGACGATGGTATTAGGCGTCGGCTATTCCATTATCAACCAGCTTCCTTCACTCAACCTGCCGCAATTCCTCGCGCACGGTGCGATGTTCAGCATCTTCGTTGGCGCTTTACTGTGGCTGGTGGGCGCGCGTGTCAGCGGACGTGAGCGCGTGGAAGATCGTTATTACTGGTTACGTCATTACGGCGATAAGCGTTGCCGTCGCAATCACTCATCACATTAAGTGAGTACGGTTTGCTGCGGCGGCTGTAACTGCGCGAGATAACGTTCGATGCGGTTACGGCCGCTGGCTTTTGCGCGGTACAACGCTTCATCGGCCAGCGCCAGCAACGGCGGGAAGGGTTCGCCAGGCTGCAGCGAGGTGGCAAAGCCGATGCTGACGGTATAACGCACGTCGTTAGGTTGCGACAGCTGTGTCGCCAAACGGATACGTTCACATACCCGCTGCGCCTGCTCGGCATCGCCGGGAATGATCGCAGCAAACTCCTCGCCACCCAAACGGGCAAAATGTCCACTCTCCGGCATCAACGCCTGCACCACCTGACAAAAATCGATTAAAACCTGATCGCCTTGCTGATGGCCGAAACGGTCATTGATGCTTTTAAAATGGTCCAGATCGAACAGCACCGCGCTATAGACAAAGTGTTGTGACTGTCGCGCGCTGCGCAATAACATTTTATCTGCCTGCTCGAATAGCGCGCGGCGGTTCCACACGCTGGTGAGCGGATCGTGCATTGATGCCAGTTTATGGGCGATTTGCGTGCGTTCGTTGACCATCGCCAGAATGGTGAAACTCAGGCCAATAACAAACAGGATCGATTCAAGAATCACATACACCGAGAAGCTGGAACCGCCAATCGCACCGCGCACCGGCGTCGCCACCGCATCGTCCAGAAAGATACGCGCCACGTGAAACAGCAAATGGATCCACAGCAGGATTTGCGCCGGCCAGAAGGTGACGGTCAACGACGCGCGCACGCGCCACAGCAAGCGGATTAGCGCGCCGGTATAGATGATGCACAGCAGGCAAACCACCAGCACGCGCTTCGGCTGGCTGTGATAAAACGCGGGGAACAGGCACAAAATCGCCCACAACAAACCGCCGCCTAACCAGCTGAGGCCAATCGCTTTTCCGCAGAAGATGCGGAAGGCATTGAGCAGATTGCCATAAGCCAGCAACAGCATGACGTTGCCGACCGCGACCGGTAAAAAATGGAATCCCGCACTGCGTAAGCTGCTAAGGAACACCGCCGCCAGGGTTAAAACCAGCGCCAGCGTGGTGCAGCCCAATACGCGATCATACTGCGCACCGATCCAGGCAAAAATCAAAATGATACTTAAAAACCCCAGCACAAAGAGCTCGCAAACAAACAGCGTGTAGAGGTCGAGAGTCATAGTGGTCGGAGCTCGGGGAAAAAGTGGGAAGAAAATAGCATTAAACATTGGACCGCTAAAGGGCGGCAATGCGAGTCACCAGAAAAGAGTGGATGGCAGCGAGAATAGCGAGATTTAACGAAATTTATCGCGCAAATATCAATGGGGAAAGTGGCTTAATCGGTGAGTCAGATTGAGGGCAGGGTGCAAAGAAAAACCGGGCACGAGGCCCGGTTTCACGCGATGAATTAATGCTCAAACATCGCGGAGATTGATTCTTCGTTGCTGATACGACGAATCGCTTCGGCCAACATGCCAGACAGCGTCAGAGTACGCACGTTTGGCAGAGATTTCATCTCTTCAGACAGCGGAATGGTATCGCAGACAATCACCTGGTCAATCACCGACTTACGCAGGTTTTCCACCGCATTGCCGGAGAAGATTGGGTGAGTAGCGTAAGCGAAAACACGTTTCGCGCCGCGCTCTTTCAACGCTTCAGCCGCTTTGCACAGCGTACCGCCGGTGTCGATCATATCGTCGACCAGTACACAGTCACGACCCGCAACGTCACCAATAATATGCATCACCTGCGAAACGTTCGCGCGCGGGCGGCGTTTGTCGATGATAGCCATATCGGTATCGTTGAGCAGTTTGGCGATGGCGCGCGCACGCACTACGCCACCGATGTCTGGGGAAACTACAATGGGATTTTCCAGGCCAATTTGCAGCATATCTTCCAGCAGGATTGGGCTGCCGAAGACGTTATCCACCGGGACATCAAAGAAGCCCTGAATCTGTTCAGCATGCAGGTCAACGGTGAGAACACGGTCAACGCCCACGCTAGAAAGGAAATCGGCAACCACTTTGGCAGTGATCGGTACACGAGCAGAACGCACACGGCGGTCCTGACGCGCATAGCCAAAGTAAGGAATGACAGCAGTAATACGACCAGCAGAAGCCCGACGCAAGGCGTCGACCATCACAACCAGCTCCATCAGATTATCGTTGGTGGGGGCACAGGTGGACTGGATGATGAAAATATCACCACCGCGTACATTTTCGTTAATCTGTACACTTACTTCACCATCACTGAAACGGCCAACAGCGGCGTCTCCGAGGCTAGTGTAAAGGCGGTTGGCAATACGTTGTGCTAGTTCCGGGGTGGCGTTACCAGCAAATAGCTTCATATCAGGCACGAGAAGAACCTCAGGCTTGGCGTCCAGAGAATGAACGGCTCTAGAGTAACCGGCGAATACCAAAGAGCATGTTCATACGGGTGTGTTAATGCGCAACATGCAGTGTCTGGAACGGGTGACACTGTCACGTAGACGCTTTTAGCCCAGAAAGTGTGCGCTGCAACGGCGAGAGGTTAAGCCCGCGCGCCACAAATCCGCAAATCCATTTCGGGGCAAGCTCCAGCACCTGACGTGCGTCGGATTCGGTGTCAAATTCAGCAAACACACAAGCTCCGGTCCCAGTCAGGCGCGACGGCGCGTATTCTAGCAGCCAGGAAAGCAGCTCATCAACCTTACGAAAACGTTTTCTTGCCACAGCCTCACAATCATTGTGAAAAGGACGCTGTAACAGTTCATCTAATGTGCGGATTGGTGAATCGCGCGTCAGTTCGGGATCGCGGAACAGATCAGGCGTCGCGATGCTCACGCTTGGATGCGCCACCAGATACCATTTTTCTGCCGGTTCAGCCGGCTGCAATAGTTCGCCCACGCCTTCTGCAAAGGCCGCGTGACCTCCAATAAACACTGGCACATCCGCGCCCAGTTTGATGCCAATCGTCGCCAGCTCAGCAACACTTAATCCGGTTTGCCACAGATGATTCAGCGCCACTAACACCGTTGCCGCATCTGAAGAGCCGCCGCCAAGCCCGCCGCCCATCGGCAAAAGCTTCTCCAGCGCGATGCTGGCACCGGCCTGCGCGGGCAAGGTGCCACGCGCAGCGGCAACGGTTTTTAACGCCTGCGCAGCACGCACAATCAGGTTCTCGTCATCCGGCACGCCAGTCAGCGGCGTCAGCAGCGTTATCTTGCCGCTGCTGTCCGGTGTGATTTCCAGCGTGTCACCGTAATCGAGGAACTGAAACAGCGTTTGCAGATTGTGGTAGCCGTCAGCACGACGGCCAGTGATATACAGGAACAGATTCAGTTTTGCTGGCGCGGGCCACGTGGTGATCATTGAGTGGTCCAGCTATCCATGCGTAATTTAATGCGCTGACCGCCTTCAGACAGCTCCAGATTGGCCGGCAGCGGCGGATTCACTTTGCTGTCGTAATCAGAGATGTTCACTTTCCACTGCTGACCGTTGCGGCTGTAGTTCAGGCTTTGCAGCTGGTAATTGTTATTCAGCTGATAATCGCTGGCATCGCCCGGCAAGCCCATCATCCACTGACGCAGATTGGCGAGCGGGATATCCATGCCGGTAAGCTGTGAAATCATCTTCTCGGCATCGTTACTCACGTAGCGCTTGCCTTTGTTATCCACGATCTGCACCACGGAACCTTGCGCATCCAACTGCAATTCGGTGCTGCCAAGCGGATTGGTCAGCAGCAGGCGATAGCGATCCGCAGCGGTTTGCTGCCAGTTAAAGCGTGCATACACTTTTTGCTTATCCGACAGGTAAGCGAACGCACCGCGCGTCTGATACTGGCTGATTTTCGCCACGGCTTGCTGATGCTGTTGCCATTGCGGTGACGTGGTGCTTGGGCCCGGACCTTGTGGTTTGTTAATGGTACATGCAGCCAGTAACACGCTGGCAAGGGGTAAAAGGCGCAGTAACTTGCGCGGGGGCAAATGCATCACGTGGTCATCTCCTCAGACACGTTTTTACTTCGTAACAGGTAACGCTAACCATCCGCATGTAAGCCGTCAATGCTGTTATGGCAATAATTGCGCACGATCAGTTTAATCTTATTACTGTCATAGGCTTTGTATGGCTTTTCTTGACCTGTGGCATCTTGTAGAATGCGCTGCACAAAACCCTGACAACACTTGGGATATCCCAACCCGAATCACATGACGCTGCTTGCACTCGGAATCAACCACAAAACTGCACCTGTTGCGCTACGCGAACGCGTTGCGTTTACACCAGACACGCTGGAACTGGCGCTGAATAGCCTGCTGTCCCAGCCGATGGTGCAGAGCGGTGTGGTCCTTTCGACCTGCAACCGTACGGAACTCTACCTCAGTGTAGAGCAGCAAGCCGACCTGCAGGAGAAGCTGGTGCGTTGGCTGTGTAACTATCACGATCTGCGTGAAGAGGATGTGCGCAACAGCCTCTACTGGCATCAGGATAACGCGGCGGTCAGCCATCTGATGCGCGTGGCCAGCGGGCTGGATTCACTGGTGTTGGGTGAACCACAGATTTTAGGTCAGGTTAAAAAAGCTTTTGTTGATTCGTCACGCGACCACGCGCTGAGCAGTGAACTGGAGCGCATGTTCCAGAAAACCTTCTCGGTGGCCAAGCGTGTGCGCACCGAAACCGAGATTGGCGCCAGCGCCGTATCGGTCGCCTTCGCTGCCTGTTCACTGGCGCGTCAAATTTTTGAATCTCTCAGCACCGTTAACGTGCTGCTGGTCGGCGCTGGTGAAACCATCGAGTTAGTGGCGCGTCATCTGCGTGAACACTCCGTCAAGAAGCTGATGATCGCCAACCGCACCCGCGAACGCGCACAGCTGCTGGCCGATGAAGTGGGGGCAGAAGTGATTGGCCTCGGCGATATCGAAACCCGTCTGGCCGATGCCGACATCATTATCTCTTCCACCGCCAGCCCGCTGCCGATTATCGGTAAAGGGATGGTGGAGCGCGCGCTGAAAGCGCGTCGCAATCAGCCGATGCTGCTGGTGGATATCGCCGTACCGCGCGATGTCGAGCCGGAAGTGGGCAAGCTGGCGAACGCCTATCTCTACAGCGTTGATGATCTGCAAGCGATCATCGAGCAGAACATGGCGCAGCGCAAAGCCGCCGCCGTGCAGGCTGAAAGCATTGTGGTGCAGGAGAGCGGCGAATTTATGGCCTGGCTGCGCGCGCAAAGCGCGGTTGAGACCATCCGTGAATACCGTTCGCAGGCCGATCAGGTGCGCGCCGAGTTACAGGAACGCGCGCTGGCCGCGCTGCAGCAGGGCGCTGACGCCGAAAAAGTGCTACAGGAACTGGCACACAAGCTGACCAACCGTTTAATTCATGCACCAACCAAATCACTGCAGCAGGCCGCGCGCGATGGCGACAGCGAACGCCTGCAGATCTTACGTGACAGCCTCGGTTTAGAGTAATCTGGTCAGTCACGACCTATCACTGGGATACCCGCTATTACATGAAGAGCTCTATTGTTGCCAAGCTGGAAGCGCTCCAGGAACGCCACGAGGAAGTGGAAGCGTTGCTGGGCGATGCCGGCGTGATTGCCGATCAGGATCGTTTCCGTGCGTTATCACGTGAATATGCCCAGCTTAGCGACGTCACCCGTTGTTTCCGCGAATGGCAGCAGGTGCAGGAAGACGTTGAAACTGCCGAAATGATGCTGGAAGACCCGGAAATGCGCGAGATGGCGCAGGAAGAATTAAAGCTGTCACGTGAGAAGCGTGAAGCGCTGGAACAACAGCTGCAAGTGCTGCTGCTGCCGAAAGATCCCGACGATGAACGTTCGTGCTTTGTCGAAGTGCGCGCCGGAACCGGCGGTGATGAAGCGGCGATTTTTGCCGGCGATCTGTTCCGTATGTACAGCCGTTACGCCGAAGCGCGTCGCTGGCAGGTTGAGATCATCAGCGCCAACGAAGGTGAGCACGGCGGCTATAAAGAAGTGATCGCCCGCATCATCGGCGATGGCGCGTATGGCCGCTTTAAGTTTGAATCGGGCGGCCATCGCGTACAGCGCGTGCCAGAAACCGAATCGCAGGGCCGTATTCACACCTCGGCTTGTACCGTTGCGGTCATGCCGGAACTGCCCGAAGCGGAAATGCCGGAAATCAACGCCGGCGATTTGAAAATCGACACCTTCCGTTCTTCCGGTGCCGGTGGTCAGCACGTTAACACCACCGATTCCGCGATTCGTATCACCCACTTGCCAACTGGCATTGTGGTGGAGTGTCAGGACGAACGTTCACAGCACAAAAACAAAGCCAAAGCGTTGGCGGTGTTGGGTGCGCGTATTCACGCGGCGGAAACGGCAAAGCGTAATGCCGCTGAAGCTTCGACGCGTCGTAACCTGCTCGGCAGCGGCGACCGTTCGGATCGTAACCGCACCTACAACTTCCCGCAGGGCCGCGTCACCGATCACCGCATCAACCTCACGGTTTACCGTCTTGATGAGGTGATGGAAGGCAAGCTGGATGCGCTGATAGAGCCGATTGTGCAGGAGTATCAAGCCGATCAGCTGGCCGCGCTGGCTGGACAGGATTAATGATCATCCGTCGCTGGCTACAGCAGGCTGTGGTAGCGCTCTGTGGCGGCGACAGCCCGAAGCGCGATGCGGAAATATTGCTGGGTTTTGTGACGGGCAAAGCGCGCAGTTGGCTGATTGCCTTTGACGATGCGGAACTGGACGCGCAGCATTTGGAACAACTGAATGCGCTGCTGGCGCGCCGCGTCAACGGCGAGCCGATTGCGCATCTGGTCGGCGAGCGTGAATTCTGGTCGCTGCCGTTACGCGTCAGTGATGCCACGCTGATCCCGCGTCCGGACACCGAAGTGCTGGTGGAGCAAGCGCTGGCGCATCTGCCTGCCGCCGCGACTTCACTGCTGGATTTAGGCACCGGCACCGGCGCGATTGCGCTGGCGCTGGCCAGCGAACGGCCAGGCTGCCAGGTTATCGGCTGCGATCGCATCGCGGCGGCGGTGGAACTGGCGCAGGACAATGCGCAGCGTCTGCACATTGATAACGCCCGCTTCATCCTCAGCAACTGGTTTAACGATCTTCCCGCCCAACGTTTTGATCTGATTGTCAGCAATCCGCCCTATATTGATGCCGCCGATGAACATCTGCAGCAGGGCGACGTGCGCTTTGAACCGCGCAGCGCGTTAGTGGCGGACGATCAGGGTTTGGCCGATTTACGTTTTATCATTCACACCGCACCGCACTGGCTGCACGCTGGCGGCTGGCTGCTGCTGGAACATGGCTGGCAGCAAGGTGCTGCCGTGCGCGCCATCATGACGCAGCACGGTTATCAGGCGGTGAGCACCGTTGACGATTACGGCGGTAATCCGCGCGTCACACTAGGACAATTTTTTTAATAAGGAATAACGATGGCGAGCTGGTATCCCCTGATTAAACACTTTCACTTGCTGACCGTCGCGCTGACGATTTGTCTGTTTTTGCTGCGCTTCTACTGGCAAACCACCGGCTCAGCGATGCTGCAACGCCGCTGGGTGCGCATTGCGCCGCACGTTAACGACACCTTTTTGCTGTTAAGCGGTGCGCTGCTGGTGATGATTACGCATTTTTATCCGTTCACACCGCAAGGAAGCTGGCTGACGGAGAAGCTGTTAGCGGTTATTATCTACATCGCCTTAGGTTCCGTGGCATTGAGCCGTCGCCCACGTAAAATGGGGACACGTTGGATCGCCTTCCTGATTGCAATCGTAGCGTTGCTGTTTGTGATTAAGCTGGCGATGACCAAAATGCCGTTATTGGGGATTGTATGACCTCGCCAGAGCAACTCGATTACAGTAAAACACCGCTGAGTGAAGCGGTGATTGGCGCCACATGCGCCATACGCAATGATTTTTCCGCGCCTTCTGTGCAACAACAGTTGGCGGCGCTGGTAGATGAAGCCCGTGAGTACGTCAGCAGCGAACAGGACGCCGATTTGCAGTTGGGTAAGCTGCTGGAGCTGTTCTATCGTCAGTGGGGATTTGGCGGCGCCAGCGGCGTCTACAATCTCTCCGACGCGCTGTGGATCGACAAAGTCTTGAAGAGCCGTCAGGGCACGGCGGTGTCGCTGGGCGTGATCCTGCTGCACATCGCCGATGAGCTGGAATTGCCGCTGATGCCGGTGATTTTCCCGACACAGCTGATTCTGCGTGCCGACTGGTTAGATGGCGAAATGTGGCTGATCAACCCGTTCAACGGCGAAACGCTGGATACGCATACGCTGGAAGTGTGGCTGAAAGGCAACATCAGCCCAACCGCCAAGCTGTATAACGACGATCTCGACGAAGCCAAGACCATCAACGTGATGCGCAAGATGCTCGACACCTTGAAATCCGCGCTGATGGAAGAGAAGCAGATGGAGCTGGCGCTGAACGTCAGCAAAGTGCTGCTGCAGATCGATCCTGACGATCCTTACGAGATTCGCGACCGTGGTTTGATTTACGCGCAATTAGAGTGTGAACACATCGCGCTGAATGATTTGACCTATTTCGTTGAACAGTGTCCTGAAGATCCGGTCAGCGAGATGATTAAAGTGCAGATTCACGCAATTGAACAGAAACAGGTAACGCTGCACTAAGCGTTACCCGATAAAAGGAAAGGAAAGGGCATGACACAGAAAGTAGTGAATATCGGCGATATCAAGGTCGCAAACGATCTGCCATTCGTTCTCTTCGGCGGCATGAACGTGCTGGAATCGCGCGATCTCGCCATGCGCATCTGCGAACACTACGTTGAGGTCACCGACAAACTCGGGATCCCTTACGTATTCAAAGCCTCTTTTGATAAAGCGAACCGCTCTTCAATCAAATCCTATCGTGGTCCTGGCCTGGAAGAGGGCATGAAGATTTTTCAGGAACTGAAGCAGGCTTTCGGCGTGAAAATCATCACCGATGTGCATGAAGCATCGCAGGCGCAGCCGGTGGCTGACGTGGTTGATGTGATTCAGCTGCCGGCCTTCCTCGCGCGTCAGACCGATTTGGTGGAAGCGATGGCGAAAACCGGCGCGGTAATCAACGTCAAGAAGCCCCAGTTTGTTAGCCCAGGCCAGATGGGTAACATCTACGACAAATTCGTCGAAGGCGGCAACGATCAGGTTATCCTGTGCGATCGCGGCAGCAACTTCGGCTATGACAACCTGGTTGTCGATATGCTCGGCTTCAACGTGATGAAGAACGTCACCCAAAATAGCCCAGTGATCTTCGACGTTACCCACGCGCTGCAAACGCGCGATCCGTTCGGCGCTGCGTCTGGCGGTCGTCGTGCGCAGGTCGCCGAGCTGGCGCGTGCCGGCATGGCGGTTGGCATTGCGGGCCTGTTCATCGAAGCGCACCCAGAGCCAAACAGCGCCAAATGCGACGGTCCATCCGCGCTGCCGCTTGATAAGCTGGAACCCTTCCTGGTGCAGATGAAAGCAATCGACGATCTGGTGAAGAGCTTCCCAGAGCTGGATACCAGCAACTGATTGTTTTGAAATGTGAAAAAGGCGCCGATGGCGCCTTTTTTATTGGCTTGTCGCCATTTATGGCGATCCTACAACATGCACGATTTCCGTATGGTTGGCATTTATGCCGACCGCTAGTCTTACAGCATAATCGTCAACAAATACCCGGCAAACAGTGCCAGATGCGCGGCACCGTTCAACACGTTGGTGCGGCCCGTTGAGAACGAGATGTGACACAGGATCAGCACGGCGCTCATGATCACCATCTGCGGTGGCTCAAGGCCGAACACCAATTGCTGGTCGGTCAGGGTAGCGATGATGGTCACTGCAGGCACCGTCAACGAAATGGTCGCCAGCACCGAACCGAAGAACAGATTCATAGCACGCTGCACCTGATTCATCAGTACCGCTTTGATTGCACCTAAACCTTCCGGCGACAGGATCAACAGCGCCACCAGGAAGCCGGTGAACTGCGCCGGGGCGTTCAGTTCTGTCAGCAGACTTTCCAGCGGATTGGCGTTCATCTTGGTCACGGTAATCACCGCAATCAGATGCACGATCAGCCATGCGGTGTGCCACAACGAGCTGTGCGCAGAAGGCTTACCGTGGTGCGGATCGTCGCCATCATCTTCATGCTCATAAACGAACAGGCTTTGGTGGGTTTTGGTTTGAATCAGCAGGAATACGCCGTACATGGCCGCAGAAATCGCCGCGATGATCAGCGCCTGCGTAGTCGTAAAGTTACCGCCAGGTAACGCATTGGGGAACACCAGTACCAGAATCGCCAGCGGGAAAATGGCGATCATGTACTGTTTTACGCCCGCCAGATTAACGTACTGCGTGGCAAACTTGCGCCCGCCCAGCAGCAGGGCAAAGCCGACTAAACCGGCGGTCACAATCATGATGATCGAGTAGAGCGTGTCGCGCATTAGCGCGGGCGCGGCATCGCCGGTGGCCATCAGCGCGGAGATCAGACTCACTTCAAGTATGACGACGGAAAGACTGAGAATCAGCGAGCCATAAGGTTCGCCTAAACGGTGTGCCAGCACGTCGGCGTGACGCACCACGCTGAAGGCGCTAAACAGAATGGCAACTAATGCCAACAGGTTGATGCCGATAACCGGCAGAAGCGCTGTCTGGTTGCCGAAGAAGCTCAGCACCGCCAGCGCAGCAACGGGGAAAATCAGTGAGTACTCGGTATGGCGGGTTTTCTCATGTCCAGGCATTTACCATCCTCTCCGGAAAAAGTACAAAGCAGGCAATCATTGCCTGATAAATATAATGAGTTTTCTGACGTAACGCAGTGTAACTTTTCATCAGCTGTGCTGCTGTGACTTTACGCGATTTTACCAAAAGCGTTTATTATGCATAACACGGCAAAAGAGTGTGTTATCGCTGGATTAACGCCTGTATTCATTATGTTGCATGATTCACTCACCCAATTAAAGATGAGATTGGTCTGGTTAATCGTCGTATAGGGTGAAGTTTATAGAGGTTTAAACCTGTTTTACGCCATCTTTCAGTGAAAGTACCAGTTTGCGTTTTGACCCAGATGATCCAGACTTAAACCCTGGGTATGAAACAGGAGGAAATATGCCTTATTCATCAAACAAAGAGCTGCCAGACAGCGTGCGTCATGTCCTGCCGGCTCACGCACAAACCATCTATCAAAAGGCCTTTAACAGCGCCTGGGACCAATACAAAGATCCCGACGACCGGCGTGGCGATGAGTCGCGCGAAGAGGTGGCACACAAAGTCGCCTGGGCAGCAGTCAAGCATGAGTACTCAAAAGGTGACGATGACAAGTGGCACCCTAAAAACTAGTTTGTCTTGCGGGCCGGTGCGGCCCGCCTCGCACTTTTCCCTTCGCCATTCAAGTTCCTCACCAGGCAGCCGATGCTATTTACACAGAATTTCCCTTTTGTGATCGGGGTCAATCTTGAATGTTTTGTTAAAAATGAATTAATGTCTTCTCTTAAGACGATGCAATGAGCGTCGCCTGTAGACATCAGTTTTGAGGAACCACACCGGCAAGATGTCAGCGTAGTAGAGGAGACCACAGTGTTAACGCGGGAATTTTTGTTAAAAGCAGATTGTAAAACATCGTTTGGCGATATTGATGAAGCGCTGTTCTGGAGCTGTGAAAAGCGTGCGGCATCGCTGTCCGCGACGCTGGCCTGTCGTCCTGACCAAAGCCCGGTGTGGATTTTTGGCTACGGCTCGCTGATGTGGAATCCCATTTTTGAAGCGGCCGAAGTGGCGCCGGGTCGTTTAGAGGGCTGGCACCGTGCGTTTTGCCTGCGTCTGATTGCCGGTCGCGGCACCGTAACCGCGCCTGGCCGCATGCTGGCGCTGAAAGAGGGCGGTTCCACCAGCGGACTGGCGTTCCGCTTACCGGAATCGCGTTTGCATGACGAGCTGGAGCTGCTGTGGAAGCGTGAAATGATTACTGGCTGCTATCTGCCAACCTGGTGTGAACTGGAGCTGGAGGATGGACGCAACGTTACCGCGCTGGTGTTTATCATGGATCCGCGTCATCCGCTGTATGAAACCGATTCCTGCCGCAGCACCATTGCGCCGTTGATTGCCCAGGCCAGCGGTCCGCTCGGCACCAACGCCCAGTATCTCTACGCGCTGGAGCAGGAGCTGGGCAAGCGTGGCATGCAGGAAGCGGCGTTGACGCGTCTGGCAGCAGATGTCAGAGCGCTGCAGAGTCATTCGGCAGCGCGCTGATACGGATTACTGCGCCGGATTAATCAGCCAGGTTCCCGGCTTATCGATGGTCAGCGATTGGCTATGCACCTGGTTGCCGTTACGCACCTCAATGCGATAGTTCCCCGCCGCCAGATTCAGTGAAGCGAATCCGCTGGAGGAGGGCTTCACATCGCGGGCTTCGCCATTCAGCATCACATTCTCACCCGCCTGCAAACGCAGATAAACCGTCGCTACCGTCGGTGCGCTGCTCGCTACACTGTTGCCTGCTGCGGCAGCAGGCGCAGCGGGAGCGGTGCTGGCGGCAACCGGCGGTGCTTCTCTGTGATGATTCGCTTTCCAAACCACCACCACAACCGCCAGCACCGCAATCGCAGCGGCCACCACTAAACCTGGCGACAAACGACGCACGTTGCGCGGCGTCAAAGGTTCAACGGTGGCAGCGGCATGATTGACGGCCAACACTTGCGGTTCCGGCGTTGCAACACTCGGCTCCACCGGCACAACCGGCTCAGCCACGAGCGGAATAGTGGTGGAGAGCGCTTCGACATCGCTGACCGGCAGATCGATCAAGCTGGCAAAGGCATCAATGCTTTGCGGACGATCTGCTGGCTTCATGGCTAACGCGCAGTCAATAGCGTGCAGCAGCGGCAGCGAATAGCCTTGCGGCTTGCGCTCCACCAGCGGCTGATAGTTATCCTCAATGCAGCGCACCACGCTCACCGGCGGTGCATGGCCGGTGATCAGGTTGTGCAGCACCGCGCCCAGCGCATAGATATCGGTCCACGGACCTTGCTCTATTTCGCCTTCTTCGCTGTACTGCTCAATCGGCGCAAAGCCGGGCTTCAGCATGATCTCGGTTTCATCCGAGAGATTGCCGATCTCTTTGCGCGCCGAGCCAAAATCAAGCAGCACCGGCAGCTGGTTTTCCTGAATCTGGATGTTATCCAGCGAGATATCGCGATGCAGATAACCGGCGGCGTGGATAGTATCAATGGCGCCAAACAGCGGCGGTAGCAGACGACGGATCCAGCTCTCGTCAATGCTGTCCGGGCTGGTGATCTGCCACTCTTTCAGCGTCATGCCGCTGTAATAGAGCGTGCCCATGTAGGCGGTGCCGTTCTCTTCCCAGAAGCGCAGCACGTGCAGCAAGCCGGGATGATTGAAGCGTGCCAGCAGGCGCGCCTCCTGAATAAAGCTATTACGACCGGCGGTAAACAGCTTATGGAAACGCTCTCCGCGCAGTTCCAGCGACATATCCGCCGCACGCACCGCCAACGAGACGGGCATGTACTCTTTGATCGCGATGGTGCGTTCCAGCTGATGATCCCAGGCACGATAAACAATGCCGAAGCCGCCGCCGCCAATCACTTCCTTGATTTCAAATTCATTAAACCGGTAGCCCGCAGGGAGGGCGTTAGGTGTATGGTTTTCGTTTGCCGACATAGTGAACTCTCTGAACACGTCCTGTAGCGCCCCGTCATCACGATGACGGCAGGCAACGACCGCTAATTAATTAATGTTACGCCAGGCACCAATCGCCGGATCGGCGAGATCCGCATGCAGGGTGTCAATCAGTAACACAGTCACTTTTTGCTGTGGCATAAATTGCGGCGACCAAACGCCGCGTAACGTCTCAACCCGCTTTTTCAGCACATCGCTGCCCTGATCGGCGGTTTTGTCCATCTTCACCAGTAGTGTGCCGCTAAAACGCCACACATGCTGTTGTGCATCAAACGGCAGCACTAACCAGCTATCATCGGCATCCGGACGCGTAACAATCATGCGCTGGTTATTCACCGAGACCACTTCCAGCGGCGGACCGCTCATTTTCAAATCTGCAATCGGGTAGCCCTGATAGAAGTTCAGCGCCAGATTATGGGTTTTGCCAGCGCTCATCAGCGTCATTTCGCTCGGGCCTTCCAGCCAGCCTTCGGTGGAGCAGTGCTGATTCGGGTTATCCGGGATAAACAGCGATTCGCCTTTGTCATCCCACCAGGTACGGAAATGGCAGCCGCCCGGCAAGGCAAAGTGCTGCAGCGGCGTGCTATCCGCCGGGCGTGACAAATCGAGCGGCGCGGCGTTGCTGGTGGTGGCGCTGGCGGTGGCATCGTTCAGCACGATCGGGCGCCAGTTCTGTAATTTGGCTGCGCTGCCGTTAGCCAGCACGCTGCCCTCTTTATTGGTCATCTGCCATGGCAGTTCATCCAGCAGGCCGCACTGATTCGCCAGCAGTGTACCGACGCGCGGCAGGAAGCTGGTCAGGATGCTGGAGTCGGTACTTTTGCCCGAGACGATGCGCAGCGGCAGCGTCTCTTTGCACCAGTCGTTGGGCGCTTTGCTCGCCACGTCATCAATGTAGACTTCTAATGACAGGCTCGGGGAATACACCACGCGATAATCTTCTGCCTGCGCATTTACGGCCAGCAACAGGGTTGCGAAGCCCGTCAACCACACTTTCATAAGCATCCTTGGATCAATAACGTGACGGCAGAAAACGTGCCGCATCAGCCTGGGAATAAAGCAGCGTCGCTTCCTGCGGTTCGCCAATCCAGACGGCCAGAGCGCTGAGATTGTCGCTTTTAACACTGCGGTTAACGGCTTGTTCCATCAAAGTCAGCCACTCTTCGCAGGCATTCACCATGCGCAGGGCCAGTTCCATTTCGTGGGTGGTGAGATTGAGCCAGAATCCATCGCTGCAAACCAGAAACGCATCGCCATCGGCCAGCGTAATCACCTCGCTAAAAGTGGCCGGACGGGCAGGCTCAACACCGAGCGCATTATAGAGTAAATTACTGTTAATGCCGGTATTTTCATAGCCCGCCTCGCGTAACTGCTGGGCCAGACTGTGGTCACGCGTCACCTGATTTAGCACCCCATGACGGAAGTGATAAACCCGGCTGTCGCCAGCGTGCGCCCACCATGCGCGCTGTTTTTCGCGGTCGATAAACAGCGCGGCGAGCGTGGTGCTCATACGTGAAAAATTCGGATTGTTTCCCTGTGCCTCAATCAGCACCTGCTGGCAGTGTTCGATGGCGGCGCGCGTGCTTTCAGGGGTGAACGTCGCATTCTGCTGCAGCTGCGTTAGCAGCGTATCGCGCACCAGCTGCGCGGCGATATCACCGCCAGGCAAACCGGCGACGCCGTCACACACCAGAAAACAGGCTTTATGATCGTCCAGCTCGGCGCCGGTACGATCCTGATTTTCGTCGCGCATGCCTTGCTGGCAGCGGCTGGCAAACATCATCTTCATGCGTCTTCGGTCCGCGTTTGAGAATCTTTGTATTGATTCACTTCCATATCATAGGCATGCAGGAAGGCTTCGCCGAACAGCGTATGGAAGTCATCCTCAATTTCCCCAGCGGTACGTTGATAGTGGCGTGAGAAGTAATCCCACAGCGCCGCTTTGCGTCCGGTACTGAACGCCATTTTGGGCAGCACGCCATCTTTGCGTGCTTCTTCTTCTAAGCGCTGCGGGTTAAACGATTGCAGCATGGCGGCAATAATGGCGCGGATACCGGCAATCATGCCGAGCTGATGCGCCTGCAAATCCACCAGCGCATCGCGCACCGCCGGTTCCGGCGGCATAAAGCCCGGCATCTGGCTTTGATACATCTGCATCAATACGGTTTTACCGGACGGCAGAATTTTGAACGGGTTATTCGCCTCATTGAGAATCATCGTCATGTCGGCTTTCACGCCGCGCTTGAGGATCGAGCGCGAGGAGAGCAGGGCGACGGTGCCTTGCGAAAACAGGCTCAGCATGCGACCGGTTACGCGCATCTGCTCTTCGGTGATGGTGGTTTGATGGCCGTTGTTCAGCCCCATCCCTTCCAGCAGCGCGGCAATCAGTTTGTCCTGAGAGACGCCCGGCAACATGGCTGTCAGCGTCGGCGCATCGCTTTGCGGATCAATCGCCAGACGCGGATCGTTGCGGCGCTCCTGACGCGCAACCGGCTCGGGAATTACCTCGGACTCCTGCATCATACCGAGCGGGTCGTCGCTGCTGTCGGCAAAGAACGCCAGCGGATCGTCCTGACGGGCTTTCAGGTTGTTAGGATCGCGTACTTCGAGCCCATACTCACCGATTTGCAGCGTGTCGCCATCCTGCAACGCCACTTGCGAGCCGCGTTGCAACGCGACGCCGTTCAATACCACCGACGTGACGCTGCCCTGATTGGTCAGGCGGCACTCGCCCTCCGGCGAAAGATGCACCAGCGCCTGCAGACGCGATATGGCGCGCGATTCGTCAGGCAGCACCAGATCGTTATCCTGACTGCGGCCGATGGTGCCGCCGGGCGGTTTAAAGGCTACCGTCTTGGCGGGCACATCCGTATTGCACTGCACAATGGTAAATTGCATGAGTCATCCCGTTAACAAGGCAAACGCCACGGCCTATTCAAACATCGGTGGATAGAGGCCGTTGCGGCCCGGCTGTGCACCAGACGCCGGGTTAAACAATAATGAAAAAAGTTGCGCAGTCAGCGGGCCACTGTGTTTATGGGTGGCATGGCTAAAACCGTCACTGCGATTACTCCACCAGTAGCTCATGTGCTGCTGCGGATCGAATCTGTCAGCCACTTCACGCCAGCTCAGCGTGCAGGGTAAATCATCAAAACCAATCACATCCATGATGTCGCTGCGCTGCGTATCCGGCACCAGCAGCGGTGACAGGCGCTGCATCTGCTGCTCCAGCGCATCGGGATTGAGTCGATCGCGCACCGCGTGCAGCAGCAGCGCGCCCAGTTCCTGGAACCAGTCACCGGACATCGCCAGCTGCGCGCTGTGCCAGTGGCTCAGCGGGAAGCTGCGCAGCGCCAGTAGCGGCCAGCTGCGGCCCACGCGATCGCAAGACGGCAGCAGGCAGCCCATCTGCACCTGCTGACGCAGCGGCGAAAGCGGTAACACAAAATTCCACACCGGCGCACGTAAAAACTGTGCGGTGCTGGCATCGGCTTGCTGATGCCAGTGCAGTAATCCTTGCTGAAACCAGTGGCTCCACGGCGTCACGGTATTTTCGCTCAGACGCTGGCGCAAAAAATCGCCGGTGGCCGGTAACTTGCCGTACCAGCCCGGCGCAGTGTGTGTCGGCATGATTACCTCACCATTACTCACTGTGTCTGGTCAATCGCTGCGAAACAACGTGCGGTGCAATCGCCAGCGTGTTGCTGCTGTCACCGGCATTTTTCAGATTCTCCGCAAGCTTGCGCATCATCAACGCATTGTCACGCGCATACGGCGAAGACTGAATTTGCTGATCCAGCAGCTGGCTCAGATGCCAGTCGAGCTGCTGCAAATCGCGCGCGCTGACATCATCCGGCAGCGTGCGCTGCAGGTTTTGCATCAGCCAGCCACGCAGAAACTCGCCGTCATAATTGCGCGGCTGATAGAGCATCTGATAGGCCCGCAGCGCATTGCGACTGTACTCGTTATCGGTGCCCGGATCGTCACGCAGCAAATTGGTGATCTGCTGCGCCACGCGCGGCAGCAGTAAAGACTTAAGCGCATTTTGATAAAGCGCCCACGCCGCATCGCTGACCTGGTTGCCGCGATACAGCCCAACGCGCATGGTAAGCGGTGGATTGTCGAGGGAAAAACGCTCGGAGAGCGGCAGTTTCACCAGGTTATTTAAGAAGGGTAGCAGATCAAAAATATTATCGGCGGGCTGATGGATCACCTGCTGACTCTGGGTGGTGATCGGCGCGAGGCGTTCGGCAACCTGGTCCAGATAACGCTGATTCTGAATATAGCTGGTGAGCCACAAACAGGAGAGCAGCAGCAGCGCGCCGGTCAGCACGCCATAACCGATCCAGTGGAACAGGCGGTTGCGGTATTCCCAATGGCGATTGCTGCCCGCCAGGCCGCTTTCGCGGAACACTAAATCGCTCAGCAAATCGCGGATAAAGAAACTTTGTCCTTTGTTGCCGGGGATCGGACTGCTGCGATCGACGCTATTCCACGCCGCGAGGCTGCTTTCGCCGGTATGCGGCAGCTGCAGCTTGCGGTTCAGCTCGCCCATGATGCGGTCAAACGGTAAACCTTCCTGCGTGCCGCTGGTGAAGAACAGGCCGCGCGCCGACCAGGCGATCGGCTCCTGATGGCTGGAAAACACCACATCGAGATACTCATTCAGCAGCGGACGCAACGAACTGAACTCTTGCGGGAACAGGAAGCTGTCGGCGCGCTGGGTGAGATCGCGCTCGCCAGCCATGACGTCGGCCAACTGCTGCTGTAAACGCTGCTCTAAGTGCTGATATTGCTGGCTGAAGCTGCGGTGCCAGTCGTCTTTATGCGGTTTGCCCGGTTCCCACGGGAAAGTGAAGCCCCAAATCGCATCGCGCTGCGGCTTGCTGAGCGTGCCGTAAAAACTCATAAACCCTTTCAGCAGGTCGGTTTTGGTCACCATCACATACACCGGGAAGTGAATGCCGGTGTGCTGATGCAGCTCCGCCATGCGTTCACGTAGCGCGCTGGCCTGCGCATGGCGCGCTTCGGCTGAATCGGTCAGCAGATCGGAGACGCTGATGGTCATGATCACGCCGTTGATCGGCTGACGGGTGCGATAGCGCTTTAGCAGATTGATAAAACTGTGCCACTCCGCGCCATCGCGCGCGCGTTGGCTCTCCTGCAACGCGTAACGTCCGGCGGTATCGATCAGCACCGCGCTGTCGGTGAACCACCAATCGCAGTGGCGCGTGCCGCCCACGCCGCGAATTGCCGCTTTGCCGAGGCTGTCAGTGAGCGGGAATTGCAGGCCAGCGTTGAGTAGTGCGGTAGTTTTACCGGCGCCCGGCGCGCCAATCATCACGTACCACGGCAGCTGATAAAGGTAGTGACTTTGAAAACGTGCCAGCCAGCTCTGCTGATGACGACGACCAAACTGGGTGCGCTTTAAACGCAGCGCTGCTTCACTGAAGCGCTGCGCCAGCAGGGTTTCGGTGGCCTGACGATCGGATAACTCTTCCTGGCTCATCTGCTGCAGACGGTTGAGCAACTTGCTATTAAACCAGCCGCGCCACAGTGCAGGAATAAACTGGAACAGCAGCCAGAGCAGATAGAGCAGACCCACCGCTAACTGGCGCGGCAATACCGGCTCGAGCGGGCGCGTATCGCCCCAGCTCCACAGCGGTCCGAGCATCCACAGCACGCAGCTCAATGCCGTGACGCCAATCAGGCTCCACAGCAGGCGATGGGTTAACAGATGTTGCAGTGATGCGCGCATCATTGGCCTCCCTGATGATTGCCGAGGGTTTCCGGTGTCACAAACAGGGTGATTTCCACCCGACGATTGCGGGCGCGGTTTTCATTACTGTCGTTCGGCAGCAGCGGATTGCTGTCGCCGCGACCTTCCGCTTTCACGCTGTGACCTTCCGCGAGCTGCGGATTAAGCAGCTGCATGATGGCGCGTGCGCGCGCAGAGGAGAATTCGTAGCTGGAGGCGAAACGGCCATCGACCGGGCTGTTATCGGTATACACCGACACCAAAACCGTGCCTTTAACGGTTTTCATTGCACTGGCGACATGCGCCAGCAGCGCGCGTCCCACCTGATTCACCACCGTGCCGTCGCTGGAGAACAGTTTGTCAGCGGGGATGATCACTTTGCTGCCGAACGCGCCGTCGCTCACTTCCAGCTGTCCGGCGGCAATCACATCATTCAGACGTTGATGCAGATCGAGCAGCGCTTGAGGGGAAGTAGGGCGACGTCCTGGCGTGATTTGTGGCAGCGGGGTTTGATAGATGGTGCGCAGCAGCGGTTCGGCGGCGTTGCCGAGTCGCCAGTTCAGCCCGCTGTAAATCAGGCTCGCCACCAGAGTGGCCAGGGTAACGCAGGCCCAAAGCGGCACCATCGGACGCGTCAGGGTGCTGACCAGCGGATGCACTTCCACCAGCGGCACCGCCGGATTGGCGCTTGCCGGGCGATGTTCCGTAATGAGTTGTGCCAGGCGTTTGCGGATGGCTTCACACTGCGCGCGGCCGCTGTCACTGCCGCGATAACGGCCTTCATAACCAAGCAGCAGGCAATAGTGGATCAGTTCCAGCAGCCACAGATGCTGCTGCGGGCTTTGCGATACGCGCGACAACAGCTGGAAAACTTTCTCTCCGCCCCAGCTTTCATTGTGAAAGGTGACCAGCATGCCGTTGCCGGACCACACGCCGCGCGTGCCCCACGGCGTTTGCGCTGCGGCTTCATCCAGTACGCTGCACAGGCAGTAGCGCGCGCCGATAATCATCTCAAAAGGTAAGCCCGCTTGTTTACAGCGTTGTTCGAATTGGCGGATCTCTTCGATCAGTAACTGGCGCAATCCGGCAGGATCGTCATGTGTCGCGGCCTGCCGTATACGTACCACGGCATTCAGGATGGGTGCTGCGGCATTAAGCAAAAGGTTATCATTGCCCGCGACAATGCCATCGCGAGCAAGGGAATCCTGAGTCATTAAATCTTGGTTATCCAGGCAAGGGCGAAAATCACAGCCCGCAGAGCAAACGCTTCTGCGGGCATTGTGCGCCGGATTGCATTATCAGTCTAAAATCCAGGTCGCGGTATCGTTAGTGCGACAAGCCTTGCTGGCGCCGCCAACGGCCACACAAACCTGTTTGCTGTTGCGGCGGGGGCGCGGACGATCGCTTCGAATGGTCGCGTCGTAACGGCTGCTCTCCACGCCCGCTTTCGGCGGAATATAGCCAATTAACTGGCCGTTAGGCTCATCAGCCACTGCCAGCCAGCTGTGTTCAACACGGCCGAGCACTTCAAACGGTTTGGCGTTATCAAGATAGCGCACTACTTTGCCACCATAATCAGGCGTGGTCATTACCGAGGCAGCATACAGCGCGCGATAACTCTCATTGACCGGCGTGAATTCGCCAGGTGCTGCCACCGCATGACGATGGACCAGTTGGACGCCATTCACTTCACTGGTTACCAGCGTGTCATCTGTAACGGGTGGCGGTGGCGCTTTGCAAGCAGCCAGACTTAATACCGCCAGCAACACAAGCACGAGACTCTTATTCACCATGATCCTCAAATTCCATCAGATTAGCTGCAGAGTAATCTGCGGCACGGGCCGTTAAGGCAGGCAGATTAAGCAGCGAGAAAGCCATCAAAAAAACAGACAGATTACAGAAAGATAGTGCTGAACTAAGTCTACCTAAGACTTTTGAGAATTCAAACCATTGCACCATGAGAAATCCCGTGCTAGCGGGCGAAAAAGCAGCGCAGGCCGATGATATAAAACACATAGTCACGGTGATAGATAAGCTGAGTTAATTTATTCGCTGCAGTTAACGATGCGAGGCAGCGCAACGGCATTTGGTCGCTGTTAGTACCAAACGAAAATGGTAAATAAGATTAATCTATTTGTATGAAGCAAAAAAGATTGCCTTGCGAAACAATTTTCTCAATTTCGGAATTTCCGGGCCCAATTCTGCCACGTTTAAACGCAGCACGGCATGGCTTTTGCTTGACCCTCTGTTTACACCGCTAAACCGCTGGAGAAAGCAATGAATCGGGCTTTGAACTATCTACGTGCTAGCCGCGCCAGCGAGATTGCGAGCCTGCAACGGTTGCTGCGGACCGGCGAACAGATTACCGCCATCAGTGAATTGATCCATGTGCTGCAGCGTGAACGTGGAGCCAGCAATATCTGGCTGTGCTCGGCTGGTCGACTGTTTGGTGAAGAGCTAGCACAGCGCGCTGCGGAGGTAGAACTGCGCGAACAGCGTGCAATGGCGGTGCTGCCGGAAGCAGAGGCGCAGCCCGGCTATAGCCGATTTTGCATGCTGATCGCGACTGCGCTTCAGGCGCTGGACAGTCTGCCGGCGCTGCGTCAGCAAGTACACAGCCGCACCGTGACGCAGGCGCAGGCGATGGATGCGTTTAATCACATCATCTGCACCTTACTCAATCTGGTATTTGAAGCGGCGGATACCGCCAGTGAGCCGGACATCTCGCGTGCGTTAATCGCGCTATTTAGCTTTATGCAAGGCAAAGAGCTGGCCGGACAGGAGCGCGCCACCGGTTCGGCGGGATTCGCTGCCGGTGAATTTACCGAGACGCAACGGCAGCGCATTCAGGTGTTGATCGCTGCGCAGGAGCAAAGCTTTGCGACTTTCAGCCAATTTTCTGATGCGGAAAATCTACAACGCTGGCAGGCGATAGCCGATGCCGGCAGCCAAATTGAGCGGCTAAGACGCATCGCCTGCACCGGCGCACAGTGCGGTGAAAATGGCGTGTTGCAGTGGTTTAGTCTGCTCAGTTCGCGTCTCGATCAGATGAAACAGATTGAAGATACGCTGTGCGCCACGCTGATGAATCGCTGTCAGTGTGCGATTGCGGCTGCCCAGCACAGTGAATCTCCGCCGATAGCCATCGGAGAAGAGGCCAGTTTCTCGCTTTATATCGCGGGTGCCAGCTGGCTGTCAGGCGTTGAAACCACGCTGGACAGCAATGGCCTCGCGCCCCAGCTCGGGCGTTCGGTGCTGGCGTTGATCCGTGAGCAGTCGCAGCGTCTGCAGACGCAGGCCGATGAACTCGCCTCGATGCGCGCGTCACTGGATGAACGCAAAATTATCGATCAGGCGAAAAGCTGGTTGATGCAGCAGCACGGTTTCAGCGAGCAGGATGCGTGGCAGGCGCTGCGTAAGAGCGCCATGAACCAGAACAAACGGGTGCTGGAAATAGCCCTGGCGGTGCTGGCGGTTGCCGCCACGCTCAAGGCATAACTCGAAGGAGGTAGCTGCACAAACCCTGTGCGTAGAGTGCGTCAGCGCAGTGCAAAAACGACGCATCATCAGCGCATTTATAGCGCCAGCCTTGATAAAACGGCCTGATATTTTTGGCACAGGTTTTGCAATACCTTACAGACATTGCGCATTTGTTTCGCCAACGGCGGTGAAGCGAGTGCTTTGGATAAAGGCGTCCGGCCCCATGTTTTTGCGACATGCGGGAGGACGCCTTTTTTTATTCTTTTTTTCAGGATGCGCATGATGAGCAAAACGCGGTTCACATTGTCACGACGTCAATTTCTCCTGGGTAGCGCGGCGGTCGGTGGCAGCTATCTACTGCCGGGATTACGCAATGCGGTATGGGCTGCCGGTTCCGATGCGCCCGAAAAGAGCAACATTCGCGTCGGCTTTATTCCGCTCACCGACTGCGCGCCGGTGGTGATGGCGTCAGTAAAAGGCTTCGATAAAAAATACGGTCTGACGCTGCAACCGAGTAAAGAAGCCAGCTGGGCGGCGGTGCGCGACAAGCTCACCGCTGGCGAATTGGATGCCGCGCACGCGTTGTACGGCATGATTTATGGTCTGCAGTTGGGCATTGCCGGGCCTCAGCATGAGATGGCTAACCTGATGACGCTCAACAACAACGGGCAGGCCATCACCCTGGCGAATCAGCTTAAAGATCAGAAAGTTACTGATGCGGCCAGCCTGCAAAAATTAATCGCCAGCCAAGCCAAAGGCAGCTTTACCTTCGCGCATACCTTCCCAACCAGTACACACGCCATGTGGCTCTATTACTGGCTGGCCAACGCCGGTATCGACCCGTTTGAGGATGTGCGCACCGTGGTGGTCCCGCCACCGCAAATGGTGATGAACATGAAGATGGGCAACATGAGTGGCTTCTGCGTTGGCGAGCCGTGGAACCAGCGTGCTATCAGCGACAACATCGGTTTTACCGCCACCACCACACAGCAAATTTGGCCGGATCATCCGGAAAAAATTCTCGCCACGCGCGCCGCCTGGGTGCAAGAGAACCCCAATACCGCCCGTGCGCTGACCGCCGCAGTGCTGGAAGCCGCGCGCTGGATCGATGCCTCCGACGCTAACCGCAAAGAGACCGCGCAGGTGCTGGCCGGACGCGCGTGGATCAACACCAAAGTGGAAACGCTGGAAGGGCGCATGCTCGGTCAGTACGAAAATGGCCTCGGTCAGCGCTGGCAGGACGCGCACGGTATGCGCTTCTTCCGCGACGGTGAAGTGAGCTTCCCGTGGATTTCCGACGGCATGTGGTTCCTGACGCAGATGAAGCGCTGGGGCATGGTGCAAACCGCGCCTGATTATGCAGCAGTGGCGCGTCAGATCAACCGTATTGATATCTACAAACAGGCCGCCAGCGCGGTGGGCGGCATTAGCGTCCCAGCCGGCGAGATGCGCAGCAGCACACTGTTCGACGGCAAAGTATGGGACGGCAGCAATCCCGCCGCTTATGCCGACAGTTTTGCCCTTAAACGCCGTTAAGTGAGGTCATGATGAAATCTGAAGCACGCTCGCTCAATACCGCGCCGATCGCCGCGCCACCGGCGCAGGTGATTGCACTCAAGGTAACGCCCGCACCGCGTCGGGGTCAACGCTGGCTCCGTCCCCTGCTGCAGCGGCTAATCCCCGCCAGTTGCGGCCTGATTCTGCTGCTGTTTGTCTGGCAACTGGCTTCAATGTCCAGTAAAGGCTTCCCCACGCCATATGCCACCTGGCAAGCCGCCGTCACGCTGTTTGCCGATCCGTTTTACAACAACGGGCCCAACGATCAGGGCATCGGCTGGAACGTGGTCGCCTCGCTGCAGCGGGTGGCAATCGGCTTTGGTCTGGCGGCGCTGGTGGGCGTTCCCGCCGGATTCCTGATTGGCCGTTTTACCTTTATCGCGCACATGCTCAACCCGATCATCGCGTTGCTGCGTCCGGTCAGTCCACTTGCCTGGTTGCCGATTGGCCTGCTGCTGTTCCAGCGCGCTGAACCGGCATCAAGCTGGACCATTTTCATCTGCTCCATCTGGCCGATGGTGATCAACACCGCCGAAGGCGTACAGCGAATTCCGCAGGATTACCTCAATGTGGCGCGCGTGCTGCGGCTCAATGAGTGGACAGTGATGCGCCGCATTCTGTTCCCGGCGGTGCTGCCTGCAGTGTTAACCGGTATGCGTTTATCGATGGGCATCGCATGGCTGGTGATTGTCGCTGCGGAAATGCTAACCGGTGGGCTCGGTATCGGTTTCTGGATTTGGAACGAGTGGAACAACCTCAATGTGGAAAACATCCTGATTGCCATCGTGGTGATTGGCGTGGTCGGGTTACTGCTCGAACAGGCGCTGATGTTACTGGCACGCCGCTTTAGCTGGGAAAAATAAGGAGCCGATGATGAATCCAATTATTCGCGTACAGCAGGTCAGCCAGCGCTTCAATACCGCAGGCGGCGAGTTCCTCGCCCTCGATAACGTCAGTTTTGATATCCGCGAAGGTGAAACCCTCAGCCTGATTGGTCACTCCGGCTGCGGAAAGTCCACGCTTCTCAATTTGATAGCCGGGCTGACGCAGCCGAGTAGCGGCGTGTTGCTGTGTGACAACCGCGAAATCAGCGGTCCCGGTCCGGAGCGTGCGGTGGTGTTCCAGAACCATTCGTTGCTGCCGTGGCTGACCGCCTACCAAAACGTGGAGCTGGCGGTGCAGCAAGTGTTCAAAGGAAAAATGAGCAAAAGAGAGATGAGCGAGTGGATCGAACACAACCTCAATCGCGTGCAGATGAGTCACGCGCTGCATAAGCGTCCGTCGGAGATCTCCGGCGGCATGAAGCAGCGTGTCGGGATTGCGCGTGCGCTGGCCATGCAGCCGCGTGTGCTGCTGCTGGATGAACCGTTCGGTGCGCTGGATGCGCTAACGCGCGCTCATCTGCAAGACAGCGTGATGCGCATCCAGCAGGAGCTCAATACCACCATTGTGCTGATTACGCACGATGTCGATGAGGCGGTGTTGCTGTCAGATCGCGTGTTGATGATGACCAACGGCCCCGCCGCGCAGGTCGGTGACATTCTCAACATCGACCTGCCGCGTCCACGTTCACGGGTAGCGTTAGCCGACGAGCCGCGCTATCACCAGCTGCGTCAGCGGATTCTGCATTTCCTGTATGAAAAGCAAACGGCTGTGGCGTAAGGGGACAACCATGGTGCAGCGACTGGTAGTGATCGGAAACGGCATGGCGGCGATGCGCATGGTGGAAACCTTGCTGCAACGTGCGCCGGGTCGCTACGCCATCACGGTGATTGGCCGTGAGCCGCACGGCAATTACAACCGGGTGCTGCTGTCGCCGGTGCTGGCGGGCGAAAAAGCCTTCGCTGACACGGTGATCCACGAACCCGCATGGTATGCGGCACATCAGGTGCAGTTGCTGATGGGGGAAGAGGCGCTGCAGGTGGATATCCCTACGCGCACAGTACTAACCGACCAGCGCACCCTGCACTGGGACAAGCTGGTGTTCGCCTGCGGTTCGAGGCCGCGCATGCCGGATCTGCCCGGCATCCATCGCCCACAGGTGCAGGGTTTCCGCACGGTGCGAGACGTGGAGGCCATGCTCGCGCAGCAAGGTCCGGTGGTGGTGCTGGGCGGCGGATTGATTGGCGTGGAAGCCGCAGCGGCGCTGCGTCAGCGTGGACGTGACGTCACGCTGCTGCATCATCGTCCGTGGCTGCTTGATCGCCAGCTGGATGCCAAAGCGGGTGCGCTGTTGCAGCAGCATCTGGCACAGCGCGGTATTCGCTGTCGGCTCGGCGTCACTTTGCAGGCCATTGACGCCGAAAGCGTCACGCTCGGCGATGGGGCGGTTATCGCAGCGGAACAGGTGGTGATCGCCATCGGCGTGCTGCCGGAGATCGCGCTGGCGCAGGCGGCGGGCGTGCCTTGCCAGCGCGGCATTCTGGTTAACCGTCAACTGCAAACCGCGCTTCCGCATGTGTATGCGCTGGGTGAGTGCTGCGAAATCAGCGGCGAAACCTTTGGCTTGATTGCGCCTTGTCTGACGCAGGCCGCCGTGCTGGCAGCACAACTGGCGGGTGAACCCGTGGCCGACTTTCACTATCAGGAAAACGGTACGCGGCTGAAAGTCAGCGGCATTGAGATGTTCAGTGCGGGCGATATCAGCGAAGGCGACGCCATCAGCAGCTTTGACCCGCTGCACCAGCACTATCGCCGACTGTTTTTGCGCAATGGCGCACTGCGCGGCGTGCTGCTGTTTGGCGACAGCCAGGCGGCAGGCACGCTGCTACCACAACTTCAACAGGCCGCGCAGGTGGGCATTAACGCACTGTTCGGTCTTGACGACAACACAACGCAGCCAAGCGCTGCAGGAAGCCAGATGATGAGCAAACCTCTTCTCGCCGTGGTTGGACATGGCATGGTCAGCCACCATTTTCTCGAACAGCTGGTGAGTCGTGAACTGCATCAGCACTATCACATCGTGGTATACGGCGATGAGCCGCAGATGGCCTACGATCGCGTGCATCTTACCGAATACTTCAACGGTAAAAGCGCGGACGATTTGTCACTGGTCTGCGATAACTTCTTTCAGCAACACGGCATCGAACTGCGCAGCGGTTGTGAAGTGGTGGCAATTGACAGTGCAAAACGCAGCCTGCGTGATGCCAGCGGCGCGGAATTGACCTGGGATAAACTGGTGCTGGCGACCGGCTCGGTGCCGTTTGTACCGCCGGTTCCCGGCCACGATCACGCGCGTTGTTTTGTATACCGCACACTGGCCGATCTGGATGCGATTGCTGACTGTGCCCGTAATGCGACGCGCGGGGTGGTGATTGGAGGCGGGCTGCTCGGACTGGAAGCCGCCAACGCATTGAAACAGCTCGGTCTGGAAACCCATGTGGTGGAGTTCGCGCCGCGTCTGATGGCGGTGCAATTGGATGACGGCGGCGCGCAGATGCTGCGCGGCAAAATCAGCGCGCTGGGCGTTCAAGTTCATACCAGCAAGCAAACTGAAGCGATTGAGAGTCTGCCGGATGGCAGCCTGCAGCTGCGTTTTGCCGATGGCAGCCTGCTGGCAACGGACCTGCTGGTATTTTCAGCGGGTATTCGTCCGCGTGATGCACTGGCGCGCGCCGCCGGTCTGCAACTGGGTGAACGCGGCGGCATTCTGATCAACGACGCTTGCGCCACCAGCGCCGCAGATGTCTATGCGATTGGTGAATGCGCGCTGTGGCAAGGGCAAATTTTCGGTTTGGTTGCGCCGGGATATCAAATGGCGCGCGTACTGGCGGCGCAGCTGGCGCAGGAAGAACTGGCGTTCAGCGGTGCCGACATGAGCACGAAACTGAAACTGCTCGGCGTGGAAGTGGCGTCATTTGGCGATGCGCACGGGCGCACCGCTGACAGCCAAAGTTATCAGTGGATCGATAATCCAAAGGGCATCTACAAAAAACTGGTGGTGTGCAAAGATCGCAAAACGCTGCTTGGCGGCGTGCTGGTGGGCGACAGCGCAGATTACGCCAGCCTGCTGCAGATGATGCTGAATCAGTTACCGTTACCAGAAGAGCCGGAAAGCCTGATTTTGCCCCAGTTAGCGGGTGCGCCGGCTAAAGCGCTGGGTGTCGCGGCGTTGCCAGACAGCGCGCAAATCTGCTCGTGCCATAACGTCAGCAAGGCGGACATTTGCGGGGCAGTGCAGGGCGGCTGCGGTGACATGGCGGCGATCAAAAGCTGCACCAAAGCGGCAACCGGCTGCGGTGGGTGTAGCGCATTAGTCAAACAGGTGATGGAGTTCCAGCTCGCCAGTCAGGGCGTGGAAGTGAAGAAGGATATCTGCGAACACTTTGCCTACTCGCGTCAGGAGCTTTATCACCTGATCAGCGTCGGCAACATCAGCACCTTCGAGCAGCTATTACAGCTCAACGGGCGCGGACAGGGCTGTGAAGTGTGCAAGCCGCTGGTGGGATCATTGCTGGCATCATGCTGGAATGACTACTTACTGAAGCCCGAACATCTGCCGCTGCAGGATACCAACGATCGCTACTTCGCCAACATCCAGAAAGATGGCACCTATTCGGTGGTACCGCGTGTGCCAGCCGGTGAAATTACGCCGCAAGGGCTAATTGCGATTGGTGAAGTAGCCGCTCGTTACGATCTCTACACCAAAATCACCGGCGGTCAGCGCATCGATCTGTTCGGTGCGCGGCTCGATCAGTTACCGGATATCTGGGAACACTTAATCGCGGCGGGTTTTGAAACCGGTCACGCTTATGGCAAATCGCTGCGCACGGTAAAATCCTGCGTGGGGTCAACCTGGTGCCGTTACGGCGTGCAGGATTCTACCGCCTTCGCCATCGCATTAGAGAATCGCTACAAAGGGCTGCGCGCCCCGCACAAAATTAAAATGGCGGTTTCCGGCTGCACGCGTGAATGCGCTGAAGCGCAGAGCAAGGACATTGGCGTAATCGCCACGGAAAAAGGCTGGAACCTGTATGTCTGCGGCAACGGCGGGATGAAACCGCGTCATGCCGATTTGTTCGCCAGCGATCTCGATGATGAAACGCTGCTGCGCTACGTTGACCGCATCTTGATGTTCTATGTGCGCACCGCCGATCGTCTGCAGCGCACCAGCGTGTGGATGGATAACATGGAAGGCGGACTCGACTACCTGCGTCAGGTGGTGATCGAAGATTCACTCGGTATAGCCGTGCAACTGGAGCAGGAGATGCAGCGCGTGGTGGAGCGCTATCAGTGCGAATGGCACAGCACGCTGCAGGATCCTTCGCGTCGCGCCTTGTTTACCGCCACCGTCAACAGCGAGCAGCCTGACGAGACGCTCAACTATGTGCAGGTGCGCGGTCAGCGTCAGCCCGCGACGGCGGACAGCATTCCCGTTACCACGTTGCCGGCAGAACCCTGGAGTGCCATTTGCCTTGTCGACGCTATCCCGCCGTCTGCGGGCATGGGTGCGCGGTTAGGCGGTCAGCGTGTGGCCTTGTTCCGCTTGGGCGAGGCGATTTATGCGCTGGAAGATATTGAGCCCGGCACGCAAGCCAGCGTGCTGTCGCGTGGCATTCTCGGCGACGTAGCGGGCGAGCCGGTGGTGATATCACCGCTCTACAAGCAGCGCGTGCGGCTGCGCGACGGACAAAGTCTCGATAACGCCGAGCATCAGCTGCGCTGCTGGCCGGTGCGCGTGGAGGGCGGCAAAGTGTGGCTCGGGCATCAGCCGATTATTGCGCTGGCGGCGGCCTCATGAAAACCACCTGTCCGTACTGCGGCGTGGGCTGTGGCGTGGAGGTGAAAGCCCTCGATGCGCCGGTGAGCGGCGACCGCCAGCATCCGGCTAATTTCGGTCGGCTGTGCGTCAAAGGTTCAGCGCTGGGCGAGACCCTGATGCATGACGGTCGTTTGCTCTGGCCGCAGATTGATGGTCAGCGCGTCAGTATCGATGCCGCACTGGACCATGTGGCGGCGGGTTTCCGGCGCATCATCGATCAACATGGCCCGCAGGCGGTGGCCTTTTACGGCTCCGGTCAACTGCTAACGGAGGATTATTACACCGCCAATAAGCTGATGAAGGGCTTTATTGGCTCTGCCAACATCGATACCAATTCACGGCTGTGTATGGCTTCGGCGGTGGTGGGTTACAAACGCGCTTTCGGTGCCGATGCGGTGCCGTGCTGCTATGACGATCTTGAACAAGCCGATGTTGTGGTGTTAGTCGGCTCCAACGCGGCATGGGCGCATCCAGTGGCGTGGCAGCGGCTGGTGCAGGCCAAAGCCGAACGCCCTGAGATGCAGCTGGTGGTGATCGATCCGCGTCGTACTGCCAGCTGTGACCTTGCTGATGTTCATCTGGCGCTGCAACCGGGATCTGATAGCGCGCTGTTTGCCGGGCTGCTGAACTGGCTGGCGCACCATGCGGGTATCGATGCCAGTATGTTGCCGCATCTGGCCAATGTGGAAGCGACCTTAGCCGCCTGTGAGGCCTGGGATGTGGCGACGGTCGCCGCTGCCTGCCAGCTGAGTGAGCATGACATTGTGGCATTTTGGCAGCTGTTCGCAGCGCAGCCGCGCGTGCTGACGCTGTGGTGCATGGGCATCAATCAGTCACAAACCGGCAGCGATAACAACAACGCCATCCTCAATGCGCATCTGCTCAGCGGCAAAATCGGCCGTGCGGGCTGCGGACCGTTTTCGCTGACCGGACAGCCCAACGCCATGGGCGGCCGTGAAGTGGGCGGCTTAGCCAATCAGCTGGCGGCGCACATGGGCTTTAGCGCAGCAGAGGTTGATCGTGTTGCGCGCTTTTGGCGGAGCGATCGTGTTGCGCAGCAGCCGGGACTGACGGCAGTTTATCTGTTCAATGCCATCGAACGCGGCGACGTCAAGGCAGTGTGGATCATGGGTACCAATCCTGCCGTTTCGATGCCGGAAGGTAACCGCGTGGCGCACGCGCTGGCGAAATGCGAGCTGGTGGTGGTGTCGGAAGTCAGCGCCCACAGCGACACGGCACAATTTGCTGATGTGCTACTGCCGGCGCAGGCATGGGGCGAGAAAAACGGCACCGTGACCAATTCGGAGCGGCGTATCTCACGCCAGCGCAGTTTTATTGCGCCAGCCGGTGAGGCCAAAGCGGATTGGTGGCTGCTGGCGCAGGTGGCGCAGCGACTCGGTTTTGGCGCGGCCTTTGCCTGGCAGCATCCAGGCGAGATTTTCGCCGAGCATGCCGCGCTGTCTGGTTTTGAGAATCGCGGCACGCGCGCCTTTGATATCAGCGCGCTGGCAACCATCACGCGTGAGCAATATGACCAGTTAGCCCCGGTGCAGTGGCCGATCACTGCCGCGTCACCCAACGGCACCGCGCGGCTGTTTGCCGATCGCCGCTTTTACCATGCCGATGGAAAAGCGCGTCTGCTGCCGCCCGCGATACCGGTTAAAACCCTCATGACCACTGATTATCCGCTGCTGATGAATACCGGCCGCATCCGCGATCAGTGGCACACCATGACGCGCACCGGCAACGTGCCGCGACTGATGCAGCATTACGATGAACCCTTTGTCGCGCTAAATCCGCTGGATGCGGCGGCGTACGGCTTGAGCCACGGCGATGTGACGCGCGTGCAGTCGGCGCTGGGCTGGTGCAGCGGACGCGTCACCCTCGACAGCGGCCTGCAGCGTGGGCAAATCTTTGTGCCGATGCACTGGACAAGACAGTTCAGCGGGCAGGCCAACGTCGATGGATTAGTCGCGGCCAGCTGTTGTCCCGATTCCGCTCAGCCAGCGTTAAAACAAACGGCGGTGCGCTTGCAACTACTGCGTCCAGCGTGGCAAGGCTGGCTGTGGCTGCCGGACATCATCACGCCGCCTGCACTACTCTACTGGTCGCGAGCCCCACAGCCCGGCGTGCAGCGCTATGTGCTGGCGGGCAGCGCTCATGCTGGCGAATGGCTGATGCAACTGCCGGGCATGTCCGCATTGCAATGGCAGCAGGCGCAGGCGGGACAGCAATTGCACTGGCTTGGCTGGCGCGAGGGCAAGTTGGCATGCGCCTTTTATGCCGCGCCCTGGCTACCAGACATCGATCACCCATTTATCGCGCGGGCCTTCAGCCAGCCGCCCGATTTGCCGCAGCAGCGACATGCGCTGTTGGGCGGGCGACCGGCGCAGGGCGGCAGCCACGGACGTACCCTTTGCAGCTGCTTTGGCGTCGGTGAAGTGGCGATTCGCCGGGCCATCGCTGAGGGCTGTGATTCCCCGGCAGCGCTCGGCGCGGTGTTGAAATGCGGCACCAACTGTGGCTCCTGTATCCCGGAGCTCAAACAACTGCTCTCATCTCTGCGCGTGGCGCAGTAACGGAAAACATCATGACGCAAGCCAGTGAATCCCTCGACAAGCTGTTTAATCCGCGTGACGGCGAACACGCGCAAGGTGGCGTCTGGCTGGTTGGGGCTGGGCCGGGAGACGTAGAACTGCTCACCTTAAAAGCATGGAGGCTGATCAACAGCGCCGACGTTGTGGTGTATGACCGGTTGGTGAGCGAGGCGATCATGGCGGAAGTGCCGCCGGAGACGCTGGCGATTGATGTCGGCAAGAAGCCCGGCAGCCACGGGTTAAAGCAGGTGCAAACTAATCAGCTGCTGGTGGATTTAGCCCGCAGCGGGCGGCAAGTGGTGCGGCTCAAAGGCGGCGATCCCTTTATTTTCGGGCGCGGCGGTGAAGAGATGCTCTATCTGCAACAGGCGGGAATAGCCTGCCAGATCGTGCCGGGTATTACCGCCGCCGCCGGATGCGCGGCAGCCAGCGGCATTCCGCTAACGCACCGTGATTGCGCACAGTCGCTGCGGTTAATTACCGGTCACGGCAAAAGCGGTGAACCGCAGCTGGATGATGCCAGCCTCGCCGCCAATAACCAGACGCTGGTGTTTTATATGGGGCTGAAGTGGAGCGCCAGCATCAGCGCACAGCTGCAGGCGCAGGGCCGCAACGCGCAGACGCCGGTGGCAATCATTGAGAATGGCACGCGTGCCGATCAGCGGGTGATGATCACTACGCTGGCTGAGCTGGCACACACTGTTGAGGCGCAACAAGCCCAATCGCCGGCGTTATTGTTGGTGGGTGACGTGGTGCACTTTTATCGCCAACCGGTCAGGATTAATGCACATTCGAGCAATGTAGCGGCGCCATTTATGGCGACCAATCAGCCCGCAATTTCACTTATGGCTAAATAAGCTCACATTTCCCCCCTTTAATCCGCGCTTTAGCCTGTCAGGGTTTTGGCATTCTATGCTCAGAATTCCTGCCAGCTGAGGTAAGTCGTGGCTGAAGAGAGTAACGAGGACAAAACAGAATCGCCCACGCCCCACCGACTTGAAAAAGCGCGTGAGGAGGGGCAGATTCCGCGTTCGCGCGAGCTGACTTCAGTGATGATGCTGTTGATTGGATTGCTGATTCTGTGGGTCGGCGGCAACAGCATGGCGGAGCGTCTGGCCAGCATGGTCGCCACCGGATTTCGTTTTGATCACGGCATGGTAAACGATGACAAAGTGATCATTGGTCATATCGGCAGCCTGATTAAGCAGGCGGTGATCGCGCTGCTACCGCTGATGGGCGGCTTAGTGGTGGTGGCGATTGCCGGGCCGATGGCGCTGGGCGGCCTTAACTTCAGCGGAAAATCCATTAAGTTCGATCTCAAAAAGCTCAACCCGCTTACCGGTATTGGCCGCATGTTCTCCGGCCAAACCGCTGCAGAGCTGGTGAAATCGATCATGAAAGCGGTGCTGGTTGGGCTGGTGGCTGGCTGGTACATCTGGAGCCATTGGGAAGCGATGCTGCGTTTGATGAGCGAATCGCCGATCAACGCGCTACATCATGGTTTGTCGATGATCGCCGCCTGCTGTGGGCTGATCATGCTGGGCCTGTTCCCGATGGTGGGCTTTGATGTGTTCTGGCAGCTCTACAGCTACTTCAAAAAGCTGAAGATGACGCGCCAGGAGATCCGCGACGAACATAAACAGAACGAAGGCGACCCGCACGTTAAAGGGCGTATTCGCCAGGCGATGCGCGCGGCGGCACGCCGTCGCATGATGGCTGATGTACCGAAAGCCGACGTTATCGTCACTAACCCGACGCACTACTCGGTGGCGCTGAAGTATCAGGAAGGCAAGATGAGCGCGCCCAAAGTGGTGGCCAAAGGCGCGGGCGATATCGCCCTGAAGATTCGTGAGCTCGCCAAAGAGCACCGCATCCCGATTCTCGAAGCACCGCCGCTGGCGCGTGCGTTGTATCGACACACTGAAATTGGTCAGTTCATCCCCGGCGCGCTGTATGGCGCGGTAGCGGAAGTGCTGGCCTGGGTTTGGCAGCTGCGACGCTGGAAGCGCGAAGGCGGCCTGATTCCAAACAAACCAAAAAACCTGCCGGTTCCGGCAGACATGGACTTTGCAGGAGAGAACACTAACGATGGCTAATTTAGCCGAGAAGCTGCGTTTACCGGGCAACTTTAAAGACACGCAATGGCAAGTGCTGGCGGGCCCGGTACTGATCATGTTGATCTTGTCGATGATGGTGCTGCCGTTACCCGCATTCATTCTTGACCTGCTATTCACCTTTAACATTGCGCTGTCGATCATGGTGCTGCTGGTGGCAATGTTCACCCAGCGCACGCTGGAGTTCGCCGCCTTCCCGACCATTCTGCTGTTCTCGACGCTGCTGCGTCTGGCGCTGAACGTTGCGTCAACCCGTATCATTCTGCTGGAGGGCCACACTGGCGCCGATGCGGCCGGACGCGTGGTGGAAGCCTTCGGTCACTTCCTCGTTGGCGGTAACTTCGCCATCGGTATCGTGGTGTTCATCATCCTCGTTATCATCAACTTCATGGTTATCACCAAGGGTGCGGGACGTATTGCCGAAGTCGGCGCGCGTTTTGTGCTGGATGGGATGCCCGGTAAGCAGATGGCGATTGATGCTGACCTCAACGCCGGCTTGATTGGCGAACAGGAAGCCAAGCAACGCCGTACGGAAGTGACGCAGGAAGCCGATTTCTACGGCTCAATGGACGGTGCGAGTAAGTTCGTTCGTGGTGACGCCATCGCCGGCATCCTGATCATGGTGATCAACATCATCGGCGGCCTGTTGGTCGGCGTGGTGCAGCACGGCATGGATCTCGGTCACGCCGGTGAAACCTACACGCTGTTGACCATCGGTGACGGCCTGGTAGCACAGATTCCAGCGCTGGTGATCTCCACCGCCGCAGGTGTCATCGTAACGCGCGTGGGCACCGATCAGGACGTCGGCGAGCAGATGGTAACGCAGCTATTCAAGAACCCGCGCGTGCTGATGCTGAGCGGCGGCGTGATTGGTTTGCTCGGCCTGGTGCCGGGCATGCCAAACCTGGTGTTCCTGCTGTTTACCGCTGCGCTATTAGGACTTGCCTGGTGGTTACGTGGTCGCGAAATGCAGCCGAAGAAACCGGCGGAAGCTTCCAGTCTGGTGAAAACCCAGGAAACGCCGGCCACGGTGGAAGCGTCGTGGACCGATGTGCAGCTGGAAGATTCGCTCGGTATGGAAGTGGGTTATCGCCTGATTCCGATGGTCGATCACCTGCAAAACGGCGAACTTTTGGGGCGTATCCGCAGTATTCGTAAGAAGGTGGCACAAGAGGTGGGCTTCCTGCCGCCGGTGGTGCATATCCGTGACAACATGGAGCTGCCACCCGCGCGTTACCGCATCCTGATGAAAGGCGTAGAAATTGGCAGCGGCGACGCTTATCCGGGCCGCTGGATGGCGATCAACCCTGGCACGGCTGCTGGTTCGCTGCCGGGCGAGCCAACCGTCGATCCGGCCTTTGGTCTGGCGGCGATCTGGATCGACAGCGCCCTGAAAGAGCAGGCGCAGATTCAGGGCTTTACCGTGGTGGAAGCCAGCACCGTGGTGGCGACGCACCTCAATCACCTGATTGGCCAATACGCCAGCGAGCTGTTTGGCCGTCAGGAAGCGCAGCAGCTGTTGGATCGCGTCACGCAAGAGATGCCGAAGCTGACCGAAGATCTGGTGCCGGGTGTCATCACGCTGACGACGCTGCACAAAGTGCTGCAAAACCTGCTGACCGAGCGCGTCTCGATTCGCGATATGCGCACCATTATTGAAACGCTGGCGGAACATGCGCCGGTGCAGAACGATCCGCAAGAGCTCACCAGCGTTGTGCGTGTGGCGCTGGGACGGGCGATTACCCAACAGTGGTTCCCGGGCAACGGCGAAGTGCAGGTGATCGGCCTCGATGCCACGCTGGAACGCCTGCTGCTGCAGGCGCTGCAAGGCGGCGGTGGACTCGAGCCAGGTCTGGCAGATCGCTTACTGGTGCAGGCGCAAGGCGCACTGCAGCAGCAAGAGATGGCAGGCGCGCCGCCGGTGCTGCTGGTCAATCATCCGCTGCGTGCGTTGCTGGCACGCTTCCTGCGGCGCAATCTGCCGCAGCTGATTGTGCTGTCGAATATGGAGCTGACCGATAACCGTCAAATCCGCATGACCGCCACCATTGGAGGCAAGTAATGCGTCGCTGGTGCTGGGCAGTAATGATGATGCCGTTGATGGCGCTGCCGCTGGCTGTTGATGCGTCCAGCGGTGCCTGGACAGCCAACGCCAGCGGCCCAAGCCTTGGCGTGCGCGGTAACTGGCTGATGACGCCTGCGCTGCGTGCGCCTTCCAGCGCGCCGGGCAATATTTCGCTGGTGTACTGGCGTTATCAGCTCAGCCGTCCTGCGCCCTCGGGTTTGGTGGTGCGCTTATGTGCGGGCGATCGTTGTGTCGAGATTGAAGGCGCCAGCGGCAGTACGCGCGGCTTAGCCAACGTGGCGGCGGAAGAGACGCTGCATCTTGCATTTGGCTTTAAAGGGAAGGGCGCCTTGCCGCCCGGCTTACGCGTGGTGAGCAGTGAAGTGACGGTGAATTATCAGTAACGCGTGTTACCTCGGCGACGCGCCCTGCGCCGCCGAGTGCATGGATTAAGGCTTATCTACCTGACCGTAAATTGGGGGTGAAGCCAGTTTTGCATCCTCTCTTAACCCTTTCACCTGCTTCGCATTTACTTTGGCCGCCGCCGGATTACCAAACTGCTGGGTAACAAAGTTACTGACATCCGCCACCTGCTGGTCACTCAGCTCAGGCGCAAAAGGCGGCATAAAAACTTCTCCCTCGCGCATATGGCGATGCACACCGTTGAGGACCACCGATACCACGTTCAGCGCATCTGCCGCGCCGGTGCTGGTGTGGTGGAACAGCGATGGATAGGCATGGAAACCGCTGCCCGATCCCGCACCTTCCGCGCCGTGACAGCTGGCACAGTTACCGGCAAACACCACCGCGCCGGGCTGAGCATTGCGGGTCGCATCATCGGCGCCGCGCAGTGCAATCAGCGCGGTTGAAGGTTGTCCCCAGCTGTCGCGCGCGCGGGTTTGCTGCGCGTCCGGCTGCGGCTTAACGCTGCGCAGATAGGTGGCGATGTCCTGCAGATCACTCTCGGGCAGATATTGCAGGCTGTGCTCAATCGCTTCGGCCATCGGCCCGGAGGCGCTGGCTTTGTTGGCGACAAAGCCGGTTTTCAGGTAGGTCACCAGCTGCTGCTGGCTCCAGTCACCGATGCCTGCCTGCTTATCGGGTGTGATGTTGTACGCCATCCAGCCGCCGAGATCGCCGCCGGCCAATGCTTTATCGTTGTCCATGCCCATGGTCAGATTACGCGGCGTATGGCAGGTGCCGCAGTGCGCCAGCGCTTCAACCAGATAGCGGCCGTTATTCCACTGCGCGCTCTGCTGCGTATCGTTCTGCAATTCGCCTTTATCGAAGTTAAACCACTTCCAGAAGCGCATGCCCCAGCGTTGGTTGAATGGGAACGGCAGGTCGGTTTGCGGTGAAGCCTGATGCACCGGCGGCATCGACATGAGATAGGCTTTGATTGCCAGCACATCGTCGCGCTTCATTTTGGTAAAGGAGTCATACGGCATCGCCGGATAGAGCTGCTCGCCATTTTTGCCAATGCCGTCGCGCACCGCAGCAACGAACTGATCGTCACTCCAGCTGCCGATACCGTACTGCTTATCAGAGGAGATATTGCTGCCCCAGATCTGGCCGAAAGGCGTACTGACCGCAAAGCCGCCGCCAAACAGCGGGCCGTTGGTGGCGGTATGACAGGCGGTACAGTCACCGGCGCGCGCCAGATATTCGCCGCGCTTAATTTGAGCGGCATTGTCTGCCGCCTGCGCCACGGCGCACTGCATCAGGACCACCGCGATAGCGGCCTGAATCAATACAGGTTTCATCGGGTGCTCCTTACAAGCTTGCCAGAACGCTATCGGCCATACGCAGCGCCAGCGCGGTTCCGGTCAGCGTTGAGTTGACCGTCGAGGCCGACGGCATAATACCGGTACCGGCGATAAACAGGTTCGGGTGATCGTGGGTGCGACAGTGACCATCCACCACCGAATCCTGCGGATTGCTGCCCATGATCATGGTACCGGTGATATGTTGGTTGTTGTCGTAGACGCCGCGTTTGCTGTAGACCGCCTCGGTGCCGCCCATCTCTTTCACCATGCGCTGGAAGTCGATCATCGACTGGTCATAGCCGCGATGCACATATTCCGGGAAGCGGTAGTAAACCTCGAGGCGGGGAATGCCCCAGGCATCCTTCTCGGTTTTGCTCAGCGTGACGCGGTTCTGCGGCTCCGGCAGCATCTCCAGCAGACACTTGAGCTGAACAAAACGCTCGGCCTGGAAGGCCAGCTTGTCGTTAAGCGCCTTGCCGTAATAGCCCTGACGCACCAGACGTTCGGTGAGATAACGCACCGGCGAGGTGTTGGCGAGGTCGATACGCAGCGCCGAGCGCTCACCACGGAAATCGCCGTCGCGCATATTGTTGATGCTGCCAGGACGCATCGGCCCACGGCCAAACCACACCGGCTCATCGGCGTAGAACTCTACCGACGATCCTGGATGATCCATCAGATTGCGGCCCACCATGCCGGAACTGTTGGCGATGCCGTTCGGGTAGCGATCGCTGGTGGAGAGCAGCAGGATTTTCGGGCTTTCGATGCCGTTGGCGGTCAGGACAAACTGTTTGCCAGTGACGCGATGGCGCGCTTTGTTCTGATCGAGATAGTGCACCGCCTGAATGGTGCCTTTGTCGTCAGCCTCAATGCGGAACACCACCGCATTAGTGACGATTTTGACACCGGCATCCAGCGCCTTACGCGCGGCGATGCCGCCGTGGTATTGCGCATCGATCGGGCAAACCGGCATGCAGTTGTTGTTGCCGCAGCAGGCCGGGCGACCGTCATAGGCGACACTGTTACGCGCCTGCGGACCAATGCCCACCTCATAACCCAGCGGACCGAGTCGCTGCTTCAGACGATCGAAGCCATACGGTAGCGGAATGCCCGGTAACGGATAAGGGCGCGAACGCGGCGAAGCCAGATCGCTGTCACCGGACACGCCCATCTGGTATTCGGCGTCGCAGTAATAGGGTTCCAGCTCGTCATAGCTGATCGGCCAGTCGCGGCCAATGCCGTACAGCGACTGAATGCGCATATCGTTCGGCAACAGGCGGAACGCCTGTCCAGCCCAGTGCCATGTGGTGCCGCCGGTGCCGCGCAGATATTGGGCGCGGTAGGGATCCGGGCCTTTCTGAATCAGGTAATTGTTATCGCTGGGAATGAATTTTGGTTGCGGTGCCCATGGCTGCGGCGGATAAGGTTCGGTGAAGTCACCCTTAAACGGCGAGTTGCGGAAATACTCCACCGCCTGATCGCGCTTAATCTCCGGGCCGGACTCCAGCATCAGAACCGAAGCGCCTGCTTTGGCCATCTTCAGCGCCGCCAGTGAACCGGCAATGCCGGCGCCAATCACCACCACATCGGCGCTTAATGAATCAGACATGTGCTCTCCTTGCAGGCGGCTGCGTCCAGAAGTTAGGTTGCCCCGGCGCGTAGCTCGGTGGTAACAGGGAATCACGCACCAGTTGGTAGCTGACGATATTCTCAAAAGCGATACATTGCGGGCGCGGCAGCGGGCCGACAACGCCGAGATACCAGCCGGAAACCAGCGCCTGATAAAGATCGTCGAGGGCTTTGGGTTGGGTACTCAGCAGCGCCAGCAGGCTGCTGCCGTTGGCGGCAGGTTGCTGCTGCAGTAGCGCGCTGAGCGTATCAAGCTGGCTGTCCAGCTGCGGGAAATGTGCGTGCAGCCAGCTGTAGAGGCGCTGCGCCAGCAAGGCATCCGGCTGGTCCAGTCCGGTTAATCGGACGGAAATCGCAGTAAAACTGGCGGACGGAGCCACTGCGGCGGCCAGCGGTGGCGAGGCGAAAGCCAGGCTGCCGGGGAGCGCCTGCGTCAGGACGCCAGCCACCAACAGGCCCGCCGTGCCGGTCAGCAACCGGCGGCGTGAAAGAGTCATCATGGAAATCCCCGAAAGTTATTTCAATGCCTGAGCGGCAGCCTCTGAAGCCTGATTATCCAGATCCTGTTTGGGGGTGCTGACGCCAACCGCGCCGACCACTTCATTCTGCAGCGTGAGCGGGAAACCGCCGCCGAGCGCCACCGCATGCGGGATGGCGAGAACCGTGGTTTCGCCGCTCTGCAGACGCTGCATAAATTTCAGGGAAGGGGCGTGATACAGCGCCGAGGTGCGCGCTTTACCAATGGCGGCATCGACGCAGCCCGGCGATGCGCCGTCAAGGCGCTGGAAGGCCAGCAGCGTACCGCTGGCATCAACCACCGCTACACAGCCGGTGCTGTGCTGCGCGCTGATGCTGTTTTTGACACTGGTCATCACCTGGTTGGTGTGGCTGGCGTCCAGTGCGGCGGCGCTGGCCTGGTTAATACCCGCTGCCAGCAGCAGGGAAAGGGCGACAGATGCTCTAATCTTCATGTTTTGCTTCCGATAGTTATTGTTTTAAAACCTGCTTCTCGTCTCGCTTACGCTACGCTGTAGCAAAAATGTAAACAATTGCCGATAAACAAAACGCATACCTCTATGCATATAACTCATTGAGGTGGATAGATCTTATCCAGCGTCTGTTGCCAGACGAACGGCGTCAGTTGTTGATAGCGCAGAGAGCGGGCGTTTAACGCATCAATCAGCCCTTGCTGCGTGGCAACAATCGCTGCGCTCATGGCGGCCGGTACCTTGACGTCCTGCAGCGTTTTCACCACTTCCTGCATCTCTTCGGCGCGTCGCTGGCCGTGCTCCGCCACGCGGCTAATCAGGTAGTGCGGCAGCTGATCGTCCCAGCCCAGCGACGGGAAACTGGCGTGCAGCGAGTCGAGCACCGCTTGCTCTACGCCATACTGACGCGCCGCGCTCAGGCATTCGGTGGTCAGCGCCTCGAGGCCTTTGATCATCACGCTGCGGCACATCTTAATCGCTGAAGCTTCACCCACGTCGCCACCCAGCAGGCGGCTGTGGAAACCCAGCTGTTGCAGCAGCGGCTGCACCTGTGCAGCCTGAGCGCCGCCAATCAGCAGCGGCGTGGCCAGCCGCTTTGGCGGCACCGGCGCCATCACCGCCACGTCGATATAGCTGGCACCCGCAGCGTGAATCACTTCAGCCGCGGCGCGTTTGGTGTGCGGTGCCACCGAGTTGAGATCGAGAAAGTGCTGCCCGGCCTGTAACAGCGCTGCCGCCTGCTGCGCCACGTTGAGGGCCTGCGACGCGGTAACGGTGGAGAACACCAGCGCGGCGTCCTGTAATGCATCCGCCAGCGAAGCGGCCAGCCGCACGCCGCTCTGCTGCGCTTTTTGCTGCAGCGCGGGCAGGGTTTCTGCCGCGAGGGCTTTGCGATCCCACACCGTCACCGCATTGCCCTGCGCTTTTAAATCATGGGCAAGAATGCCGCCCGCTTCGCCAAAACCGATAAAGGTGATGTTCATCAATTACTCCTTGTTGAAGGCCAGACCGCCGCCGGAATCATGACTTCACCGGCGAAAATGGCACGCGCGGTGCGCAACAGACCGCAGCCCGCCAGCGGGTTATCGCCTTCGCGCTGCAGCAGCACGCTAAATTCACCGCTGGGATGTTCCACGCTCAGCCGCTGTTGAGGTTGCTGGCTGGTGCGTGCCAGTCCGTCTGCGACGCTGCCGGGGATCAGGCAGGCGCTGGCAACGCTGACCGCGCCAAGCACGCCAATCGAGGCGTGGCAGCGTTGTGGAATAAAGGTGCGTGAGCTGATGGCGCCACCGTGACGTGCTTCGGCCAGCAGCGTGACTTTGGGCACCGTACGCTGGCTGACATCCCCTAAATTCATCCGCGGCCCGGCCTGCAGGCGGATCGACTCCAGCCGCTGCTTGAGCTCGCTGTCGTTATCTAACGCGTCGCGGCTTTCATAGCCACTGCGATTGACATCCTCTGCACGCACCAGGATCACCGGCATGCCGTTGTCGATGCAGGTGACATCGATGCCATCAAAACGATCGCGCGGCTGACCGGTTGGCAGTAGCGCGCCACAGCTCGAACCGGCAATGTCTTTGAAGGTGAGGGCGATTTCGCCTGCGCTGCCCGGTACGCCATCAATGCGTAAGTCGCCGTCATAGTCGACTTCACCGTCGGGCGTGGCGAACGCCGCCTCGGCAATCTGCCCGGTGTTCTGCATGAAAATGCGCACACGGGTGCGTTCGCTGCCTGCCTTGACCAGCCCGCGTTCGACGGCGAAAGGCCCGACGGCGGCGAGGATATTGCCGCAGTTTTGCCCGTAATCGACGCGGGCTTGATCGACGTTGACCTGGGCAAACAGGTAATCGACATCGGCATCGTCACGGTGTGAAGCGCTGACGATCGCCACTTTGCTGGTGAGCGGATCGGCCCCGCCGAGGCCGTCAATTTGACGGATATCGGGCGAACCCATCACCGCCAGCAGTACCCGATCGCGGGCCGCCGGTTCGGCTGGCAGATCCTGTGCCAGAAAGCAGGCGGCTTTGGAGGTGCCGCCGCGCATCAGTAAGCAGGGAATGCGACGCTGGCGCATGGTTTACTCCTCCAGTTGATCGAGCGTGTCGAGATAGCGCAGTCCTTTTTCCGCCAGGCGCGGGCGCATCTGATAGATATCCAGGCCCAGCTCACCGGCCGCTAAACGCAGGCGTTTGCTCTCTTCCAGCTCTTCACGCTGACGCGCTTTGGCCGCCACGCTGGCAGCTTCATCGCGTGCCACCACCACCACGCCGTCGTCATCGGCGACGATAACGTCACCCGGCCAGATCAGCTGCCCGGCACACACCAGCGGCACATTCACCGAGCCGAGCGTCTCTTTCACCGTGCCCTGCGCATATACCGCACGCGACCAGACGGCAAAGCCCATCTCACGCAACGTGCGGCTATCGCGCACACCGACATCCGCCACCAGCCCGCGCACGCCGCGCGCCTGCAGCGAGGTCGCCAGCAGATCGCCGAAGAAGCCGTCGCTGCACGGCGAGGTTGGCGCAACCACCAGCACATCGCCCGGCTGACAGAGCTCCACCGCGACGTGAAACATCCAGTTATCGCCGGGTGCGACCAGCACGGTGACCGCGCTGCCCGCGATGGCACAATCCTGCTGAATCGGGCGAAGGGCGGGATCGAGCAAGCCTTTACGCCCCTGCGCTTCATGCACGGTGGCGACGCCAAAGTGCGCCAGCGCGTCGATATCCGTGGCTGCCGCACGCGGGATGTGGCGCACCGCGACGCCTTTTTTCGCGATGATTCTCATGCCAGATCCTCCGTTACGCGCGGGAAGATGCTCTGATAACCTTCGCCATAAATGATGTCGCGGCTGGTGGTAATGCCGACGTTACGCTTGGCCTGCACACCGCGCTGCTGCGCTACGCGCGTGTAGTATTCCCACAGATGTTCCTGCCCGGCCATGCACTGAATCGCCTGATATTTTTTGTCCCACACTGAGGTGATATCCAGCAGCACATCCGGTTTCCAGTTGCACTGTTCAGGCTGGTGCGGTTCGAAGCAGTACACCGGCGGCGCACCGACGATTTTTTCGCCCGGACGGTAGCCTTCGGCCTGGGCGATAATGCGCGCCTCCTGCGCCAGATGCGTGGCCAGCGGGTGATCGTAGTTGTAGGGATCCTGCAAGGAATGGGTCAGAACAAAGTGCGGCTGCACCCGGCGATAAACGTCCGCGAGGCGGAACAGGGTTTCTTTATCGGCACGCAGCGGATAATCACCGAGATCAAAAAATTCGATGCTGGCACCGAGGATCTCTGCGGCGGCCTGCGCCTCGCTGCGGCGGGCGGCTTTGACTTTCGCCTCGCTCATCTCCCCCTTGCGCCACAGCTTGGCCGATTCGCCGCGCTCACCAAATGAGAGGCAGACAACGTGAACGTCATAGCCCTGCGCATGGTGCAGCGCGATGGCACCGCCGGCGCGCCAGACGAAATCTGCTGAGTGAGCGCTGACCACCAGCGCGGTTTTTTTTGGGGTGTTGTTAGTCATGGCATACTCCTCCGCTGTTTTTTTCCATGCTGTCACTGCCCACCTGGCGGCGATAATTCATTTCATTGCAGCGGGTATGCGTTTTATTTATATTGCGACATCTAACGGTGGTGAAAACAGGCAGGGAAAGATGGCGGAAAAGGGCACGCAGGAGCTGACAAATTTGATGCAAATCAGGGCATTTAGTCAGGTGGTAGCACAAGGCAGTGTCTCACGGGCAGCGGATGAATTATTTCGCACCCAGTCGGCCATTACCCGCGCTATTCGCGACCTGGAACTCACCTTAGGCGTCACGCTATTTGAACGTCACGCCGGCGGCATGATGCTGACTGACTTCGGTAAATGTGTGCTGCCGCGTGCGCTGCGGGCGATTGAGGAACTGCATCAGGTGCCGCAGCGGCTGGCTAAATTGCAGGGACGCGGTGCGCAGCGTAGCGATGCGGAACCGCTGTGGCTGTTTAACGTGCGTCGACTGCAAATTTTTATCACGCTGTGCCAGACGCGGCATATGCAGACGGTAGCGGCACGTCTCGGACTGAGCCAGCCGGCGGTGAGCGCCGCGCTGCGCGTGCTGGAAAACGGCGCGGGCATCGCGCTGCTGGAGCGCACGCCGCACGGCATGATGCCTTCGCTGGCCGGGCGTGAAATCGAAGCCAACGTGCGGCGTGCGCTGAATGAATTGCGCCATATTCCGGCCGATATTGCTGCCCGCAGCGGAATACTTGAGGGAACGGTGCGCGTGGGCGCATTGCCGCTGGGACGCACGCGTATCCTGCCGCAGGCGATCGTGATGCTGACGGCGCGCTATCCGGGCGTGCGCGTGGTCACCAGTGAAAGCGCCTTTGGCGTGCTGGCCTCGGAAATGCGCGCGGGCGATATCGATTTTATTTTTGGCGCGCTGCGCCGCGATGAAGATGCGCTGGACGTCACGCGCGAGACGCTGTTCTCCGAACGCATGGTGCTGCTGGCGCGTCACGATCATCCGCTGGTGGGACGTGAGCTCTCTACCGATGATCTGCGCGCGGCGCGTTGGGTGCTGCCGCGTTCGGCCACGCCGGCACGTTATCTGCTGAATAACAGTTTTCAGGCGATGGGCATTCCGGCACCCGATCCGGTGGTGGAGACCGGCGATCTGGCGTTGGTGCGCGGCTTGCTGATGCAGTCGGATATGCTGGCGGCGGTCTCCGCGCACCAGCTGGAAGTGGAACTGGCGTCCGGCGCGCTGGTGGCGTTGCCGGTGCCTTTGCCGGATACCGATCGCGCTATCGGGCTGACGGTGCGTGCGGGCTGTCTGCACTCACCGGCAGCGGATGCGTTGATCCGCTGCCTGCGTGAAGTGTGCGGACAGGACCAATAATCAACCTGCGCGCGCCGCTTCCATCAACGCATAGCGGTAACCGCGAATGCCGTAGCCGCAGATCACGCCTTGTGCGACGTCGGAAAAATAGGAGTGATGACGGAACGGCTCACGCTTGTGCACGTTGGTGATGTGCACTTCCCACAGCGGCAACGCCACGCCGGTGACCGCATCGCGGATCGCCACCGAGGTGTGCGTCCACGCCGCCGGGTTGATCACCAGCGCCTGCGCTTCGAGACGCGCCTGCTGAATCCACTCAATCATTTCCCCTTCGTGGTTGGTCTGGCGAAACTCAATCGCCACGCCCAGCTCTTCCGCCGTTGCGCGGCACAGCGCTTCCACGCTTTGCAGCGTATCGGAGCCGTAGGTTTCTGGCTCGCGGGTGCCCAGCAGATTGAGGTTCGGGCCGTTCAGTACATAGATGGTTCTCATCGTGACTCCTGTAATTCAGTAAAACCAAACAGCCGCTGTGGCGTGTGCCAAAGCACCTGACGGCGGCTCTTTTCATCAGGGATCAGCTGTTCGATCAGCAGCAGCTGCGTGCCCATATCCATGCGTTCAGTGGCGCGCAGGAAAGGCCAGTCCGATCCCCACATGCAGTTTTCCGCGCCGAAAGCGTCCAGCAAGGCCAGCAAATAGGGATGTCCATCGCTGAAGGGATAGGGCTGCCGGGAGAATTTCGCCAGCCCGGAGAGCTTGACGCTGGTGCGCTGCTGGCCGGCCAGCGATAGCAGCGCCTGAAAGGCTGGTTGTGCTACGCCCGCGCTGACGTCAGGCCGACCGGAGTGATCGATCAGCAAACGCGTGCGGGTGCGTGACAGCAGCGGCATCAGCGCCAGTAGCTGATCGTTTTGCACCTGAATCTGGGCAAAGAGATCCAACTCCGCCAGCCTGCCCATCAGGGCATCAAGCTGGAGAAACGGCTCGGTGCCCAGCATCGCCACGTTAAGCGCAATGCCGACGATGCCTTGATCTTTCAGGCTGGCGAGCGTGTCGCTCTCCACGTCACGCGGCGTGACGGCAATGCCCTTGAAACGGCCCTCACCGCGCTTGATGGTATCCAGCAGGCAGCGGTTATCGGTGTTATAGCCCGACGTCGGGCCAACAATCAGCGAGTGGCGAATGTTGTAGGCCTGCATCACGGCGCGATAGTAATCCGGCGTCGCCAGCTCGTGTCCGTCCGGGTTATAGGCGCTCTCGGGCGCCCAGGGAAAGTTTACTGGATCAAAAACGTGGTGATGGCAGTCGATGACCGGTTGCGTAAACATCAGTCTGCTTTCCCCGCCACCGAATAGAGCACCTGCTGATTGCGCGTCTGCTGGAACTGTTCCAGCGTTTCACCGCGCATCGCTGAGTAGATATGCAGGTTAGAGACGCCTACCACCGCACCCAGTTTTTCCAGCAGGAAGAAGCTGACGCCGTAATGGATCATGCCGCGCCAGTCGAGCTGGGTAATCAGCGTTTGCTCTTCAGCGCTCAGCCCGGCTTCCTGATACAGCGCCTGCGGAGCTTCGCGGAATCGCTTGCGCCACTCTGGCTGAATCATGCGGTGCAGGAAGCGGTTGATGCGCAGCGCTTTCAGGCTGCGCGCCTGGGTGAACGGATAGGTGCCGGGCAGTTTTTCCACGCCGCTGAGCTGCAGGTTGATCTTATCGCGCTGACGCTGGTGCACATCGACCGGCGCTTCACGTGACTGATTTTCGAGGATCAGCGTGGCGATCCCGGTCATCGAAGGCAGATAGTAATCCTGATGCAGTTTCTCGACGTTGGCCGACAGCGCACCGCGCATGATCAGCCACATAATCACTTCCGCACCTTCCAGGCCGCCGAGCGTGGCGTATTCAGCCAGCGTTATTTCGGTCAGACGTTCGGGATCGTTAATCAATAGATCGATAAACTGCTCATCCCATTCGGGATTGTTGAAGCCGCAGCGCTCGCCGTGTACCTGATGTGAAACGCCGCCGGTCGCGACCACCGCAACGTTCAGATCCTCCGGGAAACTTTCTACCGCGCGCTTCAGCGCCTGGCCGAGTTTATAGCAGCGACGCGCCGTCGGGATCGGGAACTGCAACACGCCGACCGCCAGCGGAACCACCTGCATCGGCCAGCCGCCTTGCCAGGGTGCCAGCGCCGACAGCGGCGAAAACAGGCCGTGATCCAGCGCTTTGTCCTGGAAGAATGACATATCAAACTCATCCGCCATCAGGCTGGCACCAATATGCTGTGACAGCGCCGCATGGCCTTTTACCGGCGGCAGATCGCGCGGGCCGCCGCCTTCATCCGCAACGGCATATTCGTCATCAATGCCCAGCACAAACGCCGAGTAGTGATCAAAAAAGAAGGAGGTGACGTGATCGTTAAACACATACAGCAGCACATCCGGTTTTTTCTCCTCCAGCCAGCGCTGCATCGGGGCAAAGCCATCGAAAATCGGGGCCCACGCGCCTTCCTGCTGCTTGTTGTGATCAACCGCAAAGCCAATGGTGGGCGTATGGGAAACCGCTAAACCGCCTATGATTTTAGCCATAATTTTTTGACCTCTACTTCATCGATTATTGAGGGTACGCGACAGGGACGGCAGGTCGTTAAGGTCGATGCCTTTAACCTGACGGGCCACCTGTGCAGGGTGATGTCGGGTGATGGAAAGTGCCGCCAAAACTGCCGGGAGCGACAAAACGATAAAAATGGCTGTTTGCCCAGGGAACACGCCGAGCAGCACGCCGCCCAGCGACGAGCTGATAATGGCGCCGCTGCGACCAATGCCGTGCATCCAGCACACGCCGGTGGCGCGCATTTCGGTGGGATAAAAGGCCGGGGAGAAGGCCTGCAATCCGGTTTGCGCACCGTTGATGCAGACGCCAGCGAAGAACACCAGCAGCGCCAGCACATTCGGGCCAAAGCTCCAGATGCCCTGCGACACCAGGCAGAAGCTGCCCAGCAGATAGAACAGGGCGATAACATATTTCGCTTTGAAACGGTCCATCAGCCCACCAACCATCAGGCCGCCAAAGGTGCCGCCCAGCTGGAATAAGCCCGCCACAATCGCCGCGCGCTCCAGCGTTACGCCGCCAGAACGCAGGATGGTTGGCAGCCAGCCGTTAAGCAGGTAGATGACGAATAGCCCCATGAAGTAGGTGAGCCATAACACCACCGTGCCGCCTGCATAGCCGCGGCTGAACAGCTGCAGCACCTGCGCCTTTTTCGGGATGATTGGCGCATTGAGCACAAAGGCGGTGCCAGCAGAGAATTCGCCGCCCAGACGTTTGAGCACGGCGGCAATCTTGTCGCGACTGACTTTGCGCACCACCATATACATCGCCGATTCCGGCAGCAGCCACAGCAGCAGCGGCAACATCAGCAGCGGCAGCAAGCCCCCTAAACCCAGCACCGCTTGCCAGCCAAAGTGTGGCAGCATGCCGGCGGCAATGAATCCGCCCAATCCGGAACCGATATTAAATCCGCTGTACATCACGGTGATCATCAGGCTGCGACGGCGTTCCGGCATATATTCCGATACCAGCGTGACGCAGTTGGGCATCACCGCACCGAGACCGAGACCGGTGAGAAAACGTAACACACCCATTTCCAGCGGCGTGCGCGCGAAGGCGCTCATCAGGCTGAAGCAGGCGAAGACGGCAATTGACAGCAGCAGCACGCGTTTGCGGCCAAATTTGTCGGACCACGGACCGGCAATTAGCGCGCCAATCGCCACGCCAAACATCGCGGCACCGAGAATCGGCCCCATTTCTGCATGGCTGATGCCCCAGTCTTCAATCAACGCGGGCGCAATGAAACCCATCGCTGCCGCATCGTAGCCATCAAACATGATGATGATGAAACACAGGCTGAGGGTCAGCCACTGGTATCCGGTGATCGGGCGGGCGTCGATCCAGCCTTTTACATCGATAATGTCGTGATTGCTCATAGGATACGCTCTGATTTTTTTATTAATAACGTTATCGGGTTGAGATTTTATTCTGCCCTGACATTGGCCGGGGGCATCACTTTAACCCGATTGCAGGGGATAAGTTTTATAGTTTTTAGCTGTTAAAACAGCTTGTTGCATGTTTTTGTGTTCTTGCTTCCATAACCAAATTAGGGATGGCGTACGAGTTTGTCTGCCATAAAATGGTTATGAAGGTATGAGTTTTGTTTATTTGGTGAGCTGTGTCGGAAAAATGAGAAAGCGTATTGAGGCTGAAGAATGGCGGGTATTGGGCACGGCAGCAGCGCTATTCAGAGCGGGCTGAAGAGCAGAATTTTGTCAGAGGGGAAAAAAGGGGGAAAGCAAGCGGAGAGCCGTTTGTGGCGCTCTCCGCCAGAGGTATTACATGCGTTCGACGGTTTTAATGCCCAGCGTATCCAGACCTTGCTTCAGCGTTTTCGCGGTTAACGCGGCCAGCTGCAGGCGGCTTTGACGGATGTTCTCGTCCTCGGCGGAGAGAATTGGGCAATGTTCGTAGAAGCCGGAGAACTGACCGGCCAGATCGTACAGATAAGCACACATCACATGTGGCGTACCGTCGCGCGCGACCTGCGTTATCACTTCTTCGAACTGCAGCAGACGCGTAGCCAACTGCGCTTCACGCTCTTCAGTCAGCACGATGTCACCGCTCAGGCTATCGGCATCAATGCCGGCTTTACGGAACACCGACAGCACGCGCGTGTAGGCGTATTGCATGTAAGGCGCCGTGTTGCCTTCGAAGGCCAGCATGTTGTCCCAGTCGAAGATGTAATCGGTGGTGCGGCTTTTTGATAGGTCAGCGTATTTCACTGCGCCGATGCCGACCACTTCCGACAGATCCTTCAACTCTTGCGCTGACATCTCTGGATTCTTTTCGCTGACCAACGCATGCGCGCGTTCAACCGCTTCATCCAGCAAATCGGCGAGGCGAATAGTGCCGCCGCTGCGGGTTTTAAATGGACGACCATCTTTACCCAGCATCATGCCGAAGGCGTGATGCTCAAGCGGTACCGATTCCGGCACGTAACCGGCTTTACGCACGATGGTCCACGCCTGCTGCAGATGCTGGTGCTGACGGGAATCGATGTAATAGAGCACGCGATCGGCATGCAGGGTTTCGAAACGGTATTTGGCGCAGGCGATGTCGGTGGTGGTGTAGAGATAGCCGCCATCTTTCTTCTGAATGATCACGCCCATCGGTTCGCCTTCCTTGTTTTTGAACTCATCAAGGAAAACCACCGTGGCGCCTTCGCTGGTCACCGCCAGGCCTTTTTCGCGCAGATCGGCGACGATGCCCGGCAGCATGTCGTTGTACAGGCTTTCACCCATCACATCTTTGCGCGTCAGCGTCACGTTAAGGCGGTCATACACCTGCTGATTCTGGCTCATAGTGATATCAACCAGCTTCTTCCACATGCTGCGGCAATATTCGTCGCCACCCTGCAGCTTCACCACGTAATTACGCGCGCGCTCGGCGAAGGCTTCGTCGGCATCGTAGGTCACTTTGGCTTCGCGGTAGAAAGCTTCCAGGTCAGCCAGTGCGATCTCTTCGTGATGTTCGTTCTGCTGCTTTTCCAGATAGGCAATCAGCATACCGAACTGCGTGCCCCAGTCGCCGACGTGGTTGGCGCGGATCACGTTATGGCCAAGGAACTCCAGCGTACGCACTGCGGCATCACCAATGATGGTGGAGCGGACGTGACCGACGTGCATCTGCTTCGCTACGTTAGGCGCGGAGTAATCCACCACGACAGTTTGTGGCGCAACCGCACTCACGCCAAGACGCGGCAGCTGCAGCGCCTGCGCGGTTTGCGCCGCCAGCCATGCACGATCGAGGAAGATATTGATAAAACCGGGACCGGCGATTTCGACTTTGCTGGCGATGCCGTTAAGATCCAGATGCTGAATCACCTGCTCAGCCAGTTGTCGCGGTGCCTGACCGAGCTTTTTCGCTACGGCCATCATACCGTTTGCCTGGTAATCACCGAACTGTACCTTCGCAGACTGGCGAACCTGGGGTTCGCAATCGGCAGGCGCACCCGCCGCAATCATTGCCTGACTGACTTTGTCGGAAAGAAGAGCCTGAATATTCACCGCGTTACCTTCATATGCTGAAAAGGCCCGCCTGTAGGCGGCGAGCCGATGTCGTCATCCCGCAACTGCGCGGCGGGACGGAAAAATAAGAGGGGAAGTATACGTGAAATGTTAAAGTGAGTCAGCTATTCGGTATCTGATGACAGGCAACATCGGGCCCCCAGCGCCGATTAACGGCGCCGCGGGTGACGACGAGGATTTTTAACGCTTTTGTCTTCACGCACCTTCCAATGGCGGGAAATTGCAAATCCCATTAATGCAATCAGGACTGCGACAACAATGAGCATAGACATAAGGCCGTTCCTTGTAGTTGTGAAACCCAAATTTATAAGAAAGGGTTTCAAGCTGCAATTGTTTGCAATTTAAATAAGATTTATCTCATTGTATTAACTATTATGATTAAAAACATATACTTAACCTACTTTCATAAAGTAACTGCTGGACCTGATTAGGTGATAAATCTGAAATGAATGGTCTATTTATGCGGTTTTTAGCCTTTTTGGCGACTAAATCGGATGAATCCGACAATTTTGTCAAGCGGAATCAACGGTTAGCAAATTTCATATTGATTAGTAAACCTGAACTGAATTAGAGGTAAGGCATGATGCAGACCCACTTTCCTGTGGAATTGGATGATTTAAAACAAGACATGGCGCGTTTTGAACAATCGCTGATGAATTTTTCTGAGCGTTTAGGCATTAACCTGGCTGAACATGAAGCCGATCACGTCGCGGTGCGCTGCCACCAGTTTGCAACAGCAGAACGCTGGAAATCTGGCTTATTGCAGATGGGCACACAGTTTTCCGAGGCAATGATCAATGGTCGCCCGATTTGCCTGTTCAAACTGCATCAGCCACTGAACCTGGCGGGCTGGCAAATTGATGTGATTGAACTGCCGTGGCCAGGCGAAAAGCTGTATCGCCACGAAGGGTGGGAACATGTAGAGATTGTACTGCGTGGAGAACCGGAAACGCTGGGCATGCGGGCGATGGCGCTGCTTTCTGATGATGCGCTGACACAGCCGGGCATCTCGTTTAAAACCAGCGCGCCCAAAGGCGAGAACGAGCGGTTGCCCAATCCGACGCTGGCGGTGACGGACGGGCAAACCACCATTAAGTTTCATCCATGGCGACTGGAAGAGATTGTCGCCAGTGAGCAGGCTTAACGCCGCGCCGCGACCGCTTTTTGCAAACGCGTGACCGCCTGTTCCAGCGTGGCGCGCGTACAGCCAAAGTTGAAGCGCACGAAATTATCATCGCCAAAATCGTGGCCCGGCGAAAAACCGAGGCCGTGCTGCTCGAAATACGCCATCGGATTGGCGACATCCAGTTTGCTGGCGTCGATCCATCCCAAATAGGTCGCCTCCGGCGCGGCCATCTGCAATTCTGGCAGTGCATTCACCTGCGCCACCAGCCAGTCGCGATTGGCGCGCAGATAATCCAGCTGCGCTGCCAGCCATGCATCGCCATCGCGCCACGCCGCTTCGGCTGCCACCAGCGCCAGAATATCCACGCCAGGCACGATACCTTCACGCACGCGTTTGAACCGCGCACGCAACTCCGGATTGGGAATGATCGCCAGCGACGCGCCCAATCCGGCAATATTGAAGGTTTTCGATGGCGACAGCAGCGTGATGCTGCGCTGTGCGGCATCTTCACTTAACGTAGCAAAGGGAATGTGCTGTGCGCCGGGTGACAGCAATAAATCGCAGTGGATTTCATCGGAGCAGACGATCAAATCATGCTGCTGCGCAAACGCCAGCTGCGCTTCCAGCTCGTCACGACGATAAACCGTACCGCCCGGATTCTGCGGATTACACAGCATCAGCAGGCGTTCATTGCCCTGCATCGCGCTATTATCCAGATTCATCACCCAGCGATCGTCTTGTAAACGCAGCGGTAAATTTACCTGTGCGCGGTCGGCCAGCTTTGCTGCACCGCGAAACGGCGGATAGATCGGCGTCGGGGAAACGGTGGATTCGCCAGACTCCGTGAATGCGCGGACCGAAAGATTCAAACCGCACACCACGCCGGGTAATAACACAATCCAGTCCGGCTCAATCTGCCAGTTGTAGCGCTGCGCTAAACGCGAAAGGGTGATATCAATCAATCCGGTTGGCGTTGCGCCATAGCCAAATACACCGTGCTCAGCGCGCTGTTTAATGGCCTCAATCACACTCGGCGGCGAACGAAAATCGCTGTCTGCGACCCAGAGCGGCAGCACATCGCGATCACCATATTTGTGCCATTTCAAACTATCGCTGTGACGACGGTCTATCCATTGATTAAAATCGAATGCCATAGTGCGAGTTCCACGTAAACTGTCCAATTAAGTAGACTAACTGAAGCATTCATCCCGAGCCAGAAGTCATGAGAAGGAGCATGGTATGACGAAACTGGAAATTTGTTGCTACGGCATCGACTGCGCAATGACTGCGCAGCTGTCCGGTGCCGATCGCGTGGAGCTGTGCAGTGCACCGCGCGAAGGTGGGTTGACGCCTTCAGCCGGCGTGCTGGAAGCGGCACGACGTGAAATTTCGATCCCGGTACATCCTATCGTCCGTCCGCGCGGCGGCGATTTTTGCTACACCCACTTTGAGTTTGAGTCGATGAAATCGGACGTTGCGCTAATGCGTGAACTCGGTTTTCCCGGCTTAGTGATTGGCATGCTGGATGAAGATGCGCATGTCGATATTGCTCGTATGCAGCAGATTATGAAGCTGTGTGACGGCATGGACGTCACCTTCCATCGCGCCTTTGATTTATGCCACAGCCCGAAACGCTCACTTGAGGTGCTGGCTGATTTAGGCATCGCGCGGATCCTGACGTCTGGTCAGCAACAGAGTGCCGAAGCAGGAATTGCATTATTAAGGGAACTAAATGAACACAGCACAGGTCCGATTATTATGGCCGGTGCGGGCGTACGTTTGAGCAACATCCAGAAGTTCATCGACAGTGGATTGCAGGAAGTCCACAGCTCCGCCAGCCGTTTAGTCGCTTCGCCGATGCGCTACCGTAAAGCCGGTGTTTCCATGTGCTCCGAAGCGGAAACCGATGAATTCAGTCGCTATTGCGTTGATGGTGATGTGGTTGAAGCCATGAAAAGCATGACGCAGTTGAGCGCCGTCAGGGTAGCCTGAATTCCCCCCGATTTTGCCGCGCAGCACGCCAGCTCAAATGACGTGATGTTTGCAAGTACCAACCCCAGTTCTTCTAACTGGGGTTCTTTTTATCTGCAGTTTCCGCGGAGATAGCGTGATCGCGTAAATGATGCTTTGATTACTCTATGGCTTCGTACGGATAACCTTCATGAAATCCATCCCTTATACCGTTTTAATGCTGCTACTCCCGTACTGCGGCGTCGCGCTGGCGGTCAGCACCGCGTGTCCGCCGATGAGCAAAAACATCACCAGCAGCAACAACTGGATCATGCTGGGCGGCGATGCCAAAGGCGCGGTGCGTCAGGTGGTGGCGGGCGAATTTGGCAAAGATGTGAACTCGCAAAAGCGCGTACTCGGCCAGTTTGATCAGTGCGGCGATTTGATGGTGGCCGATATCTCCTACGACAAAAATGAAGGCAATATTCTATTGACGATGGAACAGCATATCGCCCGCGTTCAACGCGGCTGGGTGGCGGAATATGCCTACATGGTTAAAGTGATCAAAGCAGGGCAAGAGGAAGTGGTCGACAACCGCCAGGGCACCATCAGCTGGCAAATCGGCCAGCATGGCAACATTGTCAGCTCATCCGATAAATTCACCAGCATGGGCAAAGATGGCTTTACCGATACCACTTATCGCTATGACAAACAGTTCAGAGTGGAAAAAAGCGTGGCGCGCGGCAGCGATAATATGACCAACGGCGAAAGCAGCTGGCGCTGGAATCCACAAGGATTGGTAACATCATCCACCAGCGCGCGCAGCAAAGATACTTATAGCTATGATAACCAGTGGCGAGAACTGCGTTTGAACAGCACCGCAACCACGCCAGTCAGCACGCTGCGCTCGGTGGATGAGTGTCAGCTGTGGGATGAAGTGGGCAACTGCACGCTCAGTTATCTGCATGAAACCGAAGTGTTCGCCAAAGGCACCATTGAACGCCATCTCAGCTCCGCTTATAAATACCAATACTGGAACGCACCCAACGAAACCGCCGCACAAGATTAAAGCAAAACGAACAAAACCCACAAAACCCACATAAAGGCTGGAAACAAGGGCCGCGAAGTAAAGCTTCCGCCGCATGGATGCGGCGGCAGAGTCCACAGGGATGTGTCCACGACGCCTTTACGCAGCGGCCCTTGTTTTCAGCCTGAAACGCACCGGAGCAATTGAGAACATCGCATGACACTAATTTTATCTTTCCTTTTCGCCATCACCATCCTCACACTCACGCCCGGTTTTGATACTGCATTAGTGCTGCGTTCCGCCGCCGCGCAAGGCTGGAAACGTGCCTGGGTTACGGCATTTGGCGTTACGCTGGGTTGCCTGGTGTGGGGCGTTGCTGTGGGTTTGGGATTGGGTGCGCTGCTGCTGGCTTCAGAAATGGCGTATAACCTACTGAAATGGATCGGTGCAGCCTATTTGCTGTATCTCGGCGTCAAATTACTCATCAACCCACGCACCCAAGCGGAAGGAGGGCAGCAAGCGCAGAGTAAAGAGCAAAGCTATGTTGCCTGCTTCACGCGCGGACTCTTTGGTAACCTGTTAAATCCTAAAGTCGGCGTATTCTACGTGACCTTTCTGGCGCAGTTTATTCCGGCGGGCGCGTCGGTGCCACTGTGGTGTACGCTGATGGCGCTCACGCACATGGTGATTGGTTTGTTGTGGAATGCGGTGCTAATTGGCAGCAGCCAATACTTTGCGGCGCATTTGCGTCGCCCAGCGGTGCTGAAAGTGATGGATCGCCTGACGGGCTGCGTGTTTATTGGCTTCGCCGCGAAGCTGGCGCTATCGCGGCGTTAAACATTACGGCTTGCGCGCGACTAGCACGGCGCGCAGCGGGGCGGGATAACCTTCCACGGTTTTGCTGCTGTCATGCGGATCAAGAAACTCGGCCAGCGACTCGCTGGTCATCCAGCTGGTGCGACGCTGCTCTTCCACGGACGTCACCGCGTAATCCGCGATGCGCACATCGACAAATCCGCACTTCTCCAGCCAGCTCTTCAGCGCCGCCGCAGAAGGGATAAAGTAGACGTTACGCATCTGCGCATAACGCTCACCCGGCACCAACACCGCGTTTTCATCACCTTCAATCACCAGCGTCTCCAGCACCAGCTCGCCGTCACTGACTAACTGATTTTTCAGCTGCATCAAGTGGTCGAGCGGCGAACGGCGGTGATAAAGCACGCCCATGGAAAACACGGTATCAAACGCTTGTAACGCCGGCAGTTGCTCAATGCCCAGCGGCAGCAAATGCGCACGACGATCGTCACCCAACAGCTTACGCACCGCTTCGAACTGACACAAAAACAGCTGCATTGGATCGATGCCGACCACCAGTTTGGCGCCCGCGCCAATCATGCGCCACATGTGATAGCCGCTACCGCAGCCAACATCCAACACCGTACGGTGCTGCAACGGCGAAATGTGCGGCAACACGCGATCCCATTTCCAGTCGGAACGCCATTCGGTATCGATCTCGGTACCGTACAGCGAATAAGGACCTTTGCGCCACGGCATCAAATTGCGTAACAGATTCTCAATGCCCAGACGCTGACGATCGGTCAGATCCTCAACATCCGCGCTCACGCTGTGCAATAAATCCAGCTTCTGCGGCGTCAGCAGTGGCAAATAATCAACTGACTTCTCCCAGTCGCGGAATTTACCGTGCAAATTTTCACGCTGCCATGCGGCGACTTGCGCCGGTAACACTTCCAGCCAACTGGCGAGCGGGCCGGTGGCAATCTGCTGATAAAAACGGCCAAACTCAATCATTTCAACGCCACCAACGAACCAAAGTTAAAGCACTGGAACCACAACTCCGCATGTTGGAACCCGGCGGTTTTCAGGCGCGCTTTGTGCGCTTCAACGCTATCGGTCAGCATCACATTCTCCAGCATGCTGCGTTTCTGGCTGATCTCCAGCTCGCTGTAACCGTTAGCGCGTTTGAAATCGTGATGCATGTTAAACAGCAACTCGCCGACATCGGCATCTTCAAAACTGAACTTCTCCGACAACACCAGCGCGCCGCCCGGATTCAATCCGTTAACAATCTTCTTTAGCAGCTCGAGACGTGCCGGTGGCTCAAGGAATTGCAGGGTAAAGTTCAGCACCACCAACGAGGCGTTCTCAATGTGGATATCCTGAATATCTGCTTCGATCACCTGCACCGGCGTATCCGCGCGGAAGGCGTCGATATGGCGACGGCAGCGCTCCACCATCGCCGGTGAATTATCCACGGCAATAATCTGGCAACCGGGCACATGAATATTGCGGCGTACCGACAGCGTGGCGGCACCCAGTGAACAGCCGAGATCGTAAACCTGGCTATTCGGCTGAACGAAGCGTTCTGCCAGCATGCCAATCATCGAAATGATGTTGGAATAACCCGGCACCGAGCGCTGAATCATATCGGGAAAAACTTCAGCTACGCGCTCGTCAAAGGTCCAGTCGCCCAGCTTATCGATGGGCGCGGAAAATAGCGTATCGCGATCAGACATAATGAAAAGGTCCGGAGAGAAAACGGAAAGGGCGCTATTTTGGCAGAAACGCGGGCAGGCTGCACCCTTTGCGTTGCGTCTAGAACAGGCTCGATTGCTGCGGCCAGTCGGGCAGATCGCGTAAGGTTGGTTCCAGCTGCTGCAACTGTGGCCACAACGCCTGAAGCAGCGGAAACACCTCGCCCATATCCGGCGTATGGATAAACAGCAGCGGATCGCTATCCCGCTGCCACGCTTGCAGCTTGCTGTGCCACGGCTGAAACAGCGGCACGCTCTCCGCCACGCTATCACTGCCAATGAAACGCACCATCGGTTGCGCACCGGTACGCACCACATGCAGCGGCACACGCGGCTTTTGCGATCGGGCGTGCACCGCTGCGGCCGACTGTGAGGTGGAGGCATGCACCGGACGACTATCCAGCATCACCCGATTAATTTGACGCTCCAGCAAACCGCGATTCAGCGCGCGTTCAGCATCACCTTTGGCGAAAAATGCCTGATGCCGCACCTCGACGCCATAGCGGAAATTGCGCGGCAAACTATCGAGAAAAGACCACAAATCGCCGAGCTGAGCCGGTGAAAACGCCGCCGGCAGCTGCAGCCAATATTGACCAATACGCGTGCTCAGCGGATCGAGCAGACGAAAAAACTCATTCAGCAACTCATCGCAGTCGCGCAGCGCCGCTTTGTGGCTGATGCTATCTGGAAACTTAAAGCAGAAACGGAAATCGTCGTGCGTCATATCGCGCCAGCGCAGCACCACTTCCGGCTTTGGCAGCGCATACAACGTGGTATTACCTTCCACACAACCAAACAGCTGCGCGTAGTCGGCTAAGGTCTCAATACCGAATTGTTTCCATTGCGCGTGCTGCCATTGCGGTAATCCAATACGAAGTGTCAACGCGAACTCCTGAATCCTTTAGGGCGGGAAAGGGCGGCTTAATGTAACCTGTTTTGATGTCGGCAGGAAAAACAGCGCGATAAAGCATAATGTTTTGTCCGCTTTGATCGGGCTCCACTTATCCTGCCTGGGTTTTTCCATTATAATAGCCGCCTTTTTTGCGACAGCATCTCAGAAGGTTACGCGGCCTGATGCTGTCTGGCAGCAGCGGCGAAGTTAAAAGGATACGTTATGCGTACAGAATATTGCGGACAGCTCAATCTGTCTCACGTGGGTCAGCAAGTCACTCTCTGCGGCTGGGTAAATCGCCGTCGCGATCTGGGTAGCCTGATTTTTATCGATATGCGTGACCGTGAAGGTATCGCGCAGGTGTTCTTTGATGCCGATCGTCAGGACGCTTTCCAGCTGGCATCTGAGCTGCGTAACGAATTCTGTATCCAGATCACCGGCACCGTGCGTGCACGTGACGAAAAGAACAAAAACAGCGATATGGCGACCGGCGAAGTGGAAGTGTTTGCCCACGAGCTGAATATCATCAACCGCGCTGAACCGCTGCCGCTGGACTCTAACCAGGTCAACAGCGAAGAAGCGCGCCTGACCTATCGTTACCTGGACCTGCGTCGTCCGGAAATGGCGCAGCGTTTGAAAACCCGCGCTAAAATTACCAGCTTCGTGCGTCGCTTTATGGACGACCAGGGTTTCCTCGATATCGAAACGCCGATGCTGACCAAAGCCACGCCTGAAGGCGCGCGTGACTATCTGGTGCCAAGCCGCGTGCATAAAGGCAAGTTCTACGCGCTGCCGCAGTCGCCACAGCTGTTCAAACAGCTGCTGATGATGTCGGGTTTTGACCGCTACTATCAGATCGTTAAGTGTTTCCGTGACGAAGATCTGCGTGCCGATCGTCAGCCAGAATTTACCCAGATCGACGTGGAGACCTCTTTCATGACCGCAGAGCAGGTGCGTGAAAAGATGGAACGTCTGATTCGTGAATTGTGGATCGATATCAAAGGCGTGGATCTCGGTGACTTCCCGCAGATGACTTTTGCGGAAGCGATGAACCGTTACGGCTCAGATAAGCCAGACCTGCGTAACCCATTGGAGCTGGTCGACGTTGCCGATCTGCTGAAAAACGTAGAATTCCAGGTGTTTGCTGGCCCAGCCAATGATGCCAAAGGCCGCGTGGCGGCTCTGCGCGTACCGGGCGGTGCAGCGCTGACGCGTAAGCAAATTGATGAGTATGGCGAATTTGTCAAAATCTATGGCGCCAAAGGTTTGGCGTGGATGAAGATCAACGAACGCGCTAAAGGCTTCGAAGGCGTACAGAGCCCGGTTGCCAAGTTCCTTAGCGCAGAAATCGTTGAAGACATTCTCAACCGTACTGGCGCCCAAGATGGCGACCTGATCTTCTTCGGTGCGGACCGCGCCAAAGTGGTGGCGGATGCGCTGGGCGCGCTGCGTCTGAAAGTGGGCCGCGATCTGCAGATTACTGATGACAAAGCCTGGGCGCCGCTATGGGTGATCGACTTCCCAATGTTTGAGGAAGATGATGAGGGCGGCCTGGCAGCGATGCACCATCCGTTCACGTCGCCGAAAGACCTGAGCGCAGAACAGCTGGCAACCGATCCGGTACAAGCGGTGGCCAATGCTTACGATATGGTGATTAACGGCTACGAAGTGGGTGGCGGTTCCGTACGTATTCATAATGGTAAAATGCAGCAGACGGTATTCAGCATCCTCGGCATTACCGAAGAAGAGCAGCGTGAGAAGTTTGGCTTCCTGCTCGACGCACTGAAATACGGTACGCCGCCGCACGCGGGCCTGGCGTTCGGCCTGGATCGTCTGACCATGCTGTTGACCGGCACCGATAACATCCGTGATGTGATCGCGTTCCCGAAAACGACTGCCGCCGCGTGCATGATGACCGAAGCCCCAAGCGAAGCGAATCCCGCTGCGTTGCTGGACCTCGGCATTCTGGTGGCGCCGAAAAAAGAAAAAACAGAGAACAAATAATGGGCTTTAAACATCCGGTTTCGGTGCTGGTGGTGATTTTTGCCCGCGATACCGGCCGGGTGTTAATGCTGCAGCGACGTGATGACGACAGCTTCTGGCAATCGGTCACTGGCAGCCTGGAAGCGGGCGAAACCCCGCACCAGGCAGCTCAGCGCGAAGTGTTAGAAGAACTTGCCATTGATATTGCGCACGAAAAGCTAGTGCTGGACGATTGCCACAAGCAAATCGAGTTTGAGATCTTCCCGCACTATCGTCATCGTTACGCACCGGGCACCACGCACAATCGCGAACACTGGTTCAGGTTGGCTATACCCGCAGAACGCGACCTGCTGCTCACCGAGCATCTCGCCGCGCGCTGGCTCGAACCCGCCGCTGCCGCAGCCCTCACCAAGTCCTGGAGTAACCGCCAGGCGATTGAAGAATTTATCTGAATGCTTGCCGCCGCGCGTTTTTCCGGTGGCGAATGCATTAAGTTTAATTAATCTGGTGAGTTTTCAATGAACGCACCGAACAATATCGAACAGTCAGGCGTAATCGGCGCCGCGAGGTTGTTCACCGCCAGCGCACAGCAACCGGAGCGTACTTATGTACGTGAGGATTGCGAGCACTGCCGGGGGACAAGATCGCAAGTAAGATAGCCTGCACCCAGTAAAAGATCGGAGAATATGTAAGATGGCTGGACACAGTAAATGGGCGAATACTAAGCATCGTAAAGCTGCTCAGGACGCTAAGCGCGGTAAAATCTTCACCAAAATCATTCGTGAGCTGGTCACCGCCGCGAAACTGGGCGGTGGCGATGCGGGTTCCAACCCACGTCTGCGCGCAGCGATGGACAAAGCGCTGTCTAACAACATGACGCGCGACACCATGAACCGTGCCATCGCACGCGGCGTGGGCGGTGAAGATGATTCCAACATGGAAACCATCATTTATGAAGGTTACGGTCCGGGCGGCTCAGCAGTGATGATTGAGTGCCTGAGCGACAACCGCAACCGTACCGTGGGCGAAGTGCGTCATGCCTTCACCAAAACCGGCGGCAACCTCGGTACCGATGGTTCGGTTTCTTACCTGTTCAGCAAGAAGGGCGTAATCTCCTTCGCGCCAGGTCAGGACGAAGATGCGGTGATGGAAGCGGCGCTGGAAGCAGGTGCAGAAGACGTTGTGGCCTATGACGACGGCGCGATTGATGTCTTCACCGCGTGGGAAGAGATGGGTGCGGTGCGTGATGCGCTGGAAGCGGGCGGTCTGAAAGCCGACTCGGCTGAAGTCTCGATGATCCCTTCCACTAAAGCCGAAATGGATGCCGAAACCGCGCCGAAACTGCTGCGCCTGATCGACATGCTGGAAGACTGTGACGACGTGCAGGAAGTTTACCATAACGGTGAAATCTCTGATGAGATCGCAGAAACGCTGTAATGGCGTTGCTTAAAACCCCACTCACCGGAGACGCGCCGTGGCGATAATTCTCGGGATCGATCCCGGCTCGCGCGTCACCGGTTACGGTGTTATTCGCCAAACCGGCCGCCAGCTTACCTATCTGGGCAGCGGCTGTATCCGCACCAGCGTCACCGATCTGCCGACGCGCCTCAAACTGATCTACGCGGGCGTCAGCGAAATTATCACCCAGTTCTCACCCGACTATTTCGCCATCGAGCAGGTATTTATGGCCAAGAATGCGGACTCAGCGCTGAAGCTGGGCCAGGCGCGCGGTGCGGCGATTGTCGCGGCGGTAAATCATGATTTGCCGGTGTTTGAATACGCGGCGCGCCAGGTGAAGCAAACCGTTACCGGCACCGGCGGCGCTGAGAAAAGTCAGGTGCAGCATATGGTACGAACCTTGCTAAAACTGCCGGCCAATCCGCAGGCGGATGCCGCCGATGCGCTGGCCATCGCCATTACGCATTGCCATATGAGCCAAAACGCGGCGCGTATCAGCGATACGAAACTGGTGATGACGCGCGGGCGTATGCGATCCGGTTAGCGGAAACGAAACGCGGTATGAGGCTGGATATTCATCCAGCCTTTTTTATGGTATATAAACAGGCTTACTTATCAGATTAAGGAATTGCTCAGGTGATTGGTCGTTTACGAGGCAACATTCTGGAAAAACAGCCGCCGCTGGTGTTGATTGAGGCGCACGGTGTCGGTTATGAAGTGCACATGCCAATGACCTGCTTTTACGAGCTGCCGGAGATCAATCAGGAAGCGATTATCTTTACGCAGTTTGTGGTACGCGAAGATGCGCAACTGCTGTTCGGTTTCAATAACAAGCAGGAACGCACGCTGTTCCGCGAGCTGGTGAAGGTGAATGGCGTTGGGCCAAAACTGGCGCTGGCAATTCTGTCTGGCATGTCGGCCCAGCAGTTCGTGACCGCCGTTGAGCGACAAGAGATTGCCTCGCTGATCAAACTGCCGGGCGTGGGTAAAAAAACCGCCGAGCGTTTGATTGTGGAGATGAAAGACCGCTTTATCGGCATGCACGGCGATCTGTTTGGTGGTGATTCAACCTTTACGTTGACCACGCCATCTGCTGCACAAGACAATAACGATGCTGAAGCCGAAGCGGTTTCAGCGCTGGTGGCTCTGGGCTATAAACCGCAGGAAGCCAGCCGTATGATCAGCAAAGTCGGTAAACCGGATGCGGATTGCGAAACCCTGATTCGTGAAGCCCTGCGCGCAGCTATTTGAGGTAAAGCATGATTGAAGCCGATCGTCTGGTCTCGGGCAGTTCCTTTAATGAAGAAGAAACGCTCGACCGTGCCATTCGTCCCAAGCTGCTCACGGAATATGTTGGCCAGCCGCAGGTGCGCGAGCAAATGGAGATTTTCATCCAGGCTGCGAAACTGCGTGGCGATGCACTCGATCATCTGCTGATTTTCGGCCCGCCGGGACTGGGTAAAACTACGCTGGCTAACATCGTCGCTAACGAAATGGGCGTCAATCTGCGCACCACGTCCGGCCCGGTGCTGGAAAAAGCCGGCGATCTGGCGGCGATGCTCACTAACCTCGAACCGCATGACGTGCTGTTTATTGATGAGATCCATCGGCTGTCGCCGGTGGTGGAAGAAGTGCTGTATCCGGCGATGGAAGATTATCAGCTGGATATCATGATTGGTGAAGGTCCGGCAGCGCGTTCGATTAAGCTCGATCTGCCGCCGTTTACCCTGATTGGTGCCACGACGCGTGCCGGTTCTTTAACTTCGCCGCTGCGCGACCGTTTCGGCATCGTGCAGCGCCTTGAGTTCTATAATGTACCCGATCTGCAGCATATCGTGGGTCGAAGCGCGGCCTGTCTTGGCCTGGCGCTGAGCGAAGAGGGCGCGCTGGAGATAGCGCGTCGTGCACGCGGAACGCCGCGTATCGCTAACCGCCTGCTGCGCCGCGTGCGTGACTTTGCGGAAGTGCGCGCCAACGGCAATCTGAGCGGCGAAGTATCAGCCAGCGCGCTAGATATGCTTAACGTCGACAGTCAGGGTTTTGATTATATGGACCGCAAACTGCTGCTGGCGATTATCGATAAGTTCTCGGGTGGTCCGGTTGGCTTAGATAACCTGGCAGCGGCGATTGGCGAAGAGCGGGAAACTATTGAGGATGTGATTGAACCCTTCCTGATCCAGCAAGGATTCATTCAACGCACGCCGCGTGGCCGGATGGCCACGCAGCATGCTTACAAACACTTTGGTATCAGTCGCGAAGAGTAAACCGGCGTTATGCCGCCGGTTTTTTTGCCATGCTAATGATGAACAATACTGCCGCGCATAACACCACTGAAGGACCGGCTGGCGTATCGTAGCTGGCGGAGAAGGTCAGTCCGCCGGTCACTGCGATAATACCGGCAATTACCGCAAAACCGGCCATCTGTTCTGGCGAGCGCGAGAAGCGACGTGCCGTCGCCGCCGGAATAATCAGTAACGACGTAATAATCAAAGCACCGACAAACTTCATCGCTACGCCGATGGTTAATGCGGTGACCAGCATCAACATCAAACGCGTGCGCTGAATGTTAACGCCATCCACCTGTGCCAATTCCGGGCTGATGGTCATCGACAGCAGCGAATTCCACTGCCACGCCATCACCGCCAGTACAATCGCCACGCCGCCGCCCATCATCCACAAATCATCGGGCGTCACCGCCAGCAGATCGCCAAACAGGTAAGCCATCAGATCGACACGCACGCCTTGCATCAGACTGACGACCACTAAACCCAGCGACAGCGCACTGTGCGCCATAATGCCGAGCAGCGTATCAATAGCCAGATGCGGGCGTCGCTCCAGCCACACCAATCCCAACGCCAGACACACGGTCACCAAAATCACCGCATAGTAAGGATTCACGTTGAGCAGCAAACCAAACGCCACGCCCAGTAAGGACGCATGCGCGAGTGTATCGCCGAAGTAAGACATGCGGCGCCAAACCACAAACGAGCCAAGTGGACCGGCCGCCAGCGCCAGCAACACGCCGCCCAGCCAGCCAGGTAATAACAGTTCAATCATGACGGGCCATTTCCTTTGCGCAGAACAATGCGTCCCTGTAAATCGTGACGGTGATTATGATGATGACGATAAATCGCCAGCTGCTGCGCGCCGCGTGGGCCAAACATCGCAATAAACTCCGGATGTTGTGACACCGCTTCCGGCGTGCCGGAACAGCAGATGTGATGGTTGAGACACAGCACTTCGTCGGTTTTCGCCATCACCAGATGCAGGTCGTGTGAAACCATCAGCACACCGCAGTTCAGTTCGCGGCGCAGCTGATCGATCAAATCGTACAGCGCGACCTGGCCGTTGACATCAACGCCTTGTGTCGGCTCATCCAATACCAAAAGCTGCGGTTCATTGAGTAATGCACGCGCCAGCAAAACACGTTGTGTCTCACCGCCGGAAAGTTTTTGCAGCGTTGCATGCAGCAGATGCCCGGCCTGCACGCGCTTGAGCGCCGGCAAAATGGCATCGCGTTTGGTGCCGCGCGACAGGCGCATAAAGCGTTCCACGGTGATCGGCAACGTTGGGTCGATGTGCAGTTTTTGCGGCACGTAGCCGATACGCAAATTAGCGGCGCGCTTGACGCTGCCGCTGGTGGGTTTCAGTAGCCCCAACACCGCGCGAACCAGCGTGGATTTACCGGCGCCGTTCGGGCCGAGCAGGGTGAGAATTTTCCCCGGCTCAAGTGCGAGGCTAATACCTGCAAGCACCGGACGCTGGGAGAACTTCACAGAAATTTTTTCAAGGGTAACAAGTGGCGACATGTTATTTACGGGTTGCATAGAATTTCGAATGTTATAATATCACATTCCATCAACGGTTCACGATGGAATGACGTATTATGTTACACAATAAAAAGCGCCTGATTTTCACCCTTACTGCTGCGGCAATTGGCGCGGCAAGCGCATTACCCGCGCACTCCGCAGTTGTCGCTTCAATCAAACCTATCGGATTTATCGCAGCGGCTATCGCAGAGGGTATTACGCCGGTTGAAGTATTGCTGCCTGATGGCGCCTCAGAGCATGATTATGCCTTGCGTCCCTCTGATGTAAAACGTATTAAAAACGCAGACTTAGTAGTGTGGACAGGCCCAGAGATGGAAGCCTTTCTTACTAAGTCAGCGGCCGAATTACCCGCCAGTAAAAACCTCGAAATTGCCGCATTGCCGGGCATAAAACCGCTATTGATTAGCGGCGATGATGAAGATGAGGAACATGAGCATGGTCACGCTCACGATCACGACTCAGAAAATTCCGAAGACCAGGACGGGTCTCATGCGCACCACCACCATGGACAGTTTAATATGCACCTGTGGATGTCCCCTGACATGGCCTTACAATCTGCGGTTGCAATCCATGGAAAATTATTGGAACTTATGCCGCAAAGCAAAGCCAAACTTGACGCTAATCTGCAGGAATTTAAGGCAGAATTAGCCGATGCAGACAAACACATCGGCGCGCAACTCGCGCCTGTGCGGAACAAGGGTTATTTCGTTTTTCACGATGCTTACAGCTACTTTGAAAAACATTACGGTTTGTCACCTTTAGGTCATTTTACCGTCAATCCTGAAATCCAGCCGGGCGCCCAGCGTTTACATCAAATACGAACACAGTTGGTTGAGCAGAAAGCCGTTTGCGTTTTCGCTGAACCACAATTCAGACCGGCCGTCATCGATGCCGTGTCCCGTGGAACTTCCGTACGTAAAGGCACGTTAGATCCGTTGGGTATGGACATCAGCTTATCCAAAGACAGCTACGTGAAATTTCTTTCACAGCTGTCGAGCCAGTATGCGAGCTGCCTGAATGGAGCATGAGGAATAGGTAAAAGTGCAGCAGATAGCCCGCTCTGTCGCCCTCGCATTTAACAATTTGCCGCGCCCCCACCGCGTTATGCTGGGTTCATTAACCGTTGTCACATTGGCCGTTGCAGTATGGCGGCCTTACGTTTACCATCCGCGTGATGTTGCCCCCATCGTGAAAACCATTACGTTGGATAAAGACGAACTGCGCACGCTGTTGCCCGAAGCCAGCGAGCCGATTGACCAGACAACGGAAGAACCGTCCGACGATATTCCTGCTGACGACATTGATAATGACGTTCCGGACAATCCCAACGTACATGAGTACACCGTCTCTTCAGGTGATACGCTGAGCAGCGCGTTAAATCAGTACGGTATTGAGATGGGAGATATCAACGCATTAGTCAGTAGCGATAAAGATCTGCGCAACATGCGCGTTGGTCAGCAACTGAGCTGGACGCTGGATGCTGATGGACAACTGCAAACCTTCAGCTGGGAAATCGATCGTCGTGAAACCCGTACTTATCAGCGCGCCGACAACGGCAGCTTTAAGATGCAGCAGGAGCTGCAAAAGGGTGAGTGGCAAAATAACGTACTGAAAGGTGAAGTGCGCGGCAGTTTTGCTGCCAGTGCCCAGCGTGCGGGCTTAACCAGCGCAGAAACCAGCAACGTCATCAAAGCGATGCAGTGGCAGATGGATTTCCGCAAACTACGCGCCGGTGATGACTTTAGCGTGCTGATGTCTCGTGAAATGCTCGATGGCAAAAGTGCCCAAAGCCAATTGCTTGGCGTGCGTTTACGCACCGGCGGTAAAGACTACTACGCGTTCCGTGCGGAAGACGGCAAGTTCTACGATCGCAACGCGTCTGGTTTAGCGCGTGGCTTTATGCGTTTCCCTACTGTTAAGCAGTATCGTGTCTCTTCCAACTTCAATCCGCGTCGCCTTAATCCGGTAACCGGCCGTATTGCACCGCATAAAGGTGTCGATTTCGCGCTGCCTATTGGTACGCCTGTGTTAGCCGTGGGCGATGGTGAAGTGGTGATGGCGAAAAACGGTGGTGCTGCCGGGAATTACGTGGCAATTCGTCACGGTCGTCAGTACATGACGCGTTATATGCACCTGAGTAAAGCGTTGGTGAAACCGGGGCAAAAAGTGAAACGCGGCGATCGTATTGCGTTGTCGGGTAACACCGGACGTTCGACCGGTCCGCATCTGCATTATGAAGTATGGATTAACAATCAGGCGGTGAATCCATTGACGGCAAAACTGCCGCGCATGGAGGGTCTGACGGGTAAAGATCGCAGCACTTACATGGCGCAAGTCAAAACCTGGTTGCCGCAGTTGACGCTGAAATAGCGCATTATTGCGCGTAACACTTAAAAACCGACGGATTCTTCGTCGGTTTTTTGCTATCTGGCGCATGAAGATTGCAAAATTAACCACCGTCACTATTATTGACCGGTCATTGTCAGAGGCGAGTGCATGGAAACCCGAAAGAAAAATAACAGCGAGTTTATTCCCGTTTTTCAACGTTCTTTTTTAAAGCCGAAATACTGGGGAAGTTGGTTGGCGGTTGGCGCGCTGGCCAGCATGGCATTGCTTCCCGCTAAAGTGCGCGATCCGATACTGGGCGGATTGGGCAAGTTCGCCGGTAAGCTGGCGAAAAGTGCGCGCCGCCGTGCGCTGATCAATCTCTATTATTGCCTGCCGGAATTGAGTGAAGCGCAGCGCGAAGAGATTGCTGATCGTATGTTTGCCACCGCACCGCAGGCGATGGCGATGATGGCCGAATTGGGCATGCGTAATCCCGAGCATGTTCGCAAACGTGTTGACTGGCACGGACGGGAAATCATTGAGCAACTGCAGGCCAACAAAGAAAACGTCATATTTTTAGTGCCGCATGGCTGGGGCGTGGATATTCCAGCGATGCTGCTGGCGTCTGAAGGCCAGATGATGGCGGCGATGTTCCACAATCAAAGCGATCCGTTAATGGATTATCTGTGGAATACCGTGCGACGCCGTTTTGGTGGCCGTATGCATGCGCGGAATGACGGCATTAAGCCGTTTATCGCGTCGGTGCGTCAGGGTTATTACGGCTATTATCTGCCGGACCAAGATCACGGTCCGGAACACAGCGAATTTGTGGATTTCTTTGCTACTTACAAAGCCACATTGCCTGCAGTGGGCCGCCTGATGAAAGTATGCCGCGCACGCGTTGTGCCGCTGTTCCCGGTGTACAACAGTGAAACCCATCGTCTGGAAATCTATGTGCGTCCGCCAATGGATGACTTGCTGGATGCCGATGACAATACGCTTGCGCGTCGCATGAATGAAGAAGTTGAAGTGTTCGTGCGACCGCATCCGGAACAGTACACCTGGATTCTGAAGCTGCTGAAAACGCGTAAGGAAGGGGATATCGAACCTTATGCGCGCAAAGATCTTTATCCTCGTAGGAAATAAACATGGGGCCGTCTGGCCCCTTTATCATTCTATTGCCGCCACGTGACTGCGACGTTTACGTTCGCGCAGGAACAGGGTCACCAGACCAAACCACAGCACGCCAGCGGCGAAGTTAATCCCGCTAAACCACGGTGTGCCGCCGCTGAAGTAGCCACTTTTCGCCAGCTCAATGCCTACCGCTAAGGTCAGAATACTGATCATCCCGAGCATCGCCGCCACGCTGCCTTTGCCTTCGTTGCTGGAGTAAAGCGTCAAACGGTACAGACCGGCATTCACCATGCCTGCGCCGAAAGCGTACAAGCTTAACCCGGCTGTCAGCAGCAGATAGGTGTGACTATCGAGCAAATTAGCCAGCAGCGAAATACTCAAACCAATCAGAATCGGCCAGGCGGCAAACTTCACCGGCTGCTCAATCGGCACGCGTCCAGCCAGTTTGCCGAGCGTGATGTTGCCGGCAATCATCGCCAGAAACACCGGTAGCTGCAGCAGCGCATACTGCATGCGTGACAATCCTTCATCGTGCATCAGAATCACTGGCGACAGCGCTACCCACGTCAGGATCGGAATAAACACCAAACCAATGGCAAAGGAGCCGTACATCACCTGACGATCGCGCGCCAAACGCGCATAGCCGCGCGCCAGCGTTGGCAGGGCGATAGAGTGACTGCGATCGCCAGCGGTTTCCGGCATGACGCGCCACAGCAGGGCAAACGCAATCACGCTGCAGATGGCAAACAGCCAGAACATGCTGCGCCACTCGCCAACGGTGAGCCACGCGGCTCCGGCCAGCGGACCAGCGAGCGGTGCCAGCAGCGCGACGTTGGCCATCAGCGCCATCATGCGTACTGCCAGCGCCTCGTCAAAGGCTTCCTGCACCGCTGCGTAGCTGACGGCGCCAATAAAGCACAGGCTAATACCCTGCACAAAGCGCAGCGCGACAAACTCCTCAATGCTGCTCACCCACGTTGTCAGAATACAGGCGGCGGCAAAGAACAGGATGCCAAACAGCAGCACCGGCCGGCGGCCATATTTGTCAGAGAGCGGACCGAGCAGCCATTGCAGCACCACGCCGCCCATCAGATACGCGGTCAGCGAGGTCGAAACCCATTCCGGGCCGACGCTGAATTCAGACGTCACCAGCAGCATGCCGGGCTGAATCATGTCATGCGCGATATAGGTGGCGAACTCGAAGAGTACCAGCGCGAGCGGGAACAGCAGCACGCGCCCGGTGAGTTGAGTGATAGGTTGATAGCGGGCCATCTGGCCTCCTTGTCAAAAAAATAAAAACGCGACTGCCAGGCAGTCGCGTTTGTCCATGTTGTTACAGCCGCTGTGGGTGGTGCGTATTAGTCTACGCGCAAAACACGGCTGGTATTGGTGGTACCAGTGGTCGACATCACGTCGCCCTGGGTGACAATCACCAGGTCGCCTGAAACCAGGAAACCTTTTTCGCGCAGCAAATTCACTGCATCGTGCGCGGCAGCAACACCATCGTTGTTGCTGTCGAAGAACACTGGCGTAACACCACGGTACAGCGCCGTCAGGTTCAGCGTACGTTCGTGACGTGACATGGCGAAGATCGGCAAACCGGACGTGATACGTGAGGTCATCAGCGCGGTACGGCCCGATTCGGTCATGGTGATAATCGCTGAAACCCCTTGCAGATGGTTGGCAGCATACATCGCCGACATGGCAATCGCTTCTTCGACGTTATCGAACTGTACTTCCAGGCGGTGCTTAGAAACGTTAACGCTCGGGATTTTCTCTGCGCCGAGGCACACTTTCGCCATCGCTGAGACGGTTTCAGCCGGATACTGGCCAGCAGCGGTTTCCGCCGACAGCATCACCGCATCGGTACCATCCAGCACGGCGTTCGCCACGTCCATGACTTCGGCACGCGTTGGCATTGGATTGGTAATCATCGACTCCATCATCTGCGTGGCGGTGATGATGGTGCGGTTCAGCTGGCGCGCACGACGGATCAACGCTTTCTGAATACCCACTAGCTCAGGATCGCCAATCTCCACACCCAAATCGCCACGCGCAACCATCACTACATCAGAGGCAAGGATGATGTCATCCATCGCTTCCTGTGAGGCAACGGCTTCAGCACGTTCCACTTTCGCCACCAGTTTGGCGTCGCAGCCAGCGTCGCGCGCCAGACGGCGGGCATAATTCATATCTTCGCCGTTACGCGGGAAGGAGACCGCCAGATAATCCACGCCGATTTTCGCGGCGGTAACGATATCAACTTTGTCTTTTTCGGTCAGCGCATCGGCAGAGAGACCGCCGCCGAGTTTGTTGATGCCTTTATTGTTAGAGAGCGGGCCGCCGACGGTGACTTCGGTGAACACTTTTACGCCCTGAACTTCCAACACTTTCAGCTGCACGCGACCGTCGTCCAGCAGCAGGATATCGCCGGGCACTACATCTTCTGGCAGGCCTTTATAGTCGATACCGACTTTTTCTTTATCGCCTTCGCCTTTGGTTAAATCAGCATCCAGCAGGAAACGATCGCCGACGTTGAGGAACACTTTGCCTTCTTTGAAGGTCGATACGCGAATTTTTGGGCCTTGCAGGTCGCCAAGGATCGCTACGTGACGACCCAGTTTCGCCGCGATTTCACGGACTTTATTGGCGCGCTGCTGATGATCTTCCGGTGTGCCGTGGGAGAAGTTGAGTCGTACAACGTTAGCACCCGCCGCGATGATTTTTTCGAGGTTGTTGTCGCGATCGGTGGCTGGACCGAGGGTTGTAACGATCTTGGTTCTTCTGAGACGTCTGGACATGAAGGACTCCGTTAGCAAAGTATCGTGTCGCTCTCAAGTGACACGTAGTGTTCATCTATTCTATATGATCGATGGGCTGTGATTCGACTCACATTGTGAATGTGATGTTAATTATTTTCCTGCGCCTGTTTCTCCAGGCGTGAATCTTTCAGCGCTTCTTTCACCCGTTTCAAATTTTCACGGAAAGCAGCGCCGCGCTCAAGGGTAAACCCTGTCGCCAGAACATCAATCACGGTCAATTGTGCAAGGCGGGAAACCATTGGCAGGTAGATATCGGTATCTTCGGGTACGTCGAGCGTCAAAGCCAGCGTGGCTTCCGCCGCCAGCGGGGAACCCGGAGAAGTGATAGCCAGCACAGTGGAAGCGTTTACACGCGCCAGGCGAGCCAGTTCTACCATATTTTTGGTGCGACCAGTATGTGAGATGAGAACAAACACATCGTTTGGACCACTATTTATGCAACTCATGCGCTGGATCACAATATCCTCTGACCAGATGACCGGCAGATTAAATCGCAAAAATTTATTGGTGGCGTCATGTGCCACCACGGCGGAGGCACCAAGGCCAAAAAAGGCAATTTTATGCGCCTTTGACAGCGCCTGAACCGCCTGACGAATCACCTGAGAATCGAGTTGCTGGCGGACGCGGCTGAGGCCCGCTAACGCGGAATCAAAGATTTTGTGGCTGTAGCTTTCCACACTGTCATTTTCTTCCACATCGCGACTCACCCAGTTCGGGCTTTTGACCAGGCTCTGCGCGAGCTGCAATTTGAAGTCAGGGAAGCCGCGCGTGCCCATACGATGGCAGAAGCGATTCACCGTCGGTTCGCTGACGTCAGCGGCGCGTGCCAGCGTGGCGATGCTGGAGTGCATCGCCTGTTGCGGCGCGGCAAGAATCTGCTCTGCGACTTTACGTTCTGATTTGCTTAACGCATCGAGTTGCGCCTGAATCTGTTCCAGCATGGTTTAACCTAATGAGCGTCAATCACTTTTTCGCGTTCATCAATCAATGAAATCGCTGCCAATTCACAAGAATATACCGTGTAATAGCCCCTCGCACGCAGCGGAGGACAAATGTAAACGCGATTTTTTTGCGATACTTTGATCGCTGACGTGTTTTGCCACGACAAATATCGAAACAGAAAATGTGCTCAAATGGCACGCTACAACACACTTAACACCTTTATTACGTTCACAGTTAACGCCAGCAAAACACTGCGTTCGGGTTGTCCTAAACCCGCTAAAAACGTACATTGTGCTGTAAGAAAATTACAATAAGGACCTGGCGTGATGAGAACGCTCAAGCCGGGTATATCCTGCAACGAGGAGAGGAAAATGGCGGTTACACAAACAGCCCAGGCATGCGATCTGGTGATTTTCGGTGCCAAAGGCGATCTCGCGCGCCGTAAACTGTTGCCATCACTGTATCAGCTGGAAAAAGCCGGTCAGATTCATGAAACCACTCGCATTATTGGCGTGGGGCGCGCGGATTGGGATAAAGCCGCGTATACCAAAGTGGTACGTGAAGCGCTGGAAACCTTCATGAAAGAGAAGATCGATGAAGCGCTGTGGGATACTCTCAGCAGCCGTCTCGACTTCTGTAACCTCGACGTAAATGATACCTCGCATTTCACCAAACTGGGCAAAATGCTTGACCAGAAAAACCGCGTCACCATTAACTACTTCGCCATGCCGCCAAGCACCTTTGGCGCGATTTGCGACGGTCTGGGCGCCGCCAAGCTGAACGCCAAACCGGCACGCGTAGTCATGGAAAAGCCGCTCGGCACCTCATTGGAAACCTCACAAGAGATCAATGACAGCGTCGGCAAATACTTCGAAGAAGGCCAGGTTTTCCGTATTGACCACTATCTCGGTAAAGAGACGGTGCTCAACCTGCTGGCGCTGCGTTTTGCCAACTCCATCTTCGTCAACAACTGGGATAACCGCACTATCGATCACGTGCAGATCACCGTGGCAGAAGAGGTGGGCATCGAAGGCCGTTGGGGTTACTTCGACAAAGCCGGCCAGATGCGTGACATGATTCAGAACCACCTGTTGCAGATCCTCACCATGATTGCCATGTCGCCGCCGTCCGATCTGAGCGCGGATGCGATTCGTGATGAAAAAGTGAAAGTGCTGCGCTCACTGCGTCGTATTGATCAAACCAACGTGCGCGAGAAAACCGTACGCGGTCAGTACACCGCCGGCTTTGTGCAGGGCAAGAAAGTGCCAGGTTATCTGGAAGAAGAGGGCGCTAACAAGCAGAGCGCCACGGAAAGCTTTGTTGCTATTCGCGTGGATATCGATAATTGGCGTTGGGCTGGCGTGCCGTTCTATCTGCGTACCGGCAAGCGCTTGCCAACCAAATGCTCTGAAGTGGTGGTGTATTTCAAGAATCCTGAGATGAACCTGTTTAAGGATTCGTACGCTGAACTGCCGCAGAACAAGCTGACCATTCGTCTGCAGCCGGACGAAGGCGTGGATATCGAAATACTGAACAAAGTGCCGGGACTTGACCACAAGCATAAACTGCAGACCACCAAGCTGGATTTGAGCTACTCCGAAACCTTCAACCAGTCGCATCTGGCCGATGCTTACGAGCGTCTTCTGCTGGAAACCATGCGCGGTATTCAGGCGCTGTTTGTGCGTCGTGATGAAGTTGAAGCAGCGTGGGGCTGGGTGGATTCGATCATTGATGCCTGGAGCGCCGATGCCGAAGCGCCGAAGCCGTATCAGGCGGGAACATGGGGACCGGTTGCCTCTGTCGCGATGATTACTCGCGATGGTCGTTCCTGGAACGAGTTCGAATAGAAACCTCATGTTGAGCCCGCCAAATGTGCGGGCTTTTTTACGTCCAGAATTCATTTTTCTGAAAAGTGAACCAGAGTTTCAAAAAATTCTGATATCCGATGGACGCCGCTCCAGACGATCTTGTATGGTAGAGCCCAATTATTGACAGCGTGGCTAAACGCCGGGCTGATGCAACTAAGGAAACGTGATGAAGAACTGGAAAACAAGTGCTGAACAGATCCTGAAAACTGGCCCGGTCGTGCCGGTCATTGTGGTGAACAAGCTGGAACACGCGGTGCCGATGGCGAAAGCGCTGGTGGCTGGCGGTGTGCGAGTGCTGGAAGTGACGCTGCGTACCCCGGTGGCGATGGACGCGCTGCGTGCAATGATTAAAGAAGTACCGGAAGCGATTGTCGGTGCGGGCACGGTGATCAACACCCAGCAACTGAAAGAAGTCACTGACGCCGGTGCGCAGTTTGTCATCAGCCCAGGATTGACGGAATCGCTGCTGAAAGCCGCGGTTGAAGGTCCGGTGCCATTGATTCCAGGTATCAGCACGGTTTCAGAACTGATGACTGGCATGGATTACGGCTTGCGGGAGTTCAAATTCTTCCCGGCGGAAGCCAATGGTGGCGTGAAAGCATTATCCGCGATTGGCGGTCCATTCCCGCAGGTGCGTTTCTGTCCAACTGGCGGCATCTCGCCAGCCAACTATCGAGACTATCTGGCGCTGAAAAGCGTGCTGTGCATTGGCGGTTCGTGGCTGGTACCGAATGATGCGTTGGAAAGCGGTGACTGGGATCGTATTACGCGTCTGGCGCGTGAAGCGGTTGAAGGGGCACGCGCATAAGTTTATGAATTGGTCGCCATTGATGGCGACCACTTAATCTTACTTAACCTTCGACTTGTACCGCGGCCGCACTCGCCACGGCGCGCGCGATAGCGTCATCGGTGTTTTCACCGGTTGCCAAAGCCACGCCTAAACGGCGCTGACCGGCGATTTCCGGCTTACCAAACAGGCGCAGCTGCAATCCGGCGCCCAGCGCGGCTTCGATATTCCCGAACACGACGTTCTGGCTGTTCAGCTCAGGTAAAATCACTGCCGACGCAGCGGGACCGTATTGACGAATGCCGCCAATCGGCAGGCCGAGGAAAGCGCGCACATGCAGCGCGAACTCGGACAGATCCTGCGAAATCAGCGTGACCATGCCGGTATCATGCGGACGCGGTGACACTTCGCTGAACACCACTTCATCACCGCACACGAACAGCTCCACGCCAAACAGGCCGTATCCTCCGAGCGCTTTTACCACGTTAGCGGCGATATCCTGCGCGCGTTGCAGCGCCAGTTCACTCATCTGCTGCGGCTGCCATGATTCACGATAATCGCCATCTTCCTGACGATGACCAATCGGCGCGCAGAAGTGAATGCCGTCTACTGCGCTGATGGTCAGCAGGGTGATTTCAAAATCAAACTTCACCACGCCTTCAACGATCACGCGGCCCGCACCGGCACGTCCGCCTTGCTGCGCATAATCCCAGGCTTTTTCCAGCTGGCTGGCTTCGCGAATAAAGCTCTGGCCTTTACCGGATGAGCTCATCACCGGCTTAACGATGCACGGGAATCCAATCGCCTCAGCCGCGGCCACAAAATTCTCTTTGCTGTCAGCAAACTGGTAAGTCGATGTTGGTAAGGACAACTCTTCCGCCGCCAGACGGCGAATGCCTTCGCGGTTCATGGTCAGACGTGCGGCGCGTGCGGTCGGCACCACTTTCTGACCTTGCGCTTCCAGCTCCAGCAGTTTTTCGGTGGCGATGGCTTCAATTTCTGGTACCACGAAGTGCGGCTTTTCCTCTGCAATCAGCGCGGCCAGCGCGTCGCCGTCCAGCATGTTGATCACATAGCTGCGATGCGCAACGTGCATCGCCGGAGCATCGGCGTAACGATCCACCGCGATCACTTCCACACCAAGACGCTGGCACTCAAGTGCCACTTCTTTGCCTAATTCGCCTGAACCTAACAGCATGACACGCGTAGCGGCAGGGCGCAGCGCGGTTCCGAGAGTCGTCATAATTTCACCTTAGCAGTCAAAATGCGCGCGCAGTATAAACGAAAACGTTTGCGTACTCACGCTTTCGCCGCGATGAGGTTTGCCATACTTTTCCCGCTCTGACGTTAACTGACACAGCCTGCGGCAGCATGGAGAACGGAAAAGTAAACAGGAGTTAAACGATGAGCAATTGGCTGCAGCAAATTCAATCGGTGCTGGCGAAAAAGGGTGGAGACGGAAAATCGGGCGGTTTAAGTGACATGCTGGCCCCGGGCGCATTGGGCGGGCTGGCGGGATTGCTGGTAGGCAGCAAATCCACGCGTAAGCTGCTGACCAAATATGGCGGCAAAGCCTTGCTGTTGGGCGGCGGCGCGGCGGCGGGCGCGCTATTGTGGAACAAATACAAACAGCGCATACGTGAAACCCATCAGGACGATGCGGACTTCGGCCAGCTGCAAACGCCGATGGATCAACGCGCAGAGCGTCTGGTCACGGCGCTGGTGTTCGCGGCGAAAAGTGATGGTCACATTGACGATCAAGAGCGTGCCGCAATTGAGCAAAATATCCAGCAGGCCGGCTACGGCGCACAAGCCGAAGCGCTGATTCAGCAGGCGATGAATCGCCCGCTCGATCCTAACTGGCTGGCCGCTGACGTTAAAAACGAAGAAGAGGCGCTGGAACTCTATTTCCTCAGCTGTGCAGCCATTGATGTCGACCACTTTATGGAGCGTAGCTATCTCTCCGCGCTCGGCGATGCGCTGAAAATTCCCCAGGATGTGCGCGACGGTATCCAGCGCGATATCGACGCGGAAAAAGCTGCTTAATTCCGTGCGAAGGTTGCATCCGCAGCCTTCGCTTTTCATCTTTGGCTTACCCTGCATAAAGTGATGCTGCGTGTAGCTTGGCATCGTGCGTGATTAGTGCCACGCTTGCTGAATGTTGTCCTTCAGGGAGAAGAGCCTAATGAATCAGCCACACGCGAAAAAAATTCCCCATGTCATGAAGCTGCACGGTGAAACGCGCATCGATAATTATCACTGGTTACGTGATGACGACCGCGAGAATCCAGAGGTGCTGGCCCATCTGCACGCCGAAAATGATTACGGCCGTGCGATGATGGCGTCGCAGAATCCGCTGCAGGAACGGGTGCTGAAAGAGATCGTTGACCGTATTCCACCGCAGGATCACTCGGTGCCCTATGTGAAAAACGGTTATCGCTATCAAAGCCGCTATGAAGTGGGCAACGAGTATCCGGCTTATTTCCGGCAGCCCGTTGACGCGCCAGCTGATGAGCCCTGGCAGCTGTTGCTCGATGGAAACCAGCGGGCTGCGCACAGTGATTTTTACACCATGGGCGCGCTGGCGATTACACCGGACAATCAGGTGATGGCCTTAGCGGAAGACTTCCTGTCGCGCCGCCAATACGGCATTCGCTTCCGTAATTTGCAGGGCGGTAGCTGGTATCCGGAAGTGCTGACCAATGCGTCATCCAGCGTGGCCTGGGCCAACGATTCCCGCACGCTCTATTACGTGCGTAAGCATCCGAAAACGCTGCTGGCGTATCAGGTGTGGCGTCATGAACTGGGACATCCGCAATCTGACGATCAGCTGGTGTATGAAGAGAAGGATGACTCTTTTCACCTCAGCGTGCACAAAACCACTTCCGAGCACTTTATTCTGATTGCGTTGTACAGCACCAACACCAGCGAGATTTTGCTGATCGACGCCGAATATCCTGATGCACAGCCACAATCCTTTTGCCCACGTCGCCGCGACCACGAATACAGCATCGATCACTACAATCATCAGTTCTATATCCGCTCAAATCGCGATGGCAAAAATTTCGGGCTTTATCGCAGCGCGTGGCTGGCGGAAGCACGCTGGCAATCGCTGATCCCGGCGCGTGACAATGTGGTGCTGGAAGATTTTCAGCTGTTTCGTCATTGGCTGGTAGTCGAAGAGCGTCAGCACGGCGTAAACACCTTGCGGCAGATAAACTGTGAGAGCGGCGAAAGCTTTGGTATCGCCTTCGACGATCCCGCCTATGTCACCTGGCTTGCCTACAATCCTTCGCCGGAAAGCGACACCTTGCGCTACGGCTACTCTTCCATGACCACGCCGACCACCTTGTTTGAACTGAACATGGAAACCGGCGATCGTCGCGTACTGAAGCGCACGCCGGTGCCGGGCTTCAAATCGGAGGATTACAAAAGTGAGCATTTGTGGATCACGGTGCGTGATGGCACAGAGGTTCCGGTTTCGCTGGTCTATCACCGCAAGCATTTCCAGCGCGGCAACAATCCGTTGCTGGCATACGGTTACGGCGCTTACGGCAGCAGCATGGATGCCAGCTTTGGCACCAGCCGCATCAGCTTGCTGGAGCGCGGCTTCGTCTACGCGATAATTCACGTGCGCGGCGGCGGCGAGCTCGGCCAGCAATGGTACGACGGTGGCCGCCTGAAGAATAAAATCAACAGCTTCACGGATTTTATTGATGTCACCGAAGCGCTGGTGGCGAAGGGTTATGGTCATCGCCAGCAGCTCTACGCGATGGGCGGCAGCGCCGGCGGATTACTGATGGGCGGCGTGGTGAACATGGCGCCGGAGCTGTTCCATGGCGTGGTGGCGCAGGTGCCATTTGTCGATGTGGTGACGACCATGCTCGATCCGACGATTCCGCTGACCACCGGCGAATACGATGAGTGGGGCAATCCCGAACAGGCGGAGTTCTATCACTCTATTCGCCAATACAGTCCGTATGACAACATCGAGGCCAAAGCCTATCCGCATTTGCTGGTCACCACCGGTCTGCACGATTCACAGGTGCAGTATTGGGAACCGGCTAAGTGGGTGGCGAAACTGCGTGAGCTGAAAACCAACGATTCGCTGCTGTTACTTTGCACCGAGATGGATTCTGGCCACGGCGGTAAATCGGGCCGCTTCAAAGCGTATGAAGGGGTGGCGCAGGAGTTCACTTTCCTGATTGGCCTGGCGCAGGGCAGCTTGCCAGACCGCGTCGATTACTGATCGCTCTTCACATACTTGCGCAGCGCCTGCCGTAACGGTGGGCGCAAATCACGCACATTTTCCAGCACCCAACGCAGATAGCCGGGATCTTTACGCGCGATACTGCCAATACTCTGACCGCGATATTTGCCGAACGGGAACACATCGCCGCTTACGGGCGCGGGCTGGCACAAATTCGCCATCTGCTCGGCGTTCCAGCCGGAGGTTTCCATAATGCGGATCAGTAGCGCAGCGGTGACGTAGCAGTCATACAACGCGCGGTGCGCATGCAGTTCGGCCGGTGGCGTGACATCCAGCTTCAGGCTGTGGCGCAGCGCCTGATTGCCATATTTGATGCCTGGCCACAGCTGCCGCGCCAGCGTCATGGTGCAGATCCATTCGCCCGGCATAATGGGCAACATGCGGCGATCAAAACTGGCGTTGTGCGCCACATAATGCGGACTGCCGTGATAGCGACCAATCGCTTCTTCAATCGTGGGTTTGCCCATCACCATCGCTTCCGTAATGCGATGTACCGCCATCGCCTGACGACTGATGGGGCGATCCGGGCAGATTAAGTCGCTCATCGGATTGACGATCTGACCATCAATGACATCCACCGACGCCACTTCCACCACGCCACCCTGCAGGCCGCAGGTTTCGGTATCAATTACACGTAACATAAATTACTTCTGCTTCGGTTCGTAGGGCAGGCGTGACAGGCTAAGCGAAGCCTGGCGATAGTTCATTAAGCGCTGACGAAACCAGTCACGCAGCGCTTCGGGCTGCTCGCGTTCCACCATTTCGGCAATCACCGGCATATTGTAGCGCTCTTTGAATGCAACGCCCGCGGCGGCCAGATCGACATTGACTTTGTCTTTCTCTTCCTGCGAGAGCAGGGCAAGGTTTTGGCTCATGCTTTTCTCCTGATAAATAGGGGCAAAAGTAATGGTTTCGGACCCTGGGATCAAGCGGATTGGATCGCACCGCAAGTCTCGACACCTGCGGATCGGCGGCGTATCCTGCTGCCACGTTTGCGGTGGTTTGCCGCATTTAAAAGGGAAGAAGTCATGAAGAAAACTGCGTTCAACTCTGTCGTCGCGCTACTTCTGGCGTCATCAACGCTGGCCTTCAGCCAGGTTGCCATGGCGCATGCTCACCTGAAAACCCCGGTCCCAGCCGACAAAGCGGTGGTGGAAACCTCCCCGCAGAATTTAACGCTGACCTTTACCGAAGATGTTGAAGCGGCATTCAGTGGCGTGGATGTGCTCAATGCACAACATCAACCGGTAGCCGTCGGGAAAGCCAAACTCAACGATAAACAACACGATCAGCTGATTGTACCGATCAGCCAGCCGCTGCCGTCGGGCAACTATCAGGTGAACTGGCATGTGCTGTCCGTTGATGGGCATAAAACCAAAGGCAGTTACACCTTCAGCGTGAAGTGATTGATGAGTTTGAGTACGCTGTGGATTGGCCTGCGAGCGCTGCATTTTTTGTCGGTGCTGCTGTTCGCCGGTAGCGCCTTTTATACCGCGCTACTGGCGCCGCGCCGCTATCGTCCGCTGCTATCACAGCGTTTAGCTTTACTTCTCCGTACCAGCGCGCTGCTGAGTTTGTTTAGCGCCCTGTTGATGCTGGCAACGCAAACCGGCTTGATGAGCGGCGACTGGCGCAATGTCAGTGACAGCGCAACCTGGCAGGCGGTGCTCAGCACGCGCTTCGGCCAGGTTTGGTGTTGGGAAATCGCGTTCGCACTGCTGAGCACGTTAGCGCTGCTGCTGCGTGGCACACTGCGGCAAAATCTGCTGCTATGCAGCGGCCTGTTACAGTTGGTGGCGTTAGCCGGTGTTGGGCATGCCGCGATGCGCGATGGCTGGCCCGGATTGCTGCAACAAGGCAATCACGCGCTGCATTTAATTGCGGCTGCATTCTGGGCGGGCGGATTACTGCCGCTGTTATTACTGATGCGTGAAGCGCGGCAGATCGCTTATCGCACCGATGCGATTCGCTGCATGATGCGCTTCTCGCGTTACGGTCACCTGGCGGTGGCGCTCGCGCTGCTGACGGGCATCATTAATAGCGTGCTGATTGCCGGTTCGCCGTTGCATTGGCAAGCCACGCTGTGGAGCGAACTGCTGGTGGTGAAAGTGCTGCTGGTCATGCTGATGATCGCTATTGCGCTGACCAATCGCTATCTGCTGGTGCCGCGCTTTCGCCTGGCGGCCAGTAACGCAGCGCATCTGTTTATTCGCCTGACGCAGCTTGAGCTGCTGCTGGCCATTATTGTAATTGGGTTGGTGAGCGTGTTTGCCACGCTGTCACCGGCCTGAATGTGACATTCAAGAAGATGAAATGAGGTCGATATTTTGCTGAAGAAACTGATTCCAGCTTGCGTATTGATGGCGCTGTGCAGCCAGGCGATGGCGGCACAGATTATTACCGTCAGCCGTTTTGAGATTGGAAAAGACAAATGGCCCTTCACCCGCGAAGAGGTGATGTTGACCTGCGAGAAAGACGGCGCGCTGTTTGCGATTAACCCGGGCACTTTGTTGCAGTATCCGCTCAACGATAAAGCCTTTGCGCGCAAAACGGCCGGGCAGGGCACACTGCAATCGATCGACACCATTGTCGCCGTTGATAAAGCCCATCCAGGCCAGAAAATGAGTCTGCAACCGATCATCGACCGCGCACAGCAACTGTGCGGTAAGTAATCCCATATTCTCAGGCGTAGCGCACAATTCTGCCGCTACGCTTGCTTCCTCGTTCTGTCACCACGATCACAGAGTTGTCACCTTTCGCAACCAAACCGCATGATTGGCTGGAAAACCAGCAATCCTGTACTACCTTTAAATGGCAAGGCGTCCTCGCCTGCAAAAATGCCAACTTTTAGCGCACGGCTCCCAAAGAGCCATTTCCCTGGACCGAATATAGGAATCGTATTCGGTCTTTTTTTATCTGCATGATAATGAATTGTCTGCACGCGCTAGGCTTACGTTTATGCCGGCATCTACACTTAATTCTCTAAGCAACTCAGGAGGATTTATGTCTGATAGACCGATTGAAGCGGATGAGCTTGAAGAAGATACCAAGGTGAAGCCGGATGAGCATGAAAAAGACGATGAGAGTCTGGCACCGGAGTCGGGCGACAAGCAGCCTGATTGATGATTAAACCCACTTCGGTGGGTTTTTTTATTTTCTGCTTTTCTTTTTTATATGAAATAAAAATTTTTTTACCTTGCTACCTGGTAAGATAAATGCGTTAATGCGTCGTCGGTCTGAATAGCAGACAGTTAGAAGGTTAGTTCCCATTGTATTTCTCATCCCGGTTAGTGCCGCTTCAAGCCCTTTCTCTTTGAGTCTTATCCTAAGTTCTGATTCGTATCTGCAACTCGGCCCTTACGCCAATAGGCTCATTTAAAAGGTAAAAATTATGTCTAATAAAATTCTTGGAACGGTAAAATGGTTCAACTCAGAAAAAGGCTTCGGCTTTATTTCTCCTGAAAATGGCAGCAAGGACGTTTTCGTCCACTTCTCAGCCATTCAGGGCACTGATTATCGCTCACTTGATGAAGGTCAGCGTGTTGAGTTTTCAGTTGAAGATGGTCCAAAAGGTCCGTCTGCAACAAATGTATTAGGTCTGTAATTATTCGCATTTATCATCGTTTAAGATGTCCGCATTGCCAGAGTTCACAATATCGCACCTCCGCGTTCGATATTACGAAAATGAACCCACATGGCGCTAAATGTATTTTCTGCAAGTCATCAATGATTGTGTTGAAAACTGCTTAATAGCGGATATTCTGCCCTGATAATTATCAGGGCTTATCAGGCAATTGCCTGATATCAGAATCATTAGCACTGCTCAGGCAGTGCTTTTTTATTTTAAAAACCCCCGCATATCTTCACTTATTCCCACGTTTACCATCTTACCCACATGCTACTTTTTCTTTTATTCCGAAATAAATTACCGTCATAGAGAGAATCTTGCGAGATGCACAAGCCCGTTATCCTGATCGCCTTGCTGCTGAGTGGTTGCGCATTGAAACAGTATCCGCAGTCCGCCAAAGTGAGCGATGCCGAAGCGCAAACCTATGACTGTGCAGCACTGAATCAGGAGATCGCTAAAAGCCAAAGCGTTAAGCAGCAGATTGATAAAACCGGCGAGTTTGATGCGCTAACGGTATTGGGATTCGTCGGGGATTTTGGTATCGGTAACGGCCTTGCAAAGGCCAGCGCTAACAGCAAAGTGAAGGCGCGCCTGGAGCAGTTGCAGAAACTGCAATCAGTGCGTTGCGCGCACGGTGCAACTTAATAATTAGCCTTCTGAGCATCTACCCCGACAATTTTGCGGTCAAATAGCTGCAGCCAGCATGCATGAAAAATGGTATAAAGTTGGCGCATCTGTTTTATTGCCGGTTAATAAGGATCCTTCATGGCAAACACACAATATCTTCTTTGGGTAATGATTGGCACGTTAACTCTGCTTTGTATCTTTATTGGTGTGGTCGTTGGGCGGGCAAAAACGCCGCGTATTGGAACAATGACTTTCGCGGGTTTATTAGCCTTCTTCTTAGTGGCGATATTTTTAATTACTCGCTAAAGCATTGAACGCTGTAACGAGCAATATTGGCTGGGATCATTTCTGTACAGTGTCCCAGCGACTACCATTACGGATGTGCCCCCAGCGTGGGATAATCTCCTGTTCTAACTGATAAATCAGAGCAAGGATGAGATTAAGATTATATCGCGTGACTTCATTATGATGAGTGATGCAAGGCGATGCTGATTCGATCAAATTGAAGTTTTGATATTTTTCAAGCAACTCCAGGTGAGGCAGAATCTCCTGTTCACGCTGATAATCAGCGAGAGCAGTAAATAGGTAAATATTCTTGTCCGTTTGGCGATCGCGTCGAATAGCGTTCGGCAAAAGCTTATTTAATAGCGAGATGGCTGCGGGCGTTGTCTATCCCATCATTGCGTCACCCACATTCGGCCACATTGTGGCTGCATAATCCCCGAGATAAAACTGTGGTACGGCAGTAATGATATTTTTAATATTATGCCTAACACCGAAATAGAGCGCCGCGCTGCCACCTTTTGAGGCGCCAAGTATGGAAACGTTTGAGGGTGTTGTCAGCTCAATTACCGAGCGAATAAGCTGGCTGACCCCATGCTCAATTTCAAAATTCATATTGTTGCACAGATAGTAAGCGGGCAAGCCGTTGAAATCATCCTTGATCCACAACACCGCCGATTGAGTATGCTGCAAAAGGGTGAAATCGTAGATGGTGGGATCAGGAAGGTTAAACCCTGACATCACAATCAATAAATGCTGATTGTCTACTGAAGCCGGTTTATAGCGATAGTGTATATCGCGATGAGGGCGAAAATTAAAAATGCAATCAGTCACGGTCAGCGGCTCAGAGAAGGAATTCGCCCAAGACAGGCGACCAATTTGTCTGATAATTAAGAATGGCGATAGATGGAATAACGACGTGGCAGCATCCTGCCGCCACGAGAATATTCAGAGCGGTTTACGCGCGGCCAGCAAGAACATCATCGGGCGATCGCGTTCTTCCGCCAGCGCGGGATTGAGTGCAACCATCTCTTCGCTCGGGCCCCATTCATCAAGATGCACGATCTCAAATCCTGCGCCAATTAACGCATTGATCCAGGTTGCCAGCTTGCGATGTTGCTTCTTCACGCCATCGGCAAACCAGTTGCTGATGCGTTCCCCTTCCTGCTGGTAATGATTAACTGGCCAGCTGCGCTGCTGCTGTTCATCCACAATCCACTGCTGTTGAGTAGGTGCAGTGTAAATCGGATGCTCACAGGAAAACACCAGCGCGCCGCCCGGCGTTAGCGCCTCAAACACGGTTGCGAAGAGTGCGTCAATATTGCTGAGGTAGTGCAGCGCCAGCGAACTGTAGGCGAGATCATAGGATTCGTTCAGTTGCAGCGATTCTAAATCGGCGCGCTGATAGCGAATCCCGGTTCCCTGCGTCATGGTCGCGGCTTGCGCTAACATCTTCTCGGAAACGTCCAGACCCAGCACCTCACGCGCGCCTTGCTGCTGCGCGTAGCGGCAAAACCAGCCGTAACCGCAGCCGAGATCGAGAATACGTTTATCATGCAGGTCGGGTAGTAGCACACGCAGTGCGGGCCATTCTGGCGCGCCGTCTAACCCCTTAACGGAACGTGGCAAGGTGGCGTAACCGGCAAAAAAAGTGGGGTTGTCGTAAATATTCTGGCTCATACAGGCTCCTTTATATGATGCGCAAAGGAGTTTAGGCGTTTAGCGCGGAATGTAAAGTCGCGTAATTATCCCACAAATAACAGATGTACCAGACGAGCGAGTGATTCCAGCAGCAGCAAGCTACCGATGAAAATAACGATTAATACACCAATGAATTGCTTCCGTCCGCTCATGCTGTTCCCTCCGCTGGCTAACGTTGCCGGACTATACTTTAAGCCGGGCTCACTAAACTTCCAGTCAACCGGGGAAGATTACATGCTTTACCAAAAGGTGAACGCGCAAATGTGGCGAAATATTTGGGTGGTTGGCGATCTGCACGGTTGCCGCGCCCAACTCGATGCGCAACTGCTCAAGCGGGATTTCGATAAGCAGCAGGATCTACTGCTGTCTGTGGGCGATTTAATCGATCGTGGCCCGGACAGCCCCGGCTGCTTAGCGCTGATGCAGGAGCCCTGGTTTCGCTGCGTGCGCGGCAATCATGAGCAGATGGCGCTCGCTGCGCTGGATGGGCGCGACCAAACCTTGTGGATGATGAACGGCGGCGAGTGGTTCTGGCAACTCAAAGGCGCAGCGTTGATTGCTGCGCGCCATGCGTTGAAGCACTGTGCTGAGTTACCGTTGATCCTGCATCTGGATTTCGGCGATCGCGTGGTGGTGATTGCCCACGCCGATTATCCCGCCAGTCATTATGCGTTAGGGAAAGAGGTTGACTGGCAGCAAGTGGTGTGGAGTCGCGATCGACTGGGACGCCATCAACGCGGCAGTTCAGCCCGCATCGATGGCGCCAGTGATTTCTACTTCGGCCACACGCCGTTAGAACAACCGCTCAATGTGGCGAATCAGCATTATATCGATACCGGCGCGGTCTTCGGCAATCGCCTCACCCTGGTGCAGTTGCAGTAACGCTTAGCGGAACAGACGTCCGTCGCGCACCAGTTCACGCGGATAACTGTTTTTAATCCGATTACCCACTTTCTTCGCCAATCCCAGCGGCTGCTGCTGGTAAGTGACGATCACCTCATCCCGGCTGGGCAACGTGTCCGGATGAATATCCTGACCGCGATACCAGGTTTCCGCTTCTGCATCGGTGAGTTCGAAATCCAGCGCGCTGCCCGGCTGCGTCAACGCCACGACCGCTTCATGCTGCCAGCGATAGCCTTTCGGGAAGGTTTCGGCCAACTTGAGGCCGATGCGCGAGAAGCGCACTTTACCCAGCCAACCCTCCAGCGCCGCTGGGAACAGCCACAGCTCTTTATCGCGCTGCCACAGCGTGTGATTTTCATCCCACCGCAAGCCGACTTTGGCCGCAGCCTGTTGCACTTCGGCGCTCAGCTTGCGGCTGGCCGGAGAGAAGGGCAGTTTGCCGACTTTGTAGGTTGGCGTTGGCAGCGCGGGAATGCTGGCGGTTTTACGCAGACGCGCAACGAAAAAACCTTCACTATCGAAAATCTGCGGGAACACGTGCAGGAAACCTTCGGCGGTTAACGCCTGATCGGCTCCATCGAATAAACCGTTCAGCGGCACGATTTCAACCGCGTCGGGATAACGCTGCTGCAACCAATGAATCACCTGCTGATTCTCGATTTGATTCAGAGTGCAGGTAGAGTAAATCAGCGTGCCGCCTGGCTGTAAGGCATGGAAAGCGCTGTCGAGAAGATCACGTTGGGTTTCCGCAATCGCTTCGGTGCTGGCCAGCGTCCAGTTACGCAACGCATCAGCATCTTTGCGCACCACGCCTTCGCCAGAGCAGGGTGCATCGAGCAGAATGGCATCGAAACGCTCCGGCAGCGCGGCGCCAAATACACGGCCATCAAAATGGGTCAGCGCAACATTGCTGACGCCACAGCGGCTGATGTTAGCGTGCAGCACTTTAACGCGGCTGGCCGAGTATTCGTTCGCCAGAATGGCGCCTTCATTGCGCATCAGCGCGGCCATCTGGGTGGTTTTAGAACCGGGCGCAGCAGCCACATCCATCACCTGACGCGCATCGGGTGCGGCGTCAAACAGCGCGGTAACCGGCAGCATCGAGCTGGCTTCCTGAATGTAGAACAGTCCGCTCAGATGCTCCGCCACGCTACCTAGCGGCAGCGATTCGTCGTCACGCTCGATCCAAAACCCTTCGGCGCACCACGGAATGGGCGATAAGCGCCAGCCATAGTCGGCGGTGTGGGCGAGGAAATCATCCACGCTAATTTTTAAGGTGTTGACGCGTAAGCTGCGACGCAGCGGTTGCTGGCTAATGGCGAGAAAGCGCTGCAGTTCGGCGTCGTCAGCAAGGCTGGCGCGCATCAGCGCGAGGAAATCTTCGGGAAAGCGATCGGACACGGGCATCTACCGGGAAACGAAATGAGCGCGAAGTGTAACACGCGAAAAAGAATCGGGCAGCCAGGCTGCCCGATTTGCTTAAGGTTAATGAGGGTCCGGAATCGCCGTGCCCCAGTCGCGCCACGCTTTCGGCGCTTCATCCTGTAGCAGGAAATGTTTATTGGCGCCGGCCTGCGGTGCTAATGGCACCGTCGGCGGCGTGGCAAACTGTACGCCGCCGCGAATGAACTGCTGGAAGGTGCCGGTTTTCAACACGCCGCCGATCAGACCGAAATCGAAGTTATAGCCGGAAGCCAGCCAGAACACCGAATTATTGCGCACCAGATGCTGGTACTTCTTGCTGATACGCAGCGCGATCTGCACGCGATCCGCCATATTGCCCAGCGACGTTCCGGTGACGGTGCCCACTTCAACGCCCCGGAACAGCACTGGCGTGCCCACCGACAGCGATCCCGCGTCAGCGGCATCGACATAAATCGTCAAGCCGTTCAGGTAGCGTGAATCGGTGATGGTGCTTTCCTGCAGTTCAAAGGTGCGCGCCGGCGAACCTTTGCCCGGATCGACGTTGAGATAAGGCTGCAGCAGCGTTTCGATATGGTTAACGCCCGCCGCAGAAATCTCCGGCGACACCACCGAGAAGCGGCTGCCGATGCGCGCAAAGTCCTGCACGTATTCCGGATAAAGCACCGCTTTGGCGACAACCTGATTGTTATCAGAACTCAGCGCCAGTGATTCAACCTGGCCAATATTGATGCCGAGATAGCGAATCGGCATGCCCGCCGCCAGTTTGCTGGCATCGAAGGTGTGCAGCGTAATCTGGCTGCCAACTGCACGCGCCGCGGTTTCTGACGAGTAGAGCACGCGTTTCACGCCTTTCGCCGCCTGCGCGCCGGTGAGATTATCGAAACTGATCGCGCCTTTGAGCGCGCGGTTGAGCGGGGACGCTTGCACGGTCAAACCGCTGCCGTTGAGTTGCACTTTGGCGCCGCCTTCGGCCCAGAACACACTCTCGCTGGTCAGCAACTTGCGATACTGCGGCTGGATATGAATCGAGATTTCAAACGCATCCGCGCGCGGCACTACATCCACCACTTCACCGACCTGGAATTTGCGGTACAGCAGCACTGAACCGGCCTGTACATCCGGCAAGCTTTTGGCGGTAAGTTTCAGCGTGGTTGGCGGCTGTTCACCCACGATGCCTTCTTCGGCACGTTCCGCATCCGCATATAAAGGATAACGACTGGAAGGATTGCCTTTCGCGCCAGGAATCAGGCGAATGCCGCCATCTACCCACTCGCGCGCGCTGGCGCCCAGCACTTTCATCCCGTCAAGTCCAAACTTGACATCAAGGCGGCTATTCACCACAAACTTGCTGTCAGCGTGCACCAGATTACGGTGCTCCGGATTGATGGCCGCCACAAAGCTGATGCCATTTTCATCCAGCGTGCGTGAAATCACCTGACCGATTTTCATGCCATACAACATCACCGGCTGGCCGGCATCGATACCGTAGGTTTCCGGCGCGCTGAGTTTTACCGTCAGCACGTCAGGTTTCTGCAGCAATGTTTCGCTGGCTGGCAACACGGTAAACTGATCCTGCGGTTCGCCTTCGCCTGGCACCAGTTCAAAAGTATTACCGGTTAACAAGCTGCTGAGATTGGTGTCGGTCAGGCTGATCTTCGGCGTGCGCATTTCAATGCGCGTCCCGCTGCGCATCAAACCGGTTACTGAAGGATCAACCGTCAGCTCGCCGGTGACTTTGCCGCCATCCAGCAGGTTGAGTTTGGTTAAGGTGCCGACTTCCAGTCCCTGATACATCAGTGGCGTGCTATCGGCTTTCAGGTTATCGCCGCTCGGCAGGTTCAGTTTCACTTGCACGCCGCGCTGACTGCGCGCCAAATCCGGATAGAGCTGGTAGTTGGCATCCACCTGAGCTTGCTCGCCGTCATTAGGTGAATCGAAGGCAATCGCGCCATTCACTAACGCGGCGAGGCTTTCCAGCTTCACTTTGGCACCGCTCAGGCTGACATCCGCATCAACGCCGGAAACATTCCAGAAGCGGCTCTGCTTTTTCACCAGATTGATAAAGCGGCGCTCAATTAGCACATCAATGGTAACGCCGTCGGTGCTGTTGTTGAGGCTGTAATCGTAAACGCGACCCACCGGAATTTTGCGGTAATAAACCAGCGAACCGGTGTTGAGCGAGCCGAGGTCGGGCGCGCGCAGGTGGATAAGCAGTTCGCCGGTATTAACGCGATACTTTGGTTGGGTATCGAGTGCGGTGAAGTGATCGCTCTCTTTACCTTTACCCGGCATCATGCCGATGTAGTTACCGCCGACCAGCGCATCAAGCCCGGAGACGCCCGCCAATGACGCTTTCGGCGTCACCAGCCAGAACTGAGTGTCTTCACGCAGTGCATCGCGCATGTCGCTTTTGATGCTGGCTTTAATCTGGATGCTGCGATAGTCATCACTCAGCACAATGCCTTGCACCGTACCCACTTCCACGCCCTGATAACGAATCGGCGTACGGCCTGGCACAATCCCGTCGGCAGTCTGGAAGTTAATGGTGATCGTCGTACCGCGTTCCTGATAGTTGGTCCATAGCAGCCAGCCGGCAATCAGCAGGGCGATGATGGGCAATAACCAGAATGGCGAAATCTTGCGCTTGTTGCGCAGATTGGCGCTAGTCGGTGTAGTCGGCGTTTCCTGTTGCATGTGCATCCCAGATCAGGCGGCTATCAAGCCACTCTACAGCCATAATGGTCAGGACAACGGCGGCACCAAAATAGAAGGCGGCCGGTCCCATGGTGAAAGCCAGCAGCTGATCACGATTGACCAGCGACATGGTTACAGCAATGACGAACAGATCCAGCATCGACCAGCGGCCCACCCAGGTGACGGCGCGCAGCAGGCGAATGCGGGTTTTTAAGCCCTGTTCGCATTTAAAGTGAATGCTGAGTAACAGAGTCAACATCACTAACACTTTGGTAAAGGGCACCAGAATGCTGGCGATAAACACCACCGCGGCCACCGGTATATTGCCCGATGCCAATCCCAGAATGCCGGAGAAGATGGTGTCTTCACGGCGTGCGCCATTAACATAGACCACCGAAATCGGCAGCAAATTGGCGGGGATCAGCAGCACAATCGAGGCGATGATCGCTGCCCAGGATTTCTGCAAACTGTGGCGTCGGCGGTAGTCAAGCGGCGTGTGGCAACGCGTGCAGCGCCCACGCTCATCGGCTACACCGGTTTGATGGCAATTCAGGCACACTTGCCACTCTTCAGGCGGGGAGGTGGGCATCGCTTGCGGATAATAGTGTTCCCACAGTTGCTCCACGTTCAGGTGGATCAGCGTCAGCAGGCTCAGCACCGTCAGCGCAATATAGGCCACTAAACCGTAGCCCACTTCCAGTGAGGCGTAATCCTGCACTTTGATCGATGCCACCGCCACGCCGACCAGATAGATATCCAGCATCACCCACTCTTTGAGCTTGTCCATCATCAGCAGGACCGGGCGCAGGTTCATTCCGAGCGCGTTGCCCACCCACAAATAGAGAATGCCGATGACCAGCGTAACCGGCGCGCCAATGGTGCAAAACGCCACCATTGAAGCGGTAAGGATGTTGCCTTGCTGCGTCATTTGGATTACGCCCTCCAGCAGGCTAGCGTTAATACGCATGCCCAGCAGGCGAATATCAACTAACGGCAAGCTAAAGGCGAACGGCATCAGCACGATCATGACCACCGCCATGGCGGTGAGTCGCGTCATCGACCAGTCACGACCGCTCTGAATTTGTGCATGGCAGCGCGGGCAATAGGCTGTCTGATGCGATTTCACATCCGGTAAGGAAAAAAGGGTATCGCATTGCGGACAACGCTGATAACGTGCGTGGGGCAACGTCTGGCTGATAGCGTGAATTTTCATAGGTGACGCAAGTGCCCATCGTTCGTTACGGTTACCGGCATGCTGAGTAGCGCAAAGTTGCCTGCAATATTCGGTGGTACCAGAATACGCTTATCCACCGACTGCTAAGGGTATAGTAACTAACAGAATGATTCACCTTCTGCGCCTGGATTATTAGTGCTTATTTTAACAACTGAGTGACAACAAGGTCACCCCAGTGACGAGTTATGGTTGAACAATGAACAAAAAAGCTTTTTACGAGGATTTGAATCGCGATGTCCGCGCCCTGTTGGCGGGTGAAACCTCGTTCCTGGCCGCGCTCGGCAATTGCAGTGCACTGCTTTTCGAACGCCTGGAAGGCGTGAACTGGGCTGGATTCTATTTACTGACGGAACCGAACACGCTGGTGCTGGGCCCGTTCCAGGGCAAAATCGCCTGCGTACGTATTCCGGTTGGCAAAGGCGTGTGTGGAACCGCGGTAGCCGAGGACAAAGTGCAATTGGTGGAAGACGTGCACGCGTTCCCTGGCCATATCGCGTGTGACGCCGCCAGTAATGCCGAAATCGTGATTCCTCTGAAAGTAAATGGCACCCTCGTGGGTGTTTTAGACATTGATAGTACGGTTTATTCTCGCTTCGATAGCGAGGACGAAGCGGGGCTGATGGCCCTTACCGACGGGCTTTGTGAAGTGCTGGCGGGCAGCGACATCGTAAAATTTATTCAGCTGACGCACAGCTAATCGACTGGATCACATAGCATTTGGCGATGTTGTCATTATAATGTCGCCTGTTCATGCCTGCTCTGGTCGGCAAATCCGTTGTAATCAGGAAATTTCATGGAAAATCAACCTAAGTTGAATAGCAGTAAAGAAGTCATCGCCTTTTTGGCGGAACGTTTTCCGCAATGCTTTAGCGCCGAAGGCGAGGCGCGTCCGCTCAAAATCGGCATTTTTCAAGATCTGGTCGAGCGTGTTCAAGGCGAACTGAGCCTGAGCAAGACGCAACTGCGTTCTGCCTTACGTCTTTATACCTCTAGCTGGCGTTATCTTTATGGCATCAAAGCGGGTGCCATTCGTGTCGATCTCGATGGCAACGCCTGTGGCGTGCTGGATGAGCAACACGTAGAACATGCGCGCAAGCAACTGGAAGAAGCGAAAGCCCGCGTTCAGGCGCAGCGCGATCAGCAGAAAGCGAAGAAGCGTGAAGCCGGTGAAGAGACCGCTGAACGTCGTCCGCGCAAGCCTGCTCCGCGTAAAGCTGCCGAAGGTGATGCCGCGCGTAAGCCACGTCCTCAGGCGCCGCGTGCGGCCGCGACTGAGCGTGCAGCCGCACCGCAGCCACCGCGGGCCAAACCTGTCACTGATACCTCAACGTTGCAGCCCGGCCAGAACATCAAAGTGACTGCAGGCAAAGGTGCAATGGACGCTACCATTCTTGAAATTACTAAAGATGGCGTTCGGGTTCAGCTCGCTTCCGGCATGGCTATGATTGTGCGCGCAGAACATTTGCAGTTCTGAAACGGAGGCTGACCCTGGCATGAACAACATTTTAAAGATCGGTATGATCGCGGGCCTGCTTTTAGCAGGCCCCACCTTTGGTGCAGATAATATTACCCGCGCCGACCAGATTCCCCAGCTACACGAAGAGCCACAGCATCCCACCGTCAGCGAACGCGTTACCTCGCGTTTCACCCGCTCTCACTATCGTCAGTTCGATTTGAATCAGGACTTCTCCGCGAAAATTTTTGATCGCTACCTGAATCTGCTCGACTACAGCCATAACGTGTTGCTGGCATCGGATATCGCGCAGTTCGCCGATAAGAAAACTACCGTGGGTGATGAGTTCCGCAGCGGTAAGCTGGATGTGTTTTACGATCTCTACAATCTGGCGCAGAAACGCCGCTTTGAGCGCTATCAATATGCGCTGAGCGTGCTGAATCGCCCAATGAATTTCACCGGCAATGACACCATTGACATTGACCGGGCAAAATCGCCATGGCCAAAGAGCGTCGATGAGCTCAACGCGCTGTGGGATGCCAAAGTTAAATATGACGAACTGAGCCTGAAACTGGCCGGTAAAGATGAGAAAGAGATCCGCGAAACGCTGACCAAGCGTTACAACTTTGCCATCCGTCGTCTGGCGCAAAGCAACAGTGAAGATGTGTTCCAGCTGGCGATGACTGCGTTCGCGCATGAAATCGACCCGCACACTAACTATCTTTCGCCGCGCAACACCGAGCAATTCAACACTGAAATGAGCCTGTCGCTGGAAGGTATCGGCGCAGTGCTGCAGATGGATGACGATTACACGGTGATCAACTCGATGGTCGCAGGCGGTCCGGCGGCGAAGAGTAAAGCGATCAGCGTGGGCGACCGCATTGTCGGTGTCGCTCAGCCGGGCAAACCGATGGAAGATGTGATTGGCTGGCGTCTGGATGATGTGGTTTCAAAAATCAAAGGACCGAAAGGCAGCAAAGTACGCCTGGAAATCCTGCCTGCTGGCAAGGGCACCAAAACCCGCACCGTGACGCTGACGCGTGAAAAAATCCGTCTGGAAGATCGCGCGGTAAAAGGCACCGTGCATAACGTCGGCAAACAGAAAGTTGGCGTGCTCGACATTCCTGGCTTCTACGTTGGCCTGACTGACGATGTGAAGGTGCAGCTGCAGAAACTGCAGAAGCAAAACGTCGACAGCGTAGTGATCGATCTGCGTACCAACGGCGGTGGCGCTTTGACCGAAGCCGTTTCACTTTCGGGCCTGTTTATTCCAAGCGGTCCGGTGGTGCAGGTGCGTGATAACAATGGCCGCGTGCGTGAAGACAGCGATAACGACGGCATCGTCTATTACAAAGGTCCGCTGGTGGTGCTGGTCGATCGCTTCAGTGCTTCGGCTTCTGAGATCTTCGCTGCGGCGATGCAGGATTACGGCCGTGCGCTGATTGTCGGTGAGCCGACCTTCGGTAAAGGCACCGTGCAACAGTATCGTTCGCTGAACCGTATCTACGATCAGATGCTGCGTCCAGAGTGGCCAGCGCTGGGTTCTGTACAGTACACCATTCAGAAGTTCTACCGCATTAACGGTGGCAGCACGCAGCGTAAAGGCGTAACGCCAGATCTGCTGATGCCAACCGGCGTTGAAGCGGCAGAAACCGGCGAGAAGTTCGAGGACAACGCGCTGCCTTGGGACAGTGTGAATGCGGCAAGCTACACCAAAACCGGCGATATCGCGCCGCTGGTACCGCAGCTGACCAAAGAGCACGCCGATCGCATCGCTAAAGATCGCGAGTTCCAGTACATCATGAAAGATATTGCGCGTTTCGATGCGATGAAAGACAAGCGTAATATCGTGTCGCTCAATCTTGCCCAGCGTGAGAAAGAGAACCGCGAAGATGATGCACTGCGTCTGGAGCGCATTAACGCGCGCTATCAGGCGGAAGGTAAAGCGCCGCTGAAGAGCATCGAAGATCTGCCGAAAGACTATAAAGAGCCGGATCCGTATCTGGATGAAACGGTGAAAATCGCTAACGATATGGCGCAGCTGGAGAAATCTCAGCCTGCTGCCGCAAGCGCGAAGTAACCGTCTGGCTTGTGAAATAGCACCGCTTCGGCGGTGCTTTTTTTTACGCTAAAATCGTTGTTAAGCGTTACTGATGCAGCGAACTTCGCACTTCACTGCCTAATGTAAAGTTATGTCTTTTTAGGCACTTAAAGATTAAGGTTGCTTGAAATGCGCGGCGATGACCATAGGATAGATATCCGCGCATATGCGCGTGCACAACTGAGGAAGATTAACGTTTATGATGCGTATTGCTCTTTTCCTGCTCACCAACCTGGCGGTGATGTTGGTATTCGGACTGATTTTGAGTCTGACAGGAATCCAGTCAAGCAGTGTTATGGGTCTGATGATTATGGCAGGTCTGTTTGGCTTCGGCGGTGCGTTTGTTTCACTGCTGATGTCTAAATGGATGGCGCTACGTTCCGTTGGCGGTGAAGTCATTGAACAACCGCGTAATGAGACGGAACGCTGGCTGATGGATACCGTCGGCCGCCAGGCACAACAGGCTGGCATTGCGATGCCGCAGGTGGCGATTTATCACGCGCCCGACATTAACGCCTTTGCGACAGGCGCACGCCGTGACGCGTCGCTGGTCGCTGTTTCCACCGGCCTGTTGCAAAACATGAGCCGTGATGAAGCTGAAGCGGTGCTGGCGCACGAAATCGCCCATATCGCCAATGGTGACATGATCACCATGACGCTGATTCAGGGTGTGGTGAACACCTTTGTCATCTTCATCTCGCGCATTTTGGCGCAGATCGCTTCCGGCTTCCTGTCGGGTAACCGCGACGGTGAAGAGAGCAGCAACGGAAATCCGATGGTGTATTTCGCGGTCTCGATGGTGCTGGAACTGCTGTTTGGCTTCCTCGCCAGCATCATCACCATGTGGTTCTCACGTCACCGTGAATTCCACGCCGATGCGGGTTCTGCCAAACTGGTTGGACGCGAGAAGATGATTGCCGCACTGCAGCGTCTGAAAACCAGTTACGAGCCGCAGGAGCCAAGCAGCATGATGGCGTTTTGCATCAACGGTAAAAACAAATCGTTGAGCGAGCTGTTCATGTCGCATCCGCCGCTCGATAAACGTATCGAAGCGCTGCGTAGCGGCGAATACCTGAAGTAGTCGGTAATAGACAGAAAAAAGGGCGCCAGATGGCGCCCTTGCTGTTTCTATGACTCAGCAGCCTGCCGCGACTGCGTCATGCGCGCCAGGCTCACCAAGGCAGCGACGCTGGCAAAGCTGCCCGCTAACAGCAGTGAGGCGTGTGTTCCGCTGTCGTTGAACAGATTAAACATTAGCGCCACTAGCGCCGCGCCGCTGCTTTGTCCCACCAGACGCGCGGTACCCAGCATTCCGCTGGCACCACCGCTGCGGTTACGCGGTGCTGCGGTGATGATGGTGTGATTGTTAGGCGACTGGAACAGGCCGAAACCGGCACCGCACAGCATCATGCGCCAGATGATATCCACGTCAGTTGGCTGCGTCGGTAAAAGCGCCAGCAGGAATAGCCCGGCAGCGAACATCGCTAATCCCAATCCGCCTAATAATCCGGCATGGAACTTCTCGATCAGGCGACCTGCAATGGGTGCCATCACCATGGTTGCCAGCGGCCACGGCGTGAGCAGCAAGCCGGTTGCCACTTCATCCCGGCCCAGCACGTTTTGCAGGAAGAACGGCAACGCCACCATCGCCAGCATCTGCGCGCAGAATGAGCAAATTGAGGTGCCGATCGACAGCGAAAAGACCGGAATGCGCAGCAAGTCCACCGGCAGCAATGGCACCGGCATCGCTAACTGGCGACGAACGAAAACAATGCCCACCAACACCAATGCCACCAATTCGGCCACAATCAGCCAGCCGTTTTGTCCCTGCGAGAAACCGCTCAGTGCAGATATGAGCAGGCCAAAGAACAGCGCATTCATTACGGCGCTTGGCACGTCGAATTTCTGTTGTTTGGCTTTCTGGGTGTTATCCGGCAGGAAACGCAATGCCAACCACAGCGCAACGATGCCGAGTGGAATGTTGATCAGAAACAGCCATTTCCAGCTGGCAACAGACAGGATCGCCGCCGCTACGGTTGGACCGGCCGCGCTGGAGACCGCAACAATCAGCGAATTGATCGCCATACCGCGTCCGAGGAAGCGCTGCGGATAGATGATGCGGATCAGCGCCGTGTTAACGCTCATCAACGCGGCACCACCAAAGCCTTGCAGCACCCGCGCCACGGTCAGCGTATTCAACGTCGAGGAGAGGGCGCAAAACAGTGAGGTAGCGATAAACAGCGCGAGTCCAACCTGATAGACGCGGCGGTAGCCGAGCATATCGCCGAGAAACGACAGCGACAGCAGCGAAATAACGATGGCGATTTGGTAGGCGTTAACAATCCAGATCGATTCGGCTGGGCTGGCATTCAATTCACGCGCAATGGTTGGCAAGGCCACGTTGGCGATAGCTCCATCCAGCACCGCCATCATAATACCGAGTGAAATGGTGATGATCGCGCCATAGCGCTGTGGAAGCGGTAATCCATCCTGGGCAACAGTAGAAGGCATAAGTAAAGTAAGTAAAGAGAGTGAATATCATCATGCTAATCAATTCGCTGCCGAAAAGCACCGCATTCATTGACATAAAATTACGTGTGGATGTGTCACTTAGCGTCAGTCGTTGCCGCCATGAGGCTGAAACGCATATACTGGCGCTTCTGTTCCGTTTTTTTTGAAACACTGTCAAAAAGGATACGCGCCATGGCGAGCAGTGATAATGATAAACAGCCAGACTCGGTTTCATCAGTGATGAAAGTGTTTGGCATTCTGCAGGCGCTGGGCGAAGAGCGCGATCACGGCATCACCGAATTGTCCCAACGCGTGATGATGTCAAAAAGTACCGTTTATCGCTTTTTACAGACCATGAAATCGCTTGGCTATGTGGCGCAGGAAGGAGAAAGTGAGAAATACTCGCTGACGCTCAAGCTGTTCGAACTCGGCGCCAAAGCGTTGCAGAACGTCGATCTGATTCGTAGCGCCGATATTGAGATGCGTGAGCTGTCGCGTCTGACTAAAGAAACCATTCACCTCGGCGCGCTGGAAGAAGACAGCATCGTCTACATCCATAAAATCGATTCTCTTTATAACCTGCGTATGTATTCGCGCATCGGCCGCCGCAATCCATTGCACACCACCGCGATTGGTAAAGTGCTGCTGGCATGGCGCGATCGCGCTGAAGTGCAGGAGATCCTCAGCGAAGTGGAATTCCGCCGCAGTACCGCGAAAACCATTGTCACTGCAGAAGCGTTGCTAGCGGTGTTGGATCAGGTAAAAGTACAGGGATTTGGCGAAGATAATGAAGAGCAGGAAGAGGGCTTACGTTGCATCGCGGTGCCGGTATTTGACCGTTTTGGCGTGGTGATTGCGGGGCTAAGCATCTCGTTCCCCACCATTCGTTTTTCCGAAGAAGCCAAAAATGAATATGTGGCGATGCTGCATCGTGCGGCGCGCAATCTGTCTGAACAAATGGGCTACCACAACTATCCTTTCTGAAATGAAAAACGGGCTGTTGCCAGCCCGTTTCAACGCTTAATTGTCGACCACTTCGCCACTTTTCTTCAGCAGTGGACAATCCGTTACGCCAACGATACCGCTGTCTGTGTGCAGATACTGTGCCGTAATCATACCGCGTGCGGTCAGATAGCTGCATTGCAGCCCAAGTCCCGCCGCATTCTTATTGCTGCCGGTGAGTACGCCATAGCCGGTCAGCAGCATCGCTAACCAAATTAATGCCACCAGCATAATCGTCCGAATAAGTAGTTTCATCTTATCTCCTTGTGATACACAACGCAGCGCATCCAACGTTGCTGCGAATCTACTGTAGCAGCATGCCGCGCTTTAGCCATCTAATCGATCAGAGATAACTGAAAGAGAGGGCAGGCGGGATAATCTGCTTTCCGTCGCTACCCATTATCTTTTGCGTCGGCAGCGAGTAGAATCAGCGGCGGAGTAGATGTTTGATTTTTGACTATAGAGGCAGTTATGAACGAATTAGCCGCAAACACCAGCCCGCTGTTTAACTATGGCGTTCTGGCCATCATCATTCTTGTGGCCTTTATTGTATGGTTCTTTGTCAACCGGGCTAGCGTGCGCGCCAGTGAGCAGATTCGTTTGCTGGAAGCCGTTATCGAAGAGCAAAAGAAACAGAATGCGCTCCTGCGCCGTCTGGTTGACGCACAGCCATCCACAGCAAAACCACCAGCGGATGAAGACGCGGATGAAAAACGCGATTTTATTCGGATGATCCCGGAACGTTAAGCCGTTAAAAGGGGGAAAATAATCGTCGTTATGGCAACCGCTGCGCACTGAAATGGTGCGTGGCGGGATAATGGCTTCTAATAATTTCCCTTTTAAGCCAGGTGTGAATAGCAACCATATCTGCCAGAAAGAATTTCAACTAAGATTTATCCTAAGGAGTTTTTGTTAAATCAAGCTCTTCAATGTTCTTTTTAACATTTAATTGTTGGGTAGATAGTTAAAATTGAGATAAATGCCATCTAAGGTTAATGCGTTTATATGGGGCGCATATTATTGGTTTCTCCTGATTTTGGTGCAAAGCAATTAATAACTTATACCTGAGAAAACTATTTGTACAAGATTTGAACGGCGCGCAGTTGTTGTGTCGCGAGCGAAGTTTTCAGTGGAATATTTTATTGATGCCATATTAGTGCAATATTTTTGTCGTACCGTTAACCCCTAAAATTGTACCAATATAGACATTACCGCTGCGCTTGACTAAGCGGCAATCAAGCGCTAACTATACTGACTGATAACCTTTTTTTGCGCACCTTCCGCGCTGGGTGTCAATATGTTGATTGATGAAGTGCCGCGCCTATTAACTAATTATGTGCGTCACGTCGATCACCGTTTAAAAATGGCTTGCCATTAATTTACGGATATGTGATAACAAATCGTAGGTCAAACGAGGTACAGTTCTGTTTATGTATGGCATCTTCAGTAAAGAAGTTACGAGTAAAGACGTTGACGTTGAATACCGCTTCCTTGCCGAACCTTAAATTAGTGCCTCATTCAGTAATGTCTCTGGTTTATCTGTAAGTCTGCCTGCGGGCAATATAATCATTGAAAGGAAATTTGCGAAATGGCAAAGATTAAAGGTCAGGTTAAGTGGTTCAACGAGTCTAAAGGTTTTGGTTTTATTACTCCTGCTGATGGTAGCAAAGATGTGTTCGTACACTTCTCTGCAATCCAGGGCAATGGTTTTAAAACTCTGGCCGAAGGCCAAAGCGTTGAGTTCGAAATCCAGGATGGCCAGAAAGGTCCTGCTGCGGTCAACGTTACCCCAATCTGATTTCGCCCTCAGGCTCGGTGCCATGCACCACTGAAACGAATCCTAAAGCCCCGTTCACTGAACGGGGCTTTTTCTTTTATTCTTTCTGTAGCCAGATGATCAGGGTAAACTGCGCCGCGAATTGCTAACCCGGAGTTGTCTATGTCTTTGATTTGCCCACTTTGTCATCTGCCTTTATTGCAGCAGGCGAATAGTTTCCGCTGTGATGCAGGTCATCAGTTTGATCAGGCGAAAGAAGGGTACGTCAATTTACTGCCGGTGCAGCACAAAGGTTCGCGCGAACCGGGCGATAGCGCCGAGATGCTGCAGGCACGACGCGCCTTCCTCGATGCCGGACACTATCAGCCATTGCGCGCGGGTGTCGCCAGGTTCCTCGCGCAGCATCTGAGTGAGCAAGGTGCGCAGCTGTTAGATATCGGATGTGGAGAAGGCTATTACACTGCGGCGATGGCCGATGCGTTACCGCAGGCGCAACTCTTTGGGCTGGATGTAGCGAAAGCGGCGATTCGCATGGCAGCAAAACGTTATCGTACGGTGAAATTCTGCGTGGCGTCCAGCCAGCGTTTACCTTTTGCCGATGCTTCTCTGGATGGCGTGGTGCGCATCTATGCGCCCTGCAATGAAGATGAGCTGAGCCGCGTAATTAAAGCAGGTGGCTACCTGCTAACGGTGACGCCGGGACCGCATCACTTACAGCAATTCAAGGCGCTGATTTATCGCGAAGTGCAGCTGCACGCGGCGGAAGAGAAGGTGTATGCCGGCTTCAGGCAGGTCGATCAACAAAATCTGCATTACAGCATGACGTTGAGCGGAAGTGAGGCGGTGAGCTTATTGCAGATGACGCCATTTGCCTGGCGTGCACGCGAAGAAGTGTGGCAGAACCTGGCGGCATCCAGCGAGTTTAACTGTGATGCCGACTTTATGCTGACGTTATGGCAGCGCGATTAACGCGCTTCCACCAGCGTATTGTAGATCCGTTCCAGGTCATCAAGCTGTTTGACAGCAATCAGCAGGCGGCGCTGCTCCAGCTGCATCACCAGAATGCCATCCTCTGACAGATTCATACTCTGAATGCGACCGTAGTCGATCCACACGCTGCCAAAAAACAGTCCATTTTCTTTCATCAATAGCTTCGGGCTGCGCACCCAGAATAACCAAATCGCCATAAAGCACAGCACCATCAGCAAATTGGTGGTGAGTTGTGTGCCATGTTTATCAATGTTGTTCCACAGCAGAATCAGCAGCAGCACCACGAAAATGGCGCTATCGATTTTATGGCGACGGCGCAGTGCGACGCGCAGTTTTGTCGGGCCATTGCGGCGCGGCAGGATCGCTTCATCATAGATGGCGAACAGAATGAAGCCTGCAATCAGCAGGGCGATCAGGGCGTCAGTCAGTGACATAAGATGTTCTTCCTCAAGCGAAATTATCTCAACGTGGGCGCTCAGATAATGCCGCTCAATAATAGCCGGGAGCAAGGCTCCCGGCGGGATGATTACAGACCGAGCAGGCCGATCCAGTAACCGAAGATACCGAGGGCGAAGAAGCCGACGATAATCCACAACGCATTCACCTTACGACGCAGCAGCCACATACAGCCAAAGGTTAGCAGCAGTGGAATCAGGCCTGGCATCAGCTGATCGAGGATAGATTGCACCGTGGTAACCGTGGTTTTACCGGTCTGGTCGGTAATGCGCGACACCACCAGCGGCACATTCACATGTGTCCACTTGTTAACCAGGGCCCCCATGACAAAGAGGCCGAGAATCGACGCGCCCTCCGTCAGTTTCTGCAGGAAACCGCCGCCCATATCGCTGACGATATCCACGCCTTTACGGTAGCCATACGCCACACCGTAATAACGCGTCAACAGACGCACGGCGTTAAACAGGATGAAGAACAGCAATGGACCCAGCAGGCTACCGCTCATCGCGATACCGGCACCCAGCGCAGCAAACACCGGACGCACGGTACCCCAGAAGATCGGGTCGCCCACACCAGCCAGCGGCCCCATCAGACCCACTTTGATGCCGTTAATCGCCGCATCATCAATCGGCGCACCGTTGGCGCGCTGCTCTTCCATCGCCATGGTAACGCCCAGCACCGGCGCTGCTACGTAAGGATGGGTGTTGAAGAACTCGAGGTGACGTTTAATCGCCTGTTTACGTTCGTCGTTATTTTCTGGATAGAGGCGACGAATCACCGGCACCATTGAGTAGCAAAAACCCAGCGCCTGCATACGTTCAAAGTTCCACGAACCCTGAAACAGGTTAGAGCGCAGGAACACACCGCGGACATCGCCGGGGGTGAGTTTCTTTGGAGTGTTAGTTGTATCAACCATGATTTCACCTGTTCCTAGTCGAGTTCGTTATCGAGGTCATTGTTTGCAGGACCGCTGGTTGCAGCACCTGCAACGCGGTTATATTTCGGTGCCAGCTGGATATACAGCACCGCCATCACCACGCCAATCACGCCAAGCGCAACCAGGTTGAAGTTGGTGAAGGCTGCAGTAACGAAGCCAAGGTAGAAGAACGGCATCAGGTAGCCCGCGCGCATCATGTTGATGACCATCGCGTAACCCACCACCACGATCATGCCGCCGGCGATGTTCAGGCCGTTGGTGACCACGTCTGGAATTGAGTTCAGCAGTTCCTGAACCACGTGAGTACCGACAGAAATCGCCACGATCAGTGCTGGGATGGCAATACGCATCGCCTGCAGTACCAGCGCGGATACGTGGATCCAGCTGATCGCCGTCAGGTTACCCTTCTCGGCTGCCTTATCGGCGGCGTGCTGGAAGGCCACGGTGATGGTACGCACGATGATGGTCAGAACCTGACCGGCCGCAGCCAGCGGAATCGCCAGCGCGATACCGGCGCCCACGCTTTGACCACCGGCAATAACCAGAATGGTTGAGATAATCGAAGCCAGCGCCGCATCCGGTGCAACGGCCGCACCGATGTTCATCCAGCCCAGTGCAATCATCTCCAGCGTACCGCCGATGATGATACCGGTTTTCATATCACCGAGGACCGCACCAATTAAGGTACAAGCCACCAGCGGACGGTGGAACTGGAACTCATCAAGAATCGATCCCATCCCGGCAATACAGGCCACAATAAATATCAAAATGATTTGTAGCGTGGTTATCTCCATTGCATTTCTCCTCTGCAAGGTCTCTAAAATTCGCCCACGTATGCAGGCAAAGGGCGAACTACGGATTGACCTTGGCGATCAGGTCCATCATTTTCAGTCGCTGATCGCTGGACACTTTACGTACTTCCAGTTCGATACCGCGCTCATTAAGTTTGCGAAACGCCGTGATATCTTTTTCATCCACCGATACCGCGTTGTTCACCTGCGTTTTGCCCTGACGGAACGCCATGCCGCCAATATTGACCGACTTAATGTCCACGCCTTGCTCGACAATCCTCACCACATCGGTGGGATTGGTGAACAGCAGCATCACCTTGTCATTGCCATATTTCGGGTTGTTCCACACGCGAACCATCTTATCGACATCCACCACGTGCGCGGTAACGCCCGGCGGGGCCACCTGCGTCAGCAGCGTTTTGCGCACATGATCGTTCGCCACTTCATCAGACACCACGATGATGCGGGTAACGTTGGTCTCTTTGGTCCAGCGCGTGGCCACTTGGCCGTGAATCAAGCGGTCATCAATACGCGCCAGGCCGATTTTCATGTGATCGCCTGCAGCCATTGGTTTTTGCGGCTGAGCAGGCGCTTTCGCTGCAACCGGAGCAGGCGCAGCTGCGGCTTGCGCTGGCGTTTCAGTTTTGAGGGCTTTAACGCCTTCACGACCGGCCTCTACCGCGATGTGAATCAGTTCTTCCAGCGATGGGTTGTCATCACGTCCCATCAAGGTTTCCACCAGCATCGGGATGTTGACGCCAGCGATGACATCATAGTCATCCTTATCCACCACAATGCGGCTGGCCGCATTAAATGGACTGCCACCCCAGGTATCGACCAGGAACAACACGCCCTTTGACGTGTCGAGATCGGCCAGCCGTGCCTGATACTTTTCGATTAGCGTTTCTGCATTTTCGCCGGGAACGAAATCAATCCATCCGACATTTTCCTGCTCACCCAACAGCATCTCTGCTGTTTTAAGCAACTGTTCTGCCGCCCAGCCATGTGTACCAATTACAATAGCAATGGTCACTTGCTACCTCCGTTCGCGTGAGAGATTCTCTGGCATTGCCGGGAATCATTGAAAATTACCGTTAGTGTTTCAGGTGGATCGTTAATGATGTGATAGAGAAAAAGCATCAATAAATAAAACGCAACAATCCGCTGCACAGCGATAAGGTCGCGATTTATTTTAGTGATCGAAAAAATAAATTATGTGATGTTTGTCAGCTATTTCGCGCGTAACGGCGCTAATGTGCACTTTTATTCGATATTCCTGCGTTAACGTAGATATTTGTAAATGTAATAAATTTTTTTGACGTCGTTGATGTAACTGATACATTAGCGTTCTGTTTTTATTCAGGAGTACCGGGCTTCAGCTCACCTTTATGGACCGTCACCGACGTCGCTCAACATGTTCTCAGCGCTTTTCCGCGCCCGCTTCCACGCTCTTCAGCGTTATCACCGCCTGTAACGATCTCTCGTCTCGCCCTCTGGTGCAGACTCAACTTCGTGCGCCTTTACGTCCGGTAAGGAGTCATTGATGGAATTTCTCTTCGACCCCTCAATTTGGGCGGGTTTGCTCACGCTGATCGTGCTGGAAATTGTTCTCGGCATTGATAACCTGGTGTTTATCGCCATCCTCGCGGACAAATTGCCGCCGAAGCAGCGCGATAAAGCCCGTCTAATCGGATTGTCGCTCGCTCTGGTGATGCGTCTTGGCTTGCTGTCGCTGATCTCCTGGATCGTGACGCTGACGCGGCCCCTATTCAGCGTAGGCGATTTCAGCTTTTCCGGACGAGATTTAATTCTGTTGTTTGGTGGTTTGTTCCTGTTATTCAAGGGAACCATGGAACTGCATGAGCGGCTCGAGAACCGCGGGCTCGAACATCAGGGCAATAAGAGCTACGCCAGCTTCTGGGCGGTGGTGATTCAGATTGTGGTGCTGGATGCGGTGTTCTCACTCGACGCGGTGATTACTGCGGTTGGTATGGTAAACCATCTGCCGGTGATGATGACCGCCGTGGTGATCGCCATGGGCGTCATGCTGCTGGCCTCGAAACCGCTGACGCGTTTTGTGAATGAACATCCAACGGTGGTGGTGCTGTGTCTGAGCTTCCTGCTGATGATTGGTTTGTCGCTGGTGGCCGAAGGCTTTGGTTTCCATATTCCCAAAGGTTACCTGTACGCTGCGATCGGCTTCTCGATCATCATCGAGCTATTTAACCAGATTGCGCGCCGTAACTTTATTAAGCATCAGGAACATCGCCCGATGCGTGAACGCACCGCCGAAGCGATTCTGCGTTTGATGGGTGGACGCCAGCGTAAGCAAGCGACGACAACTGAAGAAACCTCATTGACCGAAGCGATGCCGCAGGAAGCGTTTAAGGACGAAGAGCGCTACATGATCAACGGCGTATTGACGTTATCGCAGCGTTCAATCCGTAGCATCATGACGCCGCGCGGTAACATTTCGTGGGTGGATGTTTCGCGTCCACTGGATGAAATTCGTATTCAGCTGCTGGATACGCCACACAGCTTGTTCCCGGTATGTCGCGGTGAGCTGGATGAAATCATCGGCGTGGTGCGTGCCAAAGAGCTTCTGGTGGCGCTGGAACACGGCATGGATGTGGCGACCTTTGCTGCTAACACGCCGGCGATTGTGGTTCCGGAAACCCTGGACCCAATCAATCTGCTGGGCGTGCTGCGCCGTGCAAAAGGTAGCTTCGTAATTGTCACCAACGAATTTGGTGTGGTGCAGGGATTAATCACGCCGCTGGACGTGCTGGAAGCGATTGCCGGTGAGTTCCCGGATGAAGACGAAACGCCAGATATCATTGCCGATGGCGACGGTTGGTTAGTGAAGGGCGGGACCGATTTACACTCGCTGCAACAGCTGCTGGATCATCACGAGTTGGTGAAAGCCGATGAAGATCACGCCTCGCTAGCCGGTTTGTTGATTGCACAGAAAGGCCAGTTGCCGCTGCCCGGCGAAGTGATTGATTTGCCGCCGCTGCACTTCCAGGTGATTGAGGCGACCGATTATCGTATCGATCTGGTGCGCGTCACCAAAGATAAGCCATTCGACCACGAAGAACACACCGGGTAAGTCATCGGACTGAAGTAAACAATAACGGCCACGCCAAAAGGTGTGGCCGTTTTTTTATGCGCTTAGCTGCGCCTGATGCTGCTCCAGCCATTGCGGGAAATCCTCAATCGGCATCGGGCGCGCGTAGAAATAGCCTTGCAGATGGTCGACGCCGCGCTCACGTAGATAGTGTGCCTGCTCGGCAGTTTCCACACCTTCCGCCACCAGTGAAATATTCAGGCGCTGCGCCAGCGAGATCACCATATCGGTAACGGTCGCGTTAATCGCATCGGTGCCAATGGCGGCGGTGAAAATCTTGTCGATTTTAAGCACATCCGGTTGGAGGTCTTTCAGATAAGCCAGCGAACTGTGGCCGGTACCGAAATCATCAATCGCCAGACGCACACCAATTTCATGCAGTTGCGACACCACCGATTGATCGATGATTGGCAGGGCATCACGCTCCGTCAGCTCAACCACCAGTTTTGGCATGGGATTGGCCGGCCACCAGATATTTTGCAGATCTTCCACAATGGCGCGATCGCGAAAATGGCTGGCAGCAACGTTAATCGCAATGTGGAACGACGGACATTGCGGCAGATTGGGCAGCTCATCCACCACTTTCGCCAGCACGAAGCGGGTCAACGGCGCGATCAGGTTTTGCCGCTCGGCCAACGGAATAAACACGTCCGGCGCAATCCAGCCCTGACGCTGGTTATGCCAGCGCAGCAGCAGCTCCATGCCGTCACACTCGCCGCTTTTGGCGTTAATCAGCGGCTGGCAATAAACCATAAATTCGTTAGCGGTGATGCCATAACTGATTTGCCAACTGAGGCTCATGCGGTTGGCGGTCGCCAGCCAGACGATGTAACCCATCAGCAGGCTGAGCATGAGCGCCAGCGGCAGCTGTGAAGGCAGCGTGTTAAGCGCCAGCCGGGCGGGAGAAGGGCCGTACAAGGTGATGCTAAACGGATAACGCAGTGATGCCTGATCGTACGCCACTTCATCTTCAGACGGTTCAGTTTGTTCAATCAGCGGATTACCGTATTCAAGGCTCTGACCACCCACGTTGAAAATGGCGCGCTCAACCCACGGCAACTGCGGCTCCAGCAGATAATTGGTCATCAATTCAATATTAATGACTTGCAGCAGACCTTCGCGATTATCCAGCGATTTTGGCGTCCACAGCAGCAGCACCGGCGATCCTTTCAACAGATCACTGTCCGTGGCCAACATCATGCGCTGATTATTGATAGCTAATTCAGGATAGGTTTGGCTGAAGGAGAGGTTTTGCGGGCCGAAAATGCTGGAGCAGTAGAGCGCGTCGTCCTTAACCAGCAGCACGGTGCGCACGGTTTGCAGCGCGGCAATTTTCTCAATCAGCGGATAACGCACTTGCGCACAAGGTACGCCAACCAGACCGAGTGTGTTGTTGGCGGAAACATCCAGCGGCGAGAACATACGATCAAAGCGTTCAATCGCGCGGGTTGCGAAATTCAGCGACTGCTGCTCAATGCGCGATTTCTCTTCGATATAACGAAAAGTTAGCGTCAGGACCAGAACCAGCGAGGCGATCACTAACGCAATAAGCAGTCGCTTACGGCGAAATTGACCCACAAATTGCTGGGGAATGAGCATCAGTAACCACCTTGCAAAACAAAGATTGAAGCCAAATTAACGTGTAGGTTATCGGCATTGAGGCGGCCAGGTTTAGCGCGGCTGAATAAAAAATACGGCACTAAAAAAAGCGCGGCCACAAAGGGCCGCGCTCGAAATCAATGTATCTGTTTTACTCAGTTGGAGGTAGCTACAGATGAATAAAAATAGCCAACTGTTGTTTAAATCACCAGCGAAGCGTTAATCGCACTGGACCTTTATCGCTAATCCGCCGCGAGAGGTTTCACGGTATTTAGCGTTCATGTCCTTACCGGTTTCGTACATGGTCTCAATCACTTTATCCAGCGACACGCGTGGTTCGCTGGTACGGCGCAGCGCCATGCGCGCGGAGTTAATGGCTTTTACGGAAGCGATGGCGTTACGCTCAATGCACGGCACCTGAACCTGGCCGGCGACTGGATCGCAGGTTAATCCCAGATTGTGTTCCATGCCGATTTCCGCCGCCACGCACACCTGTTCCGGGCTGCCGCCCAGCAGTTCCGCCAGACCGGCGGCTGCCATGGAACACGCCACGCCTACCTCGCCCTGACATCCCACTTCGGCACCCGAGATTGAGGCGTTCATTTTATACAGCACGCCAATCGCACCAGATGAGAGGAAGTAGCGGATGAAGATATCGGGCGTAACGGGTTCGATAAAGTGATCGTAATAGGCCAGCACCGCTGGCACGATGCCGCAGGCACCGTTAGTAGGTGCCGTCACCACACGACCGCCGGCCGCGTTCTCTTCATTCACTGCCAGCGCAAACATATTCACCCAGTCGATCACATCCATCGGATCTTTCGAGTGCTTTGAGGATGACACCAGCAGACGGCGCAGTGAAGCCGCACGACGAGGTACGCGCAACGGACCCGGCAGCACGCCTTCGGTATTCAGACCACGATCGATACAGGCCTGCATGGTTTGCCACACGTTGCCAAAATAGGCGTAAATCTCGTCGCGAGTATGCAGCGCCAGTTCGTTTTTCATTACCAAACCGGACAGCGACAGCCCACTCTCCCGACAGTGGCTGAGCAGCTCTTTAGCAGAGTGGAAAGGCCACGGCACGGAAACTTCGTTCAACACCGGTTGGCCGAAATGCTCTTCATCGACGATGAAACCGCCGCCGATGGAGTAGTAGGTTTTACTCAGAATCAGCAGATCGCCCGCGAAGGCAAACACCGTCATGCCGTTTTCATGCAGCGACAGGTTTTCACTGCGGAACACCATGCCACCTTCACGCGGGAAATCCACTTCGCGCGCGCCGTTGGCTAACAGCAGGCGTTCGCGCTGCTCCACATCTTTGATGAACGCGGGAATGCCATCAATATCGACGGTGGCCGGTTCGAAGCCCGCCAGGCCCATGATAATCGCGATATCAGTGTGGTGACCTTTGCCCGTGAGCGACAACGAACCATAGACGTCAACCGCCACGCGCGTCACGTCCTGCAATTTGCCTTGTTCGGCCAGCAGATCAACAAACTGCTTGCCCGCTTTCATCGGGCCGACGGTATGTGAACTGGATGGGCCGATGCCCACTTTAAACATGTCAAAAACACTAATCACCGGTGACACTCCTCACAAATCTTATTCTGCACGGCATAAGCCGTTTATGCGGCTAATAGTAATCGCCCATGCCGTATAACGAGCAGCTTTTCGCATGAAATAAACTAATTATAAACCCCAGAAATAGTTATCCGTTTGTACAGTTGTGAAGCGGATCGGTTTTCCCGGCGAAAGGCTAACGAAGAGTGCGCAGACCAGGGCCACTTTTGGGCCGGCGGTCCTCGCGCCGCTAGCGCGATACCTTCACTTCGCCCGCGTCCTGCGGGCTCTCCTGGCTTCCTCGCTTCGTTCAGCGCTGCGGATTGCCGGCCTAAAAGTGGCCCCGGCTTGCTCCGAAGCTTCAGTGTGTGCTGCTGAAAAGGGCACCTTTGCCAGAGCTCGCATCAGATCTAAAGCAAAAAGATATTTTAACTGGCAAGCATAAGGTGATTTACGGTAGGGCGATTTGTTGACCGAGCGCACGAATAATCCCTGCGGTCATGCCCCAGATAAAATAATCCTCGTACCAGGATAACCAAACCTGATGTTGGCGATGACCACGGCGCAAGGTGAGATCGCTGTAGCGGCTCAAACGCAATGCTTCCGACAGCGGCATGGCAAAGGCGCTTTCCACTTCGTCCGGATTGAGCTGCAAAGCAAAATCAGCCGGAATAATGCCCACTACCGGCGTCACAGCGAAACCGGTGCTGCTGGTCACCGGCGGCAGAACGCCGATGATCTGCACCTGTTCCGGCTGGATTCCCACTTCTTCCTGCGCTTCACGCAGTGCGGTGTGGATCAGCGAGGTGTCAGTGGCATCCTGCATGCCGCCGGGAAAGGCGACTTGCCCGGCGTGTTTACGCAGGTGTGATGAGCGACGCGTGAGCAGCAAGCCAGGTTCTGCGCCGTCGATCACCGGCACCAGTACCGCCGCACGGCGTCCACTGATGGCACTTTTCGGCGCATGCAGCGGCGGTTGCAGGACAAAGCGGCTGAGGAACTGCTCAAGGGTTAAATTCATTTCAGGTCCCATCACGCAGGCTGGGCAAAATACGGTTCACCTTATGGAAGGTTTCCTGATATTCGGCATCAAGGTCGCTATCCGCCACCAATCCACCACCGGCGGCGCAGTAAAGCTGATGGTTTTCCGCAATCAGCGTGCGAATGGTGATGCTGGTATCCATACGGCCACACAGGCTGATGTAGCCGATGCTGCCACACCACGCATTTCGGCGATGCGGCTCTAACTCTTCGATGATCTCCATCGCGCGGATCTTCGGTGCGCCGGTGATGGAACCACCGGGGAAGCAAGCACGCAGCAGATCGGTTGCGCTCAGCGTCTCAGGCAAACGTGCACGCACGGTGCTGACCAGATGATGCACCGCCGGGAAAGGTTCAACCACGAACAGTTCCGGTACGCTGACGCTGCCGGGCACGGCCACGCGGCCAATATCATTGCGCAGCAGATCGACAATCATCAGGTTCTCAGCGCGATCTTTCTCCGAGTTGGCGAGCTTCTCTGCCTGCAAACGGTCGGCCTCGGCATCAGCAAGACGCGGCAAAGTGCCTTTAATCGGACGCGTTTCAATCTCCTGCTGCTGTAAAGCGAGGAAGCGCTCTGGCGATAAACTCAGCAGCACGCTGTCCGGCAAACGCAGGAAGGCGCTGAACGGCGCGCGATTTGCCTGCGTCAGACGCAAAAAGGCCTGCCACTCATCACCGCGATAGCCCGCCTGAAAACGCTGTGCCAGATTCACCTGATAACAATCACCGGCTTGAATATAGGCCTGCACCGCGTGGAACCGCTGCGCATACTGGTCATAACTGAGGTTAGATTGCCACTCGCTGGTCAAGGCGAAAGGCTCGGCGGGCGACGCGGTTTGTGCTTGCAGCCAGTGCCAGCGCTGCTCGGCATCGGTGAGCGAAACCAGCGTCAGTTTTTGCAGATGGTGATCGGCGATCAGCGCCCAGTCATAAATGCCTACCGCCATATCCGGCGTGGTGAGATCCTGCAGCGCGCGCTGCGGCAGGTTTTCAAAGCGTCGTCCTAAATCGTAACCGAACAGGCCGAGGGCGCCGCCCTGAAACGGTAATCCGGCATCAAAAGCCGGCGTGAAGCCCAGCGCGGCACATTGCTGTTGCACCAGCAGCAGCGGATCGGCGGCAGAGTGAATGACGTCATCACCGCAGATAATTTCAGTGCTGGCACCGCGTGTAGTCAGCGTCGCGCGCGGATCGGCGGTAAGAATATCAAAGCGGTTATCCGCGTGATCGGCTTGCCCGGAGGTCAGCAACATCGCCCAGCGTTGGTGGGCTAGCGGAGCAAAAAGGTGTAACAGCGTTTCGGGCGTATACTTCAGAACGAGGCTTTTTACCATCATGGGACAAATCACTTCAGCAAGCAGGTCGCTAGCCTGACATATTTTTTTGTTGCTGGCACCCGTTTGTTCCACGTGGTAATAATGCGTCCCCCATGCACCAGGAGTGAATTATGTTTACAGGTCTTCCAGCGTTATCCCATGAGCAACAGCAGCAAGCGGTTGAACGCATCCAGGAATTAATGGCGGGCGGTATGTCGAGCGGACAGGCGATTGCGCAGGTGGCGCAGGAGATTCGTCAAACCTATAAAGGTGAAGCCATTCGGGCGATGTTCGAAGACGACGAGGATGAAGAAGACGACAACGAATAACGCCCGAACGGATTTTACAGCGCGGCGATGATTTTAATTTCGACTTTATACTTTGGGTTCATCAAACCGGCCTGCACGGTGCAACGCACCGGCGCATTGCCTGGCGAAACCCACGCATCCCAGGCGCGATTCATCGCCGGAAAATCGCTTTTCTCCACCAGAAAAATGGTGGCGTCGAGGATCTTGCTCTTATCCGATCCCACGCGCGTCAGAATGGCGTCAATCACCGCCAACGCATTGGCGGTTTGCGCTTCCGCATCTTCATCCAGGTTTTCCGGTACGCTGGTGTAATAGACGGTTTGGTTATGCACCACGGCTTCGGACATACGGTGCTCTGGATCAATACGCGTAATGGTCATGCTGTTCTCCTTTAATTTTGCTGCGCTAGCCTGCCACATCCCAGGGGCGCATGTCATCTGTTGTGGTTGCTCGCCGGGAATCCTGACATAATTACAGTGGTTTTAATTTTTGATGTGAGGAAGTGTGGCAGACGATTTTGCAGCTGATGGCGCACTGGCGCAGGCAATTCCGGGCTTTAAACCGCGTGAAGCACAGCGCCAAATGGCCAAAGCGGTAACCGAGGCGGTGAAAACAGGCGGCGAGCTGGTAGTAGAAGCGGGCACCGGAACCGGTAAAACCTATGCCTATCTGGCGCCGGCATTGCGGGCAAAGAAAAAAGTCATTGTTTCCACCGGATCCAAAGCGTTGCAGGATCAGCTCTATAATCGCGATCTGCCTACCATCGCGCGTGCCCTGAAGTTCAGCGGCAAAACTGCGCTGCTGAAAGGGCGCTCCAACTATTTATGCCTCGAACGTCTTGAGCAGCAGAATCAAACCGGCGGCGATCTCAGCGTTCAGGCGCTGGGCGATTTGATCAGCGTGCGCGGCTGGTCGTCAGAAACCACCGATGGCGACGTCAGCAACTGCAACGGCGTGGCCGAAGACAGCCCGATCTGGCCGTTTGTCACCAGCACCAACGATAACTGCCTCGGCAGCGATTGCCCGCTGTATAAAGATTGCTTCGTGGTCAAAGCGCGCAAAAAAGCCATGGACGCCGATGTGGTGGTGGTGAACCATCATCTGTTTCTTGCCGATCTGGTGGTGAAAGAGGGCGGCTTTGGCGAACTGATTCCGGAGGCCGATGTGATGATCTTCGATGAAGCGCATCAGCTCCCCGATATCGCCAGCCAGTATTTCGGTCAGCAGCTGTCGAGCCGTCAACTGCAGGACCTCGCCAAAGACATCATCATCGCCTATCGCACCGAAGTGCGGGATGTGCAGCAGCTGCAGAAATCTGCCGATCGTCTGGCGCAGTGCGCGCAGGATTTTCGTTTGACGCTCGGCGAACCGGGTTTTCGCGGCAACCTGCGCGATCTGCTGAGCGATAACAACATCATGCGCATGTTTACCTTGCTGGATGATGCGCTCGAACTCTGTTACGACGTAATCAAACTGTCGCTGGGGCGCTCCGCGCTGCTGGACGCCGCCTTTGAGCGCGCGGCGTTGTATCGCACGCGCCTGAAACGGCTGCGCGCCATTGACGAGCCCGGCTTCAGCTATTGGTATGAGTGCAATAGCCGCCATTTCACGCTGGCGCTGACGCCGCTGTCGGTGGCGGAACGCTTCAGGGAAGTGATGGATAACCGCAAAGCCGCGTGGATTTTCACGTCAGCCACGCTGGCGGTGAATGAGCAGATGAGCCATTTCTCCAGCCGCCTTGGCGTGGATAACGCTACTACGATGATCCTCGATAGCCCGTTCGATTACACCCAGCAAGCGCTGTTGTGCGTGCCGCGCAACATGCCGGAACCCAATCATCCCGGCGGCGCGCGCCAGCTGGCGCGCATGATGAAGCCGCTGATTGATGCCAACAAAGGCCGCTGCTTCTTCCTCTGCACCTCGCACAAGATGATGCGCGAGTTAGCCATCGAATTCCGTGCTTCCATGACGTTGCCGGTACTGCTGCAAGGTGAAACCAGTAAAGGACAGCTGCTAGAGCAGTTCCTGGAAGCCGGTAACGCGCTGTTGGTCGCCACCAGCAGCTTCTGGGAAGGTGTTGACGTACGCGGCGATGCGCTGTCGCTGGTAATCATCGACAAGCTGCCATTTACCTCGCCGGAAGATCCGCTGCTCAAAGCCCGCATGGAAGATTGTCGCCTGCGCGGCGGCGATCCCTTCAATGATGTGCAACTGCCTGATGCGGTAATCACCCTGAAACAGGGCGTGGGGCGTTTAATTCGTGATACCGAAGATCGCGGCGTACTAGTGATTTGCGATCAGCGCCTGGTTTCTCGCCCCTACGGCGGCCTGTTCCTGAACAGTTTGCCGCCCACGCCGCGCACCCGCGATATTGCGCGCGCCATCGAATTTGTCCGTCAGCCAGTGGATCACTAATTGTGCCAGGCTGTGATAAGATGCGCGCCATTTTGACTCTCTGAGGTTGTTATGTCCGCCCGAATTTTAGCCCTGGACACGGCGACAGAAGCCTGTTCTGCCGCGCTGCAAAATCTGCAGCAGATTGATGCCCGCTTTGAAATCGCCCCGCGCGATCATACCCAACGTATTCTGCCGCTGGTGCAGGAGCTGTTGCAGGCGCAGCAGCTGGAGCTGACCGCGCTTGACGTGCTGGCGTTTGGCCGTGGACCGGGCAGTTTTACCGGTGTGCGTATCGGCATTGGTATTGCTCAAGGGCTGGCGCTTGGCGCGAATCTGCCGATGATTGGCGTCTCCTCGTTAGCGACCATGGCGCAGGGCGCGTGGCGTTTGACCGGCGCGACGCGCGTGCTGGCTGCAATCGACGCGCGCATGGGCGAACTCTATTGGGCTGAATATCAGCGCGACGAAAACGGTGAATGGCAGGGTGCGGAAACCGAAGCGGTGATCAAACCCGACGTGGCGCAGCAACGTATTGCCGCATTAGGTGGCGAATGGACGGCTGTTGGCACCGGCTGGCAAGCCTATCCGCATCTGCTCACCTCGCCAGGCGCGCAGCTTATCGCCTCAGAGGTATTGTTACCCGCAGCAGAAGATATGCTGCCGCTGGCGCTCAGCGCCTGGCAGCGTGATGAAGCAGTTGCGGTGGAGAATGCAGAGCCGGTTTATCTGCGCAATGAAGTGGCATGGAAAAAGTTGCCGGGACGCTAGGCCGCGCGCAACTTATCTTCGCGTGCTCAGTCTAATCAGAGAAATAACAGGAGAAGTGCTATGCCAATAAGTCGTAAAGGGATGTCTGGCGCTCTGTTAGCCTGCGCAATGCTGCTCAGCGGCTGTGTTTCGGTGCCAGATTCAATTAAAGGAAGTTCTGAGCTTCCACAGCAAGATTTACTGCGCGTGATGAACGCGCCGCAACTGTTTGTCGGTCAGGAATCACGCTTCGGCGGGAAAGTGGTGAAGGTCACCAATCTCAACGGCTTAACGCGCGTGGAAATTGCGACCCAGCCGCTGGATGAGAGCGCGCGTCCGCGTTTAGGCGCAGCTTCGGTTGGCCGCATCTTTGCTGACATCCGCGGCTTTGTCGATCCGGTCGATTTGAATAACCAATACATCACGGTGCTGGGCAACATCAAAGGCACCGAGAAAGGCGATATCGGTAAGGCCAGTTACAACTTTGTGGTGATCGATGTGCGCGGCTATCAGCGCTGGCATCTGACGCAACAGGTGATGACGCCGCCGCAGCCGATTGATCCCTACATCTGGTATGGCCCAACGCGCCATCGTCCGGGATATTGGGGACCCAATCCTTATTGGGGTATGAACCTCGGCCAACCGGCGCAGGTGCAAACTATCCTCACCGAATAAGCTATTAATGGTGTTATTTACGGCCCGGTCGCGGTGCGTGCGAACGGGCCTTTTTATTGGGCGCGCAACCGATGCGCGAAATTTAGTGATGCGCTTCGCAACCTGAAAATGCCGAAACAGGCAAACTGGTACAATCAGTTAAAATATTGTTAACAACATTGATTGTCGAGGCGGCGATGGCTACGCAACAGAATTATCGGGGTGATTCTTTGAATAAGGTTTGGCTCAAACGCTATCCGGCAGATGTTCCTGCGGAAATTAATGCGGATCGTTACGCTTCTCTGGTCGATCTTTTCGAGCACGCAACAGAGCAATACGCCGATCAGGTGGCTTTCATCAATATGGGCCAGCCGATGACCTATCGGCAGCTGGAAAAGCAAAGCCGCGCCTTTGCCGCCTGGCTGCAGCAAGGTTTAGGGTTAAAGCAGGGCGATCGCGTGGCGCTAATGATGCCCAATCTGCTGCAATATCCCGTCGCGCTGTTTGGCGTACTGCGCGCTGGCATGGTGGTGGTCAACGTCAATCCGCTCTATACGCCGCGTGAACTCAAGCATCAGCTCGTTGATAGCGGCGCCAGCGCCATAGTGATCGTCTCGAACTTTGCCCACACGCTGGAAAAAGTGGTGGCCGAAACGCCGATCAAACATGTGATGTTAACGCGTATGGGCGATCAGCTGGCGCCGGTGAAAGCCACGCTGGTGAACTTCGTCGTTAAATACGTGAAAAAGCTGGTGCCAAAATACCATCTGCCGGGCGCGGTCCCGTTCCGCAGCGCCTTGTCGCAGGGCGAACAGATGACCTATCAACGCCCAACCGTGACCAACGACGATCTCGCTTTCCTGCAATATACCGGCGGTACCACCGGCGTGGCCAAAGGCGCGATGCTGACGCACCGCAATATGCAGGCTAATCTGGAACAGACTAAAGCTACTTACGGCAAGCTGCTGCGTCCGGGCAAAGAGCAAGTGGTGACCGCGCTGCCGCTCTATCACATCTTCGCGCTGACGGTGAACGGGCTGTTGTTCCTTGACCTTGGCGGCACCAACCTGCTGATCACTAATCCGCGCGATATTCCCGGCTTTGTTAAAGAGCTCAGCAAGTTCCCGTTTACCGCCATTACCGGCGTGAACACCTTGTTCAATGCGCTGCTGAATGATGCCAATTTCAATAAGCTCGATTTCTCTACGCTGCGCCTGTCAGCCGGCGGCGGCATGGCGGTGCAAAAAGCGGTTGCCGAGCGCTGGGAAAAACTCACCGGACACTATCTGCTGGAAGGTTACGGCCTGACCGAGTGTTCGCCGCTGGTGTCAGTGAATCCGTATGACATTACCTGTCATACCGGCAGCATCGGTTTGCCGGTGCCGTCCACCGATGTGCGCATCGTCGATGATGAAGACAAGGATGTGGCGCCAGGTGAACCGGGCGAGCTGTGTATTCGCGGTCCGCAGGTGATGACCGGCTACTGGCAGCGCGCCGACGCTACCGATGAAGTGCTGAAAAATGGCTGGCTGCATACTGGTGATATTGTTACCGTTGATAGCGAAGGCTTTATTCGCATCGTCGATCGTAAGAAAGACATGATTCTGGTGTCAGGCTTTAACGTGTATCCTAACGAGATCGAAGATGTGCTGATGCAGCATGAGAAAGTGCGTGAAGCCGCGGCGATTGGCGTTCCCAGCGATCTGTCGGGCGAAGCGGTAAAAGTGTGCATCGTGAAGAAAGATCCTTCACTGACGAAAGAAGAAGTGCTGGATCATTGCCGTCGCCAGCTCACCGGCTACAAAGTGCCGAAGATTATCGAGTTTCGTGACGAGTTGCCGAAGACCAACGTCGGCAAAATATTGCGTCGCGAATTGCGTGATGAGGCGAAGCGAGAAGGGCAGTAACGCGCCATTCTCCTCAGGTTAACGCCGGCACAGTCCGGCGTTTTTATTGCTTTTAACATGGAGCGCTGCGCGTTGTTTGCCGCAGCGAGAAAGACAACGTGAATTACACCCTGATCGACCAAAATGACCAACTGGCCGCCGTGTGCGAGAAAGCACGCCAGCACGCCGCCGTGGCGCTGGATACTGAATTCGTGCGCACCCGCACCTACTATCCGCAGCTCGGCCTGATTCAGCTGTTTGATGGCGACCAGCTGATCCTGATCGATCCGCTTAATATCAGTGACTGGACGCCGTTTGTGGCGCTGCTGCAGGACAAGCAGGTCACCAAATTCCTGCACGCCGGTGGCGAAGATCTGGAAGTATTCCTGCATCGCTTTAAATGCCTGCCCGATCCCATGATTGATACGCAAATTCTGGCGGCATTTACCGGCCAGGCGCTGTCGTGGGGCTTTGCCTCAATGGTGATGCATTTCAACCAAATCGAGCTGGATAAAAGTGAATCGCGTACCGATTGGCTGGCGCGTCCGTTAACCGAACGTCAATGTGAATATGCCGCCGCCGATGTCGCCTATCTGCTGCCGATTGCCCATCAGTTGGTGGCGCAAACTGAAGAAGCCGGCAACATGGCGGCGGCGTTAAGCGAATGCAATATGCTGTGCCAGCGCCGACTGGATGTGCTGCAACCGGAAGAAGCCTGGCGCGACATCACCAATGCGTGGCAACTGCGTCCGCGTCAGCTTGCGGCGTTGCAACGTCTGGCCGCGTGGCGTTTAAACCTCGCGCGTCAGAAAGATATGGCGGTGAACTTCGTGGTGCGCGAAGAGAATCTGTGGAAAGTGGCGCGCTTTATGCCGGGCAGCCTTGGCGAGCTGGATCATTTAGGGCTGAACGGCCATGAAATCCGCTTCCACGGTAAAGTGATGGTGGCGCTGGTGGCTGAAGCGCAGGCGCAGGATGAAGCGACCTTGCCGCAGCCGCTGCCCAATCTGATCGACCACCCACACTACAAGCAGGCGTTTAAAGCCATTAAAGCGCTGGTGCAACAGGTGAGTGAAGAGAGTGGTTTCAGCCAGGAACTGCTGGCATCACGTCGGCAGATTAATCAGGTGCTGAGCGTGCATTGGGGATTGAAAAAAGCGTCGCGCACACCTGAGTTACAGACAGGCTGGCGGGGCGACTTGCTGAAAGCAGGTATCGACGAGATTCTGCAGGCACTTTAATGCGAGCATTTTCCCCTGCGCAACACCGCAGGGGAAAATCAGGAAACCGCTTTAATCATTTAGGAACGTCTTCCGGCTCCGGCAGTGTCACGTTGAGCTCGAGGATCGAGATATCATCCCCTTTCTGATCCAGCTGAACGGTCACCATATCCGGGTCAATTTTTACGTATTTACAGATCACTTCCAAAATATCGCGCTTCAGCTGCGGCAGATAGTGGGGCTCACTGTCGCCCCTTCTGCGTTCGGCTACGATAATCTGCAGCCTTTCCTTGGCTATATTGGCTGTGTTCTTCTTACGGGATAAAAAGAAATCAAGTAATGCCATTGGTTATCCCCCGAACAGGCGTTTAAGGAAACCCTTCTTCTCTTCTTCGATAAAGCGGAAGGGGCGTTCTTCGCCAAGCAGGCGATCTACGGTATCAGCATAGGCTTTACCGGCGTCAGCGTTTGCGTCGAGGATCACCGGCTCACCCTGGTTAGAGGCGCGCAGGACAGATTGATCTTCCGGGATGACGCCAACCAGAGGAATGCGCAGAATTTCCAGCACATCTTCCATGCTCAGCATATCGCCACGGGTTACGCGGCCAGGATTGTAACGGGTCAGCAGCAGATGCTCTTTCACCGGATCCTGGCTGTTCTCTGCACGACGGGATTTCGAAGAGATGATGCCGAGAATACGGTCGGAGTCACGTACTGAAGAGACTTCCGGGTTGGTGGTGATGATGGCTTCATCGGCGAAGTACAATGCCATCAGCGCGCCGGTTTCAATACCTGCTGGTGAGTCACAGACGATAAAGTCGAACTCCATCGCCGCCAGATCGTTCAGCACTTTTTCAACGCCTTCACGCGTCAGTGCATCTTTATCGCGCGTCTGTGAAGCCGGCAAAATGTAGAGTTGCTCTGTGCGCTTGTCGCGAATCAGCGCTTGATTCAGCGTTGCATCGCCCTGAATGACGTTTACAAAGTCATACACCACGCGGCGTTCACAGCCCATGATCAAATCCAGGTTACGCAGACCGATATCGAAATCGATGACGACGGTTTTTTTGCCTTTCTGCGCTAACCCGGTAGCGATGGCCGCGCTTGACGTGGTCTTGCCAACGCCCCCTTTACCCGATGTAACTACAATAATGCGTGCCATAAATGTTGATTTCCTTAACGAAAGAAAAGGGGCTTAATTAAGTGTCTGAATGGTAAGCGCGCCCTCTATCAGGCTGAGGCGCGCCGCTTTACCAAAGAATTCCGCCGGGATTTGATCGATCATCCAATATTCTCCGGCAATAGAGACCAACTCTGCGGCGAGGTTGGTGCAAAAAATCTGGCTGTCGCGTTGTCCGCCGACGCCGGCTAACGCGCGACCGCGCATCATGCCGTAAATATGGATGTTACCGTCGGCGACCAGTTCGGCCCCGGCGCTGACGCTACTAGTGACGATGAGATCGGCATTGCGCGCATAAATTTGCTGGCCCGAACGCACCGGCGTATTAATGATGCGGGTTTTACTGGCGGCATCCGCCACCACCGCCGGAACAACTGGCGCGGCTTCAGCGACCGGCGCCGCGACTTGTTTGCGGCTCTCTTTACCTTCAGAGAGCACCGGCAAGCCCGCGCGGGCAATCATTTTTTTCAGGGCTTCATCTTTGCATCCGCTGACACCCACGATACGCAGACCGGTCGCCATCACCGCTTGTTGCATTTGTTTCCAGTTAATGTCGCCGGTTAACGCTGATACATTTAGCACCACCGGCGCATTCAGCAAAAAGGCCGGTGCCTGATCGATTTTGTCCTGTAGCGCCTGACGAATCACCTCGGGTTGCGAATGATGCAGATGAACGACTGACAGGGTAAAACTGCTTCCCTTGAATTCGATTGGCGTTTGCGACATCTGTGCTGACTCAGTCCTGTTTTACGACCCTTAAATGTACGCCGATAAAATCGGCAATAACATCAAACGGTCAATATTCGAAGTTCTGCAAGCATGTTATAGTTACTGCTATATTCAGGCAAGTGACGCCATCGGTTAATTCGAGTAAAAAATATGTTTTGTGTGATCTACAGAAGCCCGCAACGTGAACAGACTTATCTGTATGTTGAAAAAAAAGACGATTTCTCACGGGTGCCGGAAGAACTGCTGCGTGGCTTCGGCAAACCCCAGCTGGCCATGGTGCTGTCACTGGATAAGCGTGACAAGCTGGCTAACGCGGATATCAATAAAGTTAAGCAAGGTTTAAGCGATCACGGCTTTTATTTGCAAATTCCACCGCCGGTTGAAAGTCTGCTCAACATTCATCTCGATCAGGGTAAAAAAGATTAATTCAGATTCCTCTGTAAATATATCCTGTAGAAATAATCAGTGCTATTTGCGTTAATTAACTGCCCGCTTTAACCTTTTATTGCGGGCAATTATCCGGGCGTTTAGCTGATTTTGTTGTACACGATTAATGACTTTTGACAATTTCCGCCACGCCTGCCGCCATAAACCCGCTAATATATTCCACCTCAGCGTGCCGCGTTCCGGCTCTGAGCCAGACTCATCGCCAGATGCACTGGCGGCAAACACAACCAAAGCAGGGGAATAGCATGTATCAGCATCGTAACTGGCAGGGCGCTCTGTTGGATTATCCGGTCAGTAAAGTGGTTTGCGTCGGCAGCAACTATGCAAAGCACATAAAGGAAATGGGAAGTGCCACGCCAACCGAACCGGTAGTGTTTATCAAACCGGAAACCGCGGTGTGCGATCTGCGCCAGCCGCTGTCAATCCCGGCAAATTTTGGTGAAGTGCATCATGAGGTGGAGCTGGCGGTGCTGATTGGCTCGACGCTGAAGCAGGCGAGCGAAGAGCATGTGGCGAAGGCGATTGCCGGTTATGGCGTCGCGCTGGATTTGACCTTACGTGACGTGCAGGCCGGGTTGAAAAAAGCGGGCCAACCGTGGGAAAAATCCAAAGGTTTCGATAATTCGTGTCCGCTGTCAGGTTTTATTCCGGTTGCTGAGTTCAGCGGCGATCCCCAGAACACCGAACTGAAGCTGATGGTTAACGGCGAAGTGCGTCAGCACGGGACGACCGCCGATATGATTCACAAAATTCTGCCGTTAATTGCCTACATGAGCCAGTATTTCACCCTGCGCGCGGGCGATGTGGTGCTGACCGGTACGCCTGAAGGCGTTGGCCCGATGCGTTCTGGCGACAAGCTGGAAGTATCGCTGGCGGGTCACGGTATTTCGACGCGCGTTCTGTAAAACTTGCATCACCGCACCTGAACCTTTATAAGGTGCGGTCTCTTTGCTAACCCGGACCGCCATCATGACTGAACAACCTTTCTGGCAGACTAAACGCCTTGACCAAATGAACGACGCAGAGTGGGAATCCCTGTGCGACGGCTGCGGCCAATGTTGCTTGAATAAGTTGCAGGATGCGGATACCGACGAAATCTACTTCACCAACGTGGCCTGCAATCAGCTGAATATCAAAACCTGCCAATGCCGTAACTACGAGCATCGTTTTGAGTTAGAAGAGAATTGCATCAAGTTGACGCGTGAAAACCTCACCAGTTTTGAATGGCTGCCGCGTACCTGCGCCTATCGCGTGTTAGGGGAAGGGAAAACCTTGCCGGCCTGGCATCCGCTGATCGCCGGTTCTAAAAAGGCGATGCATGCGCAGCGCATTTCAGTGCGTTTTATTGCTGTGCGTGAGAGTGAAGTGCGGGATTGGGAAGAGCATATAATCGATCGACCGGATCGCAACGGTTAAACATAAAACAGGCAGCCAAGGCTGCCTGTTTTTTTGTGTTTAACGTCCGAACAGATCGCGGCGTTTCGGTTTGAACGGTTGTGCAATCAACACCAGCAGCGCCATCAGCAGATAAGCGCCGAATATCACGATCATCCACTGCGGCATGCTCCAGGTCAGGAAAGTCCAGCCGCGCTCGGCGCAGTCACCGCTGGCCACAAACACCGAGGGCAACCATTTATCCAGTGGCAACCAGGCTGGGAAACGTGCGGCAAAGTCGCAGGTGACAAACGGATTGGGATGCAGCTGAATCATGGTGTGATCGTAAGAGAGACGAGTGCCTTCAATCGCGCTATAAATCCAGATGAGGATCGCCGCCCAGCGCAGCGGGGTTTTCGGTGCAATCGCACCCACGATGCCCGCGCCCATCACGCCAAACAGCGCGCAACGCTCATAAATACACATTACGCAGGGTTGCAGCCCCATGACGTGCTGAAAATACAACGCCGTCAATTCAAACGCTAGCGCCGTCAGGGCCAGCAGAAGCCAGGCACCGCGTCCACGCGAGCATTGATTCAAATATCGCAACATATTGCTTTTCCTGTAACCGTTAATGTTTCGCAGTGTAAACCAAAAGCGCAACCGTGCCAGCCAGGTAAAGGGAAAAAATCATGTACAAAAATGACTTAAGTCGCGTTGAGGCCAAAAAAGATCCGGCCATGCGCTTCATCCGATAAGTGCAAGCCACGGGCGCAGCGCAAACGTGTGCTTGCCTGCGTTGTTTCATCTGAATTCACGGCTGAATTTTGCGACAGCGCGCGCTTTTAATCGGTTGGCAGGCTATTTCCGCTATAGCCGCTCTGGTATGATGAGTCGCATTACGATAAAGAAAGCAACGAGAAATAAATGCTATGGTGATTAAGGCGCAGAGCCCCGCGGGATTTGCGGAAGAGTATATTATTGAAAGTATCTGGAACAGTCGTTTTCCGCCGGGATCCATTCTACCTGCCGAACGTGAGCTTTCTGAACTGATTGGCGTGACCCGCACCACGTTGCGTGAAGTATTGCAGCGTCTGGCGCGCGATGGCTGGTTGACCATTCAACATGGTAAACCGACGCGCGTTAACGATTTTTGGGAAACCTCCGGTTTAAACATCCTCGAAACCCTGGCCCGACTCGATCACGATAGCGTCCCCCAGTTGATTGATAATCTGCTGTCGGTGCGGACTAACATCTCTTCGATTTTTATCAGCCGTGCGCTGCGTCATCATCCTGATAAAGCGCGCGAAGTGCTGGAAAATGCCCTGATCGAGGAAGACAAAGCCGAAGCCTATACCGAGCTGGATTATCGCGTGTTCCGCGGCCTGGCGTTTGCATCAGGTAACCCGATTTATGGTCTGATTTTGAATGGCCTGAAAGGGTTGTATACCCGCGTTGGTCGTCACTACTTCTCCAGTCTGGAAGCGCGTGAACTGGCGCGTAACTTCTATCGCCAGCTGGCTGACCTGTGCGTGGCCAATCCTTCGCAGGAGCAGATTGTCGATAGCGTGCGTGAATACGGACGCCGCAGCGGTGAGATTTGGCACAAGATGCAGAAAAGCATGCCGGACGATTTAGCCAGCAAGCGATAAAAGAAAAACCGGACTTCGACAGTCCGGTTTTTTTTCCTTATAACGTTGGGCCGCGCGTGGGCGAACGATCCAGCAACTCGACGCTGCCGTCTTCATTCTGCTGTTCCAGAATCACATCAAAGCCCCATAAACGGTGGACATGCTTCAACACTTCTTTGCGGCTCTTATCGAGCGGCGCACGCTGTTGCGGCACATAACGCAGCGTCAGTGAGCGATCGCCACGCAAATCCACGTTGTAGACCTGAATGTTAGGTTCCAGATTGCTCAGATTGTACTGCGCCGACAGCTGCTGACGAATGGCGCGGTAACCCGCTTCATCATGGATCGCCGCAATTTCGAGGAAATTGTTGCGGTCATCATCCATCACCGTGAACAAGCGGAAATCACGCATCACTTTTGGTGACAAGAATTGGCTGATAAAGCTTTCGTCCTTGAATTCACGCATGGCGAAATGCAGGGTTTTCAGCCAGTCGGAACCGGCAATGTCCGGGAACCAGTAGCGATCTTCTTCGGTCGGTGTCTGACAGATGCGTTTAATGTCCTGGAACATCGCGAAGCCCAGCGCATACGGGTTGATACCGTTATACCACTGGCTGTTATACGGTGGCTGATACACCACGTTGGTATGGCTGTGCAGGAACTCCATCATAAAGCGTTCCGACACTTTGCCTTCGTCATACAGATGATTAAGGATGGTGTAGTGCCAGAAAGTGGCCCAGCCTTCGTTCATCACCTGCGTCTGTTTCTGCGGATAAAAATACTGGCTAACTTTGCGAACAATGCGCAGCACTTCACGTTGCCAGGATTCCAGCAGCGGCGCATTTTTTTCCATAAAATAGAGCAGGTTTTCCTGCGGTTCAGAAGGGTAGCGCGATGCCTCAACGTGCACCGACTCTTTCTCTTTACGCGGCAGGGTGCGCCACAGCGTATTCACCTGACTCTGCAAATACTCTTCGCGGCTCTGCTGGCGCGCCTTCTCTTCCTGCAGCGAAATTTTCTGCGGACGCTTATAGCGATCCACACCGTAGTTCATCAACGCATGGCAGGAATCGAGCAGCCGCTCAACTTCCTCCACGCCATAGCGCTCTTCGCAGTCGGTAATGTAATTTCGCGCAAACAGCAGGTAATCCACAATCGAACTGGCATCGGTCCAGCTGCGGAACAGATAGTTATTTTTAAAGAAAGAGTTGTGACCGTAACAGGCGTGCGCCATGACCAGCGCCTGCATGGTCATGGTGTTCTCTTCCATCAAATAGGCGATACACGGATTGGAGTTGATGACGATCTCATACGCCAGGCCTTGCTGACCATGCTTGTAGCGCTGTTCCGTTTCGATGAATTTCTTGCCGAACGACCAGTGCGCATAGTTGATCGGCATACCCACGCTGGAGTAGGCATCCATCATCTGCTCGGAGGTGATCACTTCAATTTGGTGCGGATAGGTTTCCAGTCCGTAACTTTTGGCTACGCGGTCAATTTCAGCCAGATAATCATCCAGCAGTTCGAAGGTCCAGTCGGGACCATCACTGAGTCGTTTACTGTTGCGGGTTGGCTCGTCAAAGATTGTCGTCATAGCGCACCTCTGTTTTGCAAGCGGCAGGGGTTACCTGTCACGATCGTTTAAGGCCTCATCCTGAGTAAAGATGGCCCAAAAAACTGAGCGAACACTTCAATGATAGTCCACTGTCGCCTATCCGAAACTGAATCTCAATCGAATTCTTTTGGCAGAAAATCATTCAAAAAGCGTTAGTTAAGCCGATACTGATGACAAGTGTTGGTTAGGTTTCATTTTGCAGAATAATGCTCTGTTTATAAGTGGATTGTATGACTGCGGCGCTTTCTCCTGAAAAAAGTCAAAACCGCTCCCTTCCGCATAATAAATGGCTGATTAAGGGATTTAAGGCATAAAAAATCCTGATTTTGCCGCTGTTGCATGATTTCAGTGTGCAGTCAGGTAAAAAACATGTGAAATAAGTCGGTCGAATGTAAGATTTCAATAGCGGTCGGGTTATGCTGTGTTGGGCTGGGTTAATAGTTAATTATTCTTTTGCTGCGACGAGGGGCTTATGCGCGTAGTGATTCTTGGTAGTGGTGTGGTTGGGGTAGCGAGCGCATGGTATCTGGCGCAGGCCGGACATGAGGTCACGGTTATCGATCGTCAACCTGCCGCCGCGCTGGAAACCAGCGCTGGTAATGCGGGACAGATTTCACCGGGCTATGCTGCGCCCTGGGCGGCGCCGGGCGTTCCGCTGAAAGCGGTTAAATGGATGTTCCAGCGTCACGCGCCGCTGGCGGTACGTCTCGATGGCAGCAAATTCCAGCTGGAATGGATGTGGAATATGCTGCGAAACTGCGACATGCAGCACTATCAAGAGAATAAAAGCCGCATGGTGCGCATCGCGGAGTACAGCCGCGACTGCCTGAAAACGCTGCGCGCCAGCACCGGCATTGCCTATGAAGGTCGGCAGGGCGGCACGCTGCAGCTGTTCCGCACTCAGCAACAGTTCGAAAGTGCCAGCAAAGATATCGCCGTGCTGCGCGATGCGGGCGTGCCCTATGAGTTGCTGGAAGCGCATCAGCTCAAAAATGTCGAACCTGCGCTGGCGGCCACGGCGCATAAACTCACCGGCGGTTTGCGTCTCCCTAACGACGAAACCGGCGACTGCCAACTGTTCACCCAACGTCTGGCTGCGATGGCAGCGGCGGCGGGCGTAACCTTCCGCTACAACACCTCGGTTGATCAGTTGTTGCGTGAGGGCAATCGCATTTATGGCGTGAAGTGTGGCGATGAAGTGATCAAAGCCGATGCTTACGTGGTGGCATTCGGTTCCTATTCAACCGCGCTGCTGAAAGACATTCTCGCCATCCCGGTTTACCCGTTGAAAGGCTATTCGCTGACGATTCCAATCAAGAATGCCGACGCCGCACCGGTTTCCACCATCCTCGATGAAACCTATAAAGTGGCGGTAACGCGCTTTGACGATCGCATTCGCGTGGGCGGCATGGCAGAAATTGTTGGTTTTAACACCAAACTGTTGCCGGCACGACGCGAAACGCTGGAGATGGTGGTCCGCGATCTCTATCCTGAAGGCGGTTTTGTCGAACAGGCCACGTTCTGGACCGGATTGCGTCCGATGACGCCAGACGGTACGCCGATTGTCGGGCGCACGCCGCTCTCCAATCTCTATCTCAATACCGGTCACGGTACGCTGGGATGGACGATGGCTTGTGGTTCCGGTCAGCTTCTGGCTGATTTAATTTCTGGTCAGAAACCGGCGATTGCCGCAGATGATTTGTCAGTGCTGCGCTACCTGCCAGGTTTTGAGCCACATTCTTCGCCACTGCGTAACGCCAGCGCGGCGCGCTGAGACCTCAGGGAGAGTAAAAGCATGTCACGTCCAACCGGTGCCACCATCAATCAACAGGCACTGCGTCATAATCTGGCCGTTGTTCGCCGGGCGGCCCCGCAATCACGCGTCTGGTCGGTGATAAAAGCCAATGCGTATGGTCACGGTGTGGCTCGCGTGTGGCAAAGCCTGGCAGAAACCGATGGTTTCGCGCTGCTGAATATGGAAGAGGCGATCCTGCTGCGTGAGCAGGGCTGGAAAAAACCGATCCTGCTGCTGGAAGGTTTCTTTCATGCCGAGGATTTAGCGCTAATCGATCGTTACCGCCTCACCACCAGCGTGCACAGCAACTGGCAGATTCAGGCGCTGGCAAAAGCGCAGCTGTCGGCACCGGTGGATGTGTACCTCAAAATCAACAGCGGTATGAACCGGCTTGGTTTCCGTCCTGAGCAGGCTCATGCGGCGTGGCAAAAACTGCACGCTCTGCCGAACGTCGGTGCAATGACGTTGATGGCGCACTTCGCTGATGCGGAGAATCCGCAAGGAGTCGTTGAGCCAATGAAGCGCGTCGAACTGGCGGCGGAAGGGCTCAATTGTCCGCGTTCTCTGTCTAACTCTGCGGCTACGCTGTGGCATCCTGAAGCGCATTTTGACTGGGTGCGTCCCGGCATTATTCTCTATGGCGCGTCACCGAGCGGCGACTGGCAGGATATCGCCAGCACCGGATTGCAGCCGGTGATGACGCTCACCAGCGAAATCATTGGCGTGCAGCAGCTGAATGCCGGTGACGGCGTGGGTTACGGTTATCGCTATCACGCCAGCGGCACCCAGCGTATCGGCATTGTCGCCTGTGGTTACGCCGATGGCTATCCACGTCATGCGCCCACCGGCACGCCAGTCAGCGTGGATGGCATACGCACGCAAACGCTGGGCGCCATCTCCATGGACATGATAATGATCGATTTAGAACCTTGTCCGCAGGCCGGCATCGGTTCAAAGGTGGAGCTGTGGGGCAATCAGGTGAAGATCGATGAGGTGGCAAAAGCCGCCGGAACGGTGGGCTACGAGCTGATGTGCGCGCTCGCGCCACGCGTTCCGGTTGAGGTTATTTAAGCGCGGTCACGCGACCGTGCATTTTCTTACTGCAGCGCCAGGCGGTCAGTGCCAGCGCTGCACCCAGCAGCATCATCAATGCCAGTGACGACTTCTCAGCAACTGGCAATGCTACGATTGCCATGCTGCCGCCCGCACCACACGCCATCTGAATAAATCCCTGCAGTGCTGAGGCCACGCCCGCTTGCTGCTGATACGGCTCCAGCGCGTAGCTGGTGGCGGGACCGACCGTGAACGCCAGGCCGGCAACGGAAACCGCCACGGGAATCATGTACAGCGCCCAATGGTTTTGCCACGCCGCCGGTAACAGCGTGGTGCCCATCATCAGAAGAATTGCGCCGATCAACATGGTGGCGAAACCCATCGCCAGGCAGAACGGGCGTCCCGCTTTGCGAATGGTTTTGTTTACGAACGCGCTAACCAGCATGATCCAAAACCCGTTGGCGCCAAAGGCGAAAGAGAATTGCAACGGCGTCAGGCCGCCTTCGGTCATCAGCACGTGTGGCGCCAGAGACACATAGGTCAGCACCATGCCCAGCGCGCCGGCATTGGCAAAGGCAAAGGCGAGAAAGCGCGGTTCACGGGCGATGGCAGCATACTGCGCCAGCGGTAAACCTTTAACGCGTAAGGTGTCCGCCGGGCGCGTTTCGGGCAGCCACAGCAGGACGATCAAGCCGATTACCACCGCATAGCCGCACAGGAACCAGAACGGCATCCGCCAGCCGTAGGCTTCGGCGAGGATCCCACCCAGCAGTGGCGCCAGCGCGGGAACGATATTCAGCGCACCATTGAGAAAGCCGTAAGCGCGTGCGGCATCCTCGCCACTGAGACGGTCACGCACGCCGCTGAAGGCCACCACCGCCGTGCAGCACACCGCGCAACCCTGAATGATGCGGGCGAGAAAGAACACCGGCCACAGCGTGCTCGTGGCGGCAATCGCGCTGCCAATGATGTAAAGCGCAAGACCAATTAACGCGAGCGGCTTACGACCAAAATTATCCACCAGCGGACCGGTGATCAATTGGCCAATGCCCATCACCAATAAAAACAGAGGAATCGTGATTTGGATGAGGCTCACCGGGCTGTTAAGACCTTCGGCGATTTGCGGCAATGTCGGGAGGTAAAGATCAATGCCAAGCGGCGCCAGCAGCACCAGGCTAAGAAGTATTAAGGTGAATTTTTGCATTACGAACCGGACGACCTGTTGAACAATCCGGAAGGGTAATGACTCTTAGGGGAAAAAGAAAGGGATAATAAAAGCGATGCCTGCCGAAGTGCACAGGCACCGCCTCGAGGGTATTAGTAAGCGCCGTCGCGACGAACCACTACGCCAGCGGTTTTGAACAGAATCGCAATGTCAGTCCATAACGCCCAGTTTTTCACGTACCAGGAATCGAAGTAGACGCGCGTATCGTAGTCAATGTCGTTACGTCCGCTGACCTGCCACAAACCGGTCATGCCCGGTTTCGCCATCAGGTAGTAATCCACATCACCGGCATAACGCTCCAGTTCTGCTTCAATCACCGGACGCGGACCGACCAGACTCATTTCGCCACGAATCACGTTCCACAGTTGTGGCAGCTCATCAAGGCTGGTTTTGCGCAGGAAGTTACCAATTTTGGTCACACGCGGATCGTTTTTCAGTTTGAAATCACGGTCCCATTCGGCACGCGCTTCCTCGCTGGTCGCCAGCAAATTTTGCAGCACTTCCTGCGAGTTGGTCACCATTGAGCGGAACTTCAGGCACTTAAACTTCACGCCATCTTGCCCAACGCGTTCATGACCATAAATCGCATTGCCGCCGTCACGTTTCACCATCGCACACAGCAGTCCAAATACCGGTCCGAGGAACAGCAGCAGCATGGATGCCACCACGATATCGAAGGTGCGTTTCAGGAAGCGCGAAGAGCGTTTCGCCAGGTTGTTGCTGACGCGCAAAATCATCACTTCATGGCTGAAGATGAATGACATATCGGTGCCATACAGCGGCACGCCGCGCAGCGTTGGGATCACGGAGATTGAACGGCACTTCATTTTGGACAGGAACTTCAGCCATTTATCGCGCACCACTTGCTGCTCAAATTCGGTGGCGACGATAAATTGCGTGTTGTCACGGTCCATGGTTTGCCAGTTGATGTCTTTCCAGGTGATCACCGGAACGCCATTAACCTTCTCATGCTGTTGGTCATCATCCAGCGAGATAAACGCCTGCACGTTATAACCGAGGATCTCCTCGCTCTGCAGCGCCGCATAAGCTTCCATGGCATTTTTACCGGAACCAATGATGATGGTTTCCTTCTGCCACTGACCTGCGCGGTTGATGGCGCGTTTTACCACGGCACGCATCAGCGGCAGCAGCAGCAGAGCGTAAGTCCAGCTAAATACCCAAACCATGCGCGAGAAGTCCCATTTTGAAAAGGCAATCAACGCCAGATCAAGCAGAGAGAAGACGAACAGGGTTTTAATCACTTCTTTCAGTTCAAACCAAAACGGCTTGCGATAAGTGTAGTGACGCATACGCACCCAGAACCAGGCGGTGCAAAGAATAGAAAGGCTAAATTGGGCAATAAACCGGTATTCAATCTGCTGGGGCGGAATAAAGGTATCCAGTTCGCCCCAAATACCTTGAACGGTGGCGGCAGATAAAAACAATGCCAGATTTAATGCAATTAAATCCGAGAAACTAAGTGCGACTTTTGCGATGAGGTTTTTGCGCAGTCCGCTCCACGAGCGGGTTGCATCATTCATTATCAAAGTACTTGCCATAAAACCTGCTCTCTTTTCTTAAGTAAAAGATGGCCTGACCAGAATCAAGTACGCGCTCAGGAGTGGTCCGCTGAAAAATGGAAAGAATAATTCTTTCAGCGAGATATAAGTCAGTGCTGCCATAAGCGCTGCAAGGAAAGGACCGTTTGAGACGTGATGCACGTCACGAAAAGCTGCAGCAACGTTTGAGAGTATGCAGGAGTTATTTGACAGAGTTAATATGGAAATAGTCTGAAAAGGAAATAAATGACTAAAGAAATAATTGGCTATTTAATTGAAATGTATGGTTAAAAGTTAATTAATCGCGAATATTACGCTTCATTTTAAGACAGCTTTTCGGAATGACCGCCATTCCTATCAATGGCGGCGCCAGCCAATCAGGCGGGTTTTTTTAATACCCACAGGTCCTGCTGCTTGTCATAGTGTCCGATTTGCAGATCGACAGCCTCTTCATCAATCCATGCCGGTACACTGGTATCCACATCCCAGCCGTCGAGTTGGTCACTCAGGCCGGGATTGGTATGGCAGGGAATACTGACAGTGTCGCCATTGTCACTATTGAACTCTGCATCAACGATTTCATATTGACCAATCTTCACCACGCGTCCCATTACATTCTCCCGTATTAACTGGGTTGAATAGTGAGCATAGTCGTTCACACGCAGTTTACGAGCGATAAAGCCTCGGATTAATCCTTGTCTTCGCTGACGCGCACGCCAACCTTCACAATCTGGTTATCTTCTTTCTCTGCCACCGTCCAGGTTAACTGCTTCCATTCCACCTGATCGCCAACCACTGGCGTGCTGCCGAGCAAACTCATTACCAGCTGTCCTAGCGACTGCTGATCGTTGGTCTGTTCATCTAACTCCAGGCCGTAAATTTGCGCCACGTCGCGCAGGCGCGCCTCGGCATCCAGAATAAAGTCGCCGAAGAAGCGTTGATCCAGCGATACCGGCGGCGATTGGCTGAACATTTTACCCAAGGCGGGGAGATCACGTTCACGGCCAATCACACACAGCACATCGCCTTCTTTCAGGCGCGTATTGCCGTTGGGATGCATTAACGCGTTATCGCGGAACAGGGCGGCGATGCGGGTTTCGCGCGGCATCTGCAAATCACGCAGCGCTGCGCCGACGCACCATTTGTCGGCGCTCAGCTGATAAATAAATTGTTCCCACGGATTCTCCGGATGGATATCCAGCCCAACCCGGCTAATCGGCGAGGCGGTTGGTGGCACCACCACTTTGGCGCGTTTGGCGGCATAGCCCAGCGAAGTGCCTTGCAGCATCAACGACACCAATACTACAAAGAAAGCGATGTTGAAGTAGAGCTTGGCGTTCTCCAGCCCGGCCATCATCGGAAATACGGCGAGGATGATTGGCACTGCGCCACGTAAGCCCACCCAACTGATGAAGATACGTTCGCGTCCGGTGAAGCCTTTGAACGGTAACAGACCAACCAGAATCGACAGCGGGCGCGCTACCAGAATCAACCACAGCGACAGAATCATCGCCGGCACCGCGATGTGCCACAAATCGGAGGGTGTCACCAGCAAGCCCAGCACAATGAACATGCCGATTTGGCTCAGCCATGCCATGCCGTCAAAGGTTTGCAAAATACCGTGGCGGTTGCGAATCGGGCTGTTGCCCAGCAGGAAGCCGCAAAGATAAACCGCCAGAATGCCGCTGCCTTCCATCACGGTGGTGAGCGCAAACACGATGATGCCGCCACTCACCGCCAGCAGCGGATATAAACCCTGCGCCAGATTGATACGGTTAATCAACTGCTGCAGCGCCCAGCCGCCGCCCAGGCCTAATACGATGCCAAGACCAAACTGCTGCACCAGATGCACCACAAACATCCAACTCAGGCCGGACTGGCCTTGCTGAATCATGTCGATCAGCGTGATGGTGAGAAACACCGCCATCGGATCGTTGCTGCCGGATTCAATCTCCAGCGTGGAGCTGACACGTTCATTGAGGCCTTTATCACCCAGCAGCGAAAATACGGCGGCGGCATCGGTAGAACCGATAATCGCGCCAATCAGAAAGCCCTGCATCAGATCGAGCTTAAACAGCCAGGCAGCGGCAACGCCGGTTAACCCTGCAGTGATCATCACGCCAACCGTCGCCAGCGATAATGCCGGGCCGAGCGCCACCTTTAGCGAAGATGCTTTGGTGCGCATCCCGCCATCAAGCAAGATGATGGCTAAAGCGAGGTTGGAGACCAGATAGGCGACGGGATAGTTATCAAAGGCGATCCCACCGATACCATCAATCCCGGCCAACATGCCGAGAGCGAGGAAGATCACCAGAATCGGAATGCCAAGGCGTGATGAAAAGGAACTGAGCAAAATACTTGCTGCTACCAGCACGGACCCAATAATGAACAAACTGTAAATCATGCTGGTATTCAACGGCGTTCTCCTGCGGTGGGGCAAAAAAGACAAACTGCGGGCGATTCACACAGACAAGGTGGAAAGATAATGCCTTATCAATAGCTTGTCAGCGCTTAATTGCACATTTTTTCATTCTGTGGGGCCGCATCCCATACACAGCTAAATTTGTATGAAAAAACAACAGGAAATGGCGCGAAGTGAGTGGGGCTGCTGCAAAGAAAAAGCCGGTCAGTGACCGGCTTATGGACTCAGGCTTCTGCAGCCTGTTTGTGGAAAAGTTCTCTAAATACCGGATAGATGTCTTCTGGCTCGCGAATATGTTGGATTGCGAAGTTATCAAACATTGCCTGCAGATGTTCATACTCGCGCCATAAGGTCTGGTGCGCGCGGCGCGTGATCTCGATATAGCTGTAATAACGCACAACCGGCAGAATATGTTTGGCTAAGATCTCGTGGCAGAGCGGTGAATCATCGGCCCAGTTATCACCATCCGACGCTTGCGCCGCATAGATGTTCCACTGTGACGGGTCATAACGCTCTTTAACTACTTCATCCATCAACTTCAGTGCACTGGAAACAATGGTGCCGCCCGTTTCCTGTGAGTAGAAGAATTCCTGTTCGTCGACCTCTTTGGCTTGAGTATGATGGCGAATGTACACCACGTCGACGTTCTTGTAGGTACGGCTCAGGAACAGATACAGCAGAATGTAGAAACGCTTCGCCATATCTTTGGTGGCTTGATCCATCGAACCTGACACGTCCATCAGGCAGAACATCACGGCCTGGCTGGAAGGTTCTGGTCGCTTCTCGAAGTTTTTGTAGCGCAGGTCAAAGGTATCGATAAACGGCACGCGGTCGATGCGCGCGCGCAACTCAGCGATCTCTTTACGTAAACGCTCCTCTTCCAGTAACTGCGCCGGTTCGCTGGTTTCCACTTCGGATAGCGTAGCTTCCAGTTCGTTTAACATGCGGCGTTTACCCGCCGTCATCGCCGTACGACGAGCCAGCGAGTTCTGCAGCGAGCGCACCACGCTGATATTAGCCGGCGTACCGTTTGAGGTGTAGCCCGCGCGATGGGTTTTGTACTCGTTTAACTGACGATGTTGATTCTTGCGCAGGTTCGGCAACGCCAAATCTTCGAACAGAAGATCGAGATATTCATCTTTAGATATCTGGAAGCTGAATTCATCCTGGCCTTCACCATCCTGACTGGCGTTGCCCTGGCCGCTACCGCCGCTGCTGCCGCCACCTTGCGGACGTTCAATGCGATCGTTTTGCACGAAATGGTCATTCCCAGGATGCACGCGATGGCGACTGCCGCCGCGGCCCTGATGGAAGCTCGGTTCGTTGATATCGTCAATTGGAATCGAGACCGATTCGCCGCTCTCGACATCGGTCACCGAACGCTTGTTGATGGCCTCGGAGATCGATTGCTTGATTTGCGACTTATAACGGCGCAGAAAGCGCTGCCGATTGACGGCGCTTTTGTTCTTACCGTTGAGACGCCGATCGATAAAATAGGCCATAAAAATCCCCCAAACTGCATTGCAAGCTTAGGCCGGGAAACCCGGCCTCCTGTTGCAGCACCGTAGCGCCGCAACGCTTACAGATAACGATTATGAAGATTTACGCACGCGCAGATACCACTCGCACAGCAGGCGTACTTGCTTGCGGGTATAGCCTTTTTCCATCATGCGATCGACAAAATCATCGTGTTTTTTCTGCTCGTCCGTTGAGGTTTTGGTATTGAACGAAATCACCGGCAGCAACTCTTCGGTGTTCGAGAACATTTTCTTCTCGATGACCGTGCGCAGTTTTTCATAGCTGGTCCAGTTAGGATTGCGTCCGCTATTCTGCGCACGGGCACGCAGCACAAAGTTGACAATCTCGTTACGGAAATCTTTCGGGTTACTGATCCCGGCAGGTTTCTCGATCTTTTCCAGCTCGGCGTTCAGCGATTCGCGGTCAAACAGCTGTCCGGTGTCAGGATCGCGGTACTCTTGATCCTGAATCCAGAAATCAGCGTAGGTAACGTAGCGATCAAAGATGTTTTGACCGTATTCCGAGTAGGACTCCAGATACGCGGTCTGAATCTCTTTACCGATAAACTCGGCGTATTTCGGAATCAGGTAGCCTTTCAGGTGCTCCAGATACTTCTCGGCTTGATCCTGAGGGAACTGCTCGCGCTCAATTTGCTGCTCCAGTACGTAGAACAGATGCACCGGGTTGGCCGCCACCTCAGCATGGTCGAAGTTAAACACGCGCGACAGGATTTTAAACGCGAAGCGGGTTGAAAGACCGTTCATGCCCTCATCAACGCCCGCGTAATCGTGATACTCCTGCCAGGATTTGGCTTTTGGATCGGTATCTTTCAGGCTTTCGCCATCATAGACGCGCATTTTGGAGTAGATGCTGGAGTTTTCCGGCTCTTTCAAACGCGACAGAATCGAGAAGCGGGCCAGGGTTTCCAGCGTGCCCGGCGCGCATGGCGCAGTGGTCAACTCACTGTGATCCAATAGTTTGTTATAGATCTTGATCTCTTCGGAAACGCGTAGGCAATAAGGCACTTTGACGATGTAAACACGGTCGAGGAAGGCCTCATTGTTTTTGTTATTACGGAAGGTGACCCATTCTGATTCGTTAGAGTGCGCCAGAATGATGCCGTTGAACGGCAGGGCAGAAATCCCTTCGGTACCGTTGTAGTTACCTTCCTGCGTGGCGGTCAGCAGCGGATGCAGCACTTTAATCGGTGCTTTAAACATCTCAACGAATTCCATCACGCCTTGGTTTGCGCGGCAAAGGGCACCTGAATAGCCGTAAGCATCAGGATCGTTTTGCGCGTGATTTTCCAGCTTGCGGATATCCACTTTACCGACCAACGCAGAAATATCCTGGTTGTTCTCATCACCCGGTTCTGTTTTGGCAATCGCTACCTGCTCCAGAATCGACGGCCACACTTTCACCACTTTGAAGCGGGTGATATCGCCGCCAAACTCATGCAGGCGTTTCGCCGCCCAGGGCGACATGATGGTGCCCAGATAACGCCGTGGCACGCCATACTCTTTTTCCAGAATATTGGCGTCTTCCTGCGGGTTAAACAGGCAGAGCGGATGATCGTTTACCGGGCTGCGCTCGCCGTCGGCGCTCAGCACATAGATCGGCACACGCTGCATCAGCGCTTTCAGGCGCTCGGCCAATGAGGATTTACCGCCACCCACCGGGCCCAGTAAGTAAAGGATCTGTTTCTTCTCTTCCAAACCCTGCGCGGCGTGTTTCAGGTAGGAGACGATTTGCTCAATCGCTTCCTCCATACCGTAAAACTCTTCGAAGGCCGGGTAGCGTCCCATGACTCGGTTGGAAAAGATTCGGGAAAGGCGAGGCTCTTGCGCAGTGTCAACCATCACCGGCTCACCGATGGCCATTAATAGTCGCTCGGCAGCGTTGGCGTATGCACTGCGATCCTGTTTACAGATGGCGAGGAATTCCTGCAATGAGAACTCTTCGTCCTTGGCAGCTTCATAACGCTGACGATAGTGATCGAATATATTCATAGCGATGCCCGTCCTTTCGTTTTTAGCACAGGTAAAGGAGCGTAATAAAAGTTTGTAGCAGCTCCCGGAAGATATTCTTTATTGAGTACAGCAACCCTTATGCCAACCTGACGTTTTTTTATCGGGATACACAATTCTTATGGTTACTCTGCTCGTACAAAAAAGTCTCGTCTTACATTTAACTGTAGAAGGCATTCAGAAAACCTGCAGCCACTTTTCTCCTTATTCAGCGATATATCAATAACAAAGTCTCATAAGCACTGAGGCAATCAACCTAAGCCGTGAGAGCGATGAAGCCACTGAGAATATTTCGCTATGCTGGTTAGAGAGCATCATTAAACGTTAACCGATAGCAAAAATTTGGTTAGACTCTGCGTGTGATTGTTATATTAATGGACTGAATAAATTGTGAACCAATTCAAACTTAAAGCGCTTACTCTGGCTATTCCTTGTTATTTTGCGGCGTTCGGCACTCATGCAGAACCCTTATCTCTTGGCGCTTCGGTGATTTATGCGCAGTCACCTTATCGGGGCGGACAAGACCGCTATCTGCCGATTCCGGTGATTAATTATGAAGGCGAAAACTTCTGGTTCCGTAGCCTGCAAGGCGGCTATTACCTGTGGAAAGACCCGCAGAATCAGCTGTCGCTGACGGTGCTGGGATCGCCGCAGCAGTACGATCCGAAAGACAACGATTTGGGTGACATGAAAGCGCTGGATAAGCGCCGTATGACGCTGATGGCCGGCGCCAACTATCGCCATGTTGCCGATTGGGGTATCGTGCGCACCGCTCTGCTGGGTGATGTGCTCAATAACAGCAATGGGTTAATCTGGGATCTCACCTATCTATATCGCTTTGATTTCGGCGCATTCAGCCTGACGCCGGGCATTGGTGCCATGTGGAACAGCGCCAATCAGAACCGTTATTACTACGGTGTTTCATCCCATGAAAGTGCGCGAACCGGCATCGCTGAGTATCATCCAGACGACAGCTGGTCGCCGTATGTCGAGATGAATGCCAGCTACCAAATCAGCCAAAGCTGGAACGCCAGCTTGTCTGGTCGTTACACGCGCTTCGACAGCGAAATCAAAGACAGCCCGATGGTCGATAAGAGTGGCCAGTTCACACTCTGGACCGGCATCAGTTACAGCTTCTGACGATTAAATAAACGCCTCGTAATGAGGCGTTTTTCTTACATTGCACCAATTCAGAGCCCCATATCAGCGCAACAGGAGGAGTGATGAAGACTATCCAATTTCACGGTGAATCAGCTTTACCCGCTATTGGCCAGGGAACCTGGTATATGGGTGAGAATGCAGCGCTGCGTAGCCAGGAAGTGGGCGCACTGCAGGCGGGTTTAGATCTTGGACTTAAGGTTATCGACACGGCGGAAATGTATTCGGAAGGCGCTGCCGAAGAGGTGGTCGGCGAAGCGTTACGCGGCCGTCGCGATCAAGCCTGGCTGGTATCGAAGGTGTATCCCTGGAATGCCGGTGAAGTCGATGCTATCGAGGCCTGCGAGCGCAGTCTGCGCCGTCTGCAAACCGATTACCTCGATCTCTACCTGCTGCACTGGCGTGGCAATGTGCCCTTAGAAGAAACCATTCGCGCGATGGAATCCTTGCAGCAGCAGGGCAAAATCCGCCATTGGGGCGTCTCGAACTTTGACCATGACGATATGCTGGAACTGTGGCAAGAGCCCGGCGGCAAATCCTGTTTAACCAATCAGGTGCTGTACCACTTAGCGTCACGCGGGATCGAGTACGATTTGTTGCCGCAGTGTCAGCAGCGCGAGATGCCGATTATGGCCTATTGCCCGTTAGCGCAGGCTGGACGACTGCGACAGGCGCTGTTTGACGATGCGCGTCTTCAACAGATTGCACAACAGAAGGGCATCAGCGTGGCGCAAGTGCTATTGGCTTGGGTGATCCGTCAGCAAGGCGTTTTGGCCATTCCTAAAGCCAGCAGCGTTGCACATGTGCAGCAAAATGCGGCCGCGCTTAGCATTAATTTGACTGATGAAGAGCTGAGCATCATTGATCGGGCGTTTCCTGCGCCTCAATCTAAAACTGCATTAGATGTGGTTTAGCGGCGCAACGGCGCCGCATCTTATTACTTATTAACGATACGAATTGTGGTGCCCAAACGCGCAGGGGATTCACCCGCGCTTTTTAACGGCTTGCTAATGCGCGCCGTTTCCACGCACACCATGGTTTTATAGCCTTCATTTGGCATGTCCCCCATGCTGCATGATAACTCCGGACCTGGATTCCACGTGACAACGTCACTCTGATAGTGGTGATAGACTTCAATCTGGCGTTTGCCCGCTTTATCGTGAATCACGCTGCAGTCATCCGCCGCGGTGTGGATACGATCCACGCGGTTGGGATAGGTCTGCTTGCCGTCGGATGCGCCAACAGCATTATCGTTAACCTTATCGATAAAACTGTTACCCAATCCGCTCACTTCGACCTGTGAGATGTCCGCAATTTGGAAGTAGCTGTGCAGCGCTGCGGTGGCTTCATAGTCGCCGTAAGCTTCCAGCTCAATTTCACAATGCTCAGCAATCCGGAAGCGAGCAAGCAGGGTGAAATCGTGCGGCCAGAGCTTTTTGGTTTGTGCGTTGCTTTCCAGCGTAAAAGTCAGCATTACCGCATCTTCGTTTTCGTCATGGGCGGTCAGCGTCCACGGCATATTGCGTGCAAAACCGTGCGCCGGTTCACCTGCCGGACCGAACCACGGCCAGCAAATAGGCACGCCGCCGCGGATTGCTTTACCTGTAGTAAATGGGGTCTTTTCACTGAGCCAAATCACCGGTTTTTGGCCGCTAGGCTGCCACGAAAGCAGATGCGCACCTTGCAGGGCAATCGCCGCTCGCACTTTAGGATGGCTGATCACTACAATTGGCAAATCACCCTGCTGACGCTGTGACAGATAAGGGGTGATTTGATTCACTACCGGAAGGGTATAAAGCGTATCTTGCATGGTCAGACCTTCTCTTTTATCCAGTCGAAAAAAAGGGGCGACCGAAGTCACCCCTTGTCCGTTTAGCCGGTTAGCTTACTTAGAAGCAACCAGTGCAATCAGATCGAGAACTTTGTGTGAGTAGCCAGTTTCGTTATCGTACCAGGAAACCAGTTTCACGAAGTTGTCGTTCAGAGCGATGCCTGCTTTAGCATCGAATACTGAAGTCAGGGTTTCGCCATTGAAGTCGGTAGAAACCACGTCGTCTTCAATGTAGCCCAGAACGCCTTTCATTTTGCCTTCTGACTCAGCTTTGATCACTGCACAAATTTCTTTGTAGGTCGCTGGTTTTTCCAGGCGAACAGTCAGGTCAACAACAGACACGTTTGGAGTAGGAACGCGGAACGCCATACCGGTCAGTTTGCCGTTCAGCTCTGGCAGAACAACGCCAACTGCTTTAGCTGCACCGGTAGAAGATGGGATGATGTTCTGCGCTGCGCCACGGCCGCCGCGCCAGTCTTTGTGAGACGGGCCATCAACGGTTTTCTGCGTCGCGGTGGTTGCGTGAACGGTGGTCATCAGACCTTCAACGATACCGAAGTTGTCGTTGATAACTTTAGCCAGTGGAGCCAGGCAGTTGGTGGTGCAAGACGCGTTAGAAACGATGTCCTGGCCAGCATATTTGTCAAAGTTAGCGCCACGTACGAACATCGGGGTGCTGTCTTTAGATGGACCAGTCAGAACCACTTTCTTCGCGCCAGCGGTGATGTGTTTACGTGCGGTTTCGTCGGTCAGGAAGATACCGGTCGCTTCAGCAACAACGTCAACACCCACTTCGTCCCACTTCAGGTTAGCCGGGTCTTTCTCAGCGGTAACACGGATTTTCTTACCGTTAACAATCAGTGCACCGTCTTTCACTTCTACAGTGCCGTCAAAACGACCGTGAGTAGAGTCATACTTCAGCATGTATGCCATGTAATCGGCGTCGAGCAGATCGTTGATCGCGACGATTTCGATGTCAGAACGCTGCTGCGCAGCACGGAAAACGATGCGACCGATACGGCCAAAACCGTTAATACCTACTTTGATAGTCATATATTCCACCAGCTATTTGTTAGTGAATAAAAGGTTGGCTGTAAAATTACAAAAACCTTACCAGGCGTCAAGCGGAATCGTGTCAATTGTTGCGACAGGTCAATTCCAACACCAGGAATAATTCGTTGCGCAATCGCTTACGCAGCACCCTTATTGCGCGCCTATGTTACGCCGAATGCGGGCTGAAAAGGGATGACTTTTGCAAAGGGTGATCGCCATCACAAAATCGTGCTGTGGAACAGATGTCAGAGGCGTTAGCACGAAAAAAGACCCGATAGATGTTGTACGTTTGTTAGAATACTAGTCGATTTTTTCAGAATGACACTCCGGAACTCAAAATGGCTAAAGACACCGCACCCGACGCAAAAATTGCGCAGCTTTCCGAAATGCAGCGCTATGTCACTCAGCATCGTGGAACGGAGCCCCCTTTCTCGGGCGCCTTGCTGCACAACAAGCAGGAAGGGATTTACCACTGCTTAGTTTGTAATTCGCCGCTGTTTCTCTCCGAAACCAAATACGATTCAGGCTGTGGCTGGCCAAGTTTCTATCAGCCTTTCAGTGACGACGCTATCCGCTATCTGGAAGATGATTCACACGGCATGCACCGGGTTGAGATTCGCTGTGGCAACTGTGATGCGCATTTGGGACATGTGTTCCCGGATGGCCCACAGCCGAGCGGCGAGCGCTACTGCGTGAACTCCGCCTCGCTAAACTTCACTGATGAGCAGGGCAATCAGCAAGAGGGCTAAGCATGAAACAGGAACTGGAAGCAATGCTGGAGGCGATGACGCCGGAAGTGTACGAGCGGCTCTCCACGGCGGTTGAAATCGGCAAATGGCCAGATGGCGTCGCGCTGACGCCAGAGCAGAAAGAGAATTGTCTGCAGCTGGTGATGTTGTGGCAGGCTCGCCACAATGACGATCCGCAACATATGACCATTAGCAAAGGTGGGGATATGGTGATGAAATCGAAGAAACAGCTGAAAGAAGAGTTTGGCATTGAGCCCGACGTCACGCGCATCAACCTGCACTAAAAATCAAAAGGGCTGGTTCTCACCAGCCCCTTATTTTCAGATTAATACCGCACCTTGTGCTTCCATCTGAGCGAAAGCAATTTCACTGTCATCCGGATTCAGGTTCACACCGCGGCAGCCCTCTTTAACCACCTCCACGTTGTAACCTAACTCCAGCGCATCCAGCACGCTGTATTTGACGCAGTAATCGGTCGCAATACCCAGCATCACTAAATCGCTAATGCCGCGCTCGCGCAGCCAACTGTCGAGTTCTGTCTTGCGTCGATGGCCGTTATCGAAGAAGGCGCTGTAGCTATCCACCTCAACATCGCCCCCTTTATGAAACACGGCATCAATCAGAGAGCGATCGAGATCGGGATGAAAATCCGCCCCGACAGAATTCTCAATACCGTGATCGGGCCACCAGATCTGCGCTAAACCGTTTAATTCGCCGAGCGTGTAGACCGGCTCGCCGGAGATCGAGGCGAAGCTGCCGTGATTGGCTGGATGCCAGTCTTGCAATGCCACCACACATTCACCCCGATCGTTAAACTCACGCGCAAATCGATTGGCGACGGCAACCGTTTGGTCACCCTCACGCACCGCCATTGGGCCGCCGGGGCAAAAATCGTTCTGAATATCGATGATTATCAATGCCCGCTTCATTGGTTTCGCTCCGTATCAATCTTCGGTCAGTTCGCCGCGTAAATTCTGCTGCATTTTGGCACGAATTTCCGCGCTGGTAAGGTTCTGACTCAATAAAAAATGCAGTTTGGTTAATGTGGCCTCAACGGTGAGATCAAAGCCGCTGATCACGCCCGCATGCTCAAGCGCATTGCCGGTGGCATAGCCGCCCATATTCACTTTGCCGGACATACACTGTGTCAGATTCACCACCACGATGCCGCGATCGCTGGCCTGTTGCAGTTCCGAAAGGAACTCGGCATTTTGCGGCGCGTTGCCAACGCCGTAAGAGCGCAGGATCAAGGCTTTCACCGGCTGACGCAGGAAATTACCCACCACGTCGGCAGAAATACCCGGATAAATCGTCACCACGCCAATCGGCTGTGGCGTAATCGGATGCACAATCAGCTCGCCATGACCTTGCGGTGCGGGCGGGGTGTTCAACCGACGGATATGGATGCCCGCTTCCAGCAAGGGCGCCAGGTTTGGCGATGCGAAGGCATTAAAACCGTCAGCATGTGCCTTGGTGGTGCGGTTGCCGCGGAACAGCGTGTTGTTGAAAAACAGGGCAACTTCACTGATCGGATAATTGGCCGCCACATACAGCGAGTTCAGCAGGTTTTGCTGCCCATCAGAACGCAATTCTGCCAGGGGAATTTGCGAGCCGGTGACAATCACCGGCTTAGCGAGGTTCTCCAGCATAAAGGAGAGCGCCGAAGCGGTGAAAGCCATGGTGTCGGTACCATGCAAAATCACAAAGCCATCGTAGCGATCGTAGTTTTGCTTAATATCGTTCGCAATCGATTGCCAATCCTGCGGCGTCATGTCCGAGGAGTCCATCAGCGGCTGATATTCATGGATGGTGAAATCCGGCATTTCAGGCCGATGGAATTCGGGCATGTTTGCCAGCTGCTGTTGCAGATGACCCGATACCGGAATGTAGCCCTGCGCAGAGCGCTGCATCCCGATGGTGCCGCCGGTGTAGGCTACGTAGATATTTTTCTTTTGCATGAAGGAACTCAGACTTGCCGTAAAACGCGCAGTATAAGGGGATTGCGAACGAAAAGCAGCCCGACCAGCGGCCGGGCTGTAAAGATTAGCGTACGTTGCCGCAGTTCAGGCAGAAAGCGTAGCGATTTTGCGGATCGTTGAGGTTATTCAGTAAGCCAGGTTGCTGTTTCATTGCGCTCATTACGTCCAGCATTGGCGCAGGCAGCCAGACTTTCAGCGCAGCCGGCAACACCGACTGAACCGACGCGTTCATCTGATTCAGCAGCAGATCGATCATGCCCGGATCGTCCTGATACCAGCTCAACTCCGGCTTAGCGACTTTCGCCAGCTCAGCAGCTTTCGCCACGGCATCATCAAAGTCTCCCAACGCATCGACCAAACCATTGGCTTTCGCATCGCTACCGGTCCAGACGTGACCCTGCGCAATCGCATTGATCTCCTCAGGCGTTTTGTGACGCGAGGCCGCCACCAGGCCCACGAAGTTACGATAGCCATTCTCAATGGTCAGCTGCATCAGCTGCTGCACTTCAGTTGGCAGTGCTTTGGTGGTGGCGACGTCCGCCAGCGGTGATGTGGCAACGCCGTCAGTGTGTACCCCCACCGAACTCAGGCTGTTTTCAACGGTGTTAATCACGCCAAAGATCCCGATGGAACCGGTCAGCGTGCTGGGTGCCGCCACGATGTAATCAGCAGGCGTTGAAATCCAGTAACCGCCGGAAGCCGCCATGCCGCCCATTGAGACCACCACCGGTTTACCCGCATCGTGGGCTGCCGCCAGCTCTTCACGAATGGCTTCCGATGCCGTGACGCTGCCGCCAGGGCTGTTGACACGCAACACAATGGCTTTGATTTTAGCATCCAGGCGCGCATCGCGGATTTGCGACGCCGTGGTATCACCGCCGACGTTTCCGGCACTCTCTTCACCGTCCATAATCGCACCGCTGGCGAGGATCACGGCGATATTGCCATCCTGGCTCTGCGGCGGCTGTTTAACGGTGTAATCGTAGATACTCACGCTACGGTAATCGTTATTCGCCTTATCCCAGCCGAAGGTTTTCACCAGTTCCTGATCGGCGGCTGCACGCGTATCCAGTACATCCACCAATTTATTGTTCAGCGCATATTTCGCGGTATCACCTTGCACCGCTTGCAAGCCGCTAATGATGCCGGCTGCACCTGGGAACAGCTGTTCTGGTGCAATTTGACGATTGGCTGCCACAGTATTCAGGTAATTCTGCCACAGCTGGCCAATCCAGCGCCCATCAGCGTCGCGCGCTTCCGGTGACATATCGTCACGCAGGAACGGCTCAACCGCAGATTTATAAGTGCCTACACGGAATACATGCGAATTAACTTTCAGCTTTTCCAGCAAAGTCTTGTAGTACAGGCCGTTGGTGGCGAAACCGTGCAGATCGACCGTGCCCTGAGGTGAGAGATACACCTTGTTGGCGTAACTGGCGATGTAGTATTGCGCCTGGCTGTAACTGTCGCCGACTGCATAAATAGGTTTGCCGGCGTCACGGAATTCGCGCAGTGCTTTACCCACATATTGCAGCGAAGGTTGATCGCCACCGGCAAAGTCACGCAGCTCCAGCACGATGCCAGTGATGTTTTTATCGGTTTTTGCCTGGCGGATCGCATCGACGACATCGAACAGGGAATTCTCCTGCAGGCGATCGCTATTGGCGCCTAACAGTTGACGGCTGATACGACTCAGACGATTGCTGACGGAAGGTTTATCGACCAGCACTCCGCTCAGATCGATTTTCAATGCGCCTTGCTGTACAGGCTCACTGCTATTGGAACTGGAAACCTGCAGCCAAATCCCGACGCCCGCCAGGATCAAAACAATAAGAAATAAATTAAGAATAAATTCCCGAATAAAATTCAGTACCCGCCAGGTCCAGCGGAACAGACCGGAAATAATTCGCCACAAAGTGCGCATAAACTCTCCATATTCACGTAGCAGGGCAGCCAGCACGCGGTCTGCCCCGATGTCGGGTTCATCCTAAAGAGCGGCGTGCGAAAAGTCAGCAGGAAATCGCGCCAGACTGTTACAAAAGATCGTGCTGTGCCAGGATTAGCCCACGCTTTTTATTCACGGGAGAAGAATAATGGATGCATTGGATTTATTAGTTAATCGCCGCTCGGCGTCTCGTCTGGCAGAACCGGCGCCGGCAGGTGAAGCGTTGCAAAATATTCTGCACGCCGCGATGCGCGCCCCCGATCACGGTACGCTGCAGCCATGGCGTTTCATTATTGTCGAAAATGAGGGGCGCGAGCGCTTTGCTAACTTGCTGGAACAGGCCGCGCGTGACAGCAATCTTGAGCAGAAGGCGATTGACAAAGCAGCCTCCGCGCCTTATCGCGCGCCGATGATCATCACCGTGGTGGCGCATTGTGAAGAGAACGCCAAAGTGCCGCAGTGGGAGCAACTGGCGTCTGCCAGCTGTGCAGTGATGGCGATGCAGATGGCCGCGGTGGCGCAAGGTTTTAATGGCATCTGGCGCAGCGGTCCGTGGACCGATCATCCGTCCGTGCGCGAAGCCTTTGGCTGCCGCGAGCAAGATGCGATTGTTGGTTTCCTCTATCTCGGCACGCCACAGTTGAAAGCCAACACCACCGTGGTTGCGCCGGACACCGCGCAGTTTGTCAGTTATTTCTGACAGACAATGCTGGACTTTTGCGGCAGGTTAGGCGCCGTTGCAAAGATTGCACAGAGCCTGTGCGAAAGATCGAGGTTAGGTCGTGCAACACTTACTCCCAACTGACAGCCAGGCTAACATAGCGCCTTCTGTTCATCGCATAAGGAAGTCGCCATGAGTGAACCTGTTCGTTTAACGCAATACAGCCACGGTGCGGGTTGTGGGTGCAAGATTTCGCCGCAGGTGTTGGAAACCATTCTGCGCAGTGAGCTCAGTCCGTTTAACGATCCGCAACTGCTGGTTGGCAATGAAACGCGTGATGATGCTGCAGTCTACGATCTCGGCAACGGTACTGCGGTGGTAAGCACCACCGACTTCTTTATGCCGATCGTCGACGATCCTTTTACCTTTGGTCGTATCGCCGCCACTAACGCCATCAGCGATATCTACGCCATGGGCGGGAAACCAATCATGGCGATCGCTATATTAGGCTGGCCGGTGAATCTACTGAGTCCGGAAGTGGCGCAGCAGGTGGTCGAGGGCGGGCGTGCCGCTTGTCAGGCGGCGGGAATCGCCCTGGCGGGCGGCCATTCGATTGATGCGCCAGAGCCGATCTTCGGCCTGGCCGTAACCGGTATCGTCGATGTGGCACGGGTGAAAAAGAACAGCGCGGCGCAGGCCGGTTGTCAGCTTTTCCTCACCAAACCATTAGGCATTGGCATTCTCACTACCGCGGAGAAAAAAGGCCTGCTGCGGCCTGAACACCAGTCGCTGGCCGCCGACGTAATGTGCCAGCTGAATAAAGCCGGAGCGGAGTTCGCCAAACTGGCGGGCATCAGCGCGATGACCGATGTCACCGGTTTTGGCTTGCTCGGCCATTTAAGTGAAATCTGCCAGGGTTCAGGATTGCGTGCCGAAGTGATTGCAGCGCAGGTACCGCGCCTGGCGGGCGTCGATGACTATATCGCTGCGGGAGCGGTGCCCGGTGGCACCAGCCGCAACTTCGCCAGCTATGGCGAGCAGGTTTCACCCTTAGATGATGCCACCCGCGCGTTGCTGTGCGATCCACAAACCTCCGGTGGTCTGCTGGTGGCGGTTCAACCCAGCGCCATTGAGGCATTCCAGCGCTGCGCCTCTGCAGCAGGCGTGCAAGCAACGTCGATTGGCGAACTGTTTGCCGCTAGAGCCGATCGTCCACTGATTACCGTAGTTACCTGACGTTAAGGAACGACGCCATCCATGCGTTTGTTTATTGCCGAAAAACCCAGCTTAGCGCGTGCGATTGCCGACGTGTTGCCAAAACCGCATCGACGCGGAGACGGCTATATTGCCTGCGGGAATGACCAGGTTGTGACCTGGTGTGTTGGGCACCTGCTGGAGCAGGCGCAGCCCGACAGTTATGACAGCCGCTATGCGCGCTGGAATCTGGCTGATTTACCGATTATTCCGGAAAAATGGCGCCTGCAGCCACGTCCATCCGTAGCGAAGCAGTTGAAAGTGATTGAAGGCCTGCTGCAACAAGCCAGCATGGTGGTGCATGCGGGTGACCCCGATCGTGAAGGTCAACTGCTGGTGGATGAAGTGCTGGATTACCTGCAGCTCGCACCAGAGAAACGTAAAGCGGTGCAGCGCTGCCTGATTAACGATCTTAATCCCTCGGCGGTTGAACGTGCGGTTGGGCGCTTACGTGAGAACCGCGAATTCATTCCGCTGTGTGTGTCTGCGTTAGCGCGTGCGCGCGCCGACTGGCTGTACGGCATCAACATGACGCGCGCCTTTACCTTGCTGGGCCGTAACGCCGGTTACGACGGCGTGCTGTCGGTTGGCCGCGTGCAGACGCCGGTGCTGGGTTTAGTGGTGCGCCGCGATGAAGAGATCGAAAACTTTATCCCTAAGGACTATTTCGAAGTTAAAGCGCACATCGTCACGCCAAAAGACGAGCGTTTTGTCGCGACATGGGTGCCAAGCGATGCTTGCGAGCCGTGGCAGGATGAAGAGGGGCGTTTGCTGCATCGTCCGCTGGCGGATCACGTGCTTGAGCGCATTAATGGTAAGCCGGCGTTGGTCACCGGATATAACGACAAACGTGAATCCGATACCGCACCGCTACCATTTTCGCTTTCTGGCCTGCAGATCGAAGCCGGTAAGCGCTTTGGCCTCAGCGCGCAGAACGTACTGGATTGCTGTCAGCGGCTTTATGAAACCCATAAGCTGATCACCTACCCGCGTTCCGATAGCCGCTATCTACCCGATGAGCACTTTGCCGGACGCCATGCGGTGCTGAACGCCATTCAGGCGCATCAGCCCAATCTGACACCGCCAACGGATTTTAATCCCGATCAGAAGAACCGCTGCTGGGACGACAAAAAGGTCGATGCGCACCATGCCATCATTCCCACTGCGCGTGCCAGTAAGGTTAATCTGACCGAAAATGAGGCCAATATTTACGGCCTGATCGCCCGCCAGTATTTAATGCAGTTTTGCCCGGATGCGGTGTTCCGCAAATGCGTTATTGATCTTGATATCGGCGGCGGAAAATTTATCGCCAAAGCGCGTTTTCTGGCCGAAGCCGGCTGGCGTGCGCTGCTCGGCAGCAAAGAGCGTGACGAGGAGAACGATGGCACGCCGCTGCCGGTCGTCGCTAAAGGTGATGAGCTGCTGTGCGAGCGCGGCGAAGTGCTGGCGAAGCAGACGCAACCGCCGCGTCCGTTTACCGATGCGACGCTGTTGTCTGCGATGACCGGCATCGCCCGCTTTGTGCAGGATAAAGAATTAAAGAAAGTGCTGCGTGCAACCGATGGTTTAGGTACGGAAGCGACGCGTGCGGGCATTATCGAATTGCTGTTCCGCCGCACTTTCCTGGTGAAAAAAGGCCGCTATATTCATTCGACGGATGCGGGCAGGGCGTTGATCCATGCACTGCCAGAAATGGCCGCCCGGCCCGATATGACGGCGCAATGGGAATCGACGCTTACCCGGATTAGCGAGAAGTCTTGTCGCTATGATGAGTTTATGCAGCCGCTGGTCAGCACCTTGATTGGGCTGATTGGTGAAGCACGCCAGCGACCGTCGTTACAGGCCTTTCGCGGATTGACAGCGCCTGGGGCCAAAAAGAAAGCCAAACCGAAAACGGCTCGTCGCAAAACCAAGGAGACAGAGTGATGCGTTATGCAATGATGTTGCTGGGCGGATTGCTGTTATGCAGCACCTCGGCGCTGGCCAACCGCCAGCCGGAAAACAATCGTATGGGCAATACCGATGTGGTGGTGGATCTGCCGCCAGAAGCTTGGACACAAGGGCAAAACAATCGTCAGAGCAATTGCATGCAGTGCTGTACCTATGAGAACCGCAGTTATTCTGAAGGTGCGGTGGTCAAAGCAGAAGGCGTGTTATTGCAGTGCGGCAGGGATGAGAAGGTATTAGGCACTAATCCGCTTATCTGGAAAATCATCGAATAAAAGCGCGTGGCGCCAGACGCCACGCTGCTTCATCACAGCTTAAATGTCGACCAAACCGGGGCGTGATCCGACGGTTTTTCCATGCTGCGGATATCGTAATCGATGCCACTCTCAATGCAGCGCGAGGCAAGCGGTTGGCTTGCCAGCAGCAGATCAATGCGCAGACCACGGTTGTCGTCAAAGCCTTTCGAACGGTAGTCAAACCATGAGAAACGATCGTTGGTTTCCGGGAACTTAGCGCGCCAGGTATCAACTAAACCCCACTTTAGCAAGCGATCCATCCACTCGCGCTCCTCAGGCAGGAACGAGCATTTTCCGGTACGCAGCCAGCGTTTACGATTGTCTTCACCAATGCCGATGTCAAAATCGGTGCTGCTGATGTTCATGTCGCCCATGATCAATACCGGTTTATCCACGGCTAGCTGTTGCTCAAGATAGCTTTGCAGATCGCGATAAAACTTCTCTTTCGCCGGGAACTTGGTGGGATGGTCGCGGCTTTCACCCTGCGGAAAATAACCGTTGATCACCGTGATATCACCAATCGGACTCGGGATTTCCGCCATGATCAAACGACGCTGTGCATCTTCCTCATCGCCAGGGAAACCACGGTAGACGTTGACAGGCTCAGCTTTGGTCAGCAGCGCCACGCCGTAATGACCTTTCTGTCCATGATAAAACACGTGATAACCCAGTTTGCTGACGTCTTCGAGCGGGAACATATCGTCATGCACTTTGGTTTCCTGCAAGCCGATGACATCGGGTTGATGCTGTTCAACCAGCGCGGCTAATTGATGAGGACGCGCACGCAAGCCGTTGATGTTGAAAGAGACAAATTTCATTTCGCTGCCATTTTTATCCGCAAAAGTATGGCGCGATGGTAACGAGTTTTTGGGCAAAAGTCATGGTGTGAATCAGGAGGTTACAACGATTAAAACAAGTGGGAAAAACAGGAGAATGGTATTGATGGTGGTGGGAGAAGGATTCGAACCTTCGAAGTCTGTGACGGCAGATTTACAGTCTGCTCCCTTTGGCCGCTCGGGAATCCCACCGGGGATATGACATATTGTGGCTTCAGACAGAGACGATTCAGATGGTGGTGGGAGAAGGATTCGAACCTTCGAAGTCTGTGACGGCAGATTTACAGTCTGCTCCCTTTGGCCGCTCGGGAATCCCACCACTGGCCTGAATCATTGCGTCTTAAAGCGGGGCGCATCATAACAAATGCGCTCAGTCTGTAAAGCGCCGTCACTGAAAATAAAAACTGTTTGCCCACTTTTTATGCGTGGCGCTGAAGAGTTGTGCAGCTCAGCGCCGAAGTGGTTAAAGAATGATCGTGCGGTTGCCGTAAACGAACACGCGCTGGCCTAACACTTTATACAGCGCGCGGCTCAGCACATTCTTCTCAACGTCTCGTCCTGCACGCATCATCTCTTCTGCGGTGTAGCTATGATCGACGTTGATCACGTCCTGCATGATAATTGGACCTTCATCGAGGTTATCGTTCACGTAGTGCGCGGTGGCGCCGATGATTTTCACGCCGCGCTCATAAGCCTGATGATACGGACGCGCGCCAATGAACGCCGGCAAGAAGGAGTGGTGAATATTGATGATCTGGTTTGGATAACGTTGCACAAAGGCGGGCGTCAACACGCGCATATATTTTGCCAGCACCACGTAATCAGGCTGATAACGGTCAATTTCATCCGCCATGCGGTTGTCGTGCTCTTCACGCGTGTGGCCTTCGTGGCTCACCATCACAAACGGAATATCGAAACGTTCAACCAGTGAGCGCAGCGTTTCGTGGTTACCGATGACTGCAGCAATCTCCATATCCAGACCGCCAAACGCGCTTTTCATTAGCAGATCGCCCAGGCAATGCGCCTCTTTGGTCACCAGAATCACGACACGGCGACGACCGGCACTTTGCAGTTCACGCACTGAACCGACGGGCAGCGCGCTATCGAGATCGGCCAGCAAGGTGTTGTCGTTGAAAATGCCTTCCAGCTCGGTGCGCATGAAAAAGCGTCCGGTGCGGTGATCGACAAACTCATTGTTCTGCACAATGTTGAGTTCGTGCTTGTAGCAAATGTTGGTGATCTTGGCGATCAAACCTTTCGCATCAGGGCAAATGGTTCGTAAAACTTTTCGTTGGATGGTTTGCGCTTGCATCTCGATCAGAGTCCTGTCAAAGCGATGAATGGTAAAGCCGTTGTGTATCTGTCCAGATTACCCACAACATTTTTTGTATTTTTTATCGGCGCCACAAGGACAGCGATCGTTACGTCCCAACTCAGGCGTTGTTCCGTCGACATAGTACCAGCGTTGATCCTCACGAAGAAAGCGCGAACATTCATAGATGGCTGAAGTGCGGCCTTTTTCGAGGTAACGCGCAAAAAACGTCACGAAGGCTTCATTCTCATGGCTTCCATGATTACAACGAGTTACATTCAAGCCCAGCCATTCAGTACCGGCAAAACTTTCGGATAATAACGTCTCAAGGTCGGCCACGCGTTTACTGGAGTGCCAGGTTTTCGCCAGCCATGCGGCATCTTTCACGACGTAAGCGGTGTAACGTGAGCGCATTAGTTGTTCCGCGCTGGACGGGTTCGCTTGGCCATTCAGAAAGGGTTGGCAACATACGCTATACTCCTTTCCGCTGCAGCAAGGGCACTTTTCAGACACGTCATCTCCTGGAAGTGATTAAAGTAAATTTAAGCGTGCGCTATGGTAGCCGACTGTCAGGCGTGATGCTACGTACCATGCCAATCATGAGGTGAGATGAGAAAGGTCAGGATTGGGCTGGCACTGGGTTCAGGTGCTGCCAAAGGTTGGTCGCACATCGGCGTGATCAATGCGCTGGAACGCGCAGGGATTGAAATCGATGTGGTGGCCGGATGTTCTGTTGGCGCGTTGGTCGGTTCGGCTTACGTGAATGGACGGCTGGGCGTGATGGAGAAGTGGGTGAGTGCATTCCGTTATTGGGATGTCATTCGATTAATGGACCTGTCGTGGCAGCGCGGTGGTTTATTGCGCGGCGACCGGGTGTTTAGCCACATCCGCCAGCTGATTCCCAACGACCTCATCGATGAGTGCGATAAGCCATTTGGCGTCGTCGCGACCAATCTCAGTACCGGACGAGAAGTGTGGTTGACCGAAGGCGATTTGCATCAAGCTGTGCGTGCGTCCTGTAGTATGCCAGGCTTATTGCCACCCATTGCTTACAATGGATACTGGTTGGTGGATGGCGCGGTGGTGAATCCCGTGCCGATCTCATTAACCCGCGCATTGGGTGCTGACATCGTTATCGCCGTGGATTTACAGCATGACGCACATCTGATGCAACAGGATTTATTGTCAGTTACGCCGCAGAGCGGTGAAGAAGCGGCGGCAGTAGAAGCGCTGAGCTGGGGAAAGAAACTGCGTCAACGCCTGATTGGCCTGACGCATCGCCGTGCTAATCAAACGCCGGGTGCGATGGAGATTATGTCGACATCAATCCAGGTTCTGGAAAATCGCCTGAAACGTAACCGCATGGCGGGCGATCCGCCGGATGTGCTGATTCAGCCGTTTTGTCCACAAATTTCCACACTGGACTTCCATCGTGCAGAAGAAGCCATTGCGGCTGGCAAGGCCGCCGTTGAGAAAAAAATGGATGAACTATTACCGCTGGTCCGTGGCAGATAGTCAGGTTGTTCATTCACAGGTGTTGCGACTTCAGCCAATTCTGAAAGGCGCAACGGCATTTTATGAACCACTATTGAATTATCTGGTACGCAGGGGGAGAGAATGGAAAAACCGCTAATCGGCAAAAAGATACTCATTGTCGAAGATGAGGTCGTTTTCCGTTCATTGATAGACAATTTATTAACCAGCTTAGGTGCAACAACGCTTGAGGCAGGTGATGGTGTTGATGGCTTAACCTTGTTGTCGGCGCAATCAGTGGATCTGGTTATTTGCGATCTTGAAATGCCGCGTATGGGCGGTATCCCGTTCGTTGAGCGTCTTCGCACGCGCGGCAACAATGTGCCCATTCTGATTATCTCCGCCACACAAAATATGGCGGATATCGCGCATGTGTTGCGTTTGGGCGTGCAGGACGTATTGCTAAAACCGCTCAAAAATATGGAACGTTTCCGTGAAGCGGTGTTTGAGTGTCTCTATCCATCCATGTTTACCTCCAAAGTCGAGGAGGATGAACAACTGTTTCAGGATTGGGATGCGCTGGTCAGCGATCCGCTGGCGGCCTCTAAATTACTTAAACAGCTCCAGCCGCCGGTGCAGCAAACCATTGCCAATTGTCGTATCAATTACCGTCAGCTCACCATGGCGGAACAGCCGGGCTTAGTACTGGATATCGCGGCGCTGTCAGATAACGATTTGGCATTCTATTGCCTTGATGTAACGCGCGCTGGCGATAATGGCGTGTTAGCCGCGCTGTTACTGCGCGCACTATTTAATGGTTTGCTGCAGGAGCAGCTCTCCGGCCAGAAGCAGCGACTGCCTGAGTTAAATGGGCTGCTGCGTCAGGTCAACATGCTGTTAAGGCAGGCGAATCTAAGCGGGCAGTTCCCGTTGCTGGTGGGCTATTATCATCGCCAGTTAAAAAACCTAATCCTGGTCTCAGCAGGGCTCAACGCGACGTTGCATGTCAATACTCATCAAATCCAACTCAGTAATGGTGTGCCGCTTGGTACTATGGGCAGCACTCATCTTAATCAAATCAGCCAACGTGCCGACGCCTGGCAGTGTCATATTTGGGGCGCCGGAGGCAGGTTACGTTTGATGCTTTCAGCTGAAGAATAACCGGTTAGATTTAATTTTTCCGTGGGTTAAAGACAGGACCAGGAGCAAGCTTTACACTTGGGTAATAGTCCTAAATTCCGTGGATTAACTTCTTCCAGGATAATTCCACCTGATAGTAACTGATATACTCATTTCGTTTTTAAACCGACATATCAAGTATTAACTTGAACGGCCTATTAAGAGAGGTATTTTTGATGTCTGCCTATAAGACTAAAGTTAAAAAAGCGGTAATCCCAGTTGCAGGCCTCGGCACGCGTATGCTGCCTGCGACCAAAGCTATTCCAAAAGAGATGTTACCGTTGGTCGATAAGCCGTTGATCCAGTATGTCGTAAATGAGTGCATTGCAGCAGGCATTAACGAGATTGTGCTGGTTACGCACTCTTCTAAAAACGCCATCGAAAACCACTTTGATACCAGTTTTGAGCTGGAATCTATGCTGGAAAAACGTGTAAAGCGTCAGCTGCTGGACGAAATCCAGTCAATCTGCCCTCCACACGTCACCATCATGCAGGTTCGTCAGGGGATCGCGAAAGGTCTGGGCCACGCAGTAATGTGCGCACATCCACTGATTGGTGATGAGCCGTTCGCCGTAATCCTGCCAGACGTAATCATCGACGAATACGAATCTGATCCAACCAAAGACAACCTGGCAGAGATGCTGGCTCGTTACGAAGAGAGCGGCCGCAGCCAGATCATGGTCGAGCCGGTTGCTGATGTAACCGCTTACGGTGTAGTTGATTGCCAGGGTGCTGAACTCTCTGCAGGTCAGAGCGCGCCAATGGTTGGCGTGGTTGAGAAGCCTAAAGCTTCAGAAGCCCCATCAAACCTGGCCGTTGTGGGACGTTACGTGTTGTCTGCTGAAATCTGGCCGCTGCTGGCGAAAACGCCTCCAGGTGCAGGTGGCGAAGTTCAGCTGACTGACTCCATTGCGATGCTGATGGAAAAAGAGACCGTTGAAGCTTATCACCTGAACGGTGTCAGCCATGACTGCGGTAACAAACTGGGTTACATGCAAGCGTTTGTTGAGTACGGCGTTCGCCATCCAGTGCTGGGTAAAGATTTCACCCAGTGGCTTGAAGGCGCGGTAGGCAACAAAAAGTAACTCAATAAACACAGGATAATTCAATGAAAGTCACTGTATTTGGTATCGGCTATGTCGGTCTGGTTCAGGCTGCGGTGTTGGCCGAAGTCGGACATGACGTTCTCTGCATTGATGTCGACGAAAAGAAAGTCGAGAACTTAAAGAGAGGCAATATTCCGATCTTTGAACCAGGCCTGACGCCGCTTGTTATGTCTAATTACGAGTCGGGTCGCCTGAAGTTCAGTACGAATGCGGAAGAAGGCGTTAATCATGGCGTGATGCAGTTTATCGCCGTGGGTACGCCACCGGATGAAGACGGTTCTGCCGATCTGAAGTATGTGACTGCCGTTGCGCGCACGATTGCGCAGCACATGAACGATCACAAAGTTGTTATCGACAAATCTACTGTACCAGTGGGTACCGCAGATCGTGTGCGAGCGGTAATGACGGAAACCCTGCAAAAGCGTGATGCAAACATCGCCTTTGACGTGGTTTCAAACCCGGAATTCCTCAAAGAAGGTGCGGCAGTCAATGACTGCATGCGTCCTGAACGTATCGTTGTCGGTACCGATAATGATGAAGTGGTTGAGCTGTTGCGCGAGTTGTACGAGCCGTTCAACCGTAATCATGATCGTATGATTTTGATGGATATCCGCAGTGCAGAGCTGACCAAATATGCGGCTAACTGCATGCTGGCAACCAAAATCAGCTTCATGAACGAGATCTCTAACCTGGCAGAACGTCTGGGAGCCGACGTTGAGAAAGTTCGCCAGGGTATTGGTTCAGATTCACGTATTGGTTATCACTTCATCTATCCAGGCTGCGGCTATGGCGGTTCTTGTTTCCCGAAAGACGTGCAAGCGCTGATTCGCACTGCTGAGTCAATTGGTTACACTCCGCGTCTACTGCAGGCGGTTGAAGACGTCAACGATTCGCAGAAGAACAAGCTGCCAACCTTTATTAAACGCCATTTTGGCGACGATCTGCGCGGCAAAACCTTTGCTCTGTGGGGACTGGCGTTCAAACCGAACACTGACGATATGCGTGAAGCCTCCAGCCGCGTGCTGATGGAGACGCTGTGGGAAGCAGGGGCAACGGTTCAGGCGTTCGACCCAGAAGCGATGGACGAAGCGCAACGCATTTACGGCCATCGTAACGATCTGAAGTTGATGGGTACCAAGGAAGCAGCGCTGCAGGGTGCGGATGGCTTAGTGATCTGTACTGAGTGGCAAAACTTCCGTGCGCCAGACTTTGACGTCATCAAAAGTGCGTTAAAAGAACCCGTGATTTTTGATGGTCGTAACCTGTATGATCCTGAGCGTATCAGCAAGCGCGGTTTCACGTACTATGCAATCGGCCGCGGAGCGTCAATTAAAATCGTAGAATAATGAGGGATGTATGAAGTTTCTGGTCACCGGCGCGGCAGGTTTTATTGGATTTCACGTCAGTCAGCGTTTGCTGGCCGCTGGTCACCAGGTTGTCGGTATCGATAACCTGAATGACTATTATGATGTTAGCCTAAAACAGGCTCGTTTAGACCATAACACCCAACATCCTGATTTTATTTTCGTAAAAATGGACCTGGCGGATCGCCAGGCCATTTCCTCTTTATTCGCTGAGCATGCGTTTGAACGCGTTATTCATTTGGGCGCTCAAGCCGGCGTGCGTTATTCAATCGAAAATCCCCATGCTTATGCCGAAGCAAATCTAATCGGCCACCTCAATATTCTTGAAGGTTGCCGTCATCATAAAATCGGCCACCTTTTGTATGCCTCATCCAGTTCAGTTTATGGCCTGAATCGCAAAATGCCTTTTTCAACGGACGATTCCGTTGACCATCCGGTTTCACTTTACGCGGCCACAAAAAAAGCCAACGAATTGATGTCGCATACCTATTCACACCTTTATCAATTGCCCACTACGGGATTACGTTTCTTCACCGTGTATGGCCCATGGGGCCGTCCGGATATGGCATTGTTCAAATTTACACGCGCGATGTTAGCGGGTGAGCAAATTGACGTCTATAACAACGGACAAATGACGCGTGACTTTACGTATATCGATGATATTGCTGAAGCAATCGTGCGCTTGCAGGATGTGATTCCTCAACCGGATGAAAAGTGGACGGTGGAAGCAGGTTCTCCCGCCAGCAGCTCGGCTCCTTACCGCGTTTACAACATTGGTAATAGCCAGCCGACCAGCTTAATGACGTATATTGAGTCGCTGGAAAAAGCATTGGGCATTGAAGCGAAAAAAAATATGCTGCCCATGCAACCTGGCGACGTACTGGGCACCAGCGCTGACACGCAACCTTTGTACGACGCGATCAATTTCCGTCCTCAAACTAGCGTAGAGCAAGGTGTGCAGCATTTTGTTGATTGGTATCGCCGCTTCTATCAACAATAATTAAGCATGAAAAAAGGAAGCCATTGGCTTCCTTTTTCTTACCTGGTCAAAGTGAATTAGCGATGAACTAATTACAATGCTGAGCGCTGGAATGATTACAGTAGGAAATCGTCCAGTTGTTTACCTTGTTCTTCAATTGCTTTTTTAATCACAGCAGGAGTGCGGCCCTGGCCAGTCCAGGTACGGTTTTCACCGTTTTCATCAACGTAAGAATATTTAGCTGGACGCGCAGCTCGCTTAGCTTTGCCCGGAACTTTCGTTTCAGATAATGCCTGTAACAGATCATTTGGGTCAATACCATCGGCAATTAGCATCTCGCGGTATTGTTCGAGTTTGCGTGTGCGTTCTGCATTTTCCGCTTGTGCATGAGTATCATCTTCACGACGCTCATTGACCACAACTTCGAGTTTTTCTAGCATCTCTTCCAATGTTTCCAGAGAGCATTCCCGAGCTTGTGCGCGCAATGTACGGATATTATTAAGAATTTTAAGTGCTTCGCTCATTGTCCTAATCTCAAAATATAATAAATGGGAGTTGTTCTGCCGACTCATAATAGTGGTGCAAAAAAATAACTGCAATAGCCAGATTTAAAAGCAAAACGTAAAAATAAAAAAGAAGGGCAGATTGATAACGCTCTTCAGAATATATTTACTTATTTGGTAATCTTTTCTAACTTGCTGACCAGGCTGAACGCTAAACCTGACGCTTCGGCTTTAATTTAAATGAATAAAATATCGGCGTAATCGCTATTTTGTCAAAACGTGCTTTCTTTCTATAGTGACTGTGATATCCATCTTAATGGTGATGTTATTTTGAGCAGATGATAAAAATAATGCATCGCTACAGCTATACAGGTTTATGGTAAACTGCGCCGCAACAGATATAGGCTGCGATGAGATTTTCTAATGGCTCAACTTTATTTTTATTACTCTGCGATGAATGCGGGTAAATCAACGGCTTTGCTACAGTCTTCTTATAATTATCATGAACGTGGTATGCGATCGTTGGTTTATACCGCCGAGATCGACAACCGCTTTGGTGCAGGCAAAGTCAGTTCACGTATCGGGCTTTCGTCTCCTGCATTTTTATATAACGATGAGACAAAGCTCGATGAGGAAATAGCTGCAGAACATGCGAAGCAACCCGTGCATTGCGTGTTAGTCGATGAAAGCCAGTTCCTTACGCGCGAACAGGTCAAAGCATTATCTGATGTTGTCGACAATCTGGATATTCCGGTGCTTTGCTATGGCCTGCGCACCGATTTCCGTGGAGAGCTGTTTGTTGGCAGCCAATATTTACTGGCATGGGCGGATAAGCTGGTTGAGCTTAAAACCATCTGCCACTGTGGCAGAAAAGCCAGCATGGTGCTTCGTCTTGATGCTAAGGGTAAACCTTTCAGCGAAGGTGAGCAGGTGGTGATTGGTGGCAATGAGCGTTATATATCGGTCTGTCGTAAACACTATAAGCAGGCAATCGATCAGGGTTCACTTCAGGCGATATATGGCTCACAATCGCCGAAGGTTTAACTCATCAGCAAGCCATAAAAAAACCCGCCGTAGCGGGTTTTTGTTTAAAGCGGTTTAGGCTTTTTTGGTTTTCTTGTCAATTTTCACTTCGGCTTTAACTTCTTGAGCATTCTCACTCAATGACTCAGAAAATTCACGGCCGTAGAAGGTATCCAGCATGATTTGTTTTAACTCAGCAATCAGCGGATAGCGTGGGTTCGCACCGGTACATTGGTCATCGAATGCATCCTCAGCCAGTTTGTCCACTTTCGCGAGGAAATCAGCTTCCTGCACGCCCGCTTCGCGGATTGAGGTTGGGATGCCCAACTGCGTTTTCATCTCTTCAAGCCAGGCGAGCAGTTTTTCAATTTTCTGCGCGGTGCGGTCGCCAGCGGCGGAGAGTCCCAGATGGTCAGCAATCTCAGCATAACGACGACGTGCTTGTGGGCGGTCGTACTGGCTGAAAGCCGTTTGCTTAGTCGGGTTGTCATTGGCGTTATAGCGAATGACGTTTGAAATCAGCAGGGCGTTTGCCAGACCGTGTGGAATGTGGAACTCCGAGCCCAGTTTATGCGCCATTGAGTGACACACACCCAGGAAGGCGTTTGCGAACGCAATCCCCGCGATAGTTGCCGCATTGTGAACGCGTTCACGTGCTACCGGATTTTTTGCGCCATCGCGATAACTGGCTGGCAGGTTCTCTTTCAGCAGTTTCAGTGCTTGCAAGGCCTGGCCATCAGAATACTCATTCGCTAATACGGAGACATAGGCTTCGAGTGAGTGCGTTACCGCATCGAGGCCACCGAAGGCGCAAAGTGAACGCGGCATATCCATCACCAGGTTGGCATCAACTATGGCCATATCTGGCGTCAGCGCATAATCCGCTAATGGATATTTCTGGCCGGTCGCATCGTCCGTCACCACGGCAAACGGCGTTACTTCAGAACCCGTACCGGAAGTGGTAGTGATGGCCACCATACGCGCTTTAACACCCATTTTCGGGAACTTATAGATGCGTTTACGGATGTCCATAAAGCGCAGTGCCAGTTCTTCGAAATGCGTCTCAGGATGTTCGTACATCACCCACATGATTTTTGCTGCATCCATCGGTGAACCACCGCCGAGTGCGATAATTACATCAGGTTTAAAGCTGTTCATCTGCTCTGCACCTTTACGGACGATGCTCAGCGTTGGGTCAGCTTCTACTTCGAAGAAGACTTCGGTTTCAATACCGTGAGATTTCAGTACGCGAGTCACCTGATCGGCATAGCCATTATTGAACAGGAAGCGGTCGGTAACGATAAAGGCGCGTTTGGCACCATCAGTTGCCACTTCTTCCAGAGCAATCGGCAGTGAGCCGCGACGGAAGTAAATAGACTTCGGAAGTTTATGCCACAACATATTCTCAGCTCGCTTGGCCACGGTTTTCTTGTTGATGAGATGTTTTGGTCCCACGTTTTCAGAAATGGAGTTACCGCCCCATGAACCACAGCCCAACGTCAGTGAAGGAGCCAGTTTGAAGTTGTACAGATCACCGATGCCGCCTTGTGACGCTGGCGTGTTAATCAGAATACGCGCGGTCTTCATTTTGTCGCCGAAGTAGTGCACACGCTCGATCTGATTATCCTGATCGGTATACAGACATGAGGTGTGGCCGATACCGCCCATCGTTACCAGTTTTTCAGCTTTATCGACCGCGTCGTGGTAATCCTTCGCCCGGTACATCGCTAAGGTTGGAGAGAGTTTTTCATGCGCGAAAGGCTCAGATTCATCAACCAGTTTCACTTCGCCAATCAGAATCTTGGTGGTTGCCGGCACGCTAATTCCCGCCAATTCGGCAATCTTCGTCGCTGGCTGGCCGACAATCGCCGCATTCAACGCGCCATTCTTCAGAATGATATCCTGAATCGCTTTAAGCTCTTTACCTTGCAGCAGATAGCCGCCGTGGCTGGCAAAACGCTCACGTACCGCATCATAAGCCGAATCAACCACAATTACGGATTGCTCAGACGCACAAATCACACCGTTATCGAAGGTCTTCGACATCAGGATGGATGCGACAGCGCGTTTGATATCCGCTGTTTCATCAATTACGACTGGCGTGTTACCGGCACCAACACCAATTGCGGGCTTACCGGAACTGTAAGCGGCTTTGACCATGCCCGGACCGCCGGTTGCAAGGATCAGGTTGATATCAGGGTGATGCATTAACTGATTAGAAAGTTCGACAGATGGGGTGTCGATCCAGCCGATGATATCTTTTGGCGCACCCGCCGCAATCGCTGCCTGCAGCACAATGTCAGCGGCTTTGTTAGTGGCATCTTTCGCACGTGGATGCGGAGAGAAGATAATGCCGTTACGGGTTTTCAGGCTGATCAGTGCTTTGAAAATCGCCGTAGAAGTTGGGTTTGTGGTAGGAACGATGCCGCAGATCAGGCCAATCGGTTCAGCAATAGTAATCGTGCCGAAGGTGTCATCAGTGGCGAGAATACCGCAGGTTTTTTCATCTTTATAAGCGTTATAGATGTATTCAGAAGCAAAGTGGTTCTTGATGACTTTATCTTCAACAATACCCATACCTGATTCGGCAACGGCCAGCTTGGCCAGTGGAATTCGTGCGTCTGCAGCGGCGAGGGCGGCAGCGCGGAAGATTGCATCAACTTGTTCCTGACTAAAATTAGCGTACTCACGCTGTGCCTTTTTTACACGTTCAACCAGTGCATTAAGTTCGGCAACATTAGTAACGGCCATAGTGCTCTCCTGAAGGAAGTTAAACTCTTTTAGTAAACAAGCCTGAATCCAGAAGTATAGTCACGCTATGCTTATATATTGGTCAGGTTGGCGTCTGTTTTGCCGTTGCTTACTAAAAGGGTTTCCGGTCAAGATACTTAAGCGTCAGGAAGTTGTTTCGACGGGGTAAGATTACCCCTGATGAGGTAGCTAAATTTTGATGCAGATCAATCCTGATCTAAGCTGACACCTTTCAGCACTAACTTTCGCAAGTAAAGTTAGCGTGATGTGCCACATATTCTGCACGCATCGGCTGCATCGCAATAACCAACGGTTAACAGCAGCTGAAAAAACTGGCTCAAAGCCAGACAGATAGCATAAATTTCTGCCGCCACCTCTGGTTTTTCGCCCGGCTTATGCACTACATTAAGCGCGCTTTTCTACTCAGACTTTACCGGAGCCTACTTTGAATCCCGTGCTACTCGATCTTTCCGGCTACATTAAGTTTTTTGTCGGTTTGTTTGCCCTGGTAAATCCGGTAGGTATCATCCCGGTCTTTATCAGCATGACCAGCTATCAGGCGGTGGTTGAACGTAATAAAACCAATCTTACCGCCAACCTGGCCGTGGCCATCATCCTCTGGACGTCACTGTTTCTTGGCGATGGCATCCTGCATCTGTTTGGCATTTCGATAGATTCATTCCGTATTGCTGGCGGTATTCTGGTGGTCACTATCGCGATGTCGATGATCAGCGGAAAACTGGGTGAGGATAAGCAGAACAAGCAGGAGAAGTCAGAGAGCGCTATTCGCGAAAGCATTGGCGTGGTTCCGCTAGCGTTACCGTTAATGGCTGGTCCCGGTGCAATTAGTTCAACCATTGTCTGGAGTACGCGTTATCACAGCTGGCAGAACTTAATTGGTTTTAGTATCGCGATTGCCATTTTCGCCTTTTGCTGTTGGCTGCTGTTCCGCGCAGCACCGTTGATGGTGCGGGTGCTTGGACAAACCGGGATTAACGTGATTACCCGTATTATGGGCTTGTTGTTAATGGCGTTGGGCATCGAGTTTATTGTTACAGGTATGAAATCTATTTTTCCTGGTTTGCTGAATTAATCGAAGTTATTTTTTTCTTTTAAGAGATTTCACGATCCAAAATGGTGCATATCTTCATTTTATTGCACCATTTTGGTTAATTTATTCGTTAGCCTTAACTGCAAACGTCCAGCATCACTTTTACTACTATCCTCATCCCATCCGAGTAAAACCTCACACTAAACTGTGATAATTGTCACAGATAATTGTTCTGCACATATCTTTGAAATTAGCATTTGAGAAAAGTTGATAAGTTAATCGATGACTCTTTATGCGGATAATGGCTATTTTTATAGTCGAATTCGTAAAAATCATATTGAAAGAACAATAACGAGTAAATTACATGCAGTTATCCTACAAATAACTTTAAAATCATTTGGTTAATCGATAATTCAATAAAAGAATTAACACTTTTCCTATTCACCCGAACGTGATAAAAGAGAATCTGCTAACATTTTTGCAGTTTAGCTTTGGCGTGCGGGCATCTGTTCTGATAATTTTCGGCACATCACAAATTTTTTATCTGATAGTGACAAATGTGTACGCTTCTTGCTTACAGGCTATCAGGCTTATGATTAAGGTTGATATTTGTTGATGAAATGCATGGTAGCGAAAACGGCCGTACTTTCAGTGCTTGCCTTCTGCCTAACAGACGCACTGGCAGCAAGCCAGGCAGCCCAAATTCCCGCGGGCACGCAATTATCAGAATTACAGCGTATCGTGATTAATAATGGCGGTGAGGTGGCAACGCTTGATCCGCAGAAAGCAGAAGGCGTGCCGGAATCCAATGTCATGCGTAATTTGCTGGAAGGCCTGGTTGAAACCGATAATAACGGTCAACTGGTCCCCGGTGTCGCTAAGCAATGGCAAAGCGAAGAAGGGCGCATCTGGATTTTCACGCTGCGTGACGATGCGCGCTGGAGTAACGGCCAGCCTGTTACTGCTCAGGATTTCGTCTACAGCTGGCAGCGCCTGGCCGATCCTAAAACTGCTTCGCCTTACGCCAGCTACTTACAGGCTGCGCATGTGGCGAACGTTGACGCCATTCTGTCTGGCAAAGCCGCACCGTCTGAACTCGGCATTAAAGCCCTCGACGATCGTCATCTGCAAGTCACCCTTTCTGAACCCGTTCCCTACTTTGTTGCCATGCTGGCTCACAGCGCGATGAAACCGGTCTATCGTCCGGCGATAGAGCAGTGGGGCGAGCAGTGGACACAGCCGCAACACTATGTTGGCAATGGCGCTTTTACACTCGCGGAGTGGGTGGTAAATGAAAAAATCGTGGTGAAACGCAATCCACAGTATTGGGATAATGCCCACACGGTGATAGAAGAGGGCGTATTTTTACCGCTCTCCTCAGAGAACAGCGATATCAACCGCTATCGCAGCGGTGGCACCGATATGACCAACAGCGTGGTGCCGCCGGAAATGTTCAAAAAGTTACAGCAGGATCTCGGCGATGAGGTCAAAATTAGCCCACTGCTGTGCACCTTCTATTACGAAATTAATAACAAAAAAGCGCCATTCGATGACGCGCGCGTACGCGCCGCGCTAAAGTTAACCCTCGATCGCGACATCATTGCGCAGAAGATCATGGGCCAGGGCCAGATTCCTGCCTACGGATTGACGCCGCCGTTTACCCACGGTATCACGCTTTCCCCACCGGCCTGGGCGCAACAAACGCAGTCCGAGCGTAATGCCAGCGCCAAACAGTTATTAGCCGATGCCGGCTTTAATCAGCAAAACCCGCTGCGTTTTACGCTGCTGTACAACACCTCCGAACAAAACAAGCGACAGGCGATTGCTGCGGCCTCGATGTGGCAGAAAAATTTGGGGGCGGTGGTGTCATTGCAGAACCAGGAGTGGAAAACGCTGCTGGAGACGCGCCATCAGGCGCAGTATGACGTGGTGCGCGCCACATGGTGCGCGGATTACAATGAACCTTCTACCTTCCTGAATATGCTGTTGAGCGGTTCGTCCAATAACACCGCGTTTTACCACAGCCCGGCGTTTGACCAGTTGATGAAGCAAACATTAACCAGCGCAGACGAAGCAAAGCGCGCCTCGCTTTATCAGCAGGCGGAAGCGCAACTCGATAAAGACTCGCCAATCGTACCGGTCTATTACCGCGTTAGCGTGCGGTGGTAAAACCCTGGGTGGGTGGTTTTACCGGCAAGGATCCGCAGGACATGCTGGCGTTGAAATACTATTACATAAAGAAACATTGAGTAATGGGCCGATCCGGCGCTAAAGTCGGGCGGCACTTTACCGTGGTAAACCCTGAAGGGTGATTAGGGTCTTCGTTCAGACACGCGAAGATCACCTGGAAACGGGGTACGCCGGGCGTTAAATCGACCCGGTAAAGATAATAAAACTGGAGCGTAATAATGAACAACATCACAAAAAAAAGCCTGATTGCCGCGGGCGTATTAGCCGCAATCGGCGCGCTGGCAGGGAATGCCGCGCTGGCAGCAACAGTGCCAGCAGGCGTTGAATTGGCAGCAAAACAGGAACTGGTTCGCGGTAACGGCGATGAAGTACAGTCGCTGGATCCCCACAAGATTGAAGGTGTACCCGAAGACAACATCGCGCGTGACCTGTATGAAGGTTTAATCACCAGCGACAGCGATGGCAAACCGGTACCGGGCGTGGCAGAAAGCTGGGAAAACAAAGATTTCAAAGTCTGGACTTTCCACCTGCGCAAGAACGCTAAATGGTCCAACGGTGAGCCGGTCACTGCACAAGATTTCGTATATAGCTGGCAGCGCCTGGTCGATCCGAAAACCGCATCGCCTTACGCCAGCTATCCGCAATACGGCCACATCGTCAATGTTGACGACATCATCGCCGGTAAAAAGCCAACTTCCGAGCTGGGCGTAAAAGCCATCGACGATCACACGCTGGAAGTGACGCTGAGCGAGCCCGTACCCTACTTCTATAAGCTGCTGATCAACTCCGTGATGTCTCCGGTGTATAAGCCGGCGATCGACAAATTTGGCGATCAGTGGACTCAACCGCAAAACTGGGTCGGTAACGGCGCCTTTAAACTTGAATCGCACGTGATCAACGAACGCGTAACGCTGGTGCGTAACCCGCAGTATTGGGATAACGAGCACACCGTGCTGAACAAAGTCACCTTCCTGCCAATTAACTCCGAAGTCAGCGACGTTAACCGTTACTTCTCTGAGAACGGCAGCGATATCACTTACAACAACATGCCTATCGAGCTGTTCAAAAAACTGCAGCGGGACAACGGCAAAGAGTTGATGGTCAAGCCATACCTGTGCACCTATTACTACGAAATCAATAACCAGAAAGCGCCATTCACCGATCCACGCGTGCGTACCGCGCTGAAACTCGGTCTGGATCGCGACATCATGGTGAACAAGGTTCTGGCACAAGGTCAGCAACCGGCTTACAGCTTCACCCCGCCAGCCACCGATGGCATGGAACTGCTGCCGCCGGATTGGTTCAAGTGGGATCAGAACAAGCGTAACGAAGAAGCGAAAAAGCTGCTGGCTGAAGCGGGTTACACCGCGGATAAACCGCTGACCTTCAACCTGCTGTACAACACCTCCGATCTGCACAAAAAACTGGCGATCGCCGCCTCTTCTATCTGGAAGAAAAACATCGGCGTGAACATTAAGCTGGAAAACCAGGAGTGGAAAACCTTCCTCGACACGCGTCATCAGGGCAACTTTGATGTCTCTCGTGCGGCATGGTGTGCGGATTACAACGAACCCACTTCATTCCTGAACATCATGCTGTCTGACAGCAGCAGTAACACCTCGCATTACAAAAGCGCTGACTTCGATAAAGTTATTCACGATGCGGTTAAAGCCACAGACGATAAAGCGCGCGTAGCGGATTATCAGAAAGCTGAGCAGATTCTGGATAAAGACAGCACCATTGTACCGGTTTACTACTACGTCAATGCGCGTTTGGTGAAACCTTACGTGGGCGGTTACACCGGCAACGATCCGCTGGATAAAACCGTCGATAAAAACCTGTATATCATTAAACATTAATAGCACTCAGGCTATCGACAGTGGCGGTGCTGCGGCACCGCCTTTTTACTTTGTGAAGCAACAGCCTGGTAGGTACGGCAATGTTAAAATTCATCCTGCGTCGGCTCCTTGAAGCCATCCCGACGCTGTTTATCCTCATCACCATCTCTTTCTTTATGATGCGACTGGCACCCGGCAGTCCATTTACCGGCGAACGTGTCCTCTCGCCGGAAGTGATGGCGAATATCGAAGCGAAGTACCATCTCAACGATCCCATTGGCAAACAGTACCTGAGCTACCTGGTGCAGTTGGCACATGGTGACTTTGGCCCTTCGTTTAAATACAAAGATTACTCGGTCAATTATCTGGTCGGCCACGCCTTCCCGGTGTCAGCCAAACTTGGTCTGGCTGCCTTCTTCCTCGCCGTGGTGCTGGGCGTAACGGCTGGCGTGATCGCCGCCTTGAAGCAAAACAGTTTGTGGGATTATGCCGTGATGGGGGTCGCGATGACCGGCGTGGTGATCCCCAGCTTTGTCGTGGCACCGTTACTGGTGCTGGTGTTTGCGATTACCTTACGCTGGCTACCAGGCGGCGGCTGGAACGGCGGCCAATGGAATTACATGTTGCTGCCGATGGTGGCGCTGTCGCTGGCCTACATCGCCAGCATCGCGCGTATTACCCGTGGTTCGATGATTGAAGTGATGCATTCAAACTTCATCCGTACCGCGCGCGCTAAAGGACTGCCATTGCGTCGTATCGTGCTGCGTCACGCGCTTAAGCCTGCCATGTTGCCGGTGCTTTCCTATATGGGACCGGCGTTTGTCGGCATCATCACCGGTTCCATGGTGATTGAATCCATCTATGGTTTGCCGGGCATCGGCCAGCTGTTCGTTAACGGGGCATTGAACCGTGACTACTCGCTGGTGATGAGTCTGACCATTCTGGTTGGCGTGCTGACCATTCTGTTTAACGCGATCGTTGATGTGCTGTACGCCGTGATCGATCCGAAAATCCGTTACTGATTGTGGAGCTCGCCCATGATGTTAAGTAAAAAAAACAGCGAAGCTCTGGATGCCTTCAGTGAAAAACTGGAAGTCGAAGGGCGCAGCCTCTGGCAGGATGCGCGTCGCCGCTTTATTCACAACCGTGCAGCCTTCATCAGCCTGCTGGTGCTGCTGGTGATCACTTTGTTCGTGGTGTTCGCCCCGATGTTGTCGCAGTTCAAATATGACGACACCGACTGGGCGATGATGTCTGCCGCGCCGGATACCGTCTCCGGCCACTGGTTTGGCACCGATTCATCGGGTCGCGACCTGCTGGTGCGTGTTGCGATTGGTGGCCGTATCTCGCTGATGGTGGGCATTGCCTCCGCGCTGATCGCGGTGCTGGTGGGCACGCTGTATGGCTCACTGGCGGGTTATCTGGGCGGTAAAATCGACTCGGTGATGATGCGTATTCTGGAGATCCTCAACTCCTTCCCGTTCATGTTCTTCGTTATCCTGCTGGTAACCTTCTTTGGTCGCAACATTCTGCTGATCTTTGTGGCGATCGGCATGGTGTCGTGGCTGGATATGGCGCGTATCGTACGTGGGCAGACGCTGGGCCTGAAGCGCAAAGAGTTCATCGAAGCGGCGCAGGTCGGCGGTGTGAGCACCTTCAAAATCGTGCTGCGTCACATTGTGCCAAACGTATTAGGCGTAGTAGTGGTGTATGCCTCGCTGCTGGTGCCGAGCATGATCCTGTTCGAATCTTTCCTCAGCTTCCTTGGCCTCGGCACTCAGGAACCGCTGAGCAGTTGGGGCGCATTGCTGAGCGATGGCGCCAACTCGATGGAAGTGTCGCCGTGGTTACTGATGTTCCCGGCAGGTTTCCTCGTGGTCACGCTGTTCTGTTTTAACTTTATCGGCGATGGCTTGCGTGATGCCCTCGACCCGAAAGATCGTTAAGGAGTTTCCCGATGACCATTCATGAATTTCAGCCAGCCCTGGCTGCACGTGCGGGAAACAATAACCTGCTGCTTGATGTAAAAGACCTGCGCGTCACCTTTAGCACCCACGATGGCGATGTCACCGCTGTGAACGACCTCAACTTTTCACTGCATGCGGGTGAAACTCTGGGCATTGTTGGCGAATCCGGCTCGGGGAAATCGCAAACCGCGTTTGCCTTGATGGGGCTGCTGGCAAAAAATGGGCGCATTGGCGGTTCAGCGAAATTTAACGGCGCAGAGATCCTCAATCTGCCGGAAAGCAAGCTCAACAAACTGCGCGCAGAGCAGATTGCGATGATCTTCCAGGATCCAATGACGTCGCTTAACCCTTACATGCGCGTCGGCGAGCAGTTAATGGAAGTGCTGAAGCTGCATAAAGGCATGAACAGCGCTCAGGCGTTCGAAGAGTCGGTGCGCATGCTGGATGCGGTGAAAATGCCGGAAGCGCGTAAGCGTATGAAGATGTTTCCGCATGAGTTCTCGGGCGGTATGCGTCAGCGTGTGATGATTGCGATGGCGCTGCTGTGTCGGCCGAAGCTGCTGATTGCCGATGAGCCGACTACGGCGCTCGACGTGACCGTACAGGCGCAGATCATGACGCTGCTGAATGAGCTGAAGCGCGAATTCAATACCGCAATTGTGATGATTACCCACGATCTCGGCGTGGTAGCGGGTATCTGTGACAAAGTGCTGGTGATGTACGCCGGTCGTACCATGGAATATGGCCGTGCACGCGATGTGTTCTATCATCCTGCCCATCCATACTCGATTGGCTTGCTGAGTGCGGTGCCGCGTCTGGATGCTAAGGAGGGCGAGTCGCTGACCACCATTCCAGGCAACCCGCCAAACCTGCTGCGCCTGCCGCAAGGCTGTCCGTTCCAGCCTCGCTGCGCCTACGCCATGGATATTTGTGCCAAGGCACCGCCGCTGGAGCCTTTCGCTGAAGGTCGCTTGCGTGCCTGCTTCAAGCCGGTGGAGGAGTTAGTATGAGCACCGTAGTCGAAGAGAAAAAAGTCCTGCTGGAGATCGCCGACCTTAAGGTGCACTTCGAGATTAAGGATGGCAAACAGTGGTTCTGGCAGCCACCGCATACCCTGAAAGCGGTCGACGGCGTCAGTCTGCGTTTGTATGAAGGTGAAACATTGGGCGTGGTAGGCGAATCAGGCTGCGGTAAATCAACGCTGGCCCGCGCCATCATTGGCCTGGTAAAAGCCACAGAAGGGCGCGTCGCCTGGTTAGGACGCGATCTGCTCGGGCAAAGCCAGGAGCAATGGCGTCAGGCGCGCAGCGATATCCAGATGATTTTCCAGGATCCGCTGGCATCGCTCAATCCGCGTATGACCATTGGCGATATCATTGCTGAACCGCTGCGCACCTATTACCCGAAGATGCCAGGCCAGCAAGTGAAGGATAAGGTGAAAACCATGATGATGAAGGTTGGGTTGTTACCTAACCTCATCAACCGCTATCCTCACGAGTTCTCGGGCGGCCAGTGTCAGCGTATTGGCATCGCGCGTGCGCTGATTCTCGAGCCGAAGCTGATCATCTGCGATGAGCCGGTATCGGCGCTGGACGTGTCGATTCAGGCGCAGGTCGTTAACCTGTTGCAGCAATTGCAGCGAGAAATGGGGCTGTCACTGATCTTTATCGCGCACGATTTGGCGGTGGTAAAACACATCTCCGATCGCGTGCTGGTGATGTATCTCGGGCATGCGGTTGAGCTGGGTACTTACGATGCGGTGTATAACAATCCGCAGCATCCGTACACCCGCGCGCTGATGTCAGCGGTGCCAATTCCCGATCCGGACCTGGAGAAGAACAAGCAAATCCAGCTGCTGGAAGGAGAGCTGCCATCGCCGATCAATCCGCCATCAGGCTGCGTGTTCCGCACCCGTTGCCCGATTGCCGGACCAGAGTGCGCGAAAACCCGGCCGCTGCTGGAAGGCAGCTTCCGTCATGCGGTCTCTTGTTTAAAAGTCGATCCGCTGTAAATGAAAACGCCGGGCGATTGCCCGGCGTTTTTTTGTCTGTCGCTTACTCGCGCCACAGGATGTGGCAGAGTTTGTGATCTTTCTCGCGGCAAAGCAGGACGCGTGCGAACACATCAGTGATCGGCTCGCCGTCGGCTTCACCTAAGCCAATCACCACTTCTGCGAAGAAGTCTGGGTTGAGATCGAAATCAACATGTTCCTGCCAGTCTTCCGCAGGATCGAACAGTTCCGCGCCACCGCGCTCTTCAAACTGCAGATTGAACAGAATAATGTCAGCGGGATCGAGATTGTCACCAGCCAGCTCAAGAAAAATATCGTAAGCCTGCTCCAGCGTTTCATCTTCAGTAAGGCGATTATTTAAATCCATGGTCATTCCTGCTTGCCCTGAGGCGGTAATATTTTCGCTCGTTTTACAGTAAAGGACTAAAGAAGTAAAACAGTCGTTCAACGATGCGTTGCCACCAGGCACGTTTAGCCCAGCGAGCACCATCCAGTAAGCGTGAGCGGGCGATGTAATCATCCTGCACGGTAGCGAGATCGCTGCCGAAGCCGTCATCATCAACCACCAGAGTGATCTCAAAGTTGAGCCACAGGCTGCGCATATCCAGATTTACCGTGCCGACCAAACTCAGCTGCCCATCAACGAGCACACTTTTGGTATGCAACAGGCCATCTTCAAACTGGTAAATCTTCACGCCGGCTTCCAGTAGTTCGGTGAAGAAGGCACGACTCGCCCAGCCTACCAGCAGCGAATCATTATGGCGCGGCACAATGATGCTCACTTCCACACCGCGTAACGCTGCGGTACAGATTGCGTGCAGCAGGTCATCGCTTGGCACAAAGTAGGGCGTGGTCATAATCAGCTGCTGACGCGCGGAGTAGACCGCTGTGAGTAACGCCTGGTGGATCATATCTTCCGGAAAGCCGGGCCCAGAAGCGATTACCTGAATGGTATGTCCGCTCTCCTGTTCGAAGGGCATCACGTTGCCATCCGGCGCGGGCGGCAGAATGCGTTTGCCGGTTTCAATCTCCCAGTCGCAGGCATACACAATGCCCATGGTGGTTGCCACCGGGCCTTCCATGCGCGCCATCAGGTCAATCCATTGTCCCACGCCGGCTTCCTGCTTAAAGAAGCGTGGATCGACCAGGTTCATGCTGCCGGTATAAGCGATGTAGTTATCGATCAGCACCACTTTACGATGCTGTCGCAAGTCCATGCGGCGCAGGAAAACACGCAGCAGGCTTACCTGCAATGCTTCAACCACGTCGATGCCGGCATTGCGCATCATATTGACCCAAGGGCTGCGGAAGAAGGTGACGCTGCCCGCTGAATCCAGCATCAAACGGCAATGTACACCGCGACGCGATGCAGCCATCAGCGATTCCGCCACTTCATCGGCCAGCCCGCCGGGATGCCAGATATAGAACACCATCTCGATATTATGCCGTGCCAGCTGGATATCACGGATCAGTGCGTGCATCACGTCATCGGAGTTGGTCAGCAACTGCAGCTGATTACCTTTCACGCCGGCGATGCCCTGACGATGGCGGCACAAATCAAACAGGGACCGCGCCACGTCGCTGTGTTCGGTGGCGAAGATATGACGGCACTGTTTGAGATCGTTAAGCCATTTGGCGGTGGAGGGCCACATGGTGCGCGCGCGTTCGGCACGCCTTTTACCTAAATGCAACTCACCAAAAGAGAGATAAGCGATTATACCCACCAGCGGTAGAATGTAGATGATCAGCAGCCAGGCCATTGCTGAGGTGACTGCGCGGCGTTTCATCAGAATACGTAGCGTGACACCCGCAATCAGCAGCCAGTAACCAAACAGCAGCAACCAACTGATTAGGGTATAAAATGTGGTCATTAAGTGGACGTCCTGTTCGCGCTTTGTTGTGCAAAGTTTACGTGCTGATCACAGGGAGTGAAACCTTTAATCGTGAATGAGGTTTCGATGAAGCTTTCGATTTGGCATTTCCTGGCAGATCTTTATAATGCCTGCCGAGTTTAGCCTGTCTGAGAGGATGTGATGAGACGCAGCAAAAATGAAGTGGCGCGCTGGAGAATGTTACGTCAGGTACACCGTCGTCGTTCTCGCTGGCTGGAAGGGCAGTCGCGTCGTTATAAGCGCATCCATACCATTCGTCATCAGGTGGCGCAGCAACATCGCCGCTCCATCCTGTTTATCTCGCAAATGGACTGATGGGTTTACGCGGCCATCATGCGCCGCGTAGCACCCGGATGACATTGACCATCTCTACTGCCGCTGCCAGCACAATTAACATCACAATGTGCTGACGAGCGTTGCGCCAGCCTTGCTGACGCCATAGCCAAAGTGCTCTGCCGATGAGAGCGAATGCTATCACCAGCAGTAAAACTGACAACCACATAGATTAGAAAACGCGTTTGAACGGTTTGACCGCGACTTTCTCATACACGCCTGCGGCAATGTAGGGATCATCCTTGGCCCATGATTCCGCGACTTCCAGTGAAGAGAATTCGGCGATGATCACGGAACCGCTGAAACCGGCCGGGCCTGGATCGTTGCTGTCAACTGCTGGCAGCGGACCCGCAGCAATCAGTCGACCTTCATCTTGCAACAGCTTCAAACGAGCAAGATGCGCGGGACGTACCGAGTTGCGTTTTTCCAGTGAATCAGCGGTATCTTCCGCATAAATGACGTAAAGCACGATGGGATACTCCCGTTAGACTTGCCGAAATTGCGTGACACGTTAAGTGATCGTTAATCAGAGTGCAAACGAAAGATAAATACGCTGTCATTCAGCGCAATCAGGGTTAAAAAAGACCTTTCTGCGGGGCGCTTGCACATCGCTTATTGAAACTGATTGCTATTTGCATTTAAAATCTGCGCTTCACTCAATGAACATGAATGATATGACCACGTTGACTACGCCTTTACCTTCACGTACCCCCATTGCTGTAATTTTATCCGTGGTACTTCACGGTTCGTTGATCGCTGGCATTCTCTATGCATCTTTTCATCAGGTGATTGAAGTTCCAAAAGCGTCCCAGCCTATCAGCGTTTCGCTGGTGGCTCCGGAAGTGCAACCCGAACCTGCGCCTGCTCAGGTCACGCCGCCGCCACCTGAACCTGAGCCGGAGCCTGAAGTGGCGCCAGAGCCGCCGAAGGTTGAGCCGGTACCGATTCCTAAGCCGGAGCCTAAGCCGAAGCCAAAACCTAAACCGAAGCCAAAGGTTGAAAAGAAGGTTGAGCCGAAACCGCGTCAGCAAGTGAAGCCGCAGGAAAATCCGTTTAAGCAGGAAGCGGCAACCACGCAGACGCGTCCAACAACCGCGCCCAAAGCCAATCCGACCGAAACGCCGAGCATTTCAGATGGTCCGAAAGCGATGAGCGTCAGCAAGCCTGCCTATCCGGCACGTGCGTTCGCGCTGCGTGTTGAGGGACGTGTGCGGGTGCAGTTTGACGTTGATAGCGACGGTCGTGTGGATAACGTCCAGATTTTGTCGGCAGAACCGCGCAACATGTTCGAGCGCGAAGTGAAGCAGGCGATGAAGAAGTGGCGTTATCAGCCAGGTCGTCCGGGCAAGAATCTCACCATGAACATCGTATTCCGCATCAATGGTGGCGCCAATATCGAATAAGCACTCGTGGCTGAGAGGCAATAAGAAAGCGGTCAGATGACCGCTTTTTTAATGTTACAGATCGCTTAAATTGCTTCTGCCGGGCGGCAACGGGCGAGATTGCCCGGTATTGTCGACGGCGACGTAAACAAACACCGCTTCGGTTGCGCAGTAGGTCTGTCCAATCGGTTCGGACGACACTTTCTTGATCCACACTTCGACGTTTATGGTCATGGAACTGTTGCCGGTGCGGATGCAGCGTGCGTAGCAGCTCACCACATCGCCAACCGCCACCGGTTTAAGGAACGTCATTCCGTCCACGCGCACGGTGACGACACGTCCTTCGGCAATCTCTTTCGCCTTAATTGCGCCGCCCATGTCCATCTGCGACATCAACCAGCCACCAAAGATATCTCCGTTAGCATTGGTATCCGCTGGCATGGCCAGGGTACGCAACACCATCTCGCCTTGCGGCGACTTATGTTTTTCGTCCATTGCTCAGTTCTTCTGCAGGTGAAGAGAAGCCCGACGCTGTCGGGCGGAGTGGCATTATTTTTGTTCTTGTTGCGGCATCTGTCGCCAGATATACACGCCGCTTAACAGAGTAAAGAGTAGGGTCAGGCCGGTCAGACCGAACACCTTAAAGTTAACCCAAAATTCCTGCGATAACCAAAACGCAACATAAATATTCGCTAAGCCGCAGGCGAGGAAGAAGATTGCCCAGGCAATGTTGAGATTGCGCCACACGCCTGAAGGCAGTTGTAACTCTTTACCCAGCATGGTTTGGATCAGCGGTTGCTTCATAAACCACTGGCTGTAGAGCAGCGCGACGGCAAACAGCGAATAGATCACCGTGACTTTCCATTTGATGAATTCATCGTTATGGAACACCAGCGTCAGCGTGCCGAATACCGCGACCAGCACAAAGGTAAAAATGGTCATCTTTTCCAGCTTGCGGTAGAGCACCCAACTGACGACCAGCGCCAGACCGGTGGCAACGATCAATGCGCCAGAAGCAACAAAGATGTCGTACAGCTTGTAGAAGATGAAGAAAACCACCAGGGGAAGAAAATCGAGTAACTGCTTCATAGCGTTTCCAAGTAGGCAGGAGCGTACAGTTATGGCGCCCGGGTGAGCGCCATAACGATTAACGTAACAGCATATACAGCCGGTACAGATAGATAATCAGTACTGCGGAGACCAGGTTACCCAGCGCGTTCAACACCACGGAGGCGATATTGGCGGGCAGCACGGTCAGCGATGAGAAGAAGAACATCAGCACAATTTTGGCCAGCAGCCACAGCACAATAGCCGGTGCGATAACCTTAATATTCTTCCAGGCGAGACGCATGCTGGCACGCATCGCGCCAATCACGCCGAGCTTCTCATTGGCGAGAATCACCGGTGCCAGTGAAAACAGGATCGCCAGAATCACGCCCGGTACCACCAGCACCATAAAGCCCAATTGAACCAGCAGGGTGATCAGGAAGGTCTGCAGCAGCAGCTTTGGCAGGATGGGCGCAGATGCGCCAATAGCGCGCAGCGCGCTGACGCGTTGTCCGCCCGATACCATTGGGATTAGAAGCAGCATGCCACCCAGCAGCAGCGTGTTGCCAATCAACGCAGCGAACGTGCCTGCAGCGGAAGCGCGCAGCAAAATACGCTGCTGATCCGGAGACATATTTTGTACCAGCTCAAACAGCGACGATGCGCTGTCATCGGACTGGCTCAACAACGAGAGCTGGTCTTCACCTGGCGTTAACGCGTGGCCGACGATCACAGTAATGAACGAGGTCAGCAGCGCCAGCAGTAAAATAGTAACCAGCTGATGGCGCAAAAAATTTCCTGTGTCACGGTATAACGAGCTTGCCGTGATAGACATGTAAACTCCTTGAAAGAACCGGATTAATTAACCCGGCGATTGTACATGTTCTACTGGCGTGCTGGCACCCGCATTGGGATAACTTTCTGTCATAACAGGTAAAGAAGGGTGAAAAAGCGCAGGAAGACCGTAGCGAGCACGGGCGCGATCGCAAGCTTCGTTCTGTTCACCGTTCTCGCCGGACATCGAAAACTCCCGACAGGGCGAAGGGCGCTGCTGATAAATACCGCAGGAGACGCAGCCGCCGACGTCGCCCTGCAGCGCAATACAGCGCGGCTGGCGTTGGTTGGTGCCGCGCATATTGCGCATAAATGGGGTTAACGGTTCGGTTAATTCAACGGGAACAGCACCGGCGCCATCATCGGCTTCGGCCCAGTAAAAAGAGACACGGAAGTGCGCGCAGCATGCGCCACAGGTCACGCAAGGATTTAGTGAATCGCTCATCTGATCGCCCGCCACCTTTAAGGTATCGAACCAAAATCACACAGGGGAAAGTTAAAATAGTCACGGCGAAAAATTTTCGCAAGCGGACTTTTATTACGCGCTGTAAAGCCAAAATTGATCTGAATCAATTCATTGTTTTTTAAGTGATTAATTTAGATTGATGCAGATGATCTTTTACCAAAAAAGGGGTAAATGTTGTGCCGCATTCAACATTGTGACCCATCTTTATTTGGCAAAGGAGTGATTATGAAACTGGCAAAATGCGCACTGCTGATGGCGCTGGCAATTCCGCAACTGGCTCTGGCTCATGAAGCCGGTGATTTCTTTATGCGTGCAGGTAGCGCCACCGTTCGTCCGACCGAAGGCTCTGACAATGTGCTGGGTATGGGCGGCTTTAACGTTAGCAACGATACGCAGCTGGGCTTGACCTTCACCTATATGGCTACGGATAACATCGGCGTTGAGCTGCTGGCTGCAACCCCGTTCCGTCATAAGGTTGGACTGGGCGCCACCGGTAATCTGGCCACCGTTCGTCAGCTGCCGCCAACCTTAATGGCGCAGTACTATTTCTTTGATAGCAAAAGTAAAGTCCGCCCGTACGTTGGCGTCGGTATCAACTACACCACCTTTTACGATGCCAAATTCAACCAAACGGGTGAGGATGCCGGTTTAAGCGACCTGAGCGTCAAAGACTCGTGGGGCATGGCGGGCCAGGTTGGTCTGGATTATCAAATCAACCGCGACTGGATGCTGAACGCATCGCTGTGGTACATGGATATTGATACCGAAGTGAAATTTAAAGCTGGCGGTGAGCAGCAAAACATCAACACGCGTATCGATCCGTGGGTGTTCTTCTTTGGTGCGGGATATCGATTCTAATCGGCAACCAGAAATGAAGCGGGCGACCAGAAGGTCGCCCGTTGTATTATTTGATCTGCATATTGTTAACCACAGATTTCACACCCGCCACGCTACGCGTTACGGCCACCGCGCGATTTGCCATCTGCGGGGAGCTGACAAAACCGCTCAGCTGAACTTTACCCTTGAAGGTTTCAACATTGATTTCGGTCGATTTCAGCGACTCGTCATTCAATAGCTGAGCCTTAACTTTGGTGGTTACCACGGTATCGTCGATGTAACCGCCAGTGCCTTCTTTGGTTGCTGTGGGTGCACACGCGCTAAGTGCCAGCGCCATTACCGCAGCCATCATAAATCCTGCAACGACTTTGAAAAATTTCATTGGTTATCTCCCTGTCTTAGATGATGTTTCGCCGCAATGGGGCGGCGCAATTAATTGTGGTCTGGAGATGCGAAATCAGCAAATCGGCGCGCGTGAAAAAGCCAGAAATAGGGCGTTTTTACCACTTATTGATCCAATCGCAGTTTTCGCTGGGCATGAAAATCTGAGAGTAGCCGGGAATTTGAGTTTGGGGATATTTTTGGCAATAGAAAGGCCTTATCCGCACCAGCGAATAAGGCCCTGAAGGATTTTAGCGGGTGGCTGCTTTCAGACTACTCACAAAGGCTTTCAGCTCGCTGAGCAGCGTTGCCGGATCATTCTGGTTACGCTCAATGATTTTCACAATTGCCGACCCGGAAATGGCACCCGCCGCACCAGCGGCGATGGCTTCTTTCACTTGGCCGGGTTCAGAGATACCAAAGCCCTGCAGCGGCGGCGCAGCGTTAAACTCACGCAGCTTTTCGATCAGGTGATGCAGCGGCAGGCTGGCACGATTTTCCGAACCGGTGACGCCTGCGCGTGACAGCAAATAGGTATAACCGCGACCGTGCGCAGCGATCTCACGCAGCAGTTCATCGTCAGCATTTGGTGGACAGATAAAGATCGGCGCCACATTGTGGCGCAGCGCAGCCTGACGAAAAGGCGCAGACTCTTCCAGCGGCACATCCGCAACCAGCACGGAATCGACGCCCACCGCTTCACACTGTGCATAAAAGTTATCGATACCTTTGCTGAACACCAGATTGGCGTACATCAGCAAGCCAATCGGCAGGTCGGGATATTTCTGGCGCACGGTCGCCAGAATTTCAAAGCACTGCGCCACGGTGGTGCCGGAAGCAAAGGCACGCAGCGTCGCGCCCTGAATGGTTGGGCCGTCGGCCAGCGGATCCGAGAACGGAATACCGAGTTCTAACGCATCCGCACCGCCTTCCACCAGGGTATCGATAATTTTTAGCGACAGTTCAGGTGACGGATCGCCGAGAGTAACGAAAGGGACAAACGCGCCTTCTTGCTGCGCCGACAGACGTTGAAACAGCTGATTGTAACGTTCCATCAGATCTCTCCCTTGGCTTTCAAAATATCGTGAACGGTGAAGATGTCTTTATCGCCGCGACCAGAAAGGTTAACCACCAGCAGCTGCTCTTTTTCCGGATTTTCGCGGATCATTTTCAGTGCATGTGCCAGCGCGTGTGAGGATTCGAGCGCAGGAATAATCCCTTCAGCACGGCACAGCTCTTTAAAGGCGCTGAGCGCTTCGTCATCGGTGATCGAAACATATTCCGCGCGGCCGATACTGTTCAGATGCGCATGCTGAGGACCCACTGACGGGAAGTCCAGACCTGCAGAGATTGAGTAGGATTCTTCAATCTGCCCCTCTTCGGTCTGCATCATCGGCGCTTTCATACCGAAATAGATCCCCACGCGACCGTGCTTGAGCGGCGCACCGTGTTCTCCGGTTTCGATACCGTGCCCCGCCGGCTCCACGCCGATCAGACCAACGCTTTCTTCTTCGATAAAATCAGCGAACATGCCGATAGCGTTCGAACCACCGCCCACGCAAGCTAACACCGCATCCGGCAGGCGACCTTCGCGCTCCAGAATCTGCGCTTTGGTCTCTTCACCAATCATGCGCTGGAATTCACGCACGATAGTCGGGAACGGATGCGGGCCAGCGGCGGTGCCGAGCATATAGTGCGCGGTTTCATAGCTGCCAGACCAGTCGCGCAGCGCCTCGTTACAGGCATCTTTCAGCGTGGCTGAGCCGCTATGCACCGGAATCACTTCCGCGCCCATCAGACGCATACGGAATACGTTTGGCGACTGACGCTCAACATCCTTGGCACCCATATAAATGCGGCACTTCATACCCAGCAGGGCACAGGCTAACGCTGACGCGACACCGTGCTGACCGGCGCCGGTTTCCGCGATGATCTCGTTTTTGCCCATGCGTTTGGCCAGCAGCGCCTGACCCAGCACCTGGTTGGTTTTGTGCGCGCCACCGTGCAGCAGATCTTCACGCTTTAGATAGAGGCGGGTTTTGCTGCCTTTAGTCAGGTTGCTGCACAGCGTCAAAGCCGTTGGGCGTCCAGCGTAGTTTTTCAGCAGGTCAGTAAACTCGGCCTGAAACTCGGGATCGCGCTGCGCTTCAACAAACGCATTTTCCAACTGGCGCAAGGCTGGCATCAGGATTTGTGGTACGTACTGGCCGCCAAACTCGCCAAAATAGGGATTCAATAACGTGGTCATTTTTTCATCTTCCTTATTCGGCCCGCGCCATGGCGGGCAAGCGAAATTAATAGGCGCGCAGCGTGCGGAATACCGCCGCGACTTTGCTGGCATCTTTAATGCCTGGCGCAGATTCTACGCCGGAGTTGAAATCGAGGCCGGCACAGCCCAGCTGCGCGGCCTCTACGCAGTTGTCAGCGCTTAGGCCACCGGCCAGCAGCACATTGCTGAGATCCTGGCCTTGCAGCAGTGACCAATCGAAACGCTGGCCGGTGCCGCCCTGGCCATTATCAAACGCGTAACGATCGACGTGCGGCCAGTCGCGCGCAGGTAACTGCTCTTTAATGCTCAGCGCTTTCCAGATTTTGGTGTCTGCTGGCAGCGCCTGACGCAATTCTGCGACGAACGCCTGATCTTCATCGCCGTGCAGCTGTACCGCAAAAAGTTTTAAACTTTCCGCTAGCGTGACAATGTCACTTGCCGCATTGTTGCGGAATACGCCAACATACTTCAGCGGGGCAGCCGCCTGCACAATCTGCGCCTGCTCGCGGCTGATTTTACGCGGTGAGCCTTCAGCGAAGATCAAGCCACCGTAAATGGCGCCGGCTTCCTGCGCTGCGCGTGCATCTTCGGCGCGGGTCAGGCCGCAGACTTTGTTATCACCGAGCAATACGCGACGCACGCCAGCGGTGAGATCGGCTTCTTCCATCAGCGCGGAGCCAATCAGGAAGCCGTTAGCGAAGTGGCTCAGCTCACGTACCTGCGCATAATTGTGAATGCCAGATTCGCTGATGACGGTGACGCCATGTCCGAGGCGCGGGGCTAACTGACGCGTGCGATTCAGGTCGATGGACAGGTCGCGCAGGTCGCGGTTATTAATGCCGACGACTTTGGCTTCCAGCGCAATCGCGCGTTCCATCTCTTCTTCATTACTGACTTCGGTCAGCACGCCCATTTTCAGGCTGTGCGCCACGGCGGCGAGCTGACGATATTGCTCATCATCGAGCACTGACAACATCAGCAAAATGGCGTCGGCCTGATAATGTCGTGCCAGATAGATCTGATACGGATCGATGATGAAGTCTTTGCACAACACCGGTTGCGTGATGGCGGCGCTAACAATCGGCAGGAACGCAAAATCGCCCTGGAAGTATTTCTCATCGGTTAACACCGACACCGCAGAAGCGTAATGACGATATACGCCAGCGATGGTGGCGGGATCGAAATCCTCGCGAATCAGCCCTTTGGAGGGCGATGCTTTTTTGCATTCCAGGATGAATACGGTGCGTGAGCCACGCAGTGCATCGTAAAAATGACGTTCCGCAGGCTGCAAATCGTTCTGGAAGGTGGCCAGCGGCTGCTGTGCTTTGCGCGCTTCAACCCAGACGGCTTTATCTTGTACGATTTTCTCTAAAACAGTGCCCTTAATACTCATCTCATCCTCTCGCTGCCAGAGCGACAACGCGCTCGTAGGCCTGTCCGCTGCGAATGGCAGCGATGGCGCGCTGTGCGTTGTCGCGCAAATCTTCATTTCCGAACACTTTCAGTAACATTGCTACGTTCACCGCCACCGCCTGCTCATGGGCGGGCTGGCCTTTACCCTGGAGTAAACGGGTCAGAATGTCACGGTTTTCTTCCGGCGTGCCGCCTGCCAACGCGTCTTTATCATGGAAGCCAAAACCGAAGTCTTCTGGCGTCAGCTGATAGCCAGTGATTTCGCCATCACGCAGCTCGGCGACCTGCGTTGGGCTGTGCAGCGCCACTTCATCCATGCCGCCGCCGTGAACCACAGCCGCACGTTGATAGCCGAGCACTTTTAGCGTTTGGGCGATTGGCAGTACCAGCTCCGGGCTATACACGCCAATCACCGCTAGCGGTGGACGCGCAGGGTTAATCAGCGGACCCAACACGTTAAAGATGGTACGGGTTTTCAACTGCTGACGTACCGGCATCGCGTGACGAAAACCGCTGTGATACTGCGGAGCAAACAGGAAGCAGACGTTGAGATCGTCCAGCGCCTGGCGTGCTTGTTCCGCAGGCATATCAAGATTGATGCCAAATGCCGCCAGCAGATCGGAAGAACCCGACTTGCTGGAGACGCTGCGATTACCGTGCTTTGCCACTTTCAGGCCGCAGGTTGCCGCAACAAAGGCGCTGGCGGTCGAGATATTGATGCTGTTGCTGCCGTCACCGCCGGTACCGACGATATCGGCAAAGGTGTAATCCGGGCGCGGGAACGGTTTTGCATCGGCCAGCAGCGCGGAAGCGGCACCGGCGATCTCTTCCGGACGCTCGCCACGGACTTTCATGGCGATCAGCGCGGCGGCTAACTGCGTCAGCTCCAGCTGACCGGTAATAATAGCGCTAAATAGCTGGTGGCTTTCGCCCTGGCTCAGCGTCTCAGACTGATAAAGTTTTTCCAGAATAGTTTGCATCATAATCTCCCTATTACTTCGCCAGCGCCCAGGCCAACGTCTGTTCTAATAAGCGCGCGCCCTGAGTGGTGAGAATGGATTCGGGGTGGAACTGGAAGCCACACACCCGGTCGGCATCGTGGCGCACGGCCATCACCATGCCGTTGTAGCTGGCGTTAACGGTCAATTCGGCTGGCGTATTGCTACCGACCAGCGAGTGATAGCGCGCCACCGGAAGCGGATTGCTCAGGCCAGCGAACATGCCTTCGCCATCATGGGTAATAGAAGAGGCTTTGCCGTGCAGGATCTCGCCGGCCTGGCCGACATGGCCGCCGTAAGCTTCAACAATCGCCTGATGACCGAGACAGATGCCGATAATCGGCAGACGACCGCGCAGCGCTTGCAGCAAATCTGGCATGCATCCGGCATCTTTCGGCGCGCCCGGACCCGGCGACAGCATCAGAATTGGGTTTTCCATCTGCTGCAGGCGTTCAATCAGCACCTCAGCGGGCACGTTGTTGCGGTAAATCACCACGTTATGGCCAAAGGTACGCAGCTGATCAACGAGGTTGTAAGTAAAGGAGTCGATGTTATCGAGCAGCAGGATATCGGCCATCAGAAAATCTCCTTGCAGTGATGGGCTGTTGCGATGGCACGCAATACCGCGCGCGCTTTATTGCGGCTCTCGTCCGCTTCTGCCTGAGGCTGGGAATCCAGCACCACGCCGGCACCGGCTTGCACGGTGGCTACGCCGTCTTCAACCCACGCGGAACGGATAACGATGCAGGTATCAAGATCGCCGTTAGCGGTGAAATAGCCGACTGCGCCGCCGTAGCTGCCGCGACGTGTGCCTTCTTTCCCGGCAATCAGTTGCATCGCACGCACTTTCGGTGCGCCGCTCAGCGTGCCCATGTTCATGCAGGCGCGGTAGGCGTGCAGCACGTCGAGATCTGCGCGCAACGTGCCGACCACGCGTGACACCAGATGCATCACAAACGAGTAGCGGTCAACTTTAGTCAGGTCTGCCACGTAACGGCTGCCCGGCACGCAGATACGCGCCAAATCGTTACGCGCTAAATCCACCAGCATCAGGTGCTCAGCCATCTCTTTATGGTCGGTGCGCATTTCCAGTTCGATGCGGCTGTCGAGATCGCGATCCAGCGAGCCATCGGCATGGCGGCCGCGTGGACGCGTACCGGCAATCGGGTAGATCTCAATCTGACGCGACGTGGCGTCATATTTCAGTGAGCTTTCTGGCGAGGCACCAAACAGCGCGAAATCCTGATCCTGCATAAAGAACATGTAAGGACTTGGATTGCTGTTTTTCAACGTGTCGTAAGCGGCCAGTGGAGAAGGGCACGGCAGCGAGAAGCGACGTGAAGGGACAACCTGGAAGATTTCGCCAATGCGAATCGCTTCCTGCATCTCACGCACCACGTTGCAGTACTCTTCATCGCTCTGACTGGTGCTCAGCGTCATGTGCTCGACGCGCTGGACCGGCAATGCGGGCGCTGCTTGCGTCATCTGGCCGCGCAGTTGTTCGATGCGGCCTTGCAGACGCTGGAACTCGCTGGTCGATGGGCTGAATAAGCTGGCCTGCAGGCGAGCAGTGCGCTGCTGATGGTCGATCACCAGTAAGGTTTCGGCCAGATAGAAGCAGTAATCCGGGCAACGCTGTTCGTTGCGCAGTTGCGGCAGATCTTCGAAACCGGCCACTAAGTCATAAGCGAACAAGCCGCCAAGTAGCATCGCTTCACGCTCCTCTTCCGGGCTGTTCACCAGCTGCGGGATCAGGCGCAGCGCATCAAATACGGAAAGGGCCTTCAGGCGGGAATCTTCGTCCTGCATGCCTTGCGGCTGGGTGAAATGCAGCTCGCGGCCATCAGGACGAACCTCGATACGCACTTCAGAGGGCAGCGCCTCGTCCAGCAGCGGCAAGATGGCGCGACCATTTTCCGACAGCGCTTTGATGGTGACGATGTTGCCCAGCGCACTGACGCGCAGCGCGCTATCGACGATTAACAGGCTTTTCAGGTTTTGTTTGCTGTCGATATCTGCGGATTCAAGCAGCAGAGTTGCTGGACGTGCGCCGCATAACTGATGAAACACTGCGGCCGGATCTTCGCGGTAGGGCGCGGTACCGGTTATCAACTTCAATGTAGGTTTCGCAATAGCCATAATGGATTCTCTGAATTTCGCTCAAAAAAAAGCCCGCTCGGCGGCGGGCTTAGGTATCAATCTGCACTGCGGTTACGCAAATTGTGCACGACGACGTCGCCCGATAAAGGGATCTTCGCGCCACCAACCATTTAAATGCGTACCAAAAATAGTCATGATTAAATACCCGTTACGTGTGAACTTGTGTACTAGTTAACTGGTTCGGGCGAAAAATGTCAATACCCTTTTTCAGCCAGGGGCAAAATCGTTATCATGCCTGCCGGTTTATGCAGTTGCTGGAGTTATTTTGTCGGACATCGCTCGTTTTCCCCTTTACGATTTACACAGCCATACGCTGGCTTCTGACGGCTTATTGACGCCGACCGCGCTGGTGCAGCGCGCGGTTGAGATGAAAGTCGGTGTGCTGGCGATTACCGATCACGACACGGTGGCGGGCGTGGCAGAAGCGCAGGCGGCAGTGATGCAACAGGATCTACCGATCCGCGTGCTAGCCGGTTTAGAAGCATCAACCTTATGGGAAAATCACGAAATCCACATTGTGGGGCTGAATGTCGATTGCCAGCATCCCGCGCTGACTGAATTCCTTGCGCAGCAGTATCAGACACGCCTTGATCGTGCGCAGCAGATTGCCGAACGCCTCGAGCGCGCTCGCATTCCTAATGCGCTAGCCGGTGCGCAGCGACTGGCGCAGGGCGGCTTGATCACGCGTGGCCACTTTGCGCGTTATCTGGTGGAGATTGGCAAAGCCGACAATATGGCGCAGGTATTCAAGAATTATCTGGCGCGCGGGAAAACCGGCTACGTGCCGCCGCAATGGTGTACAATTAAACAAGCCATTGATGCTATTCATCATTCTGGCGGCTATGCTGTTTTGGCGCATCCCGGTCGTTATGGTTTGTCGGCTAAATGGTTAAAGCGGCTGATTGCGCATTTTGCCGACGTGGGTGGCGATGCCATGGAGGTCGCGCAGTGCCAGCAAGCGCCCAACGAGCGCACGCAGCTGGCAACCTATGCGCGTGACCATCAGTTAGCCGGGTCGCAGGGATCAGATTTCCACCAACCTTGTCCGTGGATAGAACTGGGACGCAAGTTATGGCTACCGGGCGGCGTGGAGCCGGTTTGGGAACGCTTCCCCGCATTGGCGCCCAGCAGTGCTGTTACAGACAGGTGATATGAGGTTTTTATGAGTCAATATTTTCACATTCATCCCGACAATCCGCAGCCGCGCCTGGTAAATCAGGCAGTTGATTATCTCAATAAAGGCAGCGTGATTGTTTATCCAACCGACTCTGGCTATGCGCTGGGGTGTCGTCTGGAAGAGAAAAATGCCATGGAACGCATTTGTCGCATTCGCCAGTTGGATGGCAATCACAACTTTACGCTGATGTGCCGCGATCTGTCGGAGCTGTCGACTTACGCGCAGGTGGATAACTCCGCGTTTCGCCTCCTGAAAAACAACACGCCGGGCAACTACACCTTCATTTTGAAGGCGACGAAAGAAGTGCCGCGTCGTCTGATGAATGACAAACGTAAAACCATCGGGCTACGCGTGCCGTCCAACCCGGTGGCGCTGGCGCTATTGGAGCGCCTCAACGAGCCGATGATGTCGACTTCGCTGATGCTGCCCGGCAATGATTTCACCGAGTCCGATCCGGAAGAGATTCAGTACAGCATTGGCAAGCTGGTGGATCTGATCATCGATGGCGGCACGCTGGGACAGCAGCCGACCACGGTGATCGATCTCACCAGCGATGCGCCGGTGGTGGTGCGCGAAGGTGTCGGTGACACGCGCCCGTTCCAGTAATCATGCATGGTCAGGCGTGGCTTCCTGCGTCTGACCAATATTGGATTCCAGCCAGGTTTTGAAATCCCCGTACGGAATATACAGCGAGACATCTTTTAAGATGACTTTCTTGCTGCGAACGTTAGATATTTCATGGCTGTAACCGACAATCACCCCGCCAATAGTTTGGTCAGCATTATATACCGCGCCACCCGACATCCCTTGCACCACGCCAGCATTTGATGCCATTGCCATGCAGGGCTTTTTATTCCATTTATTGGTAATGGCGGTGCGCGCTAAATTAACGCCGCTCGATTCCACCGGCATAGCGGAAATAAAGCTGTAACCGTACATTTTAATCGGTTCACCAATAGCACCGTTGCGGAATTTCGCCAGCGTTTCTGGACTGTTTTTATGATAAATAATCGCGACGTCGCAATAAGGATGATAGGCCTTGACACGCTGCACGGCCGTTTTTGCCACGTGCGCCGCCGTCAGGCTGTATTCTGGCGTCAAAGGAATGGTTGTACCGAGAATGCCCAAACCCAGCACGGTCGGGATGCCTGTCACGCTCATATCAACGTGTTGCATCGCAGTACGACTGTACTCAGTGTGGCCCACGGAACAACCGCTCAGTGCCAGCGCAGCGAGCGCAGGCCAAAGCAGAGAGGTTTTCATGGCTGTGATCTTCTTTAAAGCATGTCCGTAAAATCCCTGGTGAAGACTTTCGACATGCAAATTAAATTCATTCCGTAAATGAATAAACGCGTCTAATCCCGCGCGCGCCGGTTTGTAATATCAGTGAAATTACACAGTGGTTCGTTAATGATTTGTAAGTTGAACGAATATAAATAGTAAATGAAAGCTATGTTATTATGACGACGCACTGGATTTCAGGCTTAAATTTTACACAGTTTTTTCTGCAGAACAATTCATCAAATTTAATATTAATCAAATAATACAAAAATACAGACTTAATCCAACCTGTAGTGCCAATAAACTATCAGTTTGCATTTATTACTGTAATGGACCTTATTTAATGCTATTAAATAGTTTTTTATGCTGTTTTATTGTTTTTACTTAGATTTAAAGTTTGTGATTATCCTTAAGCGTGGCGAGCAATAGCGGTTAAGCAGTCTTGCAAAGCGCTAATGTATCAGTTGTCTTAAGTTGATAATAGGCTCAGGCGGGAAAGGTTAGGGGCAAGTGATAATAATTCAGTCACTTGGCGTGGATGCCGCGGATGCAAATAAGATAGATCTATCAGCCAGCTGAATGTTTATCGTCATGGTCTTAATGGCCACGTTTTTACCAGACCCTCTGTTATCGGCAGCAAAGGAAAAGGTGTTAACAAAACTTGCGTTAGTGTAAAATCGCGGGCCGTCTGAGATTGCACCAGCGATGCAGAGCGGTAACAGATTCTGATATGGGAATTGGTAATCCCTGTATCGCACCTCTTCTTACCACGACGCCTGGGAAGGCGACAACGAGGCTCCATGAGCGAAAAATTACAGAAAGTATTAGCGCGCGCCGGTCACGGTTCGCGTCGCGAAATCGAAACCATGATTTCAGCCGGACGCATCAGCGTTGACGGCAAACTGGCGACGCTTGGCGATCGCATCGAAAGTGATAAATCCCTGAAAATTCGTATCGATGGCCATCTGGTTTCCATCGCTGAGTCGGCGACCGAAGTGTGTCGCGTATTGGCGTACTACAAACCAGAAGGTGAACTCTGCACGCGTAACGATCCGGAAGGGCGTCCAACCGTATTTGATCGTCTGCCGCGTCTGCGTGGTTCACGCTGGATTGCCGTCGGTCGTCTGGATGTGAATACCTGCGGTTTGATGCTGTTCACCACCGATGGTGAACTGGCTAACCGTTTGATGCACCCAAGCCGTGAAGTGGAGCGTGAATATGCGGTTCGCGTGTTTGGCGAAGTGGATGACGATAAAATCCGTCAGCTGAGCAAAGGCGTGCAGCTGGAAGATGGCCCGGCATCGTTCAAAACCATTAAGTTTGCCGGCGGCGAAGGCATTAACCAATGGTACAACGTGACGCTGACCGAAGGTCGTAACCGCGAAGTGCGCCGTCTGTGGGAAGCGGTTGGCGTGCAGGTTAGCCGACTGATGCGTGTGCGTTACGGTGATATCCAGTTGCCAAAAGGGTTGCCACGCGGCGGCTGGATCGAGATGGAATTACCGGCAGTCAACTATCTGCGTACGTTAGTCAGTATGCCGGAAGAGACGGTAACGAAAGTGGCCGTTGAAAAGGATCGTCGTCGCACCAAAGCTAACCAAATTCGTCGTGCGGTAAAACGTCACGGTGTGGTGAGCAACAATCCGCGTCGGAATAACACTAAACGCGGTTCCTGATCCTAAGCCTGACGCCGTGCTCTGCGGCGTCAGCGTGTTACCAATCTATTCCTTGCTGTGCCTGAATTCCCGCATCAAACGCATGTTTCACCGGACGCATTTCCGTTACGGTATCTGCCAAATCCAGTAACGTACGATGACAGCCGCGACCGGTAATGATCACGCTTTGCTGAGCAGGGCGCTGTTGCAGCGCATCGACCAGCTCCGCTAAATCCAGATAATCCATGCTCACCATGTACGTGATTTCATCCAGGATCACCAGATCGACGCGGCTATCGGCCAACATACGACGCGCCTGCTGCCACACTAACTGGCAGGCGGCAGTGTCGGTCTCGCGGTTCTGCGTATCCCAGGTAAAACCGGTTGACATCACCTGAAATTCGACGCCGTGCTGTTCCAGTAAGTTACGTTCACCGTTGGGCCATTCGCCTTTGATGAACTGTACCGCCGCCACTTTTTTACCGTGTCCGCATGCGCGCAACGCAGTGCCAAAAGCCGCGGTGGTTTTCCCTTTGCCGTTACCGGTGAACACCATCAAGATGCCGCGCGTCTCGGTGGCGGCGGCGATTCGGGCATCAACCTGCTCTTTTAGTCGCTGCTGGCGTTGCTGATGGCGATCGTTCATGCGGTTGCCGGACCCGCTTTGCGTCCCGGCTGCGCATCAAAGCTGGTACCGGTTTTACGTCGGCTGTCATCGCCCATCAAATAGAGGTAGAGCGGCATCAAATCCGCGGGGGTTTTGAGTAAATTGGCATCCTCATCCGGGAAAGCGCTGGCGCGCATTTTGGTGCGCGTACCGCCAGGATTGATGCAGTTCACCCGCAAGTGACGGTTTTTATACTCGTCGGCCAGCACCTGCATCATACCTTCGGTGGCAAACTTCGAAACCGCATATGCGCCCCAGCCTGCACGGCCGGTGCGGCCCACGCTGGACGTGGTAAACACCAGCGATCCGGCATCCGATTTCAGCAGCAGCGGCAGTAATGCCTGGGTTAAATAGAAGGTGGCATCAAGGTTTATCTGCATCACGTCACGCCAGATCTGTGGATCGAGCTCCTCCAACGGTACGATTTCGCCCAGAATGCCAGCGTTGTGCAGCACGCCATCCAGACGCGGCACCAGCGCAGCAACCTGGTCGGCCAACTGCTGGCAGCTTTCAGGCGTAGCTTCGGCCAAATCCAGTAATAAAGAAGCGGCTGGCTGCTTATTTAACTGCTTAATAGCCTGCTCCGTTTTCTGCAGGGTGTCGGCGTTGCGGCCCAACAGGATGACGCGCGCGCCATAGCGCGCGTAGGTCAGCGCCGCTTCACGGCCGATGCCATCGGAAGCGCCGGTGACGAGGATGATGCGATTTTCCAGCAGATCGCTTTTCGGTTGATAATGCACAGCGATGTCCTTTGCTCGGGTCAGAAGGTTTTTGGCTTTATGCCTGAATTTGCCGCGCGGTGCAACGCTTGAGCCTCGCATTCTGTGCCGCCTGCGGGCATTTCAGGCGACGACAGCGCGTAAAGCGGGTAAACTTACAGCTGTTGTAATTTACTGTTTAATAAGGCGGCAGAATGGATTTTTTCTCCAGTTATGGATTATTTCTGGCTAAGGCCGTTACCGTGGTGGTGGCGATCGCAGCTATTGTTCTGATTGTGCTAAATGCCGCGCTGCGTAAACGTCACAGCAGCGGTCAGCTGCGTTTGACGCATCTCGATGATGATTATCGTGAGATGAAGGAAGATCTGCAGCTCGCCAAAATGAAGCCACAGGCGCAAAAAGTGTGGCTCAAGCAGCATAAGAAAGAAGAGAAGCAAAAGGCGAAAGCCGATAAACGCAATGCTAAAGCCGGCGTGAGCGAGACGCTGAAGCCCACGCTGTATGTGCTGGAGTTCAAAGGCAGCATGGACGCGAGTGAGGTCACCTCATTGCGTGAAGAGATCTCCGCGGTGCTGGCAGTTGCGGTGCCGGGCGATGAAGTGCTACTGCGCCTGGAAAGCCCCGGCGGCGTAGTACACGGCTACGGTTTGGCGGCTTCGCAGCTGCAACGCCTGCGCGATGCCGGTCTGCAATTGACGGCGGTGGTGGATAAAGTCGCTGCCAGCGGTGGTTACATGATGGCTTGCGTGGCGGATCGCATTGTGGCCGCACCGTTTTCTATTATTGGTTCAATTGGCGTGGTCGCGCAGATTCCCAACTTCAACCGCCTGTTAAAGCGTAACGATATTGACGTCGAGCTGCATACCGCCGGTCAGTACAAACGGACTTTGACGCTGTTTGGTGAAAACACCGAAGAAGGGCGCGAGAAATTCCAGGAAGATCTCAACGAAACGCATCAGCTGTTTAAAGATTTCGTGCAGCAGATGCGTCCGTCGCTTGATCTGAACAAAGTGGCGACCGGCGAGCATTGGTATGGTCGTCAGGCACTGGATTTGGGTTTGATTGATGAAATCGGCACCAGCGATGCGTTGATTATCAAGCATATGGATCGCTTCACCGTGCTGGGCGTCCATTACGCACGTAAGCGTAAAATGATGGATCGCTTCACCAACAGCGCCAGTCTGGCGGCAGAACGGTTGATTCTGAAAATATGGCAGCGCGGCGAGAAGCCGCTGTTGTAACCGAGCCCGGCAACTGCCGGGCTTTTTTATGCCAGATGATATTGAGAGGAGAGTTCGACCGCGAGGTGTTTAAACACGTTAAATACCGTGGTGGTTTTGGCGGTGGGCAAGCCTTCATCATCGAGAAAATAGGGACCGCGAAACACCAAAACATCACCTTGCTGAATCACATCATTGGCTTCTAATCCGACAAAATAATCGTCGTGCTGCGTGATTATCTGATTAGCTATTTCCAGTAACGCGTGGCGTGAAATAGCTTCCGTTGGCACTGACATTTTTCACCTCTTTTTTGACAGCCATTTTTCTCCTTCTATATTACTTGCGAGCTATCGCGTTCAGCAAATCAGCATGGCGTCGTAAAACTGACGCAAAATTAGGCAGAATGCTAATTAAGTTGCGTAACGGATTTTATCAGGTAGAGTGTGGGCGATTCAGCTTTCAGGGAGATCACACCCGGATGTGTGGTTCTGTCAGATGGAAAACTCGCTCCTAATCATAAAGTTGCAGAAGTCGACGCAATCTGACCTGAGATTATCCCTGCTGCCTTGAAATGCGAAATGCCGGCAGCAATATTGAACCCATTGGGTTTTGGGACCTCCAATTCTCTCCCGTTTATCAGGACGTTTCATTTAGGTAAAGGTACATATGGGTAAATCACTCGTAATCGTTGAGTCCCCGGCAAAGGCCAAAACAATCAATAAATACCTCGGTAATGACTACGTGGTGAAATCCAGTGTCGGTCATATCCGTGATTTGCCGACCAGCGGTTCAACTGCCCGTAAAAGTGCCGACGGGGAAAAAGCGAAACCTGGAAAAAAGGTTAAAAAGGATGAGAAAGCCGCACTCGTAAACCGCATGGGTGTGGATCCCTGGCATGGTTGGGAAGCGGATTATCAAATTCTGCCGGGCAAAGAAAAAGTTGTCGCTGAGCTGAAAAACCTGGCTGCCGATGCAGACCACATCTATCTCGCAACCGACCTTGACCGCGAAGGGGAAGCCATTGCCTGGCACCTGCGGGAAGTGATCGGTGGGGACGATAAGCGCTTTAGCCGCGTGGTATTTAACGAAATCACCAAGAATGCGATTCGTCAGGCGTTTGATAAGCCCGGCGAGCTTAATATTGAACGTGTCAACGCACAGCAAGCGCGCCGCTTTATGGATCGCGTGGTGGGTTACATGGTGTCGCCACTGCTGTGGAAGAAAATTGCCCGCGGCCTGTCAGCCGGTCGCGTTCAGTCGGTTGCGGTGCGTCTGGTTGTTGAGCGCGAGCACGAAATCAAAGCCTTCGTGCCAGAAGAGTATTGGGAAATCGATGCTGATTTCGCCACGCCGAAAGGCGCCGATCTGGCCATGCAGGTGACGCATCAGAATGACAAAGCGTTCCGACCGGTTAATCGTGAGCAAACTCACGCGGCGGTAGCGATTTTGCAGAAAGCGCGTTACGAAGTGCTGGATCGTGAAGACAAGCCGACCAGCAGCAAGCCTTCTGCACCTTTTATTACCTCAACGCTGCAACAGGCGGCGAGTACGCGTTTGGGCTTCGGCGTGAAGAAGACCATGATGATGGCGCAGCGTTTGTATGAAGCGGGCCATATCACCTATATGCGTACCGACTCCACCAACCTGAGCCAAGATGCTGTGGCGATGGCGCGCGGTTATGTTGAGAGCAGCTTCGGTAAAAAGTATCTGCCAGAAGCGCCGAATACCTATGCCAGCAAAGAGAATTCACAGGAAGCGCACGAAGCGATTCGTCCTTCTGATGTGAATATCGTGGCTGAGCAGCTGAAAGATATGGAAGCTGATGCGCAGAAACTTTATCAGCTGATTTGGCGCCAGTTTGTTGCCTGCCAGATGGTTCCGGCTCAGTATGACTCCACCACGCTGACCGTGGGCGCGGCTGAATTCAAATTGAAAGCCAAAGGCCGCACGCTGCGTTTCGATGGCTGGACGCGCGTGATGCCTGCGCTGCGTAAAAATGATGAAGATCTGACGCTGCCGCCGGTAGATGTTGGCGATATGCTGGATCTTAAAGAGTTGATGCCAAGCCAGCACTTCACCAAACCGCCGGCGCGCTTCAGTGAAGCATCCCTGGTGCGTGAGCTGGAAAAACGTGGCATTGGTCGTCCATCAACGTACGCCTCGATTATCTCCACCATTCAGGATCGTGGTTACGTGCGTGTTGAGAACCGCCGTTTCTACGCCGAAAAAATGGGTGAAATTGTTACCGACCGTCTGGAGTCTAATTTCCGCGAGCTGATGAACTATGACTTCACCGCGCGCATGGAAAATAGCCTCGATCAGGTGGCGAATAATGAAGCCGAATGGAAAGCGGTACTCGACTCCTTCTTCAGTGATTTCAGCCAGCAGCTAGATGATGCTGAGAAAGATCCGGAAGAGGGCGGCATGCAGCCGAACCAGATGGTGTTGACGTCAATTGATTGTCCAACCTGTAGCCGCCCGATGGGGATTCGCACCGCCAGTACCGGCGTGTTCCTGGGGTGCTCGGGTTATGCTTTGCCGCCGAAAGAGCGCTGCAAGCAGACCATCAACTTGATCCCGGAAAATGAAGTGCTCAACGTGCTGGAAGGCGATGATGCTGAAACCAATGCGCTGCGCGCTCGTCGTCGTTGCCAGAAGTGTGGCACCGCGATGGACAGCTATCTGATCGATAACCAGCGCAAGTTACACGTCTGCGGTAATAACCCAGAGTGCGACGGCTACGAGATTGAGCAGGGTGAATTCCGCATCAAGGGCTACGACGGTCCGATTGTTGAGTGCGAGAAGTGTGGTTCTGAAATGCATCTGAAAATGGGTCGTTTCGGTAAGTACATGGCGTGTACCAACGACGAGTGCAAAAACACCCGTAAGATTCTGCGTAACGGTGACGTCGCGCCGCCAAAAGAAGATCCGGTGCCGCTGCCAGAATTGCAGTGTGAAAAGTCGGATGCTTACTTTGTGTTGCGTGATGGTGCAGCGGGCGTGTTCCTTGCTGCGAATACCTTCCCGAAATCACGTGAAACGCGCGCGCCGCTGGTGGAAGAGCTGCAACGCTTTGCCGACCGCCTGCCAGAAAAGCTGAAATATCTGTCAGAAGCGCCAGCCGCCGATCCGGAAGGGAATAAGACGATGGTACGTTTCAGTCGCAAGACCAAACAGCAATACGTCTCTTCCGAAAAGGATGGCAAAGCCACTGGCTGGTCAATGTTCTATGTTGACGGCAAATGGCAGGAAGCGAAAAAGTAATTCCCCGCAAGGCCAGCATTCGCTGGCCTTTCTCTTATCCTTATAGCTAATCGTTCTACATTCTTCCTTTAACTGATATAGTAGTTATAGAACTCTTTTAGTTTCGCTGATTCGCTTTCCCTCCCTCACCGCAATTAAAGCGGAAACACGCCTGCCGGGAATGCACCTCTGTCGCTACCAGGAAGATATAACTATGAAATTGCAGCAGTTGCGTTACATCGTCGAAGTGGTTAATCACAATCTTAATGTCTCATCGACCGCCGAAGGCTTATATACCTCGCAGCCAGGCATCAGTAAGCAAGTCCGTATGTTAGAAGATGAGCTGGGCGTGCAGATATTTGCGCGCAGTGGTAAGCATCTGACGCAAGTAACGCCTGCAGGTGAAGAGATTATTCGGATTGCGCGCGAAGTGCTGTCCAAAGTTGATGCGATTAAATCTGTTGCTGGTGAACACACCTGGCCAGATAAAGGCTCGCTGTATGTAGCAACTACCCATACGCAGGCACGTTATGCGCTGCCAGGCGTGATTAAAGGCTTTATTGAGCGCTATCCTCGCGTCTCTTTGCATATGCATCAGGGGTCGCCGACGCAAATAGCTGAGGCGGTTTCAAAGGGCAATGCAGACTTTGCCATTGCCACAGAAGCGCTGCATCTGTATGACGATTTGATTATGCTGCCGTGCTATCACTGGAACCGCGCCATTGTGGTAACGCCAGATCATCCGTTGGCAGGTAAATCAAATGTGACGATAGAAGAGCTGGCGGATTTCCCGTTAGTGACTTACACATTTGGCTTTACAGGCCGTTCAGAATTGGACACCGCGTTTAATCGCGCCGGATTAACGCCACGCATCGTCTTCACCGCGACGGATGCTGACGTCATCAAGACGTACGTGCGTTTAGGCTTGGGCGTTGGCGTAATTGCCAGTATGGCGGTTGATCCGGTTGCAGACCCCGATTTGGTGCGTATTGAAGCTTCAGAAATCTTTACGAATAGTACGACCAAAATTGGCTTTAGACGTAGCACTTTCCTCCGCAGCTATATGTATGATTTCATTCAACGTTTCGCACCACACCTGACGCGTGATGTGGTGGATGCGGCGGTCGCATTGCGCTCCAATGAAGACATCGAAGCTATGTTCCGCGACATCAAGTTACCCTTCAAGTAAATTCCTAACTCATTCTTTTGCCAAGGTGTCCAGTGGGCACCTTCGGAATCCCTTAGCGCTTAGCGCCACGAGTACTTCAAAAAAAATCATTATTTTTTTGTAAATGAAACATGGGTCACATGTTTTTTCATTGTTATCTATTAAATGCGAATCAGTACACAATTTTTACGATGCTGCTTTGCAGCTCGCCAGGAATATTCCCATACTCTAGTTAAGAGTTGATGAAGAAGGGCTTTTTAACTGGCATGGTAAATTAAACTCAAATTTAGATTGGATCTAATTTGCTGTTAACCCAAATTTACAATGTAACGATTTAATTAATAGTTGTGTTGGTAATTAAATTTATCTCATCAATTTTTGGCGTTTTGATAAATAGCGTTAATCGTTGTGCTCAATAAAAATAACTGGATTTTCGGTCTTAACAAGTTTAGGATTCGTCCTAAATCTTAATCGTTGTCATCAATCGTTTTATTGAGAGTGATTATCAAAAACTATGAATACGAGAATAACTGTACAGCCGGGCTTCCGGACTAAAAGCACAAAAGTTGAGCGTACTGGTAATACCCGTCGCAAAGCTTGGATGACTGTCTTCGCTGCTTCAGCACTGTTCTGGGTAGTGGTGGCGTTAATGATTTGGCGTATGTGGGGTTAAGCCATGTGGGCAAATACACTCAGTCGTAAGCATCCGGTTTCTGCACGTCAGCCGCAAACGCCTGCGTGCAAAGTTAAAGACGTTGTATCCACTGAACCTCAGGTCACCATTCCGACTTCGTGGGAACTCAGCGAGAATCAGCGCAACTTTATTGAATCCTTCATGGATATGAAGTCGAAATAACGCAGCATGCGTTCCGTACTATATTTAGTCGTTTAGTCCCTCTTTTTGCCGGATTATCCGGTGGGCAAGTTAAAAGCCCGTCCTTTAACACTCAGCATTAAAAAAACGGTGTCATCAGTACAACGCTGAAGACGGTGGACTTTTTTTGCCCGGAATCCGGGAGGGAGTGAATGATGAACATCAATACAACGACATTATCCTGGGTGAGCGTTTATACCTTTTCCCTGGCTTTTTGGGCCGCCGCCTTTTGGGCGATGATTTAAGCCCTAACTCAAATTATACTGAATTTTATAAATGCCCTGACAAACGTCGGGGCATTTTTCATTGTGTTTTAATGTGTCTATTCGTGTTGTTATCAAAACGTTAACGGCAATGTAGTCTATCTTTAAGTTAAACCTTGCAGTCACTGAGGTTTAAAAAAGATTCACTTACATGGAGGCGCTATGTCGTTAACGTTACGCGAGCAGAGTCAGGACACGCTGGATGTTCGGGCAAAAAAATATCATTACTACAGCTTGCCCAAAGCAGCTCAGCAACTGGGCAATATCGATCGCTTGCCCAAGTCGATGAAAGTCCTGCTGGAAAACCTTTTACGCTGGCAGGATGGTGATTCTGTCACGCTTGAAGATATTGAAGCGCTGGTCGCCTGGCAAAAAGATGCTCACGCCGATCGTGAGATTGCCTATCGTCCCGCGCGTGTATTAATGCAAGATTTTACCGGCGTACCGGCGGTGGTAGATTTGGCTGCCATGCGCGAAGCGGTGAAACGCCTTGGCGGCGACGTCGCCAAAGTCAATCCCTTATCCCCGGTAGATTTGGTTATCGACCACTCTGTCACCGTGGACCATTTCGGTGATGACAAAGCCTTTGATGAAAATGTGCACCTCGAAATGGAGCGCAACCATGAGCGCTACGTTTTCCTGCGTTGGGGGCAAAAAGCCTTTAATCGATTCCGCGTAGTACCCCCGGGCACCGGGATTTGTCACCAGGTCAATCTGGAATACCTCGGTAAATCTGTCTGGCATGAGACGCTAAATGGGCAAGAGATCGCCTATCCCGATACGCTGGTGGGCACCGATTCGCATACCACCATGATCAATGCGCTCGGCGTATTGGGTTGGGGCGTTGGCGGGATTGAGGCTGAAGCGGCGATGCTTGGCCAGCCGGTCTCAATGCTGATTCCTGACGTAGTCGGTTTCAAACTCACTGGTAAATTGCGTCCGGGCATCACCGCAACGGATCTGGTGTTAACCGTTACGCAAATGCTGCGCAAACATGGTGTTGTGGGTAAATTCGTAGAATTTTACGGCGACGGCTTAGCCGACCTGCCGCTTGCCGATCGCGCCACCATCGCCAACATGGCGCCTGAGTATGGTGCGACCTGCGGCTTTTTCCCCGTCGATGATGTCACCCTGAGTTATATGACGCTCACCGGCCGCGATGCGGAGCAGGTTGAACTGGTTGAGGCTTATGCTAAGCAACAAGGTATGTGGCGTAACGCGGGTGATGAGCCGGTGTTCACCAGCTCTCTAGCGCTGGACATGGGCGACGTCGAGTCCAGCCTGGCCGGACCAAAACGTCCGCAGGATCGTGTATCACTCGGTGATGTTCCTACTGCTTTTGATGCCAGCAACGAACTGGAAGTTAACCAGGCGCAAAAACCGCATAAAACCGTGAGCTACCGCGATAGCGAAACCGGAGAAAGCTATCAGCTGGATGATGGTGCGGTCGTGATCTCGGCGATTACCTCTTGTACCAATACCTCAAACCCTAGCGTGCTGATGGCTGCCGGTTTACTGGCGAAGAAAGCCGTTGAGCGCGGTCTGATGCGCAAGCCCTGGGTTAAGGCCTCACTGGCACCCGGTTCCAAAGTAGTTTCTGACTACCTTGCTGTGGCCCAGCTTACGCCATATCTGGACGAGTTAGGATTCAATCTGGTCGGTTACGGTTGTACTACTTGTATCGGTAATTCCGGCCCGTTACCGGATGCGATAGAAAGCGCGATTAAAGAGGGTGATCTCACGGTTGCCGCAGTGCTTTCGGGTAACCGTAACTTCGAAGGCCGTATTCATCCGTTAATTAAAACAAACTGGCTGGCTTCACCGCCGCTGGTGGTCGCTTATGCCTTAGCGGGTAATATGAAGCTCAATCTGCAATCCGATCCGCTCGGCCAGGATCGTCAGGGCAACGATGTTTTCCTCAAGGACATCTGGCCTTCGCCGGAAGAGATTGCTGAAGCGGTGCAAAAAGTCACCAGCGACATGTTCCACAAAGAGTATGCCGAGGTGTTTAACGGCACGCCTGAGTGGCAGCAGATCAAAGTCAGCGAAGCGGCAACCTACGATTGGGATGGTGATTCCACCTACATTCGTCTGTCGCCATTCTTTGACGACATGGAGAAAACGCCGAAGCCGGTGCAGGATATCAAAGGCGCGCGCATTCTGGCGATGCTGGGTGACTCCGTCACCACCGACCACATTTCTCCAGCGGGAAGCATCAAAGCCGAAAGTCCAGCCGGACGCTATTTGCTGTCGCATGGCGTTGAGCGCACCGATTTCAACTCTTACGGTTCGCGTCGTGGTAACCACGAAGTGATGATGCGCGGCACCTTCGCTAATATCCGTATTCGTAACGAAATGGTGCCGGGTGTAGAGGGCGGTTATACCAAACACTTCCCGACTAACGAGCAGTTGGCGATTTACGATGCGGCGATGAAGTATCAGCAGGAAGGTGTGCCGTTAGCGGTGATTGCTGGTAAAGAGTACGGTTCAGGCTCAAGTCGTGACTGGGCAGCAAAAGGGCCGCGCTTACAGGGCGTGCGCGTGGTTATTTCCGAATCCTTCGAGCGTATTCACCGCTCTAACCTGATCGGTATGGGGATTCTGCCGCTCGAGTTTCCGGCTGGCGTGACGCGTAAAACGCTGCAGCTTACGGGTGAAGAGTTTATAGATGTGGCAAATCTGTCGCAGCTTAAGCCGGGTGGCACGGTAACCGTAATTCTGACGCGCGCGGATGGCAGCAAAGAGACGCTAGAGACGCGCTGCCGTATCGATACGGGTAATGAGCTAACCTATTACCAGAACGACGGCATTTTGCATTACGTGATCCGCAACATGCTGAACTAAAAGAAAAAGCCGGGATTTCCCGGCTTTTTTTATCTGCTTTAAAATCTGCTTAAGACTTCGGCAACAGATGACCCATTTTCTCGGCTTTCGTATCGAGATAGTGTGCGTTTTTCGGGTTACGCCCGACAACCAACGGCACGCGTTCGACGATATTGATACCGGCTTCACTCAGGATCTCAACTTTGCGCGGATTGTTTGTCAGCAAGCGCACTTCATTGACGCCCAACAGTTTGAACATATCTGCACATAGCGTGAAGTCACGCTCATCAGCGGCGAAACCGAGCTGATGGTTGGCTTCGACCGTGTCGTAGCCTTTATCCTGCAATGCATAAGCACGAATTTTATTCAGCAAACCGATGTTACGACCTTCCTGACGGTGATACATCAGAATGCCGCGACCTTCTTCCGCAATCGCCGTTAACGCCGCTTCCAGCTGGAAGCCGCAGTCACAGCGCAAGCTGAACAGGGCATCGCCGGTGAGACATTCGGAATGGACGCGCGCCAGCACCGGATTGTGATCGCTAATATCACCATAAACCAGCGCGACATGGTCGTGGCCGGTTGCCAGTTCTTCAAAACCAACCATCAGGAAATCTCCCCATGGCATGGGCAGTTTGGCTTCTGCTACCCGTTTAAGCTGCATGTGACTCTCCAGAACCTTCAGAGGATGCGCTATCATCATGATAACGCACGGGCCATGTGGCCCGATGAAACTTACGCTATTGTGCCACAACCCGAACGGCTGCCGTTAATCGGTCAGAGTGATTGTAGTGATAAAGCACAATTATCCAAGCCGCAATAGGTATGTTATTCTTTTTTCAGCTAAAGTTATGCTTAACGCACCTGTTAATCCGGATCTAAAAGGAAGCGAATGTTAAAAATCATTCAGCGCACCACCTTAGGGGCGTTTTTATTGTTGTTGATGCCGTTGGGCGTGTGGATATCAAACTGGCAATGGCAACCCGGGGAAAGCGGCAATCTACTTCGCGTGCTGTTTTGGATGACGGAAACCGTTACCAGTCCGTGGGGTATCCTCACCAGTATCATCCTCAGCGCCTGGGTGTTGTGGTGTTTACGCTTTCGGCTCAAACCCGCGATTCTGCTCATTCTCATCATGAATGGTGCGATTCTTGCTGGTCAGTACACCAAATCCTCAATCAAAGAGCATGTGCAGGAACCGCGCCCCTACGTCATCTGGCTGGAAAAAAGTCATGGCATTAACGGTGATGAGTTTTATCAGCTTCATCGCCAGCAGCGCGGCGAAATGGTCTCAACTTTGCTGGCCAATGACACTCAGCTGCCGCAATGGCTGAAGAATCATTGGGCATTTGAAACCGGTTATGCGTTTCCTTCCGGGCATACCATGTTTGCCGCCAGCTGGGCGCTTTTAGCCATCGGCCTGTTATGGCCGCGCCGTCATTTTGCCACCGTTGCCGTATTATTCGTTTGGGCGACCGCGGTGATGGGCAGCCGTTTAGTGCTGGGTATGCACTGGCCGCGTGATTTAGTGATGGCAACGCTGATATCCTGGTTATTGGTGACCGTTGCTACGCTGCTGGCCCAGCGTTTTTGCGGCCCGCTCACCATTCCTCCAGAGGAACATCGTGAGATCGCGCAACGTGATGATGGATTGTAATCAGCCTATTCATCCCCATATGATTGATTGTGCTTGCAGAAAAAAGCGCTAACTGATGTGGGGATAAGCAGCATCGACGGCGGTTTTTTGGCATACTTCTATTGGATAACCTCTCGACAGGACGCATTGTGAAATATTTGCTTATTTTTCTCGTGGTATTGGTCATTTTCATCATCTCCGTCACGCTCGGAGCGCATAACGACCAAATCATCACCTTTAACTATCTGCTAGCGCAGGGCGAATTCCGCATTTCAACACTGCTCGCCAGCTTGTTTGGCGCTGGATTCCTGCTGGGATGGGCGATTTGCGGCCTGTTCTGGTTACGCTTACGTGTTTCTCTGGCAAATGCGCAGCGTAAACTTAAACGTATGCAGGCACAGAATGAACAATCAACTGCAGTGATCCCATCACCAACTGCCAGTCGTCGGGATTAATTTTCGATGCTTGAATTGCTGTTTCTGCTTCTTCCTGTTGCTGCGGCGTATGGCTGGTATATGGGCCGCCGCAGTGCCCACCAGGATAAGCAACAGGAAGCGAACCGCCTGTCGCGCGATTATGTGACCGGTGTAAACTTCCTGCTCTCCAATCAACAGGATAAAGCGGTTGATCTCTTTCTCGACATGTTGAAAGAGGACAGTGGCACGGTTGAGGCGCATCTGACGCTTGGCAATCTGTTCCGTTCGCGTGGTGAAGTTGATCGCGCCATTCGCATTCACCAATCCCTAATGGAAAGTGCGTCGCTCAGCTACGAGCAGCGCTTGCTGGCGATCCAGCAACTCGGCCGCGATTACATGGCAGCCGGATTGTACGATCGTGCCGAAGATATGTTTGGGCAACTGGTGGAAGAGACCGATTTCCGTATTGGCGCGTTGCAGCAATTGTTGTTGATTCATCAGGCAACCAGCGACTGGCAAAAAGCCATCGACGTGGCGGAAAAGCTGGTTAAGCTCGGCAAAGACAAGCAGAAAGGGGAAATTGCCCATTTCTACTGTGAGCTGGCGTTGCAGGCATTAAGCAGTGACGACCTTGATCGGGCGATGAGCTTGCTGAAGAAGGGCGAGTCAGCCGATCATCAAAGTGCGCGCGTCTCAATCATGATGGGCCGCATTTTGATGGAGCAGGGCGAGTATGCCAAAGCCGCCAGCCGACTGCAGCGCGTGCTGGAGCAGGACAAAGAGCTGGTGAGTGAAACGTTACCCATGCTGGAAACCTGCTACCAGCGCCTGAACCAACCCGAAAACTGGGCGCAATTTTTACAGCGTTGTGTCGACGAGAATACCGGCGCCGCAGCAGAGCTTTATCTCTCTGATATTCTTGAGCAACAGCAGGGACCGGAAGCGGCACAGCTGTATATCAATCGTCAGCTTCAGCGTCATCCGACGATGCGTGTGTTTCATCGTTTGATGGATTTCCACTTACATGAAGCGGAAGACGGACGTGCGAAAGAGAGCTTGATGGTGCTGCGCGATATGGTCGGCGAGCAGATCCGCACTAAGCCGCGATATCGCTGCCAGAAATGTGGCTTCACTGCCCATGCTTTGTACTGGCATTGCCCATCTTGTCGCGCCTGGTCTTCAGTTAAACCCATCCGTGGACTCGACGGCCAATAAATGGCCGCATCACTTTTCTGGTGACATCTATTTAGTTACAACATACTAGTAAATTTGATTAAGAAACTGCCCTGGCATCGTGCAGCCAGCAGTCAAACAGGCAAGTTCTGGCGGCAGCGTGATTGTCGGCACCGGCCTGCGCAGGTAGAATGCTTGCCGTTTGTCCATCGCGCCTGCGGGTGCCAGTTACTGAGGAAACGTTATGCCTGTAACCACTTCACCTATTCTGGTGGCACTCGACTATCATGATCTCAACAGCGCGCTGCAGTTTGTAGACCGCATCGATCCAGGCCAGTGTCGCCTGAAAGTGGGCAAAGAGATGTTCACACTGTTTGGTCCATCGCTGGTGAAAACGCTGCAGGAACGGGGTTTTGAAGTGTTCCTCGATCTCAAGTTTCATGACATCCCAAACACCACCGCACATGCAGTCGCGGCAGCGGCGGATCTTGGCGTGTGGATGGTGAACGTGCATGCCAGCGGAGGCGCTCGCATGATGAACGCGGCTCGTGAAGCACTGGTACCATTCGGCAACGATGCGCCGCTGCTGATTGCCGTCACCGTATTGACCAGCATGGATGAAGACGACCTCAAAGGTTTGGGCATTACCTTATCTCCAGCCGCGCAGGCTGAGCGGCTGGCACGTTTGACCCGCGATTGCGGCCTGCACGGCGTGGTTTGTTCGGCGCAGGAAGCCGCGCATTTTAAGCAGGTGATAGGTCAGGATTTCGCGCTGGTTACGCCAGGCATTCGTCCGGCCGGCAGCGATGCGGGCGATCAGCGCCGTATCATGACGCCGCAGCAGGCAAAACACGCCGGCGTGGATTATATGGTCATCGGGCGTCCGATCACCCAATCCGCCGATCCGGCCGCCACGCTGCAGCAAATCCTGCAAAGTTTACAGGAGGCTTAATGGCTCAGGACAATCGATTGGTGTATTCGACCGATAGCGGTCGTATCACCCATGAAGAAGAGAAAGCGCCACGACCTAAAGGCGATGGCATCGTGCGTATTCAACGCCAAACCAGCGGACGTAAAGGTAAGGGCGTGTGTCTGATTACCGGTGTCGATCTGGATGATAGCGCTCTCGAAAAACTGGCTGCTGAACTGAAGAAAAAGTGTGGTTGCGGTGGAGCAGTGAAAGAGGGCGTGATTGAGATTCAGGGCGATAAACGCGATTTGATAAAAACGCTGCTGGAAGCCAAAGGCATGAAAGTCAAACTGGCGGGCGGTTGAAGCAGTTCGGGCCACTTTTAGGTGGCCCGTTGTTAAGTAGATGCGCTGCGTAGCCTGATAATTATAATTTATTTGCTGATCTGGTGGCCGATGATGCCGCCGACAGCTGCGCCACCAACGGTACCAAGTCCGCTACCGTTGGTCAGCACTGAACCACCAATGGCACCTGCACCCGCACCGATTGCGGTATTACGGTCGCGTTTAGACCAATTCGAACAGCCGCTCAGCGCGACAACTAGTGTTGTTGCCAATACGGCAGCAGTAAGACGTTTCATTGTTGTAGTCATTAACTTCTCCTTGATTGTTAACACCGTGGTAACCATATAAGTATAGATGTTACACCGCACTCGGCAGGGTAAAACGGTCCTAAAATGCGAGTTTGCAAGCCACTTCTTGTTTAATCATCAAAACCAACCCGCGCCACACATTTAACGCCTTAGCCACTTTCCGCAGCTTTTACAGCCGTTCCATCCATAACGCTTTTTCTCCCTGCTCCGCACAATTCAGCTATCACAGTTCGCAGGAGAAAAAAGATGCTGGAAGCGTTAAAGCAGCAGGTGCTGGAAGCCAATCTCGATTTACCCCGTTACAACCTGGTCACCTTTACCTGGGGCAACGTCAGTGCGGTGGACCGCGATCGGGGTTTAGTGGTGATCAAGCCGTCGGGTGTGAAGTACGAGCAGATGCAGCGCGACGATATGGTGGTCGTCGATCTCGCCAGCGGCGAGGTGATAGAAGGGAAAATGCGCCCATCTTCGGATACCGCCACCCACCGCGCGCTCTATCTCGCCTGGCCAGAGATCGGCGGCATCGTGCATACGCACTCGCGCCATGCCACCATTTGGGCTCAGGCTGGACGTGAAATCATCGCGTTAGGCACCACGCACGCCGATGATTTTTACGGCACCATTCCCTGCACGCGGCAGATGAACCGCGAAGAGATTGAGCAGGAATACGAGTGGAATACCGGCCAGGTGATCATTGAAACTTTTGCGCAGCGCGGAATTGAACCAACGGCAATCCCCGCCGTGCTGGTGAACTCCCACGGCCCGTTTGCCTGGGGTAAAGACGCGCATGCTGCAGTACACAGCGCGGTGGTATTAGAAGAGGTGGCCTATATGGCATTGCATACCGAGCAGCTGCGCACTGAGTTACCGCCGATTTCGCAAACTTTGCTTGATCTGCACTACCTGCGTAAGCACGGTAAAAATGCCTGGTATGGGCAGAATTAAAGTCAATTCTGAAACATATACGCCTGCTGGCGTAATGCCAGTTAATTAAGCTAATGGTGAGCGCGCAGGCCGGGGGCACTTTTGGTCCGGCGGTCCTCGCGCCGCTAGCGCGGTACCTTCACTTCGTTCGTCTGCCTGACGGACCGGCGGAGACGGGACATCCTTGTCCCGGCTCCGCCTTTCGCCTGCGTCCTGCGGGCTCTCCTGGCCTCCTCGCTTCGTTCAGCGCTGCGGATTGCCGGCACAAAAGCGCCCCCGGCCTGCTCATAAGCTTCAGTGCGAGTTGTTGAAAAGGGCAGATGTGTCAGCGCCCGCAAAGATAATCCATCCTTTGAGCAAAAACGCCTCCCGGCTCCTCTCTTTTAACTTCAAATCATCTGGTATGGCGATTCACGTCATAAATACAAAATGATCAATCAATAAAAATAAAACAGCGTTTCATAAATGCATTTGCGATCACTTTTTTCCTTTATGCCAATCGTTATCTTGCTCGCCATGCCATCTGGCAATTCATAAAAACACCTCCCTCTGGCTCAGTTAAGGTGACACCTTTATGCATATCAAACGTGCAATCGATAAAATTCCTGGCGGCATGATGCTGATTCCGCTGTTTTTGGGCGCGCTGTGCCATACGTTCTCTCCGGGCGCAGGTAAATACTTTGGTTCGTTCACCAATGGGTTGATGACCGGCACCGTCCCGATTCTTGCGGTGTGGTTCTTCTGCATGGGCGCATCCATCAAACTCAGCGCCACCGGCACAGTACTGCGTAAATCGGGCACGCTCGTGCTCACCAAGATTGCGGTGGCGTGGGTGGTCGCGGCGATCGCTTCACGTGTGATGCCGGAAAATGGCGTGGAAGCGGGCATGTTTGCCGGTCTCTCGACGCTGGCGTTAGTGGCGGCGATGGATATGACCAATGGCGGTTTATACGCATCCATCATGCAGCAATACGGTTCGAAAGAGGAGGCCGGTGCGTTTGTCTTGATGTCGCTGGAGTCCGGGCCGCTGATGACGATGGTGATTCTCGGCACCGCAGGCATCGCATCGTTTGAGCCACATGTCTTCGTTGGCGCGGTACTGCCGTTTATCGTCGGGTTCGCGTTGGGTAATCTCGATCCCGAACTGCGCGAGTTCTTTGGCAAAGCGGTTCACACGCTGATTCCGTTCTTTGCTTTCGCGTTGGGTAATACCATTGATTTGACCGTCATCGCGCAAACTGGCCTGCTGGGCATTATGCTGGGTGTCGCAGTGATCATTGTCACCGGCATTCCGCTGATTATTGCCGATCGACTGATTGGCGGTGGCGATGGGACAGCGGGGATTGCGGCATCCAGCACCGCAGGCGCTGCCGTAGCCACGCCAGTGTTGATCGCCGAGATGCTGCCACAGTTTAAACCGGTCGCACCCGCCGCAACGGCGTTAGTCGCCACGTCGGTCATTGTCACCTCCGTCATTGTCCCCATCATCACCGCGGTTTATTCACGACGCGTTAAGCGTTCTCATGTTGCTGTGGGGCAACGCGCTGCCATCAAGTAAGCCCGCTAATGCTTCCCCGGCCGCTGGTCGGGGATATCTCTGGATTTTGCTTTATAAATCAATCTCTCATTTGGTCTGGCCTCACTCTGGATTACGCTGATGTGGCGTTTAACGCACTACATAAACATAAACAGAGGATGAGACAATGACAGTAATTAACCAACCAACATGCAGACTGTTCACCGAAGTTGGACAAACCACACAGCTCGCGGCCTACTATGAAGAGGGCCGCCGCACAATGTGGATGATGCTGCGTGCGCAACCCCGTCCGAGTTTTAACCACGAATTAATTGAGGAGATCATGAACCTGAGCTATTCCGCTCAACGTTCCGGTTTGCCGATTGATTTCTGGGTGACGGGTTCGTTAGTGCCACAGATGTTTAACGCCGGAGGCGATTTGCGTTTCTTTGTGGAATGCATTCGCAACAACCGTCGTGAAGCACTGCGCGCTTATGCGCGTGCCTGTGTCGACTGCATCCACTCCGCAGCGCGGGGTTTCGATACCGGTGCGGTTACGCTGGCAATGATTGAGGGCAGTGCGCTCGGCGGCGGCTTTGAAGCGGCGCTGGCACATCACTTCATTCTGGCGCAGAACAGCGCGCGCATGGGTTTCCCGGAGATCGCATTCAACCTGTTCCCGGGTATGGGCGGCTACTCGTTAGTGGCGCGTCGGTCTGGCATGAAGCTGGCCGAAGAGCTGATTATGGAAGGTGAGTCACACAGCGCGGAATGGTATGAAACGCGTGGTCTGGTCGACAAGGTGTTCCAGCCGGGCGATGGTTATCGCACCACACGCACCTTCATCGATACGTTACGTCCAAAACTGAACGGCGTGCGGGCAATGCTGAAAGCACGTCAACGCGTATTGCAGTTATCACGCGCTGAGCTAATGGATATCACGGAGGACTGGGTCGATTATGCCTTCACACTGGAACCTAAAGACATTGCTTACATGGAACGACTGGTACAACTGCAGAACCGTCATAGCGCATCCTTGCGCAAAGCCGGCTAATCTCGCAGACCAGCGTTAAACGCGGGCAGGATGCTTAGCCAGCCAATGCCCGAGCTGTTCTGCGGGCATTGGTTTTGCATAATAATAACCTTGACGCCCATCAACACCGTTGGCCATAACAAACTTCTCTTCGGCTTTGGTTTCAATGCCCTCGGCAATCACCTGCAGCTTCAGGGCTTTGGCCACCGCGACAATCGCACGCACCAGCGACTGCGCCACGGGTTGTTTGTTGATATTACGTACAAAGCTCTGATCCAGCTTAATGGCATCAATCGGGACGCGTGCCAACTGAGAAAGTGAGGAGTAACCGGTACCAAAGTCATCGAGATGCACTTGCGCACCTAGCTCCTGGAACTGTTTCATCAGCATCAGCGCACCGGCTTCATTCTCAATCAGACAGCTTTCCGTCAGTTCGATATCAATCGGACAATCGGTCAAACCGGCTTCATTCAATGCCTGTTTCAGATCGGTGTAAATGCTCTGGTCGATCAGCTGCTTGGCCGAGACGTTAACCGCGACGCGCAGAAAGATGCCTTCGCTGCGCCATTTAATGATCTGCTGCAGCACGTTGAGCATCACCCAGCGGCCCAGGGGCACAATCAAACCGGACTCTTCGGCGTAGGAGATAAAATCGCCCGGCGGCACCAGACCACGCTCTGGAGAATTCCAGCGCACCAGCGCCTCGGCGCTCAGCACTTCGCCTTCGGCATTGAGTTTTGGCTGGTAATGCACCACCAGATGATCCAGCTCGAGCGCTTTGCGCAGGTTGGTATCGAGCCACAGATACTCAAACACGCGCTGATTCATCTCATTAGCGAACACGCAAAATTTGCCGCGGCCGTTTTCTTTGGCGTGATACATCGCGGTATCGGCGTTACGAATCAGGCTTTCACGATCTTCACCATGCAGCGGGGCGAGGGCGATACCCAGCGAGCAGCCGCTGTAAACCTCAATCAGGCCAATGCGGAATGGCTGACGCAGCCGCTCAAGAATACGCGACGCCATCGCTTCCAGCGCTGCCTGGCTGGTGTGTTCCGCCAGCACCACGAACTCATCGCCGCCAAGGCGCGCCAGCGTCTGGTCTTTGCCAAGACAGCTGAGGATGGCCAGCGACACGGCTTGCAACAGCTGATCGCCAAACATATGGCCGTAAGCGTCATTTACCTTCTTAAAATTGTCTAAATCGAGGTACACCACACCGGTCTGACTGCCATTCGCCAGCTCCAGTGCCAGACTAATCTGCTGATGGATCGCGTTGCGATTGGGCAAGCCGGTGACGGTATCGGTATTGGCCAGCACGCGCAGACGTTCCTGAGCGCGGCGCTCTTCGGTTATGTCGGTTCCGGAACAGATGAGGAAAATTTCATTTTTTCCGCTACCGCTGTGAACGAACTTATTACGAAACAGAAACAGTCGCTGACCTTTACGGGTTTTTATCCAGCGTTCAACTTCGTAAGAACTGCCTTCACGAAAGAAACCGGCGATATTACGGCGCGATGCCTGCGCTTCCTGCTTGGTCATAAACAGCTGGAATACGTTGCGGCCAATCACTTCCTGCTCTTTCAGCCCGGTGTACTCTTCACTCAAACGGTTGAAACGCTGGATATTGCCGCGTTGATCGAGGATCACGATGACGGAATTCGCCTCAGAAACCACTTGCTCGGCGAAGGATAAACCCAGCGTCAAATCACGCGCGACAGACGACGTATCGCCCCAGGCTGACGAGGTGCCTGCCCAGGTAGATTGATTGACTTTACGGCCGACAAAATGCATCGGAACAGGTTCGCCATGCAGCGACAGCGTGAGGTTAATACTTGAGGTAATGACCGTCATCGCACGTAATAAACTGGCTTGTGCTGGAGTCAGCGGCACCGCCATATTGGTGTTTGCGTTCTCATCTTCGGCAAAATGCAGAGCATCACTATCTGAAGTTAAACGCCAATGAGGGCTGGTGGTGCCAAACAAGGTATATAGCAATGTTTGCCCTTGTTCATCGGTCATGGAAACTTCCTCCGGGGGAATGCTCAGCGGGCGGTATCTCATTATTTTAGCAACAGTATTCAACCTCCTGCGTCAGCACAAGATGCAATCCAAATATATTTTTGTTTTTATTAAAGAATGGCACGAAAAAGCCCCGACAAGCGGGGCTAATCTCTGTTAGCAAGGGCACTTACCGAGTTTTCCGGCCTGGCTGGGAAAGCGGGCATCGAGGCAGTGACGGTGAAAAGCGCGCTCATCCATGGGGGCGATCGTTGGATGATGTTCGCGCATATGCTTCAGATAAGTTTGATAGTCATGAACGCCGACCATTAAACGAAAACTTTGCTGCAATCCCCGCCAGATGCGCTGCCAGCGCGTAAGATTTTGCCCAGCCGTGGCGGGGGCGATTGGTAAGCACTGCTGAATGTGCCACGGCCCGTTGGGTTTTCTCCAGTGATAAATGGACTCAGACATTTCGCACCTCTTTGCGCAGTGAGATCTCAGATTCATGGGTGGTTGGCACCGTGCTGTTGAGCGCCCGACGAATCACGAAGAAGGCCGCCACCAGCATGGTCACCGCCACCAGCATGAAGAAGGCGCACAGGGCCGCGTTAATTTGATTGCTGAAGACGATGGTTTGCATGTCAGCCACACTCTTCGCCGGGGCGATGACGATGCCGTCATCAATGCCTTTGCGGAACTTGTTCGCCTGCGCCAGGAAACCAATCGAAGGTTTTTCGTGGAAAATCTTCTGCCAGCCTGCGGTCATCGAGGTAATGAACAGCCAGGCGGTTGGAACAATCGTCACCCACGCATAACGCTGCTTCTTCATTTTGAACAGCACCACGGTGCCGAGAATCAGCGCCATTGACGCCAGCATCTGGTTGCCGATACCAAACAGCGGCCACAGCGTATTGATACCGCCGAGCGGATCGACCACGCCCTGATACACGAAGAAGCCCCAGCCCGCCACCGCGACGGTGGTTCCCGCCATGTTGCCCAACCATGAACGGTTATTCGCCATCGACGGAACCACGGTGCCCACCAGATCCTGCACCATAAAGCGGCAGGCGCGGGTGCCGGCATCCACAGCGGTCAGGATAAACAGCGCTTCAAACAAGATGGCGAAGTGATACCAGAACGCCATCATGGCCCGGCTGTTAAACACTTCGGTAATGATATGCGCCATGCCGACCGCAAAGGTTGGTGCACCACCGGCACGCGAAAGAATGGTGCTTTCGCCGACGTCGCGCGCAATGCCGCTCAGCATCTCTGGCGTCACCACGAAGCCCCAGCCGTTTATCACCTGCGACGCATTTTCCACCGTGGTGCCAATCAGCGCGGCAGGGGAGTTCATGGCAAAGTAGACGCCCGGATCGAGCACCGAGGCACAGATCAGCGCCATGATTGCCACAAAGGATTCCATCAGCATCGCGCCGTAGCCGATAAAGCGGATATGGCTTTCGCGCTCCACCAGTTTCGGCGTGGTACCGCTGGAAACCAGCGCATGGAAACCTGAAATGGCGCCACAGGCGATGGTGATAAACAGGAACGGGAACAGCGCACCGGAGAAGACCGGCCCGGTGCCATCAATAAATTTGGTCACTGCGGGCATCTTCATCTCGGGCATGGCAAACACGATGCCAATGGCCAGACCGATGATCACGCCAATTTTCAGGAAGGTGGAGAGATAATCGCGCGGTGCCAGCAGCAGCCATACCGGCAGCGAAGAGGCGACAAAACCGTAGATCACCAGCACCCACGTCAGCTCCGTGCCTTTCAGCGTAAACAGTGGGCCCCAATAGGGATCGGCCGCCACATTGCCGCCGTAAATAATCGCCGCCATCATCAGCACGAAGCCAATGATCGACACTTCCGCGATTTTTCCCGGACGCAGGAAGCGCATATACACGCCCATAAACAGCGCAATCGGAATGGTTGCGGCAATGGTGAACAAACCCCATGGACTGTTGGCCAGCGCCTTCACCACCACCAGCGCCAGCGCGGAGAGGATGATGATCATCACACCCAGCGCGCCGAGCATGGTGACCACGCCAGCGAATGAGCCGAGCTCCTGACGCGCCATCTCACCCAATGAGCGGCCATCACGACGCGTTGAGATAAACAGGATCAGGAAATCCTGCACCGCACCGGCAAACATTACGCCAACCAGAATCCAGATGGTGCCTGGCAGGAAGCCCATCTGCGCCGCGAGAATCGGGCCAACCAGCGGGCCCGCACCGGCAATCGCCGCAAAATGATGGCCGAACAGCACCCATTTATTGGTCGGCACATAATCGAGGCCGTCACTTAAGCGCTCCGCCGGCGTGCGACGGCGATCGTCCAGTTCGAAAATACGCTTGGCGATAAACAGGCTGTAAAAGCGATAGGCAATGCTGTAGCAGGCGACGGAGGCAATCACCAGCCACACCGCGTTGACGTGTTCGCCACGGCTGAGGGCCAGCATGGCAAATGCGCCCGCGCCAATTAACGCCACCGCTAACCAGATGAGACTGGTTTTGACGTTGTTCATGAGTTAACTCCTTGTAGGGACCGGGAAAAGAGGCGATCGAATACAACAAGTTAAAAGTAATGTAATGAATTGTTAACGACAGACAAAGGCATTAGAAATGTGAAGCGGAATGCAAATTTAACATTTGCTAAAGCGGGCGGAGAGAAATGCGGGATAACGGCTGTTATCCCGCGAGTTTTCATGCTCAGGCGGCCGGACGCGCGACCACGCTGCGGGTTTCCATACGCACTTCGGCGATGGTCACGTCAATGATGTCAGTGACACGGTAAGCGACTTCACCTTTAATCTGCACGGTGCCGCTTTCCTGCGAGCACACCAGCTCATCACGCACCGCGTGGATGAACGGCGCAGGAATGAAGGCTACCGCGCCATTCTCCAGCAGACGAACGCGCATGCCGCCGCGAGACACGTCGATGATCTCGGCGCTGAACTTGCGATCGGTAGCGGCAAACGGTGCGAGGAAGCGGGCATACAACCAGTCCCCAACATCGCGCTCGGCCATGCGGTTCAGGCGACGACGTTCGCTCATGATGGTGGTCAGCTCATCCTGCGGACGGCCAGTGCTTTCACCGCGCACAATTGCCTTCAGCAAGCGATGGTTGATCATGTCGCCGAACTTACGAATCGGCGAAGTCCAGGTCGCGTAGGCTTCGAGGCCAAGACCAAAATGCGGGCCCGGCTCGGTGCCGACTTCTGCAAACGACTGGAAGCGACGAATGCGGCTATCCAGATACTGGGTTGGCTGCGCATCGAGTTGACGACGCAGCTGGCGGAAGCCTTCCAGCGTGGTAATCGCCTGCGGATCCACGGTGATGCCATGACCCGCCAGCACGCCAGCGGCCTGCTCAGCATTGGCCAGATCGAAACCGGTGTGCAGGTTATAGATACCGAAACCCAGTTTCTCCTGCAGCACTTTCGCGGCACAGACGTTAGCCAGAATCATTGACTCTTCCACGATGCGATTGGCGATGCGACGTGGCTCAGAGATGATATCCAGTACTTCGCCTTTCTCGCCCAACACAAAGCGGTAGTCCGGACGATCTTTAAACACCAGCGCGTGGGTTTGACGCCATTCGCTGCGCGCCAGGCAAACCTGATGCAGTAGGCGAATCTGCTGGGCAATGGCGTCGTTTTCAGGCTGCCAGCTGCCGCTGTTTTCCAGCCAATCGGAAACTTCGTCATAAACCAGCTTGGCTTTCGACTCGACCCACGCAGCAAAGAAATGCACGTCATCAGCCAGGCTGCCATCTTTCAGCACGGTAACGCGACAAGCCAGCGCGGGACGACGCTCGTTCGGACGCAGGGAACAGACGTCGTCAGAGAGTTCGCGCGGCAGCATCGGAATGTTGAAGCCCGGCAGATAGTTAGTGAACGCGCGTTTCGACGCCAGCTTATCCAGCTCGCTGCCTTCCGCCACGTAAGCGGTTGGATCGGCGATGGCGATGGTCAGGATCAGATTGCCGTCGGCAGCCTCTTCCACGTAAAGCGCATCATCCATATCCTGGGTGCTGGCGCTGTCGATGGTGACGAAGTTCAGTGCGGTCAAATCTTCACGCTGCAGATTTTCGTTGAGCATCTCACCAAAACCGACGTCCGGAGCCTGACGTTCGAGGTTATGGCGCGACAACGTTACCCACCACGGCGCGAGGTGATCGTCCGCAGTGACAATGAATTCGGTCAGTTCAGCATAGAAACCGCGATCGCCTTTCAGCGGGTGACGACGCATCTCTGCTACCGCCCAATCGCCATTCTGGAAATCGTGGGTCACGCCACGTTCGGCGCGGCACTGAATCGCCTCTTTCAGCAGCGGATGATCCGGCACAATTGACAGGCGATCGTCTTTCTTCTGCACGCGGCCGACAAAGCGGGTCAGGAACGGCTCAACCAGGGTTTCCGGCTCGGCACTCTCGCGGTCTTTATCGGTGTGGATCACGGCTGAAATACGGTCGCCGTGCATCACTTTCTTCATCTGCGGTGGCGGAATGAAGTAGCTTTTCTGGGCATCAACTTCGAGGAAGCCAAAGCCTTTTTCCGTACCTTTAACAACACCTTCGACGCGCGGAGTCTGCGCGTGAAGCTTCTCTTTAAGCTGCGCGAGCAGCGGATTATCCTGGAACATAATTTATCTAGTTTCGTGGCCTAAGAGCGGCTGACAGTTTTACGCGAATCGGGTCCGCGCGGCAAGGCCAAAACAGGCTAAAAAGCCGCTTTACGCGGCTTTTTACCTTCTGATAACGCTTTGGTCAGGCGATACGTTGTGACGGTGTGGCGGCGCTTAATGCCAGCTTCACCGGCACCGATTTTGAGGTCGGCGTACCGCTGCCGTCGCCAAAACTCGAGAGCGGCACCAGCGGGTTGGTTTCCGGATAATACGCCGCGAGGTTACCGCGCGGAATGTTATAGGGCACCAGCTTGAAACCGCTGACGCGACGGGTTAAACCGTCATTCCACAGCGTCTCGATATCCACCAACTGGCCTTCAGTGAAGCCCAACGACGTCATATCATCCGGATGGATAAACACCACTTCGCGCTGACCGTACACGCCACGATAACGATCATCGAGGCCGTAAATCGTGGTGTTGTACTGATCGTGTGAACGCAGGGTTTGCAGCGTGAACGGCACCGCGACATCGCCCAACTGCGGGAACAGCGACGTTGGCAGGGCGGCGGCGCTGAACTCAGCACGTTTGCTTGGCGTATTGAAGCGCAACTCGGCGGCAGCGCTACCCAGGTAGAAACCGCCCGGAATGTCGCACTTGTTATTGAAATCAGCAAAGCCGGGAATCGTGGCGGCGATGTGATCGCGAATCAGATCGTAATTGCCTGCCATCGCCAGCCAGTCGATTTTATCGCTGCCTAATGTCGCATGGGCGATGCCAGCCACAATCGCGGTTTCAGAACGCTGCGTCTCCGCCAATGGAATGCCGACGCCTTCTGAGGCGTGCACCATGCTGAACGAGTCTTCCACGGTAATGTACTGATTACCGCTTGCCTGACGATCGCGTTCGGTACGGCCCAGCGTTGGCAGAATCAGCCCTTCGCGGCCCGGCACCAAATGGCTGCGATTGAGTTTGGTGCTGATGTGCACGGTCAAACCGCAATGCTGCAACGCTTCTTCGGTGACCGGTGAATCCGGTGCGGCCGCCGCGAGGTTGCCGCCCAGCGCAATCAGCACTTTCACTTCGTCACGCAGCATCGCGTTCAGCGCTTCAACGGTGTTGTGACCATGCTCGCGCGGGGGGTCGAAATCAAAGTGCGCGCCGAGTGCATCGAGGAACGGCTTGCCCGGCTTCTCATCGATGCCCATGGTGCGGTTGCCCTGCACATTACTGTGGCCGCGCACCGGACACAGGCCTGCGCCTTTCTTGCCCAACTGACCAAACAGCAGCTGCAGGTTGGTGATCTCGCGAACGGTATCCACCGAGTGTTTATGCTGAGTAATGCCCATCGCCCAGGTGACAATCACGCGTTCAGCACTTTGATAGATCGCCGCCGCCTCACGAATCTGCACTTCGCTGAGACCGGATTGGCGCACGATATCGTCCCAGCGGGTGTTATCAACGGCGGCAAGATACGCATCAATGCCATGAGTGTTGGCATCGATAAACGCCTGATCGAAAATGCCTTCTTCACCGGCAGCTAAACGTGCACGCTGTAGCTCAAGCAGGGCTTTCACCATGCCGCGCACCGCCGCCATATCGCCGCCCAGATTAGGTTGGTAATAGGCGGAACTGATGGTGCCCGCCATCGACGTGACAATCTCCAGCGGCTTTTGCGGATCGGCAAAACGCTCGAGGCCGCGCTCGCGCAGCGTGTTAAAGGTGACGATTTTCGCGCCGTGATCGGCCGCGTGCCGCAGGCTGTGCAGCATGCGCGGATGGTTGGTGCCCGGATTCTGACCCAACACGAAAATCGCATCAGCGTGATCAAAATCTTCCAGACGAATGGTGCCTTTACCCACGCCGATGCTGCGTTTCAGGCCGGTGCCGCTGGCTTCGTGACACATGTTCGAGCAGTCGGGGAAGTTGTTGGTGCCCATCACACGGCCAAACAGCTGATAAAGCCAGGATGCTTCATTGCTGGCGCGGCCGGAGGTGTAAAGCTCCATTTGATTTGGATGATCCATCGCCTTCAAATGGCGAGCAATCAAGGCTAACGCATCGTCCCAGCTGATCGGTTCGTAGTGGTCGGTCGCGCTGTTGTAGCGCATCGGATGGGTTAAGCGTCCCTGATACTCAAGGAAGTAATCGCTCTGTTGATAAAGAGTGCTGACGCTGTGCTGGGCAAAAAATTCCGGCGCAACCACACGACGCGTGGCTTCCCACGTCACCGCTTTTGCTCCGTTTTCACAGAAGCTGAAGGTGCTTTTGTTGTCATCGCCCCATGCGCAACCTGGGCAGTCGAAACCGCGCGCTTTATTCATGCGCATCAGGTTTCGCATGTTCTTCAGGGCAGCTTTACTATCAAGGACGAAACGGGTGGTGGCTTCCAATGAACCCCAGCCGCCCGCAGCAGCGCGATAGGGTTGAATCTTACGTTTAAATTTCATAGTTGCAGGCTTATTTGTTTATGAGTTGTTATCAGAATATGTCTTCTGTTAGCGGGAAGTGTGCGACTCTCCTTAAAAGTTGTCTAATTGATTGGTTTAATGGTGCGATAGGCGGCGTTTATCGTGAAACGCACGCAAAGCGTGACCTAAGTCAAACTTCCCCGGCTGTTAAGGGGCGGCAGTTACGTGCTGCTGAGATAACTGACTAATAATTGCTCTTTCCATTCTGAAAAGGGCACGCAGCATGAAGAATCTGGCAAGCCAAATTCACGCCTTCGGTAAAGCCTTAATGATGCCCATCTCGGTGATTGCTGCCGCAGGGATCTTTCTTGGCCTGGCCGCCGCAATGCAAAATCCGGCCATCACCGGCGATGCCTTCGCCAGTCTGCAGGTGCCACAGCTGATTATCGGGTTTATCCGCAAGGTGGCGGGCGCGCTGTTCGCCAATTTGCCGCTGTTCTTTGCGGTGGCCAGCGCCATCGGGCTGGCGAAAGCGGAGAAACCGACCGCTGCCTTTGCCGCCGTAATTGGCTATATCGCCATGAATGTTGGTATCAGCTCCACGCTGGCGTCGAAAGGTTTGACAGCCGCTACCACCACGCCAGAAGCGCTGCAGAAAGCGGGTATGGATCAAACCGCAGCGATGATGACGTCGGCCGAATACATCGACATGCTCGGCATCTTTACTTACAACATGAGCGTGCTGGGCGGCGTGATTGCTGGATTGATTACCGTGCTGCTGCATAACCGTTTTTACACTCAGCAACTGCCGACGGCGATCAGCTTCTTTGGTGGACGCCGCTTTGTGCCGATCGTGACCGTGGTGGTGCTGCCGCTGGTGGGCGTGCTGCTGGCGTTGATTTGGCCGACCATCGGCGAAGGCATTGCGTGGGTGGGTTTGATGATTGGTAAAAGCGGGCAATACGGCGCCTTCCTGCTTGGCACCAGCGAACGCTTACTGATTCCCACCGGTTTGCACCATATCCTCAACGAAACCGTGCGCTTCACGCCAATTGGCGGCATGGCAACGGTTGATGGACAAAGCATCGTCGGCGCGCTGAACATCTTCAACACCTCGCTAACGCATCCCGGCGCCATCCCGGACGATACGGTGCGCGGCGCGACGCAGTTCCTCGCGCAGGGCAAAATTCCGGTAATGATGTTTGGCTTACCAGCCGCCGCGCTGGCGATCTACCACACTGCGCGCCCTGAGCATAAGCAGCGCGTTAAAGCGCTGGTGCTGGCCGGTGCACTGACTTCCTTTACCACCGGCATCACCGAGCCGCTGGAGTTCTGTTTCATCTTCGTGTCGCCGGTGCTCTATATCCTGCATGCGCTATTAACCGGCCTGTCATTTATGTTGATGTCGATGCTGCATTTGATGATTGGCAACGTGCAGGGCGGCGCCATCGATCTGGTGGTGTTCGGCATTCTCGGTGGCAGCAAAACGCATTGGTGGTGGACGATTGTGCTCGGCGTAATTTATGTGCCGATTTACTACTACGGCTTCCGTTTTGTCATCACGCGGATGCGGGTTGAAACGCCGGGACGGGAATCCGATGAGGAGCACAAACCCGAACAGGTGGCGGCGGATGAGCGCACCAAAGTGATCATCAGCGGGCTGGGCGGCGAAGCCAATATAGAGGACGTCGATTGCTGCTTCACCCGGCTGCGCGTGCGGGTCAAACAGATGAATGAGGTGGTCGATCAAACCTTACTGACCACCGGCGCGAACGGCATCAATCGCGTCAGCGAACACGATATCCAGGTGATTTATGGCCCGCAGGTCGAGAAGATCGCCAACGACGTAAAAAGTGCCTTGGGTGTGGCGTAACACAATAGCCGCTGCGCGTGGGCGCAGCGCAGCAGCAACCGCCATGATACACTGCTGTTTTCCAGCCAATTCTGCTTTCCATGGACATCAAACAATTAATCTATCTGACAAATCTTGAACGCGAACGCCACTTTGGCCGCGCGGCAGAGGTCAGCTTTGTCAGCCAGCCGACGCTATCGATGCGTCTGAAAAACCTCGAACGCGAATTAGGGCTTTCGCTGATCAACCGCAGTAATAATTTCGATGGCTTTACGCCGGAAGGCGAGCGCGTGCTGACCTGGGCGCGGGAAATTGTTTCGGTGTATCAGGGATTGAAGCTGGAAGTGGAGTCGCTCAAGCATGGCGTCAACGGCACCTTGCGGCTTGGCGTTATGCCGCAGTGCAGCGTGGCGCTGCCAGCGTTGTTGAAAGCGGTTGAAGCGCGTTATCCACAGCTGGATTATCGCGTGGCCGCGATGAGCGCCGATCAGCTGCTGGAAGCGCTTAACAGCCACACCGTGGATGGCGGTATCGGCTTTTTTGAACTGACGTCACTGCGCGAGCTGCATTTTCAAACTGCGCTGTTGAAAGATCCGGGCGTCGAGGCGCTGTTCAATCCGGCGCACTTTCCGGCGCTGCTGGAACAAGAGAACATCTCGCTCGCCACGCTTGCCTGCCAGCCGCTGTGTCTGGCAGAACCCACGCGCTATTTTCGACGCTATCTTGATGGGCAGCTGCGGGAAACCGGCTTGATCCCACGTGTGATTGTTGAGAGCGCGTCGATCATGCAACTGCTGCAAAGTGCGCAGGTTGGTTTAGGCGTGATGGTGTCGCCATGCGGACATCTGTTGCCGGAGCTGATGCAGAATCTGGCGCGGCGGCCGATTGAGATGGCGCCGATGGGCCGGCAGGCGGCATTAGTGATTGCCGAGCCGGGCAGAGCATCGCCGCTGGCTCAGCATTTCTTTGATGAAGCGCGGCGACATCTGCCCGATTAACGGGTTTCGCCGAGCGCCATCAGCAGGCGATCCTGCCAGCTGGCGAAAGCCACCGCTTGCAACAGCGTGAAGATGCGTTCGCTGCCCCAGCCCGCGTTCAGCAGCGGCTGCAAATGTGCAGCGCTGAAGCGGTCGGGCAGGCGAGTGAGCTGGGCGCTGAGTGAAATCACCGGCGATGCTGCGCCAGCGCTTTCGACATCCTGCAGCAGTGCGTCACGCCATTCATCGGTAACAAAATCAAACTGACGTCGACAACCCAGCACGCGTGCGCTAACCGCCTGCGCCAGCGCTTCATCACCGGCAAAATGTTCACTCAGCCGCTGTTTTAGCGTGGCGAAGCCATACAGCACTTGCGCATCGTGCACCAGCAGCCAAATGGCATCATCCAATCCCTCGATACCCTGACAGAAAGTAACCGCCGCCAGTTGATCGGCGCTGGCATAGCGCAGTTCAACCGGTTTCAACGCGTGCTGCCAGCCGTCGTTGCCGGTAAACAGCGCTGCGCTGGCGTCCGGCGGCGGTGTTACGCCCGGAATCCAGCGCACCGGCAAGCCCATCATCGCCTGCAGCGATGCCACCACGCGTGACTGATAGCTGACATATCCCACCAGTTGATTCAGCGTGACGATATCGGGCTCGGTTAAGCCCACCGCGTCCAGCGCGCTGATGCTGCTGGCGGTGATCAGTTCCGGCTGCATCGCCAGTTGACGCGCATATTGGGTGATTTGCGTCAGGCGATTATTACTTTCACGTGACGAGTCCGGACCCGGCAACGGATTGAGCCGGGCGGAGTAGTGATTGCACAAGCGCTGCACACCTGCGACCTGCGCCACCGTTAGCGCGGTGCTGAGGCGATCGTACAGCGTTAAGGTGTGGGTCAAACTGGTGGCAAGCGTATCGGGAAACATAATCTGGCTGAGATCGCGCGCGGCCAATAACGCAGGCTGAAAACGCGACAACAGCGGCTGTAACGCGGTCGCTTCCTGTTGCAAACCGAGTAGGAAACGATCGTCGATATAGGCGGCTTCGGGCACCAGCGGCGCAGTGGCGGTGCTATTCGGGCGAGTCTGGCTTTCATAAAACCAGTGGTCATGGCCGGGAGAACGGCGTTGTTCCATGGTCATTCCTTGCGCTAAAAACGGACTTGCTGCACAGCGTGCGAATCTGAAAAGCAGGCATGCAACAAAGGGCTAGCTTATCGTCGCTGAACGGCTGTCCACGGCAAAAGAATGTTGGGGAATAATTAATAGCTTACGAGTATAAGGAAGGCGTTATTTGAAGAGGAGGTCGCCATGAAAGGCGACCTTGGGTAAATCTTATTTCAGTTCCAGCTCGTTCATTGCGGCAATGCTGAAGCCGCCATCAACGTGTACCACTTCACCGGTGATACCACCCGCCAGATCAGAGCACAGGAATGCAGCTGAGTTACCCACGTCTTCGATGGTAACGGTACGACGAATCGGGGTAACCGCTTCGCAGTGCGCCAGCATTTTACGGAAATCTTTGATGCCTGATGCAGCCAGCGTACGGATTGGACCGGCAGAAACGGCGTTAACACGCGTGCCTTCTGGACCCATCGCGTTCGCCATGTAGCGTACGTTAGCTTCCAGAGACGCTTTCGCCAGACCCATCACGTTGTAGTTCGGGATGGCGCGCTCTGCACCCAGGTAAGACAAGGTCAGCAGGGCGGAATTCGGGTTCAGCATCGCACGGCACTCTTTCGCCATCGCAACAAAGCTGTACGCGCTAATGTCGTGAGCGATCTTGAAGCCTTCACGGGTCACGGCATTCACGTAATCGCCATCCAGCTGATCGCCAGGTGCGAAACCGATGGAGTGAACGAAACCGTCAAATTTCGGCCAGGTTTTTGCCAGTTCGGTGAACAGCGCAGTGATGCTCTCGTCTTCAGCCACATCGCATGGCAGAACAATGTCTGAACCCAGATCTTTAGCAAACTCTTCCACACGACTTTTCAATTTGTCGTTCTGGTAGGTGAAAGCCAGTTCTGCGCCCTGTTTGTGCATCGCCTGCGCAATACCGTAGGCGATTGAGAGTTTACTGGCAACGCCAGTAATCAGAATGCGCTTACCGGAAAGAAAACCCATAGCTGTAATCCTTTTGGTCATTGTTGTTGGCGGTCGCGGTGGTTGAAAAACAGGCGACCGACGTTAATCTCGTGCGAAGTCTAGCACGTCTCTATAAATGCGGTAAATCGCACCGCGTTTTCGGCGCCTTAACGCTCGCGGCGCCAGGCTTCGGCGGTTAAGGCTTCACCAAAGTGGCTGGTGATCAGGCGCTTGGTGAGATCGTGCAGCGGCGAGGCCAATACATCGGCGGTGCCGCCGCGCTCGACCACTTCGCCCTGATGCATCACCAGCACCTGATCGCTGATGTGCTTCATCATGCCGAGATGCTGCGTGACATAAATATAGGCGATGCCGTGCTTCTCCTGCAGTTCCAGCATCAGGTTTACCAGCTGTGAACGCATGGTCATATCCAGCGAGGCGAGGGCTTCATCGGCGACGATCACTTTTGGCTGCAGAATCAGCGCTCGCGCCAGCGCCAGGCGCTGCTTCTGGCCCGGCGCCAGCATGTGCGGATAGTATCCGGCGTGGTCGCGCAGCAAACCGACCTGACGCAGCGTGGCGATAATGCGTTTTTCACGCGCGTCATCATCCAGCTCGGTATTCAGGCGCAGCGGGAAATCGAGTATCTGGCTGATGCGCTGGCGCGGATTCAGCGAGGTTGAAGGATCCTGAAAAATCATGCGAATGCGCTGGCTGCGATAACCATAATCACCGTACTCCAGCGGATGATCGTCAATCAGCATTTCGCCCTCGCTCGGCTCGACCATGCCGCTGAGCATTTTTGCCAGCGTCGATTTTCCCGAACCGTTTTCACCAATCACCGCCAGCGTCTGTTTTTCACGCAGGGTAAAACTGACGCCTTTCACCGCCTCAACGTGCTGACGACGGAACAAACCGGTGCGATAGCGGTAGGTTTTACTCAGGTTGCGCACTTCCAGCAGCGTTTCCATGTTTACTGGCTCTCCATATTCAGCGGGAAGTGACAAGCAAACAGATGCGCTTTATTGCCGGTCAGGCGCGGTGTTTCGATGCACTTACGCTGCGCATACGGGCAGCGCGGCCCCAGACGACAGCCAATCGGCAGATGTTCCAGTGAAGGAATCGCGCCAGAAAGCGTGTTGAGGCGGCTTTTGTGCGGCAGCGCGCTACCGAAATCGGGCATCGCCCGGATCAGCGCCTGCGTGTAAGGATGATGCGGTGACTCCATTAACTCTTCGCTTTGCGCGATCTCCACCGTCTGGCCGCAATACATCACATTAATGCGGTCAGCCCAGTGGCTCATGGTGCGCAGATCGTGGCTGATCAGCAAAATGGTGGTGTTGTTATTCTGATTGAGGCGGCTCAGCAGGCGGAAAATTTGCGCCTGCGTGGTCGGCTCCATCGCATTGGTTGGTTCATCGGCGATCAGCAAACGCGGCTGATTGGCCAGCGCGATGGCGATCATCACCTTTTGGCATTCGCCGTCGGTGAGTTCATACGGGAAACTGCGCATGATGTCTTTATGATCTTTGATGCCGACGCGATGCAGCAGCTCAATGGCGCGCACTTTGCGCCAGAACCACAGCCGTTTATACCAACGGCCTTTGTGCGTCCAACGCGGAATCGCCTGCATCAGCTGGCGACCAATACTTTCTGACGGATCAAGACAGGATTGCGGCTCCTGAAAAATCATCGACACGTTATGGCCGACAATCCGACGGCGTTCGCGCGGTGACAGGCGCAGCAGATCAATATCATCAAACACCATGCGATCGGCGGTGACGCGCCAGTTATCTTTGGTGACGCCGCAAATTGCTTTGGCGATCAGACTTTTGCCTGAACCCGATTCACCCACCAAACCGCGGATTTCGCCTTCGCTTAGCGTCAGGTTGATGCGATCAACCGCTTTGACCGGACCGTCAGCGGTCATAAATTCGATGGTCAGGTTACGGATATCCAGTAGCGGCATTATTCAACTCCCGCTTCTACAGCGCGACGAATGCCGTCGCCCAGCAGGTTAACGATCAACACGCTGACCATCAGCGCCACGCCCGGCAGCATGACCGTCCACGGCGCAACGTAGATCAGCTCCAGCGCGTCACCCAGCATCGCACCCCATTCGGGTGAGGGCAGCTGCGCGCCAAGATCGAGGAAACCGAGTGCGGCGATGTCCAGAATCGCCATCGACAGCGAGCGGGTAAATTCGCTCACCAGCAGCGGCAGCACGTTAGGCAGCACCGCATTCCACAAGATATTCAGGTTGCGCGCGCCATCAAGACGCAGCGCCACCACATACTCTTTTTCCATCTCATCATGCACAGCAGTATAGATCTCGCGCACCAGACGTGGGATCAGCGCGAGAAACACCGCCAGCATCGCGTGTTCCAGGCGCGGGCCGAGAAATGCCACCACGATAATCGCCAGCAGCAGCGAGGGAATCGACAGTAAGGTATCCAGCACGTGATTCATCACCGCCGAGCGCATGCCGTGCGTGATACCGGCAAACACGCCAAGCACCAGCGCACAAATTGCCGCCAGCACCGTCACCAAAATCGCCGATCCCACGGTCGGCGCTACGCCGCTCAGCAGGCGGCTCAGCACATCACGGCCTAAATCGTCGGTGCCGAGGAAAAAGGAGACATCGCCGTAGCGCGACCACGATGGCGGCAGCAGCTGATAACCCAGGAATTGCTGATCGATGCCATACGGCGCCAGCAGGCCGCCAAACAGGCACAGGAACAGCAGCAGGCCAAAGCCGTATAAGCCGACCATGCCGCTGGTATCGCGATACAAGCGCTGCCAGCTGCGACGCAGCGTGCTGGGCAGCCGCTTCTCGTCGTAGACATTATCTAAGGGCATACCATTCCTTATGTTTCAGCGGGTTAAGCGCCGCACCCAGAATATCGGATAACACGCTGACCAGAATCACCAGACCGCCCACCACCATCACGCCAGCGGAAATCGCCGCGTAATCCTGCTGGCGAATGGCGTTAATCAGCCAGCGGCCGAGGCCCGGCCAGTTGAACACCACCTCGGTGATCATCGCCAACGTCAGCATGGTGGAAAATTGCAGCCCAAGGCGCGGAATCACCGGCGGCAGCGCATTGTGCAGCACGTGGCGGCGGATCACCGTGAAGCGCGACAGGCCGCGCGTGGCGGCGGCTTTGACGTAGTTTTTGTCCATCACATCGCTGGTGCTGCTGCGCAGTAAGCGGATCATCTCGGTAGCAGGCGCAACGGCGAGAACGACCACCGGCAGAATCATGTGCGTTAAGGCGCTGACCAGCATTTCATGACGCCACGGCGACGGGCTCAGCCAGGCATCAATCAGCGCAAAGCCGGTAACGTTTTGCACCGGATAGAGCAGGTCGAAACGTCCGGACACCGGCAACCAGCCAAGCGTTAACGAGAAGAACAGCGTAAACAGGAGCGCCAGCCAGAATACCGGCATCGAGAAGCCAAGCAGCGCCAGCGCGCTAATGGCTTTATCCTGCCATTTTTTGCGCATCACGCCGGCGCAAATTCCCAGCGGAATGCCCACCAGTAGCGCCAGAATAAATGCCATTACGCATAGCTCCAGCGTGGCGGGAAACACTTCGCGCAGCTGAAGATCAATCGGCTGGCCGTTGGTGCTGGAGACGCCAAAATCGAACTGCAGCAAGCCCTTGAACCAGAACCACCACGCATCAAACAGCGATGCGCCTTCGAGCGGGGCATTTGGTGTGAAGTAGCTCAGACTGAAGCTCACCAGCGACAGCAAAAACAGGGTGATGAGCAGCAGCACCACGCGACGCAGAATATAGATAATCATGCTTACTCCTCGCTGCTCTCATCGCGGTAAACGCCGGCGAACGAAGCGTTACCAAACGGGCTCAGCACCAGGCCTTTGATATCATGCCGATAGGCTTGCAAACGCAGCGACGACGCCAGCGGCAGCACCGGCAACTCCTGCGCCAAAATCTGCTGTGCCTTGTCGTAGCTATCAATGCGCGCCGATAGCTGCTGGGACAACAGTGCATGCTGCAAAGCCTCATCAAAGGCGGGCGAGCACCAGTGTGCGTAGTTGGTTTGCGAACGGATCGCCGCGCAGCTTAACAGCGGACGGAAGAAACTGTCGGGATCGTTACTGTCGGTTGCCCAGCCGGTGAGCGTGAGGTCATGGTTCATCTCCATCAACTGCGCTTCCTGGAAGCGGCCTTCCACCGGCGCGATAGTGACGCGCACGCCAACCTGAGCCAAATCCGCTTGCAACAATTCAGCGGTTTTTAGCGGGCTGGGATTCCACGACTGCGAGGAGGAGGGCACCACTAAACGTAAATGCAAATCTTCCAGCCCCAGCGCTTTCAACTCTTCACGCGCTTTAGCCGGATTGTATTCGGTGACGCGCGCATCGTTGTCATACGCCCAGGACGCACGCGGCAAAATGGAGGCGGCAGTTTCGGCGGTGCCGTAATAGATCGACTCCATCAGGCGTTCGTTATTGATCGCCAGCGCCAGCGCGTGACGCACTTCCGGGCGATCCAGTGGCGGTTTGCGCGTGTTGAACGCCAGATAGGCGATGTTCATGCCAGGACGCAGCGTCATGCGCAGGCGCGGATCGTCACGCAAAATGCTCAGCTGGCTGGCGGCGGGATAGGCCAGCACATCGCATTCGCCGGTCAGCAGTTTGGATAACCTTCCGGTGCCGCCGACGCCCAAATCAATCACCACCTGCTGCAGACGCGGCACGCCTTTCCAGTACTGCGGATTACGCGCCAGGCGGAGATATTGCCCGGTACGGTATTCGCTCAACTGGAACGGGCCGGTGCCGACCGGTTCGCGGTCCAGCTGTTCCTGCTGGCCTTTAGCGCTGAGTTTATTGGCGTACTCCTGCGACAAAATCGGCGCGTAATGCGTCGCGATATGCCACAAGAAAGAGGCGTCCGGGCTGTTCAGGCGGATTTCAACCGTATCGCTATCCAGCTTTTTCACGCTCTGCACTGAATCGGCAAACTGCAGGCTATCAAAATAGGGATAGCTGCCGCCGTTGACGTTGTGCCACGGATGCTTGCGATCAAACATGCGTGCAAAACTGAACACCACATCATCGGCGTTCATTTTCCGCGTCGGTTTAAACCAGTTGGTGTGCTGGAAGGCGACATCTTTACGCAGGTGAAAACGGTAGGTTGCGCCGTTATCACGCACTTCCCAGCTCTGGGCGAGGTCGGGAATCAGCCGATAAGTATAAGGATCCACGTCCAGCAGCCGGTCATACAGCTGCGCCGCCAGCGTATCAACGACTAAACCGCTGCTGACCATTTGTGGATTGAAGGTATTAACCGTGCCGTTAACGCAATAGACAAAACCGCTGTTGCGGATGTTGTCCGTTGGCGCGGCCCACGCTGACGCGCTCATCATGCTGAGACCCAGCAGCAGAGAGGGGAATAATTTTGGCATAGAACTCAACGATTCTGAGGCAATAGCGTGAGTGTATCTTAAACGCCACGTACTCCCCAAATTCGCGACGCTTCTGCTGTGTTTTTCGCCAAACTGGCGATGGGGTAATCACAATCTCTGTGTGGAGATGAGAAAAATTCTCAATTAGGGGTTTACAGATGATAATAAGAATGATTATTATTCTTCTGCGCTTCGACGGTGGCTCTACCGAAGAAGAGCACGACATTGCTCACATTGCTTCCAGTATTAGTTGCCCGCGTTAACCCGCGGGCCTTTTTTCGTCCTGTTTCGAGCGGCTGCCGCGTTGGCTGCGCTCGTCCACCCTGGTCACATACTTATGTATGCTCCCAGGGATGTCCTCGCTTGCCGCCTTGCATCCACTCGAAACAGTTAGAAAAAAACACCGTGCGATTTGCTTAAAAAAAATAAAATCAAATTAATACACGCCATTTATGGCGACCTGGTTAATTTTCGTCACGGGCCTGAATACCGTGCTTTTTCATCATGGCGCGTAATTGGTGATACGTCACACGCAATAACTCGGCGGCGCGGCGCTGGTTGTATTTGGCTTGCTGTAAACTCGCTTCAACCAGCTCGCGTTCCTGTTGATTTTGCCACTGACGCAAATCCAGCGGCAGGGAAGGCAAGGCAGATACGTCCGCCTGGGCAATGACGTCGGCGGGCGGCGTGCGGGGGGCGAACGGGTTAATGATAATGTTATCCAGCTCATCGTCGGCGCTGTGATGGCGATAAACCGAACGCTCGACTACGTTCTTCAGTTCACGCACGTTGCCGGGCCAGCTGTGATTGAGCAACGTCAGCTGAGCGCGATCGCTGAAGCCAGGGAACAGCGGCAAGCCCAGTTCGCGGCACATCTGAATGGCGAAATGGTTGGCCATCACCAGTATGTCGCTGCGGCGTTCACGCAGCGGCGGCAGCTGCACCACATCAAAGGCGAGGCGATCGAGCAGGTCGGCGCGGAATTTACCGGCGGCGGCAAGCGCCGGCAGATCTTCATTGGTGGCGCACACCAAACGCACATTCACCTGCAAAGATTGATTACCGCCAACGCGTTCCAGCTGTCCGTATTCAATCACGCGCAGCAATTTCTCCTGCACTAGCATCGGCGCGGTGGCGAGTTCATCAAGAAACAGCGTGCCGCCATCAGCGCGTTCGAAGCGTCCCAGATGGCGTTTTTGCGCCCCGGTAAACGCGCCAGCTTCATGACCGAAGAGTTCGGAATCGAGCAGGTTTTCATTTAGCGCAGCGCAGTTCAGCGAAACAAACGGACCTTCCCAGCGGTTTGACAGATAATGCAGGCGGCTGGCAATCAGCTCTTTGCCGGTTCCGCGCTCGCCAATCACCAGCACCGGTTTTTCCAGCGGCGCTAAGCGCGAAACCTGTTCCAATACTTCCAGAAAGTTATTCGATTCGCCTAACAGGTTGTCTGAACTGTTCGCCATGATTAAATTCGCCACTGATTAATCAATTTCACTACTTTAAGCGATGTCCAGGCGGATGTAAAATAAAAAAATCGCGTAAAATCAATAAATTAAAAGTTGGCACGCGAATTGTATTAGTGAAGGGCGCCTCGCGCACCTACACACAAAATTTGAGGAACATCATTATGGGTATTTTTTCTCGTTTCGCCGACATCGTGAACGCTAACATCAACTCTCTGCTGGAGCGCGCCGAAGATCCGCAGAAACTGGTACGCCTGATGATTCAGGAAATGGAAGATACGCTGGTAGAAGTCCGTTCAACCTCAGCCCGTGCGCTGGCCGAAAAGAAACAGCTGCTGCGCCGCAGCGAGCAGGCTGAAATTCAGCAGGCCGAATGGCAGGAAAAAGCGGAGCTGGCGATTAATAAAGGTAAAGAAGATCTGGCGCGTGCTGCTTTAATTGAGAAGCAAAAGCTGACCGATTTGATTGCTGCGCTGCAGCAGGAATCGACTCAGGTTGAAGAGACGCTGGACCGCATGAAAGGCGAGATCGGTGAGCTGGAGAAAAAACTCACTGAAACCCGTGCGCGTCAGCAGGCGTTAACGCTGCGCCATCAGGCAGCATCGTCATCACGTGATGTGCGTCGTCAGCTCGACAGCGGCAAGATTGATGATGCGATGGCACGTTTCGAATCCTTTGAACGTCGCATCGATCACATGGAAGCAGAAGCAGAAAGCCAGCGTTTTGGTAAACCAAAAGGTTTGGATCAGGAGTTCGCCGAGCTGAAAGCCGATGATGAAATCAGCCAGCAGCTGGCCGCGCTGAAAGCTAAAATGAACCGCCCTGAGTGATCGCCACGGGCCTGATTGCGGGCCCGAGTTAAAAATGGTGTTAGTGATTAAGGAGAGTCAATGAGCGCACTTTTTTTAGCCATACCTTTAACGATTTTCGTGCTGTTTGTCGCACCAATTTGGTTATGGCTGCATTACAGCAACAAACGCAACGGCGGCGCCGATCTATCGTCGAGTGACCTGCAGCGTTTGCAACAAATTACCCAGGATGCCCGCCGCATGCGTGAGCGTGTTGAAGCACTGGAAGCCATTTTGGATGCCGAACATCCAAACTGGAGGCAACCATGATGAATGGCCGTAAACTGTGGCGCATTCCGCAGCAGGGCAAAGTACGCGGCGTCTGCGCGGGTATCGCCGAGTACCTCGACATTCCGGTGCGCTTGCTGCGTGTGATTGTGGTGCTGTCGCTGCTCCTTGGACTGTTTATGTTCACCATCGTCGCCTATTTTATTCTGGGCTTTGTGCTGGACGAGAAACCCGTTGATGCGACATCTGAACGGGCACCCAGCGCACGTGAACTGCTCGACGAGCTGGAAACAACGCTGCAAAGCGATGAGCGAAAGGTGCGTGAAGTTGAACGCTACGTCACTTCAGAGACGTTTAGCGTGCGCAGCCGCTTCCGCCAGATCTAAATTCCCGGGCTTTCGGGCCCACTTCTTCTATTGTGATAAGAGGCTCTATGCAAACTCAACGTTTTACTGCTCTGCGCCGTCGCGCGACACCTGCGTTGATGTCGGCGGGGAAATTTATCATCATTAGTGCAGTAACTTACGGGCCCGGCGGTATCGCTGGCTGGGCGGTGAAATCGGTGGCGCGCCGTCCGCTGCGCCTGTTGCTGGCGGCCGCCCTGGAACCGTTGCTGAGCAAAGCGTTTAAACGCTTATCGGCACGATTCATCAGGGAGAACGATGAAAAGACTGCAAAATGAATTTGTGGCGTTGATGAACCGCGGTGTTGACCGCCATCTGCGCCTGGCTGTAACCGGTTTAAGCCGTAGCGGCAAAACCGCGTTTATCACTTCGCTGGTTAACCAGCTTCTCAATGTCCACAGCGGCGCACGTTTGCCGCTGTTTTCCGTGGTGCGCGAAGATCGCCTGCTGGGCGTCAAGCGCGTGCCGCAGCGTGAACTCGGCACGCCGCGTTTCACCTACGACGAAGGTCTGGCGCAACTGTACGGCACGCCGCCGATGTGGCCGACGCCGACGCGTGGCGTAAGCGAAATGCGCCTGGCGCTGCGCTATCGGCCGGATGAATCGCTGCTGCGCCATTTCAAAGATACCGCCACGCTCTACCTTGAAATTATCGATTACCCCGGCGAATGGCTGCTGGATCTGCCGATGCTGGCGCAGGATTATCTCAGCTGGTCACGCCAGATGGTGGGCTTGCTGCAGGGCGATCGCGCGGGCTGGTCAGCACAATGGCGCAGCTTGTGCGCCGATCTCGATCCTTTTGCGCCCGCCGATGAAAATCGTCTGGCAGCGATTGCCGCTGCCTGGACCGACTATCTGCACCAATGCAAAAGCGAAGGCTTGCACTTTATCCAGCCGGGCCGCTTTGTATTGCCGGGCGATATGGCCGGCGCGCCCGCGCTGCAGTTCTTCCCGTGGCCGCAGGTCGACGAGATGCAGGTTAGCAAGCTGGCGCAAGCGCCAGCAGGCAGCAACTTCGCCATGCTGCAGCAGCGTTTCAACTATTACTGCCAGCACGTGGTGAAAGGATTCTATAAAAATCATTTCCTGCGTTTCGATCGCCAAATCGTGCTGGTCGATTGTCTGCAACCGCTTAACAGCGGGCCGCAAGCGTTCAACGATATGCGTCTCGCCTTGACGCAACTGATGCAGAGTTTCCACTACGGTCAGCGCACGCTGTTCCGCCGTCTGTTCTCTCCGGTGATCGATAAGCTGCTGTTTGCCGCCACCAAAGCCGATCATGTGACTTCGGATCAGCACGCCAATATGGTGTCGCTGCTGCAGCAACTGGTGCAGGACGCGTGGCAGAACGCGGCGTTCGAAGGCATCAATATGGATTGCCTCGGTTTAGCCTCGGTGCAGGCCACAGAAAGTGGGCTGGTTGATCATCGTGGCGAGAAATTACCGGCGTTGCGCGGTCATCGTTTAGCCGATAATGAAGCGCTGACGTTTTATCCCGGCGAAGTGCCGCCACGCTTGCCTGGCCACAATTTCTGGCAGCAGCAGGGATTTCAGTTTGAACAGTTCCGGCCGCAGCAGCTGGATGTCGATCGCCCGCTGCCGCACATTCGCATGGATGCCGCGCTGGAGTTTTTATTGGGAGATAAATTGCGATGAGCGACGAAACACCTTTGAAAGGACGCATTGATTTTGCCCGTCCGCTGACGGTTGAAGCGGAAAAACCGCTGCGCGCCGCACAAACCTTTAGCGCGGACAGCGAGAAAGCCTTTCTCGCCACGGCGGAAGCCGAGCCGTTGGAAGAGGGCGAAGGCGAAAAAGTGGTGGAAGCCGCGCTGCGGCCGAAGCGCAGCCTGTGGCGTAAAATGGTGGGCGTTGGCCTGGCAATTTTCGGCGTCAGCGTGGTGGCGCAGGGCGCGCAAACGCTGCACGATGCGTGGCTGGTGCGCGACTGGTTTACCCTCGGCACCGGCGTGGCGGGCACATTGATTGTCGCCGCGGGGGCGGGTGCGCTGATTGGCGAATGGCGGCGTTTATATCGTCTGCGTCAGCGGGCCGAAGAGCGCGATATTGGCCGCGAATTGCTGCACAGTCACGGCGTCGGCAAAGGCCGTGCGTTCTGTGAAAAGCTGGCGCAACAGGCGCAGCTTGATCAGGCGCATCCTGCACTGCAGCGCTGGCATGCGGCGCTGCATGAAACCCACAACGATCGTGAAATCGTCACCTTATATGCCCAACTGGTGCAGCCGGTGCTGGATCGTCAGGCGCGCCGGGAAATAAGCCGTCACGCCGCCGAATCGACGTTAATGATCGCCGTCAGCCCGCTGGCTTTGGTAGACATGGCGTTTATCGCCTGGCGCAATCTGCGGCTGGTCAATCGCATCGCGGCGATCTATGGCATTGAGCTGGGTTACTTTAGCCGCATCCGCCTGTTCCGCTTAGTGCTGCTCAATATGGCGTTTGCCGGGGCTTCCGAACTGGTGCGCGAAGTCGGGATGGATTGGATGTCACAGGATCTTGCCGCACGCCTGTCAACCCGCGCTGCGCAAGGGATCGGTGCCGGTTTGCTCACCGCACGTCTCGGCATTAAAGCGATGGAGCTGTGTCGCCCGTTACCGTGGCTGGAAGATGATAAGCCGCGTCTGGGCGATTTCCGTCGCGAGTTAATCGGTCAGCTGAAAGAATCCCTGGTAAAAAGTGGGGATAAAGCAGGGCAGGCTGCTAAATAATCAGCACTTGCGTACCTTTCACGCTGCAACTGGCGTGAAAGGTAAAATTATCTGTGTTACCACGCATATTCGGCGGGATTTTTGTTGGTCGCTCCGTTACACTTCCCTTTATCACCTGCCTCTGGCTGTCAACTTTTCCTGACAGGCCTCTTCTGAGGCGCTGCAAGTTAGCGTATTATCACTAAAATCAAAACCTGACTAAGGCTCATCGCAATGCGTTTGGAAGTTTTCTGCCAGGACCGAATCGGTCTGGCGCGCGAGTTGCTCGACCTGCTGGTTGCCCGCAATATCGACCTGCGCGGCATCGAAATTGCGCCACTCGGTCGCATTTATCTCAATTTTACCGCACTGGAGTTTGAACCCTTCAGCAATCTGATGGCGGAAATCCGCCGTACACCTGGCGTGACAGATGTACGTACCGTTTCGTTTATGCCCTCCGAACGCGAGCATCGCGCATTGAGCGCGCTGCTGGTGGCGATGCCAGAACCGGTGTTATCCATCGATCTGAAATGCAAAGTCGAGCTGGCCAATCCGGCAGCGCAAAATCTGTTTACCCTTGATGAACAGAAGCTGCGCAATCAAAACGTTGGCACTTTAATCACCGGCTTCAATTTCCAGCGCTGGCTGGAGAATGATCGCGTTGACGCACAGGCGCAGCATGTGGTGATTCAGGGGCGCGATTTCCTGATGGAAGCGCGACCGATTTATCTGGCAGAAGAAGAGGGCCAGAGCGATCTGCCGGTCGGCGCGATGATCACCCTGAAATCGACGGCGCGTATGGGCCGACAGCTGCAGAATCTTACCGTTACCGATGAATCGGAGTTCGATCATATCGTGGCGGTTACGCCAAAAATGCGTCAGGTGATTGATCAGGCGCGCAAACTGGCGATGCACGATGCGCCGCTGTTGATCGTCGGTGATACCGGCACCGGCAAAGATATGCTGGCACGCGCCTGTCATTTGCTTAGCGCGCGCGGCAAAAAACCGTTCCTGGCGCTGAACTGTGCCTCATTGCCGGATGATGTGGCGGAGAGCGAGCTATTTGGTCACGCTGCCGGTGCATATCCCAATGCGCTGGAAGGCAAGAAAGGCTTCTTCGAGCAGGCTAACGGCGGTTCGGTATTGCTGGATGAGATTGGCGAAATGTCGCCACGCATGCAGACCAAACTATTGCGTTTCCTTAACGACGGCACGTTCCGCCGCGTGGGTGAAGAGCATGAAGTGCACGTTGATGTGCGCGTGATTTGCGCCACGCAGAAGAATCTGATTGAGCTGGTGCAGCGTGGTGAGTTCCGCGAAGATCTGTTTTATCGCTTGAATGTGCTGACGCTCAATCTGCCGCCGCTGCGTGAACGTCCGCTGGATATTCTGCCGCTCACCGAAATGTTTGTCGCGCGTTTCGCCGATGAACAAGGCTTGCCGCGTCCGCGCCTCTCATCGCAGCTGACGCCATTCCTGACGCGTTATAACTGGCCCGGTAACGTACGCCAGTTGAAGAATGCGCTGTACCGCGCGCTGACGCAGCTGGAAGGTTACGAGCTGGGACCACAAGATATTGTGTTGCCAGAGCAGGCGCTGGATGTGTCATTGGGCGAAGAGGCGATGGAAGGTTCGCTGGACGATATCACCAGCCGTTTCGAACGTTCGGTGCTGACGCGTCTCTATCTCTCTTATCCCAGCACGCGCAAACTGGCGAAACGCCTCGGCGTGTCGCATACCGCGATTGCCAATAAGCTGCGTGAATATGGGTTAGGGCAGAAGCGCAACGAGAGCGAGTAATAGAGCGCGTGCATCTCGCAACGCTGTTCTGCATGCGGTCGCCATTTATGGCGTAATCCTTGTCGGTTAAGCCAACGACGAGTGCGCTGGCCGGAGCTTCCGTGCGTGTTGTTGAAAAGGGCACATTTGCCAGAGGCGCTGGCGCGTCTGCTGCGGCAAAAGGGCCATTCGCAGCGCTGAGGCTTTTACGTTGGGCCAGGAGCCTCACGCATGGATGCGTGAGGCAGTTCGGGGCCGGCCAGGACGGCCGATCCCCGAATGGTCCGTTGGCACAACGTGAAAGCCGAAGGTACCGCGCTAGCGGCGCGAGGACGGCCCGTGACGCAGCAGATGTGTCAGTGCCCGCACCAGATTTAAAGCAACATGTTCTCTAACTGACAAGCATTACGCCGTTCATGGCGACCTTTCGTAAATCTGCATCTACTCTGGCACGCGGATGTCTACCTGACTTCCTGCTCTCGTAAACACCGGAATTTCACTCAGTGGCGCGGCGACGCTGATGCGTTGGCCGCCTTGATAGCACTCACCATTGCGGGTAATCCATTGTTCACCAGCAGGTAACCACACTTCACGTTCACGCTGCCCGGCGTGCAGTACCGGCGCGACCAGAAGGTCGCGGCCCAGCAGATACTGATCTTCCACTTGCCAGCTCTCTGGCTGCTGCGGGTAGTGATAGAACAGCGGGCGCATCACCGGATCACCGAGCTCATGCGCTTCGCGCATCAGGCCATCAATATAGGGGCGAATCTGCTCACGTTGCAGCAGGCAACTTTTCATCAGCGCGTAATTCTCCTCACCGTAACTCCATACCTCATTGGGTGAGCCGCTGTTGCACTGCGCAATGCCATCGCGCCAGGTTTCTTCAGGTGCAATTTGTGGCTCGCGGTAACCATGCAAACGCATCACCGGACAGAATACCGCCCACTGGAACCAACGGATCAACAGTTCATGAAACGCCGGATCATGAATATTCCCGCCCTGAAAACCGCCGATGTCGGTGGTCCACCATGGAATACCTGCCATCGCCATATTCAGCCCGGCAGTGAACTGATTACGTAAGGCATGGAACGAGGAGTGAACGTCGCCCGACCAGGCAAGCACGCCGTAACGCTGGCTGCCCGCCCACGCGCAGCGCACCAGATTGACGATCTCGCTCTCGCCCTGTTGTTGCAGACCTTCATAAAATCCGCGGGCAAACAGCTGCGGATAGATATTGCCCACTTCCTGTACCGGACCGAGATGATAGCGGTAATTATCAAAATCGTAGGCGCGGTATTCTGGCTCTGCTTCGTCGAGCCAAAAAGTGCGGATGCCGTGGTCATAATAATTGCGCTTAACTTCCTGCCAGACGAACTCGCGTGCGGCGGGATGCGTGGCGTCAAAAAAGGTGGTGTTGCCCATAAAATCAAGGTTCACCGATACGCCGCGCTCGCTGTTAACCAGCAAGCCTTTGGATTTCATCAGACGATAGTTATCACTGCGGCTATCCACCGTGGGCCACACCGACACCATGGTTTCGATGCCCATCTCTTTCAGCTCCTGCACCATGGCACGCGGATCCGGCCAGTCGCGCGCATCGAAACACCAGGTTCCCTGATTTGGCCAGTGGAAAAAGTCGATGACGATCACCGAGAGCGGTAGCTGCAGGCGGCGATATTCGCGCGCGACCTCCAGCACTTCCTGCTGAGTGCGATAGCGCAGTTTGCATTGCCAGAAACCGGTCGCGAAGCTGGGCATCATCGGTGCTGTGCCAGTGGCGCGGCCATACTGACGCACGATCTCAGCGGGTGTGTCGCCTGCGGTGATCCAGTAATCCATCTGATCGGTTACTTCGGCTTGCCAGCGCGTGCCGTTTTTACCAAAGGTCACCTCGCCGATGGCCGGGTTATGCCACAGCAAGCCGTAGCCCAGATTGGATACCATAAACGGCACGCTGGCCTGCGAATTGCGCTGTGCCAGCTCAAGCGTGCAGCCTTTCAGATCGAGACAATCCTGCTGATACTGGCCCATGCCATAGATTTTCTCTTCGGCACGCGCTTCAAAGCGCACGCTCAGCTGATATTTCCCTCCCGGAATCGGTCGAAAGGCGCGCGCATCCAGCTTCAGGGCGCTGATGTATTTGTCCTGGCTCTTTTCGCTGGCACCGATGCCCACGGTGCTGCGCTGACGCCAGAACTCCTCGAGCAGCAATTCGCCGTGCTGATTATAGAAAGCCAGCTGGCCGCGAATATTCAGCGTGGCGGTGATATTGCCGTTACGCAAGCTGAGAGATTCATGCTCGCGCTGGATCTCCACCTCGCAAGCCGCAGGCGATAACAACGCCCAGTCATGGTCGATCAGTTCGGGCTGACAGGTGGCTCGTACTCGCAGGCTATGCGCGCCCCAGGGTTCGATAACCAGCGTCTGACGGTCAAATGTCCAGATAATACTCTGGGATTCGGCGCGTAATTCACTCATGACAACTCCTGTGGTTGTAAAAGGGGGGAAGCAGTGGCAGCCGGTTGGGCTGACACTTTGTGCTGATTGATGGTGCGCATGGTGGCATCGTTAAGTTTGTAGCCGCGCATCGCCAGCGCGCTTAACAGCGACAGCAGGCCGGGAACCACCGAAAACAGCGCCACGATGGCCATCATGGCGGCGGGTTGCTGATGCGGTGCCTGAGCGACGTAACCGCTCAGGCCAAGCGTCCAGCCGACAATCGCGCCGCTAATGGCCATGCCCATTTTCAGTACGGCGAGCAGAGTCGAGAAGACGGTGCCATCGAGGCGTTTTCCCTGACGATATTCACCGTAATCCACCACATCGGCCATCATCACCCACATCAATGTGGTGGTGACCTGATAGAAGCTGGAGACGATGAATGTCATGCCAACCAACAGCGCCAGCGAGCCGGGCAGGAACACGATGCTGATGCTTAGCCCGCCAGCAGTAATGGCGCTGAGCGTAAAGGCGGTGATTTTGTTCAGGCGGCGCGTCAGCAGTTTCGCCAGCACGCTACCGACGTTTTTGCCGACAATATGCGCGGCCAGTAGCCACATGAAGAGGCTGGCATCACCCAGAAAATAGGTGACGTAGTACATCATCGCGCCGAGCCGCACCACGCCGAATGAGATATTGCAGAACACCAGCAACGCGACCACGCGCCACTGATCGTTACGCAGCAAATCGCGCAGATCGGCAAGAAAGTTGCCGTGGTTAGCGGGAGCATTGATGCGTTCGCGTGTATTGAGAAAACAGATAAAAAACAGCAAGGTTGCCAGCGTCGCCATTATCGACATTGCTGCGAAGTAACCGTCCAGTTTGTTACCGCCACCCAGCCAGGTGGCGAGCGGGATCATCAGGAAAGTGGACATCGCGCCGCCCAGCGTGGCGAGGAAGAAGCGCCATGATTGCAGGGAGATGCGCTGATTATCATCGGCGGTGATAATCGCCCCCATCGAGCAGTAAGGAATATTGATGGCGGTGTACATCAGCATCATCAGGCTGTAGGTCACGGCGGCGTAAATCATCTTGCCAGTCAGCGACAGGCTTTCCGGTACCGCATAAATCAACATACAGCTGACGCCGAACGGTACCGCGAGCATCAATAGCCAGGGACGGAATTTGCCCCAGCGTGAACGGGTTCGGTCAGCCACCATTCCCATCGCCGGGTCGATCACCGCATCGGCGACGCGCGCCAGTAAAAACAGCGTGCCGACAAAGATCGCGGGCAAACCCACCACATCGGTGTAGTAAAAGGTGAGAAAAATAATGACATTATCGATGGCGATATGGCTGGCCATATCACCGAGGCCGTAACTAAACTTTTCTTTAATGGATAAGCTTGCTTGCATAAAGATTCCCGCCTGTCTTTGAATCGCTTAAGTGCAATTGACGGTTAGTTATAGGTAGCGATGCTGATGGGAACAATTGCGGGATTTGTTACGGGTTTTATGTTTTTTAATTAATGTGATACGGGTAACAAGAATCACAGTAAAAATGCAACAGGACGGGAAGAAGTGCTACGTATCGCGATAAATCAACAGGTTGAAAATAGAGCCATCCTGAAGGCGAGCATAAAAAAAAGCACCGACGCGTTAATCATTCGGTGCTTTCTGTTTCGCCTGGCAGGCGAGAGAATTACTTCAGCGCAGCCAGCGCGGCATCATAGTTTGGCTCTTCGGTGATTTCATTCACCAGCTCGCTGTAAATCACTTTATCGTTTTCATCCAGCACCACCACCGCACGTGCGGTCAGGCCTTTCAGCGGGCCATCAGCAATCGCCACGCCATAGTTTTCTTTGAACTCAGCGCCGCGCAGGGAAGAGAGCGTGATCACGTTGCTGACGTTCTCTGCGCCACAGAAGCGTGACTGAGCGAAAGGCAGGTCGGAGGAGATGCACAGCACAACCGTGTTGTTCGCTTCACCTGAACGCTCGTTAAACTTACGCACCGATGCCGCACATACGCCAGTATCAATGCTTGGGAAAATGTTCAGAACTTTGCGTTTGCCTGCATAATTAGCCAGGGATACGTCAGTAAGATCTTTTGCGACCAGGTTGAAAGGTTTAGCTTGCTCGCCAACTTGTGGGAACTGGCCTGCAACCGGCACCGGATTGCCCTGAAAGTGAACAGTCTGAGACATGCGATTTCCTTTTTTAACGATGAAATATCTGACTTTTGGAACGTCAGAACAGGTATAGCGCTTGTTTATGACATAATTTTTAAGGGTTTACGAGCGCATTTCCTGGCGATAATCGAGCCGGCTCGCATTTAAGCGACGGATTTAAGGAGAAATAATGAGAACAGTGAAGAGTTATCCGGAAGCCTGGCCGTTACATTCGCCGTTTGTTATTTCGCGCGGCAGCCGCACCGAGGCGCATGTTGTGGTAGTGGAAATCGAGCAGGATGGCGTTAAAGGCGTTGGCGAAGCGACGCCTTACGCGCGCTACGGTGAAAGTGAGGAGTCGGTGCTCAAGCAGATCGCCTCGCAGCTGAGCGCGTTGCAAAGCGGCATGACGCGAGAAGCGCTGCAACAGGCGTTACCGGCGGGCGCGGCACGCAACGCGATTGACTGCGCAATGTGGGATCTGGCACGACAGCAGCAGGGCGAAAGTCTGGTGCAATTGTGCGCGGTGCAACTGGCTGAAGAGATTGTCACCGCACATACCATCAGCATCGATACGCCAGATGCGATGGCCAGCAGCGCGCAGGCGCTGTGGCAACATGGCGCGCGTTTACTGAAGATCAAAATGGACGATCACCTGATCAGCGAACGTTTGGTGGCGATACGCAGCGCGGTACCGGACGCGACTTTGATTGTCGATGCCAACGAATCCTGGCATGCCGAAGGCCTGGCGGCACGCTGTCAGCTGCTGGCCGACCTCAATGTCGCGATGCTGGAACAGCCGTTGCCGGCCGCAGAAGACAGCGCGCTGGGCAACTTTATCCATCCGCTGCCAATCTGCGCCGATGAAAGCTGCCATACGCGTGAAAGCCTGCCGCAGCTGAAAGGGCGCTATGAGATGGTGAATATCAAGCTGGATAAAACCGGCGGATTAACGGAAGCGCTGGCGCTGGCAGAGGCGGCGCAGCAGCAGGGATTCGCGATTATGCTCGGCTGCATGCTCTGCACGTCGCGGGCGATTCGTGCGGCATTACCGCTGACGGCGCGCGCGACCTTCGCGGATCTCGACGGTCCAACCTGGCTTGCGGCCGATGTTGAACCGTCGCTGCATTTCTCTCACGGCGTACTCAAGCCGCTGGCTGCCAGCGCAGCAGATTGATCATCGCTTCCAGATAGACTTCGGTGGCTTCGTCCACCGAAATCGGCGGCATCTCGGCGGTAATGCATAACAGACCGAGATCGTCGCACCAGCTGCCAAACGAACCCGGCGTAGCATAACCCACGCTGCTCACCACCGGCAGCGCGGTCTGCTGCGCCAGCCACTGCGCTAATTCGCTGTGGTGCGGATCGTCAATGCAGGCCAGCGGTTCATGCCACGAAACCACCCAACGCGGTTTGATCTGATGAATCAGCTGGCACAGCGCGCGGGTTTCTGGTTCGGAAGAGGGCGCTGATCCGGTTGAAAGCACCACATCACGCTCATCCGCTTCGCTGTTCCAGCGATACACCGTGTCGCCATGCTGCCAGTTAGCGGCGGGGAAATTACGGTTAAGATCGACGCCGTTGGCGTTGGCGCGCAGCCCCAACTGACAACCATCGGGATTGACCGCCAGAACAACGTGATGACGCCGCAGCGCGTCCGGCAAGGTGCGCATCGCGCCCGATAAGGTGGCAATCGCGGCATTCTCGTCGCCGTGCGTGCCAGCAATAATCAGCCCGCTTTCGGCATCGGCGGCGGGTGCCGGAAACCACAGCAGCGGTGCACCCAGCACCGATTGCCCGTATTGTTGCCAGACAGCGTCCAGCTTGCCGCGCAGCGGACGTGGATGGTATGACGACATGACGTTCCTCTATGAAATGCTTCCAACACCGCCAAAAGCCTTCTGGCGCTCAAGGTAAAAATGTGACCGGGAATCCAGCCTCAACATAACGGTAAATAGCCTGCGGGGAAATAGCTATATATCAATCAGCAATTTGCGATAAAGTGCCAAAAGTTGCTGGCGACACAATCTCTTCGCGGTCGCCATTTTTTTCGCGTAAAGGAGTGGTGATGAAACTAACGTTCCGCAAAACGCTGACTGCCTTAATTGTAGCCAGTGCTGTCTCACCCGCATTCGCCGCCAACGTGCCGTCGGGCGCACAGCTGGCCAGCATCCAGGAAATTGTTCGCCATATTAAAGATGAACCCGCTTCACTCGATCCGATGAAGGCGGTTGGTTTGCCAGAAATTCAGGTGATGCGCGATCTGTTTGAAGGGCTGACCAATCAGGACGCCCACGGAAACATCGTGCCGGGCGTAGCGCTAAGCTGGAGCAGCAACGACAATAAAACCTGGATGTTTACCCTGCGCAAAGATGCGCGCTGGTCAAATGGCGAGCCGGTTACCGCGCAGGATTTTGTCTACAGCTGGCAACGTTTAGTTGAGCCGAAGAACAGTTCGCCGTTTGCCTGGTTCGCCGCCTTAAGCGGCATTGAAAACGCCGAAGCAATCACCAAAGGACAGATGAGCGCCGATAAGCTGGGCGTGACGGCAACCGATGCGACCCACCTTAAGGTGACATTGTCACGTCCTGTGCCGTGGTTCCCGAGCATGGTCGCCAACGCCGCGATGTATCCGGTATCGAAGCAAGTGATTGAAAAAGAAGGCGATAGCTGGACGTCACCGGGCAAGCTGGTGGGCAATGGCGCTTATCAGCTGCAGGATCGCGTGGTGAACGAAAAAATTGTATTGGTGCGCAACGCTAACTATTGGGATGACCAAAAATCGGTGCTGACGAAAGTCACGTTTATTCCGATTAATGAAGAGTCCAGTGCTACCAAACGCTATCGTGCCAACGATATCGATATCACCGAATCCTTCCCGAAAAACATGTACGCGCTGCTGAAAAAAGAGTTGCCTGGTCAGGTGTATACGCCGGATCAGCTTGGCACCTATTACTACGCGTTCAATACCGAGAAAGGGCCAACCGCTGATGTACGCGTGCGCAAGGCGCTGTCGTGGAGCATCGATCGTCGCATCATTGCGGAGAAAGTATTGGGCACCGGCGAGAAACCGGCCTGGCACTTCACGCCGGACGTTACCGCCGGTTTCACCCCGATGAAGAGCTATCTGCAGCAACATAGCCAGCAGGAGCTGAACGCGCAGGCCAAAGCATTGCTGACAGCGGCAGGTTATGGACCGGGCAAACCGCTGCATTTGACGCTGCTCTACAACACCTCGGAAAGCCATCAGAAAATTGCTATCGCGGTGGCGTCAATGTGGAAGAAGAATCTTGGCGTGGATGTCACCTTGCAAAATCAGGAGTGGAAAACCTATATCGACAGCCGTAATAGCGGCAGTTTCGATGTGATCCGCGCGTCATGGATCGGCGATTATAATGAGCCTTCAACCTTCCTCAGTCTGCTGACCTCGACCCACACCGGCAATATCGCGCGCTTCCGCAGTGCCGATTACGATGCGGTGATCACCAAAGCCAGCACTGAAACCAGCGTGGCGGCGCGTAACACCGATTACAACAAAGCCGAGCAGATCATCGCCGATCAGGCACCGATCGCGCCGATCTACCAATACACCAACGGCCGCTTAATCAAGCCGTGGGTGAAAGGTTATCCGATCACCAATCCTGAAGACGTGGCGTACAGCCGCGAGCTGTGGATTGAGAAGCATTAATCCCGCACATCCGCAGGCGGTGATTGTCACCGCCTGTCATCTTTGCTCACAGCCTGATGATTGCAACTGGTCTGCGCCACGCTAGACTGTATCGTATTGATTTTGATAGTGAGGCGAGTTCGTGAACGTCATTGAAGGAAAAGCGTTACAAGTATCCGATGCCATTGTGTCCTGTCAGTTGGATGGCGCAGGCGGCATGATTCCCATCGAAGATAAAGACGTCATCAACTGCGAACGTCCCTGCTGGTTGCACCTCAATTACACCCAACGGCAAAGTGCGGAATGGCTGCAAAACACGCCGCTGATCCCCGATTCGGTGCGTGATGCGCTGGCGGGTGACAGCATGCGTCCGCGCGTGACGCGGCTCGGTGACGGCTTCATGATTGTGCTGCGCAGCGTGAACCATAACGCCGATTCACTTCCCCATCAGCTGGTGGCGATGCGCGTATTTATCAACGATAAGCTGATTGTCTCGACGCGCCGGCGCAAAGTGTACGCCATTGATGCCGTGCTGACCGATCTACAACAAGGTAACGGTCCGGTTGACGGCGGCAGCTGGCTGGTGGATGTGTGCGATGCGTTAACCGATCACGCCAGCGAATTTATCGAAGAGATGCACGATAAAATTATCGAGCTGGAAGATGCGCTGATGAATCAGGAAGTACCAGCGCGCGGCGATTTGGCGCTGCTGCGTAAGCAGCTGATTGTGATGCGTCGTTATATGGCACCGCAGCGCGATGTCTATGCGCGGCTGGCTATCGAGAAGATGGCGTGGATGAACGACGACGATCGTCGCCGTATGCAAGAAGTTGCCGATCGCTTAGGTCGCGGATTGGACGATCTCAATGCCGGCGTGGCGCGTACTTCGATTCTGGCGGATGAAGTGGCGTCAATCCTTGCGGAATCGATGAACCGCCGCACTTACACCATGTCGTTGATGGCGATGATTTTTTTACCGGCAACGTTTCTTACCGGCTTATTCGGCGTCAACCTCGGCGGCATTCCGGGCGGCAATTGGGCGCTGGGCTTTACCGCTTTCTGCGTGCTGCTATTGGTGATGGTTGGCGGCGTGGCAATATGGCTGAAACGGCGGAAATGGTTGTAAGGCAGAAAAGCAGATTAAACCTGATCGATATCAATATCCCGCCAGCGCAATCGGGGCAAACTCTTTCCCGCAGGTGAATGCAACGTCAAGCGATGGGCGTTGCGCTCCATATTGTCTTACTTCCTTTTTTGAATTACTGCATAGCACATTTGATTCGTACGACGCCGGCTTATCCGCCGGCTTTTTTTTGCCCGCCTGGCTTGCTCGGCCAACCTTTCCTATGCTTAAAGGACATTCAGCGACAAGGAGAAGGGCATGCAAGAGATCATTGCCAGCGAACCGATTCCTACCGATCCACCACCGATTCCCGAACCGATTCCACAACCGCAGCCGATACCACCCGCACAGCCACCACACGATCCCGAATTCCCACCGATTCAGGATCCACCGCCGCACCGTTAATAAAAAAGGCGCGTAGCCGAAGCGACGCGCCTTTTTTGCAGCAAAACCTATTACTTAATTTCCAGCACATCAAGACGCACGCTGAGATTCGGCGCATCATCCTCTTCTGGCTGCCAGCCCGCGGGCTGCACCGGCAAGCTTTCGCGATCAAACGCCAAATCACCGCCATCCACCACGGCATCACCGTGTTTGATGCCTTTGAAATCGAACAGATTAATGTCGGCCATGTGTGATGGCACCACATTCTGCATCGCGGTAAACATGGTTTCGATACGGCCCGGATAACGTTTATCCCAGTCACGCAGCATGTCGGCAACCACCTGACGTTGCAGATTCGGCTGCGAACCGCACAGGTTGCACGGAATGATCGGGAACTGGCGCGCTTCCGCAAAACGAATGATGTCTTTCTCGCGGCAGTATGCCAGTGGACGAATCACAATATGTTTACCGTCATCGCTCATCAGTTTTGGTGGCATGCCTTTCATCTTGCCGCCGTAGAACATGTTGAGGAACATAGTCTGCAGAATATCGTCGCGATGATGACCTAAAGCGATTTTGCTACAACCCAACTCGGTGGCGGTGCGGTACAGAATACCGCGGCGCAGACGCGAACAGAGCGAGCAGGTAGTTTTGCCTTCAGGAATCTTATCTTTAACGATGGAATAAGTGTCTTCGTTAACGATGTGATACTCAACGCCCTGTTGTTCCAGATAGGCTGGCAGAATATGCTCCGGGAAACCGGGCTGTTTCTGGTCGAGATTCACTGCTACCAGCGAGAAATTCACCGGCGCGCTCTGCTGCAAATTACGCAGGATCTCCAGCATGGTGTAGCTGTCTTTACCACCAGACAGACAAACCATGATGCGATCGCCTTCTTCAATCATGTTGAAGTCAGCAATGGCTTCGCCAACGTTGCGACGCAAACGCTTCTGCAGTTTGTTGAGGTTGTACTGCTCTTTTTTTGTTACTTCTTGATTTTCTGACATTATTTTCACGCTTGAGAGTGAAGGCGAGGGCCGTTAGCGGCTGAAGCAATCTTCAACGGCAATAAACCCTATAAACATGACTGCGTATGGTACGGATTGCGGGCGCGAATGCTAGCCTGAAGTGATCTCTTTTCTGATGATAACTCAATGCGCTTGAGACAAAGGCGCACACTTTGTCAGAACAATCTGGCTATTTATTGATCTGGGCAAATATTTACCTCATCTGGGCCTGACAGGATGGCCGAAGTGCTTTTTTTACTTTCTTTAGGTGAGGAGCGGCAAATGCAAACGTACGATATGGTTTTTGAAGAGGCGTGTCGGCTGGTGGGGCAATGTTATCTGGAGCTGGCACAGCGTGGCGCAGCAACCGAAAAAGAGGTGCTAGCCAGCGAGTTGCGCAATCTACAGTTGCGCTATCGTGAACTCACCGGCTCACCGAATCGGGCGGTAGAGATGGCCATCGTTCAGCTCAAGCCGTGTTAATCCATCAACATTAACCCAGCAAAGAAACGCCCGGCCATCGCGCCGGGCTTTTTCATCTACTCGCTTTTCTCGGTTTTCTCGGCTAACTCGGCCAGCCGCTGATAACGCTGACTGGCGGCTACCGTTGCATCACGCCACAGCTGCGACGCTTCTTCTGGCCGCTGAGTTTGCAATTGGCGGAAACGCTGCTCGTTCATTAATGCTTGTTCGAGTTCCGAGGTCGGCGGACGCGAATCCAGCGCCAGCGCGGCTTTACCTTGCTCGGCGCGTCGAGGATCAAAACGATAAAGCGGCCAGAAACCGCTGGTGGTCAGCAGGCGCATCTGCTCGTGGCTATAAGCCAGATCGTAGCCATGCTCTTCACACGGGCTGTAAGCGATGATCAGCGAGGGTCCCGGCCAGGCTTCCGCTTCCTGAATCGCTTTCACGGTTTGATTGAGCTGCGCGCCCAGCGAAATCTGCGCCACATACACATGCCCATACAGCAGCGTCGACATGCCGAGATCCTTGCGCGCCTTGCGTTTCCCCTGTTCGCCAAACTTGGTCACCGCGCCGAGCGGCGTCGCTTTTGATGCCCGGCCGCCGGTATTGGAGTAGCACTGCGTATCCAGCACCAGCACGTTGACGTTTTCGCTCAGGCTCATCACGTGATCGAGGCCGCCGTAGCCAATGTCGTACGCCCAACCATCGCCACCAATTAGCCAGACTGATTTCGCCACCAGCGCATCCGCTGCTTCGTTTAGGGCTTTGGCTTCATGCTGCGGTGAAGCCGCGAGCAGGGCGCGCAGCTGTGTAATCTGCTCGCGTCGTTGCGATATGGTGACGTTGTCACATTTTAATGCGTCAACCAATGCCGCCGGTAGCTGCGCAGCGCATTGATCAAGTAGTCTGAGCGCGCGCTGTTTCTGCTGGTCGACGCTCAAGCGGAAGCCCAGACCAAATTCGGCATTATCTTCAAATAGCGAATTCGCCCACGCCGGACCGCGACCTTCAGCATTGGTGGTGTAAGGCGTAGAAGGCAGATTGCCGCCATAAATGGAGGAGCAGCCGGTGGCATTGGCAATCAGCAGGCGATCGCCATACAGCTGCGTCAGTAGTTTGATATAGGGCGTTTCCCCGCAGCCCGAGCAGGCACCGGAATATTCAAACAGCGGCGTGATCAGCTGCGAGGTGCGGATATCAATACGTTCCAGCTGCTCGGCGGTGATCTCCGGCAGCGCGAGGAAGGCATCGTAATTGACCTTTTCCGTCTCAACATGCTCCAGGCGTGATTTCATGTTGATGGCTTTGATTTCTGGATGCTGGCGGTCGCTGGCCGGACAGACTTCCACACACAGATTGCAGCCGGTGCAATCTTCAGGCGCCACCTGCAGCACGTATTTCTGTCCGCGCATATCGCGCGATTTAACATCCAGTGAAGCGAGCGAAGCTGGCGCATCTTCCAGTGCTGCAGGATCAACCACTTTGGCGCGAATGGCTGAGTGCGGGCAGGCGGCGACGCAATGGTTGCACTGCGTACAGAGTTCGGGCTGCCAGATCGGCACGGCTTCGGCGATATTGCGCTTTTCCCATTGCGTGGTGCCAACTGGCCAGGTTCCATCAGGCGGCAGCGCCGAAACCGGCAGTTTATCGCCAAGGCCGGCAAGCATCGCTGCGGTGACGGTTTTGACGAAATCCGGCGCGCTATCGGCTACCACCGGCGGGCGATGCGGACTGCGATCGTCTACCGGTTGCAGCGGCACCGTCTGTAGCGCTTGTTGTGCCATCGCTAGCGCTTGCCAGTTGCGCTGCACCAGCTCTTCGCCTTTGCTGCTGTAGCTGCGCGCAATGGCGTTTTGCAGTTCAGTTAATGCGCTATCGCCTGGCAAAATCTGGGTCAGCTGGAAAAAGGCCATCTGCATCACGGTGTTGATGCGTGCGCCCAACTGGCATTCGCGCGCGATACGTGCAGCGTTGATCACATAAAATCGCGCCTGTTTGTCGTTGAGCTGGCTCTGCACTTCCTGCGGCAGGCGCGGCCACACTTCCTCAGCGCTGTAGGGCGTATTGAGTAGAAAAATCCCGCCCGGTTTAAGCTGATCGAGCATCGAATACTTATCGATAAACTGCAGCTGATGGCAGCCAATGAAGTCGGCTTGCTGAATCAAATAGGCGGATTGAATCGGATATTCACTGACGCGCAGATGGGAAACCGTCAGGCCGCCGGCTTTCTTCGAGTCGTAGACGAAATAGCCCTGCACCTGCCACGGCGTGGCGTTACCGATTATCTTCAGGTTGTTTTTACTGGCGCTGACGCTGCCGTCGCTGCCCAAACCATAAAACAGCGCTTCAAGCCGTGCGCGATTCGGCACGATATTGGCTTCCAGTGGCAGCGAAAGATGGGTGACGTCGTCGTAAATGCCGACGGTAAAACGCGCTGGCGGTGTTTCGCGCAGCAAGGCACGAAAAACCGCCAGCACCGCATCGGGTGCGAACTCTTTCGACGACAAACCATAGCGACCGCCGATTACCTTCGGCAGCGACGCCCGCTCGCCACGGCTGTAAGCTTCAGCCAGCGCGGTCATCACATCCAGGAATAGCGGTTCGCCGAGCGCGCCGGGCTCCTTGGTGCGATCGAGCACCGCAATCCGCTGGGCGGAAGCGGGGATCTTTTGCAGCAAATGCGCCGCCGAAAACGGGCGATAGAGGCGCACTTTAACCAGCCCGACTTTCTCGCCGCGCTGCAGCATCTCATCAATCGCCTCTTCAGCCTTGCCGCAGCCGGAGCCCATCATCACCATTACGCGCTCGGCCTGCGGATGGCCGTAAAACTCAAACGGCTGATAATGGCGGCCGGTATTTTCGCCAAACGCGGTCATTGCAGCCTCAACGTGCTGGGTGCAATCGTCATACCAGCGGTTGGTGGCTTCGCGTGACTGGAAATAGGTATCAGGATTGGCGGATGTGCCGCGAATCGTTGGACGATCCGGCGTCAATGCACGGGCGCGATGGGCGTTGATTGCCTCGGCGGGCATCAGCGCCTGCAAGGTTTCATCGCTGAGCGGCACGATCTTGTTGATCTCGTGCGAGGTGCGGAAGCCATCAAAGAAGTGGATGAAAGGGATGCGGCTATTCAGTGAGGCGATTTGTGCAATCAGGGCAAAATCCTGCGCTTCCTGCACGCTGGAGGCGCAGAGCTGCGCGCAGCCGGTTTGTCGTACTGCCATGACATCGGAGTGATCGCCAAATATCGACAGCGCGTGCGTCGCCACGGTCCGCGCCGCGACGTGCAGCACAAACGGCGTCAGCTGGCCCGCCAGTTTGTAGAGCGTCGGGATCATCAACAGCAATCCCTGCGACGAGGTGAAGGTGGTTGAAAGTGCGCCGGTTTGCAGCGCGCCGTGCACCGTGGCAATCGCGCCGCCTTCAGATTGCATCTCGACCACGCGCGGCACATCGCCCCAGATATTACGGCGGCCTTCGCCGGACCAGCTATCCGCCAGCTCGGCCATGGTTGAGCTGGGCGTGATGGGATAAATGGCAATCACTTCGCTGGTGCGGAAGGCGACTTAAGCCACTGCACCGTTACCGTCGACGGTAATCATAAATCGTCCTTTGCTACGCTGAGAAACCCGCAAACTTTACGGGGGTTATCAGTTCAGTTTAGCAAAGGGCCAAGACGCGACTTTTTCATCTGTGTGCTGGCGAGATGGCAGCGCACCGCAATCTAACATTGATGATTTTTACATCATCTCCAGCGATTGAACGCCTTTGATTTCCATCACTTTGTCATAGATATTATGCATTGGTGTACGTCGTGACAACGTCACCTCAACGCTCAGTTCGCACAGACCAACCTCTTCATCACGGTTAACTACGGCGATGTGACCGTAACGCACATTTTCGCGTTGCAGCACCAGCAGCACCAGCGGCACGCTTTTGGGTTTGAGGTGCACCAGCAGCGTATGGTGACGGCCAATCAGCCAGTGACTGATGCGACGGAACGTCTCCAGCACCACCAGCGCCAGCACGGTGCCGTAGATACCGATTTCATACATGCCGCTACCGATCACCAGACCAATCGCCGCCGTCACCCATAAACCGGCGGCGGTGGTGAGACCTTTCACCACTTGCTTTTGAATGATGATGGTACCGGCGCCGAGGAAGCCCATGCCGCTCACCACCTGCGCCGCAATACGGCTGGGATCGAGCGCTACATGGTCGCTGACTAACATATCGGCAAAGCCATATTTCGATACCAGCATAAACATCGCGCTGCCGATACCGACCAGGATATGGGTGCGCAAACCGGCCTCTTTGGCGCGCAGCTGCCGCTCTAGCCCAATCAGTCCGCCGAGAATTCCAGCCAGCGCGATGCGGATAAGCATATCCGTCAACATCGTTCTCTCCTTAGTTATTGAAAAACAAACCCTCCGCCGGGCGAAAAGGGCGGAAACATCTCAAACAGGATAATTCTGCTTGCAAACAATGAAATTAAATTTTGTAAAAAGCTGTGTCGCCTATCGATCCCTCAGCGCACCTGACATATGCTGGTGCGACTTTTTCGCTCAATCCCCGGAGCCCCATCGATGAAAGCCGCTCTCTTCCTGCTGGCTGGCGCCACCTTGTTACTTTCTGCCTGCAGCAGTAACAGTGACAACGAACCGCCGCAACAAGCTACTGCCGCCCACGTACAACCGCGCGTTGTGATGTCATCAATGGCTGAAGTGAATTGCAGTAATGCCGGGGGATCGCTGGCGTTTTCGCGTCAGTTAGACGGTTCACGCATCGGTATGTGCCAGTTGGCGAATGGTCGTCGCTGTGACGAACAGGCGCTAATGGGTGGAAGCTGCGCCCGCTAAGGCAGGCGCAGAAGGGTTAAGCGGTGACCTGATTCGGGCTGATTTCGCCGCGTTCCAGCTGTTGCAAGTTGCTGAGCGTGGTTTCTGAAATTGCCGTCAAGGCTTCGGCGGTCAGGAAAGCCTGATGGCCGGTGAACAGCACGTTGTGACAGGCCGACAGACGACGGAACACATCATCCTGAATCACGTCATTCGATTTGTCTTCAAAGAACAGATCGCGCTCGTTTTCATACACATCCATTCCCAGCGAACCAATCTTCTGCTGCTTAAGCGCATCAATTGCCGCTTGTGAATCAATCAAACCGCCACGGCTGGTGTTGATGATCATCACGCCATCTTTCATTTGGCTGAACGCCTGCGCGTTGAGCAGATGGTGGTTTTCCGGCGTAAGCGGACAGTGCAGCGTAATCACATCGGCTTCAGCGAACAGCGTTTTGAGATCGACATATTCCGCGCCCAGCTCCAGCGCCGCCTGGCTTGGATAGGGATCGAACGCTAACAGGCGCATGCCAAATCCCTTGAGGATACGCATCGCCGCGATACCAATCTTGCCAGTTCCAACCACGCCCGCGGTTTTGTTATGCATGTTGAAGCCGGTTAAGCCATCCAGCGAGAAGTTAGCGTCGCGCGTGCGTTGATAGGCGCGGTGAATGCGACGATTCAGCGTCATCATCAGGCCAACCGCATGTTCCGCCACCGCTTCTGGCGAATATGCCGGGACGCGCACCACGTTTAAGCCGAGCGCTTTCGCCGCCGCCAGATCGACGTTATTGAAACCGGCACAGCGCAGCGCAACGTGCTTCACGCCCAGCGCCGCCAACTCTTCCAGCACCTCTTTGCTGGCATCATCGTTGACGAAAATACACACCGCATCACAGCCCGCGGCGTTCTTTGCCGTCGCCGGTGTCAGCAGGAAGTCAAAAAACTGCAGCTCAAATCCGTAGCTGTCGTTGACGTGTTCAAGGTATTTTTGGTCGTAATGCTTGGTGCTGTAAACCGCAACTTTCATTGTTTCGCTCCTGAAAAATGCAACGTCGGTATCACAACAGGATAACGTTTTCCGCGTCATTTTGCTGTGCTTCAGCCAGACTATGTCGCTAACACCTTCATTTGCCGGACGTAACATGCCATCATTTGGCTCCTCGTCAGGATTGTGTAAAGAACAGGAACGTTAACTGCCATGACGCGTGGCCTTCGCCGAACACTTGCTGCGCTGCTGGCGCTGATACTGCTGCTATTGGGATTGCTGCTGACGCTCACGCAATGGTTGCCGCGTCTGGCCGGTATCTGGCTGCCTGAAAACACCCGAGTGGAACTTAACGGCACGCCGCGCTGGCAGCAAGGCGCGCTGCATTTCCCGTCGGTGCGCTATTTGGCGGGCGATTGTGTACTGGCAAACGTCAGCGATGCGGCGCTCGGCTGGCAGCAAAAGCGCTGGCAACTCAGCGCGGGTGAAGTCCAACTCAACAGCGACTGCCTGCAATCGCTGCCGCACAGCGAAGCGAGCGGTGCGCCGCGCAGCCTGGCTGACTGGCAGAAGATGTTGCCTGGCGCCGATGTCCACCTGCAAAAAATCACCATTCTGCCGTGGCAACAATATGCCGGGCGTTTCGATCTCACCTTAAATAACGATGTGCAGCGGCTGCATTATCAGGGCGACAACCTGAGTGTGGATGCGCGGTTGCAAGGCCAGCTGCTGCAGATTGCCCAGCTGCAGCTCAGTCATCCTTTACTGCCCAAACCGCTCAACCTGCATGGCGATGTCACCTTGCCAACCTTTGCCGATGGCTTGCCGGTAGCGGGCGAACTCAGCGCTGACCTCAATGTGGTGCAGTGGCCGCAGCCGCTGGCCCTGACGCTTAACTGGCGGCAACAGCAAGGCACCTTGACGGTGAAGCAGCAGGATGTCGATCAGCCGCTGCTGCAGCTGCCGTGGCAGGTCGATGAGCGGCAGATTCGTATTACGCAAGGTCAATGGCGCTGGCCGCAGGCCGATCAGCCGCTATCGGGTGGCGTGGCAGTAACGCTGGAAAACTGGCAGCAAGGACTGGAAAACACGCTGGTCAGCGGGCGATTTAATTTGCTGACGCAAGGGCGCGGCGGTAAAGGCAATCTGGTATTAAGCGTTGGCCCTGGCAAACTGAGCATGGTCGATAGCGCCTTGCCGTTCCAGTTGACCGGCGAGAGCAAATTCGCCGATCTGCAGCTGTTTGGCAGCATGCCGGGCTTACTGCACGGCGTGCTGACCGATCCGCAATTGACCCTGAAACAAGGCGCGCTGCTGCGTTTGCGCGGTCGCTTGCTTTCAACGCTGGAAGTGGATGAAGCGCGCTGGCCGCTGGCGGGCGTGACGGTGGCGTCGAGCGGAATTAATGGTCGCCTGCAGGCGATACTTAAGGCACACGATCCCAGCTTTGGTCGCTTCAGGTTGCATCTCGATGGCCGCGCCAGCGATTTCTGGCCCGACAGCGGCGTGTGGAACTGGCGTTATTGGGGGGACGGCCTGATCGAGCCGCTCACCGCCAAATGGGACGTGAAGGGCACCGGCAGCTGGCAGGACACCTTGATCAGCCTCGACACGCTGAATACCGGTTTCGATCAGCTGGCGTACGGCATGGTGCAAGTGGCTAAACCGCGCCTGACGCTCAATGCGCCGGTGCGCTGGCAGCGCGATCCCTCGCATCCGGCGTTTAACGGTGGCTTCACGCTCAAATCCGGTCAAACCCAGTTCAGCTACGGCGGCTGGCTGCCGCCATCAGAACTCAATTTTGAAGCCAAAGGCAGCGATCCCAGCCAGTTTATCTGGCGCGGTCAGCTGACGGCGGAGGATATTGGCCCGGTACGCGTGCATGGCCGCTGGGATGGCGAACGTCTGCGCGGCGAAGCCTGGTGGCCGGCGCAATCTTTGACGGTGTTCCAGCCGCTGCTCAGCAGCGATTTAAAAATGCGTATCCAGTCGGGTGAACTGCGCGCGCAGGTGGCATTCTCGGCGGCTAGCGAGCAGGGCTTTGAAGCGGGCGGTCACTGGACGGTGAAAAACGGCAGCCTGTGGATGCCGGACAGTGAAATCAACGGCATCGATTTCTCGCTGCCGTTCCGGCTGAAGGATCATCAATGGCAGCTTGGACGGCGCGGCCCGGTTTCACTGCGTATCGCCGAAGTAAAAAATCAGTTCTCGCTGCAAAATATCACCGCCGATTTGCAAGGTCACTATCCATGGCAGGAGCGTCAGCCGCTAACGCTCAGCAATGTCAATCTCGATCTGTTAGGCGGACACGTCAGCATGCCCGAACTGCGCATGCCACAGCATCAAGCGGCGCGCGTCTCGCTGAAGGAGATCAATCTCAGCAAGCTGGTCAGCGCGATCAAACCCAAGCAGTTTGCCATGTCTGGCAAGGTCAATGGCGAATTGCCGCTGTGGGTGAATAATCCGCAATGGCTGGTTGAAAAGGGCTGGATCGCCAACAGCGGTCCGCTCACTTTTAGGCTGGATAAAGATATGGCGGACGCGATTGTCAGCAATAACTTTGCGGCCGGAGCGGCGCTGGATTGGCTGCGCTACATGGAAATCTCGCGTTCATGGGCCACTATCGATCTGGATAACTTCGGCAATCTGATCATGCAATCGGAAGTGAAAGGCGTTAGCCAGTTCAGTAACCGCCGACAGACCGTTAATCTAAACTACCGGCATCAGGAAAATTTGTTCCAGCTGTGGCGCAGCCTGCGCTTTGGCGATAATTTGCAATCCTGGGTGGAGCAAAATGCCACCTTACCCTCGAAGAAGGATCCCCAACCATGAGCCTCAGGGCATTACTGGTGCTGGCAGCCTGGCTGCCGCTGATTGGCTGCGTGCCGCGCATTGAAGTTGCGGCGCCGAAAGAGCCCATCACCATCAATATGAACGTCAAAATTGAGCATGAGATTCACATCAAGGTGGATAAAGATGTGGAAGCGCTGCTGAAGAATCAGAGCGGACTGTTTTGAGGAGAAGCATGATGAAACGCAAGGGGATCGCGCTGCTTGCGGCGCTGCTGCTGATGCCGTCTGCCTGGGCGCTCACGCTGGATGAGGCGCGTCAACAGGGGCGCGTGGGCGAAACGCTCAGCGGCTATGTGGCGGCGCGTCAGCAGGACGAAGAAACGCTGGCGCTGGTCAAGCGCATCAACGATGGCCGCCTGCAGCAATATCAGCGCGTGGCGCAGCAAAATAACCTGACTGCCAGCGAAGTGGCGCGCATCGCCGGCGAAAAGCTGGTGAACCGCGCAGGTAGCGGCGAGTATGTGCGCGGCATCAATGGGCAGTGGCTGCGTAAGTAAGGTTTATCCGCAGATAATCTTTTTGGGAGCTTAAAATGCCAATGCCTCAAACGACAACGGATGCACAGAAGCGCGCCTTAATCGCCGGTTCAGTGGGCAATTTCATTGAATGGTACGAGTTTGCGGTTTATGGCTTTCTCGCGACGGTGATCGCGCAGAACTTCTTTCGCCTGCAAGGCGAAGCCGAGCTGACCGGCATTATTTTGACCTACGCTTCCTTCGCCATCGCCTTTTTCTTCCGTCCGTTGGGCGCAATATTTTTTGGCCGCATGGGCGATCGTATTGGGCGCAAGCCGACGCTGATTTTTGTCTTGATCATGATGACGCTGGTAACGACCGCGATCGGCATTATTCCCACCTATGCCAGCATTGGCGTGGCGGCGCCGCTGATCATTACCGGTCTGCGTATTCTGCAGGGCTTGTTTGCTGGGGGGGAATACGGCGGTGCGGTGTCACTGATGACAGAGTTTGCCCCCAAAGGGCAGCGAGGACGTTACGGTGCCTGGCAATCATTCACCGTGGCGTTGGGCCTGCTGGCGGGCGCTGGCATTGTCGCGTTGCTGTCGGCGGTGTTGAGTGTGGATCAGATGCACAGTTGGGGCTGGCGCATTCCCTTCTTCCTCGCCTTGCCGATGGGGATGGTGGCGCTGTGGCTGCGCTACAGCATGGAAGAAACGCCCAGCTTCGTGCGTCAGCAGCAAACGCAAAAAGCGCATCAGCCAATGGCGGTCAGCGCCAGTTTTGGCGCGACGCTCAGGATTATCTTGCTGGCAATCAGCCGCGTGATGGTGTGGTCAGCGGCGGGCTATACCTATCTGGTGATCATGCCAACCTATCTGCAATCTTCGCTGCACACCGGCTTTAACCAGGCGCTAATGATTGCGGTGATCTCCAATCTTGGCTTTGCCGCCACCATCATTCCAGCGGGCATGCTTAGCGATAAAATCGGACGCCGCAGCGTGATGGTTATCGCGGCATGTTTGTTGCTGGTGCTGGCATTGCCGTTACTCAAAGTGTTGCAGGCCGATTCCTCAACGCTGTTGATCAAGGCGCTGGTGGTGTTTGTGGCGGGTGGAATTGTGGGATTGCTGGCAGGACCGGGCCCGGCAATGTTAGCTGAAATGTTCCCCACGCGCGTCCGCTATACCGGGCTGGGGCTGGCCTATTCACTCTCTAACGCAGTTTTCTCGGGGTGTGCTGGACTGATTATCACCTCCCTGATTAAGCAAACGGGGAATCTGGATATCCCCGCCTGGTACATCATGGTCACGGCTGCAATCAGTATTCCGGCGCTGATGACGCTAAACAAAAAAGACCATCTGCGTTCGCTGGATGAAGCAGATGGTTGAAGACGCTAGCGTGTTGCCAGTTGCTTAACTGCTTCATGCACCGGCACTTCACCGCCGGTTAATTCAATGATCATCCGGCTGACCGCCGGTTGATCGATGATTTCAGCCAGCGTCGCCGCCACGTCATCGCGAGGAATATCGCCATACGGGATGGCCAAACCAGCGCGCACCCGGCCTTGGCCTTGCTCATCCGTTAGCGTGCCGGGGCGTAAAATCACCCAATCCAGATCGCTTTGCGCCAGCTCGACATCTGCTGCTTTCTTCACGCGCATGTAGTTTTCGAAGCTGGCGGAGAGGTTTTTGTTTCTGCCGGCTTCAGGGAAAGCCGACACCAGCAGAAAGCGTGAGATGCCGGCCTGCTGCGCGGCAGCAACCGCGGTGGTTAATCCTTTGCCATCAATGGCGTTCGTCATCTCTTCACCGCCTTTGCCACCGGCACCGGCGGTAAAGACCACCACATCGCTGCCCTTCATCAACGCGGCCAGCGATGTTGCGTCCAGCGCGGTTAAATCGCCGTTAACCGGCTCTGCACCCCGTTCACGCAAAGGCTGCTCTTGTTCCGCTTTGCGAAACAGCGGACGCGCAACGTGCCCGTTTGCGGCCAGCAGTGATGCCAGACGACGGCCAATGTTGCCTGCGCCGCCAATGATAAATACCTTGGACATGAGTACCTCTTCAATTGCGTGGATAACAGCGAGTCAGTATAGCCAACGTCAATCTGCGGAGAAAAAGCAGCGCAGCTTTTGCCTTTCGCGTCCGTGCTGATCCATATTCTCCACCGCCAGCCATTGGCTTAAAGCCTGCTGAATCGGCGGCCATTCACCATCAATGATCGATAACCAATCGGTATCGCGATTGCGCTGTTTGCGCGTCATGGCCTGACGAAAACGACCTTCAAAGGTAAAGCCGATACGTTCAGCTGCGCGTCGGGACGCCAGATTTAGGGAATCACAACGCCAAGCCACGCGGCGATAACCGAGCGCGAAGGCCTGCTGCAACAGCAGATATAACGCTTCAGAGCCCAATACGTTGCGCTGCATCAGCGGCGACCAGGTCACATGGCCAATCTCAATCGCGCCGTTCTGCACGTCGATATTGGCGAAACAGACCGCGCCAACCGCTTGCTGATTAGCCTGATCGATCACCGCATAACTGACCAATCCACGGTCACCTATTTTGTTAGCAATCCAATCGTTCATCTCGGCTAACGATTGCGGCTGCGATGCGCCAAGCCAGGTCCAGTCGCGATCGTCGGGTGCCAGCAAAAAGGCGGCAAACAGGGCGGGCGCGTGATTGAGTTGAAGCGGTGTGAGATGGCAAAAGCGGCCAGTGAGAATAGCAGCGGGCGGGAAGATTGCGGGTTGCCAGTCGGGTAGCGCAAAACCGATAGGCTGACCATATTGATTGTGTTGTGTCACTTCATCTCCTTTCGCTGTGCTGAAAAATAACAGCAAAAAAAATGCCCGCCGGTTAAGCCTGACGGGCATTGATCATGCGAAAAAAATGATTACGCAGCAACGATTTGTTTGATGGCGTCTTTTGCATCGTTAGCCGCTTTGGTCGCCACTTCTGGACCATAAGCGATGCCTTCCGCGAACACGAACTCCACGTCAGTGATACCGATGAAGCCGAGGAACAGCTTCACGTATGGCGTTAGCAGATCGCTGGCCGTATCTTTATGGATGCCGCCACGGCTGGAGAGGATCACCGCACGTTTGCCGGTCACCAGACCTTCCGGGCCTGCTTCGGTGTAACGGAAGGTCACGCCAGCGCGGGCAATCAGATCGAAGTAATTTTTCAACTGAGTTGGAATGTTGAAGTTGTACATGGGTGCGGCAATAACCACGGTGTCATGGGCTTGCAGTTCAGCAATCAGCTCATCGGAGAGAGACAGCGCTTCCTGCTGACGTGGTGACAGTGGGGCATCGGATGGGCGCAGCGCGCCAACCAGCTCACCATCCAGCACCGGAATCGGCTGCGCGGCTAAATCACGTACGGTAACCGAGTCACCTTTAGCGCGTGCTTCGTCAGCGTAGAAGTCAGCCAGTTGATTTGACTGAGAGTAACCAGCGAGGATGCTTGATTTCAGAACTAAAACTTTGCTCATGGTATTTTCCTGTGCGTTACGCGGTTGGCTTACCGCTCAATGCTTTACACTGTACGGAGTTAGCCCGCGAGGTAAAAGCGCAATATTTCGAGATCAATGTTCGAAATAATTGAATAACCTCGCACGTCCCGTTCAGGCAGGTGTTCCAAATTGTGCTATGATGCCGACCATTAATTGCTTGAATCCGCCGGGAAATCATCTGCCCGCTGCAACAACAGGTACGCATCGCTATGTCATCATCCGACTCTTCACCTTTAGCCTCCCTTTGGCCGCGGCTCGATAATCTGACGCTGCGCGACAGTCAACGTCTGCGACGTCGACTGCTGGGTGCTGCAAAGGTGAAAAATCCTGCGGCGCAGCAGGGCATTGTGGCTGAACTGGAGCCGGAATTTGTCGCGGCGGAGCAACGCCTGGCGCAGCGCACGGCGGCGACACCGCGCATCACTTTCCCGGACAACCTGCCGGTTAGTCAGAAGCAGCAGGACATTGCTGATGCGATCAGTCAGCATCAGGTAGTGATCGTCGCGGGTGAAACCGGATCGGGTAAAACCACGCAGCTGCCGAAAATCTGCCTGGCGTTGGGGCGCGGGGTTAAAGGGCTGATTGGTCACACTCAGCCGCGTCGTCTGGCGGCGCGCACCGTGGCCAACCGCATTGCCGATGAGCTGGAAACCTCGCTCGGCGGCACCATCGGTTACAAGGTGCGCTTTAACGATCAGGTGAGCGAAACCACCCAGGTTAAGCTGATGACCGACGGTATCCTGCTGGCAGAAATCCAGCAGGATCGCCTGTTGCTGCAGTACGACACCATCATTATCGATGAAGCACACGAACGCAGTCTGAACATCGATTTCCTGCTCGGCTATCTGCGCGAACTGTTGCCGCGTCGTCCCGACTTAAAAGTCATTATCACGTCAGCGACCATCGATCCGCAGCGTTTCTCACGCCATTTCCACAATGCGCCGGTGATTGAAGTGTCCGGCCGGACGTATCCGGTCGAAGTGCGTTATCGCCCAATGGTGGAAGAGGCTGACGACACCGATCGCGATCAGCTGCAGGCTATTTTTGATGCGGTCGATGAGCTGGGACAAGAGAGCCGCGGCGATATCCTGATCTTTATGAGCGGCGAGCGCGAAATCCGCGATACTGCCGATGCGCTGATGAAGCGCGATATTGCGCACACCGAGATTCTGCCGCTGTATGCGCGCCTGTCGAACGCCGAGCAAAACCGCGTGTTCCAGTCGCATAGCGGACGCCGCATCGTGCTGGCGACCAACGTGGCGGAAACCTCGCTGACCGTGCCTGGCATCAAATATGTTATCGATCCTGGCACCGCACGTATCAGCCGCTACAGTTTCCGCACTAAAGTGCAGCGCTTGCCGATTGAGCCGATTTCGCAGGCTTCCGCTAATCAGCGAAAAGGGCGCTGCGGCCGCGTTTCGGAAGGTATCTGTATTCGCCTCTATTCCGAGGATGATTTCCTCAGCCGCCCGGAATTTACCGATCCCGAAATTCTGCGTACTAACCTCGCCTCGGTGATTCTGCAGATGACCGCGCTGGGACTGGGCGATATTGCTGCCTTCCCATTTGTCGAAGCACCGGACAAGCGCAATATTCAGGATGGCGTGCGCCTGCTGGAAGAGCTGGGTGCCATCACGCTGAGTGAAGACGAAACCTACAAGCTGACGCCTTCGGGCCGCCAGCTCGCGCAGTTGCCAGTCGATCCGCGTATGGCGCGCATGGTGCTGGAAGCGCAAAAATTTGGCTGCGTACGCGAAGCGATGATCATCACCGCGGCGCTATCGATTCAGGACCCGCGCGAGCGTCCTTCGGATAAAAAGCAGGCATCTGACGAAAAACATCGTCGTTTTGAGGATAAAGAGTCCGATTTCCTCGCCTTCGTGAATTTGTGGAATTACCTGCAGGAGCAGCAAAAAGCGCTCTCCAGCAATCACTTCCGCCGCTTGTGTAAAACCGAGTTCCTTAACTATCTGCGCGTGCGTGAATGGCAGGATATCTACACGCAACTGCGTCAGGTGGTGCGGGAACAGGGGATGCCGGTGAACAGCGAACCTGCGCCGTATCGTGAAGTGCACTGCGCTTTGCTTACCGGTTTGCTGTCGCATATTGGTCAGAAAGATAACGATAAGCAGGAGTTTACCGGCGCTCGCAACGCGCGCTTCGCCATCTTCCCCGGTTCCGGGCTGTTTAAGAAGTCGCCGAAGTGGACCATGGTGGCGGAACTGGTGGAAACCAGCCGTTTATGGGGCCGCGTTGCCGCACGTATCGATCCGGAATGGATCGAACCGCTGGCGCAGCATCTGATTAAACGCAGTTACAGCGAACCGCACTGGGAAAAAGCACAGGGCGCGGTGATGGCGACGGAAAAAGTGACGCTTTACGGCCTGGCAATTGTGCAGGCGCGTAAGGTTAATTACAGCCGCATCGATCCCCAACTGAGCCGCGAGCTGTTTATCCGTCATGCGCTGGTGGAGGGCGATTGGCAGACGCGTCACGCCTTCTTCCGCAATAACCTGAAACTGCGCAACGAAATTGAAGATCTGGAGCACAAATCGCGTCGACGCGACATTCTGGTCGATGATGAAACGCTGTTCGCTTTCTACGATCGCCGCATCGGCAGCGACGTGGTGTCTGCACGCCATTTCGATAGCTGGTGGAAGCAGGCCAGCAAAGAGAATCCGGATCTGCTGAGCTTTGATAAGCAAATGCTGATCAAAGACGGCGCGGACAAAGTCAGCCAGCTCGATTACCCCAACTTCTGGCATCAAGGCAACCTGAAACTCAAACTGAGCTATCAGTTTGAACCGGGCGCGGATGCCGATGGCGTGACGGTGCACATTCCGCTGCCGCTGCTGAACCAAATCGAAGAGACCGGTTTTGAGTGGCAAATTCCGGGCGTGCGCCGCGAACTGGTTATCGCGCTGATCAAATCGCTTCCCAAGCCGGTGCGCCGCAATCTGGTACCCGCGCCCAACTACGCCGAAGCGTTTCTCGGCCGCGTTACGGCGATGGAACTGCCGTTGCTGGATGCGCTGGAACGCGAATTCCGCCGCATGACCGGCGTCACCATTGACCGGGAAGCCTGGCAGTGGGATCAGGTGCCCGATCACCTGAAAATGACTTTCCGGGTGGTTGACGAGCACAACCGTAAGCTGCAGGAAGGCAAAAATCTGCATCAGCTGCGGCTGCTGCTGAAAGGCAAAGTGCAGGAAACGCTGTCGAAAGTGGCGGATGATGGCCTGGAACAGAGCGGTTTGCACATCTGGAGCTTTGGCGATTTGCCGCAAAGCTACGAGCAGAAGCGCGGCAGCTATCAGGTCAAAGCCTGGCCGGCGCTGGTGGATGAAAAGGACAGCGTGGCGATTCGCCTGTTCGATAGCGAAGTGGAACAGCAGAAAATGATGTGGCGCGGTCAGCGTCGCCTGCTGCTGCTCAACATTCCGTCGCCAACCAAGTATCTGCACGAGAAGCTACCGAACAAAGCCAAACTCGGTTTGTACTTCAATCCCTACGGCAAAGTGCTGGAACTGATCGATGACTGCATCGCCTGCGGCGTGGATAAGCTGATGGCGGAGGCGGGCGGCCCGGCGTGGCAACAGGAAAACTTCGAACAGCTGCGCGACAAAGTGCGTGCTGATTTGAATGAAACCGTGGTCACCATCGCTAAACAGGTCGAACAGATCCTGACCTGCGTGTTCAATATCAACAAGTTCCTTAAAGGACGCGTGGATATGTCGCTGGCGCTGGCGTTAGGCGATATCAAAGCGCAAATGAATGGCCTGGTGTATCGCGGTTTCGTCACCGGTAATGGCTGGTCGCGTCTTGGTGATACGCTGCGCTATCTGCAAGGTATTGAGCGTCGTCTCGAGAAGCTGCCGGTCGATCCTCACAGCGATCGTGCGCGTATGCTAAAAGTGCAGGCGGTGGAGCAAGCCTGGCAGACGTGGCGGAATAAATTGCCGCCCCAGCGTCAGGATGATGCCGACGTGCAGGCGATTCGCTGGATGCTGGAAGAGCTGCGAATTAGCTATTTCGCCCAGCAGCTGGGCACGCCTTATCCAATTTCGGATAAGCGTATTCTGCAGGCGATGGAGCAGTTGAGTTAATTGTTAGATGGCGCGATAAATCGCGCCGCTACGAAACAGCGCGGTTTTAACATCGCACAATTCTCGAAGAAAACGGCAAGGCGGGGCAGCGGCCCCAGGGATGGGCCACGACGACGTTACGTAGCGGCCCCGCCTTTTTGCCTGAGAGCGCCGAATTACTGAGCTAACTCTTCCAGCTTATCTTTAAAGGACGGCACCGCAATCGCGCGGTTATCGGCACGGTAACGATCGGCCGGCGCGGGTGCTGAACTCTGTACTGCAATCAACTGCCACTCATCACCGCTCTTCAACAGCAGCGGCGAACCGCTGTCGCCCGGCAAGGTATCGCACTGATGCGACAACACTGCACGCTGCGCCCAACCGGTCACTAAACAATCGCTGTGCGAATAAAGCGTATCCAGGTGATCGGCCGGATATCCGGCTTGCGTCACTTTACGTTGCGTGGTTTTCAACGCGGCGGTTAAATCGCCACGCGAACCCTCAAACAATGGAATCGGCACAATACCGGAGGGCGGGTTATGCAAAATAACCAGTCCATAATCGTAGGGTGCGGCTCCCGGCGGCACGATCCAGCCTTCGCCGTCTGCCTGCAACCGGCGCGCTAAAGAGGGTTCAACGCGCGCATCAATATCATGAATCTCGTAGCGCCAACCTTTCGCGCTGGCCATAAAACGCAGCGCCACCGGCTTATCAAACTTGCCGGGCGGAGCCAATAAACAGTGTCCGGCGGTCAACGCCAGATGGGCAGAAATCAAGGTGGCAGTGCAGAGGTTACCGCTTTCGGTCTCTAACTGACCGATGGCATCCCAGGGCGCGGCGCTCACGTCGCTAATCGCCTGGCGATGATCTTTGCCAAAGAACAACGTTTTGATGTCTTCCGGGCTTGGCCCATCTTCATCATCGGCATGTGCTGTGTGGGTAAAACTGAAAAGACCAACGAGTAACAGGATAGCCAGGCGCATAGTTCTCTCAATGGCGAGAATAAGTAGAAGTTGTTGTCATCACGCTTGAGCGATAACTATAGTCGGTGAGCGGTGAAAAAGGGAGAAATATTGGAGTAATCAGCACGCTACAACGACTAGATAAAAAAGCTGGCTGCAACTATGCCACAGAGGATCATCACAATCAGAATAATTTCGAAGCGATAGCGACGCACCATTTTTCGCTACTCCAGTAAATAAACACCCGGCATAACCGGGTGTTTTCAATCATCAATACGGTGTTGGCGCTAAAGGCGATCTTATTTAGCTGCTTTTTTCACTTTGTGGTGCTTTTTAGCAGCCTGAGCTTTCTGCGCAGCTGGCTTAGTTACTTTGTGGTGCTTTTTAGCAGCCTGAGCTTTCTGCGCAGCTGGCTTGGTTGCCTTGTGGTGCTTTTTAGCAGCCTGGGCTTTCTGTGCAGCTGGCTTGGTTGCTTTTTTGTGGTGCTTTTTCGCAGCCTGGGCTTTCTGTGCAGCTGGCTTGGTTGCTTTTTTATGATGCTTTTTAGCGGCCTGAGCTTTCTGTGCAGCTGGCGCTTTCTTCTCTACTTTTTTGTGCTTCTTAGCAGCCTGCGCTTTCTGAGCAGCAGGTTTCTTATGATGTACTGCTTTGTGTTTCGCTGGCGCTGCAGTGGTTGCTGGCGTTGCTGGAGCAGCTGTGGTCTCAGCAGCGAAAGCAACAGAAGACATACCCATAGCAGCGGCGATCACCAGTGCAAATAATTTTTTCATTGCAAAATCCTCGAACTATTTTTTCATGTGTAGCCCACTGCGGGGCCGGTGAAAACACTATATGAAAAACAATTCAGGCTTTCCGTGAGGCATTGGTATCGGCGTGTAACGGATTGTACAAAGCGGCGTAAAGGAAGAGAAAAGGGCGGCCGCATCGGCCGCCGCGCAGTTTACTCAGAGAGATAACGTTGTTCAAGGTGCTGACGGAAATAGTGCGGATTCAGCGCTTCGCCGGTGGCATTGATCAGCAGCTGCTGCGTTGGGAAACGGCTGCCGTGCTGCCAGATGTTCTGCTGCAACCAGTCAAACACTGGCTGCAACTCACCTTGCTGGATCAGCGCCTCAACCTGCGGAATGGCACGCTTCACCGCCTGGAACAGCTGGGCTGCATACATCGCACCCAAGGTGTAGGTTGGGAAATAGCCAAACGCACCGTCGGTCCAGTGAATATCCTGCATGCAGCCATCGCGATAATTACCGCGCGTATCAATGCCCAACGATTGCTGCATCTTCTCGTCCCACAGCGCCGGGATATCTTCAACTTCAATCTCGCCCTCAATCAGCGCGCGCTCGATCTCGTAACGTAAAATCACGTGCGCCGGATAACTCAGTTCATCAGCGTCGACACGAATAAAGCCCGGCTTCACGCGCTGCGCCTGACGGATAAAGTTGTTTAACGTCAGCGCAGGCTGATCGCCCATCAGCGCCACCACCTGCGGATGAATGTGCTGCAGGAAGGCTTTACTGCGCCCCAGCTGCATCTCCATAAACAGGCTTTGCGACTCATGAATTGCGGTAGAACGCGCCTGCGCCACCGGCTGACCGCGCCACTGTTTTGGCAGATTCTGCTCGTAACGCGCATGGCCGGTTTCATGAATTACGCCCATCATGGCGCTGAGGAAGTCGTTCTCATTGTAACGCGTGGTAATGCGCACATCTTCCGGCACGCCGCCGCAGAACGGATGCGCACTCACATCTAAACGACCGTGATTGAAATCGAAGCCCAGCGTTTTCATCACGCTCAGGCCGAGCTGTTTCTGCGATTCGATAGCGAACGGACCCACCGGCTGCGCGATCGGGGTTTGCTGCTGCTTCGCCACTGCTCTTTGTAGCAGGTCGGGCAACCAGCTTTTCAGATCGCTAAAGGTTTGATCCAGCTGCGCGCTGGTCATGCCAGGCTCAAACACATCCAGCAGCGCGTCGTAGCGCGATACGCCGAGTGCATCGGCACGCAGCTGCGCCTCTTGACGACTCAGCTTGACCACTTCTTTCAGATTGGCGGAGAAACTTTGCCAGTCGTTCGCCGGACGCTGCTGACGCCAGGCGTGTTCACAGCGCGAACCGGCCAGCGACTTGGCTTCCACCAGTGAGGCGGGCAGCAGCGTCGCTTGCTGCCAGGCGCGCTGCATCTCGCTCAGGTTAACCTGCTCGACATCATTCAATGATTCCTGCTGCGCGGCATCAAACAGCCCGCCGAGGCGTTTATCGGTCAGCACTTCGTGCATGAACACGCTCAGTTCGGCCATCGCTTCACCGCGCGCCTGGCTGCCGCCCGGCGGCATAGTGGTTTGCATATCGACACCGGCAATGGCGCCTAAATGGCCAAAGCGGGAGAGACGCTGAAAAGTGCGGCTAAGTTCTTGATAAGCGGAAGTCACGTAAAAAGCTCCTTATGACGGTAAGCGTGGCGCAATGTCCCGCAAGGGTAGATCAACCGGCCAGCAAAAGCGAACGCTGGCGCCGCCAAGCGGGCTGCTCTCAATCGACACTTTTCCCTGCATGGCCAGCGCAATGGAGTGCACGATCGCCAGACCCAAACCACAACCGCCGGTGGCGCGATCGCGGCTCGGATCGAGGCGTACAAAAGGTTCGAACACGCGGGCGCGCTCTTCCTGTGGAATGCCCGGACCGTCGTCTTCCACCTGCAAACAGCCCAGCGCGCCATCAAACCATAAGCTGACGCGCAGGCGCTGTTGCGCATAGCGCAGGGCGTTATTCACCAGATTATCCAGCACACGCTCCATAAGGCGCGTATCAGCGCTGCCGACGTTCTCCAGCTGCGGGATATCCAGCGCAATCTGCGTCTGCGGATTCATGGTTTGCACGTCTTCAATATGTGCACGCAGCCATTGCGCCAGATCGAAGGATTGCAGATGAAGATCAACGCGCGGACGATCGAGGCGCGCATACGTCAGCAACTCCTCAATCAAACTCTCCAGCTGGCCCACATCGCGGTTCAGCGCGGCGGATTCCGTGGCGGTGAGGTTATCGCTCATCTCCAGCCGGTAGCGCAGTCGTACCAGCGGCGTACGCAACTCGTGTGCGATGCCGTCAATCAGCTGTTTCTTACTGGCAACCAGCGTGTTGATGTTCTCCGCCATCTGATTAAACGCCACGCCAAGACTGTGCAGGCTGGAGGTGCTTTCAAAATGGGTGCGCACGTCGAGTTCGCCCCGGCCAAAACGCTGCGCGGCTTTCTCTAGCCGCTGCATCTCTTGCCAGTGCGGACGCAGCCAGATAAACACCGGCAGCGCCAGCGACATCCCGATAAATGCCAGCAGCGCGATATCCAGAATGCGCATCTGATGCAGATAGAAAAGATACGGAATCGGGCCAACGGAAAGCACATAGTGGCTGCGCGGAATATGCTGTAAGAAGGTGTACTGATCGTCAATCGCCACGATTTCCCCGGCGCGCAGGCGCTTCATGTCTGCATCACCCAGCTGATATTTGCTCATCGGTTCAATATTCAGATCAAACGACAGGTCAAGATCGAGGCTGCGAATGGTTTTGCTCCAGTCGCGCGGTGGGATCTCGCGCAGTTCGCTGCGCATCAAAAAAAGCGAGCTGGCCATCAAGTCGTTCATCGACTGGCGTCCGGCGCGTTCGGCGGTGAATTTGTATACCAGCCCAACCAGCAGCGTCATCACCAGAAAACAGACGAACAGCAGCAAATAGAACTGAATAAAGAGCTTTCTCATGCGGAACGGGTATCCCAGGCCTGCGGCGCGAACAGATAGCCTTTGTTACGGATGGTTTTGATGCGGAATGGCTCGGTGGCGCTATCGTAGAGTTTTTTGCGTAAGCGAGAAATTGCCACGTCGATGCTGCGATCCATGCCATCGTAGGTCACGCCGCGCAGGGTTTTCAGCAGCGCATCGCGATTGAGGATCTGTCCGGCGTGATTCGCCAGTTCCCACAGCAGATCGAAATCGGCGGTGGATAGCACAATATTCTCCTCAAACAGCGTCACCTGGCGATTGAGCGAGTCGATGGTCAGGGAACCAAAACGCAGCACGCGTTGTGAGCTTTGTAGAGCGGGCGTCACTTCCGGCTGACCGGCATGCGCCTGACGCAGATGCAAACGTAGGCGCGCCAGCAACACCGCCGGCGGCGTGGTTTTGAGGATGTAATCGTTAGCGCCCATCTCCAGCGACAGAATGTGGTTCATGTCGCTATCGAGCGAGGTGAGCAGCACAATCGGACCTTGCCAGCTGGCACGTAGATCGCGGCACAGTGTCATGCCATCTTTGCCGGGTAACATGATATCCAGCATCACTAAATCGGGATCGTGCAGGGCGATGGTGGCTTCGGCGCGGTCACCGCGCGTTTCAACAATAACTTCAATATCGTGGCGGCCAAGATAAGCGGCGATCAGTTCGCCTACTTCTGGCTCATCTTCCACATAGACGATTTTGTTCATAATTCACTGTGACGGATGAGAATCTCAGCAGCATAGCTTTTCCTGGTCCTGAGCTCTACGCTATCGCACGAAATATCCCTGCGTGACTGGTATGTATACCGTGAAATGTGCCATCATTAGCGGCGCGTTGTCGCGCAAGGTTCGGAACCGTAACGAAAAACAGGAGGAGTGCGAGAGTGTCTGATAAAGAGCTGGCTTCAGCCGGATACAGTGATCGCATCTGCTTCAATTACAGTGATTTTCTCTCCGCTTCCTGCAAAAAACGCTGGAGTTTTGTTGATGCCATTTATGGCGTGATGCCTATTTTTGGCATGGTGACGCGTAAATCGGCGCACAACCTTCAGGCCAGCGACGATCATCTGAAAGAATTAGCATTACAAATCATTTCAACACAGGTGAGCGACGAGATTAATATCGCGCGTTTGATCACCCTGGCCGAACAACAACACATCAGCCGCTTTGATATTCAGCTGCCGTATCCGCTGTCAACCGAGCAGCTTGACGCTATTCATCAGGAATACCGTAAGCCGCTCAATCTGACACAGCAGGATGACCTGCTGTGCGTTTCCATTCCCCTCCAGCCGCACTAATTCGTTAGCTGCCACAACGCGGGCAGTGACGCCGCAATCAACAACACAATCGCGATGCGCTCCAGCTGTGACAACATTTTGTCGCCACGGCCGCCGCGTCGTGCGTACAGAAACAGCAGCAATCCGGGCGCATAGAGCACGACTGAAAGCAGCAAATGCAAAGGACCCGATGCATACAGCAGCCAAATGCCATAGACGCTGGCACCGACGCCGGTAAACATCGCCCAGGGTTTGTTCTGCCCGCGTACTACCTTAATCAGATACAGACCCACCAGCAGATAGGGCACCAAAATCATTTCTGAAGCGATGGTCAGCAGCGTGTTGTAATCCGCACCGGTTAAGGCGATCAAAATCAGGCAAACCTGTACGCTGCCGTTGGTCAGCCATAACGACGCCGAAGGGGAGTTGTGGCGGTTCTGACGCGCGATGCTGCGCGGGAAGGCACCTTGTTGTGCGGCGAGGAACGGCACTTCAGCGGCCATAATCGTCCAGCTCAGATAAGCGCCGCACACCGAAATAATCAATCCGACCGCAATCACCGCATCGCCCCAATGACCGAGCAAATGCTTCATCAAACCCGCCATAGAAGGGTTGCGCATCTGCGCCAGCTCGGCACGCGGAATCACGCCTAACGACAGCAGCGTAACCAGCAAGTAGACCAGCAGCGCGGCCAGCACCGCCATCAGCGTGGCGCGTCCGACATCCTGTTTATTACGCGCACGCGCAGAAACCACCACCGCGCCTTCCACACCAATAAATACCCACAAGGTGATCAGCATGGTTTGCTTCACCTGCTGCCACAACGGCTGACCGAGTTCCACGCCGCTGAAATCAAAGCGGAAGCGATCGTAGTTGAATGCCAGCAGCGCCAGCACCACAAACAGCAACAGCGGCACCAGTTTTCCCAGGGTCGCCAGCAGATTAATGCTGGCCGCAGTTTGCACGCCGCGCAGCACCAGACAATGCACCAGCCACAGCAGCACCGACGCGCCGAGCATCGCCTGCCACGTATTGCCATCACCAAACACCACGCGATCCGGCGTGTCGGTAAAGAAACTCAGCGCCGAGAAGACAATCACCAGATAAGAGACGTTGGCAATAACCGCACACAGCCAATATCCCCACGCCGAGCAGAAGCCCATCAGCTCGCCAAATCCGGCGCGCGCATAGGTAAAGATGCCGCCATCCAACTCTGGTTTCAGCCGCGTCAGCAACAGCATGGCGAGCGACAGGAAGATGATGCCAACGCCGGTGATGAGCCAGCCGATCAGCAGCGCCGCCGGGCCGGCAACCGCTGCCATATTTTGCGGCAGGCTGAACACGCCAGCGCCCAGCATAGAGCTGAGTACCAACGCGGTGAGCGCACTAAGACCTAATTTTTTATCCAAAACGCCCATCCTAAACAGCAGAGTATGCTGGGTGGTGACGATTCCGCTGGAGTGTCGCGTGGCAATGAGCCAACTTTGAAACGGAATCCCCTAAAAACAGGCGGCAGATTTTACGGAGTGCAAACGGGGAAGGCAATGCAAGACTATGCAAATCTGCGCACAGATTATGCAGTTAGTATGAAGGAGATTTTGAAAAGGGCGGCGGACGCCGCCCTTAATCGCTATTACTTGAACAGATCGGCGGTGACGGTCAGGTTGCCGCCGCTCTGGTTCTGCCATTGACGCGTGATGTGGTAGTACTTAGCGCCTTTTTCCACTGCGCGTTTGCCAACCGCTTCCGAGATTTCGGTTGGGGTACCAAAGTGATCGGAGAAGGTGATGGTGTCAAACGGCTGCATCTGCGCAGCAGTAATCGCATTCACTTCCTGCACGCTACGGCCATCGGCAGTTTTCACCGTGTAACGTTGGCCGGTTGAGCTTTGCGTTTCGAAGAAACGACCAACGTTGCGGCTTGGGGTATCCGAAGAGGCCACGCCAGGAATGGCCACTTTAGTGGCGGCGGTGCCACCTGCGGCCAATGCTGCTTTACCGGCTTCAGAATCTGCTGGGATTGAATCAGAGGTGTTCTGTACTTTACGTTCTGGCGCATCAGCCTTGTAAACATACGCGGTCACGTACTGGTTGCCGCCGTTGTTAGCATCAACCTGACGCACGATAAAGAACGATGCCGCACCTTTATTTTTGGCTGCCTTGGCAATCGCTTCATTAACATCTGGCTGGCTGGAGAAGAAGCCATTTACCGATACGGTGTCATACGGCTCAAGGCGATAAGCTTCTGCTTTCGGCAGCTCTTTCACGCCTAAGAAGGTGCGATATTTAGTGGAGTCATCCGCTTTCGGTGCGTTAGCTTTATACAAATCAGCCGTTACGCGCCAGTTACCGCCGTTGCCGTTGCTATCATTAATACCCTGAACATAGAAAGAGTCAGCGCCTTTGGCATCGGCTTGTTTGGAGATGGCATCAGTTGCATCGCCAATCGCATTGAAACGGCCGCTGATATTAATACGTTCGAATGGTTTCAACGCGGCCGCTTGCTCTGGCGTTAACTCTCTAGCAGCAAACGCATTCGCTGCCAGCAGTGATAACAAGGTTGACGCCAGAATGGTGTTCTTCAGCTTCATAAAAATGATCCTTCGCCTTACGCAAAATGAGTACGAAAACGTGCTGGACTCTTGATGTATAACAGATTAGCCGTTGATTATTGCATGTAATAATCGGCCTGTCTCAGCCAATTTAAGCGCATAACATTGACAATCTCTGCCGTTTATTCATCGACCTGTCATTGACTTCTGTTACGGCTCTTTTTTGCACAGATAACCACTTATTCTGGTAACACTTAATGCCATAATAGTTAACGCATTGTTAATTAAAGTTTTTTAAAAACACTTAATTCGACATGACACGATTTTGCGCAGCAGAATATTTTTTAATAAACACCAAATGCAGTGGCAAAACATGGCATTCAATCTTTGTGTCTGAATATTTGTGTGAATGTCATAAGTGGGCGTTATCGCTGTGGATCACTCTTCATATTTTCAGTAGGTTATAAAGACTTTGTTACATTGTGCATTTTGCTCATAAAAAGCTGAAACACTGTTTCGGCTTTTGAGCTTTTTGCCACTTTCAGAACCTCATCCTTTAATTGTTGAAAGGAAACAGTATGTTAATTGGGATACCCAAAGAACGGTTAGCCAACGAGTCGCGCGTGGCCGCCACGCCAAAGACCGTTGAGCAACTGATCAAGCTGGGATTTAGCGTCACCGTTGAACAGAGCGCAGGACTTCGCGCCAGCTTTGATGATGAAAGCTTTATCGCCGTCGGCGCCACTATTACTAACACTCACGATGTGTGGCAATCGGACATCGTTTTGAAAGTGAATGCGCCGGACGATCAGGAGATTGAACTGACGCGCGCCGGTAGCACGCTGGTGAGCTTTATCTGGCCTGCGCAGAATCCCGCGCTGTTAGAAAAGCTGGCAGCACGCAACGTCACCGTGATGGCGATGGATTCGGTGCCGCGTATTTCTCGTGCGCAGGCGCTGGATGCGTTGAGCTCAATGGCGAACATCGCGGGTTATCGCGCCATCGTTGAAGCCGCTCATGAATTCGGCCGCTTCTTCACCGGTCAAATCACCGCTGCCGGTAAAGTGCCGCCAGCCAAAGTGATGGTGATCGGTGCGGGCGTCGCGGGATTAGCGGCCATCGGTGCGGCAGGCAGTTTGGGTGCCATCGTGCGTGCGTTCGATACGCGTCCGGAAGTGAAAGAGCAGGTACAGAGTATGGGCGCCGAGTTCCTTGAGCTGGACTTTGAAGAGGAAGCGGGCAGCGGCGATGGTTATGCCAAAGTGATGTCTGAAGCCTTTATTAAGGCAGAGATGGAGCTGTTTGCCGCGCAGGCGAAAGAAGTGGACATTATCGTCACCACCGCGTTGATTCCTGGCCGTCCGGCCCCGAAGCTGATTACTGCCGAGATGGTTGCCAGCATGAAACCAGGCAGCGTAATCGTCGATCTGGCTGCGCAAACTGGCGGTAACTGCGAATTGACGGTGGCCGATCAGGTGACCTTAACCCCTAACGGCGTGAAGATTATTGGTTACACCGATTTGCCAAGCCGCCTGCCAACCCAATCCTCACAGCTTTACGGCACCAACCTTGTCAACCTTCTGAAACTGCTGTGCAAAGAGAAAAACGGCGAAATTACCGTTGATTTCGACGACGTGGTGGTGCGCGGGGTGACGGTGATTCGTGATGGCGAAGTGACATGGCCAGCGCCGCCGATTCAGGTTTCCGCCGCGCCGAAAGCGCAACCCGCCGCACAGCCGCTGCCGAAGGCCGAAGCCAAACCGGTTTCACCATGGCGCAAGTATCTGCTGCTGGCGCTGGCGGTGGTGCTGTTTGCCTGCCTGGCCAACGTCGCGCCGCCGGACTTCCTGTCACACTTCACCGTGTTCGCGCTCTCTTGCGTGGTCGGCTATTACGTAGTGTGGAACGTGAGTCACGCATTGCACACGCCTTTGATGGCCGTCACCAACGCCATTTCCGGCATTATTGTGGTGGGTGCGGTGCTGCAGATGGGCCACGGCGGTTGGGTCACGATTCTGTCGTTTATCGCCGTACTGATCGCCAGCATCAATATCTTCGGTGGTTTCACCGTCACCCAGCGCATGCTGAAAATGTTTCGTAAGAATTAAGGGGTAGCAACATGTCTGGCGGATTAGTTACTGCAGCATATATTGTTGCCGCGATTCTGTTTATTTGCAGCCTTGCCGGTCTCTCGAAACACGAGACCTCAAAGCAGGGTAATATTTTTGGTATGAGCGGCATGGCGATTGCGCTGCTCGCCACCATATTTGGCCCGAACACCGGGAACGTTGCCTGGATTCTGCTGGCGATGGTGATCGGCGGTGCAATTGGTTTGCGTCTGGCGAAAAAAGTCGAAATGACCGAAATGCCGGAACTGGTTGCCATTCTGCACAGCTTCGTGGGTTTGGCGGCGGTGTTGGTGGGCTTCAACAGCTATATCGATCACGCGCCAGGCCTCGCGCCGGTGATGGAAAATATCCATCTGACCGAAGTGTTCCTCGGCATCTTCATCGGTGCGGTGACCTTTACTGGTTCACTGGTGGCGTTTGGCAAACTGCGCGGCAAGATCTCCTCATCAGCGCTGATGCTGCCACATCGTCATAAAATGAACCTCGCGGCGTTGGTGGTTTCCTTCCTGCTGATGCTGTGGTTCGTACAAACTGATAGCACCGGTGCGCAGGTGTTTGCGCTGCTGCTGATGACCGTCATTGCGCTGGTGTTTGGCTGGCATCTGGTGGCGTCAATTGGTGGCGCGGATATGCCGGTTGTGGTCTCAATGCTGAACTCTTACTCCGGTTGGGCGGCGGCGGCGGCAGGCTTCATGCTGAGCAATGATTTGCTGATCGTTACCGGTGCGCTGGTCGGTTCTTCCGGTGCCATCCTCTCTTACATCATGTGTAAAGCGATGAACCGCTCCTTTATTAGCGTGATCGCCGGTGGTTTTGGTACCGACGTAAGCGTGGGCGGCGAAAGCGATGAAGTGGGCGAGCACCGTGAAATTACGGCGGAAGAGACGGCAGAAATGCTGAAAGCCTCTTCTTCTGTAGTGATCACGCCGGGTTATGGCATGGCGGTGGCGCAGGCGCAGTATCCGGTAGCGGAGATTACCGAAAAGCTGCGCGCGCGCGGTATCAAAGTTCGCTTTGGTATTCATCCGGTTGCCGGTCGTTTGCCGGGTCACATGAACGTACTGCTGGCGGAAGCGAAAGTGCCTTACGATGTGGTGCTGGAAATGGACGAGATTAACGATGACTTCAGCGATACCGATACCGTTTTGGTGATTGGCGCGAATGACACCGTTAACCCAGCCGCACTGGAAGATCCGCGCAGTCCAATCGCTGGCATGCCGGTGCTGGAAGTGTGGAAAGCGCAGAACGTGATTGTGTTTAAACGCTCGATGAGCACCGGATATGCGGGTGTCCAGAATCCGCTGTTCTTTAAAGACAATACGCAGATGCTGTTTGGCGATGCAAAAGCGAGCGTGGAAGGCATTCTGCGCGCGCTGTAAAAAAGCAGGGCGGTGATGTGATTCACCGCCCTGAGTAGAAATAAGTAGGGCGGCCATGGCGAGCCGCCCTTTTTTTAATCAATCGTCTTCATCTTCTTCGTCATCGTGATCAATCGGCGATTTGAAATCGTCTGGCTTGATCGCCAACAAATCACAACGCAGATGATCAATCACCTGTTCCGCAGTGTTACCCAGGAACGCGGCTGACAAACCGGTACGGCCGATGGTGCCGAGCACCACAATGCCGGCGTCCAGATGCGAGGCAATATCCGGAATCACTTCCTCGGGCAAACCTTTCGCCACGTGGGTGAACTCTTCACTGATGGAGAATTTTTGACGCAGCGCTTTCATCGCCACTAAATGCTGGCCGCGAATCGCGTCGTTGTAAACGCTGGGATCAAAGTCGGGCAGTTCGATAGCAATATTGATCGGGGTGATGGGGTAAGCGCCGACCAAATGCACTTCGGTGTGATTCACCATCTCGGCAAGCAGCGTGGTTTCACGAATCAGCTTCTGATTCAGCTCATCATGATGCGGCTCTTCGCTGGCTAAGTTGACCGCTACCACCGCTTTGCCGCCTTCGGGCCACGCCTGATCTTTCACCATCCATACCGGACATGGACATTTACGCAGCAGATGCCAATCCGTCGGGGTGAAGATGACCGCTTCGAGGCGATCGTGCTGGTGCGCCATTTTCAACACTAAATCATGCTGATGTGCCAGAATTTCCTGGATGATGGCTTCATAGGGACGGTTATGCCAAACCACTTTGATTTCAATTTCAACGCCGGCCTCAATATATGCCTGGGCCTGTTGGCGGATCCATTCGGTACGTTGGCTGATCACCCCTTTGCGCATATTGGAGCGCTCGTCGGGCGACAGCAGCGTGGTCATTTCATATGAGAAGTCGTAAATAGGCAGGAAAGCTTTGATTTTTCCGCCAATACGTTGATTGAGATAAACCGCACGACGCAGCGCGGGCTGATCGTCCTGCTGGGCATCAATAGCCACCAGAATATTTTGGTACCGGGACATAAGCCGATCTCCTAAAACCAAAGCAAGTTGGGTTAAAGATAGCCTAAGTTTGGACAGGGCAGAAGCGGAAAAGTTGTTGCCGGATCAATAAAATAACTTTTATTAACCCGGCACAGAATCACGCGGCTTGTTCGGTCTGGCCAGCTAATTCTGCCAGCAGAGCGTGGTTCTCAATGGTGATATATTTGCCTTTTACGGCCAGCATGCCACTTTTCTGGAAGCGACCCAGCAGACGACTGATGGTTTCTACGGTTAGTCCCAGATAGTTACCAATGTCGCCACGCGTCATGGTCAAACGGAATTCACGCTGTGAGAAGCCGCGCTGACCGAAACGACGCGACAGATTCCAGACAAATGCCGCCAGACGCTCTTCGGCATTTTTCTTCGACAGCAGCAGAATCATATCCTGATCGCCTTTGATTTCACCGCTCATCAAACGCATCATTTGCTGACGCAGCGCCGGCATTTTACCGGAGAGGTCGTCAAGCGTTTCAAACGGGATTTCGCACACCATCGCGGTTTCCAGCGCTTGCGCAAAGCTTGGATGTTTGGCACCAACAATGGCGTCAAAACCCACCAAATCGCCTGCCAAATGGAAGCCAGTAATTTGCTCGTCGCCTTGTTCAGTGATGGTGTAGCTTTTGATAGTGCCGGAGCGGATAGCGTAGAGAGATTTCAGTTCATCACCGGCTTTGAACAGCGTCTGGCCTTTCTGAATCGGCTTTTTGCGCTCAATGATGTTATCCAGCTGATCCAGTTCGTGCTCGTTCAGCGTGAAGGGAATACACAATTGGCTGATACTGCAATCCTGACAATGGATGGCACAACCGCCAGACTGAATACGTCGAATGCTGCGTTTTTCCTGGATCATATAGTTACGCTCGATGATTATTGACTGCGGTCAATTTTAACATTTTTCTAAGCGAAGGGAACTCATCCGAGCAGTAAATGTCCTTAAAACCCCACAAATGTCAGGTATTACGCGGTTTGCGCTGGTCTGACTGAAGCGCATTTATTGATCTGGAACGTTTTGTTGCCAGGTTTACAGCTAGAGCGCGCTTATTACAGCGCAAAAAGTGACAGATGTTTTGCCCATAATCCTTTGCTACTCTTTTGCTTTAGCGTCGAATTGGACGCGGAGGCAAACACCAGGCGAGAGGAAACACCATGAACCTTGATGATGAAGACCTTTTCCGTGATGCCATGGGTGATGTGACACCATTAAAAAATTGCGCTAATACCCAATGGCTACGCGCACCTTCGCCTAAAGCGCCGCGTGCGCCGCAGGAAAGTGACGAGCAGGAAAATTTCCTCACGCGTGGCTATCTCGACATCGTTCCGTTGACAACACCGCTGGAATTTAAAGTTGAAGGCGTACAGCAAGGCGTGCTGGATAAGCTGCGACTGGGCAAATATCCGCCTCAAGCCAGCCTTAATCTGTTGCGTCAGCCAGTAGAAACCTGTCGTCAGGCGCTGTTCAGCTTTATGCAGCAGGCCAATAAACATGGGTTGCGCAATCTATTGATTATTCATGGCAAAGGGCGTGACGATGAGTCGCACGCCAATATCGTGCGCAGCTATGTGGCGCGATGGTTGCCGGAGTTTGCAGAAGTGCAGACCTTTTGTACGGCGCAGCCGAAAGATGGTGGGGCGGGCGCGCTCTATGTCGGTTTACGAAAAACCGAACAGGCGCGCCTGGAGAACCGTGAGCGTCATGCAAAACACAGTCGCTAGCTGTGGAATTTGCGGATGGTCGCCATCAGCACTTCGGCGCTCAGGCTTAATGGACTGCCGCTGCGCGTAATAATGCCCACCGGTTCGCCCGGCCCCGGCGAGGCAATCGGTAGCGCGCACAACGCATCGTGATTCAAATCTTCTTTGATGGCGCCAGAAGGCACAAACCACACATAGTCGTAACGCAATGCCAGCTGTCGCGCCAGCGATGTCGATGAGGTTTCAACGCAGTTTGCTGGCAAGGTACAACCTTGCTCATTCAGCATATGCTGCGCGATACGGCGCGGTGCGGTGCCTTCCGGCGAAATCACTACTGGCCACTGCATCGCGCGCGACAGCATAACGTTCTCGCTTAATAGCGGATGATCGGGGCGCACCACCAGTTTGAGTGATTCCAGGAACAGCAATTCATAAGTGAGTCCGGCCATCATATCGCTGTCCGCCATACGACCAATCCCGACATCAAACTCACCCGCACGTAAACCGGCCAACAACACGTTGTTATGCAATGTCGCAACCTGCACCGTGGTGTTAGGTTGCTGTTCATGGAAGCGATCGAGAATTTGCGGCAGCATGCCCATCGCCGCAGTCGTCAGCGCGCCGAGTCGAATCACCACCGGTCGGCCCGGCTGCGGCGCGTTGAAGCTCTGACCAGCATGATTAAGCGCATCCAGCACTTTCACCGCATGAACCAGAAACTGTTCGCCCAGCGTGGTGAGCTGCGCGCCGAGTCGTCCGCGCTCAAACAGTCGCGCGCCCGCCAGCTCTTCCAGCTCATTCAGTGTTTTCGATAAAGCGGGCTGGCTCAGATTGAGCGTTTCAGCGGCACGACCGAGCGTGCCTTGCTGCGCCACCGCCACAAAGGTATGTAAATGACGCAAGCGAATGCGCTGATTGAAAAGGATATTTTTGTCCATACGCCCAACATAATGAGTTATGCCGAGGAGCAGCAATGAGGAAACGTTAATTATGTTAACTTGCCTGCAAATTTATATTAACAAAAACACCGCTATGCAAGCTTCGCCGCTAACCTGATGTATTTATGGGTAAAGCTGAAAAAGACACTTTTTGCAGCATATTCGCGCGCTATAAAATCAATAACATACAGCGTAAAAAGTTGAATAGTTCTCAATTACATCCAAAAAGAGTGCCTGTTATTGTTAACGATGAGCTATGATAAGCGCCGTTTTTTTTACTAAAACTGATGCCCTAAACGGTTAAAAGTGCAGGAGTCGTTACGTGACCAGCGTTGAAGCAGTAGACGTTCGCCAGCTTATCAATAAGAGTGCGCTTAGCAGCTGGCAGAAGCGCTTAATCGCGCTGTGCTTCGTGGTAGTGGCGCTGGACGGCATGGACATTGCGCTGATGGGCTTTATTGCGCCCACGCTGAAAGCCAGTTGGGGCGTCACGAATCATCAACTCGGCATGGTGATCAGCGCGGCGCTGATTGGTCTGGCATTGGGGGCGATGGTCGCTGGACCGCTGGCCGATCGCTATGGTCGCCGCGTGATGATCCTCATCAGCGTGCTGTTTTTCGGTCTGTGGACGCTGGCCACGGCGATGGCGCAAAACATCGAACAGATGATGCTGTTCCGCTTTCTCACCGGCTTAGGGCTTGGGGCCGCGATGCCCAACGTGGGCACGCTGGTTGCCGAATACGCGCCCGAACGTCGCCGCTCATTTATTATTACCGTGGTGTTCTGTGGCTTTACCTTTGGTGCCGCGACGGGAGGCTTTGCCGCTTCGTGGCTGCTGCCGCGCTATGACTGGCACTCCGTTATGCTGATGGGCGGCGTGCTGCCGCTGCTGGTGCTGCCTTTTTTAGTGCGCGGCTTACCGGAATCGGTACGTTTTCTGATTAGCCGTCGCGCGCCTGCCGCACGTATTCACGCCATCCTCGAACGTATGCTGCCCGGCAGCGTGCAGCCGGATAGCCATTATCAAAGCACTGAGTTGCCGACCGCGCGTAAAGGCTCGGTGGCGACCGTGGTGTCGCGCCGCTATCTGTTCGGCAGTTTGATGTTGTGGGGCGGCTACTTTATGGGGCTGTTCCTCGTTTATTTGATTGGCAGTTGGATGCCTTCATTGATCAGCACGCTCGGCATGTCGGTGACGGAAGCGGCGATTGTCACGGCGATGTATCAGGCTGGCGGAACCCTTGGCTCGCTGTTTGCGGGTTGGTTGATGGACCGCATCAACGCCAACCTGGCGCTGGCGGTGATCTATTTCTGCGGTGGCATTGCGATTGTGGCGCTGGGTTTTTCACCCGCGCAGGTCGGCTTAATGAGCGCCATCGCTTTCTGCAGCGGCTTCTGTTTTAACGGCGCCAATACCGGCATGAATGCGCTCTCCGCCAGTTATTACCCAACTCATGCGCGTGCCACCGGCTCCAGCTGGATGCACGGCATAGGGCGCATCGGCGCCATCATTAGCGCCTTTGTCGGTGCCGAGTTGTTAACGCTTGGCTGGACGTTCAGTCAGATCTTCCTGCTGCTGGCGATTCCCGCCGTGTTAACCACCATCATGCTGGTGCTGAAATGTCGCTTTGGTGACCAGTCAAACCTCACCGAGTGACAAGGCGATCACAGTTCCATGAAATTGTTACCCGCCGCTAAAGGGTTGATCTACAGTAGCAACAACCCGTTAGCCCAAGGTGATGATTATGCCAAACTTTCTCAGCAGCGATGCCATCCGCACGCTGTTCTCGCAGGCAATGTCGACCCTGTATCAGCAGGAAGTGCCGCAATACGGCACGCTGACGCAGTTGGTCACCGCTGTTAATGAACGTACGCTGGAAGCCAATCCCGAGTTAAAAAACCGCTTGTCGGCCGCCGATGAACTGAGTCGCCTGAGCGTCGAGCGTCACGGTGCGATTCGCGTCGGAAAGGCTGATGAACTCAGCACGTTGCGCCAGATGTTCGCCGTGATGGGCATGGAAGCGGTGGGGTATTACGACCTGTCGCAAGCCGGTGTGCCGGTGCACTCCACGGCGTTTCGTCCGGTCAGCGATCGCGCGTTGCGCCATAATCCATTCCGCGTTTTCACTTCGTTGCTGCGTCTGGAACTGATTGATGATGCGGCGCTGCGCGAGAAGGCCGCTGCAATTCTCGCCGCGCGCGATATCTTTACGCCAGGTTGCCGCGCGTTGATCGCTAAGCATCATCAGCAGGGCGGTTTGAACGCCGCGGATGCCGCCACTTTCGTGCAGGAAGCGCTGGAAACCTTCCGCTGGCATGCGCACACCACCGTAGACAGCACCACTTATCGCGCACTGAGCCAGCAGCATCGTCTGATTGCCGATGTGGTGTGTTTCCGTGGTTGCCACATCAACCATTTGACGCCGCGCACGCTGGATATTGATCGGGTGCAAGCGCTGATGCCTTCACGCGGCATCGATCCCAAAACCCTGATTGAAGGCCCGCCGCAGCGTAAAGTACCGATTCTGCTGCGCCAGACCAGCTTCAAAGCGCTGGAAGAAGCGGTGCACTTTAACGATGGTACGCCGGGGACGCACACCGCGCGCTTTGGTGAGATCGAACAGCGCGGCGCGGCGCTCACCCCGAAAGGACGCGAACTTTACGATCGTCTGCTGGCCGAAGCCGGTACCGGCAGCGATAACCAGCATCACCAGCAACATCTTAGCGCGGTGTTTAGTGATTTCCCCGACGACGAAGAGTCTTTGCGCGAGCAGCAGCTGGCGTGGTTCCGCTATCGCCTGACCGAAAAAGGCGAGCATCTGCCGCCACGCGCGGGCGAAAGCGTGACGCAGTTGCTGGCTGAAGAGCGTTTGAGTGCCGAACCGATCGTTTACGAAGATTTCCTGCCGGTCAGTGCTGCGGGGATTTTCCAGTCGAATCTGGGGGACGTGGCGCAAACACGCAGCGCGGGTAATGCCAGCCGAGCGGATTTTGAAAGCGCGTTAGGTTGCGCGGTGCAGGATGAAATGGCGTTGTACCAGCAGATGCAGCAGCGCAGTCTGGAACGCTGTGGCGTAGCCTGAGGAGAAATGTTACAGCCGGTCTGAAATTCAGCAGACCGGCTGCTTTTCTTGTGGTTATTGCAAGCGCGCGTCACGCACCAGCGTGTACTTCCCGGCACCTAAAAACATAATGGCGAGCGCACCCAGCAGGTAAAGCGCTTCTGTCTCCAGCGCCCACGCACCGACGTCGGTGCGGTGCCAGACAGCGCCCATTTTTACCAGCAGTGTCGCAACAATCATGTTCACCGCAATGATGAACGCCGCAGGGCGCGTCAAAAATCCGATGATCACCATTACAGGTGCCGCTATTTCCCCGATGTAAGCACCGTAAGCGATGAAACCTGGCATTCCTTTGACGGCGAGCATGTGCGCAATCCAACCCACGCCATGCACCACTTTGAACGCCCCATGAAACAACAGCAATCCGCCCAACGTCAGGCGCAAAAGCAGTTTGCCAAGGTCCGGGTGATCGCACATCCGGTTGAACATTTGATTAATGCCACCAAACATGGTGTTTCTCCGTCGCGCCAGGTTAACTTGCAACCTTAAAACAAATGGCCTCGATGGGGTTAGCCAAAATATTTGATGGAGTTGTTCAAAGAATCGCGCCGCGTTTCGGCTTAATCTGCAAATGCTTTCAGAACATGGACATTCGTCTAAGGCCTGCAAATAATGGAACGATGCATTATCAGGGAACCCGAGATGAAAAATGAACGACGTCTGAGGATCATGACCGCAGAAGGGGAACTCAGAGGCCTGATGGACGAAGATCTTTTTGTCTTTAAAGGAATACCGTACGCAGCTGCACCTACTGGCGCTTTACGCTGGCGACCGCCGCAGCCGGTCCAGCCGTGGCAAGAGGTGCGTGATGCGACCGAATGGGGCGCAGCAAGCTGGCAAAATCGTGACTATTGCGTGGCCGCCGGCGGTGGCGATCCCGGTCGCTTTAGTGAGGATTGTCTCTACCTGAATATCTGGACGCCGGATGTTGAGCCTTCGCGGCCGTTGCCGGTAATGGTCTGGTTGCATGGCGGGGGATTTTCCATCGGCGCCGGTAATCTTGATCCTTATCGCGGTAAAGCGCTGGCGGCGCAAGGTGTGGTGGTGGTAACGCTCAATTATCGCCTTGGTCACTTCGGTTTCTTCTCTCATCCGGCGCTGGATGCGCAATACCCTGACGGGCGCGTGATCAACAACTTTGCCTTACTCGATCAAATTGCTGCTTTACAGTGGATTCAGCGCAACATTCCTGCCTTTGGCGGCGATCGCCATAACGTGACGCTGTTTGGTGAATCCTCCGGTGCGCGTAGTGTGTTATCGCTGTGCTGCTCGCCGCTCTCCGAGGCGCTATTTCACAAAGGCATCGTACAAAGCGCCTACAGCTTGCCCGACATCCCGCAAAAGCAGGCACAACAGATCGGTTTACAGGTCGCGGCGCATTTTGCGTTACCCGAAGATGCCAGCGCCGAGCAGCTGCGCGAGCTACCGGCCGAACAATTCTGGCCGTTAGAACGCCCGCTGGCGCTCGGCCCGGTGCCCATCAGCGGCGATGCGGTACTGCCGAAACCGATGTTAACCACGTTTATCTCCGGCAAGCAGCATCGCATTCCGTTAATGATCGGCAGCAACAGCGATGAAGCCAGCGTACTGGACTATTTTGGCGTGGATGCCACGGCAGTATTGCGACAGATGCGCAGCAAAAACCGCATCAGTTATCGCCTGATGAAGTGGCTGTACGACATTCATGATGATGCGCTGCTGGGACGTGCGGTGGCGCGCGATATGGCGTTCACGGTGTTACCGTTAATCATCGCGCAGGCGCAGCACAATATCGGCCTGCCCGCATGGCGTTACTGGTTCGATTACGTCTCCGAAAACGCGCGCGATCTCTACCCGCACGGCACCTGGCACGGCAACGAAATTCCCTATGTCTTTAACACGCTGGATACGCTAGCGCCGCCAGCGGAACGCAGCTACAGCGAGCAGGATAAAGCGTTCGCCTCCACAGTCAGCGCTTATTGGGTCACCTTCGCGCGTGAAGCCAGCGAGTTCAGCTCGCACTTAGCGGGTGAAGTAGATTGGCCAGCCTGGCGACCGGGCGACGATCTGACGCTGGCGCTGGGCGATCAGGGCAAAGCCCAGGCGGTGGTGAAGGCGCGCTTTATGCGTGGACGGCTGCGTTTGTTCCGTTTGATGATGCGCAGCCACGTTAAGCTTTAATGAGCGTGCTAATGGTGTAATCTGGCAAATCAATTTATAAGGCAAATTTTCGCCTATCTTGCTGATAAATCTTAAAAGCGCATATTCCTCACCCGCGTCAGTAAGCAATTAATTAGCTTACAAAACCGTTACATTTTCCCGATCCGATGCCGATAAACGCAATATGCCCGATTTTATCGGGCCTCCTTCGCGTTTCACACCAAGGGATTATGTATGGGTATCTTAAAAAATTTCACCATCCGCGCCGTATTGCTCACCATTCTTGGGCTGTTTTGCCTGCTGTGGTGTGCCGTTGGGCTGTTTAGCGTCCACTCACTGAACGCCCTCGGCCAGGGCAACGAGATTGACCGCCAACTGGTCAATCAAATGACCATTTTAAGTAAAGGAAATGATCAATATTTTCGTGTCGTTACGCGTCTGTCTCGCGTGATGGAAGGCCGCGCCTCAGGCAGCGCAGTCGGTGCTGATGCTTTTACCCCGGTGCAACAAGCGCTCGACAATATGAAAACGCTGCTGGCGCAGTTTAAAACCATGGCGCCAGGTCCGATGGATGCGGAGACCGCCAATAGCGTCATCACCAACTGGCAAAAACTGCTCGATGAAGGCATCGCACCGCAGGTTTCGCTGGCGCAGCAGGGCACGCTTGAAGCCTATCGTGCGCAAGCCAATAACGTCACGCCGCCGCTTAGTCGTGCGTTTGGTGCCAGCGCGGAAGCTTTCAATAAAGCCGCAGGCAGCAAACTGGATGAGACGCGCGTCACCGTCGATAAGCTCACCAGCATCACTAAAGTCATTATTCTGGTGGCGGTGGTGATTGGCTTGTTTATCTTGCTGTTTACCGATCGCTATCTGGTGGCGATGCTGGTGAAACCACTGGAGCGTATCCGTAACCATTTCACGATTATTGCGCAGGGCGACCTCAGCCAGCCGGTGGAAGATTTTGGCCGTAACTGCGTCGGCAAACTGGTGCCGCTGCTGCGTGCCATGCAGGACAGCCTGCGCGAAGCGGTAAGCGCGATTCGCAGCGGCACTGAAAACATCTATCGCGGCGCAGCGGAGATCTCCTCTGGCAACAACGATCTCTCATCGCGCACCGAAGAGCAGGCGGCCGCGCTGGAGCAAACCGCGGCCAGCATGGAGCAGTTAACCGCTACCGTGAAGTTCAACGCCGACAACGCGCGACAGGCCAGTTCGCTGGCCGAAACCGCTACCGGTACCGCGCAGCAGGGCGGACGGTTGGTAGGCGAAGTGGTTACCACCATGCAAGGCATCTCAGGCAGCTCGAAGAAGATCGCTGAGATCACGAGCGTGATTAACAGTATCGCTTTCCAGACCAACATCCTGGCGCTAAACGCCGCGGTAGAAGCCGCACGCGCCGGTGAACAGGGCCGCGGTTTTGCCGTGGTGGCCAGTGAAGTGCGCAATCTGGCACAGCGCAGCGCCGGTGCGGCGAAAGAGATCGCCACATTGATCGAAGATTCCGTGCAGCGCGTGGAAAAAGGGTCGGCGCTGGTGAGCAGCGCGGGCAGCACCATGCACGACATTCTTAAGTCGGTGCAGGATGTAAATGAAATCATGAAGCACATCGCTGCGGCGTCAGAAGAGCAGAGCAAAGGGATTTCGCAGGTCGGTACCGCCGTCACCGAGATGGACAGCGTCACTCAGCAGAACGCCTCGCTGGTTGAGGAAGTTTCTGCCGCTGCCAGCGCGCTGGAGCGCCAGACGCAGGAGCTGCAGGCCTCGGTGGCGAAATTCCGTCTGTCGGACAGCGCGCCGGTAAATAAGGCCGTGGTATCGCCAACCGCGCTGCGTCGGCCGGTGTTGACCGGCGCAGGCCTCGCACAGCCGAAATCAGCCTCTGACGAATGGGTCTCGTTCTAAACCTCAGATAACCACGCCACCAGTTCCGGCAGGAACGGTGGCGCATCTTTTTCCGCCCGCTGTAACAGGCTGTAGCTTGCGCCGGTCGCCACACTGGTGGCAAAAGGCGCAATCAGTCGCCCATTCACCACATCGTTCTGCACTAAGGTGACATCCGCCACCGTGACGCCAAATCCCTGAATCGCAGCGCTGATCGCGAGATCCATGGTGGCGAAATGCTGATTGCGCGCCATTGGTAACGCGGCATCCAGCCCGGCCAGCCAAAGCTGCCAGTCGCGTGAATCCGGCGTGGGATGCAGAAAAGTAAACTTCGCCAGTTCGCCAAACTGCGTGGGCGGCGTGACGCTGCTGGCCATCACCGGCGTTAAACGCTCCTCAAACAGGCAAATCGAACCGGCTGGCGACGGGCCAAACACAATTGCCGCGTCAAAGTTATCGAGCTGCGAGCCATGATCGAGTGTGGTGGTCAACGCTACGTGAATATCTGGCCGCTGCTGTTCCAGCGCCACCAGACGCGGCACCAGCCAGCGCATGGCGCAGGTAGGCGCTTTCAGGCGAATCGAGGCGTTGCTGCGGCTGGCTTTTTCTGTGGCATTCACCAGCATGGCGAAACCTTGCTGCAATTCCGGCAGCAGCGCGGCACCTTGTTCGGTGAGATGTAGACCACGAGCGTGGCGGGTATACAGCGCGAAGCCCAGCCAACTCTCCAGCGTAGCGATTTTACGGCTCACCGCGCCTTGGGTGATGCACAGCTCGCTGGCGGCACGCGTCAAATTGAGATGGCGCGCGGTGACCAGAAACGCGTGGATGGCATTGAGCGGCAGAGCAGAGCGGGACATAACAACCTCAAGCTATGATTTTTAATCATGGCTATTATGACAACAATTCGCTTGTCGACTCAAGCCGCACACCGTTGAATAGAAATCTACTTTCGATACGTGGTTATGCAACCTTACGAGGCACCGATGACCTTGAACAGCAGTGTTAACATCTCTTCCAAACAGCCCGATGTCGGCACGACGATTTTTAGCGTCATTGGCCAGCTGTCGGCGCAGCATAAAGCCATTAACCTGTCGCAAGGCGCACCCAACTTTCCGTGTGATCCCAAGCTGGTTGAGCTGGTCAGCCAGGCGATGCGTGACGGTCATAACCAATACGCTTCAATGACCGGCCTGCCGTCGCTGCGTGAAGCGCTGGCGGAGAAAGTTCACACGCTGTATGGCCAGCACTATGATGCCGGCAGCGAAGTGCTGATCACCGGCAGCGCCAGCCAGGGCATTTACATGGCGATTTCCGCGCTGGTCCACGCAGGCGATGAAGTGATCTTCTTCGAGCCGGCGTTTGACAGCTACGCGCCGGTGGTCCGTCTGCAGGGCGCTACGCCAATTGGCCTGAAGTTGCAGGTGCCGGATTTCGCCATCAATTGGGACGAACTGCGCGCCACCATTACGCCGCGCACCCGCATGATCATCATCAATACGCCGCACAACCCCAGCGCGCAGGTGCTGTCAGCTGCGGATCTGGATCAGTTAGCCGCGTTGACGCGCAACACCGATATTGTGGTGCTGTCTGACGAAGTCTATGAACACATCCTGTTTGATGGCCGTACGCACTGCGGCATGGCAACGCATCCGGAACTGGCGCAACGCAGCGTGGTGGTTTCCTCCTTCGGTAAAACCTTCCATGTCACCGGCTGGCGCGTGGGTTATGCGCTGGCACCGGCAGCGCTGATGGAAGAGATCGTCAAAGTCCATCAGTTCATGATGTATGCCGCCGATACGCCGATGCAGGTCGGTTTTGCTCACTATCTGCAAAATCCGCAGAACTATCTGCAGCTGTCGCCGTTCTATCAGGAGAAGCGCGATCGCCTGCTGACCTTGATGCAGGATTCGCCGTTTAAACTGCTGCCGAGCGCCGGTTCGTTCTTTATGTTAGCCAGCTACGGACATTTCAGTGACGAAAGTGATAGCGAAATGGTAAAACGTCTCATCGTCGATCACGGTGTGGCCACCATTCCGTTGTCGGCGTTTTATATGGACGGCACTGACAATAAATTAATTCGTCTGTCATTCGCAAAAGACGACGCAACACTTCAGGCCGGTGCAGAAGCGCTCTGCCAGGTCAAAGGGTAACTTAGGGGTAAATATAATGAAAAAATTGAACGCACTGTTTGTCGCTTTGGGCATGCTGACCTCGGCGCACGCGCTGGCGCAGGAAACCTTACGCTATGGCCTGGAATCGCAGTATCCGCCCTTTGAGAGCCGCAACGCGCAGGGTGAACTGGAAGGTTTCGACATCGAACTGGGTAAAGCGATTTGTCAGGTAGGCAACTTCGACTGTAAGTGGGTGGAAAGCAGCTTTGATGCGTTGATTCCGGCGCTGCAGGCGAAAAAATTTGATGCCATTAACTCCGCAATGAACATCACCGAAGCGCGGGCGAAAAGCATCGACTTCACTAAGCCGATCTACCGCATTCCGACCATGTTAATCGTGAAAGAGGGCGAGAAGCTGCTGCCAACCGCCGAATCACTGAAAGGGAAAAACATCGGGGTGCTGCAGGGTTCGATCCAGGAAACCTATGCCAAGAAGCACTGGGAAGCGCAGGGCGTTACAGTGACCTCTTATCAGGATCAGAACCAGGTTTACAACGACATGGTTGCCGGTCGTCTTGACGGCACGCTGGTGATGTCAGCTGCCGGTCAATCGGGCTTCCTCGAAAAGCCGCAGGGTAAAGGTTTCGCCTTTGCCGGCAAGCCGGTAGAAGATGACACCATTCTCGGCACCGGTATCGGTTTTGGTCTGCGTAAAGGCGATGACAAATTGAAACAAGAGCTGGATGCGGCAATCACCAAGGTGCAAGCCGATGGCACCGTCACTAAGCTGGCGGCGAAATTCTTCCCTGGGATTGATGTTTCAGCGAGTAAATAACTAAACGAGGTCGCCATAAATGGCGTAATGACGATCAGTTAAGCGCCGTATCAAATCACCGCACCTTCCGTAGCGGCGCGATTTATCGCGCAATGAATTGCGCCGCTACAATGTGGGCTCTCGTTAATGAAGGGTTTCATGTCTTAACTGACGAGCATGACGCCATGAAGGGCGACCTTTTTTTATTTCGCGGCTAAATAACACAACGCTTCGGCCACCTGATACGACTTCACAAACGAGGGAACCGGCAAAAACTCAAAGCGCGAATGGAAATTGTGCGCGCCGGTGAAGAAGTTCGGGGTCAATAATCCTTTCGCTGATAGCGCTGCACCGTCGGTGCCGCCGCGCATCGGGATCACCTTCGGTTCCACGCCCACTTGCTCTAACGCGGCAAAAATCAGGTCAATCGCACGACGATCTTCACCAATTGCATTACTGATATTGCTGTAAGTATCGTTAATCGTCAGCGCTACATGGCCGGTGGGATAACGCGCGGCGATTTCATCGGCCACTTCCACCAGTTGCTGTTTCTTCGCATCAAAACCCTGCAAATCGAAATCACGAATCGAGGCTTTCAACACCGCGCGGCTGGCGTTGGCATTCATATCGTTGAACCAGATATAACCTTCGCGGCCTTCGGTATGTTCGGGGGTTTTTAAGCGATCGAAGCGGGAGATGAAGTCATGCGCCATCAGCAGCGGATTGACCAATACGCCTTTGCCCGACATCGGATGCGCCGGCACGCCGGTAAACACCAGCTCAGCGGCGGCAGCATTGAAGTTTTCATACACCACTTCACCCAGCTCGCAGCAGTCGATAGTCCAGGCGAAATCGACGTTAAAGCGCTGCTCAAGATCCAGTGCTTTAGCGCCGCGCAGGCCAATCTCTTCATCGGGCACAAACGCCACCACGATATCACCGTGATCGCCACGCAGGTTCTCCAGCAACGTCATCACCACCGTTACCGCCGCTTTGTTATCGGCGCCCAGCACGCTGGTGCCGTCGCTGAAGATAATCTCCTGCCCGAGATAAGGTTTGATCTCCGGATGTTCCGCCACGCGCAGCCAGATGTCCTGCGTGCTGTTAAGGCACAGATCTTCCCCGGTGAACCTGAGGGTTTGCGGGTGGATATCCGGCGACAGGCCAACATCCACGGTATCAATATGGGTGATAAAACCGATACGCGGCGCATCAGGGCGATTACCGGGTTTCACCGCAGTGACCGTGGCGTGCTGGTCAATCACGATATCCTGTAAACCCAATTCGTCCAGCTCCTTGGCCAGTAACTCTGCCATCGCATGTTGGGACGGCGTACTCGGCAGCGTGGTTGATTTGGCATCGCTCTGGCTGGAAACCGCCAGATAACGGTAGAAACGCTGGGTCAATTGGCTGGCAAGTTGGTCTGTCATCACAATTCCTTATTAGCATTGCGGCGTCTGTAGTACGCGTGCTGGTTAAATCATGTTATTTATTAATCAGATGAACATTACATAACGAAGCAGACTCATGGAAGTCAATAAAAAGCGAGGATCATGATGAAAAAAATGATGGCAAATCTCACTCTCACTGCAATCGGCTTGGCGGTCGCGGGCGGGGTTTCGGCAAAAACGCTGGTGTACTGTTCAGAAGGATCGCCAGAGAACTTTAACCCGCAATTGTACACGTCGGGAACCAGCGTCGATGCCAGCGCGGTACCGATTTTTAACCGACTGGTGGACTTCACGCCCGGCACCACCGAACTGGTGCCGAGTCTCGCCGAGAGCTGGGATATCAGCCCGGATGGTAAGGTCTACACCTTCCATCTGCGCAAAGGGGTGAAATTCCAGAGCAACAAGCTATTTAAGCCGTCGCGCGATTTTAACGCCGACGACGTAATCTTCTCGTTTATGCGCCAGATGGATGCCAAAAACCCCTACCATAATGTCTCCGGCGGTAACTATGCCAACTTCGAAAGCCTCGAGCTGGCGAAGCTTATCACCAGCATTGAGAAGGTCGATGACAATACCGTGCGCATCACCTTAGCTCACGCTGAAGCGCCATTCCTCGCCGACTTAGCCTGGTATTTTGCCTCGATCCATTCGGCAGAATACGCCGACCAGATGTTGAAAGCCGGCACGCCGGAGAAGGTCGATATGGAGCCGATTGGCACTGGGCCGTTTGAGCTGGTGCAGTATCAAAAAGATTCGCGCATTCTCTATAAAGCCTTCCCGGAATACTGGCAGGGCAAGGCGAAGCTCGATCGTATTGTCTTCTCGATCACGCCGGACGCCTCGGTGCGTTATGCCAAGCTGGAGAAAAACGAATGCCAGATTATGCCGTTCCCCAATCCGGCCGATCTGGAGAAGATGCGCACCAATCCCGATTTAACGCTGGAACAGAAATCGGGCCTGAATACCGGTTTCCTGTCGTTCAACACCACCAAAGCACCGCTGGATAACGTCAAGGTGCGTCAGGCGCTGGCGATGGCGATTAACAAACAGGCGATCATTGATGCCATCTTCAAAGGTACTGGCACGGTAGCGAAAAACATCCTGCCGCCGGACGTGTGGAGTGCGGATAAAGATCTGAAGGATTACGACTACGATCCGCAGAAAGCCAAAGCGCTGCTGCAGGAGGCGGGGATTAAGCCAGGCACCGAAATCGCCCTGTGGGCGATGCCGGTACAGCGACCGTATAATCCAAACGCGCGACGAATGGCGGAGATGATTCAGGCGGACTGGGCCAACGTGGGTATCAAAGCCAATATCGTCAGTTATGAGTGGGGCGAATACCTCAAGCGCGTGAAAGGCGGTGAGCATCAGGCGGCGCTGATGGGCTGGACCACGGCGACCGGCGATCCGGATAACTTCTTCGGCCCGCTCTACAGCTGCACCTCGGCGAATGGCGGCTCCAACTCGTCAAAATGGTGTTATCAGCCGTTTGAGAAGATCATTACCGAAGCGCGCGCCGAGCAAAATCACGACAAACGCGTGGCGCTGTATCAGCAAGCGCAGCAGATTATGCATGATCAAATGCCAGCGGTGATGATTGCTCACTCAACCATCTTCGAGCCGGTGCGCAAATCGGTGAGTGGTTATCAGGTCGATCCGTTCGGTAAACACATCTTCTACCCGGTGGATATCAAGAACTGAGTCACGGCTTCCAGCGCTGGCGCAGCGGTTCCTCTAACGCATCCAGCTGTTGCAGCATAAAGGTGAGAAACACATTCAGGGCGGCACTGCGAGGTCGCCCTGATTGCGTCTGCAGCTGCAAGGTGCGCTGGCTCAGCTGATCGATGCCTACCGAGCGCAAAATCAAACCGTGCGTTTCCGCTTCCTGCAGCACGGTAAAGGCGCTGCAAATTGTCACCGCCTGCGGCGTACGCAGCAGGAATTGAAACAGTATCGAAAAGGTATCGCAGGTCATCACCGGCTCAACCAGGCTGCCGTTCACATGGCTGGCGAGCTCAAACAGTTGCCGCACGGTGGTGTTTTGCTGCGGCAAGGCCAGCGGATAGTGACTGAGATCGGCGAGCGTGACCTGCGGCGCGTTGGCCAGCGGATGCGTTTGATGCATCACGATTAATACCGGTGCCGGCCACGAACCCATCACTTCCACACCGCGCTCAGCGTGAAGACTAAACTGCAGCGCCACGTCACACTCGCCGTTGCGCAGCGCTTCCGCCACGCCTTGCGTGCTGGCGACTTTCACATCAAACAGCACGCCCGGATTGTCATTGCGAAAATCTGCGATCAAACGCGGTAGCAGCGTAAACGCCAGCCCATCGGTGCAGGCCACGCGAATCAACGTGCGGCGCACCGCTTTCAGTCCCTTAATTTCCGCCAGCGCATACTCCATATCCAGCAGGTTCTTACGTACGTGATGTGCAAAGATTTCGCCCGCTTCGTTCAACACCATGCCGCGCGCGTGACGCGCAAACAGCGGCACGCCAACCTGATTTTCCAGCCGCTGAATTTGCCTGCTGATCGCCGACACCGCCACAAACAGCTGTTCGCTGGCGGCGCTGAGCGAGCCAGTATTAGCGACGGCGAGAAAATAGCGGATTTCACTGCTTAACATGCGGATGCCTCATGGTGGTGCATGCCTCGAAATCGGGCAGGCTAGCTTTGCTATAAAAGCAAATCTTACTCGATAAATTGATAATTGTGGCAAAGCAGTGTTTCCGCAAAGATGCCTTAACGACAAAACAATAAAAGACAGGGCAAACATGACAGCACAACAGGCGGTTCAACAAGCCACCGCTTATTTTGACAGCGGGGAGTTTCAACGAATTTTGGCGCGTCGCGTGGCGCAACGTACCGAAAGCCAGCGCGACGATCGTGACAGCGAATTACAGCGCTATTTGCAGGATGAGATCGGCCCGCAGCTGATCGCTCTGGGCTTCACGTTGCATTTCATCGACAACGCGGAAGCCGCTAATCGACCGTTCCTCGTGGCGGTACGCATTGAAGATCCCATGCTGCCAACCTTGCTCAGCTATGGTCACGGCGATGTGGTGTTTGGTGATGATGAAAACTGGCGCGACGGCTTATCGCCATGGCAGATGGTTGAAGAGGGCGATCGCTGGTATGCGCGTGGCAGCGCAGATAATAAGGGCCAGCACTGCGTCAATCTGGCGGCGCTGGAGCAGGTGTTTGCGTTGCGCGGTGGCAGCCTGGGCTTTAACTGCAAAATACTGTTCGAGATGGGTGAAGAGATCAGCTCGCCGGGGCTGGCGCATTTGTGCCAGCAGCATGGCGAGCTGCTACAAGCCGATCTGTTTATTGCTTCAGACGGTCCGCGTCTCAATGCGGTTCGTCCGACGCTGTTCCTGGGCTCACGCGGCGCGGTTAATTTCCGTTTGACCGTTAATGCGCGTGACAACGCCTATCACTCCGGCAACTGGGGCGGATTGTTGAGCAATCCGGGTACGCAGTTGGCCAACGCCATCGCCTCGCTGGTCAACGCGCAGGGCGTGTTGCAGGTTGAGGCGCTGAAACCCAACTCTTTGACGCCGCAGGTGCGCGATATTCTCGGCGATATCGAGGTGGGCGGCATGCCGGGCGATCCCGATATCGATGTGAACTGGGGCGAGCCGGGACTGACGCCAACCGAACGCCTGTATGGCTGGAACACGCTGGAAGTGTTGTCGTTTCTCACCGGCAATCCGGCGCGTCCGATGAATGCTATTCCGGGCAGCGCCACCGCCGTTTGTCAGCTGCGTTTTGTGGTGGGTACCGACTGGGAAAACCTCGCTCAGCATGTGCGCGCCCATCTGCATCAGCACGGTTTTGACTATGTGGAGGTGGAGTTTATGCGCGGATCGCCCGCGACACGCCTTGATCCCACCGATCCGCTGGTCAACTGGGTGCTGACCAGCATGGTGGAAACCAGCGGCAAGAAACCGGCGCTGCTGCCTAATCTTGGCGGCTCGCTGCCCAATGACGTGTTCTCCGACATTCTCGGTTTGCCAACCTTGTGGGTGCCGCACTCTTATCCAGCTTGCGGCCAGCATGGCGTCAACGAGCATATGTTGAAATCGATTGCCCGCGAAGGTTTGCAGATTATGACGCGTCTGCTGTGGGATCTCGGCGAGCAGGGAACGGAACTGGTGGCGCAGCATCGTGCGCACGTTGGAGGTGGCCAATGAGTACATTAAATACCACGATGCCGTTGAACGCAGCGAAGCCCAATCTGCACAAAACGCTGTTCGCGACCTGCATCGGTAACGCGCTGGAGTGGTTTGATATCGCCGTGTACGGCTTTTTTGCCAGCTACATTGCGCATGCCTTCTTTCCTACCAGCGATCCGTCGGTTTCAATGTTGCTGACCTTTGGCAGTTTTGGTGTGTCATTCCTGATTCGTCCGCTGGGCGCGATTGTGCTGGGCAACTATGCCGATCGTCACGGTCGAAAAAAAGCGCTGCTTTTATCGATCAACCTGATGATGCTCGGCGGCGCGGTCATCACCTTTATGCCGAGCTACAGCAGCATTGGCCTGATGGCACCGCTGCTGATTTTGCTGGCGCGTCTGGTGCAGGGGTTCTCTGCCGGGGGCGAATTTGGCAGCTCGACGGCGTTCCTGGTTGAACACTTCCCGGAGCGCAAAGCCTTTATCGCCAGCTGGCAGTTCGCCACGCAGGGCGCCAGTACGTTGATGGCGTCGGCATTTGGACTCGGACTGACGCAGATTCTCAGCGAAAGCCAGATTCAGGATTGGGGATGGCGTATTCCCTTCGCTTTCGGCCTGCTGATTGGCCCGCTGGGGATCTATATCCGACGTCACGTACATGAACCGGCGAGCTTTGCTGAGCACAAACCGGAAGCCGCGCCGCTGAAAAGTCTGTTTGGTCGCCAGAAGGAGTTGATGCTGTTGGCGATCGGCCTGATGGTGATTTCGACTGCGGTGAACTACATGCTGAACTATGTGCCGACTTACGCCACCAAAAATTTGCACCTGTCGGGCAGCGTGGCGTTTACTGCTACCTTGTTGGCGGGTGTGATTTTGACGGTGGTCACGCCCATTATGGGGTTATGGGCCGAGCGGGTGGGGCGCGTGCCGCTGATGTGGGGATCGTTGGTTTTGCTGATCGTCACCATCTATCCGGCGTTTAAGCTGGTGGTTGATCACACCACGCCGACTACGTTGATTTTGCTGGTGTGCTGGATGGCGCTGCTGAAGTCGATCTACTTCTCAACGGTGCCGTCGGTGATGGCGGATCTGTTCCCGATGGGTACGCGCGCCAGCGGCATGGCGATCAGCTATAACGTGGCGGTTACGGTGTTTGGTGGCTTTGCCCCGCTGATTTGTACACTGTTGATTAGCGTGACCGGCACCAGTCTGGCGCCCGGTTATTATCTGATGGCGATGTCGGTGTTAAGCGGCCTGGCGCTGCTGCGCAGCCAGAAGCGGGTTTTATAAAGGTTTCAGGGTTACAGGTCGCCACTTATGGCGTAATGCTTGTCCGTTAAGAAACCATTTTGCTTTAAATCTGGTGCGGGCTCTGACACATCTGCTGCGGCAGAGCCTCTGGCAAATGTGCCCTTTTCAGAAACACGCACTGAAGCTTTAAAGCAGGCCGGGGGCACTTTTGGGCAGGCAATCCGCAGCGCTGAACGAAGCGAGGAAGCTAGGAGAGCCCGCAGGAAGCGGGCGAAAGGTGGAGCCGGGACAAGGACGTCCCGTCTCCACCGGTCCGTCAGGCAGACGAGCGAAGTGAAGGTACCGCGCTAGCGGCGCGAGGACCGCCGGACCAAAAGTGCCACCGGCCTGCGCCCTCGTCGTTGGCTTAATTGACAAGCATTACGCCATGAATGTCGATCCTATGAGAACTGCAAATATGCCACGTGCGTCTGCAAGAACTCTTCCAAACCGTGACGGCCATCAGCGCCGCCAATGCCCGATTTACGCCAGCCCGCATGGAAACCTTGCATCGCTTCGAAGTTCTCGCGGTTGATATAGGTTTCACCAAACTTCAACTTACGCAGGGCAACCATCGCGGTGTTGAGGTTCTGAGTGTAAATCGATGAGGTCAGACCATATTCACAGTCATTCGCCAGCGCTATGGCTTCATCAAGGGTTTTAAAGGTCATCACTGGCAGCACTGGACCAAAAATCTCCTGCTGCATGATCTCCATATCCTGACGCACGCCCGTGATAATGGTTGGTTCAAAATAGAAGCCTTTGCTGCCTGCACGCTTCCCGCCTAGCACTACTTTGCCGCCATCCGCGACCGCGTTCGCCACTTTCTGCTCAACGCGTTCCAGCGCGGCCGCAGTGATTAGCGGCCCCATATCGATATCGTTTTGCTCGGCCGGATTACCAAACTTCACCTGCTGCATGGCGGCAGTCAGCGCACTGATAAAGCGATCGTAGATGCCTTCCTGCACGTAAACGCGTTCAGCACAGTTACACACCTGTCCGGTGTTGATCACGCGGGAGCTAACAATCGCTTTGACCGCCAGATCGAGATCGGCATCATCCATGACGATGGCTGGCGCTTTTCCGCCCAGTTCAAGCGAGACTTTGGTAACGTTTTTCGCTGCGGCTTCCATGGTGGCTATACCGGCGTTGACGCTGCCGGTCAGACTGACTAAGCCGACTTTCGGGTTGCCTGCCAGCTCCTGACCAATTTCCGGGCCATAGCCGTAAACAAAGTTGATCACGCCTTTCGGCAGACCAATTTCATGGATGATGTGCGCAAAAATCGCCGCATTGTTAGGCGTCAGCTCACTTGGCTTGATAACAATGGTATTGCCGGTTACCAGCGCGGGCGCGGCTTTACGTGCAATCAGGAAGAAGGGGAAGTTCCACGGCAGAATGCCGGTGGTGACGCCAATCGCTTTCCTGAACACAAAGATGTTTTCGTTGGGACGATCGCTATTAACGATCTCGCCATCATAACGGCGTGCCCATTCGGCCATGTACTCAAGATAATCAGCTGTAAACAGTACTTCAGTTTGCGCCAGACCCTGGGTTTTTCCGCCTTCGGCGACGATAGTGGCGGTCAGTTCCGGTTCACGCTGACGAATAGCAGCGGCAATTTTGCGCAGCCAGTTGCCGCGTTCAACGGCGGGGATCGCTTCCCAATTCGGCTGCGCCACTTCAGCTGCGTCGATGGCCTGTGCGGCGTCATGTTTACTGCCTTCCGGCACGCGCGACAGTAATACCTCAGTTGCCGGGTTAATCACTTCTATCCACTTGTCGTTCTGATCGGCAACAAACGCGCCATTAATATAATGTTGATGGTGTGTTGTCATGTGCAGGTTCTCCGCGATCGGTTTCGTTAAAGATTTGTGAATTGCAGAGTGAAACAGATCAGGGCATAGCACCTTTTTGCTATTGCCAATGCAACTTGAGGGATGGCAAAGAAGGGAAGAACAACACGACAGACGCAGCATTCCTGGCGAAATGCCGCGCTTTCAGCGGCTTAGTAGTGATTTAAGGTATGTTAAAAAATGTCAGGAACCTGGCATCGCCGCGCCGCTGACAATAAACCACGCCAAAAAACTGACGCCAGCAATGATGATGGCAATAGGGAAAAGCAGTCCGATTTTCATAGTCATCCCGAGAGTTAAGCGATCTGCACGAGCGCGCGATGGGTTTTCATCATACTGAACAGCTGGAATTGCGTGGCGTCGTCGACCTGACGCAGATGCTCACCTTTCTGATAATGAATCGCATGAACGTGACCCAGCTGTCGCCACACCACAATCACCGAAGCCAGCAGGGCGCAATTCTCCTCGCTCTGCACGCAATCCAGCGTGGCGTAATGTGCTTCATCTAATCCATTAATAAAGACGTTCAGCGCCTGCGCCGGCACGATGGCCCGGATGTCATCCAGCATCACGCGGCTCACCGATTGTGACAGCAACAGCCGCAATCTTTTGGTATTCATCTCAATCCTTCGTCCTGATGATTTTCCCAACGTTATACGGATTAAACGCCTGCGGGGAAAGTCTGGTACGCGGCTTTGTGTGACTGCCATGTTAACTGTTGCAGTGGCAGTGAATCAAAAACTGTGCTGATCGGCACAGCATAATAGAAAAATATGTTGAAGAATAAGCCACTTATAAAAATCACCCCGTGACCTGCCTGCGAATGCGATTTTGTGATCCTTATGTTGACGACCCACCGAATTTTGCCAGCAACCTCCGCTTTCCGGCAGCCATCCAAAGGCTGACGAAAAGCTGCCCACCGTAGACTGCCGGTAATCGGGAAACCGCCGGTTTCCTGTTGGCCTCAACCTTACGAAGGAATAACAATGAACAGTGCCATCATTGCAGGTATTTTCTGGCATCTGGTGGGTGCCGCCAGTGCCGCCTGTTTTTATGCTCCATTTAAGCAGGTGAAAAAGTGGTCCTGGGAAACGATGTGGTCGGTAGGCGGCGTTATGTCGTGGCTGATTCTTCCCTGGGCAGTCAGTGCGGTATTACTGCCGAACTTCTGGGCGTATTACGGCAGCTTTAGTTTCTCTCAACTGATGCCGGTATTTCTGTTTGGTGCCATGTGGGGCATCGGTAACATCAACTATGGTTTGACCATGCGCTACCTCGGGATGTCGATGGGCATTGGTATTGCCATCGGTATCACGTTAGTGGTGGGAACCTTGATGACGCCGCTGCTGCAGGGCCGCTTTGTCGAGCTATTCAGCTCACCAGGCGGACGTATGACACTGCTCGGCGTGTTAGTTGCGCTGATCGGCGTAGGGATTGTATCGCGTGCCGGTCTGTTAAAAGAGCGGGCGCTGGGCATCAATGCCGAAGAGTTCAATCTGAAAAAAGGGCTGATTCTGGCCGTGATGTGCGGCATCTTCTCGGCCGGCATGTCGTTTGCGATGGATGCCGCCAAGCCGATGCACGAAGCCGCAGCCAATCTGGGTATCAATCCACTCTATGTTGCGTTGCCAAGCTATGTGGTGATTATGGGCGGTGGTGCGTTAATCAATCTGGCTTACTGCTTTATCCGTCTGGCGGTAAAAACCGATATTTCAGTACGCCGTGATTTCTCCGTCGCTAAACCAATGCTGCTGGCCAATATCGCGTTTGCTGTGCTGGGCGGCACCATGTGGTATCTGCAGTTCTTCTTCTACGCCTGGGGACACGCCAAAATCCCAGCACAGTATGACTTCATCAGCTGGATGCTGCATATGAGCCTCTACGTGCTGTGCGGTGGTTTGGTTGGTCTGGTACTAAAAGAGTGGAAATCGGCGGGTCAACGTCCGGTTCGCGTTCTCTCGCTGGGTTGTGTGGTGATTATCATTGCTGCCAACATCGTTGGATTAGGCATGGCAGCCTGATGTAAAGCCTGACGCCGCTACGGCACGTCAGGCCTTCACTTTCTCTGCTGAGAATTCACGCTGCGGCAGGAAACGCTGCCGCCACGCGCTCGGCGTTAAACCGGTTTCCCGCGTAAACACCACCGAAAAGTAGTTACTGTCATCGAAGCCGCAACGCGCGGCCACTTCACTGATTAAGCAATCCTGCGTCCGCAGCAGATATTTCGCCTGACACAGCTGTAGTTGCCGCAGATAGTGTCCCACGGTCATACCGGTTTGCTGGCGAAAGAGTTGCTTCAACGCACGCTCGCTCAACTGATTCTGCTGGCAGAACACTGCCAAATCGAATGGACGGCTGATGGCACCTTGCAGCGCCGACATCAGCAGATCTAATTGTTCTCCTTCAGGTAATGCCCAGGGCCGATCGGCAGCATAACCGTGACGGCGCAGAATCAATGCTAATTGCAAAAACAGCGCCTCAGAGAGTTGAATCGATAGCGAATCACTTTTGCGGCTTTCGCGTTCCAGCTGGCTAATCACACTGCGCGCTAACGCCATCCCGCGGGTGGTCAAACGCCAGCAGCCCGGCGAATCTTCTTCTTGCGGCGGCAACAACTGGCTCCAGTCAAGGCTAAGACGAAAGCGATCGCGGCAGTAAAGAATGTTATCCAGCGCCAGATCGTTGACGCTGTCATAGCTGTGGCAGTCGTTATCGTGAATGTAAAAAACGTCGCCGCAGGTTACCAACCATGGACGATCGTTCAACACATGCAGGCCGTTACCGCGCCAGACGATAACGATTTCACTGAATTCATGACGGTGCGGAGGAAAGGAGGGCTGCGGCATGCGCTCGGCCACCGCAATCGGCAGATTGGAGGCCGGAAAATAGTCTTCCCGCGTTAAGATCAGCGACATGAGGAAACGCTCCAGTTATAGCATCTGCTGGCGCTCCGCTCTGGGCGCACAGCCAAATTCCCGCCGGAACAGCGTGGAGAAGTGATTGCTGTCACCAAATCCACACTGGTAGGCGATGTCTGTTATGCGCATATCGCTATGACGCAGTAAATGCCGCGCCTGTAACAGGCGAAGCCGATTAAGGTAACGCTGCGGTGTATTACCGGTTTGCTGCTTCATCTGGCGGTGCAGAGTGCGCAGCGACAATGAAAAACGATCGGCTAATGCATCCCACACAATCTCTTCACTGTAGTGCTCATTGAGCCAGTCGAGCAACCGATGTAAGCGTGCTTCCTGATCCTGTAATTGATCGTTGTGAGCCGCTTCGCGCAACAACACCAGCAGTTGCAGAAAAAGTTGCTCCTGGCGTGCGTGACGTTCCAGTGACCACACATCTTGCTGCTTCATCTGCGTAACGATTTGTAGCGCCTGCGCCATCAACTTGTGATTAATGCGCCAGTGCGACGCGTAGTGATCCTCTTCTTCGCGCGGCAGGAGCGCCTGCAAACCCGAGAGAAAACGAAATGACGCCGGACTGCGATACAGCACGTTGGTTAGACACAAATTTTCCGTTTGCTCATAAAGATGACGATCGTGATCGCGCACAAAGCACAAGCATCCTGCGGATAAAGCTTGCGGCTGACCGTTAAACACATGAATGCCAGAACCTTGTTCCACCAACACGATTTCATGGAAATCATGATGGTGCTCCGGAAATGCCTGCTGCGGCACACGCGGCTCGATGGCGATGGCGTAATTCCCTTCAGGGAAGAAATCTGCGCTATGTAGAACGGTCATGATTCGCCTCTTAATTAACTCAACCGTTGCCGAGTCTACGCAGGCGCCCCGCACCTTACCTTGAATTTTCATCTTAGTGACGCAGGAAAATGGCTAATTTTTCAAGATCTCACCGGCGATTGAAAGAAATGCGGCAAGGCTCACATCTCGCCACTTGTGTGGTTCTGTGAGCTTTCTCACGAACTTCTTTGTCAGCCTGCCAGTGACTATTACGCACTGGCAGTAAGGGGAAGGTGGCAAAAAGCGGAGATTTCTAATCTGTAGTCATCTCATTACAGGAAGAACACGCCATGAGTATGCGTAACATTGTTGCCATTGATTTAGGCGCATCCAGCGGGCGCGTGATGCTCGCACAATGGAGTTCAGCGAATCAGCAGATCAGCCTGCGCGAAGTGCGTCGCTTCACCAATCAGCGTGTGCGCCGTGCAGATTATGATTGTTGGGATTTGGATCGACTGGAGCAAGAGATTCGTTTAGGGCTGGCCCAGCTTGATGATGAAGGCATTGTGCCGGACAGCATTGGCATCGATACCTGGGGCGTTGATTTGGTGTTGCTGGATGCCAACGGTGAACGCGTCGGCGAGGCGGTAAGTTATCGCGATAAGCGTACAGAAGGGCACATGGCTCAGGCCATTAACGATCTCGGCAAAGGAGCAATCTATCAGCGCACCGGCATTCAATTCTTGCCGTTCAACACCCTTTATCAACTGCACGCACTGCATCAGCAGCAGCCAGATTGGCAGGAAAAAGTGCAGTATGCGCTGATGATTCCTGACTATCTGCACTATCGCCTTACCGGCCAGATGAACTGGGAATACACCAACGCCACCACCACACAACTGCTCAATATTCACAGCGGCGAATGGGACAGCGATTTGCTTGCGTGGGCTGGCGTGCCGGCTAAGTGGTTCGGCAAGCCCACATCGCCAGGTAACACTGTCGGTTACTGGACCAGCGCCAGCGGCAACCACATTCCGGTGATCGCGGTTGCGACTCACGATACGGCGAGCGCGGTTTTGGCCACCCCGTTAATGCAGGATGATGCCGCTTATCTCAGCTCGGGAACCTGGTCACTGATGGGAATTGAGAGCTTGCAGCCTTGTGTCAGCACGGCGGCGCTCAATGCCAACGTAACCAATGAAGGTGGAGCAGAAGGCTACCGCGTTCTGAAAAACATTATGGGTTTGTGGCTGCTGCAACGTGTCTGCACCGAGCTGCAAATTACCGATCTCTGTTCGCTGATCAAAGAAGCCGCAAAAGAGCCCGCCTGTCGTGCGCTGGTTAACCCCAATCATAGTCGTTTTATCAATCCAGACAGCATGGTTCAGGAGACTCAAAACGCCTGCGCCGAACAGAACATGCCCGTACCGCAGACGCCGGCTGCGCTGGCTCGCACCATCTTCGACAGTCTGGCCTTACTCTATCGCCAGGTTATTGGCGAACTCGGCACACTGCGCGCGGCACCGCTGCGTCAACTGCATGTGGTGGGCGGCGGCAGTCAGAACCCGCTGTTAAATCAATTGTGTGCCGATGCCTGCCAGCTGCCGGTATTGGCGGGGCCGATTGAAGCCTCGACGCTCGGCAACGTCGGCTGCCAGCTCATTGCTTTGGGCGAACTGCGTGACGTCAGCGATTTACGCCGCTGCATTAGCCAAAACTTCCCGTTAGAAAAATTTGAACCGTTGAACAACAGCGCCTTCGCTGCCCATCAGGCACGCTTTGCCGCGCTCAGCCAACCTGCTAAGGAACTTGCATATGACTAAGCTGATTGAACAGGCCTTCGAACTGGCCAAACAACGTTACGCCGCCATCGGTGTGGATGTGGAACAGGTAATGGCGCAGCTGGATGGCATTCCGGTCTCGATGCACTGCTGGCAAGGTGATGACGTGCGCGGCTTCGAAAATCCGAACGGTGAACTGACCGGCGGTATTCAGGCTACCGGCAACTATCCGGGACGTGCACGTAATGCTGATGAGCTGCGCTCTGATGTTGAAAAAGCGATGTCACTCATTCCGGGTGCTAAACGCCTCAATCTGCATGCGATTTATCTGGAGAGCGATAAGCAGGTCGATCGTGATGCGATTGAACCGAAACACTTCAGCAACTGGGTGGAATGGGCCAAAACGCACAAGTTGGGCCTCGATTTTAATCCAAGCTGTTTCTCCCATCCGCTGAGCGCCGATGGCTTTACGTTGTCACACGCCGACAAAGGGATTCGTCAGTTCTGGATTGAACACTGCAAGGCCAGCCGTCGTATCTCTGCACACTTTGGTGAGCAACTGGGTACCGCATCCGTCATGAATATCTGGGTGCCGGACGGAATGAAAGATCTCACCGTCGATCGTTTAGGACCGCGTCAACGCCTGGCGAGTGCGCTTGATGAAGTGATCAGTGAAAAACTCAATCCTGCGCACCACATTGATGCGGTAGAGAGCAAACTGTTTGGCATCGGCGCAGAGAGCTACACCGTAGGTTCCAATGAATTCTGCCTGGGTTATGCCAGCAGCCGCCAGACCGCGCTGACTCTGGACGCCGGCCACTTCCATCCAACCGAAGTGATTTCCGACAAAATTTCCACGGCCATGCTCTATGTGCCGCGCCTGCTGCTGCACGTTAGCCGTCCGGTGCGCTGGGACAGCGATCACGTGGTGATTCTCGACGATGAAACCCAGGCCATCGCTACCGAGATCGCGCGCCACAAATTGTTCGACAAGGTGCACATCGGTCTCGACTTCTTCGATGCGTCGATCAACCGCATCGCGGCGTGGGTAATTGGGACACGCAATGCCAAAAAAGCGCTGCTGCGTGCTCTGCTGGAACCTACCGACCAGTTACGCAAGCTAGAGAGCGAAGGGGATTACACCGGCCGCCTGGCGATGCTGGAAGAACAAAAATCGTTGCCGTGGCAAGCGGTGTGGGAAGCCTGGTGTCTGCGCCACGATGTCCCTGCTGATGCTAGCTGGCTGAGCGAAGTCCGTCATTATGAACAACAAACACTGCGTCAACGTTAAGGGACACACCATGCAAAATATTCTCTCTTCCGCTTTTGTTCAGGGAATGGTTAAAGCGACCAGCGACATGTGGTTGAAGGGCTGGGATGAACGTAACGGCGGCAACGTCAGCTTACGTTTACTGCCGGAAGAAGTTAAAGATTTCGCCGGTGATTTCTATGCCGAGCCGCGCTGTATTGAGCTAACCAAACCTGCTCCAGCACTGGCCAATGATTGGTTCCTGGTCACCGGGTCGGGTAAGTTTTTCCGTAACGTTCAGCTCGACCCGGCCGACTGTCTGGCGCTGCTTCAGGTGGATGACAAAGGCTTGTCATACAAAATCCATTGGGGTTTGAGTAACGGCGGCCTGCCAACATCAGAGTTGGCAGCTCACTTCCAGTCGCACAGCGTGCGCAAGCAGGTCTCAAACGGCGTTGATCGCGTCATCATGCATTGCCACGCCACCAACTTTATGGCGCTGAGCTATGTGGTCGATCTGGATTCCGCACGCTTCACACGCCTGTTGTGGGAAGGCAGCACCGAATGTCTGGTGGTGTTCCCGGATGGCGTCGGCATTCTGCCGTGGATGGTGCCCGGCACCGATGGAATTGGTCAGGCAACGGCAGACGCAATGGCAAATCACAGCATTGTGATGTGGCCGTTCCATGGCATCTTTGGCGCGGGTCCAAACCTCGACGAGACTTTCGGCCTGATCGATACGGCGGAGAAATCCTCCGAAGTGGTGGTAAAAGCGCTGTCAATGGGCGGTATTCGTCAAAGCATCACTACTGAGCAGCTGATCGCGCTGGGTGAACGCTTCAACGTTAAGCCGTGGCAAGCCGCGCTGCAGGCGGAGCGCAGCGATGTTGCGTAAAGCCTTTGTGATGCAGGTGCATGCACACTGCCACGATGAGTATCTGCGCCGTCATACGCCAATTTGGCCGGAACTGGCTGAGACGCTAAAAGCGCATGGCGCGCACAATTACGCTATCTGGCTGGATGCTGAACGCAATCTGCTGTTTGCCAGCGTGGAAATTGAGTCTGAAGCGCGCTGGGAAGCAGTGGCAAAAACGGAAGTGTGTCAGCGCTGGTGGGCATCGATGAAGGATTTAATGCCATCGAATCCGGATAACAGTCCGGTGAGTGCAGCGTTGAAACCAATGTTTTTCCTGCCTTAACGCGCGCTCGCCTAAGTATTCGTACGGAGGCAATAATTTTAGGCCGACACGGAAGTCGGCCTGAATTTTATTTGGTGCTCAATTCACAATATCCCGCCAGAGCGGGCCAGATTGCCATCTGCGTATCCACGATCTGGTCAAGGTCCTCACGATTAGCGCCTTCACGCGCACGCACCGACATGCCCTGCAGTAAACACGCCAGGTAGCGGGCTAACGTTGCACTATTGGCACATTGCGGTAACTCGCCGCGCTGCTGCCGGGTATCAAGAAATGCTTTTAATGCTGATTCCTGCGCGTGATGCTGCTGAGCCAGCATTTGCGCCACTTCTTCTGAGCCGGAAGAGAGCGCGCTCGAGGTACAAATGAAGAAACAGCCAGCAGGCTTATCACATTCGGTGAAGCATGCGGCGGTTGCGCGAAAATAGGCTTCAATGGCCGTTTTCACGTCTAAAGCATCATCATTTAGCACGGCGTTGCGCTGCGCGCTGAACGTTTCAATGTATCGCTGCATCGCCGCACGGAATAACCCTTCTTTATTTTCAAACTCAGCATAAAGAGTTGGGGCCTTAGCGCCGGTAGCGTTAACCAAATCGGACAGCGAAGTGCCTTCATAGCCATGCGCCCAGAACAACATCAATGCCTTGTCCAGGGCATCGTTGCGATCAAACACTTTCGGACGGCCGCGCGTTTTCCTGTTCACCACATCGATAACTTCTGTCATTGGGCACCTCAAAGCGTAGAAACACCCCATTAAATTACCGATCATTAAATAAATATGCAAGCGCAGCCCGGAATGAGTCTATTCGTCTTTGCCCGTTTGTGCTTTTTGCTGGCGAAAGCACCCAAATGGATAAGTCAAAAAGGGCTGGGAAGCCCATAATCACGCCACTTCCGATTAAAATAATGACCGTTAATAAAATGATTGACGCGCGGGTCCATTCGGCAGTAGCATTTAATTAACGGTTGTTAACTTAATCGCGACCGACCCCAATTCACCCGTTTAAGAGAGCAAAATTATGAAAAGCATCAAACTGACTTTGGCCGCTGTAGCATTGTCTTCAATCGCGTTTGGTAGCATGGCTGCAGACTTAGTAAACGAAGCGCCGTTGAATCAACAACAGATTGGTGTGGTTAGCGCATCAGGTAGCACTAACCTGACATCGCTGGAGAATCAGCTAGCGGAAAAGGCCAGTGCTGCCGGAGCAAAGTCATTCCGCATCACTTCGACCTCTGGCAACAACAAGCTAAATGGCACAGCAGTAATTTATAACTAAGAGAATTGAGCGGAGGGCAATTAAGCATTCCGCAGGAAGTGAACAAAAGGCTTCAGAAGATAACCTTCTGAAGCCTTTTTTCTTATCCGTTAGAACGCAGCTGTGGATAGCGGCGGAAGATAGCGATACACCAGAACAGTGCGGCAAGGCCAATAATGCCGCCGACGTTACCGACATCCGACATTTGCATATGCAAACTGACCTGATTACCCAGTAGCGCACCCGCGCCGATACCGATGTTGTAGATACCCGAGAACAGCGACATCGCCACGTCGGTGGCATCCGGTGCCAGCGCCAAAACGCGCACCTGCATCGCCAGACCTATCATCATCATTGCCATGCCCCAAACGATGCACAGCACGGTGATTGCAGCGGGACGTACAGCAGCAAACACCAGCAAGCCCATGCTTAGCGTGATCATCGCAATCGCGGCGATCAGCATCGCAGAAGGGAATCTATTGCCCAGCGTACTAAACAGCACGCTGCCGAGAATGCCCGCTGATCCAAACAGCAGTAACAGTAGCGTGGTGAAATTATCATCGGCATTAGCCACCACCTGCATAAACGGTTCGATGTAGCTGTAAGCGGTGTAATGCGCCGTCACCACCACGGTAACCAGAACGTACATTGCCACCAGCGCCGGACGGCGGAATAGCATCGGAACGCTGCTCAGTGAACCCGTGTGCTCGCTCGGCAGACGCGGCAGTATGCGCATCAGCAAAATCAGCAATACCAAAGCAGACAAGCCGATCATGCCAAAAGTAGTGCGCCAGCCAAGATATTGACCGACGATACGCCCAATCGGCACGCCCAGCACCATCGCCAGCGCGGTACCGGTTGCCAGCATACTCAACGCCTGAGTTTTCTTGCCTGCAGGCGCCACGCGAATGGCCAGCGAAGCGGTAATTGACCAGAACACGGCGTGCGCTAAGGCAATACCGATGCGCGAGATAACCAGTGAGGTGAAATCCCATGCCAAAGACGAGAGCACATGGCTGGCAACAAACACAATGAACAACACCGCCAACAGCAGGCGACGCTCAATATTGCGCGTTAACAGCATCAACGGCAGTGACAATAGCGCGACAACCCACGCGTAGATGGTCAGCATAATGCCAACATCGGCAGTCTTCATGTCATAGCTGGCGGCGATATCCGACAGCAGACCGACAGGCACGAATTCTGTGGTGTTAAAGACAAAAGCAGCAATAGCCAGCAGTACAACGCGTAGCCAGGCCGTTTTACGGGAAACAGTAGTAGATTGCATGGAGTTCAAATCAGTCAGACGGCAAATGAAAGGGCAAAAAGCACCCCAGAAAGTGACCGGAGTCACAAATTGCCGCTATTGTGGAGCATTAATGAGCGGAGGGAAACCGTTTGTCGGGCTTTTATTACTGAATATTTTTTATCAAGAGTGGCGTAATTAATAGCCTGAGGTTTTTACGCTTTCTGTCATCAATACGAGAGCGAGCAAGATTAACAACGGGGGAGAAAGAGGCAACTGGACCTGACGCCACCTTGAGCGCCTTAAGGTCCAGTTATTATTACACTTAAATTTATAATTATTATGAAACGCCGCAGTGCTACTTAACAAAAGAGTTAGGTCTGCTGACCACTCTCACATCATGATTATCAGAGTCGCACCATGTGTTTTAGTGCCACACTATTTTGAGTCGTCATGTTTTTTTTTAACCCCACCGGACAGCAGTGCTCGCAGCCCAGCGCGCTGGCATAAAATTTACGCGCTTGCTGAATGGCGGCATTTGGCGTGTAGAAAGTCCCAAGGAAACGGCGTGCCTCATCGGCGGGTAAGTACGGGCATCCCGTTGCATGTACTACATGGTTGTCGTTATAGCCGGCTTGCTTATCGACGTAATAATAGAGTCCCATCTATCGTCCTCATTGCTGTGAAATAATAAAAGTCTAACTATTGTTGGAATGGAATGAATTATAGCGACGAATGGCCGTTTTGTTTTATCTGGGACTGTGAGATCACCGGATGGCGTGGACTTGATGAGAGAACGGGGCGCATTAGCCCCGTTTAACAGATGAAAGGTATTACAGTTTCCGGCACTGCAATCGCCAGCCGACCAGCAAAGCCATTAATAATAGCAAGCTAATGAATGCCGTAACGCCCATCCAGCCATAGCTGTGCCAGAACACGCCGCCCAATGTACCCGCCACGCTGGATCCAACGTAATAGCTAAACAGATAGAGTGACGATGCCTGGCCTTTAGCCCGACGCGCACGCGGGCCAATCCAGCCGCTGGCAACGGAGTGCGCCGCAAAGAATCCGGCGGTGAACAACATCATGCCGGGTAAAATCAGCCATAGTGAGTTAAACGCCGTCAGCAGCAATCCCGTCAGCATAATCGCAGTTGCGCCAATCATCACCGGACCGCGTCCAAAGCGGCTGGTCATCGCGCCGGCTTTCGGTGAACTCCAGGAGCCGGTCAGATAGACCACCGACAGCAATCCCACCACCGCCTGGCTCAGCGACCAGGGCGCACTCAGCAGGCGATAGCCGATGTAGTTGAACAGCGTGACGAACGCGCCCATCAGCAGGAAGCCCTCAGCGAACAGCAGCGGTAATCCTTTATCGCGCCAGTGCAAACGGAAGTTGATCAGCAAACTACGCGGACGCAGCGAAGCTGGACGGAAATGACGCGACGCAGGCAGAATTTTCCAAAACATCAGCGCGCCCGCCAACGCGAAACAGCCAATCACGCCCACCGCAACGCGCCACGAGAAGAAATCGGTCAATACGCCCGTCAACAGGCGTCCGCTCATGCCGCCAATCGAGTTACCGCTGATGTACAGCCCCATGGAAAAGGCGATAACGCGTGGATGAATCTCTTCACTCAGATAGGTCATGCCAACCGCCGCAACCCCGCTCAGCGATAAGCCAATCAGCGCGCGCATCAGCAAAATCCCCTGCCAACTGCTCATGGTGGCGGAAATCAAGGTACAGATAGCCGCGAGCAACAGCGCGGTAACCATCACCGATTTACGCCCAATCGCATCCGACAGCGGCCCGGTAAACAGCAATCCCAATGCCATTAAGCCGGTCGATAGCGAGAGAGAAATACTGCTTTGCGCTGGAGAAACGCCAAACTGTTGCGATAACACCGGCAAAATGGGCTGCACGCAATACAGCAGGGCGAAAGTGGCAAGACCGGCAGAGAACAGCGCCAGCGTAACGCGCATAAACTGCGGCGATCCGCGTTCAATCCATTCTGAAGGGGTTGCAGCTGGAGCAGGCTTTACGGACAACTCGTCTTCATCGAGTATCACCGCCTGAGAAGAGCGACTCACGGAACATCCTCGTTTGAACAATCATGCCGTTACTGTAGGAAAGGGCGAATAGGTTGTACAATATATTAATAATCTCAAATGAGACTTTTAAAGTATGAATGTTGAGTTGCGTCATTTACGCTATTTCGTTGCCGTCGCAGAGGAACTGCATTTTGGCCGCGCCGCGCAGCGCCTGAATATTTCGCAACCGCCGCTGAGTCAGCAGATTCAGCAACTGGAGCAGGAAATTGGCGCCCAGCTGTTTACCCGCACCAATCGCAGCGTACAGATCACGCCCGCCGGCGCGCTGTTTTTGCAGGATGCGCGTGCCATTTTGTTACAGGTGGAGCAGGCCACCCGCCGCGCCGCACGCGTGCATAGCGGGCAGGAGGGCGAGTTGCGCATCGGCTTTACTTCCTCAGCGCCGTTTACCGGTCTGGTTTCTGACGCGCTGTACCAATTCCGCCAGCGTTGGCCAGAAGTGCACATTCAGATGCAGGAGAACAATACGCGGCAGCAGCTTGCGCCACTTCATGACGATCGGCTCGACCTCGGTGTGATGCGCAATACGCCGCTGCCCAGCGATCTGCAACACCGCGTGCTACTGCGTGAGCCGCTATGCGCGGTAGTGCATTGGGCGCATCCGCTGGCCGATGCAGAGTCGATTTCCATTCAGGCATTAGCCAACGAGCCGTTTGTATTTTTCGATCCGCAAGGCGGCACCGCGTTGTACGGTGAAATCCTGGCGCTGCTGCATCGCTATCAAATCAAACCTTTTATTACGCAGGAAGTGGGCGAGGCGATGACCATCCTTGGTCTGGTGGCGACCGGACTCGGCGTTTCGATTCTGCCGGCGTCATTCAGCCGTGCACGTCTGGCCGATGTGGTGTGGATCCCTCTGCAGGAGAGCGACGCGATTTCTGAAGTTTGGCTGGTCTGGTCAGCGACGCGAGAACCAACGGCGCAAATGACCAATATGATGTCGCTGATGCTGCAAAATGCAGAGAATTGAGTCCGCAGTTGAATGAGGGTACAAACTTTATGTGCGATAAATCACATTTCTAATCAAATATTTGACGCTGCTGGTCAATCTGCATCACCATAGCTGCTGTTTATTTAGAAGCGCGAAAATAATGGGAGCTGGGCGTGAATCTGTACAGTCAACCTGGTCATATTGATCAGATAAAACAGACCAACGCAGGTGTGGTTTACCGACTGATTGACCTTTACGGCCCGATTTCGCGTATTGAGCTTTCTAAACGTGCCCAGTTAGCACCCGCCAGCATTACCAAAATCGTGCGTGAAATGCTCGATGCCCATCTGGTTCAGGAAACTGAATTTCAGGAGCCGGGCAGTCGCGGTCGTCCCGCGATTGGTTTGATCCTCGATACGCTCGCCTGGCACTATCTCGCCGTTCGCATTCAGCCCGGATTTATTACGCTGACGCTGCGCGATCTCAGCAGCCGCGCGCTGCAGGAAGATCGCCTGCCGCTGTACGCCAGCGCCGACAAACCACTGCTGCAAACCTTGCACGAGACAGTGAATGACTTCTTTATTCGCCACCAAAGCAAGCTGGAGCGTTTGACCGCCATCGCCATTACCTTGCCAGGATTGATCAACGCCGCTTCTGGCGTGGTCCATCGTATGCCGGGTTATGACGTGCAGGATATGCCGCTGGGAGAAACGCTGGCGCAGCGCACCGGTCTGCCGGTGTTCGTGCAGCATGATATTTCCGCCTGGACGTTAGCCGAAGCGCTGTTTGGCGCATCCAGTGGCGCGCAACATGTGATTCAGATTGTGATTGATGAAACCGTCGGCGCGGGCGTGATCAGCGGCGGACAACTGCTGCACAAAAATGGTCGTACGCTGGTGGAAATTGGTCATACGCAAATCGATCCTTACGGCCAGCAGTGTTATTGCGGCAATAATGGCTGTCTGGAAACCGTCGCCAGCATCGGAAGCCTGCTTACTCTCACCGCCCAGCGTTTGCCGTCGCAGCCGGACAGTGTATTGCATCAGACGCCGTTGACGATTGAGAGCTTATGCGCAGCCGCGCAGCAGGGCGATCGCCTGGCGCGTGATGTGATTGCGGGCGTCGGACATCATATTGGCCGCATGCTGGCGATGATGGTAAACATCTTTAATCCTCAACAAATCCTTATCGGTTCGCCGCTGAATCAGGCCGCCGATGTGCTGTTCCCTGCGGTGAGCAGTACCATTCGACAACAAGCCTTGCCCGCATATAGCAGTGAAATCCAGCTCACACCAACGGCTTTCAGCGATCCCGGCACCTTTGGCGGCGCCGCACTGATAAAAGACGCGCTCTATAGCGGCCATTTATTGGTAAAACTGTTGCAGGGATAATTACAGCTCACCTTAAGTTTGTCCTAACGCAATCTGCCCGTGAAAACATTTCCTTAAACTGCCTCCTTCGCACGTTACACATCGCTTTAATGAAGGAGGAGAATGGTGAAAACGCTTTTTGTCACCGGTACCGACACCGCGGTGGGTAAAACCGTGGTATCACGCGCGTTATTACAGTGCTTTGCCAAGGCGAATCTGTGCGCCGCAGGCTTCAAACCTGTCGCCAAAAGCGCGCAACTCACATCTGAAGGCTTACGTAATAAAGATGCCCTGTTATTACAGCAGGCTTCAGGTCTCGCTCTCGATTATTCCGCCGTCAATCCTATCGCCTTACAAGAGGATGAAATCAGCACCAGCGCGTCGCAGCGTATAGATTATCCGTTGCTCAGCCGCAGTCTAAACGATTTGCAGCAGCGCGCCGCGCGCGTGGTGGTAGAAGGCACCGGCGGCTGGCGCAGTTTAATGAACGACTTACAGCCTTTGTCCCACTGGGTGCGGCAGGAACATTTACCCGTTGTGTTGGTAGTCGGCATTAAAGAAGGTTGCATCAGCCACGCTTTACTGACCGCCGAGGCGATTGCGCAGGATGGATTGCGACTCGTGGGTTGGGTAGCCAACCGTATTAATCCCGGTCTGGCGCATTACGCTGAAATTATTGATGTTTTGAGCAACAAGTTAGGTGCACCTTTATTAGGCGAGTTGCCTTATCTGCCGCGCGCAGAACAACGGGAACTGAGTGGTTATCTGGATATTTCACTGCTCGATGACAATATTACGCACGACAACAGTGCAAAGCCTGCGGCCTGATGAAACAAAAGGCCGCAAATGATCAATGGCTGAATCTAAGATTTCAGATTCAGCCCTCCTCTTTACTGAATTAATTGCCAGAATATTCAATATCTTACTTCCAATTTTTAATAAACCCCTTGTTCTGGCGTGATTCATGCATCAGCAGCTCTGATGAATATCTTGCCGGAGCACCTGTATGTCGCAATCAGATGAGAAAGGTTTGTTGTATGGGCTGAATGACCGCATCGGTCCATTGCCTGCATTTTGTGCCGCACTGCAACATGTGCTGGCCAGCGTAGTGGGCATCATTACGCCGCCGCTGATTATTGGTTCCGTGTTGGGATTACAGGCATGGATCCCTTATCTGATCAGTATGTCACTGCTCGTTTCCGGTCTCGGTACTTTCCTGCAGGCGCGCCGCTTTATGGGCATTGGCGCAGGCATGATCTGCCTGCAGGGCACCAGCTTTGCCTTTCTCGGGGTGATTCTGTCGGGCGGATTGATGGTCAAAGCACGCGGCGGATCGCCAGAAGAGATCATGGCGATGATCTTTGGCTGCAACTTAGTAGCGGCGATGATTCCGATGTTGATCAGCCGCTGCATCGCGCCATTACGCAAAGTGTTGACGCCGGTGGTTACCGGCACCGTTATTACCTTAATTGGTATCAGCCTGATCAAAGTCAGCATCACCGATTGGGCTGGCGGCCATAACGCCAGCGATTTTGGCGCGCCCGGCAATCTGGCGCTCGGTGCCTTGACGCTGCTGGTGATTATCGTACTTAACCGTTCGCAAAATCGCTGGATGCGGCTGGTTGCGGTGGTGGCCGGCATTGCTGCGGGCTGTATCGCCGCAGCGTTAACCGGCCATCTCACCCTCAAGCCAATGGGCGATACGCCGTGGCTGGTAATGCCGGCGCTATTCCGTTTTGGTTTTGCCTTCGACTGGACCATCTTCATTCCCATCGCGCTGGTATCGGTGATAGCCGTGATTGAAGCGGTGGGCGACCTCACGGCGAACTGCATGTTGTCGCAGCAGCCGATTGAAGGCGAAGCGTTTGAGCGCCGCATGCAGGCCGGTATTTTCGCCGATGGCATCAGCTGCTTGCTCGCCGCCGTGTTCTCTGCCTTTCCCAACACCACTTTTGCGCAAAATAATGGCGTCATCCAAATGACCGGCGTTGCCAGCCGTTATGTTGGCATGGTGATCGGCGTAATGCTGGTGCTGCTCGGTATGTTCCCGGCGATTGGCTATATGCTGCAGCAGATTCCACCGCCGGTGCTGGGCGGCGCGACCATTGTGATGTTTGGTAGCGTGGTGGCGGCCGGCATCCGCGTGATGACGCAAACGCCGCTTGGCCGCCGCGAGATGCTGATTGTTGCCGTGTCGTTTGGTATCGGTTTGGGTGTCGAAGCGGTGCCTGAGGTGCTGAAACAGTTCCCGACGCTGATTAGCAACCTGTTTGGTCACGCAGTGACTACCGGCGGGATGCTGGCGATTATTTTGAATGTCGTGCTGCCTTCAGAGCGCAGCGAAGCAGTGGCGGCAAAAACGGCTGAGGAGTCGCGTTAACAAAGCGCACGGAGTCAAATAGCCGAGGGGCATATGGCAGAGGAGTAAAGCATCCCGCGCCAGGGAAGGCGCGGGCTGAGCCTCAGGGATGATTTATGGCGACTTTACGATCTGCCATATGCCCCTCGGCGACTGCTTAGGGTTTTACGGATTCAACCGACGGCGCGTACGTCCAGAACTGAGATAATCGGCAATGTAATCCTGCGATATCTCGCCGCTATAACGACCTTCCTCATCGACGATCGGCATCCACACCGTGTTGTGCTCATACAGCTTCGACAGCACCACGCGTAGGTTTTCTTCCGCTTTGCCGGTCACTTTAAAGGTATGCAGCATCTCTTCGCAGCGGCCAGTGGCGCCGCGCGCTTCACGCCGCTTCACAAATCCCAGTGGCTTGCCATCTTCATCAACTACCGTCACCGAACGCATATCGTTATCGTCCATGGTGGCGAAGGCCTCCTGCAGTGGCGTATTACGCTGCACGGTGATGGTGGGCTGCTGATCGGTGACATCGCCGGCCTGCACCAGCAACAAACGTTTCAGCGTACGGTCCTGACCGACAAAGGAGCCAACAAAGTCGTTCGCCGGTTTGGCTAACAGCTCATCCGGGCTGGCGCACTGCACAATTTTCCCCTGACCAAACACCGCAATGCGGTCGCCGAGCTTCAGCGCTTCATCAATATCATGGCTAACCAGCATCACGGTCTTCTTTAACTGGCGCTGCATCTCAAGGAATTCGTTCTGAATCACTTCACGGTTGATTGGGTCGACCGCGCCGAAAGGTTCATCCATCAGCAATACCGGTGGATCCGCGGCCAGCGCGCGAATCACGCCAATACGCTGCTGTTGACCGCCGGACATTTCGCGCGGATAGCGATGCAGGAACTTGGTCGGATCGAGCGCCACCATGCTCATCAATTCCGTGGCGCGTTCGCGGCAGCGCTTCTTATCCCAACCCAACATGCGCGGCACCACGGTAATGTTCTCCTCGATGGTCATATTCGGGAACAGACCAATCTGCTGGATGACATAGCCAATATTGCGGCGCAGGGTGACGGTATCTTGTCCGCTGGTGTCTTCACCGTTGATCAAAATCCTGCCGCTTGAGGAGGGAATCAAACGGTTAATCATCTTAAGGGTGGTGGTTTTGCCACAACCCGATGGGCCGAGCAGCACGCACATTTCCCCGGCAGGCACTTCAAGGCTGACGTTGTCCACGGCATTGAGTGATGTGCCGTTCTTTTGCGTAAAGGTTTTCGTCAGGTTTTCCAGTTTTATCATTATCGAATCCCCTTAGGAGTCAGCGCCGACTGCAAACGGTGCAGCAGCCAATCAAGCACAATCGCGAGCAAACAAATCATCAAGGCACCGGCAATCAACATGCGCACATCGCTGCCGCTGATCCCGTCGAGCAGTTGCAGGCCCAAACCGCCCGCACCAATCACGGCGGCAATCGCCATCACGCCGACGTTCATCACCACCGCTGTACGAATACCGCCAAAAATCACCGGCAGCGCCATCGGAATTTCTACCCAGCGCAGACGCTGCCAGAAGGTCATGCCAATCCCGCGACCGGCTTCACGCAGTCCGGGAGACAAATTCTCCAGCGCGGTGTGGGTGTTACGCACAATCGGCAGCAGCGAGTATAGGAACACGGCGGTGATAGCGGGAAGGGCGCCAATGCCCTGACCGATCATAGAAAACAATGGAATCATCAAACCAAACAACGCGATGGTGGGAATGGTTAACACAATAGTGGCGATGCCGAGCACCGGCGTGGCCAGCCACTTAAAGCGCACAATCAAAATGCCCAGCGGTACGCCAACGATGATGGCGAAACCGACCGCCACCAGTACCAGCCACGTGTGTTGCCAGGTGAGCGTCATCAAGGTGTGCCAGTTATTCATGATGTAATGCAAGGTATCCACAGCGCCTCCTTACAGCATGTTCTTGGATTGAAGGAAATCACGCGCCACCTGTTGCGGCGACTGATGATCAATATCGACACGCTTATTCATCTCGGTGATCGCTTCGTCATTAATCAACGCGGAGAGCTGATTAAGCGCCGTATCCAAACCCGGATGGCTCTCGAGCACATCCTGACGCACTACGGGCGTGACGTTGTAACTTGGGAAGAAGTGCTTATCATCTTCTAACACTTTGAGTTCGAACCCTTTCACGCGGCCATCGGTGGTGTAGATCAAACCGGCATCAACAAAGCCATCGCGAATCGCGTTGTAAACCAAGCCGGGATCCATCTGGCGAATCTGCGGACGATCGAGCGGCATGTTGTAGGCTTTCTGCAATGGCTTAAGACCATCGGAGCGGCCCGAGAATTCCAGGTCCAAACCCAGTTTCCAGTTATGATCCGGATCGTTCTTGCGTACCTCTTCCAGCTTCGCCACCAGTTGCGACATGGTATTGATGCCTTCTTTCTCCGCACGATCGCGTTGCATGGCAAACGCATAGGTATTGTTCATCGGTGCAGGATTAAGCCACACCAGGCCCAATTTCGCATCCAGCTGTTTTACCGTTTTATACGCGTCTTCGGTCGACATCGGCTTATTGATGTGGTTAAAGATGATCAGCGAAGTTCCGGTGTATTCCCATGTCATATCAATCTGTTTATTGATCATCGCGTTACGACCAATGGTGGTGGCGATATTTGTCTTGGGGATCACCTGAAAACCTTTCTTCTGCAACCAGATCACCGTCATCGCGGAGAGGATGTGCTGCTCCGTAAAGCTCTTGGTTGCCATGGTAATCGGTGTTGCAGCCGCGGCGCTTTGGCTGATTGCCAGCGTCGCGGTGAGTGCCAGCGCAGTACGTTTAACCCAGCGCGCCAGCTGATTGGCAGTGGCCATCACAAAACTCCTTGTGTTAAGCCGCAGAGTGCGGGCTGAGATAACGTCCCAATGCCGCGAGCAGCATGTCGAGCACCAGCGCAACCAGCGCGGTGGCCACAGCGCCGAGGATCAGCGTAGGGAAGTCGTTGAGGTAGATGCCGGGGAAAATCAGCTCACCAAAACTGCTGGCACCGATCAGGAACGCCAATGGCGCGGTACCGATGTTAATCGCCGTGGCGATGCGCACGCCTGCCAGAATCACCGGCAGCGCATTGGGAATTTCCACCTGACGCAAACGCTGGAACTTCGTCATACCTATACCGTTGGCGGCTTCAATCAGCGACGGCGGTACCGCGCTTAAACCGGCAAAAGTATTACGTACAATCGGCAGCAGCGAGGCGAGGAACAGGGCAATCAGCGCGGGACGATCGCCGATACCGACAATCACCATCGCGAGCGCCAATACCGCCAGCGGTGGCAGCGTGTTACCCACGTTGAAAATTTGCATCACGTACTCTGCCCAGCGACGAGCGAACGGACGGCTAAGCAGGATGCCGCTGGGAATGCCCACCAGTAACGCAAAGAACATTGACCAAAACACTAAAAACAGATGCTGCTGCCCGAGATAAACCAAATCTTCCCGCCGGTCGCGCAGCGTATTCAGCCCCAGCCCCCAAACCAGCAGGGCAATCACCGCAACAATCGCGAGCAGAGCCAGCCCAGCGCGGCGGGCGAGCGATGCATTTTGCATAGCCAGTGTCTCCCTGATTCAAGAAATCGTTCGATAGGTAATGTCATTCCCAGGATGACGGCGCAGTGTTAAAACGCACACATACGAAAATCCTTCACCCCGTTAAATTGCAGTTAAAATGACTGTTATCAGATGCTTTTTCAGTGAATATCTGGAAAGCACCGCTTAGACCTATAGCAATGCTTGTCGATAAGCGCTAGTTTTTGCGGCAAAATCAGACAGATAGAAATAATAAAAAACGCCATCTAACCCGCGTGGAATAAGGCATCATCCGACAATAAAAAATTTTCATCGAAATAAGTGACGTCGTCACAGATAGGTCGCACGCAGAGGAAACTGGTCTGGCGAATTTTGAGCTAGCCTTGTTAGAAATTAAGGAGACGTATGACTGAAACTGCAGAATTGAACACGGAACATCGCCACTGGATTCTTATCGGCTGCATGCTCGCTATGTTTATGGCGGCGATTGAAGTCACCATCGTGGCCACCGCCATGCCGACCATTATTGCCGATCTTGGCGGCTTTTCGCAGTTTGGCTGGGTATTTTCCATCTATCTACTGACGCAAGCCGTTAGCGTGCCGCTGTATGGCCGACTGGCAGATATGTGGGGCCGCAAACGGCTGTTGTTTATCGGTGTTTCGCTATTTTTACTGGGATCGATTCTGTGCGGATTTGCCCACAGCATGGCGTGGCTGATCCTGTTTCGCGCTTTTCAGGGGTTAGGTGCCGGCGCGATTATGCCGCTAACGTCCACCATTGTGGCAGACGTCTATTCGCCGCGCGAACGCGCCAACGTACAGGGCTGGCTCTCCAGCGTCTGGGGCGTGGCGGCAATCATTGGTCCGCTGAGCGGCGCGTGGCTGGTGCAGCACTTTAGCTGGTCGGTGATTTTCTGGGTCAACGTGCCGATTGGCGCCATCGCCATGCTGCTGCTGGCGCGTTTTCTTCCATCGCGTGAACAAAATCAGGCCACCACGCTCAATCTCACCGGCAGCTGCTGGCTGATGATCTGCGTAACGGCGTTGCTGGTCGCGCTGTTACAGGCAGAAGTGCTCGGTTTCTGGCTGGTGCCGTTCCTGCTGCTGGCTGTCATTGCTGCCTGGCGTTTAAAACAGCATGAACAGCGTGCTGATGCGCCGCTGTTCCCGCTGGAAATCTGGCGCAGCCGGCTTATCGTCGCTGGCAACATCGGCAACCTGATCATCGGTGCCAGTATGATGGGCATCAGCGCCTTTCTACCAACCTGGATTCAGGGCATCACCGGCGGCACGCCGCTGCAGGCCGGCAGCGCACTGGCGATGATGTCGATTGGCTGGCCGCTGGCCAGTACATTGAGCGGTAGGTTGATGCTTATCACCTCCTATCGCTTCACCGCGCAGTTGGGCGCGCTGCTGCTGATTGCGGGCAGCGCATTACTGCTGCTACTGCGCAGCGACAGCTCAATCGTGCAGGCCGGATTCACCGCCTTTGTGATTGGCACCGGCATGGGCATGACCAGCACCACGTTTCTGGTATCGGTACAGAACCATTCGCATTACGATATTCGCGGCATTTGCACCGCCTCAATCATGTTCAGCCGCATGATCGGGTCGGCGATTGGTACCGCGTTATTGGGCGCGGTGCTGAACCTCAATTTGTCGCTGCGTCTGCCGCAGGCCGACGATCCGATGCAGAAAATAATGTCGCCTGAAAGCCGTCAGGCGCTGTCGGAGGCGACATTGCATGACTGGACCGGACAAATCGCCAGTTCTTTACATTGGGTGTTTGTAGTGTCGTTGCTGATTGCACTGCTAACGTTGTGGGTGGCGTGGATAATGCCGCGACAAAGGCCGGAAGTGGAATAGAAAGCAGGGCGGCCAGAGAGCCGCCCGAAAGTTTACTGCGCTGGCGTATCCTGAGAGCTGCCCGCGCTGTCTGGCACGGTGCTGTCACCATCACGGCCATTTTTCTTGTAGACGATTTTCTGTGTGTCGTTCTCACAATGACCCACAACCTGGCCGCCGACCTGATCGGCTTGATCATTGGCCACGATATCCAGCGTGAAGTCCGATTCGGCGACGCCGTTGTTAATGATTTTTTTGCTGATGTCCGCTTTGACGCTTTCACAAGAAGCTTGCGCCAATACCGGCAGCGACAACATCGCCATCAGCAGAACTGCATTACGTTTTTTCATCATTCACTCCTTTGGTCAGAAATCCTGTCAAAACTATAGCAGTGATAAACGATTAAGGTGCAATTGGACGTCCGGTGCGGCGGTCGAGGCAGCGCAGCGTATTCGGTTCCCAATAGGCGTTAACGTTGTAGCTCTTTTCGCAGGAGTCGCGGGTATCAAAGGCTTTGTCCGCTTTATCGAACTCTTTCTCAACGCGCGTATTGACCTTATTACGCAGGTTTTTGGTATCTTTCCACTGCTCTTTGCTCTGGCGCGCGGCTTCATTACTGGAGGCGCTGCTGCCATCTTCAATAATCAGGCGATCGGTTTTGGCCGCAGCGATGGGCGCAGCCATTAACAGGCTCGACGTCACCACGGTAGCCAGCAGGGCGGAAAACAGTTTTTTCATCGTCATTTCCTTCAGTTAACACCAGCACAGCCGGGATCGCGGCTGTAACAACCATGGGCGCTAGTATATCATCGCTGCTTCTTTGCTCACCAGCGGTGAGCGCTTTGTTTAGCTTAGCGAGAGATTTTCTATGCTGGTCAAAACCGCCTTGCTGTTTTTTATCACTGCGATAGCGGAAATTGTTGGCTGTTTTCTGCCGTGGCTATGGTTGAAGAAGGGCATGACGGCGTGGCTGCTGGTGCCGGCCGCGGCAAGTCTGGCGCTGTTTGTCTGGTTGTTAACGTTGCATCCCGCCGCGAGCGGGCGCGTTTATGCGGCCTATGGCGGCGTATACGTGCTGACGGCGCTAATCTGGCTGCGCGTGGTGGATGGCGTAAAACTGAGTACGTGGGATTGGGTCGGCGCGCTGGTCGCCTTGAGCGGCATGTTGATTATCGTGACCGGTTGGGGCCGCGCGTAATCATCGGCCACACCGGCGTGCGATATCAGGGGAAACATCCCGATGAGGTCGTCGCGGCAAAAGCCGCCGGAGCGCCTCATAGGATGGTCGCCCCGGGTATTTCGATCAAACAGCGTGTAACCGCGATTAACCTTTATGCACCTTCAGTCCCGCGGTGGTTTGCGTCACCGGCATAATCTCCAGCGTATTGATGTTGACGTGCTTCGGCAGCGTCGTCACCCAATACACTGCTTCGGTGACATCTTCCGCCGTCAGCGCGGTGGTGCCTTCATAAACCTGGCCCGCTTTATCGTCATCGCCCTTAAAGCGCACGTTTGAGAACTCGGTTCCGCCCACCAAACCTGGCTCGATATCGGTCACGCGCAGCGCGGTGCCGTGCAGGTCGGTACGCAGATTCAGGCTGAACTGGCGCACGAACGCTTTGGTCGCGCCATACACGTTGCCACCTAAGTAAGGCCAGCTGCCGGCAATCGAACCGATATTCACGATATGACCAACATTGCGTTCAACCATTGCCGGCAGCACCGCACGCGTCATGTACACCAAACCTTTGTTGTTGGTGTCGATCATATTTTCCCAGTCTTCGATATTGGCTTTGTGCGCCGGTTCCACACCCAACGCCAGGCCAGCATTGTTAACCAGCACATCAATATTGCGCCATTCAGCAGGCAGGGAGGCGATCGCTTCATCGATGGCGGCGCGATTACGCACGTCCAGCTGAACGGTATACAGATTGTCGCCCAACTCATCTTTCAGCTCTTTTAAACGCTCAGCGCGACGTCCGCTGGCGATCACTTTGTGACCTGTAGCAATGAAGCGGCGGGTGATACTTTGACCAAAACCAGCAGTTGCGCCAGTAACAAAAATAATCATCTCACTGTTCCTTATACGATTTCAGGTTATCAGCCACACCTTAGCATTAACCTCGAACCCATGCTCATGAAAACCCAAAGCAGCGTGTTGCAGGATTTTTCCTGCACATTACGAGTGCAATGGCGCACCACAAAGACGCATCCCAACAGGCGATAATCACGCCATGCGCAGTAAAACTCGCCGCAATGTTAAATCGCAACCGTTTGCGATAGCAGGCAACCGGTTGCGCATACGTTTGCTCGTCAAGCTTGACACAAAAACGCATCGGAACAACCTATTATATTGAAAGTAAACAGTATTTTTTGTTCTTTGCATTGGCATGCGCTTTGCAAACTATCTTTAAGGCAATCACCTGCACTCATAAAAAAGCACCAAGGAACCATTATGCCTTACGCACCCGAAACGCTGCTGCGCGCCAGCTTCTTTGATTTCACCGCTCTGGCCGCGCAGCCAGACGACATCGCTGCCAATGCACGCTATCTCGAAGATGGCTTATTAACGCTGCGTGACGGCAAAGTGGTCAGCTTGGAAAGCTGGCAAATCGCGGAAGGGCGCGTTGATCCCACGCGCGTTACCGATCTGCGCGGTAAACTGATCGTGCCCGGCTTTATCGATACCCATATTCATTATCCGCAAACCGAGATGATCGGCGCCTTTGGCGAACAGCTGCTGGAGTGGCTCAACCAATATACCTTCCCGGTGGAGAGCCAATATCACTGTCCCGATCACGCGGCAAAAATGTCGGCGTTCTTCCTGCATCAGCTGCTGTCGAATGGCACCACCACCGCGCTGGTGTTCGGCACCGTGCATAAGCAGTCGGTCGACTCGCTGTTCAGCGCCGCGCAGCAGCTGGATATGCGGCTGATTGCTGGCAAAGTGATGATGGATCGTAACGCGCCGGAATACCTGACCGAAACGCCGGAAGAGAGTTATCAGCACACGCGTGAACTGATTGAGCGCTGGCATCAGCGCGGTCGCCTGAGCTATGCGCTCACGCCGCGCTTTGCACCGACCTCGTCGCCGGAATTGCTGGATAAAGTGCGTCAGCTGCACGAGGAGTTTCCTGATGTCTGGATGCACACGCACCTAAGTGAAAATCCGCAGGAGATCGCCTGGGTAAAAGCGCTATTCCCGGAGCGCGCAGGCTATCTTGATGTTTATCATCATCACCAACTTACCGGCAAACGCAGCGTGTTCGCGCACTGCCTGCATCTCGAAGATCAAGAGTGGCAATGCCTGCATGACACCGATTCATCAATTGCCTTCTGCCCGACCTCAAACCTGTTCCTCGGCAGCGGCTTATTCAACATCAAACGCTGCTGGCAGCAGGGCGTGCGCATGGGCATTGGCACCGACGTTGGCGCAGGCACCACCTTTAATCTGCTGCAAACGCTGGGCGAAGCCTACAAAGTCGGCCAGCTACAGCAATACAAACTCAGCGCTTGCGAAGCGTTTTATCACGCCACCTTAGGCGGCGCGCACGCGCTCGATCTGGATGACGTTATCGGCAACTTCAATCCCGGCAAAGAGGCCGATTTCGTGGTGCTCGATGCGGCTGTGTCGCCGCTGCAGAAGCTGCGCAATGCCAACAGCAAAGACATCTGGGAGCGGCTGTTTGTGATGATGACGCTTGGCGACGACCGCAACATCGCGCAAACCTGGGTGAGCGGCAAGCCGGTTTGGCAACGCGAAAGTGAGGAACAAATCGCATGATCCAATTCTTACTCAACGATCGTTTAATCACCGAACGTGAGCTTGATCCTAATCTCACCGTGCTTAACTACCTGCGCGGCCAGCAGCAGCGTCGCGGCACCAAAGAGGGCTGCGCGTCTGGCGATTGCGGTGCCTGCACCGTCACACTCGGTAAAGTGGTGGATGGACAGATGCAGTATCAGGCGGTGAATAGCTGTTTAACGCTGGTCAGCAGCCTGCAAGGCAAGCAACTGATTACCGTGGAAGATCTCAAACAGGGCCGCGAACTGCACAGCGTGCAGCAAGCGATGGTGGATTGCCACGGCTCGCAATGCGGCTACTGCACGCCGGGTTTCGTGATGTCGCTGTTTACTCTGCAGAAAAACAGCGCTGGCTGGGATCGACATCAGGCGGAACAGGCGCTGGCGGGTAATTTATGTCGTTGCACCGGCTATCGTCCGATCATGGATGCGGCGCAGCAGGCGTGTGAACAACCTGATGCAGATGCCTTCAGCGCCAATGCACCCGCGCTAGTACAGCGTTTACAGGCGCTCAGCAACGATGAAGTACAGATCATCGAAGCCGCGGGCAGCCGCTGCTATCTGCCGAAAACAGTAGCGCAACTCGCCGAGCTCTATCAGCAATATCCTGAAGCCCGTCTGGTGGCTGGCGGTACCGATCTGACGCTGCAAATCACTCAGCAATATCAGCGCTTGCCGCTGCTGATCGCGCTGGAGCAGATTGATGAGTTGAAGGTCTGCCACGAAGATGAAATGAATCTTTATCTCGGTGCTGCCGCCTCATTGCAGCATTGCTATCAGTTTTTAGCACAGCACATTCCAGCCTTTAGCAGCATGCTGGAGCGTTTTGCCTCATTGCAAATTCGTAATCAGGGCACGCTCGGCGGCAATATTGGTAACGCATCGCCGATTGGTGATTGCGCGCCGATGCTGCTGGCTTTAAATGCGCGTCTGGTTTTGCAGCAGGGTGAAAAGAGGCGAGAAGTCCCGCTCGACCATTTTTTTACTGCATATCGCCAAACGGTCTTGCTGCCGGGTGAATTCATTCGCAGCATCACCATCGCCAAAGTGACGGTGTCACCCAACTTTGCGGCGTGGAAAGTGGCTAAACGGCTGGACGATGATATTTCCGCGGTTTTCGCCGCCATCAATCTGCACATCGCGGAAGGGGTAATTGTGGAAGTGCGGCTCGCCTTTGGGGGTATGGCCGCCACGCCGAAACGCGCGCTGGCGGCTGAAGCACAACTGCTGGGCCAACCGCTGCATCTCAGCGCCATCGAAAAAGCCTGCGCCGCGCTGAGTGTGGATTTCCAGCCGCTAAGCGACTTCCGCGCCAGCGCCGATTATCGCCTGCAGGTGGCGCGCAATCTGTTGCGCCGCTACTACGCACAAGCGTCTGGCGAGCTGACCATTACTGAGGTATCGCGCTATGTCTCATAACCGTCCGGAACTGAACGAAACGCTGCTGAAAGCCCAGTTTGCCACCGACATGCAAACGGGCGTCGGGCGCAGCAATAAACATGAAAGTGCCGACAAGCATGTCTCCGGTGAAGCGCTGTATATCGACGACAAGCCGGATCTGCCGGGATTGCTGCATCTCTGTCCGCGTCTGAGCGAGCATGCGCATGCGCGCATCACCAAACTGGATGTGCAGCCATGTTACGCGGTGCCGGGCGTAGTCAGCGTGCTGACGTGGCGCGATGTGCCGGGCCTCAACGATGTCGGTCCGCTCGAACCGGGCGATCCGCTGCTGGCGCAGGACACAATCGAATATTTCGGTCAAATCGTCATTGCCGTCGCCGCTGATTCACCCGAAGCGGCGCGTGCCGGCGCCGCAGCGGCGATCGTTGAGTACGAAGCGCTACCGGCGGTGCTCGACGTGCGTGAAGCGCTGGAACAGCGTTTCTTTGTGCAGCAGCCGCACATTCACCAACGCGGTGATGCTGACGCTGCGCTGGCGCGGGCGTCACGCCGTATTCAGGGCGAATTTCACATCGGCGGTCAGGAACATTTCTATCTGGAAACCCAGACGGCGCTGGTGATCCCCGGCGAAGATGACAGCTTGCAGGTGTTCTCTTCGACGCAAAACCCCACCGAAGTGCAGAAACTGGTGGCGGAAGTGATGGGCATCACCATGAACAAAGTCACCATTGATATGCGGCGCATGGGCGGTGGCTTTGGCGGCAAAGAGACGCAGGCGGCGGGCGTGGCGTGTTTGTGTGCCATCGCCGCGCGTCAGCTGCGAAAACCGGTAAAAATGCGTCTGGCGCGCCGCGACGATATGCAGATCACCGGCAAACGCCATCCGTTTTTTGTCCGCTACGATGTCGGCGTCGATGACAATGGTCGCTTCTGCGGCGTGAAGATCGATCTGGCCGGCAACTGCGGTTATTCGCTCGATCTCAGCGGATCGATTGTCGATCGTGCGATGTTCCACGCCGATAACGCGTATTACCTCGGCGATGCACTGATTACCGGCTATCGCTGCCGCACACATACCGCCTCGAACACCGCGTACCGTGGCTTCGGCGGGCCGCAAGGCATGGTGGCGATTGAGCAGATCATGGATCACGTCGCGCGCGAAGTGGGAGTAGATCCACTCGAACTGCGCAAACGTAACTATTACGGCAAAACCGATCGCAACATCACCCATTACCACCAGCAGGTGGAAGACAATCTGCTGGATGAGATGACGGAGCAATTGGAAACCAGCAGCGAATACGCCGCGCGCCGTCGTGATATCAGCGCATTTAACGCCAGCAACCGTTTTATGAAACGCGGACTGGCGCTGACGCCGGTGAAATTCGGCATCTCATTTACCTCCAGCTTCCTCAATCAGGCCGGCGCGCTGATTTTGATTTACACCGATGGCACGGTGCAGCTCAATCACGGCGGCACCGAAATGGGCCAGGGCTTAAACACCAAAGTGGCGCAGATTGTGGCGGAAGTGCTGCAGATTGATATCAGCCAGATTCAGGTGACCGCCACCGATACCGGCAAAGTGCCCAACACCTCGCCAACCGCAGCGTCCAGCGGGGCCGATCTCAACGGCAAAGCGGCGCAAAATGCCGCACAAATCCTGCGCGATCGCATGACCGAGATGCTGTGTCAGCAACATCAATGCGCGGCAGACGCGGTGCATTTCAGCAACGGTATCGTGCGCGTCGGCGAGAAGCACTTCACCTTCGCCCAGGTTGCACAGCAAGCGTGGCTTAATCAGGTGCCGCTTTCTGCCACCGGTTTCTACAAAGTGCCGGGCATCCATTACGATCGCGCCGCCGGACGCGGCAAACCGTTCTATTACTTCTCCTACGGCGCGGCCTGCTGCGAAGTGCTGGTGGATACGCTGACCGGCGAATACCGCTTGCTGCGCGCCGACATTTTGCATGATGTGGGCGCGTCGCTGAATCCGGCCATTGATATCGGCCAGGTTGAGGGCGGTTTTGTGCAGGGCATGGGCTGGCTCACCTGCGAAGAACTGGTGTGGAACGACAAGGGCAAATTGCTCACCGATGGCCCGGCCAGCTACAAAATCCCGGCGATCAGCGATGTACCCAGTGATTTGCGCGTCACGCTGGTTGAGAACCGCAAAAACCCGCAGGACACGGTGTTCCACTCCAAAGCCGTCGGCGAACCGCCGTTCATGTTGGGCATCGCCGTGTGGTGCGCATTGCAGGATGCGGTTGCCAGCGTTGATAACTATCGTCGCCATCCGCAGCTGGACGCACCCGCCACGCCGGAGCGGGTATTCTGGGGGATTCAGCGCTTATCGGGAGCGGAACATGATTTATCATGACTGGATCAGCGTGTTGCACAGCCTGCGGGAAAAACGCGAAAGCTGCGTACTGATTACCGTGCTCAGCGAGCGGGGCTCTGTGCCGCGCGATCGCGGTAGCAAAATGGTGGTCAGCGCCACTGACACTTTTCTCACCATTGGCGGCGGCCATCTCGAATATCAATGCATTGCGCAGGCGCGAGAGATGCTGCAGCAGCGCTGCACCCAGCCGCGCAGTGAAGAGTTTGCGCTGGCTGCGCGTCTCGGCCAATGCTGCGGTGGTCACGCCACTTTGCTGTTTGAACCGCTGATGCAGCAGCAGCCGGAAATCCAGGTGTACGGTGCAGGTCACGTTGGCCAGGCGCTGGTAAATCTGCTTGCCACTTTGCCGTGCCACATTACGTGGATTGATAGCCGCGCCGCGCAGTTTCGCGCCGTGCCGCCCGGCGTGACGGTGCGTCAGGTTGAGGATCCGATTGACTGCGTGCAGGAAGCCGCGCCCGACAGCTATTTTGTGGTGATGACGCACGATCATCCACTCGATCTGGCGCTCAGCGAAGCGATCTTGCGCCGGGGCGATTTTTGCTATGCCGGTGTGATTGGTTCTGCCACTAAAGCCCAGCGCTTTCGCTATCGCTTAGAGGGCAAAGGCATTGCGGCAGATTCCCTCGCACGTTTGCGCTGCCCGATTGGTTTGGCGGATGTGAAGGGCAAGTTACCGGCGGAGATTGCCGTCGCGGTGGCGGGAGAAATCATCAGCGTTTATCAGCAGCAGGCGATAAGTTGTTGAGTGACGAGGAAACTGCCAGGATAGAACCATCCCGCCGCCACCGTGCGGCGTTGCTGATTATCAGGAGCGATAATGAATTCACGAGCTAATCCGTTTTTCACCGCCAGCACCTTGCCGTATCAAACCCCGCCATTTGACCAGATTCAGGAAGAGGATTTTCTGCCGGCGCTGGAAGCGGGGATTGAAGAGAAACGGCGCGAAGTGGCGGCGATCGCCAGCAATCCTGACGCGCCAACCTTTGCCAATACCTTTGAGGCGCTGGAGCGTAGCGGCCAGTTGCTGAAGCGCGTGAATCTGGTGTTTGGTGCCATGACTTCCGCCAACACCAGCGATCGCCTGCAGGAAATCGATGAACTGATTACCCCGCAACTCACCGCGCTCAATGATGAAATCTACCTGAGCAGCCAGCTATTTGCTCGCCTCGATACCGTTTACCAGCATCGCGGTTCGCAGTGCCCGGATGCCGAAGCGATGCGGCTGGCGGAAGTCACCTGGCAGCATTTTCAGCTGGCCGGTGCCAGCCTGAGCGACGCGGATAAAACCCAGCTGCGCGCCTGCAATCAGGAGCTGGCGAGCCTCAGCACCCGCTTCGGCAATAAGTTGCTGGCGGCCACCAAAGCCGGTGCTTATGTGGTGAGCAATGTTGCGGCGCTGGCCGGATTAAGTGAAGAAGAGCTGGCGCATGCCAAAGCGGCGGCCGAAGCACGCGGCTTGCACGGCGAATGGCTGATTGCGCTGCAAAACACCACGCAGCAACCGGCGCTGCAGGCGCTGGAAGTGCGCGCCACGCGTGAAGCGCTGTTCCAGCAGGCGCTAACACGCAGCGAGCAGGGCGATGATAACGACACGCGCGACATCGTGTTACGCATGGCGCAACTGCGCGCGCAGCAGGCGAGTTTGCTCGGTTTCAAAACCTATGCCGAATGGAGCATGCAGGAGCAGATGGCGAAAACGCCGGAGGCGGCTTTTGCCTTTATGCGCAATATTGTCCCTGCCGCGCGGGCCCGCGCGGAACGCGAAGCCGCCGACATTCAGCAGGCCATTGAAGCCGCGCATCACCGTTTTCCGCTGCGCGCCTGGGACTGGAGTTTTTATGCCGAGCAGGTGCGTAAAGCCCAATACGCGCTGGATGAGAGCCAAATCCGCCCGTACTTTGAGCTGAATAACGTGCTGGAAAAAGGTGTGTTCTGGTCGGCCAGCCAGCTGTTTGGTATTCGCTTTAGCCAGCGCCACGATCTGCCGGTTTATCATCCGGACGTTAACGTCTACGAGATTTTCGATGCCGACGACACGCCGCTGGCGCTGTTCTACACCGATTTCTTTAAGCGTGATAATAAAAGCGGCGGCGCGTGGATGAGTAATTTCGTCGACCAAACCACGCTGCTCGGCACCAAACCGGTGATCTACAACGTGTGCAACTACACCAAGCCGCAGGCAGGCCAGCCGGCGCTGCTGAGCTGGGATGAAGTGATCACGCTGTTCCACGAGTTTGGTCATGCGCTGCACGGTTTGTTCGCCACGCAACGCTATCCGAGCTTGTCGGGTACCGCCACGCCGCGCGACTTTGTCGAGTTCCCGTCGCAGATTAATGAGCATTGGGCCAGCAACGAAGCGGTGTTTGCCAACTATGCGCGTCACTATAAAACCGGAGAGGCGATGCCTGCTGAGCTGCGAGACAAGATGGTGCGCGCCGCGAAGTTCAACAAAGGCTACGACATGACCGAACTGCTGGCCGCCGCGCTGCTGGATCTGCAGTGGCATTCACTGACCACGCAAGACAATCCGCAGGACGTCAGCCACTTCGAGCTGCAGGCGCTGGCCGCCGAAAACATTGCGCTGGCGACGGTTCCGCCCCGTTATCGCTCCAGCTATTTCCGCCATATCTGGGGCGGCGGCTATGCAGCCGGTTATTACGCCTATATCTGGACGCAGATGCTCGCCGATGATGGCTATCAAGCCTTTGTCGAACGCGGTGGATTAACACGCGAAAACGGTCAGCAGTTCCGCGAACATATTCTGTCACGCGGTAACAGCACCGATTTGCAGCATCTGTGGCTGGCGTGGCGCGGCAAAGAGCCGGAGATCGGCCCTATGCTGAAAAATCGTGGATTAGAGTCTTAGAACCGCCATTGATGGCGACCTGGTTCAACCCAGCGGACCGCCTTCAATGGTATCGCACATGCCGGCCAGCACGCGCTCGCCGGTTTCGTTTTTCAAATCTGCATACCACGCCGCCGTCACTTCCGCGTCTTTAGCGTGGGTCACATCGCAGCGCTTACGGGCTTTCAACACCAAATCTTTGGTGCGATCCACACGACGGGCTTCATAGCGCAACAACGCATCCTCAATCCCTAAAGAGTGTGACGCCAGCGTCTGCGCCAGCACCACCGCATCTTCCATCGCCGCACAACCGCCTTGCCCGATATCCGGCGTGGTGCTGTGTGCGGCATCGCCCAGCAACGCCACGCGACCTTTAACAAAACGGCTAAACGGTTCGATGTCGTGGATTTCCACACGGTTGGTGGTTTCCGGATTGAGGCGTTCAATCAGACGCTGCACCGGTTCGGCCCAGCCGCTGAAGTAGCCTTTGAGATCGTTTTTCAACGTTGCGCGATCTTCCGGCAAGCCTTTTGGCAGCGGAACATCAAAGAAGAAGTAGAAGCGGTTATCGCTGACCGGCATCAGCGACACGCGTTTGCCTTCGCCGACAAAAGTGGTCCATTGATCGGCGGGCGCAATCGCTTCATCAATTGTCACCAGGCCGTTCCAGTTGACGTAACCGGCGTAACGACGTTCCACGCTTTCACCCAGCACATAGTGGCGGATCACCGAGTGCGTACCATCGGCGGCAATCAGAAAATCACCTTCGGCCTGGCTACCGTCATCAAACCAGGCGGTGACGCCATGCTCGGTTTGCTCAACCTGCGTGACGCGTTTACCAAAGCTAATGCGCGAACGTCCGTAGGTATCGATCAGCATCGCCTGCAATTCGGCGCGCGCCACCGGATAGGGATATTCCCCCACCTGCTGCACCAGCGGTTTCATGCTGAAGCGGGTGAGCGTGCTGCCGCTGTGCGCATCGTTGTAGGCCATAAACGCCATGTTGCCGCCCAGTGCGCGCAGCGGCTCTTTCATGCCCAACGCGTTGAGACATTTCACGCCGTTGGGCCAGATAGAGATCGCCGCACCCACCGGCTTCATCTCTTTCACTGCTTCAAACACCGCGGTGTCAAAACCCGCTTTCTCCAGCGCAATCGCAGCACTCATACCGCCAATGCCCGCGCCAATCACAATCGCTTTCATATCCGTCTCCTTTGCTATGCATTAAAGACTGCAACTTTTGTACCAGGTTGGAAGATTGGCCGAATGGAGGCTAAATCATTGATTTAAAATCAACGAAGCAGCATCTGATCTTGCCGCTCTGCACTATAGTGGCGCACGCCCATGCACTGCAGCAGAGCAACTTCTGTGAAAGAGTGAATCGATTGTTTCAGAATGGTAATTGGCTCCGCAGCAGCCATACTCATTACACCCGTTCTGCGAGGACTCAATCATGAAATGGACAATGGCTTTTACCTTGCTGTTCAGCGCCAGCGTGCTGGCACAACCGCAATGGCAGCCGGAGCGAAAAGCACCGGTGGTGCAGCTGACGCCGATTGCCGCGAAGTGCGATGTTTCAGCCTGTCAGCAAAACTGCTATGTGCAGCAATCACAGTGTAAAAATGACAATAACGGCGGCTGCGGCTCGCTGGCACAAATTTGCGTACAAAACTGTGCCAGTCAGTGTCGTTAAATGAAATAAATCTGTCATAACCGAGTGCTAGCGTGTTTCCCCGGCAAGGTAATATTCTGATAACAGGGGAAAATAATGAAAACCCGCTTCACACTGATTGCAACGGTTATTCTGCTGGCACAGCAAGCACATGCGGTTTCACTGCCCGATGCGGCCGCGCTGGCAGGCTTAACCTCTACCGGTTCCACCTCCGCTTATATCGATCTCGAGCAGCAATCGCTACAGGCTGAACGTCAGGCGCTGCAAGGTGATAGCAGCACGTTGACGCGCGAGCAACTGGAAAAAGCCAAACAGACCGCGAAACAAGCTGACACGCAGTGGCTGAAAAACAGCGGCTACGATTTCAAAATGAAAGAGAACCAGCAGGCCGGAATTGCGCTGCTTTCAGGCTTTAGCACGTTGCCCGCTAGCGTGCTTGATGTCAGTCAAGCCACCGTTACCCACATCAATCTGAACGCCACGCTAAATGTGCGTCATCAGGCTCTGGCCGATGCAGAAGCCATCAGCTATCTCTATTTCCTCTCCGATGCGCTTGGTCCGCGCCTTGGCAAAGCCTTCCTCGCCGCTTACGACAAAGGTGAGATAGGTAAGGCCGCCGCGCTAATTAAAGCCAGTGAAGTCAGCACCAGCGCGGCGAAAAAGCACTTTAACTATCCGCGGCCGTTCCTGCGTGAAGGCAACAGCATCCATCTGGTGCCGGACGATGTAGTGGTGAAGGATAACGTGCGTTACACCGCCGACGGCGGCTCTTTCCCGAGTGGTCACACCAACACCGGTTATACCGATGCTTTGTTGCTGGCCGAAATGGTGCCGGAACGTTTTGAAGCATTGGTGACGCGCGGCGCACGCTACGGTTATTCGCGTTTAGTGTTGGGCGTGCATTACCCGCTGGATGTGATGGGTTCGCGCATGGTAGCGCAGCGCAACGTGGCGAATTATCTCAACGATGCGCGCTATCAGGCACTGTTTAGGGAAGCGCGTAATCAGTTGCGTGCCGCGCTGGAAAAAGAGTGCGGCACGTCGCTGGCAGAGTGTGCGCGCAGCAATGGCAAGGACGATCCGTATCGCTCACCGGCGATGAAGCAGTTCTATCGTTTCACCATGAGTTACAACCTGCCGAGAGCCAATGTGCAGAACGCGCCTGTCAAAGTCCCGCAGGGCGCGGAGATCCTGCTAAAAACCGCGTTGCCGCAGCTGTCTGATGCGCAGATTCGTAGCCTGATGGTGAAAAGCGCGCTGCCAAACGGCTATCCGCTGTCTGGCAATGATGCAGATCAGTCATTCTGGCAACGTGTGGATTTAACGGCGGCGTATGCCTTAGCGAAACCGGCGCGTTGATATTTTGCTTTAAATTCGGTGCGGGCGCAGACACATCTGCTGCGTCACGGGCCGTCCTCGCGCCGCTAGCGCGGTGCCTTCGGCTTCTACGTTGTGCCAACGGACCGTTCGGGGATCGGCCGTCCTGGCCGGCCCCGAACTGCCTCACGCATCCATGCGTGAGGCTCCTGGCCCAACGTAAAATCCTCAGCGCTGTGGATAGCCCTTTTGCCGCAGCAGACGCGCCAGCGCCTTTAGCAAATGTGTCCTTTTCAACAACTCGCACTGAAGCAATACCCTCGTCACGCTTTAATCCGGCGATCAAGCGCGAAGGGCGCTGAAGTAGCTTGTGCAAATAGGGCCGCAGCGGCGGGGTGGTCGGGATTGAGAATGGCGTTGTCTTCGCCGGTCAAAATGCTGGGTACCGTTAATAGCAAAGGAAAGCCGCCTTGCACATCGAGGAATGCGGCGCCAATCGCCTGTGTCTCTTCTTGCTGCTGATACTTATGCCAATCGTCGGGCAGTTTATTGCTGTCCAGCGCCATGATTTCGCTCTCAGGAATCGGCAGAGTAAAAATCACAAAGCGACTTTTCTCCAGCATCGCTTTACCGGCATGCACCACCAGTTCCAGCGTGGCGAGCGCCTTTGAACTGCTGAGGTAAACCGTCTTAATACCGGGCGGATTCCAGCGTCCGCCCCATTTTTCAGCGCCAGCGCCGCTAAATGCCTCGCTGGCGTACTCTTCTTTCACGAGTCGATAAAACAGCCGATAGGGAGCATCCGGTTCCTTCCGTTGCGTCATTACACAATTACTCCGTGTTCCAGGCGACCAATCAGCGTTAACACCGCATCACAACCCGCAGGCGTGCTCAGCATCTCCATCGGCAATGCATCATCCAGTGCCAACGCAGGTTGATACATCCAGCGCATGGCAGCGTCAACGTCACCGGAAAATAATTGCAATACGGCATCCAGAATTTCGAACACCTGATACACGCGCGCACCTTGCTCCACCGAAAGTTGCGATCCGGCTTTCTCGCGGCGGCGATAGGTATTGCGATCGATTGAGACCATTTGGGCCACATCCAGTGGCGTTGCTTTCAGCACCGTGGCCGCGCGTTCAACGATGCCGACGTCCAGACCTTCGGTGATCAACTGGTGCGCTTTCAGCGGATTACGCGGTAAGCCCATTTGATCCATAAACGATTGCTGAGCGTGCTGGATCAGCGTGGGATCGAAGACGCGTGCGGCATTGCCGTGATTGAATGGGGATGCAGTTGTCATAACAACCTCCTGAACAATGTTCATTTGAACATTTTGATAGCTCAAGTGTACATCACTGCGCAGGGGTTGTCATTTTTTATACAATCTTAAAACTAATGCATTGTTAATAAACAATAATCAACTGGCTTCCTGCCACATCTCGCGCATCGCCAGCTCCAGCTTTTTAAACACCCGATAACGTACGTCGTGAAACGCAACGCGCTCTGGTCGCGGCAACAATTTGCCGGGATTGATCTGCACCGCCTGCTGCGCGGCCTCGGCAAGATTGCGCCACGCGCCGACGCCCACACCGGCACACAAGGCGGCGCCCAGCGCGCCGGTCTCTTTGCACTCCGCCACGCGAATCGGTATGCCTAACACGTCAGCAAACATCTGCGGCCAGATGCAACTGCGCGCCGCGCCGCCCGACAAAATGGCCTGCGTAAAAGGGATGCCTGCCGCACGCAAGCGATCAATATGCGCCCGATGGGCAAAGGTCACGCCTTCAAACAGCGCAAACAGCATATCGGCGCGCGTATGCCAGCCGCCTAAGCCATAAAACCCGGCCTTGGCCGGTTCCGATTTGCGTCCGGAATAAAGATAAGGATGATAGAGCGGTAGCTGGGCATTGGGTTGCACGTGCGCCACGCTATCGCTGCTGCGCGCCGCGCCCTGACCGCCGCGACCATCGTCGAATTCGCGCAGGAACCAGTCGAGATTCGCCGCCGAGGTGGCGCTGGCCTCAATCGCCATATAACGATCGGACTCAATAATGGAGTTCATAAATACCGGGCGCAGATAATCGGGTTTATCTACCACCACCTGATTGATGCTCCACGTACCGGCGACAATCGAGGCTTCACCGCTGTTCACCACGCCAGAACCCACGGCGCTGGCCACCACATCAAATATGCCCGCCACCACCGGAATGCCCGCCGGTAATCCGGTGAGTTGGGATGCACGTTCTGTGACATGGCCAACCACCTCGCAGGATTCACGCAGTGCGGGCAGCAGGGCGAGCGCCTCTTCGATGTCGTACAGCGCCATCAATTCACGGCTGTAGCTGCGCGCACGATAATCAATTAAGCCGGCACCGGCGGCATCTGAAAAATCAGCGCTAATCGCACCGCTGAGAAAATGGGCGATAACGTCTTTCGCCAGCAATAAATGTCCGATTTGCGCCCAGCGCTCGGGTTGATGTTGCTTAATCCAGCTGATCAATACCGGCGTTGCCGCAGGCCAGGGTTTTTGCAGCGAAATCTGGTAGATGCGCTTATCCGCGCCGCTCATTTCCAGCGCGTGCACCTTGTCACAAGCTCGATGATCGATAGATTGAATACCAAAAAGTGGCTGCTGATGCTTATCCAGCGCGTACAAACCGTTGCCGTGACCGGCCGCGCCAACCGCAATCACATCACTGGCGGGCGTCTCCGCCTGCTGCAGACAACGGCTCACCGCATCGCTGACGCCATGCCAGATATCCGCCACCGGCCGTTCGGCGTAGCCTTCCTGCGGACGATGCGTTTCTCCCGCGCACTCGGCCACCGACAATACGCGACCGCTGAGATCAAACAGCACCGCTTTGATCATGGTGTTTCCGGCATCAATACCGACTATCTTCATATCCGACTCCGTGCAACTGGCGAAGACGGCGCACCGCTTCAGCGCCGGTGCAGGTAAGGCTCAACCCTGCTGATAGATTTCCAGGGCGTCCGCGCCGCTGACGCCCTGATGAATAATCGCCATCAGCGCTTTCACCACGCGTGACGGATTATCGTGTTGATAAACATTGCGGCCATACACCATCCCGCTGGCACCTTGCGCCATCAGCGCAGCACTTTTGGTCAGTACGCCAGCCAGTTCACCTTTGCCGCCGCCGCGCACCAGCGTGGGACAGCGCGCCGCTTCCACCACGCGATGAAAATCTTCCACGTTCTCAGTGGGATCGGCTTTGATGATATCGGCACCTAACTCACGCGCCAGCCGCACCAGCGGCACAATTTTCTCGACATCGCCGAGTGAGCCGTAAGCCGCGCCTTGTCCGGCGGGGGCCATCACCAGCGGCTCAATCATCAGCGGCATGGCGTAGCGATCGCAAGCCTGGCGCAAGCGGCCAATATTTTCGACGCACATGCGAAAAATGCTCGGTTCATCCGGGATCAGATAAAGGTTTACAACCACTGCGGCGGCGTCCATCTGTAACGCGGCAAGAATCGGTTCATCCGGATTGTGCAGCACTGCCCACATTTCCCGGTGACGCGCCGCGTTGTAGGCATTGCCCACATCGGTGCGCATCACCAGCGCCGGTTTGCGTCCCGCCACACGCTGCAGCAGATCGGCCTGACCGTAGTTGACCTGAATCGCATCCGGCTGCGCGGCGATCAGGTTATCCATCACGCCCTCAATATTCTCCAGACCGATGAGAAAATCGGGCTCGTTGGCGATACCGTGATCAATGGCGACATCCAGGCATTTACCGTGTTGAAACAGACGCTGCATGCGCACTTTATTGGTTACTAACATGTCGTGTTTCCTCCTGAAAAACCGTGGGGTAAAGGCCGGTAAGTCCGTGCAACCGTGCCAGATTGGCGCAGCCGCGTTGCAGCTGCTGCGCGCGTTCGCTATCACTCCAGCCGAGCGTCGCGGCCATGATCTGCGCGATCTCCTGCACCAGCGGCGCGCTTAGTTCACCGCAAATCGCTAGCGAGGTGCGGCGCACCAGCAAATCCTCCAGCTGACAAACCTGCTCGTGCTCAATCAGATACCGCAATTCGACATCGCTGTAGGCGGCGTGATGCTGCAACATTTGCTCGCCGTGCTGCTGGATCAGCGCCAGCAGCGGCAGGGCGCGGCTGCCGTAACGTTTGGCGAGTTGCATCACGCGCGGCAGCGGCACGCCATAACGCTGTGCCAGTTGCGCCAGCCACGCGGTTTGTCCTGAAGGTTTGGGGAAATCACGTCCGCCGCCAATCGGCACATCACCGCTGGAGACCTGGCGTTTTTCGCCGAGCAGCCGCAGCACGCGATCCGCCGCCTCTTCACCAAACTGGCGGAAAGTGGTCCATTTGCCGCCGACTAAACAGAGCGTGCTCCAGGCGCGATTAGCGTCAGCCGGCAACACTACTAACGAGTGATTGCGTGAGATTTGGCCGTTGAGTTTGGCCTCGCTGGCGGGCAGCGGACGTACGCCGCAGAAGGTGTAAACGATGGCGGAATCCGCCACCTCGATATGCGGGAAGACGAAGCGCAGTGACTCCAGGATATAACTCTTTTCCTCCTCTTCGCACACCACTGCATCGGGATCGTCCACGCGGATATCGGTGGAACCCACCAGCACCTTGCCAAACCACGGAAACATGATGCAGACGCGGCCTTCCTGGTTTTCGAAATAGACCATTTCGCCATCCAGCATCTGCAGCAATTCGGGATGGTCGAGGATCAGATGCGATCCTTTGGTGCCGCCAATCAGCTTTGGCAGATCGCGGTTGGAGGTGATGCGTTGGTTAAGCTGGTCGATCCATGCGCCACCGGCATTCACCAGCACATGCGGTTGCAGGCTAAATCGCTCACCGCTCAACGCATCCTGCAAAATAACCGTTTCGCCCTCGGCGCTGACCAGCTGCAGATAATTGAGCGCCAGCGCCTCTGGACAGGCTTTTTCGGCATCATCAATCAGCTCAAATCCCAGCCGCTCGGGCGCGCTGATCCAGGCATCGTAATAGCTGGCGCTGTATTTCACCCAGGGCGCGAAACCTGGCCAGCGGTCACGCGTGGCGGCTTCATTGCGCACCTGATGCTTCGGCATCGATCCATATTGGCGGGTGTAAATGTCATACAGGCTAAGCCCGGTTTTGATCAGCAACGCCCCGCGCCGCGTCGGTCTATCGCTCAGGCGCAGAAAACGGCGGGTAGCATTCACTAAGCCGCCAGCGAGATTATCGATCGGCACCGTGGTGCGTAGGGGGAAAACATAGTGCGAAGCATTTTTCAGCAGGCGATCGCGCTCGGTGACCGACTCTTTGACCAGCGTAAATTCACCGGTTTCCAGATACCGCAAACCGCCATGAATCATGCGCGACAGCGCACCGCTGGCGGCCTGACACCAGTCGCCTTTTTCCACCAGAATCGCCGGAATGCCCTGCAGCGCCAGCTCACGAAAAGTGCTGATGCCGTTGATGCCGCCGCCGACAATCAACACCGGTGTCGATGAACGCAGGCGCAGGGCGCTCAGACGTTGTTCGCGGGTTTTAATGTTATCCATGAGATGCTCCTCGGCTCAGGGCCAATTCCAGTACGCCTGCCGCAGTCGATTCATCAGTGACCATGCCTTTCAGCCACTGACCGTGCAGCACGCAGTCAATCGGGTCCACTTTGTCACGACCAGCCACCACCGCCATTGAGAAGGGAATGCGTTGCAGTTCAGGCAACGTCAGGCCAACCAAACGCCGGTTGGCATCGAACGGAGCCGGTTGGCCGTTAGCATCCAGCAGCCAGGCTAACAGTTCACTGCGCGCACCGCTGGTTTCAATGCTGGAGGAAGCATGGCGCGCCGAGAGGTTAAGATCGTAGTAGCTGGAATTGTCGCTATAAATTGATCCTAAACCCACTACCGCTAACGTGGCGTTACGCGCTTTATCCAGCACCTGGTCGACGGCGCTAATGCCCATCAGCATGTCGCGTTCATCGGCAGAATCAGTAAAAAGCGGGGCGTGAATCTGCCATGCGTGTCCGCCAAGACGCGCCGCCATTTCCGAGGCCACATGATTGACGTCGGTGTAATGTTTGCCTTGCACGCAGCCCAGCGCGGGTACCACTTGAACATCGTATTTACGTGAGGGTTGTAATGCTTCAACCAGCGCACTTACACCTTTGCCACCAGTAATAGCAATGACATCGCCATCCTTTAGACGTGATAACAAATATTCTGCCGCCGCTGCGCCGACCATTTGCAGACTATGATCCTCACTGCGTGCAACGTTCGGCGCCACCACCACCTGTTGCAACTGACCGAGGGCAGCCAGATCGCTCTCCAGTTGATGTGCTGAAAGCCAAGGGGATTTGATGGTGATTTCCACCATGCCGCTCTCCTTGCCCTGACGTATCAGACGATTAACGCTGGCAACCGATAAGCCGGTTTCAACCGCAATCTCCGACTGTTTCTTGCCATCGAGGTAATACATCACCAGAACCTGGTAAATCTGACGCGCGCTATGAAACGTAGGGTGCTCATTAGCGAATTCCATGGGCGATAATTCCTTATGCAGCACGGTATTTATTCAGTAAGTGATCGATTGAGACGGCGGCCAGTAAGATCAAACCTTTAATCAACTCCTGCCAGTAAACGGAGACGTTGATTAATATTAGCGAGCTGGTGACGATCGACAGCAATGCAACACCAAGCACCGCGCCAAGAATCGAGCCAGTGCCACCTTTCAGACTCGCGCCGCCAATGACCGCCGCTGCAATGACATTCAGTTCCATACCGACACCAAAGGTTGGCGTTGCAGAGCCAAGACGTGCCATATAAATAATGCCGGCGAGTCCTGCCAGCGTAGAGGTCAGTACTGTGACCCACAATTTGATGTGATTAATGTTGATGCCGGAATAGGCGGCGGCACGTTCATTACTGCCGGTGTAGAACACTTTGCGAAATAACGTGGCTTTACGCAGCAAGAAGTCGAACAGCGCGACCAGCACGAAGAACAGCAGGATAACGAACGGAACACCCCACAGAGCGCCCTGGCCGATAAATTTGAAACTCACGGGCAGGGTAAATAATGATAGCGGCGTTCCCTGAGTGACGATCATACACAGGCCGCGCACGATAACCATCGCCGCCAGCGAAGCGATAAAGTGACTGAGGCCGATTTTTGTTACCGTCAGCCCCATTAAAAAGCCAACCAGCGCCGCCGCCGCAATGCCGCCTACGCCAGCCAGCCAGGGATCCACGCCGCTAAGAAATAGCTGCCCAGCGACCACCATTGAAAGACAAACCACTGCGCCAACCGAAAGGTCGATACCGCCAACTATTAGCAGAATAGTCATTCCAATCACCACAATGCCTTCAATTGAAAACGACAGTAGCATCGCCTTCATGTTGGCCCAGGTGAGAAAGTAGGGGGAAGTGAAACTCATCACCATGAAGATCAGTGCAATGATCGCAATCAGTCCCACTTCGCGCTGTTTATGAATGCCGCCAAACAGAGACCAACGCGATTTTTGCAGTGTAGGCAAGGTGGTATTCATTGTCATACAGCCTCCGCTTCTGGAATGATGCCAGCCGCTAGCCGCATCAGGTTCTCTTCATTCATTGCCTCACCGGTCACTTCTCCGCTCATGCGCCCTTCATGAATCACGATGATGCGATCACACAGGCCAATGAGTTCCGGTAACTCTGATGAAATCACGATTAAACCCACACCGCTGGCCGCCAGTTTGGCGAGGATACTGTAGATCTCAGCCTTGGCGCTGACATCCACGCCACGTGTTGGTTCGTCAAGAAATACAATTTCCGGCTGTACCGATAATACGCGTGCTAGCGCGACTTTCTGCTGATTCCCACCTGATAGCGACGACACCGGATCGCTTAATTTGGCAAGCTTGAGTTTCACTTGCTTTGCCAGCGCCTCTGCCTGCTGACGCTCAAGCTGCGGACTGATCAACAAACGATGATGACTGACTGCGTTGACATCCAGAGCCGAAATGTTCCATTCGATCGGCATCGTTAAAAAAAGTCCGGCATCTTTGCGATCCTCCGACAAATATACCATGCGCAGCGCAATACTCGCGGCGTAATCCCTCAATGTCACAGCTTTGCTCTTGATACGGATTGCACCACGTTTGATGGGCAGTAAACCGCAGATACCCTGCGCAATTTCGCTGCGTCCTGCCCCCATCAAACCGCCAATGCCAAGGATTTCGCCGGGACGCAAATCAAAATTGATATCGTGGAAGTGTTTGCCATCGCCAAGCTCACGCACTTCAAGCAATGGTGAAGCGGCGCTAACTGGGCGTTTATCAGGATAGAGTTGCGACAGTTCGCGTCCGACCAAACGTGTAATCACTTCATCGGGCGTCATGTTTTGCAGCGTTGAACTGTGTACCGTAAGGCCATCGCGCAGAATGGTGATGTGCTGGCATAGCGCAAAAATCTCTGCCATGCGATGGCTGATATAGACCACTGAAATACCTTGCGCCTGCAACTGGCGCACAATCGTAAACAGCGTTTGAGCCTCTGGTTCGGTTAGCGCGGCGGTGGGTTCATCCAGAATGAGCAGGCGACAATCCAGCGTCAGCGCTTTGGCGATCTCCACCAGTTGCTGCTGAGAGAGAGAAAGTTCACCCACTTTTTTAGTCACCGCTATCGGCGCGAGTCGATTCATCACCTGCTGCGCTTTTTCACGTAGTACTTTATGCGGCATGAGCACGCCGCGCTGGCCAGCGGCATGCGCCATCCAAATGTTTTCATAAATGCTGATATCAGGACAAAGAGCAATTTCCTGATGTACCAGACCAATGCCAAGACTCTGTGCTTCACGTGGTGAGCGAATGGTCACGGCCTTGCCACACAGCAATATCTCGCCACCATCTGGACGCAAAATGCCATCAATAATGTTCATCAACGTTGATTTTCCAGCGCCATTCTCTCCGGCCAGCGCATGAATTTCTCCCGCGCGGAGGGTGAGATCTACCCCCTGTAAAGCCCGTACCGCGCCAAAACTTTTAGTGATGCCACGTAATTCCAATAGTGCTGTCATAATCGTCGCCTTACTCATTGATGCCTTTAGTGCCGCGGCGTTTCAGATAAGCATCCCAGCGGAAATCATCGGCGTTGTCTTTAGTCACCACCGCATAACCGTTATCAAGGATTGGGAAGGCAAAAGGATTGGTCCCGTTGCGTTTGGCGTCATTCATCGGATCGATCAGTTCAGGATGAGCAGCAAGGAACAAGGTCATAAAACCCATATAGCCCTGGATGCCCTGATTTGGATTGATTGCGCCAAATACCTGACCGCTTTTAATCATATCCAGCACCTTAGCGTTGACATCCACGGTCATCACTTTCACTTTGCCGCCGTTTTCAGCCACTGCCTGCGCAGCACCAATCGCAGAGCTGGCTTCCGGCATAAAGATGCCTTTCAGATTGGGGTTCGCCTGCAACATTGAGAGTACGGCGTTATAGGCTTTCGAAGGGTCCTGATTCGTCGCAGCGCGTGCGACTAATTTGCTGTCAGGAAAGGCGGTTTTCATCTCATTAATAAACGCAGTGACACGCCTATCGTGATTATCCTGACCGGGGTTTTCCAGCACCGCAAATTCGGCACCTTTACCCATTGCTTTCCCTAGTTCGTCGGCTGCGGCTTTACCCTCACGGAAATTGTCTGAGGTGATATAAGCAACGCGTTTACTGTTAGGTGAATCGGCGGCAAACGTCACCACTGGAATGCCCATTTCAGCAGCACGATTAATGGGCTCAATAAAGGGGTCAGGATTCATTGGATGAAGAAAAATACCGGCGGGTTTTTGTGCCAGGATTTGTTCAAAGCTTGAGAGTTGCTGGTTAACGTCATAAGCGGGTGTGCCACCGTATACGGTCTTACAGCCCAGCTGATGCGCAGCCTGCTTGAACATTTCGTAAACCGGGAACCAATACTCTACGCCTGTCACCATCACGTTCATGTAGTAAGTTTCGCCGGGTTTACAGCGAAATTGAGGCGCATCCGCTGCTTGCGTGATGCTGGTGAAACTGCCCGCCATGAACAAACTGGCGAGTAGAACAGTGATTTTTTTCATGTTTATTCCCCGGAACTGACGCTGAATGTGTATGGCTCAGCCGTGACGACAAAACGCGGAAAAACGAGCCGGGGTTGACCTTGAAAATTATTTCTTATGCATGAAATAATTTTCAAAAGGTATAAAAGCTGGCGGGGAAAAGATCAAACGTTGGTTAATGAATTGTTTCTGACTTGTGAGTGCGTTCACTAATTGCGCAAGGGGCTCTTACCGTTATACACATTTAGTGACGAAAGCTATTTACGCATCCAGCGCTGCAAACGTGCCAACTGGGACGTTCAGCCAGGAAAGAGGAAACCTGGCCTGCAGTGATAATAAAAATCGCATTCACCGTCAGGCTAATCACGATTGAACATCAATGCAAAATAGGAATTAATTAATGCTCATCACGTTTAGTGGATTACCCGGCACCGGCAAAAGCACCATTGCGCGCTTATTAGCGCAGCAGATCGGCGCGGTGTATTTACGCGTCGATACTATCGAACAGGCGTTGCGATCGGGTGAAGAGAGCGAGAAAGCGATCGGGCCGGAAGGATATTTCGTTATCTACGGATTGGCACGCGACAATTTGCTGCTCGGTTCCACCGTTATTACCGACTCGGTTAACGACCTGCAACTGATCCGCAACGCTTATCGCGATATCGCCTTGTTGAGCGGTGCGCCGCTGCTGGAAGTCGAAGTAATCTGTTCCGATCGTAACAAACATCGCTTTCGCGTCGAAAATCGCGCTTCCGATATTAAAGGTTTGAAGCTGCCGGATTGGCAGGCAGTTGAACAGCGCGAATATCAAGCTTGGGAGCGCGATCATTTGCAGCTTGATAGCGCCTTACTCTCGGCGCAGCAGTGCGTGGATGCCATTCTACAAGCGCTGCCTAAAACGTCACAATCCTGATCTTTCAGTGGTGGCGTAAAACGCGCCGCCACTTTCACCTGAAACCCATTCTTCGATCTTAATGTGATCAACCTCCGGATTCGGCGGTTGCATTATTGTTTATTGCTGCGCATTTGTTATGAATGAAGCGTACTTTAGTTTCGAATGAAACGAGCAAGTTAACGAATCGGAGCATGTCATGAATCATACTTTCACTTCATTGCAACAACCTGATGATTTCAAACATAACGTTCGCCTGATTAAAAGGGTGTTAAGAGAGCAGATCGGCGATGTCGAAGGTCTGTTTGAACAAGTCAGAAGCAAAATCGTCAGCGAAATTGCCGCTGCTCGCGCGGAAGAGGCGCAAAACGGCAGCGCGTGGCCGCAGGTGAGTCAGCAGGATATTGCGGCGGGACGTATCACCGATGAGGTGAAGGATCATATTCGTCGACGCGGTTGTGTAGTGGTGAAGCAGACATTCCCGCGCGATCAGGCGCTGGCCTGGGATGAATCAATGCTTAAGTACCTCGATGACAACGATTTCGACAACGTCTACCAAGGGCCGGGCGATAACTTCTTCGGCAATCTTGATGCGTCACGTCCGGAAATCTATCCGATTTACTGGAGCGATGCGCAGATGTCAGCGCGTCAAAGCGAGGCCATGGCTCAGACGCAATCTTTCCTCAATCGCTTGTGGACGTTTGAGTCGCGCGGCTCGCGCTGGTTTGATCCTGACGTCAGCATCATTTATCCCGATCGTATTCGTCGTCGCTTGCCAGGCACCACCTCCAAAGGTCTTGGCGCGCACACCGATTCAGGCGCATTGGAGCGTTGGTTACTGCCGGCGTATCAACAGGTGTTCAGCAAAATTTTCACCAACCAGTTTGATCAATACGATCCCTGGGATGCGGCGCATCGCACTGAAGTGAATGAGTATCAATCGGGGACTACCACCAAGTGCTCGGTATTCCGTACCTTCCAGGGCTGGACCGCGCTGTCGGATATGCAGATTGGTCAGGGCTTGCTGCATGTGGTGCCGGTGCCGGAAGCGATGGCCTATTTGTTGCTGCGTCCGTTGTTGAAAGATGTACCGGAAGATGAGCTTTGCGGCGTTGCGCCGGGCAAGGTGCTGCCGGTTTCAGCGCAGTGGCATCCGGAACTGATTGAGGGCTTGTGTTCGATTCCCGCGCTGCAGGCTGGCGATTCGGTTTGGTGGCATTGTGATGTGATCCACTCGGTCGCGCCGGTAGAGGATCAGCAAGGCTGGGGCAATGTGATGTACATTCCCGCCGCGCCGCTGTGCGAGAAAAATGCCGCCTACGCGACAAAAGTGACGCAGGCGCTGGCCAGCGGTGCGTCGCCAGGCGATTTCCCGCAGGAGGATTATGAAACGCAGTGGCGCGATCGCTTCACCCTCGACGCGCTGAATGCCAATGGTCGCCGCAGTCTGGGATTGGGCTAAATTTCTGGTAAGCTTGGCAAAAATTTCACAGCAGCGGGTGTTATGAACGCACGTCATCAGCAGATTATCCAATTGGTCAGCGAGCGCGGCAGCGTCAGCGTAAATGAGCTGGCGCACACCACCGGCGTCTCAGAAGTGACGGTGCGTCAGGATCTCAATCTTCTGGAGAAAGGCGGCTTTCTGCGCCGCGTGCACGGTTCCGCCGTGGCGCCAGAAAGTGATGATGTTGGCGCGCGTATGCAAACCCGCTTCGCGGTGAAAAAGCGTCTGGCCGAGTACGCGGCGTCGCTGGTGAACAGCGGTGAAACGGTGTTTATCGAAGGCGGCAGTACTAACGCTTTGCTGGCGCGTGAACTGAGTGAACGCAACGATATCACCATCATTACCGTGAGCCATTACATCGCCGGATTGCTGCGCGAAAAGGGCGGCGATGTGATCATCCTTGGCGGCCTGTTCCAGAAAAGCAGTGAATCGGTGGTGGGGCCGCTAACGCGTCTGTGTATTCAGCACCTCAATTTCCATAAGGCGTTTATCGGCATTGATGGCTGGGATGCGATCACCGGCTTTACCGGTCGCGATATGCTGCGCTGTGACGTGGTCAACGCCATCATGGAAAAACCTACACACACCATCGCGCTGACGGATTCCTCAAAGTTTGGCCAGATTCATCCGTTTGCGCTGGCACCGCTTCAGCCGTTTAACCAACTGATCACCGATGCCGAACTGGAGTCGAGCTATCAAAAGACGCTGCGTGAGAAGGGCGTTGAAGTGAGTTTGGTCTGATTCACGCGATCAGCTATTCAAGTGAAAAAGGATTGATGAACTGCCTGTGCCACAAGCTTTCCCGATCCACCTTGCTCAAATCGGCTTCATCACAAACATGATGCCAATAGGTTTCAATCGACGTTTTTATCAGCATGAAATGCGCATGCGCGTCAGCGCGACTCAAAGCAAAGTGATGAGCGGCATCCAGGCAGCTGCTCATACGACTCAGATTATTGTTGCCACTAATCAACATCGCCTGCGAGGCTTCGTTGCCAGCACGACCTTGCGGGCAAATATCATAAGCAGGCGTAAGACTGAAGCTTTTACCATCCCAAAAGGCGGCATGATTGCGGGCATGGTCATCGGTATTGCCGCAGAGAATATTGAAGCAAAGCCGTTTATACAGCTCCAGCAAAGTCTCTTTGGGCGAGGCAAAACGTTGACGAATAATTTCAGCGAGTGTTTCGTAGCTGGCATAACGCGCCAGCATATCGTCGAGTTCAAACAGGGTCAGCGCCGAAAGCATCACTTTTCGCGTCCATCCATCGGCTTTATGTTCGCGATCAAAGCGCTCAATCATGATCACATCGCGTCCGGCGGCTTTGACTAGCTTCACCGGAGCGACATGCAATCCTGCCAACTGCGCCAACCGCATCGCCAGGAATTCGCCTTTCACCACGTTCCAGATATCCGCACTGGCAGAAAATTTCGCGATGAATTTTTTTCCCTCGGCCTCGATCAGCGCTTTTGGCCGCGCGCCACCGATCGACGTCCCATGAAAAAGCGCCTGATCCAGTTTGGGTGTTAGCGGCACGCCTTTTTCAACCCGATCAGCCGACTCCAGTAATTCAGGAAGGGTGACATTCGCAGTTGAGCGCGGAATGTATTCCGTCGCAGAGTGCTGGAAATCCAGGGCACCAATGCGATCTGAACCGGACTCAATGAGATACGTCAGCTCATCGAGTATTCCGATATCGACGTTGGCGCCTTTCCGTACCATTCGACGGTTGATAATGACCCGGCGTCCCCAGGCATCAGGTGCGCTGTCACGGATACATCCCGCAATGTTTAACCCATTCAGCGGCGGAATAACGCCAGTCCGCAGTGGAAGTTCATTGGGATTGAGCGGAATGCGGTTTTCTCGCTGCAGATAACTACGACCATAGTTGAAAAGCAGCGCACCGCCTTCAGCCTCAAGCCTGCCCGCCACCACTGGTGATGTTTCACCAGGCAGCCATATCCATACGTAAGCGTCTCTAAAACGCGCTTCAGAAGTCATCCTTCACCTTCCTGCTACTCTTTTTTTTACTGGTGTGTTTGGGTAACAGCTTGAGCTTTTCTTCAACACGATTTCGATGACTGACCAATGATGGCAAACTCACCTCTGCATCAAACAGGGGAATGCCCAATATGGCCGCAATCTCGAAATAACTGCCAATCTGACATTTCACGTCGCCTTGCTCAATGCGATGTAAAGTCCCACGCGAAATACCGGCTCTTTCTGCTAACTCAGATACTGGAATTTGCTTCTCGATACGTTCAGCACGAATCAAGGAAGCTAATAGGGCAATCGCTTCCTGAGCATAGCGTGAGGTGGGTGAAGTGATAGAAGCCATGACTTGTTCCATACAGGGTACCAATAAACGTAATTTGTACTATATATGGAACATCTTAGCCTGATGTGAAGGGTTTTTTCAACGGCGCATAATGTCAGAGATGTTCACTGTGTAGTACCAATTACGCTTATTGGTACTACACAGTGAACATTTCATCATTGCAATTCAGCCCACCAATGCCCGCGCGGTGACCTCATCCGTGATCAAACCGGTCACCAGACCGCTGGCCAGCACTGCGCGAATCGCGGCGACTTTACTGGCGCCGCCCGCCAAGGCGACAATCTCTGCGCGATGCGAGAGATCGAGATCCACCGACAACGTGCGGGCTGTTAGGTTGGTATGAATCATCTGTCCGCTGGCATCGAAGAAGTGGCCCAGCAGCTCGCCGACCGCGCCGGATGAGGAGATATCATTGATCTCCGCTTCATCAATCATGCCGGCTTCAACCAGCTGAGCCGCGGGTTCCACGGTGCCAATTCCCACCAGTTTGACTTCACTCTGCGCCGCCATGGCAAACACCTCGCTCACGCCGCGCTGCGCCAGTAATACTTCGCGATCTTCCTGGGTATTGGCAAAGAAAGGGACGGGCATCATGTAGGCCTGCGCACCGGTTTTCTCGGCGATGCGGTGCATAACGTCGTGAGGATTGAGCGCGTAGTTGCGGGTTAAACAGCCGAGCAGCGAGACAAAGCGCATATGCGGCGCATCAATACGTGGCAATTGATGGATGGCGGCGGAAAGGGTGCGGCCATGCCCCAGACCTAAGGTGGTAGAAGGCGACGCGGTGAGCAGGTTACGCAGGTAATCCGCGCCCGCCATGCCCAGCGCGCGCACCGGCAAGCCTTCTTCGCCAAGATCGGGGGCGACATGACAGAAGTTGAGCGCGAATTTCGCGCGCAGACGATCTTCTAATTGGACGCAGGCGACGATATCGCCATCAATCGACACCTTCACCGCGCCTTCCGCCACCATGCGCGCAATCATGCGGTGCGTTTTCACCGACGGCAGCCCGAGTCGTTTCGCCACTTCTGCCTGCGTTAAACCGCCGACGTAGTGCAGCCAGGCGGCGCGCAGCGCCAGAGATTCGTCGCGTTCAGTCGAGGTTGGTGCCGGTTTCATGGGTTGTCCTTTGGTTTATATGGTGCGCTTAAGCTCTCATCCCAACCTTCTCCCACAAGTGGGAGAAGGGGCCGTTCGAGCAGCTTGCGCGGACAGTTCCCTCGCCCGCTTGCGGGAGAGAGTTAGGGTGAGGGGAAACCGCGCACCTCACTCCGCCAAATGCAGATCCTGCACGCCGGTATCAATATGCCCGGCCCAGAAGGCGACGCTTTCGGCGATCTCCGCCACCACGTTGCTATCGGTTGGCTCGCGCTCTTTAAAGCTCAGCTCAAGGCAGATCTCATTATCATGCGCCCCGCCGCGCGCAAGCGCGTCCAGCAGTGGCTGCGGCTGAATGCGGCCGCCGGCATTGTACTGCAATGTAAAAGGTCTGTGTCCGCCTTTATCCAGCATGCTCTGTTTAATATGGATAATCGGCGAGTAGCGCGGCACCGCTTCGGCCCACGCATAAGGATCGTAATCGCGCGGATCGGCGGAAGTGACATCTCCGTGATCGATATCCGCCATCATCCACATCGGCAGCGCCATTGAGGCAGCACTCAAACGCTGCTGGAGCGCCAGACAGGCCGGAATGGTTTCGCCAAACTCGCGGCCCACGCTCATGGGTTCCCAAAACAGGTATTTCAATCCGGCGGCTTTGGCGTGTTCGGCAACGTCGGCCCAGCAATCAATGGCAATGTCGATCAGTGCGTCGCGGCGCGCAACATCGTTGAAATCCTGCTGGGTAAAGATGGCGAACTGCGAACCCACCGCGTCGCCGCCCAGCTCGGCGGTGATATCAGCGAAGGTTTTAAACCAGCCAACATAATAGCGGCGTACTTCGACATCAGGATGACCAAAATGGTTGAGGCGACCATAGGGGCCGGTCATGCCGGAGGTCACGCGCATGCCGGTGGCGCGCAGCGCCTGCTGCATCTTGCGCGTCATGCGCATGATGGTCGCAGCAGGCCAGCCGGGATTGATAAATTCATGGGTGAGCTGCACATCACGGATGCGGATCTGCTGCGCCACGGTGGTAATCAAATCCTGCGGGTCGGCAAAGCGGTTCACCAACGGATTAGTATTCAGTGACAGCGTTAACGGCATGATTCACCTCTTATCCGGCATGCGCACGCAGCGGCGCGGGAGCAGCAAAGTTGGCGTTGAACCACAGGGTGAAAGCCTGTTGCTGCGCGTCATCGAGGTGCAACTTATGCTTGGTGCGGCGCCACAACACATCCTCGGCCTGCTGCGCCCACTCGTTTTCCACCAGATAACGCACCTCGGCTTCGTACAGCTGTCCACCAAAGTGGCGGCCAAGATCGCCCAGCGCATTGGCATGACCGATCAGCTTATCGATACGCGTGCCATACAGCCGCGCATAGTGTTTACGCAGCGCCTGCGGTAGCCACGGCCAGCGCGCTTTGACCTGCTCTAAGAAACTGTCGAAATCGGCGTGTGGCATATCGCCGCCCGGTAAGGTGGCGCCCCGCGTCCAGTCCGCGCCCATGTTGGGGAAGAACGGTGCCAGTTTCTGTATCGCATGTTCAGCCAGCTTGCGGAAGGTGGTGATCTTGCCGCCAAACACATGCAGCAGCGGGGCGTTTTGTTGATCGTCGAGGTCAAACACGTAATCACGCGTCACCGCCGACGGATTGCCTTTGCCGTCATCAAACAGCGGACGCACGCCGGAGAAGCGCGTGATCACATCACTGGCGCGCAGTTTCACCTTGAAGTAGCGATTCACCACGTCGATCAGGTATTGCTGCTCGCTGTCGTCGGCGGTAACCGCTTCCGCTTTGCCTTGCCACGGAATATCGGTGGTGCCGATCAGCGCTTTATCGCCTTCATACGGGTTGATAAAGATCACCCGCTTGTCGGTGTTCTGCACCAGATACGCCTGCTGACCTTCCCAGAACTTCGGCACAATGATGTGCGAGCCTTTGACCAGCCGCACGTTGCGACTGCTTGTGGTGTGCGTGACCTGATTGACGATATCCAGCACCCACGGTCCGGCGGCGTTAACCAGCACTTTGGCAAACACGGTGCGTGAGGTACCGCTGGCATCCTGCAGGGTGATTTCCCACTTGCCGTTATGACGTGTCGCCGCTACGCAGCGGGTACGCGGCAGAATGGTGGCGCCGCGCTCGGCGGCATCCAGCGCATTCAGCGTCACCAGCCGCGCATCATCCACCCAGCAATCGGAGTACTCGAATCCTTTACTGTAACTGTCCAGCAGCGGCGCACCTTCAGGATCGCGGCGTAAATCCAGCGAACGCGTGCCCGGCAGTTTCTGACGGCCGCCAAGGTGGTCATATAAAAACAGGCCAAGGCGCACCAGCCACGCCGGGCGATCGGTTGGGCTGTGCGGCAAGACAAACCGCATCGGCCAGATGATATGCGGTGCGGCGTTGAGCAGCACTTCGCGCTCGATCAGCGCCTCACGCACCAGCCGAAACTCGTAATACTCCAGATAACGCAGCCCGCCGTGCACCAGCTTGCCGGAGCGCGATGAGGTGCCCTGCGCGAGGTCATCTTTCTCACACATCATTACCGACAATCCGCGACCGGCAGCGTCACGCGCGATACCAGCACCGTTGATACCGCCGCCAATCACAAACAGATCCAGCATGTGTTCACTCATGATTTACTCCTCAAAACTGTTTTAGCGCGTGCCAGGCGGCAGGAAGATCGTTACGCAGCTGCTGATAGGTGGGAAACAGCTGGTTATAGCGCTGCATCAGTTCGCTCGCGGGCGCTTCGGGCGCATCCAGCAGCGGCATCACCCAGGTTTTGACGCAGCTCTCCATCGACGGATACGCGCCAATCGCCACCGCCGCCATCATCGCGGCACCGGCCGCTCCGGCTTCGTCGCGCTGGCTGATGCGCACCGGCGCACCAATGCAGGCAGATAAAATCTGGCGTAACGGCTGCGAACGCACCGCGCCGCCGGTTAAACGAATTTCTCCCGGCAAACTGCCCATCGCCTGATAGCAATCGCGCGCCGCAAAACCGATGCCTTCAATGACCGCCCGCACCAGATCGCCAAAATTGTGGGTGTAACTCAGGCCGGTAAAGCTGGCGCGCGCCTCGGCATTAACAAACGGCCCGCGCTCACCGGCAATCGAGATATACGGGTGATAGAGCAGGCTGCCGGGCTTCGCCGCATTGAGCCAGCGATCGATATAGCCCACCAAACGGGCATGATCGATTTCACAGCCAAAGCTGTTAAGCAGATCGCTGGCGAGATTCAGTAGCCAGTCAAGATTGAGCGTTGATGCCATATTGGTTTGCACCTGCGTGACATAGCCCGGCCACGGCAGCGGGATCACGTAGCCGGTTTGTGCCGGATTCAGCCACACCTCACCAATGGTGACGCTGCGCAGATGTACGCCGGTCGAGCCAACAATCGAGCAGGCGGTATTGGCTTCGCCGGTGTGCACGCCAGCGCCAAGCGCGGTCATCGCCATATCGACATAGCCGAGGCAGATTGGCGTGCCAGCCCGTAAACCGGTGGCCTGCGCGGCTTCCGCGGTTAACGGATGCGTGGTTTCTGTGCCTTCAATGATCTCCGGCAGCAGATGACGATGCTGTTCCAGGCCTAGCGCGGCAATCACCTGATCGTCATAGCGCTGGTGGCGGAAGTTGCCAAAGGTAAAGCTGGCCTCAGAGGGATCGGTGGCGCGGATGCCGGTGAGATTGAGGTAAAGCCAATCTTTGCAGTGCAGCGCCACTTCGCTGTTAGCTAACAGCTCGGGATAGAAGTGATCCATGTGCGCCAACTGCGATCCCTGCTGACAGGTGTTGAGTCCGGTGCCGGTAGCGCGAAAGCGCGCGCCCGCTAACGGGTGCTGATTGAGTTTTTCAACCGTTGGTGCCGCACGCGCATCCAGCCAGATCCACGCATCGCCGACCGGCTGATTGTTGGCACCCACCAGCCAGCTGCCGTCGCCTTGCGCGGTGACGGCCACGGCAACCACCCGCGCGGCCAGGTTATCGACACGCTCGCCCAGTTTGCGTATCGCCGTGACTGCATCCTGCCAGGTTTGGCTCATTGACTGCTGCGCCGCGCCGCCTTCGCTGCGGTAATAACGGTTACGCACCGATGCGCATGCCAGTTGCGTGCCTTCCAGATCAAACGCCACCGCTTTAACCACCGAGGTGCCGGAATCCAGACCCAGAATGATATCGCCACTGTCCACATACACCTCCGAAAGAAGAAGAGTTAAATTCATCGCCGCCAACACCGAAAGGTGTTAACGGGCTGTGATGAATTTGCTAAATAATGTCTTACACCACTTCTCACTGAGATAACATATCAACTGTATTATTTTTCGATAAAACCAATAAATTTCACTTGAAATAGCGATTGTGATCACGAATCAGGCGTCAAAGCCTTACAGATTGAAATGAGATAACACGGCGAACAGGCTGATAAGGCGGGGTTTATTGCGCTTTGTGATGGGGCCGACATCAATTAAGCGATCCAGATCGCTCTCCTGAAAAAATTGCGCGTCACCTGTTGACAATTTAGTCACATCAGCACAATTCTCATCACACAAGTTATCACATTTATAACATTATCGGCGCGATTATCGCAGCTGATGTCAGTGAGAGGTCACGTTATGTCCGATGTCTCAATCCAGGCCCAGCAAATTTCCCGCAAGCGCGTCCAGCGTTACGCCACCCTCGGCGTGATGGTGATTGCGCTGATCGCGGCGATGGCGCTCGACACCAAGGTGGTAAAAATTGGCTCCGCCGATGATGCGCAGGAGCAAGGCTTCTCGCCCGAGAGTTACGGCCAGAAAACCTTCCCGACTATCCAGCAGGATGTGGCATCACGCGCAGTAGACGCCAAAACGTTAGCCGATGCGCTGCAAACTAATCAGCAGGAAGCGGTGCAGAAATATGGCGTTGGCGCACCGCTGCCGGTCTTAGCCGTCAAGTTCTCCGGCGTGGTGCAAGCCGGGCAGATGGGCATCTTCCCGATGAAAATCGATGGATTAGCAGGTGATATGCAGGTGCGGCTGCAAACCGGTCCAGCGATCACTGGTACCGATCTGCGTGACGCTAACGGCAAGATCCAGTTCGGTGATTTCACGAACCAAATCGAATATCAAAATGCCGGTTCCGCCATCAATCGTGCGATGAAAAGCGCGGTGCTCGACAAGCTGGATCGTGATGCGTTGCCGGGAAAAACCGTGCAGGTGGTTGGCGTGTTCCGCTTACTCAACGCGAAAAACTGGATGGTGACGCCGGTCAGCATGGAGGTGAAATGAAACCGTTCAATCTCAATCCCGCCTTGCTGAAAGGCGAAGTGATCCTGCAAGCGCGCAACGTCAGCAAAGTGTACGGCTCCACGCACGCGCTGAAGGGCGTCAATTTCGAAATTCGTCGTGGCGAAGTGACCACGCTGTTTGGTGAAAACGGCGCGGGTAAATCGACGCTGATGAAAATTTTGTCTGGTGTGATTACGCCAACAACCGGGGAAATCTTGTTACACGGCGAGGAGAAGACATTTCGATCCGCCACCGAAGCGCGTGACTGTGGCATCTCGATTATCCATCAGGAGCTGAATCTCGCGCCGAATATGAACGTGCGCGACAACATCTTTATGGGCCGCGAAATCATGAAGCCGGGCGGCGTCGATTATGCCGAAGAGGCGCGCGTGACGGCGCACCTGATGGCTGCGCTGGAGGAGGAGATCGATCCGCTGACGCCGGTGGAAAACCTGCGTCTGGGACAGCAGCAGATTGTGGAGATTGCCCGCGCGCTGTCGGTGAATTCGCAGATTCTGATCATGGATGAACCGACCTCGGCACTGAGCGCGGCGGAAGTGGCGGTGCTGTTTCAGGTCATCCGTGATTTAACCAGCCAGGGCGTCGCAATTGTCTATATCTCGCATCATCTGGAGGAGGCGCTGGAGATTACCGATCGGGCGGTGGTGCTACGCGATGGCGTGATGACCGCCTATGCCAAACGCGATGAGATCGATCTCGAATGGATCGTGCGCAACATGGTTGGCGATCACTTTGATCTGGGATCGCCGCCGCAGGGCTACGACTTCGGGCTGCCGGCGCTGACGGTAAAAGATCTGACGCTGAAAAGTAAAACCGGCATTCGGCTGGTGGACAACTTATCGCTGGCGGTGCAAGCCGGGGAGATTGTTTGCATTTACGGGCTGATGGGCGCGGGGCGCACCGAGCTGCTGGAGTGCATCGCCGGACGTCTGCAGCAAAGCAGCGGTCACATTCTATTGCAGGACACCGATATCTCCGGACTGACCATTTCACAACGCATTCAAATTGGGCTGGCGCTGGTACCAGAAGATCGGCAGCGCGATGGCCTGGTACAAACCATGTCGGTGGGAGAAAACCTGTCGCTCGCCAGCATCGGCGACTTTGTGCGCGGGCTGGTGCTCTCCAGAAGCCGGGAAAAACAGCTGGTCAACGACAGCATTCGTAACGTGACGGTGAAAACCGCTGGCGGCGATGCGGCAATTGGATCGCTCTCCGGCGGCAATCAACAAAAAGTGGTGATCGGCAAAATGCTCGCCACCCGTCCCAAAGTGATTCTGCTGGATGAGCCGAGCCGCGGCATCGACATCGGCGCCAAAGCGGAAGTGTTTCGCCTGCTGGCGGAGAACGCCAAAAAGGGGCTGGCGGTGGTGTATACCACCTCGGAAGTGGGCGAATGCCTGAGTATTGCCCATCGCATTGTGGTGATGAGCAAAGGGCGCATCTCCGCCATCTTCGACGCCAGCGTCAGTAAAGAACGCATTATGGCCGCTTCAGGCGAGTCTTTGGTGGCATGACATGAAAAGTGGAGCAAAAGGTATGACTGACAGAACCCAAACGCTGGACACGCCGCCGGTGGTCAACAAGAAAAAAAGCGACAAGCAGCTGAATGTGGCGCGTCTGCTGCTGGAAGGGCGCGCGTTTATCGCGCTGCTGGTGATTATTGCTACCTTCTCCATGTTGTCGCCCAACTACTTTACCGGCGCTAACTTTCTCACCATGGCGTCGCACGTGGCGATCTTCGGTTTGCCGGCGATCGGCATGCTGCTGGTGATCCTCAACGGTGGCATTGATTTATCGGTGGGCTCCACGCTGGGTCTCGCTGGAGTGATGGCCGGATTTATGATGCAGGGCATCAACCTCGAAGCGCTCGGCTTGGTGCTCTATCTGCCGGTGTGGGCGGTGGCGATTTTGACGCTGGTGGTGGGCGCGCTGGTGGGATTAGTCAACGGCGTGCTTATCGCCTGGTTCCGCGTTCCGGCCTTCGTCGCCACGCTCGGCACCATGTATGTGGCGCGCGGCATTGCGCTGCTGATCACTAATGGTCTGACCTACAACAAACTCTCCGGCAGCGAAGCGCTGGGGAATACCGGCTTCGACTGGCTCGGTTTTAATCGCCTCTTCAATATCCCGGTTGGCGTGCTGGTGCTGGGCGTGGTGGCGCTGGCGTGTGGTTTCCTGCTTAGCCGCTCAGCGTTTGGTCGCTGGCTGTACGCGTCGGGTGGTAACGAACGTGCGGCCGATCTGTCGGGTGTGCCGGTGAAGCGCATCAAAATCAGCGTCTATGTATTGTCTGGCGTCTGCGCGGCACTCGCCGGGCTGGTGCTCTCCTCACAGCTCACCTCGGCCGGCCCAACTGCTGGTACCACTTATGAACTGACTGCGATTGCGGCAGTGGTGATTGGTGGTGCGGCCCTGACCGGTGGACGCGGCAACGTGCGCGGCACGCTGCTTGGCGCGTTCGTGATTGGTTTTCTCTCTGATGGCCTGGTGATTATCGGCGTCTCTGCTTACTGGCAGACGGTGTTCACTGGTGCCGTGATCGTGCTGGCGGTATTGCTCAACACCTTGCAATACGGACGACGCGCTCGCTAACTCACGCGCGCTGTTTCAGCAGCGCGCGGATATCCGTAAAACCTGTACCCCAAATAATAACGGAGCACCAACTATGTTCACTAAACGTCTCTTCATCGCGGCTGCGGCTATGGCCATCACCACTTTTGCTGCACCCACCTGGGCAGATAACGGGTTAATGACCATCATCGTTAACGATCCTTCCAACCCTTACTGGCTGACGGAAGGCCAGGTAGCGCAGAAAGCGGCGGAAAAGCTGGGCTACAGCGCCAAAGTCAGTGCGCACAAAGGCGATACCAATACCGAAAGTCAGCTGATTGATACGGCGATCACCAATAAATCGAAGGCGATTATTCTCGATCCGGCGAACGCCGATGGTTCGGTCGGCTCGGTGAAAAAGGCCATCGCCGCCAATATTCCGGTATTTATCATCAATGCCGAACTGAACCAGAGCGGGCTCGCCAAAGCGCAGTTGGTTTCTAACAACGCGCAGGGCGCGGCGGTTGGCGCAATGGAGTGGGTGAAGCAGGTGGGCGATAGTGCGAACTATGTCGAGCTGGTCGGCCCGCCGTCAGATAATAACGCCGCTACCCGCGCCAACGGTTTTGATACCGTGCTGTCGCAATATCCCACGCTGAAGAAAGTCGGCCAGGAAGTGGCTAACTGGGATCGCACTCAAGGCTTCAACAAAATGCAGTCACTGCTGCAAGCCAATCCCAACATTAAAGGCGTGATCAGCGGCAACGACGAAATGGCGCTGGGCGCGATCGCTGCGTTGAAAGAAGCTGGCAAGCTGAATCAGATCAAAGTCGGCGGTTTTGACGGTTCACCGGATGCGGTTGACGCTGTGAAAGCCGGTACGCTGGCCTACACTGTGATGCAGCCGGTGGCGCAGTTCGCGCAGAAAGCGGTAGAGCAGGCGGATAGCTTCCTGAAAACCGGTAAGACCGGTGCGGCCTCGGAGAAGCAGCTGTTTGACTGCATCCTGATCACTAAAGAGAACGCCGGTAACTTTGCTTCACCGTTTGTTCTGAAGCAGTAAAAGTTGCGCAATTAATTGCGCCACTACGCTATGTGCGTTTTTTATAACAACCACCTTTGAAACGCACGTATTCGTAGCGGCGCGATTTATCACGCAGTGTAACGTTACCCGCAATTTGCCAAAATCCGTATTAAACGCTGTAATGAGTGCCGAAAACGCTTCTCGCTTCACTTTCCTGGATGAAATATGGCGCATAACCCGCAGGACTCTTCACTTGGCGTATTTATGGCCGAAACCTTACCCAGCGATAGCCGCCAGGCGCGGCAACTGGCCCGTCGCCAGTTAATCGCCGAAGCGGTGATGGCAGAAGGGGCGATTCGCATCGAAGACATCACCGATCGCTTCGGCATTAGTTTGATGACCGCCCATCGTGATATCGACGAAATGGTTGAGCGCGGCCTGCTGCATAAATCACGCGGCGTGGTGTCCGCGACGCCAACTAGTCTGGTTGAATCCAGCGATATCTATCGCGCCACGCGTCAGCTGGAAGAGAAACAGGCGATTGCCGATGTCGCCGCGACCTACCTCGAACCGGGACAGGCGATTTTCCTCGATGATTCCACCACCGTGCAGCAGATGGCGCGGCTGCTCTCGGCGCGCGCGCCGCTGACGGTGATCACCAACTCCCTGACCCTCATGAACGAGCTGCGCAATGGCCGCGATATCACTTTGATGGGCCTCGGCGGACAGTTCTATCACTGGTGCAATGCTTTTATGGGCCGCATGACGCGGGATGAAATTGCCAGCCTGCGCGCCGACGTGTTTTTCGTCAGCATGTCAGCGATTATCGATGATGCAGTGTTCCACCAATCCGCAGAAACGGTGGAGACCAAACGCGCGATGTTTGATGCCGCGCAGAAGCGCATTCTGATGATGGATAACACCAAGTTTGAACGCCGGGCGCTGCACCGTTTTGCGCATCTGAGTGAATTCGATGTGGTAATTGTTAATCAGGGCACGCCAGTGCCTATTTTGCGGCGGATGCAGGATTTAGGCGTGAATGTGGTGGTCGCCCCGATGAAAATAAATCATTCGGTTAATTCCTGAAAAGGCGGGCATCCTAAATGGCGACCTTTATATGACGTGCCAATCTTTACATTAATTTAAATATATCCCGCCTCGTTGATTTTTTTTACTTTCTTTAATCTGCTCAGCGTCTTATTCGGGGATTTCCTGGTTATGTACGCTGCGTAGTGCTCTATGGTTATTATTCGGCCCTGGTTCAGAATAATGAGGTATCTGATGCTGATTAAACTTAAACGCACACGAACGCATGATGAGGACAGGAATCTGGCAATGTGGCTCGCCACGGCCGCCGGTGTGCTCAATGCAATCGCCTTGGGGGCGTTTGGCTTTTTCCCCTCGCATATGTCAGGTAATACCTCTCAATTATCCAGTGAAGTATCGAACGTTAATTTCCGTGATATCACCTTTTTAGCCACCATCCTGTTTGCCTTTGTTTGTGGTGCGGTCACGGCGAGAATGGTGGTGATCAGCGGATTAGCCAATGGCAATCGCATTATATTCTGCCAAATATTGTGGGTTGAAGGGCTGGCCCTAATAGCGTTATCGCTGTTTGAAATGTTCTTTTATTCGTCGGCCAACAACCGGGAAGTTATTGTCATTCTGGGTTTCCTGATGGGCGTGCATAATTCAACCTCTACGCAGTTATCCAATGGCCGCGTACGTTCAACCCATATTACCGGCACGCTGACCGATGCCGGAATTTCGCTGGCATCGGTATTAGCCGCGCTGTTCCGCCGCGATCCGTCGAAACAACTCTCAGGCCAGAAACGTCAGCTGTTGACGCATCTGACCACGATATTTTCCTTCCTGATCGGCGGGATTGTCGGCCTGATGATGTTTAAACATCTAGGTTTTAAAGCCATGTCGATGGTCGGCGGCATACTGCTGATTGTTGCCACGTTGGCGATGGTGAGAACGGTGGCACGGGTAAAGCGGGCGGCTTCCTGAAATGATGAAGTGTGTGCAAGGCGGCGACTTTTTCGCCGCCTCGCTAGTGCCAGCCGCAAATAAGAATTTTTACCTTCCGTCTCATCATAAAACACCTTAAATTCACGCCGACGAGCAGTGCCAGTCACAACAGATTGGGTATTTTAACAACAATCAAATAAACACTTTTGCATGCCATCTATTCATGGCAGTGAGGCTTTATATGCTTTTAAAACGCAGCTGTAATATTGCTATTGTCGTACTGGTCATGTTTTCTGTTACCGCGTGTGGCATGTCGCATCGTGGCAGAAATACCGCGATTGGTGCTGGTGTTGGTGCGGTAGGCGGTGCGGTACTTACCGGTGGTAGCACCTTCGGTACATTGGGTGGCGCGGCGATCGGTGGTTTAATCGGGCACGAAGTTAGCAGGTAAGGCAATATTCTCGCGTAACTATGAACTTTATTTCACTCTCATTTATGCTGCATAGGATATCAATACTGTTCCTACCGCAAAAAGAGGTGATGACATGGAGTTCCACCGTAAAAACTGGCATGAGAAAGCCTTCGATTTAGCGAATCGAGGTATTTCACTTGGTTCGCTGGGTGAGCATCAGGCTGCAGCCTGTTCATGGGGTGCAGCCGCTGAATTAGCCAAAGCGCATCTGCGAGATGACGATATCTATTTCTGGATTATGAGCGGCTATGGCGCAATATTAATCCAGTGTCAGCGCTATCAAGAAGCAATTGAAGCGGCGAAAGAAGCCCTCGATTGGGAAGCGCAACAAAACCAAATACTTTCCCGAATGACGCTTGCGCGTGCGCTCTATGCTCTGGGCGCAGTTGATGGCGCAAAATTTTATTTTCAGCAAATTTATGACATGCAAGGTGATGGCATTTTTGCTGCATTACCCGAATTCGAGCACGCCACCCTGAAGGATTTAGTCCGTTTCAGGAAATAACCGGAGAGGCTTTCTCTCCGGTTAGCCTTCAGAAAACCAGCTGGACTTTAGCCGCACGCTCTTTATCCGCTGCCAGCTCCAGCGCGAGTGCGGCATCCTGCATGGGCATTTCGGCTGAAAGCAGCGGCAGCGGATTGATTTTGCCTTGCTCAAGCCAGCGTACTGCGGTGGTGAATTCGCTGGTGAAGCGGAAGGATCCGCGTAACTGTATCTCTTTGACCAGCAACGGCCCGATGGGATAGTTTACCTCTGCCGCGCCCATGCCAAGCTGCACGATAATGCCGCCCGGACGGGTAAAGGCGACCAGCGAAGCCACCGCCGCGCCTGCGCCAGAAGCTTCAAAACAGACATCAAAACTGCCGCCATTTTCTGCCCAGCGCTCAATTTGCTGTTCGTCACGCGGATCCAGCGCCGCGCTGGCACCCATATTGCTCGCCAGCTGACGACAACGTTCGCTGATGTCGGTAGCTACCACTTCGGTGGCACCCGAAGCCAGTGCCGCCGCGATGACCAGACAACCGATCGGTCCGGCGCCGGTGACCAGCACGCGCTTGCCGGTCAGATCGCCAGCCTGGCGTACCGCATGAATACACACCGCCAGCGGTTCGGCAAAGGCCATCACTTTGGCATCCGCGCCATCGCTGTACGGTACGCACTGCACGGGATTAACCGCCACATATTGGGCAAATCCGCCGTTAACATGCGGGAAAAACTGCGCGCTGCCCATAAAGCGCATTGAGCGACAAAGATTCTGTTTTCCTTCCTGACACAGCGCGCACAGCTGGCACGGTTGGGAAGGATTGATCGCCACGCGCTGGCCAACCTTCAGGTCGCTGTTTTCTGGCACTTGCTCGATGATGCCAACAAATTCATGGCCTAAAATCATCGGCGCTTTCAGTACCGACATGCCCGCGCGGCCATGCTGGAAATAGTGAATATCCGAGCCACAAATCCCGCCACGCTCAACTTTGACTAACACTTGCTGCGCGTTCCACTCAATTTCCCGCGACTCACAGCGCACATCATGTGCGGCATTGACGATCACCGCGTTCACTGTTTTCTGCTGCATTATGCTTCTCTCTATGCGTTTGAAGGGGTTTCAAATTTCTTCTTATTTTCAGCCGGTTGTTCGCCGGGCGGCGTCATCACTTCAATTTTGCCAACCAGCAGCAGGTAGGCCAAAAAGCCCATCAGTGCGACGGCAGCGATGTACCACATCGCGTATTGGAAGTTGTGGGTGCGCTGCAAAATAACGCCGATGATGATCGGACTGACAATGCCGGAGAGATTGCCAAAAATATTCAGAAAGCCGCCGATGGTGCCGATTAAGTGGCGCGGAATCACATCGCTGCACACCACCCAGCCGAGATTAGAGAAGGCGTTGGCGAAGAAGGCGATAGAGAGAATAGCGATGGCAATTACCGGGCTGTCCTGGAAGAAATTCACTAGCGCAATCGAACAGGTGAGCAACATCCCCAGCATTACCGGCAGCTTGCGTGCAAAGGTGCGGCTGCGGCCACGCTTGAGCAGGAAATCACTCAGCGTTCCGCCGCACAGCACGCCAGCCATCGCCATCAGATAAGGGAACATTGCGCCAATCCCCGCTTTATCGATCGACAGATGCAGCCCTTTTTCCAGATAGACAATAAACCAGGTCAGGAAAAAGTAGAGCGTCGATGATGCCGCGAACTGCGCGATAAACAAACCCCAGGTGGTGCGCTGGCGCAGAATGTATTTTACCGACAGCCAGTTAACCTTGCCGTTTCCGGTTTGCTGATTCACTGAACCGTGGCCGCCGCCTTTGCGGATGATATCGAGTTCCGCATCATTCACTTTGCTGCTGTGCTGCGGGTCGCGATAGACAATCAGCCAGTAAATGCCGAACACAATGCCCACCAGGCCAGAGAGATAAAATGACATCTCCCAACCCCATTGAGAGACGATAAACGACAGCACCGGCGTCAGCAGCGCCAGACCAATGTATTGCGCGCTGGAATAGGTTGCCGTTGCACGCGCACGTTCATGGTCGGGAAACCAGGTGGCGATGATTTTGGTGTTGGAGGGAAAAGAGGGCGCTTCTGCTACGCCAATTAGCGCGCGGCACACCAACAGCATCATAAATGACGCGGTGGCGGTGGTGAAAAAGTGATGCGACGCCAATCCCATTAGCAGGGTAAACAGGCTCCACAGCACAATCGCGCTGCCGTACAGCCAGCGCGAACCAATACGGTCAAGCAGATAGCCGACCGGAATCTGGCTCAGAGCATAAAACCAGGTAAACATCGAAAACAGTAAACCTAACTGCGTGGCGGATAAGAAAAACTCGCCCTGAATATGGGAACCGGCTACCGCCAGGTTAGCGCGATCCATATAGTTGATAGCGGTGACAATAAACAGCATGAATAAAACGCTTAAACGCGTGCGCGTGGGTTTCATGGTCATGACTTCATTCTCTATGAGTGTGCAGAGCGGGTTTGTGCCGTTGGCGTGCTCAGGCTACTAAAGGTGGTCAGTGCGGTGAGTAATACCGCCACAACCAGCGATCCGCCCATAAATACATAAGAGGCCGCTGGGCTGCCGGTCAGGCCATTGAGATAGCCCACAATCCATGCGCCGACGAAGGATCCCAACGCACCGAAGCAGACCACGAAGGACATCGCGCCCGCCACAACGTTGCGTGGCAGCATTTCAGGGATCGCAGCGAAGAAAGGTCCGTACGGCGTGTACATTGCAGCGCCCGCGATTACCAGCAGCATCCATGAGAGCCAGAAGTGCGTCGCACCGAGCGTAAAAGAAGCAATGAAGCACACCGCGCCCAGCCCAAGGAAAAGCAGCACGATGTTTTTACGCTGCTGGTATTTATCGGAGAACCAGGATGCGGTCAGCATCAGCGGCACGGCGAGCAGATAGGGCGCGGCTGAGAGCCAGCCGGTCGCGACAATACCCATGCCGGACGCGCTCTTCAGCATGGAAGGCAGCCACATGATGAAACCGTACATGCCGATATTCCAGAAGAAGTGGATAAACGCCAGCGCCAGCACTTTAGGCGAGCGGAAGGCTTCACGGTAATTCTTAACCGGTTTGATCGACTGCTGCTCTGCCGCCAGCGCGTTTTCCACCGCACGCTTTTCGGCCTCGCTCAGCCATTTGGCATCACGCGGTCGGTCGGCATAAATTTTCCACCAGATGAACGCCCATAAGATGGCAGGCACGCCTTCAATAATGAACATGCCGCGCCAGCCAAAGGCGTTCACCAGATAGCCGGAGAGAATCGACATCCACAACACGGTAATCGGATTGCCGAGGAACAGAAAGGTGTTGGCTTTGGAACGCTCCGCGCGCGTGAACCAGTGGCTGAGGAAGATCAGCATCGCCGGCATCACCACACTTTCTGCGACGCCGAGCAGGAAGCGGATCACCGCCAGCAGCGCCACGCTGTGCACCATGCCGGTGGCGGTGGCCAATGCGCCCCACAGGATCAGGCTCCAGAAAATCAGCTTCTTCGCCGAGTGCTTTTCAGCGTAAATGCCGCCCGGCACCTGGAAACAGAAATAACCGAGGAAAAACAGTGCGCCAAGTAATGCCGAAATGGCGGGCGTGATATTGAGATCTTCAGCCAGACCTGCGGCGGCACCAAAACCGTAGTTGGCACGATCGAGGTAGGCGAGGCTATAGGTAATAAAGGCAATCGGGATGAGTTTTCCCCACCGACTAGCCGGTAAAATCCCTGCAATATTCTGGTTCATGCTATGACCTCAGGTCGCTTGAGTAGGATACAGCTGAGTCTTGGTGCCCAGCTTAGGTCGTTTAAATCAGCCCGTTATAAGGTGGCGAGCCAGCCGCCATCCACGTAAATCATCTGGCCATTGACGTAATCGGAAGCAGAGGACGCCAGATAGATGGCGGTACCAACCAGTTCGTCGGGTTTTCCCCAGCGACCAGAAGGATTACTGCTGCAGACCCATTTGTTGAACTCTTCGTTTTCGACCAGCGCTTCGTTCATATCCGTTAGGATATAGCCCGGCCCAATGCCGTTGGTCTGGATATTGAACGGCGCCCATTCAGCCGCCATCGATTTGGTTAACAGCTTGATGCCGCCTTTTGCCGCAGTGTAGGGCGCGACGGTAGGGCGCGCGGCTTCGCTGGTCAGCGATCCGATATTGATAATTTTCCCACCGCACTGGCGTTCCACCATGCGTTTGGCTGCAGCACGTGAGACGAGGAACGCGCTGGTGAGATTGATATCCAGCACCCGCTGCCAGTCGCTCAATGCCAGTTCCAGCATCGGTTTGCGGAACTGAATGCCTGCGTTGTTGATCACAATGTCGACGTGAATGTTCTCTTCATCAAGCTGCTGGAATACCGCTTCAATCGCGGCTTCATCTGCCACATTGAACAGAAAGCCTCGGGCATCAAATCCTTGTTGCTGTAATTGCTCCAGCGCCTTATCCATGTGCTCCTGACGCGTGCCATTCAGCAGCACTTTTGCGCCGGCTTGCGCCAGGCCTTGTGCATAAGCAAATCCCAAACCGCGCGTTGAGCCGGTAATCAGGGCGGTTTTCCCGGAGAGGTTAAATAAGGTCTGCATAACAAAACGTCCTTCATGTAACATGACTAACAAGTTGGATGAGTTACTTTTACGTTATGCGCAGAAAGGCAGCAATTGGCAGGCGAGAGATTTGTAAGATATCTCACAAATTTTTAATGTCATCGTCAGAAGGTAATTATCTACTTTTGAAGATTAAATTAATGAAAGTAATAGTTAAATTTCGGGGTTTTGCAGTATCGCTTTTGCTGCGCGAAAAATTGCTGCTTGTGTTGCAAGCAGTGACGCGTTAAAAAGCGTTAGACATGTAGGACAAGTGAGTAAAGCCGTGGCGCTGGAAAGTATCCAAAAACATAATGTGGTTGATGTCATCTACGAGCAGATGAAGCAGAACATTCAGGATGGTCTGTGGGAGCCGGGCTGTAAGTTGCCGTCAGAAGCGGAATTGACCGCAACCTTTCAGGTGAGCCGCGTCAGCGTGCGGAGTGCCGTGCAGAAGCTGCGAGACCTTGGCGTGGTGGTGACGCATCAAGGGAAGGGTACCTATGTTACCCGCGAAGTGGCGCGCTACGGATCGTTCAGTGATAACCAGCCCATTCTGCACCTTTCGCAGGAAGAGTTTGATGATATGCGGGTTTTCCGTCAGACCGTCGAGTTCAAATGTATGGAGCTGGCAGTGCAGAACGCCACTGATGAGGATGTCAAAGTGCTGGAAAGCGCCCTAAATCGCATGCTGGTGAGTAAAGATGACTACAAGAAGTACTCGCTGGCGGACTACGATTTCCATCTGGCGATTGTGAAAGCTTCGCACAACAAAGTCTTCATCCACGTCATGGAATCCCTCAAGGGGATTTATGTGCATTACCTCGAAGAGTTAAATCGAGTGTTAGGCATCACGCTGGAAAGCGTTGAAGCCCACATTAAAGTCTTTATGGCGTTGAAAAACCGCGATGCCTCGCTGGCAGCCGAGACGCTTAATAGCGCGATGACACATAACGTGCACGCCATCGAGGATGTACGCCATAACTGAATAACCAAAAGCCCTGCACAGGGCTTTTTAATACACATAACATGTAGGACATCATACAGCATGTTATCCAGATACCGTGAGGATCATGATGAGTAACCTGAAAATTACCGATGTAAAAACCATCCTTACCGCGCCAGGCGGCATTGATTTGGTGGTGGTAAAAATCGAAACCAGCGAACCCGGTTTATACGGTTTGGGCTGCGCCACCTTTACTCAGCGTATCTACGCGGTCGCCGCCGCGATTGAAAACTACATGAAGCCGTTTTTGATCGGCAAAGATCCGGCGCGTATCGAAGACATCTGGCAATCGGCGGCGGTCAGCGGTTACTGGCGTAACGGTCCGGTGATGAATAATGCGCTCTCCGGTGTGGATATGGCGCTGTGGGACCTAAAGGGCAAAGTTGCCGACCTGCCGGTGTATGAACTACTTGGAGGCAAATGTCGTGATGGCGTGCCGCTTTATCGCCACTGCGACGGTGCAGATGAGATAGAAGTTGAAGACAACATCCGCGCGCGCATGGAGGAGGGCTATCAATATGTGCGCTGTCAGATGGGCATGTATGGCGGCGCGGGTACCGATGATTTGCGTTTGATCGCCGGCAAGCTGGCCAAGGCGCGCAATATCCAGCCGAAGGTGTCACCGCGTAATCCTACTCACGGCATCTATTTCGATCCGGATGCTTATGCGCGCGCCGTACCGCGCCTGTTTGATCATCTGCGCAACAAGCTCGGTTTTGGCGTTGAGTTTATTCACGATGTGCACGAACGCATCACGCCAATCGCTTCGATTCAGCTGGCAAAATCTCTCGAACCGTATCAGCTGTTTTTCCTTGAGGATCCGGTTGCGCCAGAAAATATCGACTGGCTGAGCAAATTACGCAGCCAAAGCAGCACACCAATTGCCATGGGCGAGCTGTTTACGCAAATCAACGAGTGGAAGCCATTAATTCAAAACCAGCTGATCGATTATATTCGCTGCCATGTCAGTACCATTGGCGGCATTACACCGGCGAAGAAGCTGGCGACTTTTGCGGAACTGTTTGGCGTGCGCACTGCGTGGCACGGTCCGGGCGATATATCACCGATTGGTGTGGCGGCAAACCTGCATATTGATCTGAGCATCACCAATCTTGGCATTCAGGAGTACACGCCGGTGAATGAGGCGCTGCAGGAAGTGTTCCCAGGTTGTCCGGAGATTGATCGCGGTTATGCCTACCTCAGCGATCGTCCGGGGCTGGGCGTGGATATCGATCTGAAAGAGGCGGCAAAATATCCGGTATCGGGCGGTATTCCAGACTGGACTAACGCGCGTCTGCCAGATGGCACGGCGGCACGTCCGTAAACGTATTGATGATTCGAGAGGAACCACTGATTGGTTCCTCTTTTATTTAGTTTTCAAAACGTCCTGAGGTTGCTTCGAATCGAACGTTTCCGCAAAGGCATCCGCAGGTGAAATGGCTCATGAATTTTATCCGTAATGATGATGTTGAGGCGAATATCCGAATTTAGCCGTTACAAACCAAAGGGCGCATAATGTATATTATGTTAAATGAAGTATCTCATTGCGCACTTCAACCATCATCCGCTCATCACCTGCCTTCTTTCACCTCCGTCACCAACAATCCGTAACCCGCGATCATCCCGGCGACGGACTGTTGAACGCACGTTGCCGTTATCTGCGCCCTTTAATCACCGACGCCTTCCAGTTGAAATCACTGACTTCACTCTCTTTCAACGATTCAGGTTTCTTCCTGCGGGTTGGCGTTTTCTTTGCCTTTTCAGCCAGCGCTTTCTCTTTGGCCAGTTTCGTCGTCATAATCTGCTGCCGGGCTTCCGCAGTGAACTCTTTCTCTTTCTTTGCATCCGGCTCTTTGCCAGTGCGCTGGCGATACTTCTCCATCAATCCCTTAAACGCTTCTTCTACTGCAACGCGTTCACTGAGATTGAACTGATCGATGGAAATCATTTTCTTGTCGTTCATAGCGTACCGTCCAATAGTGATTTTCTGGCAACAAGTGTACAGCATTTACCGGCAATGACGATCGCACCATTGCCGCTCGCGTGGCTTTCTTGTAACCTTTGCCGTCAACATTTTAAGGATTTCCTATGAACGATCATCGCTCCAAAGATCCCTTGCACGGCGTCACGCTTGAGATGCAAATTAATGCGCTGGTCGCCCATTATGGCTGGGCCGAACTGGGTAAGCTCATTAATATCAACTGCTTCAAAAGCGATCCAAGCGTTAAATCGAGCCTGAAGTTTTTACGCCGCACACCCTGGGCACGCGCTGAGGTTGAAGCACTGTATCTGGATTCACTGGATGATTTTGCTGCGGATAAGGCAGATGATTCCGCGCCAAATCCCTGGACTATGGGCAAAGATCAGTAATTTCTGGCGACAAAACCGGCAGCGCTACGTGAATTCTCGGCAACTTCCACCCTGCTCTTTTTGCAGAATTCACGTAGCGACGTCATATCAACTCCTCCGTTCTCTCCATTTCATAACTTCCCAACCTTGCCCGTGTCATCACATTTTCCAATGACCGATCGTATTGTAAGTTTCCATGCTGCATGACAATATCGCTACATGTATATACATGTACCACCAAGAGAAGCCACATCACACTAACAATAATTTCCCACCTTTAGCCGCTTCAGCGAGGAAACTATGTCAGCCGAATCACCTGCAGCAGATTACGCCGGCGCAGAGAAAAAGCGCCTGTCAGAAACGCGATCCATTGATTACATTCCTCCGAGCGAACGCCACGGACATCCTTTCAGCCAATTCACCTTGTGGTTTGGTGGCAATTTGCAGATCACCGCCATCGTAACCGGCGCGCTGGCCGTGGTGTTGGGCGGCGATGTGGTGTGGTCGATCATCGGCTTGCTGGTTGGGCAAGTTGTGGGCGCGGCGATCATGTCACTGCATGCCATTCAGGGACCGCGTCTCGGATTGCCGCAAATGATCACCAGCCGCATGCAGTTTGGCGTATATGGTGCGGTGATTCCGTTGGTGTTGGTGTGCATCATGTATGTCGGATTCTCTGCCAGCGGCACGGTGTTGGCCGGACAGGCGCTCGCCAAACTGATTAATACCAGCAATGCGTCAGGCATGATCCTGTTCAGTGCGATTATCGTCGTCATCGCGGTGCTGGGATATCGCGTGATTCACAAGCTCGGTAAAGTAGCCAGCGTGATTGGCGTGCTTGCCTTTGTTTACCTGTTTATCACGCTGCTCTCAACCCATGATCTGTCCGCGGTGTGGCAGAACCAGCATTTCACGGTCGCTAACTTCCTGCTTGCGGTTTCGTTGTCGTCGTCATGGCAGATTGCATTTTGCCCGTATGTTTCTGACTATTCGCGCTATTTACCGGCTAACGTCTCAGCCAAAAAACTTTTCAGCTGCGTTTTCTTCGGCACGGTTTTAGGAACGCAGGCTTCAATGACGTTGGGTGTAATTGTCGCGGCGATTGCCGGTAAGGCTTTCTCTGGCAACGAGGTTGGCTATATTGTCAGTTTAGGCAGCAGCGCCACGATGGCGATGGTGATCTATTTTGCGATCTGCTTCGGCAAAATCACTTTCACCACGCTGAATGCTTACGGCAGCTTTATGTCACTCACCACCATCGTTTCTGGCTTCCGTCAGAAAACCGCATTAAGTCGTGGCGGCCGCATTCTGTTTGTGGTGTTGATGGTGACGATTTCTTGTGTGATTGCGCTGATTAGCGAACCCGCTTTCCTGAAATCATTCACCCATTTCCTGCTGTTTTTACTGGCCTTTTTTGTGCCGTGGAGCGCAATCAGCCTGACCGATTTCTACCTGATCACCAAAGGTAAAGTCGATGTACCGGCACTCTCCCAGCCCAACGGACGTTACGGTCGCTGGAACTGGGCGGGCATAATTGTCTACTTCTGCGGCGTGCTGGTACAGTTGCCGTTCATTGATAATCCACTGCATCACGGTTCGTTAACCTGGATTTTTGCCGGTAATGATGTGTCGTGGATTATTGGCTGGATTGTCACCGCACTGTTGTGGTTAGCCGCAAGAAAGGTCGATCGTCGAGGGACCTTGTAGCACTCTGTTTACCCCAATCAGTGACATTGTCACGCATGTCATATTAATGAATCGCGCTCACAAGTGCTTGCAACTTTGAGCGCATTATCATTCAGCCAGCCCACCGCTACACTTTAACTAACGAGAAATATAAGCAACTGTAAGGCGCACCTGGTCGCCATTAATGGCAATCCTTAGGGATTATTTGTAACTCACCACCGTCACCCAATTGGCGTCACCGCCGGCCGGTGCTTCGCCAACGCGCTTTAGCGCCCCGCTTTCTTGATCAATGGCATAGCTGCCGGTCACCGCACTCTTTTCGCCGCTGGCAATCAACCAACGTCCGTCAGCGGTGATCGCGATGCCGCGCGGCTGTTTCTCGACTTGCCAGCTATCAATCAGCGTCAGTTTGCCGTCTGCTTTGTTAATCCGGTATCCGCTGATGGTGCTGCTGGTCCGCTCGCTGACATAGAGAAAACGGCCATCCGGCGTCAGACGAATATCGGCCGCCCAGATGCGCGGCGTGGTGTCGCTGTAGCCCGGCGGTCGCTCTTTGCCGTGTTGCAGTTGATATTTTTCCGCTACCGCATTTGGCGTCTCCGCCACTTTCACCAGCTCACCGCTGGCTTCACGACGAAACTGCGTAATGATGCCGCCCATTTCACCGATGTTGTAGAGATAGCGATTATCCGGCGACAACACCGAATGGCGCGGTCCGTTTTCTGTCGCCGTTTTAACATAGCCGTTGCCTAACCCCGAAAGCTCGCCCTCGGCGCTCAGTTTCAATTGCAGCACGCGATCGGTGCCGAGATTGCCGACATAAGCCTGCTCGCCGCTCGCATCAACAATCACCGAGTGCGCGGCATGTCCGGTTTTGTAACTCCCGACCGGCGGCGCAATCAGCTTGCCGTCGCTATTGAGTCGATAAACGTGCACCACATCGCCATCATAGGAAGCGCCCAGCAGAAAACGACCCTGCGGATCCGTGCTGATGTAGGGATAACTGGCCGCAGCGGATACGCTATTCAACGGGCTGAGATCGCCCGTTTTGCTGTCGATGTTCCAGCTCACCAGTTGCAGCGGTTTACTGCGAATCGCGGCGTAAAGATGTTTGTGATCGGCGCTCAACGCCATCGGCATCACTTTGCCGCCGACCTGAGTGCGTCCTAATAGTTGCAATGCACCGGTTTGCCCATTCAGCGCGTAGCGCGCGATGGTGCCATCATCGGCTTCTGAAACGTAGACAAAAGTCTGCGCCAGCAACGGCGCGCTGGCGGCCAACGACGCTAATAGCGTTGCCGCGCGTAATAGGTTCTTCATGCTGCTTCCTTAGCGTACCAATGACGGACGTTTGGCGTCATAGCGCCAGTTATCGATCAAAAACTGCATCCCCAGCGCATCGTTGCGATTTTTATCCGGCAGCGCGTTATATAGCGCATGCGCCTGTTCGATGCGATCCATATCCAGCTCGATGCCCAATCCCGGCCCCGGCGGTAACTCCAGATAACCATCGCGGATCTGCGGCGGTTGACGCGTAAGCTGCTGACCATCCTGCCAAATCCAGTGCGTATCAAAGGCGGTTTGACGATCGCCAGGCGCGGCGGCCCCCAGGTGCGCCACCATCGCCAGCGAAATATCAAAATGGTTATTGGAGTGGCAGCCGGTTGTCAGCCCCCATTCGTTGCACAGCTGCGCCACCACGTTGGCGTTACGCATCGTCCAGAAGTGCGGATCGGCGAGCGGAATATCAATGGCATTCAGTTGCAGCGCATGATGCAGCTGGCGCCAGTCGTTGGCGATCATATTAGTCGCGACCGGCACACCGGTGGCGCGGCGAAACTCGGCCAGCGTTTCCCGGCCGGAATAGCCTTGTTCAGCGCCACAAGGATCTTCCAGATACGGCACCTTTCCCGCCAGCTGCTTGCCAAAGCGAATCGCCTCATCCAGCGACCAGCTGGCGTTAGGATCGACGGTGACGCGTGCTTCAGGGAAGCGCGCCAGCAGCGCTTCCACCGTTGCCACTTCCACTTCACCTGCCTGCACGCCGCCTTTGAGCTTGAAGTCGCGGAAGCCGTATTGCTCAACTGCCGCTTCGGCCAGTCGCACCACGGCATCGCTGTCCATCGCCGCTTCATGACGCAGACGGAACCAGCCTTCTTGCTCATGCTCCCCTGATCGATAGTGCATATTGGTGCGCTTGCGATCGGCGATGTAGAACAAATAACCCAGCATCGGAATGCGATCGCGCTGTTTACCGCTGGCAAGCAGGTCCGCTACCGGCAGGTTAAACAGCTTGCCTTGCAGGTCCAGCAGCGCCGCTTCAATGGCGGCGGCGGCGTTATAAAACTTCTCCGGATTCATCTGCGGGATATGAATGTCGTTGGTGTGCGAGGTTTGTTGCTGACGAGCCTCGCTGCTGAACAACTGGCTCAGCTTCGCGTTGAGACGCAGCAGCGAACTACCTTCTATCAGCGGGCGAAACTGTTCCAGCAACTGCAAGGTGGATGCATGACACGGCGTTTCGCCTACGCCGGTATGTCCGGCGGAATCGGTCAGTATCACGATGATGCGCGTGAAATAGCAGTTATGGGCGCCGCCAATGTTCAATAACATGCTGTCGTAGCCGGCAACCGGCACGATACGCATCGATTTAATGACTGGACTGTCTGACATGGTTTCTCTCCGTGTGACCGAAAGCGGGTGGAACAGGTTTGCGACGCAGCAGCAAATAGAGTCCGGTAACCACAGACACGCTGGTTAGCGCGTAAAGTCCGCCGGTGGTGCTGCCGGTGTGCATTTCGAGGTAGCCGAATACCGTGGGCGCAAAGAAGCCACCGAGGTTGCCAATCGAGTTGATCAGCGCAATGCCGGGCGCGGCAATCGAGGCGGGTAATTCACTTTGCGGCATCGGCCAGAAGAACGCCGCGCTCACTTTGGATCCGATGCAGGCCACAATCATCGCCACAAAGCCAAACCATGGCGTTCCCAGCGTGGCCATAAAGGTGCCGCACGCGGCGATCAGCATGGCGATACCGAGCCCTTTGTCCAGTTTATCGCGATAGCGGTCGGTGGCTTTGCCGAGCAGAAACAGCGCGACGATAGCGAACAGCCACGGCACGGCGGTCAGCAATCCGGTTTCAAAGCTGTTGAAGCCCTGAATACGCTGAATGATTTGCGGCAGCCAGAACACTAACGTGTAGCCGGTCATGGTCATGGTGAAGAAGATCAGGCAGTAAGACAAAAGGCTGCGATCGCTGATCAAGCCCCAGCGGCCGTGTTTCACCGCGTGCTCTTCGCGCGCATCATCTTCCAGCGCTAACTGCTGCGCCAGCGCTTGTTTCTCGGCATCGCTCAACCATTTCGCGCCTTGCGGTTTGGATACCAGCACAAAGGCGGCCAGCAAGCCGATCACCATCGATCCGCCGCCTTCCACAAACATCACCCATTTCCAGCCCGCGATGCCGCCAACATCATGCATCATCAGAATGGCACCGGTGAGCGGACCGGAGAACAGAAAAGCGCTGGCGGTAGCGCTTAACACCATCGCGGTGGCGCGTCCGCGCCACGCATTCGGCACCCATTGACGAAAATAGAACAGCACGCCAGGGAAGAAGCCGGCTTCCGCCACGCCGAGCAGGAAACGCAGCAGATAGAAATGCAGCGGCGTACTCACAAAACCGGTAAGCACCACCACCATGCCCCACGTAATCATGATGCGCGTCAGCCACACGCGTGCGCCGAGTTTCTTCAGCATCATGTTGCTCGGCACTTCAAACAGCGCATAACCGATAAAGAACAGCCCCGCGCCTAAGCCGAAGGCGGCCGCACTAATGCCTGCATCCGTTTGCAGTTCGGCTTTTACGAAGCCAATGTTAGCCCGGTCAATCTGGTTCACAATTAACATCAGCGCCAGCATCGGAATGATGCGGCGGAAGAACTTGCCGATAGCCGAGGCGATATGCGCGTCATGATCGGGCGATAATACGTATTGTTGTTGTGTCATGCGTCACCTGTAGGGAGAAAAGCATCGCTATAGGTATACGCAGCAGAGTGTGGCCAGGTGTATGTGGCATTGCCCGAGACCGCTTAGGCAAATGCCCTATGATTGTTAAAATTCATGGTTTTATATTAATTCACGTCGAAAAGTTTACGCTTGGTTTGTGCGCTGGCTCACTACAGGCCCCGTGCCTGAGCATACCTCACATTAAACTGAGCGACTTTCGTTCGCCATAGGCTCAGATTGTTTCAGTTTTGCCGTGCGGCGACCGAGCAAAGGGCGCCTGGCCGCGCCCTCTGCACTCCCGGGCCTTGCGCCAGCCCAATCCGCCGCTGCGCGGTACCTTCACTCATTCACGATTCCTGACGGACCGGCGCCGATTCGCTCCTGCTCAGCGCCGCCTCTCGCCGCATCCATGCGGCTCGCCCTGGAATCCCTCATTCGTTCAGCGGTTTGGGATGTCGCCTCAACACCCGCGCTGCTGCATCAATGCATTAATTTGACTCACCATCGCTATAAATCCCGTAGGGTCACCATTTATGGTGACCTGGTACACAAATGGCCCAGGTTCCATAAAGTGCTTTCTCAGAAGTTGTTATTTGAAGACATTCGGGTAGTTACAGCTATGAAAACTAAGATAATGTAGATAATTAATTTACCTGAAGGACAAATCCTCCCGATAAAGCAAGTAACTTCAAAAGTTACATATTGAAAATTCATGCAAGGATGAGGTCAACCCTCATCAAATAAAGTGTCCAGGTCTTCTAGCTGTGGAAATGAGAAATCAATGGCTGAAAGTTTCAATCCCAGTGACGTCAAATAAAGAGTAAATGCTTTCAACGATCCCGCGTAATGGCCATTTTCAATCTGTGAAATAACCGTGCGATGAATGCCTGCACGCGTCGCAGCGTCGGCTTGAGTCCAACGGTTAGCCTTGCGCCTTTCCTGACATTTAGCGCCTATTGCTTGCAAACCAGGCAACATAAAACCTCTATTGTTGGTATATGATAACAATGTCTATATTTTTACCAAAATGTTATCATATAGCAACACTTAAGTTCTGCACAGGCGGCCTTAATGCCTTTTCCTCGTCTACACTTGCCTCACGTGGAAACGCTAATAGAGGTAAAAATGTCGCAATCTAATCAACGTAATCAAGCTTGGCTATTAGCCTCACGCCCGCATGGCGAACCGGTAAAAGAGAATTTCCGCCTGGTAGAGCAGCCCATTCCTGACGTGAAGGACGGCCAAATCCTGCTGCGCACGCTCTATTTGTCGCTTGACCCCTATATGCGCGGGCGCATGGATGACAGCAAATCTTATGCTGCACCTGCTGAACTCGACCAACCGATGGTTGGCGGCACGGTGAGCGAAGTGGTGGAATCTAAACACGCGAATTTCCAGCAAGGCGATGTGGTCCTCGCGCAAAGCGGCTGGCAAAGCTATGCGGTTTCGGACGGAAACGGCGTGGCGAAATTGGGCGATCTGCCCCATCCTTCCTGGGCGCTGGGCATTCTCGGTATGCCGGGCTTTACGGCCTATATGGGCTTGATGGATATCGGCCAGCCAAAACAGGGTGAAACCCTGGTGGTCGCGGCGGCTACCGGCCCGGTCGGTGCAACGGTGGGTCAGCTTGGCAAACTCCAAGGCTGCCATGTCGTAGGCGTTGCGGGGGGTGAAGAGAAGTGTCGTTATGCGATTGAGAAGCTCGGTTTCTCCGCCTGTATCGATCACCATCGTGACGACTTTGCGGAACAACTGGCGGCTGCCTGCCCGGACGGCATTGATATCTACTTCGAAAACGTTGGCGGCAAAGTGTTTGATGCCGTATTCCCGTTGCTGAACACCGCGGCGCGCGTGCCGGTGTGTGGCCTGGTTTCTGGTTACAGCAGCCGCGAATTACCGCCGGGCCCGGATCGCACCCCGCAAATCATGGGCGGCATTCTTAAACGTCGTATTCGCATGCAGGGCTTTATCATCTTCCAGGATTACGGCGATCGTTATCCTGAATTCCTCAAAGCGATGACGCCGCTGGTGGAGCAGCAAAAAATCCAGTACCGCGAGCACATGATCGACGGGCTGGAAAATGCCCCGCAGGCGTTTTTCGATATGCTGAAAGGCAAAAACTTCGGTAAAACCGTGGTGAAAGTCGGTTAAGGCTTTACCTGGCGAAAGGGATCTTCGCCTGGTTATGACGAGTTACGTAAAGATACTGGTAATCCATACAGATAAGGTTCAGGATGGTCACTCATCCTGGATTAGCACCCACGGCCATTCACCCTCAATCTGAGGGCTCGTAATGAACTTTTATTCAACTGAAACCGTTTGCGCCATTACCGGTGCCAACCGCGCCAATTTACGTCGCTGGTTGCGCGGTGGATTAATTTCTGAAAATCACGTCAATAAGGACTGGAGCCGACATCAGGTTGATGAAGTGCTCGCCATGATGGCATTGACCTCGGGTGGTGCCACGCTGTGGCAAATCTATCAAGGTCGACACTGCGGGCTCGATTACTCTTCGTCTGGTTGGGTGGCACGCCGCGGCGATCTGTTACGGCAGCTGGAGTTAGGCTCTGATCGAGAACTGGCGCGTACTGTGCGCAATCTGGCGGGCGATTACAGCAGCGACGATTTCGTCAATGTGCTGATGAAACCGCTCAACCGCTGGCTGCGTGATGATACGCGTCGCGGGGCATCACGCAGGTTAACGCGCTTTCATGAAGCGATCGTTCATCACAGCGACTGTGTAAAACGCGCTTCAGCCCGTCAGCAGCAGATGCCACTGTTACTGGAAGTGGTCAGCACCGGCGATGAAACGGAAGTGTGGCTGGAAGCCATTCGCCTTACCGGACAAGGGTTCTGCGTCGAGGTGGATCAAACCTCACAACCGATGCTGTACAGTTCAGAAAGCCGCCACGATCATCACCTGTTGTGGTGCGGTGCCGGGATCAGCCATGAACGCATGACCCAGTTCCAGCGCGGATTACGTTCCGGTAAACCGGTGATGCTGAGCGGACCCGATCGCAGCGTTCATCCGGCTGTCGCTGAAGCCAGAGTCGCTTAGCCGGTGCTTTATGCACCGGTCTCATCGCTTATCCCATTCCGCACTTTGCTTATTCAAAAGAAGTAGTTAGCCACGGCAACAACGGTTAAGTTACATCACTCTCTCTTCTGCTACGCTCTCGCCTCCCAATCAGGAGGATCCATGAGTTCATTAATCGATATTTTCACCAGTCATAAAAGCGATCGCAGTTTTACCGACCTTCCCGTTGCGGATGCGGTGCTGGATCGCATCATTTCGGCCGCGTATCGCGCGCCAACCTCGGTGAACTCGCAGCAGGTCTCTTTGGTGGTGACGCGCGATGCTGAAAGACGCGCACAAATCTCCCAGATTGCTGGCGGTCAGCCGTGGATTGCCAAAGCCCCGGTGTTTATTACCCTGGTGCTGGATATGCATAAATCGCGTTTGGCGATAAACGCTATCGACCGCGAGCAGATCGCGCAGCAGAGCATCGAAAGCATTGTGTCGGGCTCAACCGATGTGGGTATTGCGTTGGGTTCTATCATGGCGGCAGCGCGTGCAGAAGGTTTGGGCATTGTGCCGATTGGCGGTATTCGTCGCGATGCGCAGGCGTTAATCCGCTTACTGGATTTGCCGGAATATACTTTCCCGGTGGCGGGCGTGGTGATTGGCCATGTCGATCAGCCTGCGCATCAGAAGCCGCGTCTGCCGCTGGCCACCTTCCGTCATGAAGAGCGCTATCAACGTGATGGACTGGAGCAACACATCGCTGCCTACAATCAGGAGATGGTGCAGCACTGGAAAAATACCGGACGTGAGGATGGCGAAAGCTGGAGTGAAAGCGTTAGCGGTTATTATCACAAGATTTACTTCCCGCACGTGCTGGACGCGCTAAAGAAGCAAGGGTTTGGCAACGAAAAGTGACGGTTTTTCCCCGCGCGCTGTGCGCGGGGAAAGAAAATTAACGCCCTTTCTTCTTACGACCTGGCTGGGCGAAACGCTGGCGATTAGCCGGTTTTGCCCCCGCTTTCTCACCCGGTTTAGCGCCAACCGTCGCGGGCTTTTTCGCCGCGCTGGCGGGTTTCTTTTTCGCCTGCGTCTTCTGCGTTTTTTGATCTTCGGATGATGAGTCTTCAATCAGTTTGAACAGATCGATCAGCTCGTCATCGGTCAAATCGCGCCACTCGCCGAGCGGAATCCCTTTCAGGCTGACGTTCATGATGCGCGTACGTTCAAGCTTGGTCACTTCAAAGCCGAAGTGCTTGGTCATTCGACGAATCTGACGATTCAGCCCCTGAACCAGAATGATGCGGAAGACAAAGGTCGACTCTTTTTTAACTTTGCACTTTTTGGTGACGGTGCCGAGCATCGGTACGCCCGCGCCCATTCCGGCAATAAATTCATCGGTGATCGGTTTATCAACGGTGACCACATACTCTTTTTCGTGGTTATTTCCGGCACGCAGGATTTTATTCACCAGATCGCCGTGGTTGGTGAGGAAAATCAGTCCCTGCGAATCTTTATCAAGGCGACCAATCGGGAACACGCGCTTGCTGTGATTAACGAAATCACCAATGTTGTCACGCTCACCCTCTTCCATGGTGGTGATGATGCCCACCGGTTTGTTCAGCGCAATCAGCACTAAATCTTCTTCGTCACGCGGCTCAATCAGCTGCCCGTTCACTTTGACTTCATCCCCTGCAAACACCTGCGCACCGACGGCAGCGCGTTTACCGTTAATGAAAACGTTGCCTTGCTCGATGTAACGATCGGCATCGCGGCGTGAGCAGATTCCGCTCTCGCTGATGTATTTGTTCAGGCGTGTGGATGAGTTAGGCAGCATGGTTCCTCCGAAAAAAAACGGACTATACAGCAACCTTAGGCGTTGGTTAAGCCTCGCGACAATCATCAGCATTTCTCTTACCACGATATAACAGCACACTAACAATGTGGTTGTTGTCAGCGGATCGATCAGCGACAATTCGCACCCATCGTTTTTTCTTATGACAGAGTGATTCCGTAATGACAAATCAGCCATCGGTGACGTGGATAACCTCCGTGCGCACCTTTCTGGCCCGCCTTTGGCCTCATCCGTTACCGGGAGGCAGAAAGCAGATGGTCATCGCCAGCATTGGCGCGGGATTGGGTTTAATGATTACCAGCCTGACCAGCCACTGGCTGCTGGGTGAAGTGAATCTGTGGTTTGTCGCGCCGATGGGCGCTTCAGCGGTATTGCTGTTTGGTCTGCCGAACAGCCCGCTGGCGCAGCCGTGGTCAATTGTCGGCGGCAATCTGGTGGCGGGCGTTGTTGGCGTCACCACCGCGCTGTGGGTTCCCCATCCCGCGCTGGCGTGTGGTATTGCGGCCTGTGTGACGATTGCGTTGATGTTTCAACTGCGCTGTTTGCATCCACCGAGCGGCGCGGTGGCGCTGACCGCAATTTTGGGCGGTAACGGCGTCCAGCAGCTGGGTTACCACTTTATTCTGACGCCGGTGCTGTTGAACTCGGTTTGCCTCGCGCTGCTGGCGTTGCTGTTTAACAATCTCGCCGGACGCCGTTACCCGCATCCGCTGGCGGCAACGGAAACCAAAGCGCCGCCTGTGGTGATCAACGTAGCGATTACGCGTGAAGATCTGCATCTGGCGCTGGAGAGCGGTGAAGTGCTGGATATCGATGAGGATGATTTGCAGCAGTTGCTGCAACGCGCCGAAGAGATTGCGACACTTCGTCAGCGCGGGCAGATGCCGGCATCATCATGAGTGGTCGCCATAAATGGCGACTCGACACCGTATTCTTTCACGATGACTTCATCGCCCTCAATTTCAATCACCGCAAACGGCACCTCTTCTGCCCCATCCAGCATCCCTTTGAGCGTATAGAAGCCTGTTTGACCGATGCGCGCAAAGCCGCCGCGATGATCGTGTCCAGAGAAACAGCAATGTATGTTGTAACTAGAAAGCAGCTCTGCCAGCGCGCTGCCGTTGAGTAAGTTGTGGCTGTTATGCGGCGCCAGCGGATAATGCCCAAACACCACCACTTTCTCCTCTTGCTGGCGGGCTTGCTGCAACTGCTGCTCAATCCACGCCAGTTGCTGCGTTCCTACCGCACCGTTCCAGGGTTTCGCCTGCGGCTGCTGGCGCGCGGTGAGGTCCACCAGCATCGCCTCCGCCTGCTTGCGATCGTCACCGTTCTGCGTGTTGCAATAGAGGCTGATGTCGTTGCCGTCATAAACAATAAAACGCCAGCCCTGCAGCCCAAAGGCGTAATAGCTTTTGGGTAGCGCAGCGGCTTCGTTGAGATGCTGCGCGATGGTCTGCGCATCGTGATTACCCAGCACCACCGCATGTGGATGTTCGAGGCGATCGTAAATCGGCAATATCGCCGCGTAGCTGTTCCAGTCGCGATCGACTAAATCCCCCAGCGTAACGACAAAATCCAGCGGCTGCTGATTCAACACCGCAATCGCCTGCGGCAGCTTATGAAGCGCGTGACGATAGTAGAGATTTTTCGCCATATCGGCGTCGATGTCGGCATATTGCGGATCGGCAATCAAACCAAAACGCAGCGTGCTGCTCAGCGGCGCGGAACGCACATCGGGCAAGGCATAGAGCTCGGCGACATCGCCCAGCAGTTCACGCTGCAGTTCAGTCAGCGGATGCGGATAAGACACGAAAAGCACTCCTTAGCGAATACCAGCACGCATAAAAGATTGAATAAACTGGCGCTGGAAGATCAGAAACAGCACCAACAGCGGCAAGGTGGTCATTAACGTAGCAGCGCCAATCAATGCCCATTGCACGCCCTGCTCCGGCGCCGAGAACAGTTGCAGGCCCACGGTGAGCGGCCGCACATTGACCGAATCGGTAATCACCAGCGGCCAGAGGAAATCATTCCAGTGGAAACTGATCGACACCAACGCAAACGCCACATAAATCGGCTTCGCCAGCGGAATATAAATCTTGCGCAGAATGTAAAAGCGGCTGGCACCTTCCACAATCGCCGCCTCTTCCAATACCAGCGGAATACTTTTAAAGGTCTGGCGTAGCAGAAAGATGGCGAAGGCCGATGAGAAATACGGCAGCGCGATGCCGGTCAGCGTATCGCGGAAACCCAGCGCGCCGATGGTTTTGTAGTTATTCAGAATCAGCACGTCGGGGCTGATCATCAGCTGCAGCAGGATCAGCGCGAAGATCGCGCCGGAAAATTTCAGGCGGAAGCGCACTAACGCGTAAGCGGCCATGGTCGCCAGAATCAGCTGCACCACCACAATCATCAGCACCAGCAAGCTGGTATTGAGGAAGTAGCGACCAAAGGGCGCGGCGTGCCAGGCATTAACGAAGTTCTGTAAGGTCAGCGGCGAAAAAAGCGAAAAGCTCGCCTGATCGGATGCCGGATGAATCGCCACCCAGATCGCCACCAGAATCGGTAAAAACCACAGCAACGCGGCAAGCCCAATGCCCATATTCAGACACAGGCGACCAAACGTGATTGTTGGCTTCATTGGTAATGGGCTCGCTTGTCCAGCAGGTTGAATTTAAGCAGTGCAATCGCGGCGAGGATCACCAGCAGTACCACCGTCATTGCCGCTGCGGCGGGCATATCCCAGAAGCTGAAGGCGGTGCGATAGATGTAGAACAGCAGCAGGCTACTGCTGTTATTCGGCCCGCCGTTGGTCATCGCGATCACCTGATCGACGATGCGAAACGCGTTCATCGAGGCATTGATCAGCACAAACAGCGTGGTGGGCATCAGCAGCGGCCACTGCACGCGGCGGAAGAAATAGCGGCGTGACGCCCCTTCTATCTGCGCGGCTTCGCTCAGGCGCGGATCGATCTGCTGCAAAGCGGCGAGATAAAAGATCATAAAGAAGCCCGCTTCGCGCCATACCGATACCGCCATCAAACAGTACAAGGCACTACCCGGTTCGCCGAGCCAGTTCATCGCTGGCAGCGAAAACAGCGCCAGCAGCTTATTCAGCAAACCCAGCTGCGGCGTGTAGAAGAACAGCCACAGATTGGCGATGGCGATCATCGGCAGCAGCGAAGGAATAAAGAACGCGGTGCGCACCAACGCATTGGCACGCATATGACAATTGACCGCCAGCGCCATCAGCAGCGCCAGCATGACCGCCAGCGGAATGGTGATCAACGCATACAGCAGGTTATTCCACAGCGACTGAATGAAGATGTCGTCATCCAGCAGCGCAAGATAGTTATCCAGCCCAACAAAATGGGCTGGACGACCGTTACGTGCTGCGCTGAACAGGCTTTCCCATACGGTCGCAACCGCCGGATAGTGCGTAAACAGCAGTAAAAAACTCAGTGCCGGTAAAATCAGCAGGTAGCCATACAGCTGCATCGACCATAACCGGGGCCGCCGAACCGGCGCAACGGTGAGAATCGTGCTCGTCATTATTGATAAGACTTCAGCAGACGATCGGCTTGCTTCTGCGCGCCTTCCAGCGCTTCGGCTGGCGTTTTCGCCTGCGTCACCGCCGCTTCTACCGCGTGATTGAGCGCATCCTGAATCTGCACGCTGTTGTAAGTCGAGAGTTCTGGCTGCGCATACTTCAGCTGTTCACGCGCCACCAATGCCTGAGGAACCTCTTTAACGTAATCCTTCATCACCGTGGTATCCCACGCGGCTGGAGAGGTCGCTACATAACCGGTGGCGATGCTCCAGCGCGCCGCCTGCTCGGGTGAGGTTACCCAACGGATAAACTCCATCGCCGCTTTCTGCTGTTCTGGTGAGGCATTTTTGAAGACATACAGGTTGCCGCCGCCGGTTGGGCTGCCGCGCTGGGTTTTCTCCGGCAGCATCGCCACACCGAACGGGAATTTCGCGTTATCACGCACGTTGGTCAGGTTGCCGGTGGTGGTCACCATCATGGCAGTTTTGCCGCTGATGAAGTCCTGCGGCGTGGTGCCCCACGCAATAGCACCCTTTGGCGACACCTCCTCTTTCTGGCCGAGATCGGTCAGCCACTGCAGCGTTTCCACGTTGCCCGGCGTATTGAAGTGCACCGCTGTGCCTTTGCCGTTATCCAGACGACCGCCGTTGGTGGCGGACAAGCCCTGGAAGTTCCAGTAGCCGTTTGGTGTGGACGGAATCTCGATGCCCCATTGGCTGACGCCGTTGGCATCTTTGATCGTGAGTTTCTTACTGAATTCGACCACTTGCTGCCAGTTGGCCGGTGGCGTATCGGCGTTTAAACCGGCTTTCTCGAACGCCTGTTTGTTCCAGTACATCACCACAGTTGAACGCTGGAACGGTACGCCCCACACTTTGCCGTCAATGTGACGCAGAAACGCCGGATAGAAACCGTCGATCCATTTTTTGCCTTCCTCACCCTGCGCTAAATCGCTGGCCGCCACAATCGCACCGGCATCAATCAGTGAATACGCTTCGATATCGCCGATCACCGCCAGCTGCGGCGCGTTGCCACCGCGAAAGGCGGTCAACGCTTTGGTCACGGTGGTGGCGTAGTCACCGGTATACACCGGCTGAATGCTCACGTCCGGATGCACTTTCTGGAAATCCGCCACCAGCGAATCCACGGTGTGGCTCACTTTGCCGCCCACCGCGATCGGGTAATACATTTGCAGCTTGACCGGTTCAGCCGCAAAAGCTGAGGTGGTGATGGCGAGGACTAATGCAGAAAGACGTGAATAACGAATCGCAGACATGATTTTCCCTTGGGCAAATGACAACGGTTAAACGGCGTATTTTTTCTGTGAAGCAAACATCTGTTGTTCGGCTGGTGCGCAGCGCTTACCGCTCTCGCGATGAAACAGATATTGCCGCGCGGCAGACCACTGCAATCCCACTTCGCTGCCATCGGAGAAGCGCTGCATGCCCGGCACTTTGATGGTCAGCGGTTCGCTGATGCCAGCAAGCAGGCACACCAGCAAGGTATCAGCGCCCATATATTCAGAACTGATCACCCGCGCGGTCAGCGCCGCCTGTTCTGCGGCGATCGGCTGGATATCTTCGGCTCGCAATCCGAGACTCAGCGGCGCATCGCGGTATTCCACCACCGGCGCGGTGAGATGCAGCAGATAGTGATGCGCGCCATTGCGCTGCAGCGGCAGGATGTTCATCGGCGGTGCGCCAATGAACTGCGCGGCGAACACGCTGGCGGGATTGTTGTAGAGATCGTCTGGCGTGCCGTGCTGTTCGATGTGGCCATCGTTGAGCAGGATAATGCTGTCGGCCATGCTCATCGCTTCGGTCTGATCGTGTGTGACGTACAGCATGGTCAAGCCGAGTTTCTTCTGCAGCGCGCGGATTTCACGGCGCATGCTTTGCCGTAGCCTGGCGTCGAGGTTCGACAGCGGCTCATCCATTAAACACAGCGTGTTATTGGCGATCACCGCACGGCCCAGCGCCACGCGCTGCTGTTGTCCGCCGGAGAGCTGTGATGGCAAACGATCCAGCAGCTTATCCAGCTCCATTAGCTTGCTGACATTATCCAGGCGGGCAGCAAACGACTGTTTCTCCTCGCCGCGCGCTTTCAAACCAAACAGCAGGTTTTCGCGCACGTTAAGGTGGGGAAACAGCGCATAGGACTGAAACACCATCGATAGCTTGCGTTGCGACGGCGGCAGATGGGTGATATCGGCATGATTAAAGTGGATCGCCCCGCGATCGGCAGTTTCCAGTCCGGCGATGGTGCGCAGCAGCGTCGATTTACCGCAGCCCGAAGGACCGAGCAGCGCGACAAACGCGCCTTCTGCCGCGTCGAAGCTGATGTCGTCCAGGGCGATTTTCTCGCCCCAGGCTTTAGTGATGTGGTGAAGCGAAAGGTGGCTCATGCATCCGCAATCCAGAAATCAGAATGGCGGTAAGCTAGCGGAAGGAAATGAAGGTTTTATGTCATTGCGGTGACCGCGCGGTTAAAGGCCACCGAAGGGTCATCATTAATGACGACCTTCAAACATGAATCACTGATTAAAATAATGTTGATGCAAAATCGCAGCCCCATCATCAATCGCTTTCATCAATATCTTTTCACTGGTGACCGCATCGCCGGCCTGTAACGCTTCCAGCAGGTGATCATAGTTATGATGCCCATTCACCACCTCGGCCGGCTGCGGATAGAGATAGTTAAAGCACGGACCGATCTGCACCCAAAGCTGTTCGATCAGTGCCTCTAGCGTTGGCATTTGCGCATAGCCATAGAGCGTAAAACGGAACGCGCGATTGGCTTCTAACGCCGACTCGGCATCACCGCTTTGTTTGGCTTGCATAAAGCGCGCGCAGAGTTTTTTCAGTTCGGAAATCTGTTTTTTTCCCAAAAATGGCGTCGCCGCCCTCACCGCTAAACCTTCAAGCTGCTTACGAATCAGCGTAATCTCATCAAAGCGCGGGCGCGTCATTTCCGGGACCAGAAACGCCGCAGCTGGCGTGGCATCTAATGCTCCGGCAGAAACCAGTCGCAACAAGGCTTCACGCACCGGCGTGATGCTGGTACCCAATTGAGTCGCCAAATCGCGCGTCACCAGCCGTGCGCCGGGTTTTAACTTGCCAACAATCAGCGCGCTGCGCAGTGACGATTCCACCTGCGCGGTCAAACTCATGCGCTGCGCTTTATCCATTTCGATCATACGTTGAGGGCCTTCTACTGAATTTCGCAAATGGTAAGTTATTTTTAATGTTTTATTGCCAACTTGCCAGATTATAGGATATATCATGTATTACAAATAAGCACAGTCTTGATTCTGGCAGTATCCACTCTTTTCACTACCTTGCCGTTGGCAATTTTGGGAAACGTTATGAGATTACCTGCAGTGAAGTTTGCCACCACCGCGTTGCTATTTGCTCTGATGCCAGCCGTACAGGCAGCGGAACTGACCATTGGCCAACCCACGTCTGCCACGGCGATGGATCCCGGCTTTCTCAAAGAATCTGCCACCTTAGTCGACAACCTCTTCGATACCTTAGTGCGCCGCGCCGATGACATGTCATTACAGCCGGGCTTAGCCACTGAGTGGAAAGCGATTAACGACACCACCTGGCAATTTACCCTGCGCCAGGGCGTGAAATTTACCGATGGCGAGCCGGTAAACGCCGAAGCGGTGAAGTTCTCCATCGATCGTATTTTAGACCCCGCCAATCACGCACCGACGATTTCCTATATCCGCACCATCAAATCGGTGGACGTGATCAACGACTATCAGGTGCAGATCCACACCAACGGCCCGGATCCTCTGCTGCCCACGCGCATGAGCCGCTACCCGGCTTACATTGTGCCGCCAGCGTACGTGAAGAAGGTCGGCGCCAGCGAGTTTGCGCGCAAACCGGTGGGCAGCGGCGCTTACAAGCTGGATAGCTTTATCCCGGATGAAAAAGTGGTGATGGTCGCCAATGAAACTTACTGGCGCGGCAAACCGGCGATCGACCGCGTTACCTGGCGTCCGATTCCCGAAGCCACCGCACGCCTCACCGCGCTGCTGACCGGCGAAGTGCAGCTGATTGAAAGCGTGCCTGCTGATTTAGTGCCCGCGCTGAAAAATCGCCCCAACGTCGAACTGGAACAGGTGAAAGGCGGTGGACTGACGATTTACCTCGGCCTGAAAGATGATGAGAAACCGCTGAGTGATGTGCGCGTCCGTCAGGCGCTTTCGCTGGCGTTAAACCGTCAGGCTTATACCCAACAGCTGCTGCACGGCTTTGGCACGCCAACCGGTACCATGGCCGGAGCCAATGACTTTGGTTATCTGGCGGTTCCAGCCACCGCGCAGGATGTGGCGAAAGCCAAATCGCTGCTGGCTGCAGCCGGTTACGCCAACGGCTTTACCCTGCGCTTCCAGGCGCCGCGCCGCTATATTGCCAGCGCCGATGTAGCCCAAGCCATCGTGCAGGATTTAGCCGCCATTGGCGTGAAAGCCGAGCTGGAGGTACCGGAATGGTCGGTTTACACCCAGCAGGTCGCGTCCCAGAAACAGGCTCCGATGTATATGCTGGCGTGGGGATCCACGCAGACGCTGGATGCTGATGCCGCGCTGTTCCCGATTCTGCGCAGCGGCGAGCCCTATTCCACCGTGCATGATGCAGAGCTGGATAAGCTGCTCGATCAAAGCCGTCAGATTGTCGATCCCGTTGCGCGCAAAAAAGTGTTAGAGCAGATTCAGCAACGCGTCGCGGAACAACAGCCGCTGCTGCCGCTGTACCGTGAAGATACCTTGTATGCGCACAGCACGTCGCTCAACTTCAAAGGCCGCGTCGATGCCCGCATCCCGCTGTTTGATCTGAGGCTGAAATGATTTCACCGGGCACCGTGCTGCAGCGCCGTCCACGCCGCCTGATTTACGGCGATGCGGTAATCGGCAGCCTTTTGCTGATCGTGGTGATTGCCGCGGCGCTGCTCTCTCCGTGGCTGCCGTTGCCCGATGCCTTAAGTAACAATCTCAATGAGATGTTCCTGCCGCCGGGTTCACCCGGTGCGCAAGCCACGCATTGGCTCGGCACCGATCAACTGGGCCGCGATCTGCTGGCGCGCATTCTCTCCGGCACGCGCTTGTCGCTACTGGTGGTGTTGGTCGCGGCGGCGATTGGCGCGGTGATTGGCGTCGCGCTCGGTATGATCGCCGGTTACGCCGGCGGTTGGGTTGATGCGCTGATCATGCGACTGATCGACATCCAGCTGGCGGTACCGTTTATTCTGTTGATTTTGCTGGTAATTGCGCTGATGGGCGCGTCACTGACCAACATCATTGTGATTATGGGCTGCACCAGCTGGGCGATTTATGCCCGCGTGGCGCGCGCCAAAACCTTAGAGATTCGGGAACTGGAATATATTCAGGCGGTGCGCGCCATGGGCTTTTCGCCGCTGCGCATACTGCTACGGCATATCCTGCCCAATCTGCTGACGCCGCTGGTGGTGTTGCTAACGCTGGATATCCCACGCCTGATCGTGCTCGAAGCCTCAGTGGGTTTTCTCGGTATGGGCATTCAGCCACCCACGCCAACGCTGGGCAACCTGATTGGCGAAGGTCGCTCTTACATGCTGCTGTCGCAATGGCTGGTGCTCTATCCCGGTTTGGTGATTGCAGCGCTGGTGATTGGCTGCAACCTGCTCGGCGATGCGCTGCTACGTCGCACGCATACGAGGCTGGATTAAGATGCTGAACATTCTGCTCAATCGCCTTGGCCAATCGGTATTAGTGCTGCTCGGCGTGTCGCTGCTGATTTTCTTTAGCCTGCACATGACGGGCGATCCGGCGGCGCTGATGATGCCGCCCGGCTCCAGCCAGCAGGAGATCGATACTTTTCGTCATAGCATGGGCTTTGATCGTCCGCTGCTGTGGCAATACAGCCACTATCTTGGCGGCGTGCTGCACGGGGATTTTGGTGAATCGCTGCGCTACAGCCAGCCGGTATTGGCGTTGATTGCCGAACGTCTGCCGGCGACGGCGCTGCTGGCGGTGAGTGCGCTGGCATGGAGTTCGCTGCTCGGTCTGCTGCTCGGCATTATCAGCGCCCTGCGGCCGCACAGCCTGTGGGATTTGTTATGCCGCCTGCTGGCCTTCTCCGGCCAGGCGATTCCGGTGTTCTGGCTCGGGCTGCTGCTGATTCTGCTATTCAGCCTGAAGTTACAGTGGCTGCCCTCCAGCGGTTACGGCACTTTCGCCGCGCTGGTGATGCCGGCGCTCAGTCTGGGTGCGTTTTACATGAGCGCCGTGGCACGCCTGACGCGCGCCAGCCTGCTGGATGTGCTGCAACAGGATTATATCCGCACCGCGCGCGCCAAAGGGCTCAGCGCCTGGCGCATCGTGGTACGCCACGGTTTGCGTAACGCACTGATTCCGGTGATCACCGTACAGGGCATGTATTTCGCCTCGTTGCTTGGCGGCGCACTGGTGACTGAGATTATTTTTGCCTGGCCGGGCATTGGTCGTCTGGCGATTCAGGCGATTCAAAACCGCGATTTCCCGCTGGTGCAGGCGATTGTGTTACTCGCTGCCGTGGTGTTCGTGGCGATCAATTTGCTGATCGACCTGCTCTATCTGGTGCTGAACCCGAGGATTCGTTTATGAGTCGTCTTGACGCCACGCTTGAACTGCTGAGTGAACTGACGCGCTGGCCAAGCGTGGCCGGTCAGTTATCCTCGCAGCGCGGGTTGGCCGCCAGGCTGGAACAGTGGATGGTGGCGCAGCTGAATGCCGTGATCGTCTATCCGGTGGCGTCTCAAACCGATGATGTCCCACCGCTGGTCCATGTACGCATCGATAACGGCAGCAGCAAAACCGTGGTGCTGTACAACATGTATGACGTAATGCCTGCGGATGATGCCGGCTGGGATGTGCCGCCGTTTGTCGGTGGCGTGTGTCACTGGGACGATCTCGGCGCGGTATTTGTCGGACGCGGTGCAGAGAACAATAAAGGCCCAGTCGCCGCCCTGCTGATTCTGCTACGTGAACTGCAGCAGAGCCAGCAGCTCGATTTTAATATTGAAATCCTGCTCGAAGGCGAAGAGGAAGTGGGCAGCGGCGCGCTGCGGCGATATCTGGCACAACAGCCTTGCCCGATTGCTCCCGCCGAAGCCGTGCTGTTTCCGTCACTGTGCGAATACGGTGGCGGCGCACCGCGCGTCTATCTCGGCTTTACCGGACTGGCCAGCGGACGCCTCAGCGTCACCGGCGGCGCATGGGGCGGACCGTCCTCCGCGATTCATGCCAGCAATGCCGGTTGGATCGCCAATCCTGCGTGGCGTTTAGTACAGGCATTAGATGCCATCGCGCCAGCAGAACACAGCGGCGTATTGGCGTGTCACGCCACGGACGATGAGGCGAATCAATTATTGGCGACCTTAGCCGCCGAATTCAGCATCGATGACGAACTGCAGTTCCGTCGCAGTCAGCGCCTGATGATCGCCGGCGATACGCTGAGCTGCCTGCAAACGCTGCTTGGCAGCGCGGTCTTGACGCTGGCAGAACTGCACAGCGATCCGCCAGGCGGACGCGGCGTCATCCCGTTCCGTGCCAGCGCGGAGCTGGCGTTTCGCATCCCGCCGGGTTTCGATCAGGACGCGATGATTGCCGACGTGCAGCAGCGGCTGGCACAAGCCGATTTAGTTGGCAGCGAGCTGCACCTGTTTGATCGCTATCCCGGCGTGCGCTTTAGTCGCAGCGCCAGCGGCGTCGATGCCCTAATCGCCAGCTATCAAACGCTGGGCGCGGCACCGCAAATCTGGCCGTGGGCGCCGGGCTGTGCGCCCGCCTACGCTTTCGCGGCCGTTGCCCCCGCCTTTCTGATTGGCGGATTAGGCCACGGCGGCAACGCGCACGCCGTCAATGAGTTTGTCACGCTGGCGGGGCTCGAACGCTTCCAGCAATCCATGAGCTTATGGCTCAACGCATTCAATGATTCGGCCATTGGCCGGGTCGCGCCACACCAGGGAAACACCGCAGTACACAAAAATAAAGGTAGTAAATAATGAAATCAGTAGAAGAGTTTGAACGCGTTCCGCTCGGCTTCTTCCCCACTCCTCACGAGCCGCTGCTGCGGCTCAGTGAGGCACTTGGGATTACGCTGACGATCAAACGTGATGACTACAGTGGCTTCGGCGGCGGCGGCAACAAAGTCCGCAAGCTGGAGTATCTGATGGCGGAGGCCTGCAAAACAGGCGTGAATGTGGTGATCACCACCGGCGGGCATCAGTCGAACCACGCCCGCATGGTGGCTGCCGCCGCACGCAAGTTTGGTATGCGTCCGGTGCTGGTGTTGCGGGGCAATCCGCCCGCAAGCTGGCAGGGTAATCTGCTGCTGGATAAGCTGTTCGGGGCCGAGGTGCAGTTCCTCGATCCCGACGGCTATTTCAGCCAGATTGAAGGTGCGATGCAGGCGCACGCGGATGCGGCTCTCGCGCAAGGTGAAACCCCCATGATTATTCCGCTGGGTGGCGCAACGCCACTCGGCGCATTGGGTTATGTACGCGCAGTGGAAGAGATAGCGGCGCAGCTGGCACCCAGCCAGATGCCCGCACCCGATTTCATCGTCGCGCCCACCGGTTCCGGCGGCACGCTGGCGGGATTGCATGTGGGCACGCGTCGCTATTGGCCCAATACTAAGGTGATTGGCGTGAGCGTCAGCGCCAAAGCCGACTGGTTCCAGCCACGCATTGCCGGCATGGCGCAGGATTGTGCCGATCTACTGCAATGGCCGCAGCAGTGGCAGCCGGAGGATATCTGGATTGAGGATGGTTATGTCGGTCAGGCGTACGGCGTGCCATCGGACGGCGGCATCGCTGCCATCTATCAACTCGCCCAACTGGAAGGGGTGCTGCTGGATCCGGTCTACACCGGTAAAGCGATGCACGGCCTGTTCTCGCTGGTCGAACAGGGGCGCATTCCGCAGGGATCGCGCGTGACCTTCGTGCATTGTGGCGGTTCTCCGGCGCTTTATCCCTTCGCCGATCGCCTGCTGGAGGCGTAATGGAAGCCTTATTGCGTGTACTGGATGAAGCCACCGTCGCGCAATTAGGCGGCGGGGATGTCGCTTTAGCGCTGGAAGACGTCAAAGCGGTGATTCAGCTGATGCGTCTCGGCGAGGCGCAGATGCCCGCTGAAAATCACATCGATCTCGGTACGCCGCTCGGTAAAGCTTATGCCTTACCGGCGCGCGTTGGCGGCAGCTACAATGCCGCAGGCGTGAAGTGGACGGCACATCGTCCACAGCGACCAGATGCGTTGCCCGCCGCCCTAGCCGTGACCCTGATTAACGATGCGCAGAGCGGCATTCCGCGCGGCTTGCTGGCCAGCGGGGCACTCACCGCGGCGCGCACTGCGGCGGTGAGCGCACTGGCGTTACAGCTGGCCGCACCGCGTCCGGTAAAGCGCGTGCTGCTGCTCGGCGCCGGTTTACATGCTCAGGCGCATCTGCGCATGCTGCAGCAGCTGTTTCCGCAGCTGGAACAGATTGGCGTGTGGAATCGCTCCCCTTTTAAACTCAGTGCGTTGCGCGAAGTGCAGATCGAAACCGATCTGCCGCTCGCTCTGGCGCAGCCTTATGACGCCGTGCTGACCTGTACCAGCGCCGACCAGCCGATTGTCGACGCCGCAGCGGTACGTCCCGGCAGGATCATTTTGCAGGTCGGTTATCACGAAGTGAGTTTTGCCGCCATCAAAGCCAGCAGCAAGGTGGTGGTGGATGCGTGGGGCGATTTTGCCCAGCGCAGCGCCAAAAGCCTGTTCCAGATGTTCCGCGCCGGGGAGTTTGCTGAGCAGGATGTGGCGGCCGATCTCGCCGCGCTGCTGCTGGATCACTGGCGTCCACAGCCCGATAACAGCGTCTATTTCTCCTCGTTTGGCCTCAATGTGTTTGATATCGCCCTCGCCGCCCGCGTGCTTCAGGCCGCCGAGCATGACGAGCTCGGTTCGTTGCAGTCGCTGTTTTCAGGAGTTCTGCATGATCATTGATGTGCTTTCACTGCATCAGCGCCAGGCGCGCGGCGAAGCGTTTCTGCTGATCGATGTCCGCGAATTTGCCGACTGGCAACGCGCCACCTTGCCTGGCGCGCAGCACTGTAACGTCTACGACTATTTTATTGAGGATTGTAGCGAGACAGGTTTAGCGGTGATGGCAGCCGAAGCCGCCACCGCGCTGCAGCCGATGTTTACCGCGTATCCCAACGCCACGCCGGTGTTTTTCGAACAGCAGGTTGGCATGCGTTCTCCGCGCGGCGCCTGGTTCGCCTGGCTGCTCAAGCGTGATGATGCGCTGATTCTGGATGGCGGCGTGGATGCGTGGATTGCGGCAGGCTATGAACTCGCGCCGGGATTGGGATTAAGCCGCACCGTGGCGCATCCACCGGCAGCAAACGCACCCGCGTGGAATCGCGAGCTGGTGTGCAGCCGTGAACAGGTACTAGCAGCGGATGGCGTGGCGGTAATCAACGTGGATGCCCGTCGCCCCAGCGAGTTTGACGGCAGCTTTGCGCATGCCTGCTGCCAGCGTGCTGGACGGATTCCGCATTCTCAGCTGCTGTTCTGGGAAGATGTCATCGCCAGCGGCCATTTCTTATCAGCGCCGCAGATTGCCGCACGCGCCGAGGCGGCAGGACTGAGTAAAAACGCGAAGTTGCAGGTTTATTGCCATCGTGGTGCCCGCGCCGCCACGGTGTTGGCGGCGTTAAAACTGGCGGGCTATCCCCATGTTTCGGTGTACGTCGGTTCCTGGCACGAATGGGCCGAACATCACGAACTGCCACTGTTACACGGCGGCTGATCGCAGCGCCAGCGCCTGCTGCACGTCCGGCGCAGCGGCGAGCAGTTGGCGGGTGTAATTGTCCTGTGGATGGTTAATCACGCTGGCGGTCGCGCCCGATTCCACAATCCTGCCGTGATACATCACCACCACGCGATCGCACAACTGACGCACCGCGCCGAGATCGTGGCTGATAAACAGCACCGATAATCCCAGCTTGTGGCGCAGCGTATTAAACAGCGCCAGAATCTGCCCGCGCACCGATAAATCCAGCGCCGCTACCGCTTCATCCGCCACCAGCAGCTTCGGCTCCATCGCCAGCGCGCGCGCAATGGCAATACGCTGACGCTGGCCACCCGAGAACGCGCCCGGCAGACGGGTGGCATGTTCGGCCTTCAATCCCACCAACGCCAGCAGCTCTTTGACCCGCGCATCCACCGCCGCGCCTTTGCGCAGTTGCCAGACGCGCAGCGGTTCGGCGATCTGCTCACCAACCGGGATTTTCGGATTCAGGCTGGCATAAGGATCCTGGAAAATAATCTGCGTGTGGCGACGTAAGCTATGCAGCTGACGGCCCTGCAAATGCTGCCCCTGAAAATGCACTTCGCCGCCATCCGCCGTAATCAGACCAATCGCCGCACTGCCCAATGTGGTTTTACCGGAGCCGGATTCGCCAATCAGTCCGACAATTTCGCCCTGCGCAATCGACAGATTCGCCGGATGCAACACGGTTTGCCGTTTGGCCGGCCACAGCGGCATGCGGCGCGGCAGCGGATAGCTTTTACTGATGTCGCGCAGCACCAGCAGCGGCGGCTGTGCAACCGGCGCAGTCACCTCGGGGATTTGCGCTGCCGAAGCAGCAATCAATTTGCACGTGTAAGGATGCGTTGGCGCGCCGAGCGTACTCAGCACCGCGCCCTGCTCAACCAGCTGCCCTTGCTGCATCACGCAGACGCGGTCGGCGTAGCGCGCCACCACCGAGAGATCGTGGGTGATCAACAAGATCCCCATGCCCATCTCCTGTTGCAGTTCCTGCAACAGCGCCAGAATTTGCGCCTGAATAGTCACGTCCAGCGCGGTGGTCGGCTCATCGGCAATCAATAACTCCGGCTGACCGCTAATGGCACTGGCGATCATCACCCTTTGCCGCATGCCACCCGACAGCTGATGAATATACTGCCGCGCGCGCTGCGCTGGATTGACGATGCCGACGCGATCCAGCAGCGCTATCGCTTCCTGCTGCGCCTGTTTCCAGCCAAACTGACGATGCCGCACCAGCACTTCGGCAATCTGTTCACCAATACGCAGCGTGGGATTCATGCTGGTCATCGGCTCCTGAAACACCGTGGCGATGCGGCAACCACGCAATTGCTGGGTTGTGCGCGCATCCAGCGGCTCGCCATTGAACACCACGCGGCCGCCACTCTGCTGCACGCCCGCCGGCAACAAACTCATCAGCGCCAGCGAGGTCAAGGTTTTGCCAGATCCCGATTCGCCAACTAACGCCAGGATTTCCTTGCGATCGAGATGAAAAGAGATGTTATCCACCAGCAAGCGCTGATCGTGAGTGTGCAGCGAGAGATTTTCAACCGAGAGCAAGCGCGCGTTAGTCATCAGGCAGGGATTCTCAACAAGGAAAAATACAGGATATATCCTGAACATAGTACGAACAAGACCGTTAAGTTATGGCACTGCGCGTGGCGGCATAAGGCTGTACGCCAGGTTTAAAATACGCCGTATTAACGGCGATGATCGCCGGTGATGTCCTAATGAATAAACCCAGTGAAGCGTTTAACTAAATCTTCTCCTGCGACAAACTCAGAATGGTGCGGATGTTCTGCGCGGTGGTGGCGATAATATCGATCGCGCCAGTGCGCAGTGCGCCGAGGATCGCCATCGCTTTGGTATTTTCCGCGGCAATGGCAATCACGCAGGGAATCTTGCGGAGTTCATCAATGCTCAGCCCAATGACGCGATCGTTCATCACGGTATCCACGTGCTGGCCCTGCGAATTAAAAAAGTCGTAGCCGGCGACATCGCCCGTCACGCCCTGATTAACGCTGGCGTCGATGATTTCGTGCGGTGTGAACCAGCCGAGTTTCACCATATAGCTGTTTTCGTTCATGTCGCCGATGCCCACCAGCGCCACGTCGGCTTTACGCGCGCGGTCCAGCGTCTCTTTGATGGTGCCGTTTTGCATAAACGCATCGCGCAACGCGCGGTTCTCAACATAAGCGGGCGCGTAAAGCGTTTCGCTGATGCCGCCGAACTTCTTCGCCAGACGACGGCTGATATGGTCGGCGTTAATGGCATCACCGGGACGATGCGTGCCGCCAATACCGCTGATAAACAGACAATTACGCGTCGGCACCTGGCCGGGATAATCGGCGACAGCGGCCACGTTGCGTCCTTGCCCAACGGCAACAATGGCGTCGTCTTTCAGCGACTGCGCTAAATGTGACGACACCAGCGCGGCGACCTGACGTCGCTGCTCTTCCTGATCGGGCTGATCGAGCGCTATCAGCGCACGTTGCAGTTGTGGGAAGCGATTTTGCAGCTGTTGTTCGAGGCGGGTGCTGAAGACGGGATGGTAGCGCACGTTGATTTCGACGATGCCCTCTTCGCGTGCGCGTTTGAGCAGCCGGCCGACTTTAATGCGGGAAATACCAAACTTACGCGCAATCTCCTCCTGGGTGATTTCGTCCTGATAATAGGCGACAGCTATTTCCGTCAGCAGCTCGGAGTCCTGAGAAAGCGTGTTTTTTTCCATCCGTAACCTGTCTTATTTGAGATCGTGTATTAATGCCATTCGGTTAAGTACTGATTGCAATAACCGCACCTACTGTAGCGGCGCGATTCATCGCGCAACAAATTGCGCCGCTACAGTAGGTGCGTGCTGTTTGGTCTTAACTGACATGATTACACCAAAGGAAGGAGTTATATCATTGATACGACTCGCTTCGCCAGACCACAGCGCCGCGAGTCGATCGAGCGTCACGCTTAGCGCTTGATGGCGTCGATTTTCAGCATACGGGCAATCACGATATCCAGCTCTTTCTGATCGAAGATCTGTTTCCAGTCAGGTTTCACAATCTTCTCACGACCGTACTCCATGGCGATCATGCAGGCATCCGAGAACGGGTTGGTCGCGCGGAACGCCACGGCGAGCGCGATCTGAATATGGCCGTACAACATCGCTTTAGCCGCTTCTTCCGGCACGCCGCTGTGCTTCACGGTTTCATCCAGCGCCTCTTTCATAAACGCACCCACCATGCAGGCTACGGTTTCCACCAGCGTCGGTTCCAGATACGCCAGCTGCGTCACGGTGACCCAATGCACCTGCTCCACCGGGCCGTACATCACGCTGATCACCTTGCTCAGCTCGGCTTTCTGCTCATCAGAACCAGTTTCATAGGAAGCCGCCACGTGCTGAATCGCCGCGATACCGCCAAAGGCATCGGCATGTTCTTCTTTGGTGTAACGCTCAAGGAATACCGACGGATGGCAAGGATGCGCCACCGCGTATTCAATGCCATCACGATGGGCGATCAGATTGGCGTAGGCCGCCGCCGGATCCAGCGTCAGCAGAATCGCGCCCGGTTTCATCTGTGGCACCACGCCTTCAGACACTTTGCCCAGCACGATATCCGGCACCGCCAGAATCACCACGTCGCTCAATGGCACCACGGAGGCGGCATCAGAAAGTTCGCGCCCCTGCGCGCTCACCTGCTCTTGCGCCTTGGGGGAGTTCTCACAGTAAAACACCTGGTAATCGCTTTTCTGGAAGTTTGCAGAAATACGCATACCCATTTTGCCGCCCGCGCCAATCACGGTGATGGTTTTCAGTTGCACGCTCATGTTGTTACTCCTGATCTTGTTTACTACGTAAGAATTCCACGGTGCGGCGAGTCCATTCGGCTTCTCGCTCGCAGGTTACGGCGGCATCGTCTTGCCACGGCAACCAATGTTCGACGATTTGGTTAATGCCTTTATCCGCCGGGCGCACGCTGGCGATCATCCGGTCGTAATCCAGCAAGCCTTCGCCCATCGGGCAGCCGGCAAAGGTAAAGCCGATCCAGCCATCACGGCGCGTGAAGGCAAAGTCTTTGATGTGCAGATTGCCGACGCGCGCGGCGGTGTTGGCAATCACCTGCTCTGGCAGTTCGAGTCCGGCGACACAATTGGCGGGGTCGAGACACACGCCGAGCCACGGCGACAGAAACTTGTTGATCACTGACATCATCGCGCCGCTGTTCACCTGCTCGTATGTCTCCAGACAGAGACGCACCTGCTGGCGGGCAAAATCCGGCAACACTTTGCCAATCAGCTCGGCGGCTTCGTCGAGCGTGGGACGGTGATCGGCGGTGTAGAACATCGAACGAATGACGCGCGCATCAAGGATTTCCGCCATGTGCAGATAACGACGCAGATGCGCAGTGCCGAGGCCGCGCGTGCCGAGTTCCAGCGTGATGCCGAGCGCATCAGCCTGCTGACGCAGCGTCAGCAGCTGTGCGTCAGTCCAGCTTTCAATCGCCGGGTAATCGCAGATTTGAAACACCGACACATCCAGTTCGGCGGTCTGTTGCAGCATCTGCTCCAGCGTCAGCGGATGAGGGACTTTCGACGACATGCGCCAGAAAAAGGCGTAGGTACTGAGTCCGATACGGCTCATTAACGGCGCTCCTGAGCCAGCTCACTGGCTTCATCAATAATTTGTGCCAACGCTTTGGGATCGTGGGCAAAGCGACCCAGAAACAGGCCATTTACGTCCGCGCCAAGGCGCTGAATCAGTCCCGGACCGGCACTGCCGCCGTAAATGATTTTCAGGGTGATGCCGGGCGGCGTGGCGAGCTGCTGCAATCCGGCGCAGACGGCGCGGATGTAGCTGTCCGGTGCCGGTTGCGGCGCACCAATTGCCCACTGCGGTTCATAGGCAAAGAACACTTCGCCCTTTAAGCCCTGCTGCGCCGACTCGGCCAGCGCTTCGGCCAGCTGCTGCTGGCACAGCGCGATTGCCTGCTGCGGTTCTGCCTGCACTTCTTCACCGATACACAGCACCGGCGTGATGCCATGACGCAGCGACATCGCCACTTTGGCAGCAATTTGCACTTTATCTTCGTGGAAATGACGACGGCGCTCAGCGTGACCAATTTCGGCCAGCGAGCAGCCTAACTCCTGCAACATACTGGCGCTGACTTCGCCGGTCCAGGCTCCGTTCTCAGCCTGGCAAACATCCTGAGCGCCGAAGCGCACCGGCGTGTCAGCGAAGATGGCTGCAACCGCCGGAATCGCCGGATAAGCCGGTAACACAAACAAGCCCACGTCGCCGTTTTTCACCGCAGCATGGTCGGCTAATGCCGCTACATCACGACACCATTGCAAGGTTTGCTGATAGCCGAAGTACATTTTTAAACTGACGCCGAGCCAGATTTTTGGCTGAGACATGCTTCAAGCTCCTTGTTCAGAGGCACTGTGTTCTTTTAGCAGATCGCCGACGGTATTGACGATCAATGCCAGCGAAATGGCTCCGGCATCCGGCGTGCCAACGCTTTTTTCTGCCAGCGGACGCGCACGCCCCATTTTTGGCACCAGCTGCGCGGTGTCCTGCGCAGCTTTATCGGCCACCTGCGCCGCCTTCAGCCAGGCGTCCGTTAACGACGCACCGGCGGCAACCGCCTCGTTCAGGCTGTCGCTGAACGGCACCAGCACATCCACCATGGTTTTATCGCCAACGCGCGCTTTACCAAAGTGCATAATGCCTTCTTTTGCTTCACGCACGCCGGTGGCCACACGCTGTGCATCTGGTGTCTGACGATCGCCAAGCGCGGTACCCAATGCAGTGAGCGCCACACCCCACAACGCGCCGGACGTGCCACCGGCTTTATCGGCCCACGCATCCGCCGCGCGGCACAGCAAGCTGCCCGCCCCGGCACCGCGCGCAGCGACTTCACGCGCTTTCTCAACCGCGCCCAGCACGCCGCGCTCCATGCCGATACCGTGGTCGCCGTCACCGGCCACCGCATCGATATCGCCAAGACGCTCAGCGTTACGCTGTAACATTTCCGCCACGGATTCGAGCAGTTGGAGCACGAGTTTCGCGCTTTCTTGCGATTCCGCGGTGGCTGCTGGCAAGGCTTCTTCCGTGCTTTCAACGCGCTCAGCGGCGCTTAACGGTTCGGCCACCAATACGCTGCCTTTGCGGTACGCTGGCGTATTGGTCGGCGCGCGCCACAAGGTTTCCAGCTGATCGTCCAGCCACATCAGCGTCAGTGACGCACCGGCCATATTGAAGCTGGTGACAAACTCGCCGACGTCCGGCTCAACCACCTGCAGGTTGGCGGCCTCCAGCAGTTGCGCGACGCGACGATAGACAACAAACAGCTCTTCGTATTTCACCGAGCCCAGACCGTTGAGGATCACCGCCACGCGCTGACCGTCAGCTTGCGGGATGTCGGCTGGCAGTTCATTGAGCAAGCGCTCCACGAAGATCTCGGCCAGCTCATCCGCACTCGGCATGTCGGTCTCTTTAATCCCCGGCTCGCCGTGAATGCCCAGTCCCAGCGCCATGCGCCCTTTTTCTACTTCAAACAGCGGATGCGAAGCGCCCGGCAGGCTGCAACCGGAAAACGCCACGCCAAACGTACGCGTGCGTTGATTCGCGTGCTGTGCCAGCTGCAGGACCTGTGATAAATCGTGACCTGCTTCAGCCGCGGCGCAGGCGGCTTTGAACACACACAGATCGCCAGCCACACCGCGACGCTTCTCCAGCTCATCTTTACCCGCGCTGGAGATATCGTCGGTCACCGCCAGCACTTCGCAGGCAATGCCTTCCGCCCGCAGACGCTCGCACGCCTGGCCGAAGTGCAGCACATCCCCGGCGTAGTTACCGAACATCAGCAACACGCCCGCGCCGTTATGGGCCGCACGCGCTACGTTGTAGATCTGCTGCGCCGACGGCGAAGCGAATAAGTTACCCATCGCCGCGCCGTGTGCCAGACCTTGTCCAACCAACCCGGCGAACGCAGGATAGTGACCGGACCCGCCGCCCACAATCACCGCCACCGTATTCGGCTGGCTGCGGGTGCTGCGCACCACGCCTCCGGCGATCTGACGGACTTTATCGGCGTTGGCGGCGACAAAGCCTTCGATAAGCTCAGCGGCAAAGGCTGAAGGTTGGTTAAACAGGTACGTCATATTAATGCTCCTGAGCTAAAGAGGTCGGCTGAGACGGCGAGCGACGGCGATTAAGTAACAGCATGAGGAACGCGGACAGCAGCATGAATCCACCCACCACAAACATCGGCAAGGCGTAGCTGTTGGTAGCATCATGCAGCGCGCCGGTGATGTAGCCCGCGGAGAAGCCCGCTACGTTTCCTAAGGTATTGATCAAGGCAATGGCTGCGGCGGCAGACGCGCCGGTCAGGAACTGCGTGGGTAAGGTCCAGAAATTCGGCAGTGCAGCGAAGATGGAGCTGGCGGTGATCGCAATCACCATAATGGTGGTGAACGGCGAATCCATATACAGCGCCAGCGGCACGCTGATGCCGCCTGCCAGCGCTGGAATGGCGATATGCCAGGTTTTGCAACCGCGACGCGTGGCATCTTTCGACCAGAAGAACATCACCACCGCCGCAATCAGATACGGCACGCCGGTAATCAGCCCTTTCTGCATCACGTTAAAAGTGGTACCGAACTGCTGCTGGAAGCCCGCGATAATGGTTGGCAGGAAGAACGCCAGCGCATACAGGCCATAAATAAAGCCGAAGTAAATCAGGCACAGCATCCAGACGCGGCCGTTGCCCATCACCGAGCGCAGGCTGTGTTTTTGATGGCCCTGCTTCTGTTGATGCTCGGCTTCCAGTTCGGTGGTCAGCCAGGTTTTCTCTTCGGCGGTCAGCCACTTGGCCTGACGCGGCGAATCCACCAACCAGAACAGCGCGACGATACCAATCAGAATCGCTGGAATCGACACGCCCATAAACATCACGCGCCAGCCTTCCATGCCGAACAGGCCGTGCTGCTGAATCAGGGACGCGGCTAATGGCGCACCGAACACCACCGTTAGCGGCTGGGCAAGATAGAACAGCGACAGGATTTTGCTGCGATGACGTCCCGGCACCCACATGCTGAGGTAGAGAATCGCGCCTGGGAAGAAGCCGGCTTCAGCGATACCCAGCAGCAGACGCAGCGTATACAAACCTTCCACACTGCTCACCCAGGTGAACAGCAGCGAGACAATACCCCAGCTGATCATGATGCGCGCCAGCCAGCGACGCGCGCCGAACTTATGCAGCGCCAGGTTGCTTGGCACTTCCAGCAGAATGTAGCCAATAAAGAAGATGCCCGATGCCAGGCCAAACTGCAGCGCGGTGAGGCCGAGGTCTTGCGTCATGCCGTTGGGGCCGGCAAACGAAATCGCGGTGCGATCGAGGAAGTTGATGAAGAACATCAGCGCCACGAACGGCACTAAGCGCCAGGAGATTTTTCTGATGGTGGATTGTTCCACCGCTGTCATTGATGGTTGGTTCATAACGCACCTCCACGACGTGCGTGAGTGATCATTTCTTGATGTGGTGTTGACCAATCGCCAAAGAGGCGCTGGCTGCAGGAGTACTGAGAGGTACGGTGTAAATGACACATGTTCGAGTCCTCGATGGGTCTTCTTGTACATTGGTATAGTCATGCGAACATATGAACACTACACGGATAATTGTGCATCTCTCAACTGCAACACGCGAAAGTGTGAGCGGCTTCATGAGATCTGATTTTGGTCAATTTATCGGATTACTGCGCCCATACGGCTCGGCACAGGCGGTTTAACAGGGTTTTCTGAGGCAATCAGGCGCGATCCTGAAGGCAATTCATATGAACAACCATTGAACATATGATTGATTTTGTGGCAGGCTAACTATGAACATCTTCTCGCCTGCTGAACAAACGTGCAGGCGTCATTGCATACCCCTGCTGGAGAACGACGATGAAAACTATCGCAATTGGCGCCGATGATGCGGCTATCGAATTGAAAAATGTGATTAAAAAGCTGCTGGAAGAGAAAGAATATGTGGTGACGGATTATACCAATGACGCGCAAAACGACCGTCCGATGTACCCGGATGTGGCATTTGCGCTCGCCACCGCCATCCAGAAGAACGAATTTGAGCGCGGCATTCTGCTGTGCGGAACCGGCATCGGTGTGGCGATTGTCGCCAACAAGGTAGAAGGCGTACGCGCGGCGCAATGCCACGACACCTTCTCTGCCGAACGTGCTCGCAAGAGCAACAACGCGCAGATCATGACCATGGGCGCGCGCGTCATCGGGCCTGAGCTGGCGAAGAACATTGTTAATGCCTGGCTGGCATCGGAATTTGAAGGTGGCGGCTCAACCGCCAAAGTAGACAAAATCGGTTACTACGAACAAGTATCCCACGCTAAATAAGCGCCGACGTCACATCTCTGGAGAACCTTATGTCGACACGCCGGGAAAGAGCCAACGCCATCCGCGCTTTGAGTATGGATGGCGTACAACAAGCCAATTCGGGACATCCGGGCGCCCCGCTGGGCATGGCGGACATCGCTGAAGTGTTGTGGCTCGACTATTTGCAGCACAATCCACGCAATCCTCACTGGGCTAACCGCGACCGCTTCGTTTTATCGAACGGTCACGGCTCGATGCTGATTTACAGCCTGCTGCACCTGAGCGGTTACGATTTGCCGCTCAGCGAATTAAAAAATTTCCGTCAGCTGCACTCTAAAACGCCGGGGCATCCTGAATACGGTTACACCGCAGGCGTTGAAACCACCACCGGCCCGCTGGGTCAGGGCATCGCTAACGCAGTGGGTTTTGCCATTGCCGAGCGCACGCTGGCGGCGCAGTTCAACCGTCCGGGTCATGACATCGTAGACCATAACACCTACGTGTTTATGGGCGACGGCTGCATGATGGAAGGCATCTCACACGAAGTCTGCTCCATCGCCGGTACGCTGAAGCTGGGCAAACTGGTTGCTTTCTATGACGACAACGGCATCTCCATCGACGGTCACGTTGACGGCTGGTTCACCGACGATACCGCCAAACGTTTCGAAGCCTACGGCTGGCACGTGGTGCGCGGCGTTGACGGTCACGATGCGGACGCGATTAAAAAAGCGGTGGAAGAAGCCAAAGCGGTTTCCGACAAGCCTTCACTGCTGATGTGCAAAACCGTTATCGGTTTTGGTTCGCCGAACAAAGCCGGTACGCACGACTCGCACGGCGCGCCGCTGGGTGCCGATGAAATCGCGCTGACCCGCAAGCAGCTGGGCTGGAACCACGGTCCGTTTGAAATCCCTTCAGACATCTACGCGCAGTGGGATGCCAAAGAAGCCGGTCAGGCGAAAGAGTCCGCGTGGGACCAGAAGTTTGCCGCCTACGCCGCCGCACATCCGGAGCTGGCTGCCGAGTTTAAGCGCCGCGTGAACAATGAGCTGCCGGCGAACTGGGCCAGCGAGTCGCAGAAGTTCATCGAGCAGCTGCAGGCCAGTCCGGCGAAAATCGCCAGCCGTAAAGCCTCGCAGAACGCCATCGAAGCCTTCGGTAAAATCCTGCCGGAATATCTGGGCGGCTCCGCTGACCTGGCGCCAAGCAACCTCACCATGTGGTCCGGCTCGAAGCCAATCAACGAAGATGCGGCGGGCAACTACATCCATTACGGCGTGCGCGAGTTCGGTATGACCGCCATCGCCAACGGTATCGCGCTGCACGGCGGCTTCCTGCCGTACACCGCCACCTTCCTGATGTTCGTCGAGTATGCGCGTAACGCCGCACGTATGGCCGCGCTGATGAAAATCCGTCAGATCATGGTGTACACCCACGACTCGATTGGTCTGGGCGAAGATGGCCCGACGCACCAGCCGGTTGAGCAGATGGCCAGCCTGCGCGTGACGCCAAACATGAGCCTGTGGCGCCCGTGCGACCAGGTTGAGTCAGCGGTGGCGTGGAAGTACGCGATTGAACGCGTGGACGGCCCGTCGGCGCTAATCTTCTCGCGTCAGAACCTGGCGCAGCAGGATCGTAGCGCTGAGCAGCTGGCTAACGTGGCGCGCGGCGGTTACGTGCTGAAGGACAGCGAAGGTACGCCAGAGCTGATCCTGATCGCCACCGGTTCAGAAGTGGAACTGGCGGTGGCGGCGTTTGATCAGCTGACGGCGGAAGGCCGCAAGGTGCGCGTGGTGTCTATGCCATCCACCGACGCCTTCGACAAGCAGGACGCGGCGTACCGTGAATCCGTGCTGCCAAAAGCGGTTGCCGCACGCGTGGCGATTGAAGCGGGTATCGCGGATTACTGGTTCAAATACACCGGCCTGAACGGCGCGATCGTCGGCATGACCACCTTCGGTGAGTCAGCGCCTGCGGATCAGCTGTTCAAAGAGTTTGGTTTTACCGTTGAGAACGTGGTTAACACGGCGAAATCGGTTTTGTGATTTGAGGTCGCTATCAATGGCGACCCAACAAAATAAAGGGCGACTCTGTTGAGTCGCCCTTTTTACTAAGCGGTGATACGAATGATCTTTTGCGTCATGCTCATGGCGGAATCAAATGGGCCGGTATTGCGCACGATTTTCACCATCACGCTGGCGCCCACCCACAGCTGATACAGGCTTTCCGCCACGCGGCTCGGTTTGTCATCAATAGACAACGAACCTTCCTCAACACCCGCTTCTAACGCATCCGCCAGTCGCGCGATAATGCCGGCCGTGCCGGTCTGTAGCGTGCCGCGCATGCTATCCGAGAGATCGGCAACTTCCGCGGCTAGCTTCACCGCCAGACACTTGCCCTGACAATCAGAGAACGATTGCGATTCACGCCACAGCTGCCAGTAATTCATCAGCCGCTGCGCCATCGTCAGGCCCGGCTGGCTCAAGGTCGCGTCAAGCTCAGCCAGATAATCATCGAAATAGCGCGCCAGCATATCCACCCCAAAAGCCTCTTTCGAGCTGAAGTAGTGATAGAACGAGCCTTTTGGCACACCGGCATCGGTGAGGATTTCATTTAATCCGACAGCCGAAAAACCCTTGCCGGCCATAATGCGTTGGCCAGTGGCAAGGATGTGATCGCGGATTTCATTGCTATGCAATTGGGATGTAGTCGTCATAGCGGTAGATTACCAAATACTAGACCAGTCGTCTAGGTGCTGAACATGCGTTTACTGCTGCAATAAGGGAGGCGGACAGCGGTTCGCCTCCCGATGCGTTTATTGCGCCAGTTGCTTGATCAACTGTTGCGCCGTCTCTGCTGAAGACGTTGGGTTTTGTCCGGTAATCAGCAAACCATCGCTGACGACATAGGAACTCCAGTCCGCGCCTTTCGAATACAAACCACCCTTCGCAATCAGCTCGTCTTCCACCAGGAAAGGCACCACCAGAGTCAGGCCAACCGCTTCCTCTTCGCTGTTGGTAAAACCGGTGACTTTACGGCCTGCTACCAGCGGTTTTCCTTCCGGTGTTTTGACGTGGCGCAGCACGCCCGGCGCATGACACACCAACGCAACGTGCTTGTTGGCGGCCAGGAAGCCTTCGATCAGCGCGATTGAGTGCTGATCTTCTGCTAAATCCCACAGCGGACCGTGACCGCCTGGGTAAAACACCGCGTCGAAATCGGCTGGCGATACGCTGTCCAGACGCACGGTGGCGGCAAGTTGCGCGGTTGCTGCTGCATCAGCTTCAAAGCGATGCGTTTGCTCCGTCTGGAAATCGGGTTCATTGCTTTTAGGATCTAACGGCGGATTGCCGCCTTTCGGTGACGCCAGCGTGATTTCTGCGCCAGCATCTTTGAAGGCGTAGTAAGGCGCGGCCAGCTCTTCCAGCCAGAAACCGGTTTTGCGGCCGGTGTTACCCAATTGGTCGTGTGAGGTTAGAACCATAAGAATCTTCATCATCAATCTCCTGCTTGCTGGATTAAACGTCTAAACTAGACCAGTCGTCTAGCACTTGAATTCAAAGTAACAGCTAATAGACCAGTCGTCTAGAGATTAATTCATTTTTATTATTGAAATGGAATGCGCTGCTGTTTCTTACCTTTCGATCCGCTTCAGCGTACTCTGTCCCGGTTTGCCCTTTCTCATGGAACTGGAGGAATGATGTCCACCCTACGTTTGCTAATATCTGATTCACACGATCCCTGGTTTAACCTCGCGGTAGAAGAGTGCATTTTCCGCCAGATGCCGACAACGCAGCGCGTGCTGTTTCTCTGGCAGAACGCCGAAACCGTGGTTATCGGACGCGCCCAGAATCCGTGGAAAGAGTGCAACACGCGGCGCATGGCGGAAGACGGCATCAAGCTGGCGCGACGCAGCAGCGGTGGCGGCGCGGTGTTTCACGATTTGGGCAACTGCTGCTTTACCTTTATGGCCGGCAAACCGGAATACGATAAATCGGTCTCCACGGCAATTATCCTGCACGCGTTGGAACAGCTCGGCATTCCGGCTGAAGCCTCAGGTCGCAACGATATCGTGGTGAACGTGGATGGCGAGGTGCGCAAGATTTCCGGATCTGCTTACCGTGAAACGCCGGATCGCGGTTTTCATCACGGCACCTTTTTGATGAATGCTGATTTGTCGCGTCTCGCCGATTACCTCAATCCAGACAGCAAAAAGTTACAGGCGAAAGGCATTACCTCGGTGCGATCGCGCGTGGCCAACATTGCTGATTTGGTGCCAGGCATTAGCTTTGAGGCGATCTGCCGTGAGGTGATTGCCGCCTATTACGATTACTATCAGGAAGAGTGCGAGCCGGAGCATATCTCCCCCGCCGCACTGCCTGATTTGCCCGGTTTTGAAGAGCAGTTTGCGCGACTAAGCAGTTGGGAATGGAATTTTGGTAACGCACCGGATTTCTCGCATCTGCTGAATGAGCGTTTTGTCTGGGGCGGCGTTGAGATCCACTTTGATGTCGAACGCGGAGTGATTTCTCTCTGCCAGATTTTCACCGACAGCCTGAACCCTTCGCCATTAGAAACGCTGGCGTTGCGTCTGCAGGGCGCGGTGTATCGACCTGAAACCGTATTGGCGCAATTAGCGCAGTTGAAAGCAGAATATCCTCAGCAGATGAATGAGCTGAGCGAGCTGGAAAGCTGGCTGGTGGCGAGTGTGAGCTAAGCGTAAATTGGTCGCCATAAATGGCGACCAAACATTACTTATTCTCGGGCTGTACGACTAAATCCGGTTCTTTGCCTACCAACATTAATGTCAGACTAAACGACATAATAAGCGCAATGGCGACGCCGGAAATGGCCCAGATAAAGTACGGGCCAATATAGGCCGGCAAACTGAATATACTGGAAAGAATATAGCCGTATAAACGCACGCCAAAGAAACCGATAAAGGCCGAAGCCAGCGCACTGGAAACCGTTGCCGCAATAAAGGCTTTTTTGTAGCGCGTTAGCACGCCAAACAACGCCGGTTCTGTAATGCCTAATAATGCTGAAATGGCGGCTGAAAGTGTGACCACTTTGTCCTGACGATTTTTAGTCAATTTCCAGATAGCAAATGTAGCTCCGGCAATCGACATATTTGCCATAAACATCATCGGCATCAACATATCATAACCGCGATCGCTGAAATTCTGCAGCGCAATCGGTGTCATCGCGTGATGCATGCCGGTTAGCACCGCAACGGGGCGAATGGCACCGACAATTAAGCCAGCAAAGCTCGCTGAGATACTGAATAAGCCCTCAATAAACAGCGCCAAACCTTTGCCAAGCCAAATACCCATCGGGCCAATTACCACCAGCGCGGTCAATGCCGCCAGGAACAGCGTTAAGGTTGGGGTAAATACGGTTTTCAATACTTCCGGCATAATACGATCCACCCCGCGATGGATATAGCTGAGAGCCAGAATAGAGAAGATGACCGGGATAACGCTGGAAGCATAATTAAATACCGAAACCGGCAGCACGCCCATCAGCCAAAATGCGCTTACTGCGCCCTCCTGATGCGCCGCCAGCGATTTTGCCGCATCGATTAAAGAGGGATACATTAAACACGCCGCCACGGCTGCGGCTAAATACTCGTTGGTTTTAAAGATTTTGGCGGCAGAGACCGCTAAAAAGAACGGCAGGAAATAGAACACGCCGCTGGCGATTAAATCAATCACCATCACCGTATCGCTTTTGGCCGAGACCAGCTGTAACGCCACTAATCCAGCCAGCAAGCCTTTGATCATCCCGGCACCAGCAATGGCGGGAACAATCGGGCCAAATACGCCCGAAACGGTATCCATAAACAGCGATACAAGGCTTTTGCGCGCTTTCTGGTTTTGCGCGGGCTGAACGCCATCGTTATTTAACGCCGGAACGATTTGCTCATACCAGCTATTGACCTTGGGCCCGATAATAATCTGGAATTGTTCACTCTGCATTTGCGCGCCCAATACGCCGGGCAAGGTTTTAATTTCGCTCTGGTTAACTTTATTGTCATCAATAAGGTCAAAGCGCAGACGCGTCATGCAATGCCAGACTTTATTGATATTATTCTTCCCACCCACTAAGTGGATTATATTTTTTATTACTTCCTGCGTTCCCATACGTGCTCCTGAGGGAAGAAAAACAGCCTGATGAAATCTGCACTGGATGGTAATAAATGACACTCAACAAAACAAACCAATAAATCATGACTGCGATCACAAAACCCGCTGCAACAGGGCTATTAAGTTTTAAAATAGCAAATTGGTCTGTTTTTATCGCGATAAATACTCTTTTTTACTGACCAATATTTATTGGCTGAAAAAGGGTTTGCGTCTCAATAAAAACCCGGTAATGATACGCCAAAATAGCTTATCAACAGGCCTTGAAATTGAGCGCAGTGACTGCGCCACAGGAGTATTTCACGTGACCCCAACCCTTATTGAAAGTATTGAGTGCTTTATTACCCGCCCCGATCGCCATAACCTTATTACCGTACGTGTTACCACCAATAAAGGGATTACCGGTCACGGCTGCGCCACCTTTCAACAGCGCCCTTTAGCGGTAAAAACCATGGTGGATGAGTATCTGGTGCCGCTATTAGTTGGACGCGATGCCAACAATATTGAAGACCTGTGGCAGATGATGAACGTTAATGCCTATTGGCGTAACGGGCCGGTGACCAACAATGCCATTTCGGGCGTGGATATGGCGCTGTGGGATATTAAATCGCAGTTAGCCGATATGCCTTTGTATCAGCTTTGGGGCGGCAAAGCGCGCGATGCGATTGCAGCTTACACCCATGCCAGCGGTGAAACGCTGGAGGAACTTTATACCTCCGTTGATAACGCCTTAGAGAAAGGCTATCGCCATATCCGCTGTCAGCTGGGCTTTTACGGCGGAACGCCGAAAGAACTCCACGCACCGGAAAATAGCACCTCCGGCGCTTATTACTCGCAGCAAGAGTACATGACGAATACGGTCGAGATGTTCCGCGCGTTGCGGGAGAAATACGGTCACTGTTTTGAAATATTGCATGACGTGCATGAGCGCTTATTCCCGCAGCAGGCCATTCAGCTGGTAAAACAGCTTGAGCGGTATATGCCCTACTTCCTTGAGGATGTGCTCCCACCCGCGCAAACTGGCTGGCTAACGCAGTTGCGTCAGCAAAGCGCGGTGCCGTTAGCGTTAGGCGAATTATTTAATAATCCCGCAGAATGGCACGAATTAATTGTCAATCGTCGCATCGACTTTATTCGTTGTCACGTCTCGCAGATTGGTGGTATTACGCCGGCATTGAAACTGGCTGCACTGTGTCAGGCATTTGGTGTGCGACTGGCATGGCACGGACCAGGCGATATGACGCCGATTGGCGTGGCGGTTAATACACATCTGAATATTCATCTGCACAATGCTGCGATTCAGGAATTTATTCCACGCTCAACGCTGACGGATGCCATTTTCCCCGGCGCGCCGGAAATTAAAAATGGCTATCTCTATCCGCCGCAAGCATCAGGTATTGGCGTCGGCTTTGATCAGGCGTTAGCGGAAAAATATCCGGTGGTTTATCGTCCGCATGAATGGACGCAGAGTCGCCTGCCAGACGGCACCATGCACACGCCATAAGTTAGCGCTGTTGCTGGCGGAAACGCAGATTATCCGGGTTATGCGGAATCAGATAGGTGCAGGTGTAATGAATATCCACGATATCGCTGATTTCATACACCTGCCCACCCTGCAAAATACCACGATTAATAATGTGCATCGCCGGACTGCCTTTTTTACAACCCAGTAGCGTCGCCTGTTCGCGGTTAACGCTAATCGCACGATAGCTGGTGAGTAAATGTGAGATTTGGTAGCCTTTGGACAACACATATTGCTGTATCGAGCGCTCAATAATCTCACCGTTGAGATCGGTAAATAAGGTTGCGGGCATACGCGATATTTCAATTTGTACTGCCACATTATCGACATAGCGCAGGCGGGAAAACTCCCAGATAAAGGCGTTGTCGTTAATGGCGAATATCTGTTGCTCATCACTATCGGGGCGTCTTTTACGCAGGTTGAGTGAGCGGTAATGCATCTGATCAAAGCGCTTTTCGGTGATCGAATTATAAACCAGCGGGTTATTACGTACCGTTTCATTAATCCAGATACCTGATCCCTGCACGATACGTACCGCGCCGATACTCACCAGTTTCTCCAGCGCCTGGCGGATAGTGAAACGCGATACGCCATATTCCTCGGCCAGCTGGCGTTCTGGCGGTAATTTGCGTGGCGCGGAGGTATCTTCCTGATAGATCTTGCTCAGCAAATCCTGGGTAACGAACTCTTTCTTTTTCATTGAATTACCCTCCTCCGGTGTTTTATCCGCAGATGATAGCACGATGTTATGAGGAGGATGGGTTAGGTGCCCATGAATGGCGGCTCTACAGGCTTTTCTGCACCAGAAACGCAATCAGCGTTGCATCCCGCTCGCCCATCAACGCTGGCAAAGCCTTGTTATCGCTGACGGAATCGCCTTTGTGCATCCGTTCATTATCCATACGCACAATGCCGTCCAGCACGGTAATCCAGCTGGAAAAGCCTGCACGCTGTGGCACATCCACCTGTTTGCCGCGCTCCAGTTTCAGGTCATAAATGTATACCGCCTGATTCAGCGCCAGCGGCGCCTCACTGCCGTGCGGCCCTGCCAGTAACGTCCATGCGTTTACTGTCGCACCGTCCGCGCGGGTAAAGGTATTGACCTGCGGCTCACCGCCGGTTTGCGCTGGATTAATGGTGGCCTGCAACATCTCGGTTTCGATAAAAGGCGCAGACTCGGCAAAGCGCATGCCGCTACCGGCACTCAGCAGCAGCGCGCGTTTGGCGTTAAGGGAGTGCGTTTCACCCTGCTCGGTGCTGTGCAGCAGCGAACCGCGCCAAACGTAGCTGAAAATCTCGCTATTCTGATGAGAATGCAGCGGGATAGTGGCATCCAGTTGCAGCGTCATTTGGTCGACAATCGCCAGCGGTCCAAACGCTTCACCGGGACGCTGACGGCGAATGGTGAAAGGACCATATTCAAACAGCTGATCGCGTTGGGCGCGCAGGATGTTCATGATGTTATTCCTTGATGATTTTTTCTGTCCACCATCATAGAGGTCTGAAAAATCATGAACAGCAGGCAAAACTGCTCGCTTAAATCAAAAAAACTGAACAACGCTAAAGCGCCGAAATAATCAGGTTGGGTTAATGTTTTTATTCATCGCCAGTACAGCTTTAATTGCGTAAAATAGCCGCTTTATTCTGTGAGTGTAATAATCATGAACCGAAGCGAACAGATCCTGGCCGCCGCCGAGCAATGCATGCGGCTGAAGGGCTTTCACCAGACATCGATTCAGAATATTGCCAACCAGGCCGACGTCAGTATTGGTTTAATTTATAAATACTATAAAAACAAAGAGGCGATCATTGAGGCATTAGTCACCAATGTGGTGCAGCGGATGATCACGCTACTCAATGCCGACTTTGAACGTATCGCGCATATGAAGGGACATTATCACGAAGCGGAAGATATTGTGCCGGCGGCAGTGGAAAACAGTATTATTCTGCTGATGGAAGTGTCATCTGAAGCCACGCGTAATAATCGCATCCAACAAATCATGCTCGATGCCTGGCATGAGCTTAAAAATAATTTTATTGCTCAGGAGCAGGCGCTTCACCCCGAGCAGGATGCCAATGCCATTCACACCCGCTTATATGTGATGTCGCTAATTATTGACGGCATTATTATTCGCCGCTGCATGAAGCAGCGCGATATGGCGCCGGGCTTTATGCCGTTTTTCAATGCGGTGGTGAATGATGTCTATCCGCACGGTGCGATGTAAATTCAGCCGAACAGATGCTGGCTGAGAACGCCGTTAACCCGCTGCATTTCACGTTGGTCCAGGTCGCTATCGCCGAAGGCGCGACAGGCGACGCCATCGACCAGCAGCAATAAAAATTGAATGCGATTGGCGCGCTGTGTTGGATCGATATCAGGTTGTTGCGCGCGAAAAATAGCCGCTAACTCAGCAAGTAATAATTGCTCCTGCTGGGCCAGAATGGTACGCACCGATTCATTACGCGACGCCTCAGAATACATTTCCAGTAATAATTTCCGGTCCTGACTCGGCCAATGCCGCCAGAATGGCGAATCAGCGTTGATAATATCCTGAGTCGATTGTTGTGCGGGCAAGTGTTGTATTAAAAACAGGCGCCAATTCTGCGCGATGCTTTTTATGGTTTCCATCATAATAAGCTCTTTACTGTTAAAGTAACGATATATTTGCCCTGCCCCTAACGCAGATTCACGGCTAATATCCGCCATGCTGGCGCCATGAAATCCGGAGCGACTAAAACAGACTTTCGCCGCAGAAATCACCTGCTGCTGACGCTGTAAGAGAAAATCGTCATGTTCAGAGTGACTCACATTGGCTCCGAAAAAGAATTTATCGTTTATTCCCGTCATCATACGTGATGCGTTTCCGGTGAGAAACCCAGACAATGTTTCCAATTCTTGCTTCCCCGCACGCAGGCATTGTAGCGGCGCAATTTATTGCGCGATAAATCGCGCCGCTACGAAAAGTGCAATTATTGCGCGCTCATTATTTCAGATTCTTTCAACGCCGTGCCGCCACCCATCACTTTATAGAAGGTGATCAAATTCAGGTAATAGGCTTGCTGCGTACTCACCAGATTGGTTCGGGCACTGTACAGCGTGCGCTGCGCGGTTAACGCATTGAGGTAGCTATCAACGCCGTTGCGGTAGCGCAGATCCGCCAGATGATAATAGGTTTGCGATGCCGCTACATTACGCTGCTGACTGCTGAGCTGATCGTTGATGGTGCCACGACGCGCCAGCGCATCCGCCACTTCCTGGAAGGCGGTTTGCACCGCTTTCTCATACGCCGCTACGTAATATTCCTTCTGTGCTTTGGTGTATTTCAGGTAAGAGACGTTGTAGCCGCCCTGGAAAATCGGCAGCGAAATGCTCGGCGCAAACGACCAAATGCCCGCCCCGTTTTTAAACAGCGTCGACAGATCGCTACTGCCGACGCCGCCGCTGCCCGTCAGCGTAATGCTCGGGAAGAAGTTGGCACGCGCCGCGCCGATACTGGCGTTGGCAGACTTGAGATTATGCTCGGCTTGCAACACATCAGGACGATTCAGCAACGCATCTGATGAGACGCCCGCAGGTACCTCGCGCAGTGCGTTACCGATCGACTCAATGCTGTCAGGCAGCAGGTTATCCGGCACGCTGCGGCCCACCACCAAATCCAGCGCGTTTTTATCCTGCGCCACCAGCGTGCTGTAGCTGGCGACATCGGCCTGCGCGGATTGATAGGTGGTTTCCGCAGACGAGACATCCACCATTGAGGCGATACCATTTTCCATCTGCTTGCGCGTCACCTGCCACGATTGTCGCGCACTCTCGGCGGTCTCTTTAGCAATCGCCAGATTGCTGCGATCGGCGGCGAGCTGCAGCCAGTAATCCACGGTGTTGTACAACACCGTCAGGCGCGTGCTGCGTGCGCCCTGCAGCGTGCCGAGATAGGTTTCATACTGCTCGCGCGTCAGGCTCTGGTTTTTGCCAAACAGATCGAGTTCAAACGAACTGACGCTGCCTTCTGCCGAATAACTGTTGCTGATGGCGGTTTGATTGCCTTCGCCTGTTAACGCGCGTGAACGCGTGCCGCTCACGCCGGCGCTAATAGCCGGGAACAGATTGGCGCGCTCTTCACCGTATTGCGCATGCGCGGATTTAACGCTGGCCACCGCTTCACGCAAGTCGCGGCTGCTATCCAGCGCCATCGCCACCACCTGGCGCAGTTTGGCGTCGAGCACATAATCCTGCCAGCTCAGGTCGCGGTAGTTGCTGGCTGGCGTGCCTTGCAATGAACGATAGGCTTCACCGCTCGGCATCTGGCTGCTGACCGCGCCTTGCGGGCGCTCATAGTGCGGATCGAGCGACACACAACCCGACAGCAGCGCGGGAACCAATACCATTAAGAGTTTTGCCGACATGTTATTCCCCCGCCTTGGCCACAGATGCATGATTATCGTCATGCGGTATCGCCGGGAACACGCGACGCACCAGAACAAAGAACAGCGGTACAAAGAAGATCGCCAGCAAGGTAGCGGTCAGCGTGCCGCCAATAATACCGGTACCAATCGCAATACGGCTGTTGGCGCCCGCGCCGGTGGAAATCGCCAGCGGCAATACGCCAGCGGTAAATGCCAGCGAAGTCATAATGATGGGCCGCAGGCGCATCGATGCCGCGTGCGTCGCCGCCTTCACCAGGCTTTCCCCTTTGCGGTAATTGTCTTCGGCGAACTCAACGATCAGAATCGCGTTCTTCGCCGACAAGCCAATGATGGTTAACAGCGCCACCTGGAAGTAGACGTCGTTTTCCAGCCCGCGCAGGCTGATCGCCAGCAGCGAGCCGATCACGCCTAGCGGCACCACCATCATCACCGAGAACGGCACCGACCAGCTTTCATACAACGCCGCCAGGCACAGAAACACCACAATCAGCGAGATGCCATACAGCGACATCGCCTGGTTGCCGGAGAGTTTTTCCTGATAGGACAAGCCGCTCCACGCAAAGGTGGTGCCCGCCGGCAGCTTCGCCGCCAGTTTTTCCATCGCGCTGATCGCATCCCCAGAACTCTTGCCGGCCGCCGCCGAACCTTCGATTTCGTAGGACGCGAGGCCGTTATAACGAGACAGCACATCCGGGCCGTACGCCCACTCTGAGGAGGCAAACGACGCAAACGGCACCATGGTGGTATTGCTGTTGCTATCGCTGCCGCGCACGTACCAGCGATCGATATCTTCCGGCTTGCTGCGGAACTGCTGATCGCCCTGCATGTAAACCTTCTTCACGCGGCCACGATCGGTGAAGTCGTTGATGTAGCTGCCGCCAATCGCCGCACTGAGCGTGTCGTTGATGTCGCTGATGGTGAGACCCAGCGACTGCGCTTTTTCATCGTCGATATTGACTTGCAGCTGCGGCAAATCCGGCAAGGTGTTAGCACGCACCGCGCTGAGTAGCGGATCCTGATTGGCTTCAGCAATCAGCTGATTGCGCATTTGCAGTAGCTGATCGCGCCCGGTGGCACCACGCGCCTGCAGCTCAAAGGTGAATCCGTCTGACTGCCCCAAACCGGACACCGACGGCGGCGACAGCACGAAGATCTGCGCATCACGAATGCTGGCAAGATTGGCCATTGCACGCGCGGCAATGGCATCGGCACTGTTTTCAGCACCTTTACGCTCGCTCCAGTTCTTCAGCGAGATAAAGCCAATCCCAGCGTTCTGGCCGCTGCCGGCAAAACTGAAGCCATTCACCAGCATGCTGACGTTGACGTTGTCTTTTTCTTTGCTCGCGAAGTATTCCTGCACCTGACGACGAACCGCGCTGGTGCGGTTTTCCGTCGCGCCCGGTGCCAGCTGGTATTGCACCATGATATAGCCCTGATCCTCAGTCGGCAGGAAGCCGGTCGGCAAACGCATATATAGCACCGCGCAACCGATCAGCAGCACCGCGTAGAGCAGCAGATAGCGCACCGAACTGTGCAGCACATGACCCACGCCGTTGTGATAACGCGCCTGCACGCGCTCGTAGCTGCGATTGAACCAGCCGAAAAAGCCCTTTTGGCCGCCTTCTTCGTTGTGCGGTTTGAGCAGCGTGGCGCACAACGCCGGCGTCAACGTTAACGCCACGATCACCGAGAGCACCATCGATGACACAATGGTGATGGAGAACTGACGATAGATAACGCCGGTTGAGCCGCTAAAGAAGGTCATCGGCAGAAACACCGCCGACAGCACCAGCGCGATACCAATCAGCGCGCCGGTGATCTCCTTCATCGATTTTTCAGTGGCCTGACGCGGCGGCAAACCCTCTTCGCGCATCACACGCTCGACGTTTTCCACCACTACGATTGCGTCATCCACTAACAGCCCAATGGCGAGCACCATGCCGAACATAGTTAAGGTGTTGATCGAGTACCCGAACAGTGACAGCACGCCAAAGGTTCCCAGCAACACCACCGGCACGGCAATCGCCGGAATCAGCGTGGTGCGGATGTTCTGCAGAAACACGAACATCACGATCACCACCAGAATCACCGCCTCGATCAGGGTTTTCACCACCTCTTCAATCGAGATTTTCACGAAGTCGGTGCTGTCGAGCGGATACGCCACTTCATAGCCCGGCGGCATGCTGCTGCGGAACTCGTCGATGGTGGCTTTCACCTGTTCGGCGGTTGACAGCGCATTGGCGCCGGACGCCAGCTGCACCGCAATCCCTGAAGCCGGGTGACCGTTCGCCAGCACGTTGGCGCTGTAATCCTCGTCACCCATTTCCACGCGAGCCACATCACTCAGATGCACCACCGATCCGTCGCTTTGGCTTTTCAGCACGATATTGCGGAACTGTTCCGGCGTTTGCAGACGTGAACGCGAACGCACGGTCGCCACCAGCTGCTGCTCTTTGCTGGCCGGTTGCGCGCCCAGCTGACCGGAGGAAACCTGGGTATTCTGGCTCTCCAGCGCGCTGGTCACATCGGACGGCATCAGCGAAAAGGAGGCGAGTTTGGCGGGATCGAGCCAGATGCGCATGGCGTATTCGGCACCAAACACCTGCACGCTACCGACGCCCGGCACGCGCGCCAGCGTATCTTCCATGTTACTGACCATGTAGTCCGCCACATCGGCCGAGGTGCTTTGGTTGGTTTTATCGTACAGCGCCAGAATCAACAGGAAGTCGCTTTGCGCCTTCTCCACCGTCACGCCTTGCGTGGTAACGGACGTCGGCAAGCGGCTTTCGGCCTGCTGCACTTTGTTCTGCACCTGCACCTGCGCAATATCCGGATCGGTGCCCTGCTGGAAAGTGACGCTGATTTTTACCTGGCCGGTTGAGGCTGTGCTGGTGGAATCGAAATAAAGCAAGCCGTCGAGGCCGGTGAGCTGCTGCTCGATCACCTGCGTGACGCTGCTTTCCAGCGTTTCCGCCGACGCGCCGGTGTAAGTAGCCTGAATACTGATCTGCGGCGGTGCGACGTCGGGATATTGCGCAATCGGCAGGCTTTTAATGCTGAGCACGCCAAACATCATGATGCAGATGGCGATCACCCAGGCGAATACCGGGCGGCGAATAAAGAACTGAGCCAACATAGTTACTGGCCTCCGCTTCTGGCGCTGTTTGGCGTCACTTCAACTGCTTTTACCGTCATCCCGGCCTGCACTTTGGCGGTGCCTTCGACAATCAGCTTGTCGCCGCTGTTTAACCCGCTGGTCACCAGCCAGGTGTTGCCGATAACCCGATCGGTCACCACTTCCCGGCTTTGCACTTTGTTCTCGTTATCCACCACCAGCGCCGTGGCGTTGCCCTTGGCATCACGCGTGATGCCCTGCTGCGGGGCCAGAATCGCATCGTTTTTAACACCGTTGGTGACGCTGGCGCGCACATACATGCCCGGCAACAATTCATGCTGCGGATTGGGGAAGATCGCGCGCAGCGTAACGGTGCCGGTGGCTTCATCAACCGCCACTTCGGTCAGTTCCAGCTTGCCGGGATGATCGTAATTGCTGCCGTCTTCCAGTTTTACCGTTACTGGCACCACATCGCTGCTCTGCTGAAGGGAAGCCTGCTGACGCTTCAGTTTCAGCAGTTGCACGCTGGATTGCGTGAGATCGACATAGATCGGATCGAGCGCGCGAATGGTCGCCAGCGCCGTGGTTTGCGCCGAGGTCACCAGCGCGCCCGGCGTCACCGACGAGATGCCGATGCGGCCAGAAATTGGTGCTTTGATTTGCGTGTAGTTAAGGTTGATACGGGCGCTTTCGACGGCGGCACGATATTGATCAACCGACGCCACGTTCTGTTGATAGGTTGCCAGCGCATCGTCGGCATCCTGACGCGATACGCCGTTCTCTTTCACCAGCGCGCTATAGCGCGCGGATTTTAACTGGCTACTTTTCACTAACGCCTGCGCATTTTTCAACTGCGCAACGGCCTGGTCGTAGCTGGCCTGATAGCTGGCCGCATCGATTTGATACAGCACCTGACCGGCTTTGACTTCGTCGCCTTCGGTAAACAGGCGCTTCTGGATGATACCGTCCACCTGCGGACGCACTTCCGACACCATGCTGCCCACCACGCGTCCGGTGAGTTGACTATCGAGCGTCACCGACTCAGTTTGCAGCGTTTTCACGCCGACTTCGGTGGTCATGTCGCCCGCTGGCGGGGCGCTATTTTGGTCACAGGCGGCGAGCAATAACACCAGCCCGGCGATGGCCGTGCGCTGAAAATTCTTCATGAATAATCCTGTAGTGAACGTTCATTCTCAATCTTGAGTCTACCAAATCGCGGATGTGGGCGTATGTCAGGAAAATGAAAAGAGCGCTCATGAAAAGCGACAGCAGAATAGCGTCCTCTTTGATTGAGGATTTTTAGGGGTTAAATCGCTATGGGTTACAAAGTGTTGCTAACGATAATGAGTTATACCCATTAATGCAAATGATTATTATTTACATGAAAGTAAACGTTAACCTGATGCGCGGTCTTGCGTGCGCACCCTACGAAAAATTATGTACCACCTTTAACGCCAGCTGCGGGCTGGTTAACGGCTGACTATCGGCACTAAACAGCCTGGACGCCGCCGCCATGGAAACCTGGGCCAGCGCCACATGATCCGCGCCCTGCTGCTTCCCGTCTGCCACCGCTTGCGCAATCATCTGCAGATACGCATCCTGATGACCCGCTTTGAACGCCGCCCATGCGCCAGGAATCAGCTGCACAACAGGATGCTGTTCAACCGGCAGCGTCGCTGGGCAAAACAGCGCTCGCGTCGCCGCCAGTGTGGATTCCGCCGCACACAGCACCAGAGATTTACCCGGCAAACGGTGCACTTCATCGGCCAGCATGCGATCGGTGCGATACACCGGGCAATCATGCCCTTCAACACAAAAACCATCGGCAACCGGACCCAGCGTCGAGCAGGTAATCAGAATCGCGTCGAACCACGGCGTCAGGCTGCGTAACAGCTGTTCCAGCTTTTGCTGCTGAGAAGCGGTCATGCCACCGGTCAGCTCGGCTTCCGCCAGCAAATGCGGCATCACGATATGACTCAGTGCGCCGTTGCTCATGCCCAGTGAGTGCGCGGCGTCATCGAAAATAGCGATATTACTGGCGGCGGTATGCAGGCAGGCGATAGTCATAGAATTCCTGATCAGTGGCGTCTTTCACGGAGGTTCAATATAACCTGACAAAAACAAAAAAAGGCGCCACAGCGGGCGCCTTATTCTATTTTACTGCGATTACTTCAAACGGAATGCCACAACGCTGTCACCCGCCTGGGTGCCAAGCGAACCGTGACCGCCTGCGGCAATCACTACATACTGCTTACCGTCTTTACCCATAAAGGTAGACGGCGTGGCTTGCGCACCGGCACTCAGCTCGGTCTGCCACAGCAGTTCGCCGGTGGTGCTGTCGTAGGCGCGGAAGAAGTTATCCGCAGTTGCACCGTGGAACACCAAATCCCCTGCGGTCAGCAATGGACCACCGTGCGCCACCATGCCCATCGGGAAGCCGATGGGGAAGCGGCCAGGCAGGAAGCTGGTCTTCAGGTTTTTGGTGACGCCCACGCGGCGCAGCCATTCGGTTTTACCGGTCTTCAGATCCACGCCCACCATGCGGCCCCAAGGCGGCGCTACACAGGGAATGCCGAGGCCTGACGCCATCTGCTGGATATGGATCGCGTAGTCACCGTGGAAGTTTTCGTTCCAGTATGGCGTGCCATCTTTGGTGAACAGGCGCTCGGTGGCGGTCTGCTCGGTGCGTTTGATCAGGTTGTACTTGTAGGCCAGACGCACTGGCGCGGCAATCAGCATTTGACGCTGCGGATCGACAGCAACAGAACCCCAGTTGAACACACCAATGTTGCCAGGGAAGATCAGTGAACCGCCTTCCGTTGCTGGCGTCCACGGATTACCATCATAGCGCAGGCTACGGAAATCCATGCGGCATGACATCTGGTCAAACGGTGTGATGCCCCACATTGACTTCTCGGTCAACGGCTGCGGGATGAAGTTCAGGCTGGAAACCGGCTGAGTCGCCGCAAATTTCTCACCCGCTACGCCACCTTCAGTTGAAACCTTCACCTGGTTTACCGGATACACCGGCTGGCCGGTAAGACGGTTCAGCACAAACAGGTTGCCGGTTTTGGTCGGCAGGATCACCACAGGCTGCTTCTGGCCTTGATAATCGATGTCCACCAGCGAAGGCTGTGACGGATTATCGCGGTCCCACAGATCGTGGTTGGAGCTCTGATAGCGCCATTTGAACGCACCGGTTTGCAGATCCAGCGCCACCAGCGCATCACGGAACTTCTCGGTGTTGCTGTTCGGATCGCGTTCAATGCCTACTTCATCCGGTGAAGCGTTACCAAACGGCACATAGACTACGCCATTTTTCAGGTCAGCACTCAACGTGCCCCACGCCACTGGCGTGTCCTGCGGGTAGTTTTGACCGGCAGCAATTGGCGCGGTGTTTTCCGGGTTAGCCGGATCAAAGTTCCACACCAGACGACCGCTTTGCACGTCATAGGCACGAATCACGCCTGACGGGTTGCCGCTGTTGAAGCCGTTATCCATCACGGAACCGCCAACGATCACCAGCTTGCCCGCCACCAGCGGTGCTGCGGTTTGCATCAGCGCATGTGGACGCACTTCACCCATGTTGGCGTGCAGATCAACCACACCGTTCTGACCGAAATCTGCGCACGGTTTACCGGTATCGGCATCCAGCGCAATCAGCTGCGCATCGGTGGTGGCGTTAAAGATACGCTTACGGCAGATGGCCGGATTTGCGGTGCTATCCTGTGCGGCAACCGGGGTTTCTTCGTAGTAGCTTACGCCGCGACACGTCTGATGCTGCTGCAGGTAAGAGCGATCTTTATTTGGCGTGAATTTCCACTTCACCGCGCCGGTTTCCGGATCAAGCGCATGCACTTCGTTATGCGGCGTACAGAAATACAGCATACCGTTGGCTTTCAGCGGCGTAGCTTCGAAGGTGTATTCGGTGGCATCCGCATCCTGGCGCAAATCACCGGTGTGATAGGTCCATGCAACTTCGAGGTTTTTGACGTTGTCTTTGCTGATCTGATTCAGCGCCGAGAAACGCAGGCCGTCAGACGAACCACCGTACGCGGTCCAGTCGTTAGCGGCGCCCTGCTCGCTGTTTTGCTCGCGGGCATTGCTGATGGTGCCTTGCTGCGGAACCGGATCGTAGAAGCATAGACCAATCACCACCACGATCATGATAATCACAGTGCCGCCGAGGAAGCCGTGGAAACGGCGTTCGCCGCGATACAGCGGTTTCACCACCCACGGCATCGCCAGCCACAGGCCGATCACGCCGAACAGGTCACCGCGTGGGATCCACTGCCATTTATCAAAGCCCACTTCCCAGATAATCCAGGCGAGCGTAATCCACATCAGCACCGCATACAGCGCCAGCGCGCTGCGCTGGTTGCGGAACAGTAAAATTGCGGTGATAAGTAATCCCACCGCCATCAGCGCATAGAAGGCGCTGCCGCCCAGCATCAACAGCTTGCCGCCCATGTACAGCAAGGCAATCGCCAGAATCGCGAGCACGATACTGGTTAATTTGTTAACCATGCTAATCCCTCAACCATATTCATCGAAAAACCTCAAAAATAACCCCACATAAAATCAACAGAATTTTAACTTACGTTACCGTTTAGTAAAAACCCGTTGCGAGGTGTGTCGTTAGCTCCGCTAATGAATGTAGTTTGGCTAATGGCTGCCAGCTACCGCCTCGTTCAATCTGTGACTGAAATCACGTTTCATTTTCGTTGAGAGAATTAATCATTAGTGAGGAAAATTCGCATTTTTTGATAACGAAAAATGGCGAGGATACGCGATTTGGGGGCATTTGCGCCTGAGACATAACCTTGCGCAGATTTGTTACTACGCCCGCTGTAGTAGAAAACTTACGCTGTTTTCTTTTTACCCGGGAAACGTTATGAAAATCACTATATTAGCCAGCTCATTGTTGCTCCTCGCGGTGACTTCTCACGCTGCAACTGACCCACTGATCGTCGGCGATCAAAAAGGCAATGCTCGCGCGGTGATGTCCGCCGCTGGCGAGCTCAACAATGTGCCGTATGAAATCAAATGGTATGAGTTCCCCAACGCTGCGCCGCTGCTGGAGTCGCTCAACTCCCAGCATCTGGATGCCGGCTTAGTCGGCGATGGTCCGCTGTCGTTTGCCGTGGCCGCAGGCGCGCAGATCCGCGCCATTCAGGCATCGCAATATCTCGGCAATGCCATCCTGGTGAAAAAGGACAGCGCCCTGCACAGCATCGCCGACCTAAAAGGCAAGAAAGTGGCGACGGTAAAAGGATCGGCCGGGCAAAACATGGTGCTGAATGCGCTGCACGAAGCGGGTTTGCCCGACGACAGCGTCAATTTTGTCTTCACCACGCCGTCGGAAGCGACGCTGGCGCTGGATAGTGGCGCGGTGGATGCGGTGGCAACCTGGGAACCTTATGTGTCCTTTGCCGTGGCGCAGTCCGGCGATCGCATCGCCATCGACGGCAAAAATTCGCCAGTTTCAAACTATCTGGTGGCGACCGATAGCGCCATCGCCAGCAAGCGTGAACAGCTCACGGACTTCCGCGAGCGCCTGATTCGCGCACGTGCGTGGGGCGTGGCGCATCCACAAGCCTACGCCAGCGAGATCGCCAAACTGCTGCGTCTGCCAGATGCGGTGGCGTTAAGTAAAGTACAGCGTGAAAACAACGCGCCGGTAGAAGATTACGCGTTGGTAGAGAAACGCCAGCAACTGGCGATTGATACCTTCACCCGTGGCGGCCTGATCAAACCCGGCTTAAAAGCCGACAAACTGGTGGATGCCTCCTTCTTTAACGCCAACGGAGCCGCCAAACCATGATGAATCTGGCGCTCTACCTCGACTCCGGCATTCATCAGGGCGGCTGGCGCCATCCCGATTCGGCCGCGACCGGCGGCAGTAACTGGCCGCTGTACCGCAAAATCGCCCAGCGCGCTGAAGACGCGAAGCTGGACATGATTTTTGTCGCGGACAAGCTGGCGATTGATGATGTTTACGGCGGGCATCTGGCGCACACCGTGCAGCATCGTCAGGTTGGCTGGTCTGAACCCTTAACATTATTAGCCGCGCTGGCGGCGGTGACTGACCACATCGGCCTCGGCGGCACGGTTTCCTCCTCCTATTCGGTGCCTTACACCACCGCGCGTCAGCTGGCAAACATCGACCATATTAGCGGCGGGCGCGCAGCGTGGAACGTGGTTACCTCGTTGAGCCACGCCGAAGCGCGCAACTTTGGTCGCAGCGAGCACTTCAGCCATGAAGCTCGCTATCGCCGCGCGGCCGAATTTATTGATGTCATGAAAGCGCTGTGGGACAGCTTTGAAGAGGACGCGCTGATTCTGGATAAAGCGCAGGCGCACTTTGCCGACCCGGCACGCTTCCATAAGCTTGATCATCAGGGTGAATCTTTCAACGTGCAGGGACCGCTTAATCTGCCGCGTCCGCCGCAAGGTCATCCGGTGGTGATCCAGGCTGGCGTATCGGAAGCCTTTATCGATCTGGCCGCGCAACAGGCGGAAGTGCTGTTTGTGGTGCAACCCAATCGGGAACGCGCGCAGCAGTTTTATCAAACCCTGAAACAGCGTGCGCTGCAGTATCAGCGTCAGCCCGATCAACTGCGCATTCTGCCCGGCATGGTGCCGATTGTCGGCAACTCGCAGCGCGATGCCGAGGAGCGTGCGGCGTACCTGAAATCATTGATTACCGTGGAATCGGGCCTCAGCTTTGTTTCGGCCAGCATGAATATCGATCTGTCGCAGTACCCCATTGACGGGCCGGTGCCTGACCTGCGTGAAAAGATCACCGGCAGCAAAGGCCGTTTTCAGTATGTGATCGCCAGCGCCATTGAGCAGAATCTGACGCTGGGCGAGATGGCGAAACGCTACGCCGAGAGCTTGTCGTTCCCGGCACCGACCGGCACAGCGGATAGCATTGCGCAGCAGATGATTGACTGGTATCAGCATCAGGCCTGCGACGGTTTTGTCATTCTGCCCACCTACATTGACGAGAATGAAGATCGCTTCCTCGAACAGGTTGTCCCGCGCCTGCAGGCTGCGGGCGTCTTCCGCAGCGACTATCAACCGGGCACGCTGCGCGATCGTTTAGGCTTAGTAAAGCCGGAAAATCGCTTTAACCGTTCGTCATCAATTGAAATAACTTAATTAATCATTAATGCGCTGCTGCGATTATTCCTGGCAACAATTATCATAGCAGCGCGAATAAGTGCGGTTTTATTACAGTTTTATTTATTCCCTCTTCATTTAATCTTTTTAAATTGATTAGCCACTGCGCCGCAATGACTTTTTGAGAGTTTCCTCAGCCTGTTATCCCGGATTAAGCGTGATATAAATCACGTAACTGCTCTGCGGCAAGGCCGCTAATAAAAAGAAGGTTATGATGATTAGCGCAGATTTCTTTTATCGTAAATTACGTTTTCCTTTTAAACTCACACACGCTGCTTTTAAGTTTCCGGTTGCCAATGCGCGAGCCCGGCAATATCAGGTGATGTCGCCTGAACAGACCATCGACCTGCTGCTTAGCAACCACAATCTATCCATCAGCCGCTATGGCGACGGCGAACTGGAAATGACTTTGTTCAAGAATATCGGCTTTCAATCTTTTGATGAACGACTCTCTATTCGCCTTAAAGAGATATTACGGCGCGGAAGTCAGCCGAAGAATCCGTGTTTATTATGTATGCCCGATGCCTTTCGCGGCACCGCGAATATGCGTTTTGGTTCGGCCCTATTCTGGTTTTTTCATAAAGCGTTTTATTTTCGCCATTATGAAACCTTATTAAAGAAAGATTATCGCTACGGCAACACCTCCGTTACGCGTCCCTATCACGATTATAAGGACAAGCAGCAGGCGGTTCGCGTGTTTAATAAGTTCAAGCAGCTGTTCAGCGATAAAAAGATATTAATTGTGGAAGGCAGCGGCACGCGTCTCGGCATCGGTAACGATCTGCTTGATGACGCGCGGGAGATTAAACGCATCACCACGCTCAATCGCAACGCCTTCTCGGTCTACAACGATCTCTACAGCTCGGTGCTGGCACACGCGCGCGATTACGATATGGTGCTGATGTCGCTCGGCCCCACCGCCACGGTGCTGGCTTACGATCTCAGCCAGCATGGCATTCGCTGCATTGATACCGGCCACATTGATATCGAGTACGAATGGATGCGCAGTGCCGCGCGTGACAAGGTGCAGGTGGCTGGCAAGAACGTCAATGAAGTGGGCGTGTTACTCAGCGACGATGCGCGCGACGCCGACGATCATTATCGCCAGCAGATTTTGCTGCATGTCGGGTTGCCGCAGGAAGCGGTGCTATCGGCGATGGTAATGCATCCGCCGATCTAATCCACATCGCAAGTAATCGCAAAAATAGGGCATTTTGAGATTGCTTGCGATAACGCTGTTACCCTTCGCGCTTTTTCAGCCACTCCTGCAGCTTGCGCAGTGAAACAGGTGCCTGATACACCGTTCCTTTCCCCTCCTTTAGTGGACGCAACAATCCCTGTTCGGTGAGGTTTTTCAGGCGCGCACGCGCGGTGTTATCCGCGATGCCGAGCCGCGATTTAATCCCGGCAGAGCTGAGTAACGAACCCGGCGCATTCAGCGCGATGGCCATGATATCCAGCTCACCTTTGGCTAAGGTCATATGCTCTTCCACCCACGTCACTAAACGTTCCCGCTCTTTGTGCAGCGTGGCGATTTGCTCGGTGAAGGCAGTCACCGCGCGCATCACCACTTCGCACTGAAACTGCACGAAATAGGTCAGATCCATCTCATCAGTTTCGCTGTAAAGATAGGAAATACCGTACTTTACCGCCGCGGCTTTCAGCAGTTTGCTGATGGAGATATAGCGGAACGCGCTGTAACCGTGACGAATCAGATGATGATAGAACAGCCCGCGCGCGGTGCGCCCGTTGCCGTCAATGAAGGGATGAATGTAGCCGATAGTAAAGTGCAACACGCAGGCCACCAGCAACGGATGCGTGCCCTGCTGCTCCAGCCAGGCAACTTCGGCGCATAACGCGTCCAGCAGGCTATTGAGCCGCTGATAATCCGGCGGCTGATGAATGATTTCGCCGTCGCGCCCGGCAACAAACACATCGTTATTGTCGCGCACGGCGCCGGGCCGATATTTTTCATCATTAATGCCGGCGCAGGCGATGTGATGAATTTCCAGAATATCGGCGCGCGTCAGCGGCGCGTCACCCAGCGTGGCAATGTGCTGCATCAAGCGCCAGTTGCCCATGATCATGCTTTCATCTTCGTTGCGCGGTGCACGCCCCACCGCCAGCAACTCCATCGCCACGCGCGAGGTGGTCGCCGCGCCTTCCAACTGGCTGGATGAAATCGCCTCTTCCATGATCAGCTGTGACATCAGGTAAGAAGCCGCGTCCTCATCCGTTGGTTCGCCGTTGCGCGCAAAGGTCATACGATCAACCATCGACATCGCCGCCGTGATTTTGGCCGTAAGATTACAGGTCACGGTTTGATCGGCGATCACAAAGTGCTGCGCGCTGCTGCGGCGCTTGAATTTCAGTGCGCTCCACACTTTCTCACGCGTCTGACTATCACTGACACGACGATATAACTCATCGAAATGCAGATAGCGCTCATCCCACTCGGCATGATTGGCGAGGAGCGAATTAATCTCACTGATACTCAGCGAATCAATAAGTTGAGCGGGTGGGCGGCGCAGCTTCATCTCAAGCAATCTCAAAAACAGGGTATTTTGAGTTTACTTGAGATTCGCTGCGACGACAAATGGCGCTTGCAGCGCGGTTAGCTGCCGTGCCGCTGGCAAAATGCGCGGAGATCGGAGGATTGGAAATCGGCCAGATTCGCCATCAGCTTCTCCAGCGGCCAGTTCCACCAGGCAATCGCCTGCAGCTGCGCGGCAATATCCGCCGCGAAACGTGCACGGATCACTTTGGCTGGCACGCCACCGACAATGGTGTATGGCGGCACCTCTTTCGTCACCACCGCACCGGCCGCCAGCACCGCGCCGTCACCCACCGCCACGCCCGGCAGTACGATCACGCCATGCCCAATCCACACATCATTGCCAATGATCACGCGATCGGCGCGACGGTCAGCAAAGAAGCCATTATCGCGTTCCGCCTGCGCATCGTAGTATTCCGGACAGTAGGTGAAACGGTGCTGCGAGGCGCGATCCATCGGATGATTGGGTGCGCCAATCCGTACATGATTGGCAATGGCGGTAAAGCGTCCGATTTGCGCATCGGCGACGCAGCAATGCTCTCCGAGATAGGAGAAGTCGCCCAGTTCGCTGTATTCGATATAGGTTTCGGCCAGCACTTCACATTGCGCGCCAATCTGGGTTTCGCGCATGCGCACGCTGGGATCGATAACAGTGTGTTGCAGTTTTGTCGGTTGCACAGCAGCAAGTGCCATAATCAAAGCTCCGTGTGGTCAGATGTCTGGATGACCGGTTGCGACTGGGCAACCGCGAGCGACAACACTACAGCGGCAAAATGACACTAATGCTATTGTGCGTATCTGTTTCAGGCGATTCGAGGAAAAGGAATGAGAACACCGTGGTCAATACTGGCGCTGTTATGGTCAGCCGGACAGGCATCCGCCGCGCTGCCCGCCGACATCAAAGCCGGTGATATTGTGCAAGTGCAGTTAGCGCAACTCCATCCGACGCAGGCTGCGATTGGCTATCGTCAGCTGGATTACAAACAGCATCGTTATCAAGCCGAACCGAAAAAGCTGTTCGATGATTATTGCGAAAGTATGGGGCAGAAAGGCGTTGATAAATTTGACAGTAAATCACGTCTCTCGCAGCCCAGCAGCTTCAGCTGTAAAGCGCCGGTCGGCAGCGAACCGGGGCCGATGAAAACGGCGGTGATTGCGCCGGATAACGTGCTGTACCTTACCGATGGTCATCATACTTTCAGCAATTTCGCGGATATTGCTGGTCTTAACACGCCGGTGCAGGTGCGCATCACCGATGACTTCCGCAGCCTGAAAACCATGTCCGCCTTTTGGCAAAAAATGGAAACGGCACATCTGGTATGGCTGGATACGCCTGCTGGCAAAATTAAACCGGATGCGCTGCCGAAAGAGTTGGGCCGCCAGCATATGCAGAATGATGAATATCGCTCGCTGGTCTATTTCGTGCGCGATATTGGCTTTGAGAAGGAGCAGAATCCGCCGCCGTTCCTCGAGTTCTACTGGGGCAAATGGCTGGAAACGCAGCTGCCGCTGAAGAACTTTGACCTCAACAATCGCAGCGGTTACGCCAAAGCGCTGGAAACCATCGCTGAGAAGATGACCAGCGTGCCGAAAGACACGGTAATTGCGCACAGCGATAGCGGCCCGCTGACGGCGGATCGGTTAGGCGCACGTAAGAAAGTGAACGAGAAGAAGCTGGAGAAGCTGGTCTCTGACAATGGCAAACTGACGTGGGCTTTTGCGCAATAATCGTGTGGTCGCCATTCATGGCGTAATGCTCGTCAGTTGAGACATGAAAACCCTTAATTATCGAGAGCACACATTGTAGCGGCGCAATTTATTGCGCGATAAATCGCGCCGCTACGGAAGGTGCGGTGATTTGATACGGCGCTTAACTGATCGGCATTACGCCATTCATGGCGACCCATTCACCCATCAGCGCCCTTTCAGCGTTAAACCAATTCGCAGTTTTTCACACCCGCCGATGGCGCCAGCAGATTTTTATCAAATTCGCGCAGTGCCACGCCATCACGAATACGCATCGGCCAGTCGGGATTGGCTAGCGCGCTTTTGCCTATCGACACATAATCCGCGCCCTGCTCCAGCGCCTGCGCCGCCGTGCTGGCATCACTTAACGCGCCATTGGCGATAATCGGCAATTTCGGTGCCGCCTGACGCGCAATTTGCACCAGCGACAGCGGCGAATCGGCAAATGCCGGTTGCAGCGCGTCATATTCAGTCAGATGCAGATAATCCACGCCGGCCTCAGCAATCGCGGCGAATACCAGACGCGCGCCCGCTTCGCCTTCTTGCCATTTGTGATGAAAATCATTCACTTTGCCCTGTGAGAGGCGAATTCCCAGCGTAACATCCTTGCCTACGCGCTGGCGCACCGCGGCAATCACCGCCAGCGTCAGAGACAAACGCGCCACGATATCGCCGCCCCAGCGATCGCTGCGCTGATTGGTGTAATCGGTAAAGAACTGGTCAAGCAGATAGCCGTTAGCGCCATGAATTTCGATGCCATCAAAACCCGCTTCGCCGACTGCCCGCGCCGCAGTGTGCGCAAAGCTGTCGATCACCTGCTGGATCTGCTCTTCATTCATTTCGCGTGGCAGCGGATAGGCGCCATGACCGTGATAGAAACCGAGTTGTTCCCCGCGCGGCTGCACCGCTGAGGGCGCGAGCGTGTCCGGTCGATAGATATTGCCCTGCGATATCGCCCCAGCATGCATCAACTGCGCAATGATTTTGCCGCCATGCTGATGCACCCGATCGGTGATCGCGCGCCAGCCGGCGCTCTGTTTAGCGTTAATCAGCCCCGCCTGAAACGCATAGGTTTGCGACCAGGCTTCATCGATATAGATGCCTTCGGTGATGATGGCGCTGAAGCCGCCGCGCACGAAGCGCTGATAGTAGTGCTGCATACGTTCGCCTGGTATGCCGTCAACGCTGGCGGAGATGCGCGTCATGGGCGCCACCATAATGCGATTCTTCAGCGCCAGCCGATTCAGTGTGCCGCTCTGAAAAAGATGTTTATCACTCATATTGCTCTCTGGATGCGGATTATCTACAGAGCGCAGTATATTCGGTCGCCACAGGGACAAAAATGGCCGATGATGATACGTCTGTATAACGGAAATCGTTACAATGAACTCAAAAGATGTTGAGGTATTTCTGATGGTCACCCAGACGCGCAGCCTGACGCAGGCTGCGCGGCGACTGAACACCACGCCAATGACGGTCTCACGCCGACTCGCCTCGCTGGAAGAAGATCTCGGCGTGCGCCTGCTGCATCGCACCACCCGCGCCATTGCGTTAACAGATGAAGGTGAAGAGTTTCTGCCCTACGCCAAAACCCTGACGGAAACCGAACAGAGCGCGCGCAATCTGTTCTCGCCGAATAAACAGGGCGCCACCGGCCAGCTGCGCATCACCGCACCTTCTGGTTTTGGCCGCCGCACCATTATTCCGTTGCTGCCCGCGCTGATGGCGGAGAATCCCGAACTGAAGATCGATTTCCAGCTCAGCGATAACGTCACCGATATTGTTGGGCTGGGCTACGATGTCGCCATTCGCATCGCCCCGCTGCGGGATTCGCGCTTAGTCGCGCAGCGGCTGGCGGATAATCCGCGCGTGCTCTGTGCTTCTCCAGACTATCTGGCGCGCTTCGGCACGCCAAAACTGCTGGCCGATTTGCATCAGCATAACTGCCTGCGCTTATCCGGCGTGCCGCAATGGAGTTTTATAGTCGACGACCATATTTCCAGTGTCAGCGTTGAGGGCCGTTTTAGCGGCAGCAATGTGGAAGGCGTGCGTACCTTATGCGTAGCGGGCAGCGGCATCGCCCAGCTCTCTGCGTGGGATGTGCAGCAAGAGTTGGCGGCAGGTGAACTGACTGAGATTACTTTGCGAGATGCTCAACCGCAGCTGCTCGGCGTCTGGGCGCTGTTTCCCACCGCACGGCATCTGCCAACGCGCGTCACGGTTTTTCTAAACGCCCTAAAACAAGCGATGGCACGTTAATTCAGAAAATGTGAATGGCGAATCAGGGGCAAAATCTGGATGCGGAAGAGGTGGGATTAACCGCGAAGAAAATTAAAATCGACGCATTTCTTGAACTGATTTTGGCAGGAAAGATCAGCGACGCGACAACGGTTACCGCGTTTCTGTTGGCGCGAGCGAAAGGGTTAATCGACTGATCTCTCTGCTTTATTCCAGGTGCGCATGAATGCGCACCCTACGAATACAACATCGATGTAGTGCCGCCATTCAGGGCGACCGATTACTCCGCAGCAATATCCGCTAACACCGCTTCTGCCTGCGCCTTATCCACCGCTACGCCATCAATAAACAGCTGACGCTGTTCACCCGGCGGCAGCATAATCTTCAGCGTCTGCCAGGCTGGCTGGAAGCTGCCTTTACGCTGGAAGTTGAGGTGAATCGCCTCAGCATCGCTGCGCATTTTCCAGTTGAGCCATAGCGCATTGCCCTGCTGATAACCCCAGCTTTCGCCATCATCCTCAAACAGCATACCGTGGCTAACCCCTTTGCCTTTCAGCGGGAACAGCTGCAAGGTGCGGCGATCGTCAGTTTTAGTGTCAACATGACGCAGGCGCTCGCTGAGCGGTAAGCCCGCTCCGGCACGCACCAGCATCGGCTGGGTTTCCAGCGGAGCCGCCAGCGTGATCCATTGACCGCCGCTGAACCATTGCTGGGTAGCGAAGTCATACCAGCCAGTTTGGTTGTCGGGCAGCCACAGACGACGCTCGCGCTGGCCGGGTTCGACCACGCTGGCCACCAGCAGATCGCGGCCCAGCATAAACTCATCGCACTCGGCGAACGTCTGCGCATCCTGTTCATGATCGAGGAAAGTCGGACGTAGCATCGGTTCATCGTCAGCATGCGCCTGCCACAGTAACGTATAGAGGTAAGGCAGCAGACGATAACGCAGTTCAATCGCGGCGCGGATCGCAGGCGTAGCCGCCGGATACATCCAGGGTTCATTGACGGTGTGATCGTCATTCCACGAGTGAATGGTGAAACGCGGATGCATCACGCCGTTTTGTACCCAGCGCACAAACAGTTCTGCATCTGGTTTATCGCCGGAGAAGCCACCGACGTCGTGTCCCACGTTGTACAAACCGGACAGGCTCATACCCAATCCCATGCGGATGTTGTAACGCAACGTGGTCCAGTTGGTGCGGTTATCGCCGCTCCAGGTTTGCACATAGCGCTGCATCCCGGCGCAACCCGAACGGGAAATCAGGAAAGGACGTTTTTCCGGCGCGAAGCGCTGTTGCGCTTCCATCGAGGCGCGCATCATCAGCAGCGGCATCACCGGGCGAATGTGTTTGATGGCAATTGGCGTGCCGAAACCGTGGCAACGCGCTTCGCCGTCCCACACTTCATATTCGTTATTATCGTTCCAGGTGGAATCGATGCCCTTTTCCAGCAGCTGTTTGGTGACGTTTTCCTGCCACCAGGCGACGGCTTGCGGATGGGTAAAATCGAGATGTGAACCTTCGTCATCCCAGAACACCGAACGTTCAGGCGCATCTTCTTCGGAGTCACGAATAAACAGCCCTTGTTCCGCCACTTCGTTATAACGCGGATGATCCTGTAACAGGCACGGTTTGATATTGGCGGCGAGGCGCAAGCCGGCGTCGTGAAACGCCTGGCTCATCACCTCCGGCTGCGGCACTTTGTCGTAGTTCCAGTTGAACACGTAGCGCTTGTTGTTAATTGAGGTGTAGCCGGACGAGAGCTGGAATGAATCGCACGGAATATCGTGCTCTTCGCAGAGACGAATGAAGTTCATCAGCTGATGTTGTGCATCCGGCGCATCGGTGTAATGCATGGTTGAACCACTGTAGCCAAGGCTCCATTTCGGGCCGAACAGCGTTTTACCTGTGAGACGCACGAAGGCTTTGGTGACATCCAGCACCTTGTCACCGACAAACAGGTAATAGTCGATATCACCGCTTTCCGCCTGCCAGCGGCGATACGGTTTGTGATAGTTATCGAGTTCATTACCCAGATCAAACCAGCTGCTGCTGAGGTTATCGTAATAGAGACCAAAGCTAACATCGGTACGACGGGTGATGGAAAAAGGCACATGCTTGTACAGCGGATCGGTGGAGGCCGCGTTGTAGCCCATCGCATCAAGGTTACGCATCTCATAGCGCTGGCCATTACGCTGCAAATCGCCGGTTTTCTCGCCCAGACCATAATAGCGATCGTCATTCATGCGGCACTGATAGTGCGCCACGCCATCGCCGTGCGCGTTGATTTGATAAGCGCTGGTTGGGCGGTCGCAGGTCAGCAGCTGCCATGCGCCATGGCTGTCGCAATATTGCCACTCCAGCGCCAGCGGTTGATGGACGATCACCCGCAGCTTATCGGTGGCCACCACCAGCGTGTCGCCCTCTTCTTCCAGCGTGAACGATGGCAAGGTGAATCCGGCCAGGCTGTCACGCTGACGCCCTTCCCACGGCACATCACTTTGTGGCGCGATGCTCCAGGTGCGATCGAGGCTGTATGCGCCATGACGTTTAATCGCCACGCGGAACATGCCCGTTTCCAGCACATACAGACACAGCGTGTGTTTGCCGTCGACGGTTAACGCCACGTGGTGTGCATCGGAACCGGCTAATGACCAATTTTTTAACGTTTTCATCGTTACCTACTTTTTCATGCGCGCTGGGCGCGACGTTCAGCAATAAAAGCAATCAGGAATACGGCGCCAATCAGGTCGAAGAAGCCCATGGCGACAAACAGCGGATTAAAGCCAATGGTGTCGGCGGTAACGCCGATCAGCAGTGAGAACAGGAAGCTGGAGATCCAGGCGAACGAGCCGCGCATGCCGTTGACGGTGGCCATCTGGCCTTTATCAAACTTCTCCACCACCAGCGCGCTCAGCATGCAGGAGATGATCTGATGGCCGAAACCACCAATCGAGATCAGCGCAATCGCTACGTAAGGATCTTTAGTGACCGCCACCAGCGCCAGCGACAGCATCAGGAAAGCGCCCGTCACCGAACTCGCCACCACGGAATTAACCTGAGTAAAACCAAAGATTTTGGTGTAGAGCCGCGTCAGATAGCCGCTGGCCGCGCTGCCTAAATCGGCGGCGAGGAACGGCAGCCAGGCGAACATAGCAATCTGCTTCAGATCCATACCCAGCTCTTTCGCCAGATAGAGCGGCACCCAGAAGCTCAGCACGCCCCAGGCAGGTTCAGCCATAAAGGCGGGAATGGCGATGCCGTAAAAACGTTTGTTTTTCGACACGGTTTTCAGCGCGGTAAAGAACGGCAGTTTCACTGCTGGCGGTTCATTATCCTGACGAATAAATTCCAGTTCCGAGGCCTGCAGATTGGGATGCTGCTCCGGATCGCGATAGAACAACCACCACAGCACCACCCAACCCAACGCCAGGCAGCCGGTGAACAGGAACGCGCCCTGCCAGCCAAAGGAAGCGTGCGCAAAGTAGATAATCGGCGGTGCCAGCATCGCGCCAAGCGAGAAGCCCACGCCCGCCCATCCGGCGGCGATAGGACGCTCTTTTTTCGGGAACCATTCGCCAATCACTTTGGCGTTAGCGGGCGTGGCTGCTGCTTCAGCGCCGCCCATGACAAAACGCAGGATAGCCAGATGCACCCAACTGGCCGCGCCAGCGTGGAACAAACAGGCGACGGCCCAAATGGTGGCGCAGATCAGGAAGCCGACTTTCAGGCCAATAACGTCGATCAGCCAGCCGCAAATGGGTTGAAAGAAGGTATACGCCAGCTGGAAGGCGCCGACGATCCAGGAATATTGTTCGGTGGTGATGTTGAGGCTGGTTTTGAGCTCCGGTGCCAGCAAGCCCAACGAGTTACGGGTGATGTAGTTGACCGTGACGCCTGCTAAGAACAGCACCAATACCCACCAGCGCAGATTGCGCAAGGTGCGTTTGGTGCCTGCGGCGGTTATCCCTGGGTTTAAACTGCGGTTCATCTGATTCTCCGTTAGTGAGTCATTTCTAACCATCCGCCAGGAGTGAACCACAGTTGCGAAAAGTGGTCGCCAGATTGATGTCGCAAATGTGATCTGGTTAACCAAAATTACTTACCAGGTTGACTTAACCCCGTAAAGAGCAGAGTTTTAATCCGGAATCGCGTAGTTATTATCTGATGTAGCGCGCTAATAAAGAATATTGGTCAACCAATAGTGAGTGAGGTAACAACATGAAGCAGACCTGGCGCTGGTACGGCCCCAACGATCCTGTCTCTCTGTCCGATGCGCGCCAGGCGGGCGCAACCGGCATCGTCACCGCACTGCACCACATCCCTAATGGCGAAGTGTGGTCAGTCGACGAAATCATGCAGCGCAAGGCGCTGGTGGAAGCCGCCGGTTTGGTGTGGTCGGTGGTGGAGAGCGTGCCGATTCATGAAGAAATTAAAACCGGCAGCGGCCGCTGCCAGCACTGGATCAGCAACTATCAGCAGTCGCTACGCAACCTGGCGCAGTGCGGCATTAAAACCGTGTGCTACAACTTCATGCCGATCCTCGACTGGACGCGCACCGATCTCGAATATCTGCTGCCGGATGGCGCGAAAGCCCTGCGTTTTGATCAGATTGAGTTCGCGGTGTTTGAACTGCACATTCTGCAGCGTCCCGGCGCGGAGCAGGATTACAGTGCGCAAGAGATCGCCGAGGCTGATAAACGCTTTGCAACGATGAGTGAAGAGCACCGTAACCGCCTGATGCGCAACATCATCGCCGGTTTGCCGGGTGCGGAGGAAGGCTACACGCTGGATCAATTCCGCGCCCAGCTGGCGCGTTATGAAGGTATCGGTAAGGCCGAGCTGCGTGAGAATTTTGCCACCTTCCTGCGCGCCATTGTCGCGGTTGCGGAAGAAGTGGGCGTACGCATGGCGGTACATCCGGACGATCCGCCACGCCCAATTCTCGGCTTACCGCGCATCGTTTCCAACGCCGACGATCTGCAATGGATGATCGATACCGTCAGCAGCCCCGCCAACGGTTTCACCATGTGTACCGGCTCGTACGGCGTGCTGGCAGAGAATGATTTAGCCGGCATGGTCAAGCGCTTCGGCCCACGCATCTACTTCGCGCATCTGCGCTCCACCAAACGGGAAGCGAACCCCAACAGCTTCCACGAAGCCGCGCATTTGGGTGGCGATGTCGATATGTTTGCGGTAATCAAGGCGATTGCCGAAGAGGAGCAGCGCCGCAAAGCCGCAGGACAGCCGGATTTGATTCCGATGCGTCCCGACCACGGCCACCAGATGCTGGATGACCTGAAGAAGAAAACCAATCCCGGCTACTCGGCGATTGGTCGCCTGAAAGGATTGGCGGAAATTCGCGGCGTCGAATTGGCGATCCACCGCGCCTATTTTGCTCAGGAAGCCCACTAATGCGCTTTATGGATGAAGATTTTCTGCTGCAGAGCGACGTCGCACGGCGCTTGTACCACGACTTCGCTGCGGATATGCCAATCTACGATTATCACTGTCACCTCAATCCGCAGGAGATTGCTGAAGATCGTCGCTTCGACAACCTCGGCCAAATCTGGCTGGAAGGCGATCACTACAAATGGCGCGCGCTGCGTGCCGCGGGCGTCGATGAGTCGTTGATTACCGGCAAGAGCACCAGCGACTACGATAAGTATCTCGCCTGGGCGCAAACGGTGCCAAAAACCCTCGGTAACCCGCTCTATCACTGGACGCACCTTGAACTGCGGCGCCCGTTTGGCATCACCGATACGCTGCTTGGCCCGGACACCGCGCCTGCGATCTGGCAGCGCTGCGCCGAACAGCTGGCGACGCCGGAATTTTCCGCGCGCGGCATCATGCGCCAGATGAAGGTGCGCATGGTCGGCACCACCGACGATCCGGTTGATTCACTGCACTATCACCGCCAAATCGCCGATGACCGCAGTTTTGATATTGACGTTGCGCCGAGCTGGCGTCCGGACAAGGTCTTCAAAATCGAGCTGGAGGGTTTTGTCGACTATCTTGCTCGTCTGGAAGCCGCCGCCGATGTCGCCATCGACAGCTTCGAGGCGCTACGCCGCGCGCTGTTACGACGCCTTGACCACTTCTCCGCCCACGGTTGTCGCGCCTCAGACCACGGTATTGAAACCCTGCGCTTTGCGCCGGTGCCGGACGACCGCGTGCTCGATACGATTTTGGCGAAACGTCGCCGTGGCGATGCGCTGGATGAATTGGAAATCGCCCAGTTCAGCAGCGCAGTGTTGGTATGGCTTGGCAGCGAATATGCGCGACGCGGCTGGGTAATGCAGCTGCACATCGGCGCGATCCGTAATAACAGCACACGCATGTTCCGCCAGCTCGGGCCAGACAGCGGGTTTGATTCGATTGGCGATAACAATATTGCCTGGCCGCTAGCGCGCCTGCTGGATGCGATGGACCTCAACGATCAGCTGCCGAAAACCATTCTCTATTGCCTCAATCCGCGCGATAACGAAGTGCTGGCTACTATGGCGGGCAACTTCCAGGGCGCGGGCGTTGCCGGCAAGGTGCAGTTCGGTTCTGGCTGGTGGTTCAACGATCAGCGCGACGGCATGCTGCGTCAACTGGAGCAACTGTCGCAAATCGGCTTGCTCAGCCAGTTTGTCGGTATGCTGACCGATTCACGCAGCTTCCTCTCCTACACGCGCCACGAATACTTCCGCCGTATTCTGTGCAATCTGCTGGCGCAGTGGGTAAAAGACGGCATTGTGCCGCACGATGAGCCGATGCTCGGCAACATGCTGCGCGACATCTGCTTTAACAATGCCGAACGCTATTTCGCGCTGAAAGCCCAGTGATGGTGGCCTGGTCACTGCGCGCCGTGACCAGGCCGATTCTTATTCGCTATGCTATAGTGCGCGTCTCTGAGTGAGGCTGTATCAGAGATTGTGAATCCTTTAACACACAGAAAAGAGCACGATGAAAACTCAAACTTCAGCACAGCGCCCTTATCAGGAAGTCGGGGAAATGCTCCGCCAGATGATCACGCAGAAGCAGTATGCGGTGGGCGAACGGCTGCCGCCGGAGCGCGAACTCGCCGCGCTATTGAATGTGACGCGTACGCTGGTGCGTGAAGCGCTGATTATGCTGGAGCTGGAAGGATTAATTGAGGTACGTCGCGGTGCGGGCATCTATGTGATTCACGATTCGCCGCAGCAACCTGTTTCGCTTCACAAAGCCAGCAACGATGCCGGACCGTTCGAGATGTTGCAGGCGCGTCAGCTGCTGGAGAGCAATATTGCCGAGTTCGCCGCGCTGCAGGCGACGCGTGAAGACATTATGAAGATGCGCCAGGCGCTGGAGCTGGAAGAGAAAGAGCTGGCGTCGGGTTCGGTCAACCAAAGTGAAAACGGCGATCGCAATTTCCATCTGGCGATTGCCGAAGCCACCCATAACAGCATGCTGGTTGAGCTGTTTAAGCAATCCTGGCAGTGGCGCGAAGATAACGTGATGTGGAGCCAACTGCATCGCCATCTGGTCAACAACGATTACCGCAAACAGTGGCTCGACGATCACAAAAAAATCCTCGCGACGCTGATCAAAAAAGACGCGCGCGCCGCCAAGCTGGCGATGTGGCAACACCTTGAAAATGTGAAACAGCGGCTGCTGGAGTTCTCAGACGTTGATGATATTGATTTCGATGGTTATCTGTTTGAATCCTGGCCGCTGTACGCCACCCATAATCCGCCAAACTAATGTGCGTTAACGACTTACCTTGTAAGGCTAATTACCGAGAGCACACATTGAAGCGGCGCAATTCATTGCGTGCTAAATCGCGCCGCTACGGAAGGTGCGCTGATTCGGTACGGCGCTTGACTGATCGGCATTACGCCATTCAGGGCGACCTCACGACATCAACTCACCACGCTTAACGCCTGATCCTTTGCTAAAAAGAACGGCCTTAAATACGCCACGCTATTCGACAGCGGCAAAATTTCATCGCTGAGCTGAATGCCGATGGTTTCCCGCAGATAACGGCGGCGGGTTTCGATGCGCTGCCACAGCGCCGGATAATCAGTACGGATGTCGCTTTGCAGCGCCGCATCGGCCAGCACCACGCACTCTTCGGCGCTGGCACCGTTGTAGCCCGGCACCGACGGGATGATGTCAATTTGCAGCATCATGCCGCTCTTAAGCAATTCGGTGGACTGATGATAAATCGGCGACGACATCCACTCTTCGTCCGCCACCAGATGTCCCGGATTGAGGTGCCAGCCAAAACGGGCCTTCGGCAAAACCTGCTCGATAAGCTGGTACAGCGCACCACCGCTCATGCCGCAGCGAATGTTTTCCAGCCAGGCCACCACGGCTGAGAAATAGGGTTTGGCGATGCGCTCCAGATAATCTTGCTGGCCTGGCGGCAGCTCACTTTGATCGGCAATGACGAAGCCGCTGCGGCTGGAGAGTCCGCCTTTGAAGGCGGTGGTTAGCGAGAGCGGATCGCCGCGCTGCACTTTTTTGTCGGTGGGATAGAGGTTCGCTTTGTCGAAACGGTTGCCGGTGGCGGCGATAGTCACCACCGTGTTGCATTGCCCTTCGGCGTGCAGTAACGCGCCCAATTCTGTTTCACGCACGCCCACCTCGATGGCATTCAGCGCGTCCAGCATGCACTTTGACGAGAGGTTTGCGCCATATTCGTAATGGGCGATTTCATTGGCATTGCAGGTGGTGCGCGCGCCGTTATCGCCAATAAACAAGTGGATGGCATTTTCTAACATGCCGTCATCGCTGAGCGTGCGCTGAATGGCATCGACAATAAAGTACGGCAGATCAAACATCGCACGCCCATTGCCGGCGGCGGGCGTAAACATCTTCCAGCCCACCAGCCCGACTTTATGGCCGTTCGTTAAGCCAGCATCTTTGAAGAGGCTTTCCAGCGGCACTTCATTGTCCATGGGCTGATTGGGAAGCGAGAAGTACGGCGTGTGCAGCAGCGCGGCCGCTGTGCGTGAAAAGCGCGCCATTTTCAGGTTTTCGTTGCCCAGCACCAGCGTGCAAGCTCCGGAGTGATTCAGTAGCAGCAATCCCTCTTCAAAACGCGGGATAAATCCGCTCAGATATTCGAAATTGCCGCCGTGTTCCTTGTCGGCATAGATCACCAGCCAGTCAAAACCCTCGCGCTGCATGCCCGCCAGCAGCGCGTTCTTGCGCTGCACAAGCGTATCATCGGTGAGAAAAACCGGTTCAACGTCGCTAAACGTCATCGGCGCGGTAATCGGCCCGAACGTGATTGCCATGATGCACTTCCTCGCATTACAGAATGAGGTGAGGATAGTCGCGTTTTTAGCGCAGCGGATTTTGATCCACGCGAAAAAAGGCGGAGGGGTGAGCTCCGCCTTGTCTCAAGTTCCAGTCAGTGTGCCTGACCGGTCAGTTGCAAAAGGGCAACGATGATTTGAAGAATGATGCGGACGATGTCCAGCAGCAATCGAACAAGTTCCATCACTTTCCTTCTCCTCTGAGAGGAGCGCGCCTTTCAGCTGCCGGGGCTTTGACTCCACCCGCCGACCGCCTAAGCACAATTGTGAGGAGTGCTGAGCGGCTCTCATTGTAAAAGCCACAGGCCAGCACCACCTGAAACCTGCCGGGATTTAACTATCCGCGCCCCTGGAGTCATCAGAAAAACAATGAGGCTTCGCTCGTCACTCAACACCTGTATAACCATACAGTATTATGGCAAAACTTGAAATATCTCGCCGCACATTTTATTATCGCTGTTGTGAGGAGTGCTGAGCACCCCGTTCGCGGCGCGGTTACCAGCCGTTTAGCGAACATAAAAAAAAGGATTTGGCTTAATGCCAAATCCTTTTTTATTACCTGCGATTAATTATCTGGCGGAACTGATACGCCAAATGGTATTTCCCGCATCATCGGCAATTAATACGCCGCCCTGCCGATCGGTGGCTAAACCAACCGGCAAGCCGCGCACCTGCTTCTGATCGTCGGTGAGGAAACCAGTCACCACCGGCTGTGGTTGTCCCACCGGTTTCCCATTCTCGAATTTCACCCACACCACCTGATAGCCGTTGAGCGGCGTACGGTTCCAGCTGCCGTGTTCGCTGATAAACGCCCCGCCGCGATACTGCGGCATATTATCCGCGCCGTAGAACAACAGACCGAGTGGTGCGACGTGCGAACTCAGGGCGTAATCCGGTTTAATCGCCTTCTCTACCAGATCCGGCCTCTGCGGCTGCGCGCGCTCATCCACGTGCTGGCCATAATAGCTGTACGGCCAGCCGTAAAAGCCTTTGTCCTGCACCGACGTCATGTAATCCGGCACTAAATCAGAACCGATCTCGTCGCGTTCATTCACAATCGCCCACAGCTTGCCGCTCTGCGGCTCCCACTGCAATCCGGTGGGATTGCGCAGGCCGCTGGCATAAATCCGGCTGGCACCGCTGGCCGCATCCACTTCCAGCACCGCCGCACGGCGATACTCCTCGCCAATGCCGTTTTCCGTCACGTTACTGTTCGAACCTACGCCAACGTACAGCTTGCTGCCGTCGGGGCTGGCGAGCAGCGATTTGGTCCAGTGATGATTAATTGGCCCGCCCGGCAGCTCGGTCACTTCCACCGGTGGGGTGCGGATCTCGGTTTGCCCGGTTTCATACGGGAATTTCACCAGGCTATCGGCGTTCGCCACATACAGCGTGTTGCCTACCAGCTGCATACCAAACGGCGCCGTCAGGTTATCGATAAAGCGATGTTGCTCCCATTTGCCGTTAACATTACGCAGCAAGGTAATGCGATTACCGCCCTCGCCGCCCTTGCCAGACGCTTTCTGCACAATGCCCATAATCAGCTGCTTCGGTGCGGTGGTCGGTTTCGGTGTGCCATTGGATTCCGCCACCAGCACATCATTGTTCGGCAGCACCAGCACCTGACGCGGATGCTGCAGATTGTCGGCGATCTTTTCGATCTTTAACCCGTCTGCCACTTTCGGCATTTCACCTGCTTTCCACGGCGTGCCTTCCGGCACCTGCATCGGCGGCATAAAGAAGTTCTGCGCCTGCGGCAGTTCAGGATTCGCACCGATTTGCTTTTGAGGATCGATCAGCGCCCCGTCGTCACAGGCGCTGAGCAGCATCGCGATGGCTATCGCACTGAGTAAGTGTTTCATACGCGACCTCCTTGCGTGCGACGTTCGCGCAACACCAGCTGCACGTTAGCGATCAGCAGCAGCGCCACCACCAGCGTCGACAGCGTGATGCCCAGTGGCACCACCGCGTAAGCATCGCGACTGTGAATAAAGGCGTTCACCACCGCCAGCACGATCGCCAGCAGCGACAGCCAGAAATGGGTTTTCTCGGTCGGCCGCGCGCCACGGAATAAATAAACCAAACTGATTAAACGTGGCAGGATGGCCAGCACCAGACCGATAGTGATCAGCCAACTGGCGGATTTGGTCCACATGATGACGAAGGTTTGCAAATAGAGGATATCGAAAAACCAGGCGGCGACAAAAAAGCCCAGCGGCAACGGTTCCAGCAGCGTATACAACGTCACACCGAACACCGATCTTCCTGAGGTATGAAACATTACTCTCTCCCTTACCGTATTATTGTCAGATGGTGCACGCGTTTCGCTTTTATAAAACAACGTGCAGCCACCTGTGAAATATTAGTAAAGATAAACAGTAACGTTTAACACTTATCTAACACACTCTAACTTAAGACTTATCTGCCGGCAGGCTTACCCAATAACCCGGTTGATACGGCAAAGGCAGAAACTTTTCGTGGAACTCACGGAACGTGGCGTCCGGATCGAGATCGGCAAACAGTTCAGGATGCAGCCACTTCGCCAGCGCCTGAATCGCGACAAACTGATACGGGCTGTCGTAGAACTGATGCCAGATGGCATGCGCGTTACCGTTGTGCGCCACCGGCAGTGTTTTGAAGGCATCACGCATCATTAGCAGGCGTAAACGCGCCGTCGCTTCTTTCACATCCGCACCGGGCCCCACGCCAACCCATTTACCCACGGTGTTGTAGTTTTTCCAGTTCGCGCCTGTCACCACCACCACATCGGGACGGCTGGCGATGATCTGCTCGGGATTGAGTGTGCCGAACGTGCCTGGAATCAACCCTTTGGCGATGTTGCTGCCGCCCGCCAGTTCTACCATCTGACCAAAGTTCTCGTTACCAAACGACATGCAGCACTCGTCGCTGTAGCCGCCAGCACGATCAATCATCACTTTCGGGCGCGTGCCGTTAAAGTTTTTCAGGCGATCGGTTACCTTTTCGATTTGCGCACGGCGGAACGCCACAATCTCTTCGGCGCGCTGCGGATTGTTCACCAACTCGCCCATAATGCGGATGCTTTGCTCAGCATGCTCCATCGGCTTCTCGCGGAAGTCGATAAACACCACCGGCACGCCCACCGCTTGTAACTTCTCGATCAGCTTGCCTTCATCGGTCGCGGCTTTGGATTCGAGGTTCATCAGCACCAAATCGGGCTTCAGCGTCAGCGCCTGTTCGACGTTAAAGGTGCCATCTTTCGCGCCACCAAAGGTCGGCAGCTTTTTGATCTGCGGATATTTCTTTTCATACGCCAGATAGCCGTCGTAGTCAGCTTTATGGAAATCGTCACGCCAGCCCACCACGCGCTGGAACGGCGCAGCGGTATCAAACGCCGCCAGCAAGTACATCTGACGCCCTTCGCCGAGAATGATGCGTTTAGACTCCTCCTTGACCTCGACCTGTCGTCCAGCCACATCGGTAATGGTTTTCGCCGCAGCGTGACCCGTCACCGCCAGTAATCCCAGTGCTATCAGCCATGATTTCATTTAATACACCTAGAATGATAATGATTATTATTTAAATTTCGCGGCGTCACTATTACCTGGCAGACAGGAAATGAAAAGCCCTGGATACACATTTTTTTACATTCCCCGCGCTTTTTCCCGCTGTGCATTCGCTCACAAAACGCCCGTCATTCGTGAAAAACCTCACAGCACACCGGGCAAATGCCCAATTAATCGCCACGCTATCCCGCGCTTTGGCTAATGCGTAAACAAAATGTGAACGCTAAATTACAAAATGAAACGGCGTTTTATTTTTTATGTTAATGCCCAGTTTGGGCAAGCCACTGAGTTGAAGGAGGAGTTACCGTGAAGATCAGTGCCATTGATGTCACCATGTTTAGCTACCCCACGCGACGCGTCTCTGACAGCGCCGGACATTCGCATCCCGGTGCAGAGACCGATGCCCAAATGGCGCTGCTAACGATCACCAGCGAAGATGGCGATTGCGGCTACGCGTTTGCTCCCGCCGAAGTGATTCGTCCGCACGTGGTGAACGCCTTCTTCCGCAAAGTGCTGATTGGGCAAAATGCCTTTGACCGCGAGCGTCTGTGGCAGGATCTGGTGCACTGGCAGCGCGGTAGCGCCCATCAGCTCACCGAACGCGCGTTATCGGCGGTGGAACAGGCGCTGTGGGATTTGATTGGCCGCAAACTCAAGCAGCCGGTGCATAAGCTGCTTGGCGGTTATCGCGAGAAAATCCCCGCTTACGGCAGCACCATGTGCGGCGATGAGCTGGAAGGCGGTTTATCCACGCCCGATGAATACGCGCAGTTTGCCGAAAAACTGGTCGCGCGCGGTTATCAGGCCATCAAACTGCACACCTGGATGCCGCCGGTGTCGTTCGCGCCCAGCACCCAAATGGACATCAAAGCCTGCGCTGCGGTGCGCGAAGCGGTCGGCCCGGACATCGCCCTGATGCTCGACGGCTATCACTGGTACAGCCGCAGCGAGGCGCTCACCATTGGCAAAGCGCTGGAAAAACTCAATTTCGCCTGGTTCGAAGAGCCGATGGAAGAGGAAAGCATGGCGTCATACGCGTGGCTGGCGGAAAACCTCAGCATTGACGTGCTCGGCCCGGAAAGTCTCGGCGGCAAACACCACAGCCGCGCCGATTGGGTGCGCGCTGGTGCCTGCGACATTCTACGCGCTGGCGCTAACGGCGTCGGCGGCATCTCCGCCACCATGAAGGTCGCCAGCCTGGCCGAAGCCTTTGGTATGGATTGCGAAGTACACGGTAACGGTGCCGCCAGCATCGCGGTGGTCGGCGCTATCCGCAACTGCCGCTGGTACGAACGCGGTCTGCTGCATCCGTTCCTCGATTACGAACAGCCGCCGGCCTATCTCAACGCGCTGGTCGATCCCATGGACGCAGAGGGTTTTGTCCATCTGCCAACGCGTCCCGGACTTGGGGAGGACATCAATTTCGCGTGGATTGAGACACACACGCTAAATCGCTGGTAAGCGCCCAACACAAGCAGTACGGCATAAAAACGATAAACCTCTGACCTGCTGGACTTTGCTTATGAACCTGATGAACCCCTGCAGAGCGTGGTGCGCCGCGCTGCTGCTGCTCACCTGTAGCCCATCGTTGCTGGCGGCCACGCCAGACGACCAGCTGATTGTGGGCATGAACATGAATAACCTGCTCACGCTCGACCCCGCCGCCATGACCGGCAACGAAGTGGTCGGCATTGTCGTCAATCTCTATGACGGTTTAGTCGAGTTAGATCCGCAACAGCTCACCAACGTGCGCCCGGCGCTGGCGGAGCGCTGGGAGATCAGCCCCGACAATCGTCAACTCACCTTTCATCTGCGTGACAATGTCACCTTCCACTCCGGCAATCCGCTGAGCAGCGCCGATGTGATCTGGTCGATGCGCCGCGTGCTGCACCTGAATCTGGCGCAGGCCTCGGTATGGAAATCTTACGGCTTCAGCAAAGAGAACGTGGATCAGATGATCAGCGCGCCGGATGCGCGCACGGTAGTGATTCGCCTGCCCAAGCCTAACGATCCCAAGCTGGTGCTCTATTCGCTGGCGGCGCTCGGCAGCATGGTGGTACTCGACAGCAAAACCGTGCAGGCGCAGGCGGTGAATAACGACTGGGGCAATCGCTGGCTCACCACCCACGAAGCGGGTTCCGGACCGTTCCGCCTGGATGTGTGGCAGGCCAAAGATGTGCTGCGCATCAGCCGCGATGCCCACTACTGGCGCGGTGCGCCGAAGCTGACGCGTGTGGTGTTCCGTCATCTGCAGGAGTCGCAAACCTTGCGTCTGATGATGGAGAAAGGCGATCTCGATGTTGCCAGCAACATGGCGATCCCCGATGTAAAAGCGCTGCGCCACGATCCCGATCTCACCATCGACGCGGTACCAAAAGGCACGATTTATTACCTGGCGATGAGCATGAAGGACGATCACTTCGCCCATCCGCAGGTACGCGAAGCGCTGCGTTATCTGGTGGATTATCAGGGGATTAACAAAACGCTGATGGCCGGTTACGGCACGCTGCATCAGCGGCCAATTCAAGCCGGCATGCCGGCAACGCTGCCCGATCCTGGCTACAAGCTGGATGTGCCGCGCGCCAAAGCCTTGCTGGCCGCCGCCGGTTATCCCAACGGGTTTGATACCACGCTGCGCGTGCTGGCCGATCAGCCGTTCCTCAATGTCGCGATTGCGATTCAGTCCACGCTGATGCAGGGCGGCATTCGCGCCAAAATCATCACCGGCACCGGTAACCAGATTTACGGTGCGATGCGCGATCGTCAGTTCAATCTGCTGGTCGGGCGCGGCGGCAGCGGCGTGGAGCCGCATCCGCACTCCAGCCTGCGCGCGCTGGTGTACAACCCCAATAACGCCGACAGCGCGCGCCTCACCAATTTTCAGGGCTGGCGCACCGGTTTTTATGACGCGCAGCTGAACAGCATGATCGATAAAGCGCTGCTGGAGCGCGATGTAAAACAGCAGCAGCAGGATTACTTCGCTATCCAGCAGCGCTACGACCAGCTGATTCCAGCGCTAATGCCGATCTCGCAAATGACCGATTCGGTGGTGGTGAACAATCGGGTGCAGGATTACGTGCCGCATCCATCGGCCACCACTTTCCTGCGTGACGTATGGAAAACGCCAGACAGCCTGGCGGGAGGTGCGCAATGAAGCTGACAAAAAGCCACTGGCGGCGCCTGCGTAGCCGCACCGTTCAGGTGGCGATCACGCTGTTTGGCCTGCTGTTGCTGACCTTCTTTATTGGTCGTGTGATGCCGCTCGATCCGGTGCTAGCGATTGTCGGGCCGGATGCCGATCACAACACCTATCAGCAGGTTTATCACCAACTCGGCTTCGATAAACCGCTGTGGGTGCAGTTTGGTATCTATTTGCAAGGCCTGCTGCACGGCAACCTTGGGCTGGCGCTACTGACCGGGCAGCCGGTGATCAACGATATCCTGCGCGTCTTCCCGGCCACGGTGGAACTGGCGACGCTGGCGATTGTGATTGGTACCGGCCTCGGCGTCCCGCTGGGCGTGTGGGCCGCCGCACGCCGCAACAGCGTGATTGACTATCTGGTGCGCATCATCAGCCTGGCGGGTTACTCCACGCCGATTTTCTGGGTGGGCATGGTGGGTCTGCTGCTGTTTTATGCCCATCTCGGCTGGGTCGGCGGCGCGGGCCGTGTGGATTTCAGTCTCGATGGCATTGTGCCGCGTCGCACCGGTTTTCTGCTGATCGATGCCTTGCTGGTGGGCGACTTCACGGTGTTCAGCAATGCGCTCAATCATCTGATTCTGCCTGCGTCCCTGCTCGGCTTTCACTCGCTGGCTTACATCAGCCGCATGACGCGCAGCTTTATGCTGGCGCAACTGTCGCAGGAGTTCATTTTGACGGCGCGGGTGAAAGGACTCAGCGAATGGCAGGTGATTTGGCAGCACGCGTTCCGCAATATTCTGGTGCAGCTGCTCACGGTGGTGGCGCTGGCGTACGGCTCGCTGCTGGAAGGCGCGGTGCTGATTGAAACCGTGTTCTCATGGCCCGGTTTTGGGTCCTATCTCACCGGCAGTTTGATGCTCGGCGATATGAATGCGGTGATGGGCTGCGTGCTGGTGGTCGGCCTGATATTCGTGCTGCTCAATCTTCTCTCTGACCTGCTCTATCAGGTGTTCGATCCGAGGACCAAAGTATGACGATTTCTCTCGATACGCCGTTAGCCAGCCAGACGCGCGAACGGCTGGCGCGCTGTCGCCGCACCGGCGCGCGCATCGGCCATTTTCTCGGGCAAATGGCGCGCAACCCGCTAACCGCGATTGGCGGCGGCATCATTTTACTGCTGCTGGTGGTGGCGCTGTTCGCACCCTGGATCGCGCCCTACCATCCGCTGATTCAGGATCTCAACAACGCGCTGACGCCGCCCAACGCGCAGCACTGGTTTGGCACCGATGAGTTTGGCCGCGACATCTTCAGCCGTCTGGTGTGGGGCGCGCGCATCACGCTGTATATCGTGCTGCTGGTGTCGATCACCGTGGGTCCGCTGGGCTTGCTGCTCGGCGTCACCGCCGGTTACTTCGGCGGCAAAGTGGATAGCGTGTTGATGCGCGTCACTGACATCTTCATCTCCTTTCCTAGCCTGGTGCTGGCGCTGGCGTTTGTCGCCGCGCTCGGTCCAGGGCTGGAACATGTGGTGATCGCCATTACCCTTACCGCCTGGCCGCCGATTGCCCGACTGGCGCGCGCCGAAGCGCTGTCGCTGCGTCAGGCCGATTTTGTCTCCGCGGTGCGCTTACAGGGCGCCTCGTCACTGCGCATTTTGTGGAAACACATTGTGCCGCTGTGCCTGCCTTCGGTGATTATCCGCATCACCATGAATATGGCGGGCATCATTCTCACCGCTGCCGGACTCGGTTTTCTCGGTTTGGGCGCGCAGCCGCCGGATCCGGAATGGGGCGCGATGATCGCCAGCGGCCGCACATACATGCTGGAGTGTTGGTGGGTGGTGACGGTGCCAGGTCTGGCGATTCTGATCAACAGCTTAGCGTTCAACTTCTTAGGAGATGGCTTACGTGACATCCTCGATCCCCGCAGCGAATAGCGCTGCACCGTTGCTCGACGTGCAGGATTTACAGGTCAATTTCGTCAATGGCCGGCTGGTGACGCCCGCCGTGCGCGGCATCTCCTTCCAGTTGGGCAAGGAGAAACTGGCGATTGTGGGTGAATCCGGTTCCGGCAAATCCACCGTTGGCCGCGCGCTGTTACAGCTGCATCCACGCAGCGCGCAGGTCACGGCACAGCGCATGCAGTTTGATGACGTGGACCTGCTGCGTGCCACGCCGGCGCAGATGCGCGCCATTCGCGGCAAGCGCATCTCCATGATTATGCAGGATCCGAAATACTCGCTGAATCCGGTGGTGCGCGTGGGTGAGCAGATTGCTGAAGCCTGGCGCAGTCATCATCCCGGCCAGCGCGAGGTTGCGCGGCAGCGGGCGATGGAGATGCTCGACGTGGTGCAGGTGCGCGATCCGGGCCGCATCTATCAATGTTATCCGCACGAAATTTCCGGTGGTCAGGGCCAGCGCGTGATGATCGCCATGATGCTGATTACCGATCCCGAGCTGCTGATTGCCGACGAACCCACTTCGGCGCTGGATGTTTCGGTGCGTTTGCAGGTGCTGGCGCTGCTGGATGATTTGGTGAAACAGCGTGGTCTGGGGCTGATTTTTATCAGTCACGACATCAATCTGGTGCGGCGTTTCTGTGACCGCGTGCTGGTGATGTATGCCGGGCGCGTGGTGGAGTCGCTGGCGGCCAGCGAACTCGATCAGGCGCAGCATCCCTATACGCAAGGCCTCCTCGCTGCACTGCCCGATATGGATCAGCGTCGAGCGCGTCTGCCGGTGCTGCAACGTCAGGCCAGCTGGCTGCAACCCTAAGGAGCAATGATGAACGAGATGATCCGCGTGAGTAATCTCAACCTCAGTTTTGGTGAGGAGGAGCGACGTAATCAGGTGCTGTTCGACGTCAATTTGTCGATTCATCAGGGTGAAATCTTTGGCCTGGTTGGCGAATCCGGATCGGGCAAAACCACGGTGCTGAAGTGCCTCGCCGGGCTGTTCACCCACTGGCACGGCGAGCTGGCGATTGATGGCGTGCCGCTGGCGCATCGCATCGCGCGCGAGCGCTGCCGCAGCGTGCAGATGGTGTTTCAGGATCCGTACGGATCGCTGCATCCACGCCACACCATCGGCGATATTCTCGAGGAGCCGCTGCAGATTCACGGCATCGGCCAGCGTCAGCAGCGCGTTATCGCCATGCTGGAGAAAGTTGGCCTCAATCGCGCGTGGCAAACCCGCTATCCGCACCAACTTTCTGGCGGTCAGCGCCAGCGCGTTGCCATCGCCCGCGCGCTGATTCTCGAACCGCGCGTATTGCTACTGGATGAACCGACCTCGGCGCTGGATGTCTCGGTGCAAGCGGAGATCCTCAATCTGCTTAGTGATCTGCAGCAGCAGGAGAAGCTGACCTACCTGATGGTGACGCACGATCTCGGCGTGGTGGCGCATCTGTGCCATCGCGTGGCGGTGATGCAACATGGCAAAGTGCTGGAGACGCTGGATGTCGATGCGCTGGTGCATAACCGCGCGCAGGTGGCGTATACGCAGATGCTGGTGGATGCGAGCCGGCAGGATAACGGGGTTTTAGCGTAGGGTCGCCATTTATGGCGTAATCCTTACTGATAAGAAAGCATTTTGCTTTAAACCTGTTGCGGGCTCTGACACATCTGCTGCGTCAGCGCCTCTAACCTATGAGCCCTTTTCAACAACACGCACTGAAGTTTAAGCAGGCCGGGGCCACTTTTGGGCCGGCAATCCGCAGCGCTGAACGAAGCGAGGAAGCCAGGAGAGCCCGCAGGACGCGGGCGAAAAGCGGAGTCGGGACAAGGATGTCCCGTCTACGCCGGTCCGTCAGGCAGACGAGCGAAGTGAAGGTACCGCGATAGCGGCGCGAGGACCGCAGGACCAAAAGTGGCACCGGCCTGCGTACTCGTCACTGGTTTAACTGACATGCATTACGTCGTCTGTGGTGACTTAAATGAACAATTGAGACGTCTGCAACGGTTGGTCGGTAGGATCAATACGCGTGACTGTTGAATCGAAGGGATACCAAAGTCGAGTGCTTCACTGACTCTGAAGCTGCCTAACTCTTAGCGTTTTCTCCGATATTTTTTCCGACATTTCCTCCGACATTTTGATGCCAGAGTGCAAATGAAGAAGGACATAAACAACAAAGCCAGGTTTCCCTGGCTTCGCTCAAACCGTTTTGATTACTGCGTCAGTTCACGCACAAAACCCACGATCTCCTGATTCTGCCCATGTTCAAACAGGCAATGCTGCAGGCGCGGGCCGCTCACTGCGGTTTTCACCAGCTCAGGATCGATGGCGCGCAGTGAATCAAGGTAATTCTCTTTCAGCAGCGCCGCTTTCACTTCGTTCAGAATGCCGGCATTACGCACCTGCGGCTCTTTGCGCTCTGGCGGATAGCCGTGCCCTTTTTCACCGGTAAAGGCTTTTTCGAAAATAAAGCGCAGGTTTAGTTCCGCGCCCCAGCCGAAGCCTTTGGCGAACGGCAGCGACAGCGCATTGCCGTTGTTGATTTGCGCAAAAAGGTAAGCATCCGCCGGATCGATGCAGTAGCCGCACACCACGCCGGGATGCAGGTTGAGCGACATCAACGCGCCTTGGCCGGTACCGCAACCGGCCACCACGAAGTCCACCGCTTTGCTGTTAAGCAGTACGTTGGCCATGATGCCGAGGTGAATATAGGTAAGATGGTGATCCTGTTCGTCGCTCATACCGACGTTAAACACCTGATGCCCGAGCGGTTGCGCCACAGACTGAAGCTCTTTCAACACCGTTGCGTTCTTCGCAGCCTGGCTGTTTTCCATCATCAAAGCGATTTTCATGATCCATCCTCAGATTAAATTGAAACACCGTTTCATTTTAATCAAAGAACGTTAAAATGCAGCCTTTAAATGCCTTTTTGACTGTGAGTTAAGTCACATATTGACGATGCAACCTGCAAGGAGAAATCATGTTTATCTTTAAAAGCGCAACCCGACTGGACGATTTAGGCAACGGCGTAACGCGCCGAATACTGGCGCACGGCGGCACCCTGATGGCGGTGGAAGTCACCTTTAAGCAGGGTGCTGTCGGTCCGCTGCATCACCATCCGCATGAGCAGCTCACCTACGTGCTGTCCGGACGTTTTGCCTTCACCATTGATGGCGTTACCAAAGAAGTGAGCGCCGGCGATACGCTGTATAAAGCGCCGAACATTGTGCACGGTTGTGTGTGTCTGGAAGCGGGCGTATTGCTGGATACCTTTACGCCGCAACGCGAGGATTTTCTGGCGGCACCTTAAAGTGCCGCCAGAACGATTAGCGGGAAGCCCACCAAAGTCGCAGTTTCAGCCCCCAACCGCTGGTCCAGCCGCTGCTGGTGCTGATGACTTTGCCCTGATGCAGCACGATAAAGGTCGGCGTGGCGTTGATATCCCAGCGCTGGCCGATCGCCCCGCTCTCATCATTGATCGCCACGCCTTGCAGCCCTTTCTTCTCCAGCCAGGTTGCCACGCGCGCGTCACTGCCGGAACGCAGCGCCACGCTCACCACCTTGTCACCTTCCTGACTCATCGCCGCCACGGTTGGCGTGGTGAGTTTGCACACCCCACACCAGGTTGCCCAGACGTACACCAGCAGTGGCCGTTCCTGACTGAGTTCCGCCAGATTCACCTCACCTTGCAGCGAGGTCAGCGGTTGTTGCGCCAGGTCGGCAGGCAGCTGCGGTGCCCGCAGCCAATCCATGCCCCACAGCGCAGCCGCGACAATCAGCACCAGCAGCAGTGCCTCACGCAGCCAGCGCTTTAATCGACTCATTGCTTCGCCTGCAGCGCGCCTTTCACTGCCGCTTCCAGCTGCTCATATGGCACCGCGCCGCTGATCATCTGGTCGCCCACCAGCGTGGCTGGCGTGCCCTGAACGCCGAGCTGCTGCGCCAGCGTCAGGTTGCTGTTGATGGTATCGAGGCTCACTTTGCTTGGCTCTTTCAGCTTGATGCCGGTTTTCTCCAGCGCCGCGTCGATGCTGGCGTTATCGTGATTGCCCTTTTTCGCCATCAAACGCTCATGCAGCTTTAGGAAGTTTTTCGGCTGCTGCTCCCACACGGTGAGCGCCAGACGCGCCGAGGTGAGAGAGGTTTCAGCACGGTACGGCAGCGGTTTGATCACCACCGCTACCTGCGGATAAGCCTTAATCAGTTTTTCGATATCGGCTTCAAACTTCTTGCAGAACACGCAGTTGTAATCGGTGAAATAGACCAGCGTCAGCGCCGGTTTTTCAGCGCCAATGCGCGGTGAACCGGCGTCGTTGAACAGCGCATCGTGGTTTTTCTTCACCATCTGCGCCACTACGTTTTGCTGCTGTTGCGCTGCTTCTTTATCAAAGGCATCAGCGGCTTCCGCCAGAATCGACGGATTCTGCACCAGGGTTTCACGGATCAATTCTTTGATGCGCGCTTCCTGCTCAGGCGTAAAAGGCGCGGCCGCCAGTGCAGGCATGGCAAGGAACATCAGTGGCAGTAACAGGGATTTCTTCATTATTTTTTCGCCTCAGAGAGAGTGGAGATCACCGCTTCACGACTCAGCAGCGGTGACAAAATCTGGCCTTGCGGCAGTGCCGGGCCATAAATTTGGTTAAAAGGGATCGCCACGCGGTCGCGGCGGCGCAGGAATTCACCAATGGCGGGATCGGGCTGCGTCCAGTCGCCGCGCAGCAGTACCACATCATCGGCTTTGAGCGCAGCACGCACATCGGGCTGATTCAGGACGCGAGATTTATTCACTTTACAGGTGATGCACCAGTCGGCGGTGACATCGACAAACACCCGTTTATCCTGCTCGAGTGCCTGATGGATCGCCGCTTCGGTCAATGGCTGCCAGTGCAGCGTCTCCTCTTCCGGCGAGATACGCGTCATCAGGAACAGCGCTCCGGCCAGCGTCAGGGTGATAAACACCACGCCCGCCTGCTGCAGCGCGCGACGTTTCACCAGCCAGCCACACAACACCACGAGTAACACGCCCGCCAGCACCAGCGCGAAGGTGCTGCCCCAATGCGGCACCAGCAACGTCACCAGCCAGAAGGTGGCGAGCAGCATCAACAGGCCGAGCACGCTGCGCAGATGCAGCATCCAGCGCCCCGGACGCGGCAGGCAGCGCGCCATGCCCGGTAACGCCGCCACCAGCAGCCACGGCAAACTCATGCCAACGCCGAGCGCGACAAACAGCAGCCATAGCTGCGGCAGCGGTGCCGTCAGCGCATAAGCCACCGCCGTACCGAGAAACGGCGCGCTGCACGGCGTGGCCAGCAAGGTGGCAAACGCGCCCTGGCCGAAGTGGCCGAGCAAGCCGTCGCCGCCCTGCGTCGCCAGTTTGGTATTCAAACCCGACGGCAAGCGGAAATGCAGCAGATCAAACAGGCTGGCGCTAAACAGGAACATCACCAGCACCATCACCAGCAGGAAGCCGCTGCTCTGGAACTGAATGCCCCAGCCCAGCGCCTGACCGCTGAGTCGCAGTCCCGTCATCAGCAGCGCCAATAGCAGGAAGGAGAAAATGATTCCAGCGCTGGAGGCGAGAAACTGCTGGCGCGTCTGACGCTGCGTTTGCCCTTGCTGCTGCACCAGGCTGCTGAGCTTGATCGCCAGCACTGGCAACACACACGGCATCAGGTTGAGGATCAAGCCGCCGAGCAGCGCCAGCAGCAACACCGACCATAAGGTTTGCGCCGCACCGCCGGACACCAGCGTTTCCGCGCCGATATTTATCGCGCTTTGCTGCGCAATGCCAGCATCCGCAACCACCAGCGACAGCGTTTTGCCGCGCAGATCCGGTGCCGCTTCGCCCCATTCATCGGTGACCGCTACGCGCGCGCTGAGCGTGTCGCCATTCACACGGATCGTCGGTGCCGCCAGCATGCTGCCCGGTGGATAATCGAAGAACAGTTCAGGTTGTTGCCAGCCGCCCTGACGCTGTGCGCGGATCTGCAATTCGCCATTTACAAAGCTGGCGTCGAGTTGATCGGTTAAGCCGCTAGCCGCCGGGATGCGCCCCATCGCCTCGGCGAAATCGCGGGCAAAATCGGCGTCTGCGGGCTGGGTCAGATCGAGGCTGAACGGGAAGTCGGTGAGGATACAAACGTCGCTACAGGTTGAGAGCGTCAACGTTCCCGCAAGTTGCTGGCTCGACAGTTTCGCGAGCTCGATCGGCAGCGTGATATCGCCTTTATAGCCTTGCGTGGTCAAGCCGCTGACGTCAAAACGCTCGGGCGCGGGCCAGAACCATTGCGCCTTGACCGCCGGGGTTTGCCAGCGGATTTCCGGCGCAACGCCGCCTTCGCCAGGCGTGCGCCAGTAGGTTTTCCAGCCGGGTTGCAGGCGAATATCCAGCAGCAGTTGCTGATTATCGTTGTGGCTGGCGCTGCGCAGGCGCACTTCGGCGTGGCTGTTTTGCGCATTGCGCAGCCAGCCGGTGTCTGCCGCCTGCGCAGTGATTGCGCAGCTCGCCAGCAGGAGCAGCAGGCTCCTGATCAATACAGTCATGTGAATTCTCCAGTGAATAACAGGGTTTACGCGATGTAACGCGCAGGTGTTATTCCCGGAAGACGCAAAAGGTCAGATGCCGCCGTCGCAGAGGCGGAAACAGCGGTGCGCGGCGATAGCCGACGCAAGTGGTAGTTTGTGTGAAAGTGGCGATCAGTGCCAGCAGCAACAGCAGGAAAGGCAATGCGGTATCAAAGATTGGCGCGGCGGCACTCAGCGATTTGGCGCTTAGCGCACAGGGTTTTTCGCTGCCGCTGGCATCATCACTGATGTTGGTGTGCGCGGACGCGCTGACCTGCGCTAAAGGTGCGGAAGGCAAATTGAAGCTGCGCTGGACGAGACAAAACGCCAGCACCAGACAAACCAGTGCCAGAATCCATTTTGCGCGTGTTAGCGATATCGTCATGCCGCAGCCTCAGAGAAAAGTGCGGACATTTTAAGCATCTGCAGCAGAAACACCAAGCTTTGCTGTGTAAACTTTTGTCTTTGTGGTGCTCAACCCAGATCCAGGATCGTAGCGGCGCGATTTATCGCGCATCTCAACGAAGGCATATTACCCACCTAAACACGACGCAATAAATGGCGCCGCTACGATGATTGCGGCCATCAAAATTTTATCGTTACACGGCGTTAAACAATATCATCCACCACGCCACCATCGACGCGCAGCGCGGCACCGGACGTCGCCGACGCCTGTTTCGAGCAAACATACACCACCATATTCGCCACCTCTTCCACCGTGGCGGCGCGTTGGATCACCGAACTTGGCCGCTGCGCCATCACAAACTCTTTCGCCAGCTCTTCCAGCGGCTTACCGGTGCGCTTCACCTCATCTTCCATCATCGCGGCAAAGCCATCAGAGAGCGTTGGGCCCGGCAACACGCTGTTTACCGTCACGCCGCTGCCCGCCACCACTTTTGCCAGACCGCGCGCCAGCGATAGCTGCGCCGTTTTACTCACGCCGTAATGCAGCATATCGGCGGGAATGTTCAAGGCTGATTCCGAGGAGATAAACACCACGCGGCCCCAACCACGCTGCACCATCTCCGGCAATAAAGCCCGCGACAGGCGCACGCCGGACATCACGTTGGTTTGCCAATAGGCGTCCCAGGTGTCGTCATCCACTTCATAAAAATCCTGCGGACCGTAAATCCCGGCGTTATTCACCAGAATATCGATCGGCGGCAAGCCGTTAAGCAGTTGCTTAACGCCCTGTGCACTGCCGAGATCGGCGATAAAGGTGTGAATTTTGGCCCCCGCCACTACGCCGTTAAGCTTCTCCCGCGCACGACTCACCGATGCTTCGCTGCGCCCGTTCAGCACCACTTCCGCGCCGCTGGCCGCCAGACCTTGTGCAATGGCAAAACCGATACCGCCAGTTGATGCGGTAACTAAGGCTGTTTTTCCGTGTAAATCGATATTCATCATGCTTTCCTCTGTGAGCGTAATCACAAAGCCTGGTTCAGGCAGGAGAAGATGCATTGACGAATCATGCGATGGTGCTGTCGGCCACAGGGCTGATGTGCGATCACCCTGCTGCCGACATTATTTAGCCCGAGGCCGATAAAGCCGGTTGAGCGCTGATCGGCAGCCGCAGTTGACGCTGTAACCAGGCGCAGGCTGCCGCCTGATCCGGATTGCGTGCGTTAAGCTGCAACACCGGACCCAGCGCCATCGGTTGGGCTGTTTCTGCTAACTGGCGCAGTTCTGGCAGATACTCTGCGCCCGGATGTCCCGGCATGCGATCGGTTAAACGAGCCTGATAACGCGCTACCGCCTCATCCGGCGTGATCGCCAGCCACAGCTCCAGCACCCGCGTCACGCCCGCCTGCTGCAATCCCTGCTGCAGCACCTCTTTCGGCTGGAAGCCAAACCAGGCATCGATGACATAGATACAACGCGTCGGCGCTTGCGCCACCACTTGCCAGATCGCCTGATACGCCGCACAACCTAACTGGCGATTGCGCAGGCGATCAACCGGCGCAAAGCTGGCCATAAACGGCTCTTTCAGGCTATCCAGCGTCAGCACCGGAAAGCCGAAATGCTCGGCCAGCGCGCGCGTTAGCGTGCTTTTGCCGGAAGCCGGAATGCCGTTCACCAGCACGACAATTTTCTCTTCAGTGTCGGTTGTCATAGGATTTCTATCACCTCCGCGGCACTGCTGGCCTTTCGCAGTCGCACCAGCGTCTCCTCATCCTCCAGCAGCGTAACAATCGCGCGGATGCCCTCTTCAATGTGGGCGTTACTGTCACGCGCACCGAACATAATCACGATGTCGGCTTTGTCACTGCCGTCGAATGAGATCGGCTCATCCAGCACAATCATGCTGAAACAATCTTTCAGCACGCCGGCCTCCGGCCGCGCATGGGGAATGGCGATGCCCTCCTCAAACACGTAATAGGCGCCATGCTCCAGCGTGTTAGCGATCACCGCTTCCGGGTAACTGGCTTTGATGTAACCGCCATTCACCAGCGGCAGCGCCGCCAGCGCGATCACTTCGCGCCAATCCCTAGCGCTGATCCCCACCTGAATCGCACTTGCCTCCTGCAGCAGCTGTTTAATACTCATACTGCCTCCTTAAAACGATTTGCGAATGGTGTTTCGCAGTTCATCAATTTTGACAAACAACGGATCAATTTCCTGACGATAGTGTCGACTTTTGGCAAAGATATTTAATGCACGATTATATTCCAGCATTAATTGTTTTTGCGTGTCTGCCGCCTGCGGATTACTAGCCAACTGTTGTTCCAGTTCGCTTATTTTCCCGCTGATGGTTTCAGCCTGAAGATCTATTTCCTGTGAATCCTGTCTCTTATTATCAGAGCCCTTTTTCAAGAATCCAAACATAGCATCTCCTGCCCCGAATGGCGCCGGGCACCTCAGGTTATTACGTCATGAGTAAGTCGGAATTAGCGGAACAGTTGAATCTTTTCTACCAGCACATTGGTCACGGCATCGTTGGCCGGCACAAGGAAATTACGCACGCTGTCGTTGACCTTGCCCTTTTCAAACGTCTGCTTGCAGTTCGCAACCCACTGCACATTCATCTCGGTGCCAACGTTGACTTTCTCAATCCCGCTGCGCACCGCAAGACGCATATCTTCATCGCTGACGCCGGTACCACCGTGCAGCACTAGCGGCGTTTTAGTGGCATCGGTAATTTCCGCGAGGCGCTGATGCTGAATATGGGCTTTACCGGTGTACAAGCCGTGCACCGTGCCGATGGAGATCGCCAGCATATCGACGCCGGTTTCATCGACAAAGCGTTTGGCTTCATCGACGGTGGTAAACGCTGCATCGTTCATTTCCACCTCTTTGCCATCTTCCGAACCGCCAATCGCGCCCAATTCCGCCTCAACCGAAACCGCCAGCGGGCGCGCCATATCAATAACACGGCGCGTATTGGCGATGTTCTCTTCAATCGGTAAATGTGAACCGTCATACATAATTGAACTGAAGCCCGCATCCAGCGCGGTTTGGATAGCGTCCAAATCCGAACAGTGATCGAGGTGCAAACAGGTCGGCACGTTACGGCTTTCAGACAATGAGCGAATCGCATCCACCAATAATTTATGTCCGAGATATTTGGCGGTTCCGGTTGAGATCTGAATCATTAATGGGCTATTCGTTTTCTCCGCTGCTTTAAAAAAGGCGGGCAACATTTCCAGGCAGTGCAAATTAAAGGAACCGAGCGCTTTAAATTCACGTTCTTTAGCCACCTGTAACAGATCGGTAAAGTTATAAAGTTTCATGGAGCTTTTCCTCATGGGATTTAGACTTGGTGGATTTTCCGTTAACAAACCAGGCGATGAGAGTAATAAAGGCGATAAACAGCGCGACGAACAGCCAGTTATTTTGGAATGCATGGCCGAGCACCAGGCCGGTACTGATGACATCCGAATCACTGAAGGTGACGCCGGTAAAACCGTAGCTTTCCAGCATCGGCACCAGAATCGCCGGCAGGAAGGTAATGAACAGACCGTGCACGAAACCGCCGATCATTGCGCCGCGACGCCCACCGAGCGCATTACCGAACACGCCTGCGGTGCCACCGGCAAAGAAGTTAGTCAGCAATCCTGGCAGAATCATCGCCAGACCAAACATCGGGAACACCAGCATGCCAACCACCGAACCCAGCGTGGTGGCGAGGAAGCCGACGATCACCGCGTTCGGGGCGTACGGGAACATCACCGGGCAGTCGAGCGCCGGTTTTGCATCCGGCACCAGACGCATGGCGATACCACGGAAAGCCGGCACCAGTTCGTTCAGCAACAGACGCACGCCGCTATACAGCACGAACACACCGCACACGAACTGAATCGACTGCATAAAGGCGTACATCAGGTAGTTCATGCCGTTGCTGTACTGGCCGATAAATTCCGGACCGGCGGCGACCGCAGGGATCAGGTACATCGGCACCATCACCACCGCCATCGACAGATAGGTGTCCTGCAGGAATTTAAAGTTATCGGGCAGTTTGAGATCTTCGGTGGAGCGCGACCCTTTGCCCACCACCTTTGCCACCGCCGCCGTCAGCAGATAGCCAATGGTGCAGAAGTGCCCGAGCGCCACGTCGTCAGAATCGGTGATGCGGCGCACCACCGGTTGGGCCAGTGCAGGCATCACCACCGCCATAATGCCGCCAAAAATGCCGCCGGTAAGGATCAGAGGTAAACCTGTCAGCCCCGCTTTATAGCCAATCACCGCACCGATGGTCGCCATCCACAGCAGCGCCTGTCCGGTAAGGAAGATGTATTTGAACGGTGTCAGACGCGCAATGATGATGTTGACGATAAAGATCACCAATAGCGTCAGCGCCACTTCTGAACCCAGCTCGCGGTTTGCTAACCCGGCAATGGCGGCAACGTCGGTGATATAACCCTGCATGCCAAAGCCGTGGGTGAAAATGGTGTTCAGGAAGGTCAGCGTACCGACAATAATGTTGATACCGGCCATCATAATTAAGAAACCGAGCAGGGTTTTAAAGGTGCCTTCCACCACCTTGCCCGCCGATTTTTTTTGCAGTAGCAGACCAATCAGGGCAATAAAGGCGATCAGTATCGATGCCTGCCCCAATAAGTCTTTTACCAGGAAGTCGATGACACTATTCATGATTAGCAACCTTTAAGTTACGTTCTTTCATAAACGCCACGATTTTCTCTTCAATTTCTGCTTTGTCGGTCAGCTTATTGAGAATAATCACCCGCTTGATCTGTTCCGGGCTGGCATCGGCATTTAACACATCAGCAAAGGCTTTCTGGGTTAAAATCATGTCGGATTTAAAGGCGTTGGCTTCAGAAATGGTGGTGTGATCAATATCAGCATCAATTTCGAGTTTCTTTAATACTGACTTGGCGCTCATTTCAATCGCAAAGCTTGAACCCAAACCACATCCACAGACACATAATATTTTCAGCATGGCTATTTCCTCACAGAATTTGCAGTTGTTTAGCGAGTTTATAATGATGCCCTTCCGTATCGACCAGGCGTTTTTTCATGCTTATTAAATCAATCGGAATCGGTCGATTACTGCCATTAATAATCACCGCTTTATTGCGCATTCCCGACTGAATACAACGCGCGACTTCACTGGCCATAATGGTGCCCTGATAAATCTCTTCACAGGTAGGATCGCCATTACGCAGGCCATAACCGATAATCGTTTTACGAATACGCACACCAATTAACGGTTCAATTTGTTTAATTAAGGTATCGATAGCGCCCTGAAAGCCCGGCGAATATTCACGGGTATAGCCTTCCGAGCACAAAATTATCACGCTGTTCTGCGCCGCCAGCCGCTGCGTGATGCGTTCCGCCAGCTCCTGCGGTGCAATCTGGCATTCCGGTATCAGCGCGAAATCGGCATTGGATTTGATCGCTGACTGCAAGGTTAATTCACCGCAATAACCACCCAGCAGCTCCACCATAAATACACGACCGGTTAAGGCGCGGCCGGTATTACGTAACTTCGCCACCTCTTTTAACACCTGCTCACAGGCGGTGGAGAAACCGATGCTGTAATCACTGCCAAAGACATCGTTATCGATGGTCATGCCGACGCCAAAACAGTTGATACCAAATTCGCTCAGCGTATGCAGGAATTGTAATGAACCATCTCCGCCCGCCATAATTAATACATCGATGCGCAGCGATTTAAGGTGTTTGGCGATCATCTCATATTCCGGGCGAATTAATTTCCTGCTGGTTCGTCCCGATTGCATCACCGGAATAGCGGCGATGGCGTAATCCACTAAATCACGTTGGGATATTTCCTGATGATTGTTTTCCAGCAAACCTGGAATACCACCATTAAATAACACCATTTCCGCTTGAGTTAAGCGCGATATTTGATACACAAAGTTATTAATCCCGGTGACATCGCCACCGCTGATCACCATGCCAATTCTCATTGTCATCATCCTTTATGCTGTGCGTCTGGAATTCATTCTTCCGATTAACCGCATTGTTATTTGCAACGAATGTCACACTTTTGCGATGAATTTCCCGAGTGAGATAATTGACAGCATCCAACAAAGGCTTATTTTTGTGATATAAATCACATGGCATTTTTCACCTTAAAACCTTAATAACAAATAAAATCATAGGTTTATATTTATTTTGCGCAGTAAAATCAGCAAGCCAAATAAACGCGCCCTTGGCGATTTTTATTTCGATCTATTTTGTGATTTCCCGCGCATTTTTATCGGTTCCTGCCGGTTATTCCGTAAAGTAAAAAGGGATAATGATTCCGTGCGTTATTTACGCGTCAGGGCCAGTGAATGATTGACTCAGTGCAGCTGCGCTTGTCCAATACCGTGGCAGATAAAGAATAAAGAAGAGAAAAATGAGCATGCAGAAGGATATTTTGCTTAAGTTGGCCGCGGTGGTGGGTGACAAACAGTTATTAACCCATGCGGATGATAAAGCCTGGTACATAAAGGGGTTCCGCGTCGGGCGCGGTGACGCGCTGGCGGTGGCGTTACCGCAAACCTTGTTGCAGCTGTGGCAAACACTGCAGGTGTGCGTGGCGCACGATGTGATTGTGTTGATGCAGGCGTCAAATACCGGCGTCACCGGCGGCTCAACGCCCGACGGCAATGATTACGACCGCGATATCGTGATCATCAGCACCCGCCAGCTCAAAGGCGTGCAGGTAATCGATCAGGCGCGCCAGGTGATCGCCTTCCCCGGCACCACCTTGACCGAACTGGAGCACACCTTACAGCCACTCGGGCGTGAACCGCACTCGGTTATTGGATCATCCTGCATCGGCGCGTCGGTGGTCGGCGGGATCTGTAATAATTCCGGTGGCTCGCTGATTCGGCGCGGCCCCGCGTTTACCGAAAAATCCTTGTTCGCCCGTATTCATGAGGATGGTCGCTTAGAGATGGTTAATCACCTCGGCATCGAGTTGGGCGACACGCCAGAAGTGATGCTGGCAAATCTCACGCAGCAGCAGTATCAAACCGGCGAGCAAGCCGATTGGCAGGGTAAAATCTGGGCCGATGACTACGCCGACCGCTTACGAGATGTGACCGCGGATTCCCCAGCACGCTTCAATGGCGATCTGCGCTACCTGCACGACAGCTCGGGCAGCGCCGGTAAAGTGGTGGTTTTCGCTGTACGCTTACCCACCTTCGAAGCCAGCGCCGGCAGCGACACCTTCTACATCGGCACTAACAATGAGAACGTGCTGGTGGCGCTGCGCCGTTTCCTGCTAACCGAAATGAGCGAACTGCCGCTGCAGGCGGAATATATCCATCGCAATGCCTTCGATTTAACCGTGCGCTACGCCAAGCATATGTATCTGGCGATTCGCAAACTGGGCCCGCAGGCCATTCCGCAGATGATGGCCAATAAAGCCAAATGGGATGTGCGCGTCAGCCACCTGAAATTCCTGCCGCGCAATTTTGTTGATCGGGTGCTGCAATTCTTCAACCAGCTGACGCCGAGCTTTATCGCGCCGCGCATCATGGATTACCGCAGCGAGTATCAACATCATCTGATGATCAAAGTAGAGTCGCCGCAAACCGCCGAGTTGCAGAGTTTACTGCAGCAATTCTTTGCTGAGCAGCAAGGCGGCTTTTTCCGCTGCAATGCGCGTGAAGCGGCAGATGCGTTTTTGGTGCGTTTCGGCGTGGGCGGCTGCACCATTTCCTACTGCGACGCGCTGGGTTACAACCCCAACGAGCGGCTGGTAGCCTTCGACGTGGCGCTGCGCCGTAATGACGATGCATGGCGTTTGACGCTGCCCGATCATCTGGCGGCGCAGGTACAGGTTGATTCGTGTTGCGGGCACTTCTTCTGCTTCGTCAATCATCAGGATTACGTGCTGAAACCCGGCTACGACGCGAAAGTGTTTAAGGAAGAGGTGAAACGGTATCTGGAACAGCGCGGCGCGAAATATCCCGCCGAGCACAATGTCGGGCACCTTTATCAGGCGTCGTGTGAGCATGTCGCGCACTGGAAACAGCTTGATCCCACCAACAGCTGTAATCCAGGGATTGGTAAAACCAGTAAGAAGAAGTTTTGGCGGGAGATGTAGCATCGCACTTAGGGTGCGCATTCATGCGCACTCGGTCACCATAAATAGCGACCCTACGTAATGACGAATGATTTCACGTACGTTTCGGTTGAATCTTTCAGCTTTGATTGACCAAAATCAACCAGCGATGACGTTCGCTCAGCAGACGCTGATGCAGTTGCTCGAACTGCGGCAGCGTCAGTGCCTGAATAGCCGCGCGATTGAGAGTGGCCAGGCCGTGCTGCTGGCGCAGGGTTTCGAGTGCGGCCTCGCCATTGTCTTTGCTTGCGCATTGCGTCATTAAGCTTGCCTGCCATGCCGCCAGCTTTTGCGGCGAGATTGCCGCGATCTCGGCTACCATCTCACGCATAAAGCGTTTGCAATGACCCAGCAGCGCGCGCCAGGAGATATCCGGTGATTGCAGCGCCAGCATCAAGCCATCCACATCCGCCACCCGCTGATAGCGCGCCGACACCACATAGCCAATTTGCTGATCCACGCGCAACCGCTGGAAAAAGCGCGTTTCCAGCATCAGCGCCAGCACGCGTAAAGCGGCCAGGCTGGCATCGTCGGCCTGCGGTAACGGCATAAACAGCAGCAGCGCCTGATCGCGCCCGTCGCAGGCGATGGGCACGATGCCGTGTTGCAGTCGTGCCGGCGGCGTGTCGCGCGCCAGATCCGGCGTAAAATCGCTGAGCAGATGCGCCACGCGCTGGCTTAATGCGGTATTGATGCCGCACCATGCCGCCAGCCATTGTGGCGCGGGTAATGGCTTGATCAAGCGAGTGGGCAACGCGGCGAGCAATTGACGAATCACAATCGAAGGGGTATTCGCTGCGGGTTGCGCCAGCACCGGCGTGTTCAGCGCCTGTATTGCCTGATGCACGCTAAACAACGCGCGATCGGCGGATGCGGGCAGATTGAGCAGCAGCTGCCAGTTGGCATGCGTCTGTTGCCAGCTGCCGTTGCCACCCGCGTGGCGCAATTCCGCCAGCAACGGGCGTAACTGGCGCTGCCGCGCCTGCGCGTCTTCGTCACGCAAGGTCTGATAAAACGCCGGACGCAGCAGCAGCGTTTCAACCTCTTTTACCGGTGCAATCAGCGGCAACGGCTGCGCCACGGGCGGGAGACGAGGGAGCGGAACAGCGGCTGAAGCGGGATAGAAGTGAAACGCTGCGGGTTTGGTCGCAGCCAGTAACGGCGGCAGCCACTCAGCCAGTTGCAGGGTGAAGCCCTGCGTGTGATGCGGCGCGCCGTCAATCTGTTGCTGTGTGAGCAGACGTGTGCGCGGCCAATGCGGCAACGCTGCGGCAAAATCCGTGAAGTTGTCTGGCAGCGCGCAACCCGTCGCGAAGCCCAACGCCCGGCCGCGCAACTGTTCCAGCGGCGACAAGCTCGCGAAATCCTGCTGCGCGAGCTGTGCGTAGTGCTGCAGCTGAAGCGCCGTACATTCAGCTAACGCAGCCAGATGCTGCCAAACGCGTTGCTCAATCTGTTGCGCCTGCGCCGGGGAAATGCGCCTGGCGCTAAAGCGCAGCGCCAATAACGCTTGTTGCTCATCTTGCCATAACCAATGCGCGTCAAAGGTTTCGCATAACGCCTCAACGCGCAACTGCGCCAGCAAGCTGCCGGGCGCTTCGTCCTGCCAGAATGCTGTTAATAAGGTGACATTGTCACGCACAGTCTGCTCATCGCCCGCGACCAACATCGTCAGCCAGAAATTTTCTTCACCGCCTGATAGCAGTAAACGATCGCCTTGCAACAGCGTAGCTTCAACAGCCGCAGCGCGTTCACCACCCGCCAACAAACTGCCGCCGAAGCGTGCCGCCAGCTGTTCGAGCTCATCCAGTGATTGCGGGCCTTGCAGCCAAAGTTCCATGTTTTCAGCGCAATACAAGCGGCTATGGAAATCGCGTAGTGCGAACTGCAACGCCGTGACATTGTCACCAAAAGCTTGTCGACTGCCGACTCGGAAGCGCTGGAAACGTCCCTGCAACTTTTCCAGCACGGCAGCTTCACTCAGGGTGTCGGCATGGTTTTGCAGCAGTTGATACTCAGCCTCAATCACCGCCGTTTCCTGCTGAATGGCCTGCGCCGTCAGCAACGGTGACGCCAACATATTGCACAGCCGCAGCACCCCTGCTGACAACGCCGCAGCTGGGAGCTGAAAGAAATAGGCGCTGCGGCTCAACTGCGTGGTGGCGTTCACCTGGCCGCCCTGCTGCTGCAGCCAAGGCATCAGGCGATCGTCGCCGTGAAAAGCTTCGCTGCCGCAAAACAGCAGATGTTCCAGCAGATGTGCCAAACCCGGCCAGCGATCCGCTTCATCCAGACTGCCGGCCTGCACGCGCATCAGCGCCGCCGCCTCACGCGCGTCGGGCTGATGATAAAGATGGCAGCGCAGGCCGTTGGCGAGCGTGAGCTGGCGCGCGTGCATCAGGTGACGCGCTGCTTAAAGATTAGTTCGGAGTTGCTGCGATTGCGGAACTGCAGCTGCTGGATTTTGATGTCGCTGCAGTTGGCTTCACGTCGTGCTTCGAGGATCTTGCCGTGATGCGGCGATTTGCTGCACACCGGATCGGTGTTATCGGCATCGCCGGTCAGCATAAAGGCCTGACAGCGACAGCCGCCAAAGTCTTTCTCTTTCTCATCGCAGGAGCGACAGGGTTCCGGCATCCAGTCAAAGCCGCGATAGCGGTTAAAACCAAAGGAGTTGTACCAGATGTCGTCCAGCGTGCGCTCCAGCACCGACGGGAACGCAACCGGCAGCTGACGCGCGCTGTGGCACGGCAACGCGGTGCCGTCAGGCGTGACGCTGAGGAAGATCGATCCCCATCCGCCCATGCAGGGTTTCGGCCGCTCTTCGTAGTAATCCGGCGTCACGAACAGCAGATTGGTGAGATTGCCGCTGGCGCCCATGCGCTGACGATAATCGGCCACCACCGCTTCGGCGTTGGCGATCTGCTCGCGCGTCGGCAGCAATCCTTCACGATTGAGTTGCGCCCAGCCATAGAATTGGCAAGTCGCCAGCTCGACATCGTCGGCATCCAGTTCGATACAGAGATCGATGATTTTGTCGATCTGGTCGATATTGTGGCGATGCAGCACGAAATTCAGCACCATCGGATAGCCGTGCGCTTTCACCGCTTTCGCCATCTCCAGCTTCTGCTGGAAGGCCTTTTTTGACCCGGCCAGCGCCGCGTTCAGCGTTTCATCGCTGGCCTGGAAGCTGATCTGGATATGATCGAGTCCGCCGTCTGCAAAGGCATCGAGTTTTTTCGCCGTCAGGCCGATGCCGGAGGTGATCAGGTTGGTGTAGAAACCGAGATCGCGCGCGGCGCGAATCAGCTCCGGCAGGTCTTTACGGGTTAGCGGTTCGCCGCCGGAAAAACCGAGCTGCACGCTGCCCATGGCGCGCGCCTGACGAAACACCTCAATCCACTGTTCGGTGGTCAGCTCTTTCTCCTGCTGGGAAAAATCCAGCGGATTGGAGCAATACGGACACTGCAGCGGGCAGCGATAGGTCAGTTCTGCCAGCAGCCACAGCGGTGGCGTCACGCTTTTACTCGGGTTCACGACACTGTATCCATTTTTGTTCGATGGCGGATTGCAGGAACTCTTTGACGTCGTCGCCGACACCGCCCGCGTCCGGGAAACGCGCATCCAGCGTGGCAACGATCGCCGCCACATCCTGTTTGCCATCCACCAGTTCGAGGATCGCCACGGCGGTCTCGTTCAGTTTGGCCATACCTTCCGGATAGAGCACCACATGGCTATCCTGCGCCGCTTCCCACTGCATGCGGTAGCCGCGACGGAAAGCCGGAATCACATTATCTTTCATGTTGTTATACCAGTCTTGTGCTGTGCCAGGACACCTGACCGGTGACCGTATGATAAGGCGGACGTTGCAGCGCATACGCCATGGTCATGGCATCGAGCATGGTCCAGAGAATATCGAGTTTAAACTGCAGGATCTCCAGCATGCGGTTCTGCTGTTCGGCGCGGGTAAACACCTCAAGCGCCAGCGCCAGCCCATGCTCCACATCGCGGTTCGCCTGGCTCAAACGGCTGCGGAAGTAGAAATAGCCTTCCTCTTTGATCCACGGATAGTGCTGCGGCCAGCTGTCGAGACGCGACTGATGAATCTGCGGCGCAAACAGCTCGGTGAGCGAGCTACAGGCCGCTTCCTGCCAGTTAGCACGGCGCGCGAAGTTCACGTAGGCGTCCACCGCAAAACGCACGCCCGGCAGCACCAGCTTCTCTGACAGCAACACGTCACGATCCAGCCCCACCGCTTCACCCAACTGCAGCCAGGCTTCAATCCCGCCTTCATGACCGTTGCTGCCGTCGTGATCGAGGATGCGCTGCACCCATTTACGCCGCGTCGCCGCGTCCGGGCAATTCGCCATGATCGCCGCATCTTTTAGGGGAATATTGGTTTGATAGTAGAAGCGGTTCGCCACCCAGCCCTGAATCTGCTCGCGCGTCGCCTCGCCATTGTGCATGGCAATGTGATACGGGTGATGAATGTGGTAGAACGCGCCTTTATCGCGCAGCGCCTGCTCAAACGCGGCGGGCGATAATGCTTCAGTGATGATCACGATGCAAACTCCTGCAGATGAATCGCCATGCCATCCCAACTCACTTCAATGCCCTGCTGCGTCAAATAGGCGCGCTGCGGCGATTGCTCATTAAGGATCGGATTGGTGTTGTTAATGTGAATCAAAATCTTGCGTTTGGCCGGCAGCGCAGCCAGCAACGCCATTAAACCTTGTTCTTCGGCCAGCGCTAAGTGGCCCATGGCTTTGCCGGTATTTTTGCCAACGCCGTTGGCGAGCAGCTCGTCGTCCTGCCACACCGTGCCATCAATCAACAGGCAATCGGCTTTTTGCAGCCACGGCATGATCACCGCATCCGGCTCGCCGAGTCCCGGCGCGTAGAGCAGCGTTTGGCCGTTGGCGGTGTTTTCAATGAACAGCGCCACGTTGTGGCCCGGCAGCGGGCGATCACGATACGGCGAATACGGCGGCGCGTTGCTGAGAATCGGAATCGCGGTGAACTGCAAACTGTGGCAGACATCGACGCGGAACGGCTCCAGCGGCGTTAACGCATGATGCTGCAAGCCGCCATTCCAGTGCTGCAACATGGTGAAAATTGGGAAACCGCTGGTGAGATCGCCATGCACTTCCGGCGTGCACCACACCTGATGCGGACAGCCTTCGCGCAGGCTCAGCAAGCCAGTGGTGTGATCGATTTGGCTGTCGGTGAGAATGATGCTGCCAATCGCCGTGCCGCGCAGCACACCCTTTTTGATCAGTTCTGGCGTGTGGGCAATTTGCTGGCTGATGTCCGGCGAGGCGTTGCACAGCACCCAATCTTCACCGTTGTCGCTGACAATGATTGAAGATTGGGTGCGCGCCTGCGCCTGAATACTGCCGTTACGCAGGCCGCTGCAATTGGCGCAGTTACAGTTCCACTGCGGGAAGCCGCCGCCCGCCGCTGAACCGAGGACTTTAATAAACATGAACGTTGACCAAAGAGAGAAAACAAAATGCCCGCACGAACGGCGGGCAGAAGTCTTAGCGGTTGGAGATGTACAGAGTCACTTCCAGGCCCAGACGCAGGTCAATAAACGCAGGTTTTTTCCACATAATGGTCTTCCTCATAAAACAAAAACGCAGAGAAATCTCTGCTGAAGAGGATTGCGGCTGTGACTTAGATCACATCGCAATCCGTACGCGCGCAGATGTTGCGCCAATGTAGCGAGCAGATCAACCCTGATTCGGTAAGGGAATGGTGCTAATCCTGCCAAATTTGTTGCAACACGCGCTGCCAGTTGCCCCATGCGAGCTGCTCAAGTGCTGTTTGATCGTAGTCGAACGAACGCAACAACGCATAAAGATGCGGTAATCCGCTCACGTCTTTCAGCGCCTCAGGCACGCTGATGCCATCAAAATCGGAGCCCAGCGCCACATGATCGCGGCCCATTATCGCGATCAGGTGCTCAACATGTTTAACAATTTCGATCAATGCGGTGTCGCTGTCGCGTTTTCCGTCGCTGCGCAGAAAAGCGTTGCCAAAATTCACGCCCACCACGCCGCCGCTGTCGCGGATGGCGCGCAGCTGATCGTCGGTGAGATTACGCGGCTGCGCGCAGAGCGCGTGCGCATTGGAGTGCGTCGCCACCAGCGGCGCGGTTGACAGGCGCGCGGTGTCCCAGAAGGCTTTCTCGTTCATGTGCGACATATCGATCAGCATGCGATGGCGATTGGCAGCGGCGATCAGCTGCTCACCTTGTTCGGTCAAGCCTGGCCCGCTGTCCGGTGAGTTGGGGAATGATCCGCTGACGCCTTCGCCAAAGCGATTGGGCAGATTCCAGAACGGCCCGATGCTGCGCACGCCCGCCTGGTAAAACGCATCAAGCGCTTCACCCTCGCCATCAAACCCGTCTGCGCCCTCAATATGCGCCACCAGCGCCAGCACGCCGTCAGCGCGACAGGCGGCAATATCAGCGGTGTTAAGGCATAACCGCGCCCGCCCATCAGATTGCGCCGCCAGCGTTTTCAGGATGTCGAGTTGCTGCCAGAGAATCGCCAGCGGTTCGAGATTTTCCTCCGCTCGCTGCGGCGCGACCTCTTTGACATAGCGCGCTGGCGGCACAAACATCGCGAACAGCCCACCGGCAAAACCGCCCTGCTGCATGCGCGGAAAATCGAGGTGGCCCTTTTCGATGCCGTGAAAAAAGGCCTGCGCCGGATCATCGCGATGATGCAGCCACAGATTGAGAAGCAGGTCGTTATGACCGTCGAAGGTTTTTAGCAACATGAGGGGTTCTTTGACGAAACAACATGGCGCCATGCTACGCGCGCGCTGCTGTTTCGCCAAATGCGGGCGCACAAAGGGTTAGTTCTGCGCAACCTTTAAGCCGTGATAAAAAGTTGGTTTCACATCAAGATGCTGCTGGATCAAACCGTATTTCTGGTAGAAATCGGCGGTCTCCTGCTGCTGGGCGATGGTGGCATCATCGATGCTTTGCCAGTGCGATTTGCGGCGTGAGAAGGATTTCGCCGCCGCCTCTTTCGGGAAACCGATGATTTTTGCCAGCGTGGTGGAGTACTCATCGACATGGCTGTTGGCCCAGCGATCGGCGGCGGCTAAGCGATTGACGTAATCCTGCAGCGCCGCGCGTTTGGCTCCATCGTTTAGCGCGGCGTCGGTGGCCGCGAGGAAGCTGTTGCCGCTGGACAGGCCAACGCCGTTCACCAGCACGCGTCCGGTGTGGGTCACTTCCGCCAGCGCGGTATAAGGATCCCACGTTGACCAGGCATCCACCGAACCGTTTGCCAGCGCGATGCGCGCATCCGCCGGCGTTAAGAAGCGCCAGTTAACCTCTTTATCGCTGACGCCCGCTTGCTCCAGCGCTTTGAGCGCCTCAAAGTGACCAATCGATCCGCGTCCGGTAGCGATGCTTTTGCCCTTTAACTCAGCAACGGTTTTGATGGGTGAATCCGGGCTGACCAGCACCGCCAATCCTTCGGGCACCGATTTGCTCACCGCCACCGCTTTCACCTGCGAACCGGCCGCCAGCGAGAACAGCAGCGGCGCATCGCCGATAATACCGGCATCCACCGCACCGGCATTCAGCGCTTCCGCCAGCGGAGCCGCCGCCGGGAATTCGGCCCATTCGATTTTATAATTGAGGTTGTTCAACTGCTGCGCCGCTTCCATTTCGGCGTGCATATTTCCTTTTTGATCGGCAATGCGCAGCGTCACGGTTTCTGCCGCCGCCGCGCCGCTGGCTGTCACGATTAATAGTGCCAAAGCTGCTCTTTTCATTGTGTTTTATCCCATCTCGCAAAACCCCAGCCTAACCCGCGCGCGCCAAATGACCGATGCCGATTTCGTATGAGATATGCCGCGTGGCGCATAAAGACTGTGCATGCAATCACCGCAATTATCGTAGCGGCGCAATTTATTGCGCAATGTCGGGAGGATCGCGGTGTCGCCGGAAAAATGCGCGATTAATCGCGCCGCTACAGAGTGTGCGCGCAAGAGTCTGAACCCGGTTGTCACTTTTGCGCGAATGATTGTCAGCAATGCGCGAGCCGCGCCACGCGATGCTGGGCGAGACTGAACGCCACATTACAAGGAGATCGTTATGCTCACGCAACCCGCTGCAAAATACCGCCCGTTTCCGGTTGTCGACTTACCCGATCGTCAGTGGCCCTCGCGCCAGCTGACGCAGGCACCGCGCTGGCTCTCTACCGACTTACGCGACGGCAATCAGGCGCTGACGACACCGATGGACAGCGCGCGCAAGCTGGAGTTCTGGCAACTGCTGCTGCGCTGTGGCTTTAAGGAGATTGAGGTGGCGTTTCCGGCGGCATCGCAGACCGATTTTGATTTTGTCCGTTTGCTGATTGAGCAGAAGCACATTCCAGACGATGTGGCGATTCAGGTGTTGACCCAGGCGCGCAGCGATCTGATTGATCGCACTTTCGACGCGCTGCGTGGCGCGCCGAACGCCATTATTCATCTCTACAACGCCACCGCGCCGCTGTTCCGCGAGCGCGTATTCCGCCAGAGCAAAGCTGAAATTATCGAACTGGCCTGCGCCGGTGCGCGTCAAATTCGCGCCCGTTGCGAAGCGCAAAAGGATACCGCGTGGACCTTCGAGTATTCGCCAGAAACCTTCTGCTTTACCGAACCGGAGTTTGCGCTGGAGATTTGCGAAGCGGTGGCGGCGATTTGGCAGCCGGGCCCGGCGCGTCCGATGATCATCAACCTGCCCGCGACCGTCGAAGTGAACACGCCGAACGTCTATGCCGATCAGATTGAGGTTTTCTGTCGCCACTTCAGCCAGCGATCGCAGGTCGCGATCAGCGTGCATCCGCATAACGATCGCGGTACCGGCATCGCCTGCGCCGAGCTGGCGCTGCTGGCGGGTGCCGATCGCGTGGAAGGCTGTTTGTTTGGCAACGGCGAGCGCACCGGCAACGTCGATATCGTTACGCTGGCGCTCAATCTCTACACTCAGGGCATCGCGCCGCAGCTCGATTTCAGCGATATCCAGCAGGTGCTGGAAGTGGTGACGCGCTGCAACCAGCTGCCAGTGCATCCGCGTCATCCGTATGCAGGTGAACTGGTGTTTACCGCCTTCTCCGGTTCGCATCAGGATGCGATACGCAAAGGCTTTGCCGCCCGTGCTGAGCGTGAAGAAGCAATCTGGCAGATGCCGTATCTGCCGCTCGATCCGCTGGATATCGGCTGCAGCTACGAAGCGGTGATCCGCGTTAACAGTCAATCGGGTAAAGGCGGCGCCGCCTGGCTGCTGGAGCAGAATCACGGTCTGCAACTGCCGCGCGGCTTGCAGCAGGATTTCAGCCGTCTGGTGCAACAGCAAACCGACCAGCACGGTCAGGAGATGACCCATCACGCGCTGTGGCAGCTGTTTTGTCAGCATTACGGCTTAACGCAGCCCGCGCGTTGTTTGCTGGAAGCGGAAAGTCACAGCGACGATAAAGGCGAAACGCGCCTCAAGGCGCGGCTGCAACAGGGCGCGAAGCAGTTGATGCTGGAAGGTAAAGGCAACGGCTTGCTCTCAGCCGCCGTTGCCGCGCTGCGTCAGCGCTATGACGTAATCATCACCATTGAGGATTATCACGAACACACGCTGGGCAAACGCAGCGACAGTCGTTCGGTGACCTACATCAGTTGCATTAATGCACGCGGTGAACGCGCGTGGGGCGTAGGCATTGATAATGATGTGGCGCGCGCTTCACTGCAGGCGCTGCTCAACGCAGCGCACGCTTTTCTGCCGCAGGAAAGTAGTTCGCTGGCGTGACGCCGAGCACGCGGCGAAACATCGCGCTGAAGGCGCTCGGGCTGTCATAACCGAGATCGAGCGCCACCGTCAGCACGCTATCGCCCTGCGCTAGGCGGGTCAACGCCACGCTCAGTCGCGCACGGCGCACCCAATCGCTGAATTGTAACCCGGTTTCGCGACTAAAATGGCGCGCCAGCGTGCGTTCGGCCACGCAGAGTTGCGTAGCCGCGCGGGCCAGCGTCCAGTTTTCCCCGGGCGCTTGCTGGATCTGCTGGCACAAACTCAGCAGCCGCTCGCTTTCCGGCAGCGGCAGACCAAACGGCAGCACATCCATCACGCGGATCTCATCGAGGATCAGCTCGTAAATCCGCTCGGCGCGGCTACCGGGAACGTACTGCTCCGGCAGCGCCAGCGCGCTGACAATCAACTCACGCAGCAGCGGCGAAATCTGCACCACCTGACAACTGGCGGGCAGATCGGCGCGCGCCAGCGGATCCACAAACAGCGTGCGCGCGGCCACCGCGCCAACAATGTGCAGCGCGTGACGCGTCCCCGCCGGCAGCCAGACGCCGCGACTCGGCGGCACAATCCAGCTGCCGTGCTGCGTTTCCACTTTCACCACGCCGCTCAGCGTGTGGATCAGCTGGGCGCAAGCGTGGTGATGCCACGGCTCCGCGTCGCCATGCGCATAATCGTGCGCATAGGGCACCAGCGGACGATAGGCGAAGTCGAAGTTGAGCCGCGCACTCATGTTAGCGTTTCAGATATTGATAAACCGCCGCCAGATCCTGCTCGCCGTAACCGGCATCTACCGCTTGCTGCCAGACATCCACAATGTTTTCCAGCGCCGGCAGTTTGCTATCGCCCGCCGCATCCAGCGCCAGTTTGGCGTCTTTCAGCGCCCACACCAGATGCATCTGCGGCGTGAAATCGCCGCTGGCAATCATGCCAAGTTTCATTTTGGCGTACGGTGCCGCCAGCGGACCGCCATCCAGCACTTTCCACAGATCGTCGGTGCTGAAACCAAACTCTTCCGCCAGACGCGTACTTTCCGCCAGGCTCTGCATCAGACCAATCAGCCAGCTATTCACCACCAGCTTCATGCGCGAACTGGCGCCCGCCTCGCCCAGCCACTGCGTGCCTTTACCGATCGCGGCGAACACCTGCTCGGCGGCCTGCGCGTTGCTCTGATCGCCGCTGGCCATCACCAGGATTTGCGCATTCTCTGCTGGCGCTTTAGTGCCGGAAACCGGTGCATCGATAAACACCACGTCCGGACGCGTGCTTTTGAATTCCGCGATCAGTTGATCGGTGGCGGCCACGCCGATGGTGCCCATCTGGCAAATTGTCGCGCCCTGCTTGAGCGCGGAGCTGGCGTCGTTCAGCGCCTGACGCGTGGTATCGCCGTCGGCCAGCATGGCGATCACCACATCCGCGCCACTCACCGCTTGTGCAGCGCTGTCGGCCAGCGTGATGCCTGCATCCAGCAGATCTTCGCCTTTGGCACGCGTGCGGTTCCAGCCGCGCACCGTGAAGCCTTTTTTCAACAGGTTAGCGGCAAACGCATGCCCCATCGCGCCCAATCCCAGTACCGCGACCACAGGTTGTTGACTCATCATTCCCTCTCTTTTGTGCCTTAAGACAAAACCGCCAGACTGACAGAATTTCCCTGACGCAGCCAGCCAGAGATGCGATGAAAAAACATTTTCAACACCGCAATGATGAATAATCCGTCATACTATTTACGCTTTTCAAACAAATGATAAAACGATTAACATACGCGCCATTAATGTTCCATTCGGTACATTCCACGCCCTTTTTACGGTCTTTCATAATGAAAATAGCTTTACTGCGACAGGCTTCGCTGCTGATGCTGCCTGCGATGTTACCGGTCTCGGCGCTGGCGGCAAACGCGGCCAGCAACACCATGGTGGTGAGCGCGGCGCCGTCCGCATCGGGCCTTTCTGAACTCGACACGCCAGCCGCGGTTAGCGTGGTGTCCGGCGACGATATGCGCCATGCGGCACCGCGCGTCAATTTGTCAGAGAACCTCAGCAGCGTGCCGGGTTTACAGATACAAAATCGTCAAAATTATGCCCAGGATCTGCAGATTTCGGTGCGCGGTTTTGGTTCGCGTTCCACCTTTGGCCTGCGCGGCATTCGTATGTACGTCGACGGGATCCCCGCCACCATGCCCGATGGCCAGGGACAAACTTCCAACATCGATATCGGCTCCATCGATCACATCGACGTGCTGCGCGGCCCCTTCTCGGCGCTGTACGGCAACTCGTCGGGCGGCGTGATTAACGTTGAAACCGAAACCGGACAGCAACCCACCACGCTGGAAGCCAGCAGCTGGTACGGCAGTCACGGCAGCTGGCGCAACAGCGTTAAAGCCAGCGGTGCAACCGGCGACGGTACGCAAGCCGGCGACGTCAACTACACGGTTTCCGCCTCGCGTTTTACCACGCACGGCTTCCGCGATCACAGCTCGGCGCAGAAAAACCTCGGCAACGCCAAACTCGGCGTCCGCATCGACGATGTCAGCACCCTGACGCTGCTGTTCAACAGCGTGCACGTTGAAGCGCAGGACCCGGGCGGTTTGACCGCTGAGCAGTGGAAAAATAATCCACGCCAGGTCGCCAGCAACGTGAGCTTGTACGACGCGCGTAAAACCGTCGATCAGACGCAAGCAGGCCTGCACTATCAGCGCCAGATGAGTGAGAACGATGACCTGAGCGTGATGATGTACGCGGGTGAACGTGAAACCACGCAGTATCAATCCATTCCTAAAGCCACTCAGCTGCGCGCAGGTTATCCCGGCGGCGTGATTGCTTTGTCGCGTCATTATCAGGGCATTGATACCCGCTGGACGCACCGCGACGCGCTGTTCACCATTCCGGTAACCTTCACCGGCGGGCTCGACTATGAAACCATGACTGAGAAGCGTAAAGGTTATCAAAACTTTAACGGCGACGAGTTGGGCGTACAGGGCGAGATGCGTCGTAATGAACGCAATCTGATGTGGAACCTCGATCCCTATCTGCAAACCGCGTGGCAGCTAACCGATAAACTGTCACTGGATGCAGGCGTGCGTTTCAGCACGGTGAATTTCGACTCCAATGACTATTACGTCACCGACAGCGATCCCGATGACAGCGGCAATCGTCGCTATCACCGCTGGTTGCCTGCCGCTGCGCTGAATTACGCCATTGATAACAGCTGGAACGCCTACGTTTCTGCTGGTCGCGGCTTCGAAACGCCGACGCTGAATGAGTTGTCCTATCGCGCGGCCGATCAGGCCGGGCTGAATCTCAACCTGCAACCTGCCACCAGCGAAACGGTTGAACTGGGCAGTAAAAAACGCATCGGCAACGGCCTGTTAACTGCGGCGATTTTCCAGACTGACACCAAAAACGAGATCGTTTCTGACAGCAGCTTTGAAGGCCGCACCAGCTACAAAAACGCCGGTGAAACCCGCCGTCGTGGATTGGAGCTGGGCCTCGACCAGCAATTCGGCGAGAGCTGGCGCTTCAAAGCCGCATGGACCTTGCTGGATGCCCGCTACCGCTCTAACGCCTGCGGCACCGAAAGCTGCGACGGCAACCGCATTCCCGGCATTGCGCGTAACATGGCTTACGCCGGACTGGCTTACGCGCCCGACCAAGGCTGGTATGCCGGAACCGATATGCGCTACCTGAGCGATATCGCGGCGGATGATGAGAATGACGTGAAAGCGCCGTCTTATACCGTGGTCGGCGTGAACAGCGGTTATAAATGGCTGGTGCAGAACTGGACGTTGGATCTGTTTGGTCGCGTCGATAACCTGTTTGATCGCAACTACATCGGTTCGGTGATCGTGAATGAAAGCAACGGTCGCTATTACGAACCGGCGCCGGGCCGCAATTACAGCGTGGGCCTGACGGTGAGTTATGCGTTTCAGTAAATAAACGCGTTGGATAGATGATATCAAAGCCCTGCAAGCCGCTTGCGGGGCTTTGATATTGGTTGAATATTGTCCAGCACGGCATCTTACTTTATAGTTATGTAGCAACATCTCTACATATCATGGAGGTCGTGATGACAGTGACGAGAATCAGCAGTCGAGCTTTTAATCAGGAGGTATCCCGGGCCAAGAAAGCCGCCGAGGAAGGCCCGGTTTATATTACTGACCGTGGCAATCCTGCACATGTTTTACTGACATTTGAAGCGTATAAAAAACTCACGGGTTCAAACCGAAGCATCGTAGATTCACTCGCCATGCCGGACGGCGTAGATATCGATTTTGAGCCAGAACGTGCGACCATAATCAACAGGGATGTGGAGTTCTAATGCGCTATTTGCTGGATACCAATGTTATTTCAGAATTACGTAAGGCAGGGACGCCTAAAGCCAATCCTCAGGTGATAGCCTGGGCTAAAAGCATTGATGCTGAAGAGATGTTTATTTCAGCATTGACGCTGATGGAAATTGAAAAAGGTATCCTTAAGTTCGCCCGTAAAGACCCTCAGCAAGCCCATCATTTACAGCGCTGGTATCAAGAGCAGGTTCTGACAGAATTTGCCTGGCGTACACTCTCTATTGATAGCGGCGTGGCCCGCCTTTGCGCTCAGCTGCATATTCCTGATGAACGCCCACATACCGATGCGCTGATCGCGGCGACAGCGATTCATCACGAGCTGATTCTGGTCACGCGTAACGTACGGGATTTTGATACCACTGGCGTGATGTTGCTGAATCCGTGGCAGGAACTGTAGGCTCGCCATTCATGGCGACCTGAAAGCCAGGTGCGCATGAATGCGCACCCTACGATGATCCTTACTTCAACAACGCCAGCACATCATCGGTTGTGCCGGTTTCGCCCAGGCGCGGGAAGATACGCTCGACGCTGTTTTTATGCGTTTCGGCATTCAGGCAGGTCATGGCGTCGGTTGCCAACGTGACGTTGTAACCCAGCTCATACGCCTGACGCGCCGTGGATTCCACACCTATGCTGGTGGCGATGCCGCAAATCACCACTTGTGTGATGCCGCGCTGCTGCAGCTGCTCGTGCAGATCCGTGTTATGGAAAGCGCCCCAGGTTTTTTTGGTAACGATGATGTCGCCGCGCTGCTGCGCCAGGTCCGGCACCAACGTCGCCCAATCGGCTGGCAAATCGCCAGCGTGTTTCGGCTGCTCATTACGGCCAGGCGCGCCGCCCGCAACGTTGACCAGCACCACCGGGCGCTTTTGCCCGCGGAATGCATCGGCCAGACGCGCTGAGCGCTCAATCACTTCATGCGCCTCTAACGGTGCGACCGGCAGCGCAACAATGCCGTTTTGCAGGTCAATCACAATCAGCGCGGTGTTGTCGTCAAGGGTAGTTAAAGCCATGTTAAGTCCTCTCAGGATTATTGGTTGGCAAGTCGTTGCAGTAAGGGAAGCGCGGCCAGCAGCGTGTGCTGTTCCTGCGGGTTCAGTTGCGTTGCGATGCTGTTGAGCAGCCAGTCGTCGCGTTGTGCGCGGTTGGCAGCAATCAGTTTCAGGCAGGCATCGGTGGGTTGATAGCGGGTTTTGCGGCCATCCAGCGGATCGGCTGCACCCTGCACCATACCCAGCGTCTGCAGGCTCGCCACGGTGGCGCCCATCGACTGCGTGCGCACCCCTTCCAGCGTAGCCAATTCTGTTACCGTCATCGCGCCATCGCGCACCAGATAGCCGAGTACCGACACCTGCGGCCAGGTGAGATCCCCCGGCGGCGCCGATTCACGCAGGCGACGCGCCAGTTTGCCATTGATGCTGCGCAGTAACGCCGCCGCGCTGTTGAGGTCGCTCATGGCACCTTCTCCTTACTGATGAGCCGCGAGTATATAAATACGAAGGCAAACTGGGTAGTTTACCTTCGTATCAATTTGTAATTGTGCAAGATTGTTAGGTGGTCGCCATGCATGGCGATCCTAGGCACGCTGCAGATAATGAATCAAACTGTGGAAACGCAGCGGCGTGCTGAGGGGATTGCGGTAGCTGTGCGGCGTATCGGCGGCGAACTGGCTGGCCTGGCCCGAAAGCAAGCGGCGCCATGTGCCTTCCACGCCCAGCAACAATTCGCCTTCCAGCACCACAACCTGCTCAATCACCCCGCTTTCATGCGCTGATGAATCACTCTGCGCGCCACCCGCCAGTGTCACTTCCAGCAGATCAAAATGCAGTCTGGCATCGTACGGCAGCAGCGACTTGACCTGCATCTGCGCGTTGGGCTGGCTGAAGGTCGCCACGCTGCCCGGCGGTTGATCGCTGCCCTGCACAAAGAAGGAAAACGGCACGTTAAAGCCGGTGGCGATTTTCCACAGCGTCGCCACCGTGGGGCTCGATTCGCCGCGCTCGATTTGGCCGAGCATCGCTTTGCTCACGCCGGTGCGATCCGCTGCCAGCGTCAGGCTCCAGCCGTTGGCCTGACGCAGCTGTTTCAGCGCCAGACTCAAATGTTGATGCAAATTTTCCATGTGTTCTCCCGAAAAGCTCGCGCGCAGTGTAGCACTTGTGCGCTATAACGCTCCATGCCACAATGTGCGTTATAACGCACAATCGGATGTGACCTGATGACCACCGCCACCACACGCAGTGCCTTCTCTTTCCCGATGCTGATCTCGGGTTTTATCGCCGTGCTGGTGGGCTACAGCAGCACGGCGGCGCTGATCTTCCAGGCGGCGCAGGCGGCGGGCGCTTCGCCGGCGCAGATTGGCGGCTGGCTGTCGATGCTCGGCGTAGGTATGGGGTTGGCCTCGCTCGGCTTATCGCTATGGACACGCATGCCGATCCTCGCGGCCTGGTCGACGCCTGGCGCGGCGCTGCTCGCCACCAGCGTGCAGGGTTTGACGCTGAATGAAGTGGTGGGCGTGTTTGTCGCCACCAACCTGTTAATTGTGTTATGCGGCGCTACCGGCCTGTTCGCCCGCCTGATGAATCACATTCCGCAGTCGCTGGCGGCCGCGATGTTGGCCGGGATTCTGCTGAAATTTGGCATCGGCACCTTTAGCGGTTTGCAGAGCAATTTCGCGCTGTGCGGCAGCATGTGTCTGGTGTGGTTGTTGAGCCGCCGCTGGCTGCCGCGCTACGCCATCATTCTGGCGTTGATCGCGGGCGTGCTGGTGGCGCTCGGCCAGCAATCGATCCACTTTCCGCCGCATGCGCTGGCGATCAGTCGGCCGGAATTCATCATGCCGCAGTTTACTCTGGCGGCGCTGATTGGCGTGGGTTTGCCCTATTTTCTCGTCACCATGGCGTCGCAAAATGCGCCCGGCATCGCCACCTTGCAGGCGCACGGCTATCAGCCGCCGGTATCTGCGCTCACCGGCTGGACCGGCTTTATCGCTTTAGTGCTGTCGCCGTTTGGCGGGTTTTCGGTGTGTATCGCTGCGATTACCGCTGCTATCTGTATGGGCGACGATGTCGATCCGAATCCGGCGCGCCGCTGGATGGCATCGGCATTGGCGGGCGTGCTCTATCTGCTGACCGGATTTACCGGCGGATTGATCGCCATCATGCTGAGCGCCTTGCCGCCGGTGTTGATTGCCACGCTGGCGGGCCTCGCGCTGCTGGCTACGCTGTCCGGCAGTTTGCAGCGCGCCTTAGCCGAACCGGATCAGCGCGACAGCGCCATCGTGGCGTTTCTGATCACCGCCAGCGGTATTTCGCTGCTCGGCATCGGCTCCGCCTTTTGGGGTTTGCTCGGCGGCATGCTGACCTATGTGATCCTTTCCCCGCGCAGCCGCGCTTAAAATTTCAGCAATCTTCTCCGCACGGGGGAAAAACGCCCTGTTTTTCCCCCTTTATCAGCCGTTTGATTTCGCTGCATTTGGCTTAAGATCACTATCATCGCCAAAAACACACACTGTTCTGCCTCAGACAACCACCGATAAGGGCCCAACGAGTGGCAAAAACTTTTCTGCGCAGCGGCAATCTGGACACGGTACTGGCACTGGGTGAAAACGGCCAGCCGGTCTGGACGTCCGCGCTGCAAATCCGTGAAACCCTGCGCCTGCGCCGCCAAACCACGCTGGCCAATTGCCTCGCGATCCCGCAGGTCAACGAGCGCGGTGACCGCCTCGATTGGTACGCCCCGTTTACTGGCAAAGTAAAATCCTGGCTGGGTGCCAGCGATCACGAGCGCCGTCAGGCGCTGGAACTGCTGACGCTAAACCAGCAGGATCTGCAGGCGCTGAGCCTGCGCGCGCGCGACGCGGAGAATCCGGCGATGCGCTTGTTTGGTGCGTTGCTGAGCAAAACGTTGCAGTTCCCGGATCAGCAGTACGTTTATCTGGTGGATGGCAAACCGGTGATCACCTTCTGGGGCTTTGTTGATCCGCAGGCGCGTTCGCGTGATGACGCGCTGGCCTGCCTGCGCGATTCGCTGGAAGATGCGCTGCCGCCGCTGCTGCCAGAACCGCCAGCACCTGCTCCGCTGGTGGTTGCGCCGGTAATTGCGCCGCTGATCGAGGTGTCGCCTGCTGCTGCTCAACCGCTGATCGAGCCGGAACCTGAAGCCGAAGAACCGGCGGTTGAGGACATTGCTGAGCCCGCGCCTGAATCGCTCCCCGAACCTGTCGCGCCGCCACGTCGCGCCTTTACCGTGCGTCCGCTGATGCTGCTGTTGCCGGTTGCGGCGCTGGTGGCTGCGGGCGTCGCCTACTGGCTGCACAGCGCGCCGCAACCGGCTGCGATTAGCGTTGCGGATGTGCCGGTGCCGGTGAGTAAGCCGCCTGCCGTGATGGTTAAAGCGGAAAAACTCGCCACCACGCTGCCACAAACCGCCGCCACCGTCGTTGCCGCCGCGCCGGTTGCCACACCTGTCGCGCCGCCTGAGGTGGTGGCTGAACACACCGAACCGGCCAAAGCCGATGATTTGGTGATGACCACCGAAGATGCGCGCGTTGGATCGGTGAAATTTATTAACGGCACCTGGCGCGTCACGTTGCGTCAAACCAATCTGCCGACCGGCAAACCGCCAAGCCTGCGCTATCAAATCCGCAACGGCAAAGGCACCGCCACCATTACCCAGGGCGACAACATCCGCTGTAAAGCCGATGTCACCGCCGCGATGACCAGCGCCGGCAGCATGGAAGTGCGCAGCCGCTATACTGCGACCTGCAGCGATAAATCGCGTTACCGCATGCCGGAACTGGTGTGTAAAGCCGGTGATGGCATCGCCAGCTGTACTGCGCAATACGGCGCAGATCAGGTCTTTCCGTTGACGATTAAGCGTGAGAGTAAGTAAACATGTTGGCTCCCCTCATCGATGACAAACAGAAAATCACGCTGATTGAAGATAGCGGTGTGCAGTTTCTTGATTTCGGTTTGCGTTTACCTGCGTTGCAGGCTCGCCGCCAGTTCGTGCGGCAAACCGCCAACGGCCCGCTGCTGCGTCTCAACGTCGACGGTAACAGCGGCAAGTTCCTGCTCTATCCGGAAGATGGCGGCGCGGCGGAAGTGGTGCGTCCGGAAACGGATATCGCGCTAGCCAATTCCCTGAAGCTGCTGGCCCATCAATGGCTGCCGCTGCCGGTGCTGCGCTGCACCAGCGGACGTCGTTTTATCGGCGGCCCGGACAACTGGGCACGTCTGCATCTGGCGCCGCTGGCGCAACCCGACGCGGCAGGCAACACCCATCGCATCACCCTCGCCTTTGATACGCGCATTGTGTCTGAGCAGGATGGCGGCGAGCAGCACGGTTTAAGCAAAGCCGATGCGCAGAACGGCGTCAGTTTCGCCCTCGCCTGGCACAACTACGAGCTGGGTGAATTCCTCGACCATACATGGGTTGATGGCTGGCTGCGTGAAACCTTTAGCCAGCAGGTGCATGCGCTGGAATCACGTCGCGAGCAGGAGCTGAACCAGGCGCTGCGTGAATTCGAATATCAGGCGCACTATCTTAACTTGCTGGAACTGCTGGGCGAGCAGCTCGATCTGGCGGAAATCTATATTCAGGCAACTTCGCTGCAAACCCCGGCGGTCAACGTCGATATCATTCTCGACGTCGGCAACTCGCATACCTGCGGCATTCTGGTGGAAGATCACGCCGAAGAGAGCAGCGGCCTGCGTCAAACCTACGAGCTGCAGCTGCGCGATCTCTCCGAGCCGCATCAGGTTTACAACGAGCTGTTCGACAGCCGTCTGGAGTTTGCTGAAACCCGTTTCGGTAAGGCCAACTTCTCGCTGGAGAGCGGCCGGGAAAACGCTTTTATGTGGCCGTCGCTGACGCGCGTAGGCCGGGAAGCCAGCCGTCTGGCGTTGCTGCGTGCCGGCACCGAAGGGAGCACCGGGTTATCCAGCCCGCGCCGCTACTTGTGGGATGAAGCGCGCTATCAGCCAGGCTGGCGCTTCAACGCCAACGGCAGCAGCGATGAGCCACAGGCGACTGCGCTGCCGTTCACTTTACTGATCAATGACGAAGGCCAGCCGCTGCACGCGCTGGCGGAAGACGATCGTCTGCCGGTGTTCTCCGCCAGCTACAGCCGCAGTTCGCTGATGACCTTTATGCTGTGCGAACTGCTGGCGCAGGCGATGATGCAGATGAACAGCGTGGCACAGCGCCAGCGCATGCCGCAAAGCCAGGCGCCGCGCCAGCTGCGTCATGTGATCCTGACGCTACCGTCAGCGATGCCGAAGCCGGAGCGTGAGATTTTCCGTCGCCGCATGCAGGAAGCCATCGCGCTGGTATGGAAAGCCGAGGGCTGGCATCCGGCCGAAGAGGAATTTACCGCCGCCAGCCAGGCAAACAGCCTGCGTCCGGTACCGGATGTGCAGATGGAGTGGGACGAAGCCACCTGTGGTCAAATGGTGTGGCTATTCAACGAAACCCAGGTCAACTTTGCCGGCCGCGCAGAAGATTTCTTCAGCAGCATGGCGCGCCCGGATCGTCCGCGTGAAGTTGACGAGCTGCCGGGTAAAAGCCTGCGCATCGCTTCGATTGATATCGGCGGCGGCACCACCGATTTAGCCATTACCCAATATCGCCTCGATGACGGCCAGGGCAACAATGTCAAAATCACCCCGCGCTTACTGTTCCGCGAAGGCTTCAAAGTCGCCGGTGACGATATTCTGCTGGACGTGATTCAGCTGTGGATTCTGCCAGCGTTGCAGCAGAGCTTGCAGAAAGCCGGTTTGCAGCTGGCCGAACCGTTGATGAACAAGCTGTTCGGTCACGACAGCCGTATGGACGGACAAGCCACGCTGCGTCAGCAAGTGACGCTACAGCTGTTTATTCCGCTGGCGCAGGCGGTGCTGGAGCAGTATGAAAATTGGGATCCGCTCGACAGCCATAGCGAGATCAACGCGCTGTTCGGCGAGCTGGTGCCGCAAAAACCGGCCAGCAGCGTGCTGGCGTTTGTGAATGGCGAAATTCAGCGCACGCTCGGCGGCGACAGCCGATTCGATCTGCTCGAAGTGCCGCTGGTGGTCAGCATGGCGCAGTTGCACGGCGAGTTCCTGCAACACCGTATGGCGATAATTCCGGCGCTGCGCGCGATGTGTGAAGTGGTGTCGCTGTATCAGTGTGATGTGCTGCTGCTCACCGGTCGTCCATCACGCTTCCCCGGCATTCAGGCGCTGGTGCGCCATCTGCAACCGCTGCCGGGCAGCCGTATTTTGTCGCTGGAAGGCTATCACACCAGCGACTGGTATCCGTTCAACAAGCAGGGCCGCATTGATAACCCGAAATCCACCGCCGCAGTCGGCGCGATGCTGTGCCTGCTGGCGCTCGATCTGCGCCTCAGCAGCTTCTGGTTCCGCGCCGGTGATTTCGAACCGTACTCCACCATTCGCTATCTCGGCGTGCTGGATGAGACCTCGGCGCTCAGCGACGATAATCTGTGTTACAGCGAGATCGATCTCGACAGCAGCAGCTTCGCGCTGGATCGCAAAAGCAGCTTCCGCATTCGCGGCAACGTTTGCCTCGGCTTCCGCCAGTTGGAGAACGATCGCTGGCCGGCCTCGCCGCTGTATAGCCTGAGCATTGTGGACCCGACGCTGGCGCGTCAGGTTGCCGGCGAAAGCGTACTGCGCATTAAGCTGGCGGTGCAGCCCGGCCCGGATAATCTCGGCCCGGAGCGTTTGGTGCTGAGCGATGCGCGCATGGATGACGGCACGCGCGTGCCGCTGGAGCAGCTGAGTCTGAAACTGAACACGCTTTCTGCCACCGGCAACGCGAATGCGCAATATTGGATCGACAGCGGGAGCGTCTGCAAACGATGAGAACTGCCAAAAAAGCCTCGCCGGTTACGCCCGCGAAACGTCTTAGCCTGATGCAGGAAACGCTGGATGGCGCGCTGAACTGGGTGGAAACCCATCAGGCGCACGCGCCGCGTCTGGCAATGGAAGCTGAAACTCTGACGCTGCAGCTGCGCCGCGCGCGCGTGGAGAGCCATGCATTGGCGCGCCAGCTGGCGCGTCCGGTGACGCTGGCGCTGTTTGGCCAGTCGCAGGCGGGCAAAGCCTGGCTGCTGAGTGAGATGGTCGGCGATGCCCAGGGCCAGTTAATCGCACGTCTTGGCGATAAAACCCTGAATTATTTTCAGAACATCAATCCCGGCAATCTCGATTTCGCCATCGCCACCCGCTTCAGTCACCAGCGTGAAACTCAATCCAACGCCTGGCCGCTGGAGATGACGCTGCTAAGCGAAGTGGAACTGATTCGTTTGATGCTGGCCTGTGCCAACACCGAGCTTCAGCCGGACACGGCGCAGATCGATGCCGCGTTGCAGCGTTTGCAGCGCCACCGTCAGGATGAAGCACAGCCTGGCCTCGACAGCGATGCGCTGATCACGCTATGGGCGTGGAGCCGTCGTCACCATCGTCATGCCGAGATTCTCGATCGTCACTTCTGGCCGCAGGCGGTAGCGCTGGCGCCGTGGCTCAACGTGGACGACCGTGTGCAGCTGTTTGCCCTGCTGTGGCCGGGACAAAACGCACTAAACGAAAGCCTGCGCAGCCTGATGCATTTGCGCCACCAGCTGCGCCATGCGCCGCGCGTGTTAGCGCCGCTCAGCATGCTGGTGGATGATGCCGCGCTGCCAGCAGAAAAACTGATTGGCAATGATGCCGACTGGCAGGAGATGATCGAAGTGTGTCCGATCGTCGCCAATCGCGTGGGGAAAGCGCAGCATGTACCGCTGGGATTGCTGTCGCTGCTGACGATGGAGATCACCTTGCCGCTCAGCTCCACGCCGCGTCAGGCGCTGTACGATGATGCAGATATGCTGGAGCTACCTGCACCGGGCACGCCAGCCGATCGCGCGCAACAGGATGAACTGGCCCAGCTGCGCAAACGCGATCCGCTGCGCGCCACGCTGCTGGAACAGAAACGCGCACTGCTGCCGGGCCTGTACGCCGCGCGTCAGGGCATTGATCTGATGCTGATCTGTACCGCTGCCAGCCAGCGTCACGACACCGATGTCGCCGCCAGCGCGCTGCGCGAGTGGCACATACATCAAACCATCGCCGCCAGCGGTGAGAAGCCGCGTCTGATTTGGGCGATCACGCCACATGATGCGCGCTATCAGCAGCAGCAGATTAACGTTGATGAAGCGGTGCAACGCCAGATTGGTCAGCCGGGACAGAGTTGGGGGTCGATGCTGGCGCTGGATCGCGCGGGCGTCGATCGCATGGGCAGTTGGTTGCAGGATGAGATGCAGCCGGAAGCGCGCCGTGAGCGTTTAGCGTTGCAGCTCAGCGCGCTACAGCACAAGCTGGTGGAACGTTTGCAGCCGTGGACCGAATCCAGCGCCACGCCAGAACAGGCAGCTCGCAAGCAGGCGATTTCCGATACGCTGCTGAAATGCTTGCAACATCGCACCGGTTTGCACGGCGAACTATTGGAGCGTTTGCAGCCGTCGCGTGAAGCGGTGCGTCAGCTGTGGCTGAGCCAGAGCAGCAGCCATCACATTCAACACAGCGCCAAAACGGCGGCCGCTGAGCAGAGCTATTTCGGCATCGGCTTCGAGTTTGATCTGTTTAAAGATGAGCCGGTCGCTGCCGCTGAGCCGCGCAGTTCGGGCGGTCAGCGCGATCAGCAGTTCCCGCAGCAGGTGTTTGCGCTGTGGCTGGAGCACTTGCGTCAGTTGCCGGAGAGCCGCAGCCTGCTGGCGCTGCTCAACGTCGATAAGCCGACGCTGGAGATGCTGGTGGAAGAGTTAATAACCGCTAGCTTCCGTCTCAAGGTGCTGAGCAAACTGCAAAGCGCGCTTTACGAGCCGGATGCGCAGGCCAGCGCCCATGAAGCGCGTACCGATCGTCAGGTTTCACGCGCCATGACGGTGCTGGGGGATTTTGTGGCGTGGCTGGGCTTTTTACAGCGTCCGGAGAGCGAGCGCCCTGAAAGCCGCGTCAATCGCGGTCAGACCATTTTCGCCCGTCCGCCTGCACCGAGCGTCAGCTTCTCGCCGGGACAGCGTTTGACGCGCTTGTCTGCCGCGCCCGCCAATCATACCGCTTACTACATTTATGACTGGCTGGTGGGGTTGAATTCGGTGATCGTTGAGAACAATGGCTACACCGGCGGCGGTGATTTGCCCGCTAATGCCCGCCAGATGCTGGCGATTTTGCTGTTACCGCTGCACGCGTAATTTATTCTCCACGCACCAGGCGCAGCTCGCCTTCTAACTGCTGCTGCGCCTCTTCCAGTAACGCCAGCACCGGCGCGAATTCTGCACTCTCGCTGGCGTCATCGGCATGCGCTAAATAGAAGGTGGCCGGCAGCGCCATGCCGCCGGTCAGCCAATCCCACAGCGCATCAAGATTGTTACCGAAATCCACTGGGCAGGCACTCTGCTGCACCAGCGCGCGGTAAAACGCCTGACGATCCGATAAGTTTTCAAAGTCAAAATGGAGCGTCAACATGGTTAAGGCACCTGTTTGAAGCTGCGATAGTGATCGGTGGTGAGGAAAATCAGCCCATCGGAAGAGTAAAGTAGACGATCGGCATCGCGGTGGCCGCAATCGTAATTCACGTCAGCTTCATACCATTGCCTGCCCGCCTGCATCGGCAGCCTTCTTTCGCGGTTGCTAAAGCGATCGCCACCAATCGCGCGGCCCGGCAACACTTCACACAAGTTGCCCTTGCTGGGATTCCAGCCCTGACGACGCGCTTCATTTTTGGTGAGATAGAGATCGGGTAATGTGTGATGCTGCTGCAGCCAACGCGCCACGGTGTTGGCATCGGTGAGCTGCGAAATATCGGGGTGGCTGGTGGCCCATTTATCGGACAAACGCGGTTTTAGCCCGAGCCACAACGCGGCCAGGATCAGAATTAAGGCAATCCAGAGTTTTTTTGACATGGTGGCATCCTGAAAAACAGGACGACGATAATAACAGATTTAGGGCAGGGAAAAACGCGGGCCAGCAGAGCTGGCCCTGGCGGGGTTTACTGCATCGCGCTGGCGGATGGCGCGGCGTGACGACGCCATGCTCCCGGCGCTACGCCATACTGGCGTTTAAAGCTGCGGTTAAACGACTGCTGCGAGTCGAAACCGAGTGAAATCGCCACGTTAAGAATCGGTTCATTGCTGGTGGTCAAGCGATCCGCTGACTTCTTCAGCTTCTTCTCACGAATGTATTCGCCCAGAGGCAAACCCGTGTGCTCTTTGAACATACGCTGCAGGTGCCATTTCGAATAACCGGCGCGCCCCGCTACGGTATCCAGATCCAGACGCGTTTCAATATTGTTGTCAATCCAGTCAATCAAATCGTGAATAAATGCGGTGGTCATCATCTCGTTTTCTCCGGTCGCCGTTGCGAACAGTATCAGTATCAGTTGCAATTACACTTTAAGGTTGAACGACTATGCCAGTTAATGCAAGTTTTATTATTGCATTAAATGCCGCACTGCGCGTAGGGGCTTTGATCCTTCTGCAACGTAATGATCAAAACCGCACATAAAGTGTATCAGATATTCTTGCAGATGCAGTTTGAGCAAGCCTACACTCGTGGCGTTTTAATGCAATCATAAAAGTTGCAGATTTTTCGTACGTCTCCTTTCATTTTCACCAAAGCGGAATAACAACAATGCATCTGCAAACGTACAGGGTTCAATGGGCGGTAAGCCTGTCAGGAGTGATGTTGCTGGGAAGCCTGCTGGCCGGTTGCGATCGCGGTGTGGCGCAAAACGCCCCGCCGCCACCGCCCGAAGTAAGTGTCGCGCAGGTGGTAGAGCAGAAAGTCAGCCAATGGGATAGCTTTAACGGCCGTTTCGAAGCGGTGCAGAGCGTGCAGCTGCGTCCGCGCGTTTCGGGCTATATCGATCAGGTTAATTATCGCGAAGGCGATGAGGTGAAAAAAGGTCAGGTGCTGTTCACCATTGACGATCGCACCTACCGCGCCACGCTCGAGCAGGCGCAGGCCGAACTCGCCAACGCGCGCAGCCAGGCTACGCTGGCCCGCAGTGAATCGGCGCGTACCGATAAACTGATCGGCACCAATGTCGTGTCACGCGAAGAGTGGGAACAGCGTCGCTCGGCGGCTAATCAGGCGCAGGCCAGCGTGCTGTCAGCACAGGCGGCGGTGGATATGGCGCAGCTGAATCTTGATTTCACCCGCGTTACCGCGCCGATTGAAGGTCGCGCCAGCCGCGCGATGATCACCACCGGCAACTTAGTGACCGCCGGTGACAGCGCCAGCGTGCTGACCACGTTGGTATCGCAGGATCGTATGTACGTCTACTTCGACGTCGATGAAGCCACCTATCTGCATTATCAGGCGATGGCGCGTAAAGGCGAAAATCGCGGGTCGCTGCCGGTAGAAGTAGCGCTGACCGGCGAAGAGGGTTTTCCGCATCGCGGCACCGTGGATTTCCTCGATAACCAGCTGACCGCCAGCACCGGCACCATCCGCATGCGCGCCTCGCTGGATAATCAGCAGCGTCAGTTCACACCGGGCCTGTTTGCGCGCGTGCGCTTGCCGGGCCGCGCCGACTTCACCGCCCTGTTGATTGATGATAAAGCCGTGCTCACCGATCAGGATCGTAAATACGTTTATGTGGTCGATGCGCAAGGTAAAGCCCAGCGCCGCGATATTCAGGCCGGCGAGTTAGCCGATGGTCTGCGTATTGTGCAGCAAGGCCTGAAGCCCGGCGACAAGGTGATCGTTAACGGCTTGCAGAAAGTCTTTATGCCTGGCATGCCGGTGAACGCCCAACCGGTGGCGATGCGCTCCGCTCAATAACCTTCGAGACTGCCTTTTATGGATTTCTCCCGCTTTTTTATCGACCGACCGATTTTCGCCGCGGTGCTGTCGATTTTGATCTTTACCACCGGACTGATCGCCATTCCGCTGCTGCCGATCAGTGAATATCCCAACGTGGTGCCACCGAGCGTGCAGGTGCGCGCGGAATATCCCGGTGCCAACCCCAAAGTGATTGCAGATTCTGTGGCGACGCCACTGGAAGAAGCCATCAACGGGGTAGAAAACATGATGTACATGAAATCCGTGGCGGGTTCCGATGGCGTGCTGGTCACCACCGTGACCTTCCGTCCGGGCACCGATCCGGATCAGGCGCAGGTTCAGGTGCAGAACCGCGTGGCGCAGGCTGAAGCGCGTCTGCCGGAAGAGGTGCGCCAACTCGGCCTCACCACGCAGAAGATGTCGCCGACGCTGACGCTGGTGGTGCACATGTTCTCGCCGCACGGCAAGTACGATTCCCTCTATCTGCGTAACTACGCCACCCTGAAGGTGAAGGATGAACTGGCGCGCCTGCCAGGCGTCGGTCAGATTCAGATCTTCGGTGCCGGTGAATACGCAATGCGCGTCTGGCTCGATCCCAATAAGGTGGCGGCACGTGGCTTGACCGCCTCCGATGTGGTCAGCGCGATGCAGGAGCAGAACGTGCAGGTTTCTGCCGGCCAGCTTGGCGCGGAGCCGCTGAAGAAACAGAGCGATTTTCTGCTGTCGATCAACACCCAGGGTCGTCTTGAGAGCGAAGAGCAGTTCGGCAACATCATTCTGAAAACCGCTGACGACGGCACGCTGGTGCGCCTGCGTGACGTGGCGCGCATCGAGATGGGTTCCGGCAGCTACGCGCTGCGTTCACAGCTCAACAACAAAGATGCGGTGGGTATCGGTATCTTCCAGGCGCCAGGCGCCAACGCCATCGATCTGTCAAATGCGGTGCGCGACAAAATGGCCGAACTGGCCACCCGTTTCCCGGACGATGTGCAGTGGGCCGCGCCGTACGACCCAACGGTATTCGTGCGTGACTCGATCCGTGCCGTGGTGCAAACGCTGTTCGAAGCGATTGTGCTGGTGGTGCTGGTGGTGATTCTGTTCCTGCAAACCTGGCGCGCCTCGATTATCCCGCTACTGGCGGTGCCGGTTTCGGTGGTCGGTACCTTCAGCATCCTTTATCTGCTCGGCTTCTCGCTCAATACCTTAAGTTTGTTTGGGCTGGTGTTGGCGATCGGTATCGTGGTGGATGACGCCATTGTCGTGGTGGAGAACGTCGAACGTAATATCGAGCAAGGCTTGTCGCCGACGGCGGCTGCGCATCAGGCGATGCGGGAAGTGTCCGGGCCGATTATCGCCATCGCGCTGGTGCTGTGTGCGGTGTTCGTGCCGATGGCGTTCCTGTCCGGCGTGACAGGTCAATTCTATAAGCAGTTTGCGGTGACGATTGCCATTTCAACGGTGATCTCCGCCATCAACTCGCTGACGCTGTCACCGGCGCTGGCGGCGCTGCTGCTGAAGCCACATGATGCCGCAAAGGATATGCCGACGCGCATTATCGATCGCCTGCTCGGCTGGCTGTTCCGTCCGTTCAACCGCTTCTTCCAGCGCAGTTCGGATGGCTATGAATCGCTGGTGGGTAAAACCTTGCGTCGTCGTGGCGCGGTGTTCGGCGTCTACGTGCTGCTGCTGGCCGGTGCGGGCTTTATGTTCCATACCGTGCCGGGCGGCTTTATTCCGACGCAGGACAAGCTCTACCTGATTGGCGGCGTGAAGATGCCGGAAGGTTCGTCGCTGGCGCGTACCGATGAAGTGATTCGCAAGATGAGCGAGATCGGCATGAACACCGAAGGCGTGGCTTATTCGGTCGCCTTCCCCGGTTTGAACGCGTTGCAGTTCACCAACACGCCGAATACCGGCACGGTGTTCTTCGGTCTGAAGCCGTTCAGTGAACGTACGCGCACCGCCGCGGAAATTAATGCTGAGATCAACGCTAAGATCTCGAAAATCCAGCAAGGTTTTGGCTTCTCGATTATGCCACCGCCGATTTTAGGTCTGGGACAAGGTTCGGGTTATTCGCTGTATGTGCAGGATCGCGCGGGGCTCGGTTACGGTGCGCTGCAAACCGCCATCAACACCATGACCGGTGCGGTGTTGCAGACGCCGGGCATGATGTTCCCGATTTCATCCTACCAGGCTAACGTGCCGCAGCTGGATGTGCAGGTGGATCGGGATAAAGCCAAAGCGCAAGGCGTGTCGCTGACCGAACTGTTCAGCACGCTGCAAACCTATCTCGGATCGTCGTACGTCAACGATTTCAATAAGTTTGGTCGCACCTGGCGCGTGATGGCGCAGGCGGACGGCGATTTCCGCGATAGCGTGCAGGATATCGGCAATCTGCGTACCCGCAACGATCGCGGCGAAATGGTGCCGATTGGCAGCATGGTGAATATCACCACTACATATGGCCCGGATCCGGTGATTCGCTATAACGGCTATCCGGCGGCGGACCTGATTGGTGATGCCGATCCGCGCGTGCTCTCTTCGGCGCAGGCGATGCAGAAGCTGGAGGAGATGTCGACGCAGGTGCTGCCGAACGGCATGAACATTGAATGGACCGACCTGAGCTATCAGCAATCAACGCAGGGCAATACCGCGCTGATCGTCTTCCCGGTCGCGGTTTTACTCGCATTCCTGGTGCTGGCGGCGCTGTATGAAAGCTGGACGCTGCCGCTAGCGGTGATCCTGATTGTGCCGGTAACCATGCTCTCGGCGCTGGTCGGCGTGTGGCTGACCGGTGGCGATAACAACGTGTTTGTGCAGGTTGGGCTGGTAGTGCTGATGGGACTGGCGTGTAAGAACGCGATTCTTATCGTCGAGTTTGCGCGCGAGCTGGAGATGCAGGGCAAGAGCATTGTCGATGCAGCGCTGGAAGCCTGTCGTCTGCGTCTGCGTCCGATCGTTATGACCTCGATTGCCTTTATCGCCGGTACTATTCCGCTGATCCTTGGTGAAGGTGCAGGCGCAGAAGTGCGCGGCGTAACCGGGATTACCGTGTTCTCCGGCATGTTGGGCGTGACGCTGTTTGGGCTGTTCCTGACGCCGGTGTTCTATGTGACGCTGCGTAAGCTGGTGACGCGCAAGCAACCACAGGCGGAAGTGCAAACTGTGTAAGGGTTTTAGGTGAAATGAACAATCCGGGCCGATGTGCCCGGATTTTTTTTGCGTGCAGATTGAGGCAATAAAAAAGGGCGTCATGAATGACGCCCTTACGGATGAGAGTGGTTTTAGCGGCCTTTTTTACACAGGTCGGCGAGTTCGAGATCGGGCAACTCTTCGCAGTTGCTGGTGTCGTTATGCTTCAGTTCGGCCAGCGCGTCCGCTACGGTGCGGGTTTCCAGCACTTTCAGCGACGCTTCTTCAGCCTCTTCAGCAATCGATTTGAAATACCAACACAGGTTGGCACTGACCAGACAACGCGGTGCCACGTCGGGACGTGACGCCCAGAGTTTTTTATCTTCAATCACAGAAGTATAAATGTCGCGCAGTGTGATTTCGGCGGCCGGGCGACCCAGATGAATGGAACCGGTGCGGCCGAGCGTTGAGACGATGATGCCGTCACGCGTGAGCGGAACCATAAGTTTCCGAATGAAACTGGGGTTCGCTTCAAGACCATACGCCAATATGGCACTGGTCGAGCGTTTGCCCAGTTGCTCCGCCATCGCTACGCTCAAAACCATCTGCAAAGCTGTCGGGAAGCGGTAATCAAGCATTTCAATATCCTGAGTTGCGGTTATCTTGTTGTTTTTATGCCGCGACAGTGAGTAATCAATGAGCAATAAATATAACAAACACTGTTGCTTTTTAGAAGTCAACGCCCGTGATCCAGGCACGTATTCCCCATTTAATCGGGCAGAAGCGCACAGGCTGCTTAGTTTATCACTCCCCTTTCCGACTGTGGGCTGGCCTGCGGCAATTTCTGCTGCAAAAGCGCGACCAACAGCACGTTAATCAACGCCAGAACGCATAACAACCACAGCGTGGCGCTGGCACCGAGGTGCTGAAACACATAGCCACCAACCAGCGGCGTCAAGGCCTGACCAATTAAGGCGGGACGCGCCATGCGCCCTACCACAATCGCGTAGGCCTCTGGTTTGACCATCACCAGCGGTAAAGTTCCCCGCACAATGGCACGCAAACCATTTCCGGCACCGTATAGCACCATGCTGAGCACCGCAAACTGCGGGTAACACGCCAGCAGCAGCAAGCCAAGCGCCACCAATCCCACCGAGAAAAAGGTGGTCCAGATCGGGTGACCGCGCTTAAAGGCGATATCCACGATGCGCGATGCCACCTGACACGGACCGAGAATCGCACTGATGGCCAACGCCGACGCCAGCGTGTGACCGCTGGCCTGCAGCAAGGTGATCAGCTGCACCGAAATCGCCGTCATGATCACCGATGCGAGCGTGAAAATGCTGCACAGCAGCCAAAACAGTGTGGGTGCCAGTTCGTTGCCTTGCGCGGTCGGTTTTGCTTTGGCGGCGGCGATTTTCGCTTCTGGCGCGGGTAGCGCGTAGAGATAGGCGGGCAACACTGAAACACATAACAATCCGGCGATGGCAAAACAGGCGTTACGCCAATCCAGCCAGTGAATCAGCAGCGCGGTGCCCGGCCACACGATAGTGGTACAGAAGCCAGAAATCAGCGTAATACCGGTTATCGCGCCGCGTGCCTGGCCGCCATAGAGCGTGCCGAGCGTGGCAAACAGCGCATCGTACAGGCCCATAGCCATACCTACGCCGATAATCAGCCAGCCAAACAGAAACAGCGGCAGATTGTGGCTCAATCCCATGATCACCAGACCGATCGCCATCACCGCCCCGCTCGCCGCCAGCAATGCACGGCCATAGGAGCGGGAAATCAGACGCCCGCTCAGCGGCGCCAGCAAACCGGAAATCAGCATGCCGAGCGATAGCGCGCCATACACCCATTGTTGCGACCAGCCGGTTTCCGCCACGATCGGATTGGCCATCACCGCCATAAGATAGAAGGATCCGCCCCACGACAGGATTTGTACTACGCCAAGCGTAACTATGGCGGCGGCAGGTGGCTCTGGCTGAGGCTTCACAACATTATTCCGTTAGCAGGCAAAGCATTGTTATAACACGTTCATCCAGCTTGAAAAATCCCACGTTTCCCTGCTTAACAAAATCCTTGCGCAATGCTGGCAGACCGGCGCCCAAGCCAGTACACTAAAAGTATGTTGTAACTATGGGAGGGCATTTTATGGCTCGTTATGATTTGGTTGCCGATCTGCACGAATGCGTTAACGCGCTGGAGACAGGATTGGGCGCGTTACGTCAACACATTGAGCAGCAACCGCTGTTGATTGCGCGCGTGTTTAGTCTGCCGGAAATCGAGAAAGGCCGCGAACATGATGAAATTGAACGCATCGCGGTGACGCAGCATCTTGGTAAAACGGCACGCGACATGGCGCTAATGCATTACTGCCGCCTGTTTATGCAGCATCAATCGGAAAAGCTCAGCACCAAAGCCGCCGTGCGCTTGCCGGGCGCGATTTGCATTGAAGCCGACGGCGATGTGCATGCGCAGATTACGCAGCAGGTTGCCAAGATTAATACTTTGAAGCAGCGGCTGGAACAGCTGATCACCGTGGAGTCGGGCTTGCCGAGCGAGGCGCGCTTTGAGTTCGTCCACCAGCATCTGCGCGGGTTAATTACGCTTAACGCCTACCGTAGCGTCACGCTGCTCAACGCGCCGGACAGTTTGCGCTTTGGCTGGGCGAATAAAAACATCATCAAAAACGTCACGCGTGATGCGGTGGTAGAACAGCTGGAACGCAGCCTGAAAGCCAATCGCGCGCAGGCACCGTGGACGCGGGAACAGTGGGCGGAGAAAGTGCAGCAAGAGCTGGAAGCGATCCTCGCGTTGCCGGCCGGTGCGAAGCTAAAAATCAAGCGTCCGGTGAAGGTGCAGCCGATTGCCCGCGTATGGCGCGCCAATGAGAAGAAACAGGTGCAGCTTGCCTGCCCTTCTCCGCTGCTGGTGCTGTGCCGCGATCGCACGCAGGTGCCGACTCTGGGAGAACTGCTGAACTACGATGCCGATAACGTTGCCTGGCGTCATAAACCGCTGGCCGAGCCGCTGCATCTGATCATTCCGCGCCTGCATTTGTGGAGCGATCGGCTGGCGTAAAATTTATTTTTAAATCGCTGCATCCAATTCGCAGGCTGCCCTCGTATATCAGAGTGTGAGCAACTTCTTCGCTCCCTACTACGAGGATTTATGATGAAAAAGCTAATGAGCATTGCAGTCGTATCCAGCACTTTACTGTTCACCGCAGGTGCATTTGCCGCCATGAATGATGACTCCGTGATGGTCGGCGGCGCAGCGATGTATCCGCAAAAGAACATCGTTGAAAACGCGCTGAACTCCAAAGATCACACCACGCTGGTGGCGGCGGTGAAAGCCGCTGGTCTGGTGGAAACCCTCGAAGGCAAAGGTCCGTTCACGGTGTTTGCACCGACCAATGCCGCCTTCGCCAAACTGCCGGCGGGCACCGTGGACAATCTGGTGAAACCCGAAAACAAAGCCACGCTGACCAGCATCCTCACTTACCATGTGGTGGCCGGTAAATACGACATGAAAGCGCTGGAGAAAAAAATTAAGCAAGGTGGCGGACATGCCGAGCTGAAAACCGTCAACGGCCAACCGTTGTGGATTATGAATAATGGCCCGCACAATATTCAGCTGAAAGATGGTCAAGGCAATGTGGTGAATATCAGCACTTATGACGTCAATCAGAAAAATGGTGTGATTGATGTGATTGATACCGTCTTGATGCCTAAGTAATTGCCTATACTCGGATTGGGCATTTTAGCCAACCGGGAAGATGATGGATAACAGGCTTGCAGAACGGTTAGATAACTTATTGCCGGCGATCGCGAAAGGCGATCGCCGCGCGTTTGAGCAACTGTATCGACTTACGTCGCCGCATCTTTTCGCCCTTGCCCTGCGCATGCTGCGTCAGCAAGGTTGGGCGGAAGAGGTGCTGCACGATTGCTACCTCACCATCTGGAACCGCGCCGCTTCATACGATGCCGCCCTGAGCGCGCCGATGACGTGGATGACGCACATTGTGCGCAATCGCTGCATTGACGGGTTACGCAGCGGACAGGCGCGCCTGACGCTGGAGGCAGAAGAGTTTAGCGACCTGCTACCAATCACCAGCGAAGACGAACAGAATAACTGGCACGATCCGGCACAAGCCGATCGCCTGCGACACTGCATTGGCCATCTGAGCAGCGAACAGCAGCAAAGCATCACGCTCGCCTATTATCAGGGGATGTCCCACAGTGATATTGCCGCCTGGCTGCAACAGCCGGTTGGCTCGGTAAAAAGCTGGATTCGCCGCGCGCTGGAGCATCTGCGGGAGTGTGTGGGCCTATGAACGATAAATTACAACGCGATGAGGCCTTATCAGCTGAGTATGCGCTGGGCACCTTGAGTGGGCTGGCGCGTTTGCGCTTTGCACGCAGGTTGCGAAACGAGCCCGCGCTCGCGGCTAACGTTGCGCGCTGGCAAGCCCTGCTGGCGGGCCTGGATAATCAGCTTGCGCCCGTCACGCCACCGGAAAAGGTGTGGAAAAAGATTACATTGAGTTTGCCCGAGCAACGCGTCATTCAACCCAAACGCCATTATGCGGGCTGGCTGGCGGCTGCCAGTGTCGCGGCGTTCGCCCTGCTCGCCTCACTTTTCCTGCAGCAGCCGACGTTAACGCCGTTGACGGTACTGAACGACGCCCAGCATCGACAGCAATGGGTGGTCAGCGCGGACAGCAAACTGGCGCAGCTGAGCCTGACGCCGTTACATCCTGTGACCATCGCCGATAACAACAGTTTGCAGCTGTGGCTGATTCCGCCAGGCAAAGCGCCGATTTCATTGGGTTTGTTGGATAATCAGAAGGCAACGGATGTTGCGTTAAATAGCACGATTTCCCGCTCAGGCATCATTGCCATCAGCCTTGAACCGCGCGGCGGCTCGCCAACCGGCCAGCCAACCGGTCCGGTGTTGTATAGCGGGCAGCTATAAATCACCGCACAATCCGTAGCGGCGCGATTTATCGCGCAATCAATTGCGCCGCTACGAGGGTGCTACGTCTGCCAGTTTTTAACAGCGGTTTACTGCTTCATGCTGCCAACCATTTCTTCCGGACGCACCCACTCATCGAACTGCTCTTCGGTCAGATAGCCCAGCTTCAGCGCTGAGCCTTTCAGCGTCAGGCCTTCTTTATGGGCTTTCTTGGCAATTTCCGCCGCTTTGTCGTAGCCGATATGGGTATTCAGCGCGGTCACAAGCATCAGCGATTCATTCAGCAGCTGATCGATGCGCTCGCGTACCGGTTCAATGCCGATCGCGCAGTGGTGATTGAAGCTGTCCATGCCGTCGGCTAGCAGACGCACCGATTGCAGGAAGTTGTGGATCACCATCGGACGGAATACGTTGAGCTCAAAGTTGCCGGACGCGCCGCCAATGTTCACCGCCACGTCGTTGCCCATCACCTGACAACACAGCATGGTTAGCGCTTCGCACTGCGTGGGGTTCACTTTGCCTGGCATGATCGAGCTGCCTGGCTCATTTTCCGGGATGGCCAGTTCGCCAATGCCGCAACGCGGGCCTGAGGCCAGCCAGCGCACGTCGTTGGCAATTTTCATCAGCGAAGCCGCCAGGCCTTTCAGCGCACCGTGCGCGTGCACCAGCGCATCGCAGGTCGCCAGCGCCTCGAACTTGTTCGGCGCGGTGACAAACGGCTGTTTGGTCAAATCGGCCAGCGCTTTAGCCACGCGAACCGCGTATTCCGGATGGGTATTCAGGCCGGTCCCGACCGCGGTGCCGCCCAGCGCCAGCTCCGCTACGTGCGGAATACTGTTCTCAATATGTTTGAGATTGTGCTCAAGCATCGCTACCCAGCCGGAGATCTCCTGACCGAGCGTCAGCGGTGTCGCATCCTGCAAGTGGGTACGACCAATCTTGACGATATCTTTGAAGGCGTCGGATTTTTCACTCAGCGTCTTTTTCAGCACGTGAATCTGCGGAATCAGCTGCTCCCGCACGGCGATGACCGCGGCCACGTGCATGGCGGTGGGGAACACATCGTTGGAGCTTTGGCTTTTATTCACGTCGTCATTTGGGTGCACCAGACGCGACATGCCACGCTCGCCGCCAAGAATTTCACTGGCGCGGTTGGCCAGCACTTCATTCATGTTCATGTTGGTCTGGGTGCCGGAGCCGGTCTGCCAAATTGCCAGCGGAAACTCCTCGCTGTGCTTATCGGCCAGCACCTCGTCGGCGGCCTTAAGAATCGCCTGAGCGCGGTCGGCCGGAAGCAAGCCGAGATCCTGGTTCACCTGCGCCGCCGCGCGCTTGGTCAGCGCCAGCGCATGCACCAATGCCACGGGCATTTTCTCGGTTGAGATTTTGAAATGTTCCAGCGAACGCTGGGTTTGTGCGCCCCACAACTTATCTGCCGGTACTTCGATCGGTCCCATTGAGTCTTTTTCAATGCGATTGGCTGCCATGACTACGTCTCCTTAGCTCAGATTTTGAGGTTTCCGCTCTAAACGCCTTCCCGCGACGCCATTGAGCGAGCAAGATTGTCACATACAAGAATTTAACATTATGCGAGCCTATCGCCTTTATTGCACTTGTTCGTGTATTTTCTATGGCACTTTCTGCTTTAATAAGCCTATTTACTTACGGTTATTAAGGGTAAACGATGCAAAAATTGAACAATTCGCTGCAAAATTACGCCTGGGGCAGCAAAACTGCGCTGACCGAACTCTATGGCATCGAAAATCCACAAGGTTTGCCGATGGCGGAACTGTGGATGGGCGCGCACCCGAAAAGCCCGTCTACCGTTGAGGTCAACGGCGAAGTGCGTTCGCTGCGTGAAGTAATTGATGCTGACAAAGTCGCCATGCTCGGCAAAGCGGTGGCTGAACGTTTCGGCGAGCTGCCGTTCCTGTTTAAAGTGCTGTGCGCCGATCAGCCGCTGTCGATTCAGGTACATCCCAGCAAAGCCGCTGCCGAACAGGGTTTTGCGCGTGAAAATGCCGCGGGCATTCCGCTGAGCGCTGCCGAACGTAACTATAAAGATGCTAATCACAAGCCCGAGCTGGTGTATGCGCTGACACCCTTCCAGGCGATGAACGGTTTTCGTGAGCTGCATGAGATTGTCTCGCTGCTCGAACCGGTGGCCGGTGCCCATCCGCAAATCGCCCATTTCCTCGAAAACGCTAACGAAGCCAATCTGGCCAAACTGTTCGCCACGCTGCTGTCGCTGCAAGACGAGGCAAAATCGCGCGCCATCGGCGTACTGAAATCGGCGCTCAATGGGCGTGAAGGCGAACCGTGGCAGACCATCAAATCTATCGCCATCGATTATCCGGATGACAGCGGTCTGTTTTCGCCGCTGCTGCTCAATGTTATTACCCTGCAGCCGGGTGAAGCGATGTTCCTGTTTGCCGAAACGCCGCACGCCTATCTGAAAGGCGTGGCGCTGGAAGTGATGGCGAACTCCGATAACGTGCTGCGCGCCGGTCTGACGCCGAAGTTCATCGATATCCCGGAACTGCTGGCTAACCTGAAGTTTCAGGCAAAACCGGCCGCGACGCTGCTGACGCAGCCGCAGCGCGACGGCGAAACCCTGAACTTCCCGATCCCGGTAGAGGACTTTGCCTTTGCCATTCATGGGCTTTCCGCTGCGCCGCAAGCGCTGGCACAAAATAGCGCGGCCCTGCTGTTCTGCATTGAAGGTCAGGCGATAATTGAGAAGTCCGGGCAACAGCTGGTGCTGAAGCCGGGTGAATCCTGCTTTGTCGCTGCCAATGAGTCGCCGGTCAACGCGGCAGGCACCGGACGTCTGGCGCGCGTGTTTAATACGCTCAACTGAGATCCGGCTGACGCTGCCAGCATTAACTGCTATTCTTTTAAACTATTAATTTAAAACGCCTGCGGGCGTTTTTCTTCACCCGTCGCGCACCGACCAGCGGCGTGCGGACGCAAGGATAAGGACGACACAGCGATGAAAAAGACCCAGGTTGCCGTAGGTGTGATTGTGGCGCTCGGCGTGATTTGGACTGGTGCTGCATGGTTTACCGGTAAACAACTGGAAAGCCATATGGATGAGATGTTGCAGAACGCCAACGCGCAGCTAAATGCTTACGCGCCGAACAGCCGTTTGACGCTGAGCTATCAGGATTATCAGCGTGGCGTGTTCAGCAGCAAAACCAAATTGGTGGTGCAGGCCAGCTCGCAAACCAATGACAATCCACTGTTGAAGCCTGGTCAAAGCATCGTGCTGAACGAGACGATCGATCACGGTCCTTTCCCGTTCGCCCAGTTGAAGCGCGGCAGCCTGATCCCAAGTATGGCGTCTGTGCATACCGAACTGGAAAACACCGATGCGGTGAAGAAACTGTTTGAACTGACCAACGGCAAATCGCTGGTCAACGCCGATACCCGCGTCGGCTACAGCGGTGCGACCAATACCGATCTCAACCTGCTGGCGGTGGATTACAACAATCCGCAGACCGGCGATCGTCTGGCCACCAATGGCGGCACGCTGAACATCAGCGCCGACAGCAAAGGTGACAAAGTCAGCCTCGACGGCGACTTCTCCAGCATCGCGGTCACCAGCAAAAATCAGGTTGAACTGCCGGTGCTGTTTACGCTGAATGGCCTGAAGCTGAGCGGCGATACCCATCTCAGCCCGGAAGGCGTGCGCGTCGGCGATCAGTCGATCTCTCTGGATAAACTGGATGCCAGCATTAACGGCCAGGAAGGTTTGTCGCTGGAGAAGCTGAAAACCACCTCGTCCTTCGACAATAAAGAAGGCAAGATTGGTGGGCAGCTGGATGTCGATGTTGACAAGATTACCCTACAGAAGCAGCCGTTTGGTGAAGCTAAGCTGGCGATGAAGTTTGCGCAGTTTGATGCGCAGGCGGTTAAAGCCTTCTCCGATACTTACAACGCGCAGATGCAGGATCTGCTTAACCAGCCGGGCGTGGCGGAAGATCCGATTCGCTATCAGGCCAGCGTGCAAACCATTCTGCGTAATAACCTGCCAACGCTGTTGAAAGGCTCGCCAACGCTGAGCATCGCGCCGCTGAGCTGGAAAAATGATAAAGGGGAAAGCACTTTTAACCTGAACGTGGGCTTTAACGATCCGGCCACCGTGAGCGGCGAAGCGCAGAGTTTGGGTGCCGCAGTGGATCGCGTGCTGAAAACCCTCGACGGCAAGCTGGCGATCAATATGCCAATGGCGACCGAAACCATGCGTCATGTCGGTTTAGCGGAAGGTTATCAGGGCGACGATGCGCAGAAACTGGCGGATCAGCAGGTGAAAGGTTTAGCGGCAATGGGCCAGATGTTCCGCCTGACCCAGCAGCAGGATGACAACATCGTCACCAGCCTGCAATACGGTAACGGCCAGGTCACCATGAATGGCGACAAGATGACGCTGGAGCAGTTTCTGTCACGCTATATGCTGGGCGCACCAACCAGCGAAGGTATGCCAGAGTAATTCATGGGGCGGCCAACTGGCCGCCCTTACACTTCGCCGCGCATCAGCTGCGGTGGCACAATCAAGCTTTGAATTTCCGCTTCCGGCTGCGCCAGCCGCTGCAACATCCGCTCCGCCGCCCTTCTCCCCACATCACGCGCTTCACTACTGACAAAGGTCATGGTGGGATCGTGCAGCTCCCGCTGCGGATCGTCATTAAAGCCCACCAGCGCCAGCTGCTGCGTGTAGTAGCTATCCACCGCGCCTTCACCAAAAGTTCGCCCACAGCGTAACGCGCCAAAATAGCAGCCGAGCGCGGTGCTGCCGTTATGCGCCAGAATCGCGGTGATGCCGGGATGTTGACGCAACAACTGCAGCGTTAACGCTGACACGCTTTGCTGGCGATCGTCGCACTCGATAATCCAGTCGGACCGGAACGATAAGCCGTATTGCAGCAAGGTGGCGCAATAGCCGCCAATCCGCTCGGCGCGCGTCAGTGACGATCCCAAACCGCCCATCCAGGCGATGCGCTGATGTCCCTGTCGAATCAGATACTCCGTTGCCATGCGCGCCGCCTGGCTGTTATCGGGCCGCAGTGAGTCGACATTGTCGAGGCTGCTGGCGCGCGAAGCGCAAACCAACGCGATGTTTTGCTCCTGCGCCTGCGGCACCAGCGTTTCTGCTTGCGCCGCCGCGCCGCCAAGCACAATGCCTTCCGCGCCCTGCGCCACCAGCGTGTCAAAACAGCGTTTAAGGTGTTGTCCGTGCTGACCGCTTTGTGTCAGCACCAGCACTTTGCCCTGCTGCTCCAGCACTTCACTGAGTCCGGCCGTCATCGCGGCATAAAAGGGCTGGCTGAGATCGCGCACGATCAGGCCGATCACGCCGCTTTCGCCGCCGCGCAAAATCGAGGCTGAGCGATTACGCACGTAGCCAAGCTGCTCAATCGCCTGATTAACGCGTATGGCCGTAGCGGGCGAGATGCGCCCTTTGCCGGAGAGCACCAACGACACGGTAGAGACCGACACCCCGGCGACCAACGCCACATCATGAATAGTGGTTTTCTGCTGGGACATAGTGTTCCGTTACCGACGTCCAAATTCAAAGAGATAAAACGTTACACTGATTGCACCAAAAATAAAGCCTGCAATTAGTCACTCTTTGTGATTATAGCCACAAAAATAAGTGGTAAAACGTTTTATCATCCTTGACCACATTGAAGCCTTTTACTTTTATTGCCAGGAGAATCTATGTCCGCCAGCCGCCCCAAAATGTCACTTTGGGAGTTTTTCCAAAGTCTGGGTAAAACCTTTATGTTGCCCGTCGCCCTGCTCTCGTTCTGCGGCATTCTGTTAGGAATTGGCAGTTCCCTCAGCAGTCATGACGTCCTGACGCTAATTCCTCTTCTCGATCAGCCTTTCCTGCAATACCTGTTTATCTGGCTGGCGAAGATCGGCTCTTTTGCCTTTAGCTATCTGCCGGTGATGTTTGCCATTGCCATTCCGCTCGGTATGGCGCGCGAGAATAAAGGCGTCGCCGCCTTTGCCGGTTTTGTTGGCTACGCGGTACTGAACCTGAGTATCAACTTCTGGCTCAACATCAACGGCATTCTGCCAACCACTGATGCGGCGGTGCTGAAAGCCAATAACGTACAAAACATCCTCGGCATTCAGTCCATCGACACCGGTATTCTCGGCGCGGTGATCGTCGGTATCGTGGTGTTCTGGTTACATGAGCGCTTCCACAACATTCGCCTGCCAGATGCGCTGGCGTTTTTCGGTGGTACGCGTTTTGTGCCGATCGTTACGGCGATGGCGATGGGCGTGCTGGGCCTGGTGGTTCCGCTGATTTGGCCATTCTTTGCACGCGCGATTACCGGCCTCGGCTGGGTGATTAACAGCGCCGGAGAATTTGGTCCGATGATCTTCGGTACTGGCGAACGTCTGCTTTTACCTTTCGGCTTGCAGCACATTCTGGTGGCAATCATCCGCTTTACCGATGCGGGCGGCACCATGGATGTGTGCGGCAAAAGTGTTAGCGGTGCGTTAACTATCTTCCAGGCGCAATTGGCCTGTGCGGATACCCACGGCTTCGCCGAGAGCGCCACGCGCTTCCTGTCGCAGGGTAAAATGCCAGCCTTCCTCGGGGGTTTGCCGGGTGCGGCCTTGGCGATGTATCACTGCGCCCGTCCGGAAAACCGTCATAAAATTAAAGGCCTGCTGATTTCCGGCGTGGTGGCTTGCGTGGTGGGCGGTACCACTGAACCGCTGGAGTTCCTGTTCCTGTTCGTCGCGCCGGTGCTGTATTTGATCCACGCGCTGTTGACCGGCTTGGGCTTCACCGTGATGGCGATGCTGGGCGTCACCATCGGTAACACCGACGGCAACGTGATCGACTTCTTCGTCTTCGGCGTGCTGCACGGCCTCTCCACCAAATGGTACTGGGTGCCGGTGATTGCTGCGGTGTGGTTTGTTGGCTATTACGCCATCTTCCGCTTTGCTATCAGTCACTTCAACATCAAAACGCCAGGCCGCGAAGTGGAAACCAACAGCGTAGCGCAGCAGGTTAATCGCGCGGCTGTGGGCAAATCCGGCTTTAATACGCCAGCGATTCTGTCGGCGCTAGGCGGCGTGGAAAACATCGCCTCACTGGATAACTGCCTGACGCGTCTGCGCATTACCGTGGTCGATATGAGCAAGGTGGATGATGCAACGCTGAAAGCCAACGGTGCGATTGGCGTGGTGCATGTAAATGCGACCAATCTGCAAGTGGTGATGGGCCCGCAGGTGCAGTCGGTCAAAGATGAGATGGCACACTTGATGAGCGCGACGGTGTAATGATGCAGGATTTCGCTTTCAATCAGGTGGTGGATCGCCGCGGTAGCTGGTGTACGCAGTGGGATTTCGTGGCCGATCGTTTCGGCGTGGCGGACTTGCTGCCCTTCACTATCTCCGATATGGATTTCGCCACCGCGCCATGCATCCTCGAGGCGCTGCAACAGCGCCTCGCACACGGTGTGTTTGGCTACAGCCGCTGGCAGCATGATGATTTTCTCTCTGCCATTCAACATTGGATGCGCAGCCGTTTCGCTACCGAAGTGGCGGCAGAATCGCTGGTTTATGGCCCGTCGGTGATTTATATGGTGGCGCAGCTGTTGCGCCACTGGACGCAGCCGGATGATGAAGTGCTGATTCACACCCCCGCTTACGATGCGTTTTATAACACCGTCAATGGCAATCAGCGTCGCGTGCTGGAGCTGCCGCTGCAGCGCCACGCTAACGAATGGCTGTGTGACATGACGCAGCTGGAAAGTTTGCTGGCGCGTCCGCGCTGTAAAGTGATGCTGCTGTGCAGTCCGCACAATCCTAGCGGCAAAGTGTGGCGCGAAGATGAGCTGCGCCAGATGGCGGCGCTGTGTGAAAAGCATGGCGTGAAGGTGATCAGCGATGAAATTCATATGGATATGGTGCTGAGTGATGCGCAGCATACACCCTGGAGCCAGGTCGCGCAGTCCGCCTGGGCGCTATTCACCTCGGCCTCCAAGAGCTTCAACATTCCGGCGCTGACCGGCGCGTGGGGCATCATTCCTGATGAGCGCGATCGTCAGGCGTGGTTCCATGCGCTGAAGCATGAGGATGGCTTATCCTCGCCAGCGGTAATGGCGCTTGCCGCTACCATCGCCGCTTATCGCGCGGGCGCGCCGTGGCTGGATGCGCTGCGCGACCATCTACGTGGCAACATGCAGCATATCGCGCAGCGCCTGAACACGGCGTTTCCGCAGCTTAACTGGCAACCGCCCGCCGTGACTTACCTGGCGTGGATCGATCTCAATCCGCTTGGCATTGACGAACAGGCGCTGCAACAGCGTCTGATTCATCAACACAAAGTGGCGATCATGCCGGGTTCGACCTATGGCGCGGCGAGTCGCGGTTATCTGCGTCTCAACGCCGGTTGCCCGCGCAGCAAACTGGATGATGGGCTGGATCGCCTGATTGCCGGGCTAAAATCGTTCTAAAATGCCACGGATGCTGATTAATTCAGCATCCGTTTTGCTGTTTGCGCAAATCGCTGGCGCTGTTGCGCAAGATGTTTTTATAATCCTCTGCACTTTATGAAACTTAAGCGAGTGCGCCATGATTGATCCAAAACTCCCCCTTACCGACATTCACCGCCACCTTGATGGCAATATCCGCGCACAAACCATTCTCGACTTAGGTCGTCAGCATAATCTTGCGCTGCCCGCTGAAACGCTTGATGCATTGCGTCCGCATGTGCAGGTCACGGCTAATGAACCGGATCTGGTGAGTTTCCTGCAGAAACTCGACTGGGGCGTGAAAGTGCTGGGCGATCTTGATGCCTGTCGTCGTATCGCGCTGGAAAACGTCGAAGATGCGGCGCGCGCTGGCATTCACTATGCGGAACTGCGCTTCTCACCGGGCTACATGGCGATGACGCATCAACTGCCGATTGCCGGCGTGGTTGAGGCGGTGATTGATGGTGTGCGCGCCGGCATTCAGCAATACGGCGTTGATGTACGCCTGACCGGCATTATGAGCCGCACCTTTGGTGAAGAAGCTTGCCTGCGTGAGCTGGAAGCTTTGCTGGCACATCGCGAGGGCATCACCGCCGTCGATTTGGCCGGTGACGAACTCGGCTTCCCAGGCAGTGAATTCCTAAGCCACTTTAATCGTGCGCGTGACGCCGGTTTCCGCATTACCGTTCACGCCGGTGAAGCCGCAGGCCCGGAAAGCATCTGGCAAGCGATTCGCGAGCTGGGCGCGGAGCGTATTGGTCACGGCGTGAAGGCGATTGAAGACCGTGCATTGATGGATTTCCTTGCTGAGCAGCGCATTGGGATTGAGTCATGCCTCACTTCGAATATTCAGACCAGCACCGTTTCGTCGCTGAGCAGCCATCCGCTGAAAACCTTCCTGCAGCACGGCATTCTCGCCACCATTAACACCGACGACCCGGCGGTTCAGGGCGTTGAGCTGGCCCATGAGTATGAAGTGGCGGCACCGCAAGCGGGATTGACGGCAGAAGAGATGCGTCAGGCACAGGATAATGGTGTAACCATCGCGTTCCTGAGTGATGCAGAGAAAGCCGCGCTGCGCGCGCGCGTAGCGGGATAAAAAAAGGTGCGCATAACGCGCACCTTAGATCGTAGGGTCGCCATTCCTGGCGATCTTTTAACAGAATTAACGCAACGACAGGGTCTGACGCTTCTCGGCGGACTGCAAGCCCAGCTCGATCAACTCCATCACCTGAATCGCCTCTTCTGCCTGCACCGGATTCGCACCTGTGCCCGCAATCGCATCACGGATACCTGCGTAGTACGCCGGATAGTTACCTGGCAAGGTCAACAGCTCTTTCTCCACCATCACATCGCCTTCCGCCAGGGTCAGCGTGCCGTTGCGCATGTCGTAGCCCCAATCTTCCTGCGGCGGACGTTCACCCGCTTTCAGACGATCTTCCTGCGGATCCAGCCCGTATTTCACGTAGCTGCCGCGCGTACCGTGCACCACAAAGCGCGCGGATTCCGCCGCCACCAGCATGCTGGCATGCAGCACCACGCGACGCGTAGGATAGGTCAACACCGCATGGAAGTAATCGGTAGTTAGCGCGCCCGGACGCAGCTCTGCCATATCGACATTGATCGCGACCGGCGTGCCAAACAGCTGCAAAGCCTGATCCAGCACGTGCGGTCCGAGATCGAACCAAATGCCGCTGCCCGCGCCTTTCATTTCACGCCAGCGCTGTCGCACTTCCGGACGGAAACGGTCAAAGTGGGATTCGAAGTAACGCACTTCGCCCAGCGTACCGTCGTTCAGCAGGGATTTCAGCGTCAGGAAATCGCTGTCCCAACGGCGGTTATGGAACACCGACAGCAGCAGACCTTTGGCTTTGGCCAGCGCATCCAGCTCACGTGCTTGTGACAACGTCACGGTAAACGGCTTATCGACCACCACGTGTTTACCGGCGTTGAGTGCCGCTTTGGCTAATGGGAAGTGGGTGTCATTCGGGGTCGGAATAACAATCAGTTGCAGTGTCGGGTCGTCCAGCAGCGCTTGTGGATCGGAAACCACCTGCACTGACGGCCAGTCAGCATGCACTTTGCTGGCATCGCTGCTTGAGATCGCCGCCAGCTCAACATCCGGCGTACCGGCGATCAAGGGTGCATGAAAGGTTTTGCTGGCAAAACCGTAGCCGATTAGGCCGACACGTAATTTATCGCTCATTCTCATTCCTCTTGTTCGTTACCAGACTGATTTAAGACGAATCAATCTATAAGAACAAGGCGGAATCACCTGAAAACTCAGGAAATAGCACTCCGTGCGGATTGCCAGCTCTCGTGCGCCACCAACGCATCCTGCGCATCCTGGCTGCGGCGGCGGAAGTCGCTGGGGCTGACGCCAACGCGTTTGCGGAACACGCGTGAGAAGTAAAGTTGGTCATCGTAGCCCACTTCACGCCCGACGGAAGCGATCGGTTCCTGAGTGGTTTGCAGCAGCAGTTTGGCGCGGATCACCCGCTGATCTTCGCGCCAGCGCAGCAGATTAATGCCCATTTGCTCGCGGAACAGATGCGCCAGGCGTGAAGGCGACAGGCAAACATGGCGCGCCACTTCTTCAATCTTCACTTCACCCGCCAGATGATTGGTGACGTACTGGCAAGCTTCAATCACGCGCGGATCGCGGATCTGTTGATGGCTACGCGGATCCTCTTCCACCGCGCGCAGCAGCAAGCGCTCCAGCAGATTCATCGCCAGCTCTTCGGCGAAGCGACGTCCGGAGTTGTGAGTTTGCTCGATGCTGGCGAACAGGCGATCAAACTCGGCACGCTGCGCTTCCGACAGACGCAAGCGCCCCACGCCCTGACTTTCATCTTGCCACTGCAACCAATCGGTCCAGTAAGCACGCGGACGGAAATAGACCCAGCGATGGAACCAGCACGGGCTGTCTGGCGCGCGGCCGTAATAGTGCGGGGTTTTCGGTTGAAATAGCAGCAGATCGCCCGGCTCGCAGTCGAAAGCGGATTCGCCATCAAACACGCGCCCCTGACCTTTGATGGTCAGATTAAGGATGTAACCTTTCATGCCGTGCGGACGATCGATAAAGAAATCGAGTGCGTCATTGGCATTAATCGGCGTTAAGCCTGCCACCAGCCAGGCATTGAACGCATAGCCCGGCAATAAGGGATTCTGCTGCTCACTTGGGGGTTCGCGATGGTACATAATGCCCTCACTTTTCCGTTTCGTGGCGCTAAGCGTGCCCACTTTCCGGCACGCTCAGCCTGGGTTATCAGGCGGCTTTACTTTTCTGTTTGTAGCGGTCAAAAATCACCGCCGCTAACAGTATCAAACCGCGCACTACATACTGTGAGAATGGCGAGATATTCAATAAATTCATCGCATTCTCAACCGTGCCCAGAATTAGCACGCCCGCCACTACGTATGAAATTTTGCCGATGCCGCCTTTCAGCGAGACGCCGCCCAGCACGCAAGCTGAAATCACAATCAGCTCGTATCCGAGCGAGGTCATGGGCTGGCCGCTGGTCATGCGCGACGCCAGAATGATGCCCGCCGCCGCCGACACTAAACCGGACAGAATGAAGATGATGATACGCGTGCGTACCACCGGCACGCCGGCCAGACGCGCTGCTTCTTCATTGCCGCCAATCGCCAGCGTGTTGCGACCAAAGGTGGTTTTGTTCAGCAGGAAACCGAACAGCACCATGGTAGCGATGGTGAGCCAAATCGGTGCCGGCACGCCGAGCCAGTTGGCGTATCCGAGGGTAAAGAAGCGCTCGTCTTCAATCCCCACCGCTTTGCCGTCGGAGAAGATGTAAGCCAGGCCGCGCACAATCTGCATGGTGGCCAGCGTGGTGATCAGGGCGTTGATTTTCAGCCGCGCAATGACGAAGCCGTTGATAAAACCGGTGGCCATGCCGAGCAGCAATCCGGCTGCCACGCCAATCCACAGGCTTTCGGTCATGTTGATCACCACCGCGGTGACCACACCGGCGCAGGCAATCACCGACGCCACGGACAGGTCAAAGTCGCCGGAAGCCAGACAGAACAGCATGCCGCACGCCACCATGCCGGACATCGACATCGCCAGCCCAAGCCCTTTCATGTTGATGATAGAACCAAAGTTCGGCACGAAAATGGCACAAACGATAAACAGCAGTGCGAACACCACCAGCATGCCGAAGTTGTCCCAAATCCGCCCCAGTTGTAGCCCGTTGCGCTGCACCGGTGGCGTGTTGGAAGTGGTAGATGAAGCCATTATTGCTCTCCTTTACATCAGGCCACGGCGGCCGCTTGAGTGGTTTTCGGCATCGCCAGGCTCAGCGTCAGCTGCTCTGTGGCCGTATCGTGGGACAGTTCACCGGCAATGGAACCTTCACGCATCACCAGAATGCGGTCGGCTAATCCCATCACTTCCGGCAGATCGCTGGAGGCAAACAGCACCGCAATCCCCTTTTTCGCCAGTTGATAAATCAGGTTGTAGATTTCGTGTTTGGCACCGACGTCAATGCCGCGCGTCGGCTCATCGAGCAGGATCACGTTCATCTCTTCCGACAGCCAGCGGCCCAGAATCGCCTTCTGCTGGTTGCCTCCGGAAAGATTCATGATCAGCTGCTGCGGGCCTGGCGTTTTAATGTTGAGTGAACGAATGTGGATATCGGCGTTTTTCGCTTCCCAGCTCGGTTTGATCAGGCAACCAGCGGTGAGATTGTGGCGACGCGCGCTGATGTTGATGTTATCGCGCACCGAATGCACCGGAATGATGCCTTCAGATTTGCGATCTTCCGGGCACAGCATGATGCCGGCGCGGATGGCGTCGATCGGCTGGCGAATGTTGAGCTTTTTGCCATCCAGCGTCACGCTGCCGCCGCGCAATTTAGTGGCACCGAACAGCCCTTTCATCAGTTCACTGCGTCCCGCGCCCACTAAACCAAACAGGCCAACGATTTCACCGGCACGCACCGTCAACGAAATCGGCGTGCGCACGCCCTTTGCCTCCACCGCGTCCAGCTGCAGACGCACCGGGCCCAGTTCACGCGGCGCGTAACCATAAATATCCCCCAGATTGCGCCCCACCATCGCCTGTACCAAATCATCGTGATGGGTGTTTTTCATGTCGGTGAAGGTGCGCACGTAGCGGCCATCTTTAAACACGGTGATGGCATCGCTCAGGGCAAAAATCTCCTCCATGCGATGCGACACGTACAACACGGTACGGCCCTGCTCGCGTAGCTGACGGATGACGCGGAACAAGTGATCAATTTCGCGCGCCGACAGCGAGCTGGTCGGTTCGTCAAAAGCGATGATGCGCGCGTTACGCGCCAGCGCTTTGGCGATCTCCACCATCTGCCATTGGCCGAGTGACAGGTATTTCAGCGGCATGTCCGGATCGATATCCATGCCAAGATTTTGCAGCTGCAAACCGGCTTCATAGCGCAGCAGTTTGCGATTCACCAGACCGCGCTTGTGCGGCAGCTGGCCGAGATAGATATTTTCCGCCACGCTCATTTCCGGCACCAGATGCAGTTCCTGGTAAATGATCGCCACGCCGGCATCCAGCGCATCCACGGTGGTGTTGAAACTCTTCGGCTGGCCTTTAATGCGGATCTCGCCGCCGCTGGGCTGGTAGCTGCCGCTGAGGATCTTCAACAGCGTCGATTTACCGGCACCGTTCTCCCCCATCAGCGCGTGCACTTCGCCGGCACGGCAGCTGAATGAGATGTCCTGCAGCGCTTTCACGCCGGGAAAGGTTTTGCTGATGCCATGAAACGACAGAAAGGCTTGATCAGTGTTCATGGTGACTCCTCTAAGCCTTCATGCTTCGCACTGTAACTGCGTTGGCTGCGTGAACTTACCCCGGTCACTTACAAAAGTAAGCTCCCGGGGATAAGTGCACTTGCCGCCTTGTTACAGCACGAATCATTTTGGCTAAACATTTAGATGGTGCTGCTCAAACAACGAACAACGTGATTACTTCAGCCCTTTCTTATCCAGCTCGGCTTTGAAGTTATCGCGGGTAATCAGCACCACATCGGTGACCTCGGTGAACTTCGGCGGCTCCTGATCTTTGGTCACCCAGTTGTAGAGCATCTCGCTGCTCTTATAACCGTGCACGTCCGGGCTTGGCAGCAGCGAACCGTAGAAACCGGTGGCGGATCCTTTCGACAGCTCACTCACCGCATCAACACCGTTAATGCCGATACCGATCACATCGGGCGCTTTAAAGCCCTGGCCTTCGGTGGCGCGAACGCCGCCCAGCACGGTGTTATCGTTCATGCCGAGAATCAGCCAGTGTTTCACTTCCGGATGCTGCACCAGCAGCGAGTTACCGGCGTCAAAGGCGCCTGGAATATCATTGGATTTGGTCGGCACCTGATAGATCTGCTTCTCCGGGAAACCGGCAGCTTTCAGCGCGTCCATCGAACCGCTGGTGCGACGGCGTGCGGTGTCGAGTTCGTTGGCGGTGATGGCCATCACGCCGGTCTCTTTCACATCCCAACCGCGTTTCTGCATCTCTTTATACAGTTCCTGCCCCTGACGCTCGCCAATCTTGGTTGCGGCCATCATCACCAATGGCACGGTATCCATCGGCTTGCCTTTGGCGGTCACGAACTGATCATCGACGGCAATCACTTTCAGACCGTAACCGCGCGCTTTGGCGACAATCGCGGAGCCGAGCTTAGGGTCCGGCGTACAGATGACGAAGCCTTTCGCGCCGCTGGCGGCCAGGCTGTCGATGGCGTTAAGGGTTTTCTCACCGTCGGGCACGGCAATTTTGATCACTTCAAAGCCGAGATCCTTGCCGGCTTTATCCGCGAATTTCCATTCGGTCTGGAACCAGGGTTCCTCCGGTTGTTTAACGAGGAAACCGAGTTTCATGGTCTCGGCGATAGCGGATTGTGACATAACCGCAGCGAGACCTAGCGCCGCCAGCGTTTTAGTGAATTTATGCATGATGCTCTCCGGCATAATGTTGTTTTAGGCTGTTATTAACCAATCGGTGTAAACGCTACCAATCAAATCATTCTGTGGGGTACAGCTAAAAATCAGCGCGTTAGCGCAAAGGTTGTACAAAGGCTGCGCAAACGCTGGGCTAGTTGTAGCGGGAATGGACAGGAAAAATGTAGAGCGGTATCACATCCCAAAACGATGACAAAATCCTCCATATATTCAGCAAATTTAACCGGTCGTTAACTTTTGCAGTGGATCACACATCCCCCCCGATGACAGAAAAGTGCATATTCTCAGCGACTGATGACTAACCGCTTCTGCCGCCCCATTCCAGGATAGAGCCAGATAACTCACACAGGAGAATCCCAATGGGTGCTGGCACCATAACAATTGGGCTGGATTTTGGCAGTGACTCGGTGCGTGCGCTGGCCGTGGACTGTCACAGTGGTAAAGAGCTGGAAAAAGCGGTGGTCAACTATGCACGCTGGGCCAACGGCGAATTTTGCGATGCGCACGCCAATCGCTTTCGTCACCATCCGCAGGACTATATCGATGCGTTAGAGCAGGCGATTGTCACCGTGGTTAACGCCTTAACGCCTGAACAGCGCGCCGCCGTAGTGGGGATTGGCGTGGATTCCACCGGCTCGACGCCTGCGCCCATCGATCGTGATGGCAACGTGCTGGCGCTGCGCCCGGAATTCGCCACCAACCCCAACGCGATGTTCGTGCTGTGGAAAGATCACACCGCGATTGAAGAAGCCGAAGAGATCAATCAGCTGTGTCGTAGCGGTCGTTTCAACGATTACACCCGCTATATTGGCGGCGTCTATTCGTCGGAGTGGTTCTGGGCCAAGATACTGCACGTGTCACGCGCCGATGCTGCGGTACGTGAAGCGGCAGTGTCTTGGGTGGAACTGTGCGATTGGGTGCCCGCGCTCCTCAGCGGCACTACCGCACCCGCGCAGCTGCGTCGTGGACGCTGTGCCGCCGGGCACAAATCACTGTGGCATCCGGAGTGGCAAGGTTTGCCGCCGGCTGACTTCTTCCGCGCGCTCGATCCTCTGCTGGTCGAGCAGCTTGATTCCCCCTTGTTCGCAGACACCTGGACCGCCGATGTGCCGGTGGGCACGCTCAGCAGCGAATGGGCGCAGCGCCTCGGCTTATCGCAACAGGTGATTCTTTCGGGCGGCGCGTTTGACTGCCACATGGGCGCGGTTGGTGCCGGTGCGCAGCCTTATACGCTGGTGAAAGTGATTGGCACCTCAACCTGCGACATTCTGATTGCCGACAGCGACACCGTTGGCGACCGCGCCATCAAAGGCATCTGCGGCCAGGTAGATGGCAGCGTGGTGCCGGGCGCGATTGGCTGCGAAGCCGGCCAGTCGGCGTTTGGCGATATTTATGCCTGGTTCAGCCGCCTGCTCGGCTGGCCACTGCAGCAGGCGGCGCAGCACCATCCGGAGCTGCAACCGCAGTTAGCCGCGCTGCAAAAAGATCTGATCCGCAACCTCACCGAAGCCTGGGCGGCCAATCCGCAACTCGATCATCTGCCGGTGGTGCTTGACTGGTTCAACGGCCGCCGCACGCCAGACGCCAATCAGCGCTTAAAAGGTGTGATCACCGATCTCAATCTCGGCACCGATGCGCCCGCGCTGTTTGGTGGCCTGATCGCCGCCACCGCGTTTGGCGCACGCGCCATTATGGAGTGTTTCGAACAGCAGCAGATTCCGGTGCAGAGCATCCTGACGCTCGGCGGCATCGCCCGCAAATCCCCCGCCATCATGCAGGCGTGCTGCGACGTCATGAACCGTCCGCTGGATATTGTCGCCTCTGACGAATGCTGTGCGCTCGGCGCGGCCATTTTTGCCGCCGTGGCCGCGGGCGTCTATGCCAATGTGCCTGCCGCCCAGCAGGTAATGGCCAGTCCGATTGATGTGACGCTGCAACCCAACGCCGCGCGCGTGGTGGTTTATCAGCAACTTTATCAACGTTATCAAAACTGGTGCCAGGCTGCTGAACCGCAGTACGCCGCGCGCACCGCATCCGCTCAGTAAAGGAGAGATTTAATGGAACAGCACAACGCACAACAGGTGTGGTTTGTTATTGGTACGCAGCACCTTTACGGCGCGGAAACCTTGCGTCAGGTGGAACAGCACGCCCGCCAGGTGATGGACGGATTGAATCAGGCCGGCACCTTGCCGGTGTCGCTGGTGCTGAAGCCGCTGGTGAAATCACCAGACGAAGCGCTGGCATTGTGCCGCGACGCTAACCACGATAATCAGTGTGTCGGCATCATTACCTGGCTGCACACCTTCTCGCCGGCCAAGATGTGGATTGGTGGCCTGAGCATTCTGAATAAGCCGCTGCTGCAATTCCATACCCAGTTCAACGCGGAGATTCCGTGGGACAGCATGGATATGGACTTTATGAACCTTAACCAAACCGCGCACGGCGGCCGCGAGTTCGGCTTTATCGGCGCGCGCATGGGTTTGCAACACAGCGTGGTTACCGGTCACTGGCAGGATAAAGCCAGCCAGCAGCGCATCGGACGCTGGATCAATGCCGCGCTGGCAAAACAGGCCAGCCAGCAGCTGAAAGTGGCGCGCTTCGGCGACAACATGCGCGAAGTGGCGGTGACCGAAGGCGATAAAGTCGCGGCGCAGATTCAGTTTGGTTACTCCGTGAATGGCTGGGGCGTGGGCGATTTGGTCGAGGTGGTGAATAGCGTCAGCGATGGCGACGTCAACGCGCTGATCGATGAATACGAAAGCCAATATCGCTTCACCGATGCCGCCGCCGTCAATGGCGACAAACGTCAAAACGTACTGGATGCGGCACGCATTGAGCTGGGTCTGAAACGTTTCCTCGAAGCCGAGGGCTGCAAAGCCTTTACCACCAACTTCCAGACTTTGCACGGCATGACGCAACTGCCCGGTTTGGCGGTGCAGCGCTTGATGGGCCAGGGCTATGGATTTGCCGGTGAAGGCGACTGGAAAACCGCCGCGCTGCTGCACATTCTCAAGATCCAGGCAGGCACACGCGCGGGCGGTACTTCCTTTATGGAGGATTACACCTATCACTTCTCACCGGGCAATGATTTGGTGCTGGGCTCGCACATGCTGGAAGTGTGCCCGTCCATCGCCAAAGAGGAGAAGCCGCTGATTGATGTGCAGTTCCTCGGCATTGGCGACAAAGCCGATCCGGCGCGCATGATCTTCTCCACGCCGGCCGGACGCGCGGTGAATGCCAGCGTCATCGATCTGGGCGATCGTTTCCGTTTGCTGGTGAATGTGGTGGATGCGATCGAACAGCCCAAACCGCTGCCAAAATTGCCGGTGGCCCGTGCGCTGTGGCGTGCCCAGCCGTCGCTGGCCACCGCATCAGAAGCCTGGATTCTGGCCGGCGGCGCGCACCACACGGTGTTCAGCCAGGCGCTGGATCTGGATGATATGTATCTGTACGGCGAGCTGAATGGCATTGAAGTGCTGGTGATTGATGAGGAGACGCGCTTACCGGCATTTAAAGATGCGCTGCGCTGGAATGAGGCGTATTACCGCCTGGCACGTTGATTTCGTCCTCTGCGATATTCCCCTCATCCTAACCTTCTCCCGCAAGCGGGAGAAGGAACCGTTTTATAAACGCTGTCACTCCGAACTCAACGTCTGCTTTTGCTTCAGGGAAGAGTGCTGCTTATCGCTGCACCGGCGGCTCCCTCTCCCGCGCGCGGGAGAGGGTTGGGGTGAGGGAAAGGCGGGTGAAGAAGTTAGGAGGTCAAACGCTTAACAGGTGCGTTCTGCTGGCGATCCCACATCACGGTGAGCAGGCGTTGCAGCGCGATAAATGCAAACAGCAGAATGCCGATGGCGATCTTGGTCCACCATGAACTCAAGGTGCCGTCGAAGTTAATCCACGTCTGAATCAATCCCTGAATCAACACGCCAAACAGCGTGCCCAACACCGTGCCCACGCCGCCGGACAACAAGGTGCCGCCAATCACCACCGAGGCAATCGCGTCCAGTTCCACACCCAATCCCGCTAGCGCATAGCCTGCCGAGGTATAAATGGAGAACACAATGCCCGCTAATGTCGCCAGCGTGGTCGACAGCATATAAATCCTGATGGTGGTCGCGCGCGTTGACACGCCCATCAACTGCGCCGAAGTCAGGCTGCCGCCAATCGCATACACCTGATTACCAAAGCGCGTTCGGTGCGCCAGAATAATCCCGCCGAGTACCACCACCAGCATAATCAGCGCCAGCAAACTCAGGCGTCCGCCGCCGGGGATCTTCCACGCCAGACTCGACAGCGTGGTATAGAGCGGATGATCGATAGGAATCGAGTTCTCCGACACCAGATAGCTGCAGCCGCGCAGGAAAAACATCCCCGCCAGCGTAATGATAAACGCCGGGATTTTCAGCGCATCGATCAGCCAGCCCATCATCGCGCCAAATAGCGCGCCCATCGCCAGCACCAGCGCAAACGCCAGAAGCGGATCGAGATGATAATCACCAATCACCCGCGCGAGGAACACGCCGCTGAAGGCAATCACCGCGCCCACCGACAGATCAATGCCGCCGGACAAAATCACGAACGTCATCCCCACGGCGATAATGCCGAGGAAAGCGTTATCGGTGAGGATATTGCAGATCACGCGCGTTGAAGCGAAGCCGGGAAATTGGCTCAGGCAAAACAGATAACCCGCCACAAACACCAGCAGCGTGATCATCAAGGGCAGATGACGTTTCATCATTTCGGGCGTCTCCGTTTCAACATGGCAATAAAGCGTGGCGACTGCAGCAGCAATACGCACATCACCACCACCGCTTTCACCACCTGATTGAGTTCAGGCTGGAAGCCGGACAGCAAAATACCGGTATTCATCGACTGAATAATCAACGCGCCAATCAGTGACAGCACCAGATTGAAGCGCCCGCCCATCAGCGAAGCACCGCCAATCACCACCGCCAGAATGGCATCCAGCTCCAGCCACAAACCGGCATTATTAGCATCGGCACCGCGAATATCCGCAGCGACGATCATGCCCGCCACCGCCGCGCACATGCCGCTAATCACATAGGTCGACATCACCACCAGCCAGCCATTCACACCGGCATTGCGCGCCGCACGCAGGTTAATACCGACCGCTTCGATAAACAGTCCGAGCGCGGTTTTGCGCGTCAGCAGCCACACCACGAGCGCCACCAGCAGCGTAATCCATACCGGCACCGGCAGCAGCCACAGCGAACCGCTACCAAACCACGCCAGGCTATCGCTGTTGAAGGTAACGATTTGGCCCTGTGTAATCAGCTGCGCCACGCCGCGTCCCGCCACCATTAAAATCAAAGTGGCGACAAACGGCTGAATTTTTAGTAGCGCCACCAAAATGCCATTCCATAAACCGCAGGCCAGGCCGGTACCGAGCGTCGCCAGAATGATGAACGGCAAACTGTGCCCCGCCACCGTCAAGGTCGCCGCCGTTGCGCCGGCAATCGCCATTACCGCGCCCACCGACAGATCGATGCCGCCGGTGGCAATCACCAGCGTCATGCCAATCGCCAGCAGCGCCACCGGCGCGGCGCGATTGAGGATATCAATCGGGCTGCCGAACAAACGGCCATCCTGAATGTGAATGGCAAAAAAGTTATTCGCCACCAGGCTATCCACCAGCAGCACCAGAATCAGCGCCACAATCTGCGGCATGCCAGGCGGCAGCTTCGGCTTACGCCGTTCGGGTTTGTCATGTGTCATAGGGGATTCAAGCATGTTGTACTCCTCCATCGGCGATGGCGTTGACGATCGCGGATACCGACAGCTGCTCAAGCGGGATTTCGGCCACCTGCTTCAAATCGCGCATGATCAACACGCGATCGGCATAGCCCACCAGTTCTTCGAGTTCAGAGGAGATAACCAGCAGCGCCAATCCGTCGGCGCACAGGGTTTCAATTAAGCGAATGATTTCGGCGTGCGCGCCGACATCGATGCCGCGCGTTGGCTCGTCGAGGATCAGGAATTGCGGTTTGGTCACCAGCCAGCGCGACAGCAGCACCTTCTGCTGATTGCCGCCGGACAACAGCTCAACCGGCTGATCGGCATGCGGCGTGCGAATGCCGAGGCTCTTGATAAAGCGCTCAGCGATCTCCTGCTGCTCACGACGCTTGATCGGTCGCAGCCAGCCGCGCTGCGCCTGTAGTGCCAGAATGATATTTTCGCGCACCGACGCGCCACCAATGATGCCGTCGGTTTTACGATCTTCCGGACAGAAACCCATACCGAGGCGCGAAGCCTTGGCGGGCGTGCGGATGTTCTGCACTTTGCCCTTGATGGTCGCGGTGCCGCGATCGGCCCGGCGAATGCCAAACAGCACTTCGGCGGTTTCGGTACGGCCTGAACCGAGCAGTCCGGCCAGTCCCACCACTTCACCCGGGCGCACCTGCAGGTTGAAGGGTTCAATGGTGCCCTTCTTGCCATAATCTTCAAATGACACCACCGGCTGATTGCTGCGCAGTGTGCTGCCCTGACGCTGCAAAGCGGTTTCCAGCAGCTCGCGTCCCAGCATCAGCTTGATCAGTTCAATCTGCGGCAGTGTGGCGGTATCGCGCGTGGCAATAAACTGGCCGTTACGCAGCACGGTGATGCGATCGGTAATGCGGTAAACCTGGTCGAGAAAATGGGTAACAAAAATCAGGCTCATCCCTTTGGCTTTTAGCTGCGCCATCAGGGTAAACAGCATTTCGACTTCATTGGCATCGAGGCTGGCGGTCGGTTCATCAAGGATCAGCACCTGCGCGGAGAGATCGACCGCGCGGCAAATCGCAATGATCTGCTGCATCGCCACCGAGTAATGCCCCAGCGGACGCGTTACGTCGAGTACAAAGCCGTAGTTGCGCATCAGCGCATCGGCGTCGCGCACCATGCGCTTGCGATCAATCATGCCGAAGCGACGCGGCTCGCGGCCAATGTACAAATTATCCGCCACCGACATATTCGGCAGCAGATTCACTTCCTGATAAACCGTGCCAATGCCCATCTCCTGTGCATCAGCGGTGTTGTGCGGCGTAATCGCCTTGCCGTTCAGGGTTACCGTGCCGGCATCACGGGTATACACGCCGGTCAGAACTTTAATCAGCGTGGATTTGCCCGCGCCGTTTTCGCCCAGCAACGCCATGATCTCGCCCTTGCGGATGCTGAACGAGACATTATCCAGCGCCTTCACGCCGGGAAAGCCTTTGCTGACGCCGCTAATGGTCAGCAGTGCGGTTTCATCGGAGGTGCTCATCAGGTTCTACCTCGCCTTACGTCATCAAAAACCGCCCCGAAGGGCGGTTGCGGGGATCAGTAACCCATGCCTTTTTTGGTATCGAGCTGCGCCTGTGCGGAGTCCGGCAGATACAGTTTCGATTCTGTTTTGATGATTTTCGGCGGCATCGTGCCGTCTTTCTTGAATTTCTCCAGCGCGTCGAATGCCGGACCGGCCATATTAGGCGTCAGCTCCACGTTGGCATTGGCTTCACCGGCCAGCATCGCTTTATAGATATCGGGCACGCCATCAATCGAACCGGTCAGGATATCTTTGCCTGGCTTGAGGCCAGCTTCTTTAATCGCCTGAATCGCACCGATCGCCATATCATCGTTATGCGCGTAAACCATGCAGATGTTCTTGCCGTTGTTTTCCGCCTTGATAAAGCTCTCCATCACCTCTTTACCTTTACTGCGGGTAAAGTCACCGGACTGCGAGCGAATCACTTTGATATTGTCGTGGCCGGCGATGGCTTCGGCGAAGCCTTTCTTACGGTCAATTGCCACGCTGGCGCCGACGGTACCTTGCAACTCGACGACGTTACATTTTTTGTCCGCGACCGTTTTCACCAGCCAGTCGCCAATCAACTTGCCTTCCAGCACGTTGTCCGCAGTGACCACCGCCATGTACAGCGATTTGTCTTTCACCACGATGGCGCGATCGAGTAAGAACACCGGGATTTTGGCGTCTTTGGCTTCTTCCAGCACCGGTTCCCATCCCGTTTGCACCACCGGCGCAATGAAGATGGCATCAACGCCCTGCGCGATGAACGATCGCACCGCTTTGATTTGATTCTCTTGTTTCTGCTGGCCATCGGCGATTTTCAGCGTGATACCGCGCTTTTGCGCTTCACTTTTTGCCACATTGGTTTCTGCTGAACGCCAGCCAGATTCCGACCCAACCTGTGAGAAGCCCACCGTCATATCAGCAGCCAACACCGACGTACTCAGTGCCGAGCTCACCATGGCGGTCAAGAGTAAACGTTTCCACATAATTTCATTCCTCTGAAGGGAGTGTGTTGTAGGGGTACAAAACGCGAATTAAGCCTGGCTGAAAAGCGCGTAAACAAGCGCGACATACTTCACAAATCAGAGTGAATTAAAGGAGTTACGTGAACAGGCAATGCTTTATAGATCGTGGCATTATGGACAAAATGCCTGCTAATTATTGCGGAGGGCGTTAAATAAATGTAATAAACAGAATCGGTTATGCTTCTCACTTCTGGAAACGATTACAGCGGGCGCGTAAAGAATGGTTATGGTCTGCCGCGACAATCAATTATTGGTTTTGTGACTGCTCGCACAGAATGTGAGTGCCGGTTTCACGGCGTGTGCATAAATTTGCTGACCAGAGCGGAATAAACAGCGGATTCATTCGCAGCACGATCGGAAATACCTATTATAGAGACGGAGAAATAACGGCTTTCCAATAATGCGCTAATAGCGTGAGATTTTCTCACAAGCCCGCTAAATACCGGCCTGAATTTGCCTTAAATCGTACTTTATATGCGCGTTTAAAACGCGTAAAGGGCAAAAAAGTGTCGTTTCATGAGCGAATTAGCGCATGTTGTCTGAATTTTGTATTTTTTTATGAGTCGCGTATGGACTCTCGCCGCGTGCTCCCTATACTTGGGCACTTCCAAGTACTTTATATTTAAATGGCAATCATGACTGCATTAGATTACCTGCTGAAATTCCGCAAAGTGAATAATCTCGATAGTCTGGAAAAACTCTACGACCATCTGAATTATTCGCTGACTGATGATAAAGAGATCATCAATATGTATCGCGCCGCCGACCATCGACGTGCTGAACTGGTCTCTGGCGGACGTCTGTTCGATATGGGCCGCGTGCCGAAAACTGTCTGGCGTTACGTGATCTAATTGATTTATCCCCTCTCTATCTGCGCTCTTGCGTTGTCCAGGTCGGGCGTGCCCCGTTTGGACATGATACGCTCTGCATCGCCCTCTTCTCTGCAAACAGGATCTTGTCGATGACCCTACTGGTGAACCCGCCACGTATTGCTGGCTGGCTACTGCTGCCGCTGGCGTGGCTGATCATGACCATGCTGACCAGTGCGCTGGTGGTGGCAATGTATCTGAGCCCGCTGTTTAAACCCGAATTACGCACGACGCTGTTCTCACACGGCGGCACTTTGCTGACGCAATGGTCGATCTCGCTGCTGACTGCTGCGGTGGTATGGGCGTATAGCATTTGGGTGTGCTGGATTTTCTGTAAACGTTCGCGTCGCTTACCGCGCCATTACATTCTGTGGCTGCTGATGACCATCTTGCTGGCGTTAAAAACCTTTGCCTTCACGCCGGTGGCCGATGGCAAAGCGATTCAGACTTTACTGCTGTCGCTGCTGGCGGCTGCGGTGTTTGTGCCCTATTTCAAACGCTCTCAGCGCGTAAAACAGACATTTATCCAGCCATAATGACGTGAGTTTCGTCAGCAATTTAATTCTGAGTGCTCTCAATGCTCGCACAAACCCGTTGAAGGTTGAGATGCACCTCTCAATTCCGGATAATAGACGCCTTTCGGCTTCCCAGGTTAAAAAATGACCGATTACTTACTTCTCTTTGTTGGCACAGTGCTGGTGAACAACTTTGTGTTGGTAAAATTCCTCGGCCTTTGCCCATTTATGGGCGTGTCAAAAAAACTGGAAACGGCCATTGGCATGGGACTTGCCACCACTTTCGTGATCACGCTGGCGGCGATCTGCGCCTGGCTGGTGAATCACCTGATTCTGGTGCCGCTTGATCTGGTCTATCTGCGCACCCTCGCCTATATCCTGGTGATTGCTGTTGTGGTGCAGTTCACCGAAATGGTGGTGCGTAAAACCAGTCCGTCGCTCTATCGCCTGCTGGGTATCTTCCTGCCGCTGATCACCACCAACTGTGCGGTGCTGGGCGTGCCATTACTGAGCGTTAACCTCAACCACACCTTCCTGCAGGCGGCGCTGTATGGCTTCAGTGCGTCACTCGGCTTCTCGCTGGTGATGGTGCTGTTCGCTGGCATGCGCGAGCGTCTGGTACTGGCGAATGTTCCCGCGCCGTTTAAAGGTAACTCGATTGCGCTGATCACCGCTGGTCTGATGGCGCTGGCCTTTATGGGCTTTACCGGGCTGGTGAAATTCTAATGACCGCGATTTGGATTGCGATTATCGCGCTGGCTGCATTGGGCCTGGTGTTTGGTGCCCTGCTGGGTTACGCCTCACGTCGCTTCGAGGTGGAAGAAGATCCGATTGTTGAGCAGATCGATGAGATTTTGCCGCAGAGCCAGTGTGGTCAGTGCGGCTATCCCGGCTGCCGCCCGTATGCCGATGCGGTGGGTAACAACGGTGAAGCGATCAATAAGTGCGCGCCCGGCGGCGAGCAGACCATGCTCAAGCTGGCCGCGCTGCTCAACGTTGAACCGCAACCGCTCGACGGCGGCGCAGACGTGCTGGAGCCGATACGTACCGTGGCATGGATCGATGAAGAGAACTGCATCGGCTGCACCAAATGTATTCAGGCTTGCCCGGTGGACGCCATCGTGGGTGCCACGCGCGCCATGCACACCGTGCTGAGCGATGTCTGCACCGGCTGCGATCTCTGCGTTGCGCCTTGCCCGACCGACTGCATTGAGATGCGCCCGGTTGCCACCACCACGGCCAACTGGAAGTGGAATCTCGACACCATTCCTGTACGGGTGATCCCGGTAGAAACCCATGCTTAATTTGTTAAACCTGTTCCGCAAAGAGAAGTTGTGGGATTTTCAGGGCGGCATTCATCCGCCTGAGATGAAAACACAGTCCAACGGTACGCCGCTGAGCCAGTTACCCCTGCCTGAGCGCTTTATCATTCCGTTAAAACAGCATATCGGCCATGAAGGCGAGATTTGCGTGGCGCCCGGCGACAAAGTGCTGCGCGGCCAGCCGCTGACCTTTGGCGGCGGACGCATGCTGCCGGTGCACGCGCCAACGTCCGGCACCATCGAAGAGATTGCGCCACACATGACGGCGCACCCTTCTGGCCTCTCCGAGCTGTGCATTTTCCTGCGTGCCGACGGCGAAGATTGCTGGACTACGCTCGATCCGCAGCCCGATTACCGCGCTCTGTCGCGTGAAGAGGCGGTAAAACGCATTCACAATGCGGGCATCGCCGGATTAGGCGGCGCGGGCTTCCCGACCGCCACCAAACTGCGCGGCGGCCTGCGCGGCGTAAAAACCCTGATCATCAACGCCGCCGAGTGCGAGCCGTACATCACTGCCGATGACCGTTTAATGCAGGATTGTGCTGCCGAAGTGCTGGAAGGCTGCCGCATTCTGGCGTGGGTGTTGCAGGCGGAACGCGTGCTGATCGGCATAGAAGATAACAAACCGGAAGCCATTGCCGCGCTGAAACAGGCATTGGGCGGCGATCGTGAATTGCAGATTCGCGTGATTCCTACCAAGTATCCGTCTGGTGGCGCGAAACAGCTGACGCAGATTCTTACCGGCCTCGAAGTGCCACACGGCGGACGTTCCACCGATATCGGTGTGCTGATGCAAAACGTCGGCACCGCGTGGGCGGTAAAACGCGCCATCGTAGACGGCGAACCGATCACCGAACGCGTGGTGACGCTGACCGGCGCAGCGCTGGCGCGACCGCGCAACGTCTGGGGAAGGCTCGGTACGCCGATCAGCCACCTGCTGCAGCATGCCGGTTTTACGCCGGGATCGCGCCAGATGGTGATCATGGGCGGCCCGCTAATGGGCTTTACCCTGCCGTCGCTGAACGTGCCGCTGGTGAAAATCTCCAACTGTATTCTGGCGCCGTCGGCCAGCGAAATGGGCAACGATCAGCAAGAGCAATCCTGTATCCGCTGCAGCGCCTGCGCGGATGCCTGCCCGGCGAAACTGCTGCCGCAGCAGCTGTTCTGGTACAGCCAGGGCGGCGATCACGAAAAAGCACGCGCGCACAATATTGATGACTGCATTGAGTGCGGCGCCTGCGCTTACGTCTGCCCGAGTAACATTCCGCTGGTGCAATATTATCGTCAGGAAAAAGCCGAACTGCGCGCCATCGATCTCGAAGCGAAACGTACCGCCGAAGCGAAAGCGCGTTTTGAAGCGCGTCTGGCACGTCTCGAACGCGAAAAACAGGCGCGTGAAGCGCGTCATGAACAGGCTAAACAGCGCGTGGCGCGTAGCGATCAGGGTGAACTCGACGCCGCCGTGGCACGCGTGAAAGCGCGGCAGGAAAAAACGCCGGAGCAGGATGCTGCGGAACGCGAAGCGCGTCATGCACAAGCCTTAGCGCATCAGGCCGAGAAGCAAGCTGAAACGCAGGCGCTGAGTCGTCAGTCCGGCGATCCGCGTAAAGCGGCGGTGGAAGCGGCAATTGCCCGTGCGAAAGCGAAGAAAGCGGGCGCACCGGCGGCTGACGTCGCGCTTGCCGAGCCGCCAGCTGATGCGCCTGCGGCAGAAGTCGATCCGCGTAAAGCGGCGATTGCGCGTGCGAAAGCGAAAAAAGCTGCCGCTGCGGCAGAACCCGCACCCGCTGAGCCGCCAGCCGTCGCGCCTGCTGCTGAAGTCGATCCGCGCAAGGCCGCCGTTGAAGCGGCGATTGCGCGCGCCAAAGCCAAAAAAGCCGCCGCTTCCGCACAACCCGCTGCACCGGCACCCGCCGAGCCGCCTGCCGATGCACCTGCTGCTGAAGTTGACCCGCGCAAGGCCGCCGTTGAAGCGGCGATTGCGCGCGCCAAAGCGAAGAAAGCCGCCGCCGCTGCCGCGCAGCAGGCTGAAGCCACATCTCCTGAAGTGGAGGCTGCTGCCTCTCCTGACTCCGCCGACCCACGCAAAGCGGCGATTGCCGCTGCGGTCGCCCGTGCCAAAGCGCGTAAAGCGCAGCAGCAGCCTTCGACGACTGAGGATTAAATGGCTTTTCGTATTGCAAGTTCTCCCTATACCCACAACCGCCGCAGCACCGGCAATATCATGCTGCTGGTGGTGTTTGCCGCGCTGCCGGGCATGGCCGCACAATGGTATTTCTTTGGCGTCGGTTTCTTAATTCAGGTTTTGCTGGCCACCGCCACCGCGTGGGCCACCGAAGGGGCGATTCTGCGCCTGCGTAAAACGCCGGTGTTGCCGACTTTATCCGATAACTCTGCCCTGCTCACCGCGTTGCTGCTGGGCATCAGCCTGCCGCCGCTCGCGCCGTGGTGGTTGGTGGTGTTAGGTACCATTTTCGCCATCGTCATCGCCAAACAGCTGTACGGCGGTTTGGGGCAAAACCCGTTTAACCCGGCAATGGTCGGTTACGTGGTGCTGCTGATCTCCTTCCCGGTGCAGATGACCAGCTGGCTGCCGCCCGATAGCCTGCAGGCGATCAAACCCGGCCTGCTGGATTCGCTCAGTATGATCTTCACCCACCATACGCTGGCCGGTGAAACCATGCAGCAGCTGCAGCTCGGCGTTGATGGCGTCAGCCAGGCGACACCGCTCGATACCTTTAAAACCGGCCTGCGTGCTGGGCACAGCGCCGAACAGCTGCTTGCGGAGCCGATTTATAGTGGCGTGTTAGCCGGTGTTGGCTGGCAGTGGGTTAACCTCGGTTATCTGCTGGGCGGTGCGCTGCTGCTGGCAAAGAATGCTATCCGCTGGCACATTCCGGTCAGTTTCCTCGTCTCGCTGGCGTTCTGCGCCACGCTGGGCTGGGTGTTCTCGCCGGAGTCGCTTAACTCACCGCTGATTCACCTGTTCTCCGGTGCCACCATGCTCGGCGCGTTCTTTATTGCTACCGATCCGGTGACTGCCTCCACCACCAATCGCGGCCGCCTGGTTTACGGCGCGCTGATTGGTTTACTGGTGTGGCTGATTCGCAGCTTTGGTGGCTATCCGGACGGCGTCGCCTTCGCAGTATTGCTGGCCAATATTTGTGTGCCGCTGATTGATTACTACACTCAGCCGCGCGTTTACGGCCATCGCAAGGATTGAAGATGATCGAAGCTATTCGTAAAAATGCGGTGACGCTGGCGGCCTTTGCGGTGATCACCACCGGCGTGACGGCGGTGGTTAACTATGTCACCAAGCCGACGGTGGAGCATCAGACCGCGCTACAACAGAAAAATTTGTTAGATCAGGTGGTGCCGACCGATCTGTACGACAATCACATCCAGCAAGAGTGTTATCTGGTGACCGATGCGCTGGCGCTGGGCAATGATCGCCCGCACCATCTCTATTTAGCGCGTAAAGGCGATCAGCCGGTGGCCGCCGCGCTTGAGACCACCGCGCCAGACGGCTATTCTGGGGCGATTCAGATGCTGGTCGGTGCCGATTTCCACGGCAAAGTGCTGGGCGTGCGCGTGGTTGAGCACCATGAAACGCCGGGCCTCGGCGATAAAATCGAACTGCGTATTTCAGACTGGATTAACAGCTTCAATGGCAAAGTGATCCACGGCGCGGATGACAAAAATTTTGCGGTGAAAAAAGACGGCGGTGAATTCGACCAATTTACCGGCGCAACCATTACGCCACGCGCGGTGGTCAACGCCACCAAGCGCACCGCGCTGCTGATTGAAACACTGCCAGCGAAGCTTGCTTCGCTGCCTGAATGTGGAGATGCAAATGAGTGAAGCCAAAAATTTACTGGTCGGCGGCCTGTGGAAAAATAACTCCGCGCTGGTGCAGCTGCTCGGTCTCTGTCCGCTGCTGGCGGTGACCTCAACCGCGACCAACGCTCTCGGTTTAGGCCTGGCGACCACGCTGGTGCTGACCATCACCAACAGCGCAATTTCCGCCTCGCGTCGTTGGGTGCCGGCCGAAATCCGTATTCCGATTTACGTGATGATCATCGCTTCAGTGGTGAGCTGCGTGCAGATGCTGATCAACGCCTATGCGTACGGTTTGTATCAGTCGCTCGGCATCTTTATCCCGCTGATCGTCACCAACTGCATTGTGGTGGGTCGCGCCGAAGCGGTCGCCTCAAAGAGCAGCATTCCGCTTTCGGCGCTGGACGGTTTTGCCATCGGCATGGGCGCAACCTGCGCGATGGTGACGCTGGGATCGATTCGTGAACTGATTGGCAGCGGCACGCTGTTCAACGGGGCGGATCAGCTGCTGGGGCCGTGGGCCAAAGCGCTGCGTATTGAAGTGGTGCACTTTGATTCGCCGATGCTGCTGGCGATGCTGCCACCGGGAGCCTTTATCGGCCTTGGCATGCTGCTGGCGGCAAAATACCTGATCGATCAGAAGATGAAACAGCGTGCGGCCACCCGTGCGGCAGCGCCTGAAACGGAGCCGCAAGGCGCAACCGGGAAAGCGGTGTGAATAAAGAGAAACGCGCGCAGATCCTGGCGCGCCTGCGTGATGAGAATCCGCATCCGACCACAGAACTGAACTTCAGCACGCCGTTTGAGTTGTTAATTGCGGTGTTACTCTCCGCGCAAGCCACCGACGTCAGCGTCAACAAAGCTACCGCGAAGCTCTATCCGGTGGCGAATACCCCGGCAACGATGCTGGCGCTGGGCGTGGATGGCTTGAAGGAGTACATCAAAACCATCGGCCTGTTTAACAGCAAGGCGGAGAACGTTATCAAGACCTGCCGCATTCTGCTGGAACAGCACGGTGGCGAAGTGCCGGAAGATCGTGCGGCGCTGGAAGCGCTGCCGGGCGTCGGGCGTAAAACCGCCAACGTGGTACTGAATACCGCTTTCGGCTGGCCGACCATCGCCGTTGATACACATATTTTCCGCGTCAGCAATCGCACCCGCTTTGCGCCGGGCAAGAATGTGGAAGAAGTGGAAGATAAGCTGCTGAAAGTGGTGCCGGCGGCGTTTAAAGTCGATTGCCATCACTGGCTGATTCTGCACGGTCGCTATACCTGCGTGGCGCGCAAACCGCGTTGCGGATCCTGTCTGATCGAAGATCTGTGTGAATTCAACGCCAAAACCGAACTCTGAATCGCGGGCTCTGACACATTTGCTGCGTCACGGCAAATGTGCCCTTTTCAACTGCGCGCACTAAAGCTTCATAGCGGGCCCCGGCCAGCGCACTCGCTGCTGGCTTAACTGACACGCATTACGCCATAGACAAGCTGCGTATTTAACCTGCGGCGGCCTGCAACCAGTCGACCACCAGCGGCGACAGCCGGTTTTGTAACGCTGCCCGCTCGGACTGGAACAAGGTGGCGACAAAGAACGGGTGATCGGTCAATTCAATGCCGCGCACGTCGCCTTCCATATCCCACGACGTGATCTGCAGATTCTGCGTCGCCAGCGCTGCGCTGAACTCGGCGTTGACGCCAAAGTTGCAGTGGTAACCCTCATCGCTCTGTAACGCACCGTAAGCCCGAGCAATACGTGAACCCGGCTGGAAGGTCACGCTGCCACGCTGTTCCACCAGCGAACAGGCCAGTGGCGCAATCACCCAGCGACCGCTGGGATCGGTTTCCGCATGCACCGCATCTTCCCAGCCCAGCACATTGCGCGCGTACTCAACGATGGCGTACTGAAATCCGCCGCACGAGCCCAAAAATGGCTTACCGCTTTCCCGCGCCCAGCGAAGGGTGGCAAACACGCCCGCATCATTGAGATAAGGACTGCCCGGAACCAGCCAAATCGCCTGGTAATCATTGAGGTTGTGCTGATTGAGTTCCGGCGTGGCGATCCAGTCGGCGCTGACGTTGAGTGAAAGGGTTTTTGCAGCGAGTTGTACAGCGGGAGGAATGGCCTGATGCGCAACGGCATTAGCACGGTAATCGCCAATCAGGGCGACACGAATCGACTTCATCATGACTACGTCCTTTCAGGGAAAAAAGGAGGTTACAGCAAAGTTAACCCGCTGTCTAAACGCCTTTAAACGTCGATTTATGCGGCTTTCGTTTCCACGCATTGCGCTTATGGACGCCTTTTTATCTGCCAAATAAGGTGTCAGACCGCGCTAATCTTCGCCAGATGTCAGCTACGCAAACGTTTTCTTCTTTTACCCTGATAATTAATTCGTGGTTTTGTGCGCAGGATCAACTAATTAGCGTTCTGGAATCTTTTGACTGCTTATTACGCTCACCAATCAAGCTGTTGTGCTTATATTGTGTACAACGGCAATAATAATCTCTGTATAAATTATGGTCTTTAGCGTTATGTTCTGATAAATCCGCTCTGAGCAGTTTATATCAGGAAAATGATCTTCACGATCTGCATTTCACCTGTTTATCCTGATATAATGCCCTCAAGCGAGATTTAACACTGATTTACAACTTTGTATAACGGCATTAACCCTACCTATTGCAAGTATTTCAGCGTGCAGAAAATGCTTGCCCTGTTGGACTGATTCAGCCAAATTAGTCGCCGTTTTTCCTTTCTAATAACAATGTTGCGCGGGATTACCCAGCCCGACGCAGACTTAATTCCTGTCGCAAAACAGGCTATGTTAAAACTGAGGTATACGTGTCAACTGCAAACAAACACACTGACGGGGCGCCAAGCCTCAACGCTTTTAAGCAACCGAAAGCGTTTTATCTGATCTTCTCCATCGAACTGTGGGAACGTTTTGGTTACTACGGCCTGCAAGCCATCATGGCGGTTTACCTGGTTAAACAGCTGGGCATGTCCGAAGCGGACTCCATTACGCTGTTCACCTCGTTTAGCGCGCTGGTGTATGGTTTAGTCGCCATCGGCGGCTGGCTCGGCGATAAAGTGCTGGGTACCAAACGCGTCATCGTGCTCGGCGTAATGGTGCTGGCGCTGGGTTATGCGCTGATTGCCTTCTCCGGCCATGACACCTCAATGGTGTATATCGGCATGGCGACTATCGCGGTAGGTAGCGGTTTGTTTAAAGCTAACCCGTCTTCCCTGCTGTCGACCTGCTACGAGAAAGATGACGCGCGCCTCGACGGTGCCTTCACTATGTTCTACATGTCGATCAACATCGGTTCGCTGTTCTCGATGATGCTGACACCGTGGCTGGCCGCGAAATATGGCTGGGGCGCCGCGTTCTCGCTGTCGGTTGTCGGTCTGGTGATCACGCTGCTGAACTTCCTGTTCTTCCAGCGTGTCGTGAAAAACTACGGATCCAAGCCGGATTTTGCCCCGCTGCAGATGGGTAAACTGCTGATGACGCTGATTGGCGTGGTAGCACTGATTGCGCTGGCGGCCTGGCTGCTGCATCACCAGAGCATCGCACGTATGACGCTGGGCGTCATCGCCGCAGGTATCGTGGTGATCTTCGCTAAAGAAGCCTTCGCGCTGAAGGGGGCAGCACGTCGTAAGATGATCGTGGCCTTCCTGCTGATGGTTGAAGCGATTGTGTTCTTCGTGCTCTACATGCAGATGCCGACCTCACTCAACTTCTTCGCTATCCGCAACGTTGAGCACGCGATTCTCGGCATCACCTTTGAGCCGGAGCAGTTCCAGGCGTTGAACCCGTTCTGGATCATGCTGGCAAGCCCGATTCTGGCCGCGGTGTACAACAAGCTTGGCGATAAAATGCCGATGCCACACAAATTCGCCTTCGGTATGGTGCTGTGTTCAGCGGCCTTCCTGGTGCTGCCGTTTGGTGCCAAATTTGCCAACGAAGCCGGTATCGTCTCAGTGAACTGGCTGATCCTTAGCTATGCGCTGCAGAGCATTGGTGAGCTGATGATTTCCGGTCTGGGCCTGGCAATGGTGGCACAGCTGGTACCACAGCGTTTAATGGGCTTCATCATGGGTTCGTGGTTCCTGACCACCGCGGGTGCGGCAATGATTGCCGGTAAAGTCGCGAACCTGATGGCGGTGCCGAATGATGTGACCGATCCACACACGTCACTGGCGGTCTACAGCCATGTGTTCCAGCAGATTGGTATCGCCACCGGCGTGATCGCCCTGCTGATGTTAATCACCGCGCCACTGCTGAACCGCATGACGCAGGATGATAGTCAAACTGAACTGAAACGCGCCAGCGCCAATCAGTAAGCAGAAAGCCGGGCATGTCCCGGCTTTTTTCTACCCACTATTTCGCCGCCATTCACATTTCCTTTAACGATTTCTGCTACCCACACTTCGCTTTTTGCTCGCTTAACTTCATGATGTCGGCTCACTGTTAATCTGAGTGGAATAAGCATGGACAGGTTTGATGAGCTTGAGGTCTTTGTCGCGGTTATCCAGCAAGGCAGTTTGGCTGGCGCCGCACGTTTGTTACAGCGATCGCCACCGGTGATCACGCGCACCCTCAACACCCTTGAAGCCCGCCTCGCCACCACTTTGATTGAACGCACCACACGCCAGCTGGCACCCACCGAAGCTGGCTGGCAGCTGTTTGAGCAGGCACAGCGCGTGCTGAGCGATTATCAGCGCGCCATCGACAGCGCTCACCACAGCGGCCTGCATGGCTTGCTGCGTTTAACCGCGCCGGTGCAGTTTGGTCGTCGCCACGTCATGCCCCTGGTGAATGCCTTCCTGCAACAGCATGCGGAGATGCAGATTGAAGTGGTGCTTAGCGACAGCTATCAGGACCTGATCGAGAACGGCCTCGATATCGCGCTGCGCATTGGTGCACTGCAGGACTCTTCGATGGTGGCGCGTCAGGTTGGCACTGTGCGTTCAACGCTGGTTGCCAGCCCCGACTATCTGCAACAGGCTGGCACGCCTGTTCATCCCACTGAACTGACTCAACATGCGTTAGTGACGAGCCTGCGCCATACGCGCGAGTGGCGCTTCGCTCACGACCTGCGCGTGCGCATCACGCCGCGTCTGCGGGTTAATGATGTGGAGAGCCAGCTGGAAGCGCTGCGCAGCGCACACGGCATCGGACGGCTGCTGTCGTATCAGGTTCTTGACGATATCCACAGCGGGAAACTGCTGCGCTTGCTGCCAGAATGGGAACCCGCGCCGCTTCCGGTGCAGTTAGTGACCCAGCGTGTGAAGAATATGACGCCTAAAGTGCGGCAATTTTGGGATTTTGCGCTCGAAAAGCTGCCGTTACTGCCATGCTTTGCTGAATAAACCTGAACGGTGACCGCAATTCCTGATCGCAGTCACGGGTAAATATCCCTGGCAGACTTATGCTGCTTTGATCACCACAACATTCAAGGAGAAGCCATGATGAAACTCTATTGTAAGCCCGGTGCCTGTTCGCTATCACCGCATATTGTCGCGCTGGAATGCGGGCTCGACTTCACCCAGGTGAACGTGGACCTGCAGAAGAAAGTGACCGAGCAGGGAGAAGATTACTGGCAGATTAACCCGAAAGGACAAGTGCCGGCGCTGCAGTTTGACGATGGCAGCATCCTGACCGAAGGCGTGGCGATTGTACAATATCTGGCGGATCTTAAGCCGGATCGCCACCTGCTGGCACCGACCGGCAGCCTGACGCGCTATCACACGCTGGAGTGGTTGAGTTTTGTCAGCAGCGAACTGCACAAAAGTTTTAGCCCGCTGTTCCGTCCGGATACGCCGGAAGAGTACAAAACCATTGCCCGTGCGCAGCTGGAGAAAAAGTATCAGCAGGTGAATGAGGCGTTGCAGGATAAACAGTGGCTGCTGGGATTACGCTTTACCGTTGCCGATGTGTATCTGTTCGTGGTGACGCGCTGGGCTAAAGCCATCAAGCTGGATTTAGCGGGACTGGATGCGTTGGATGCCTGGTTTAATCGGGTTGCAGAGCGCCCAGCGGTGCAAGCGGCATTGAAGGCGGAAGGTTTGGTTTGATCCGGCGCTATTCTTCGTCGGGTCGCTATCAGTGCGTACGCCCCAGATCGTTGGATCGTCATTCATGGTGAGCTGAATGGCAGGTGCGCAGGACTGCGCACCTCACGGGGAATTTACAGCTTTTCAGCGGCGAAATGCTGTGTCGGCTTGGCAATCGCATCCTGCGCGGCCACCAACTGCAATTCGTACTCGCCCATTTCGTGGGTTTTCAGCATCACTTCATAAACCGCCGCGGTGATGTGCTCGAGCGCATCCTGCAGCGACTTGCCGTGCAGCAGATCGACCAGCAGCAGACCGCTGGTGAGATCGCCCACGCCAACCGGCTGACGCACGCCAAAGTCCACCAACGGACGGCTGATGTGCCAGCACTCATCGGCGGTCACCAGCAGCATCTCAAAACGATCGCTACGACGTCCGGCACGCGCCAGATGTTTCACCAGCACCACTTTCGGGCCTTTGCTAATCAGTTCTCGTGCCGCAACCACCGCTTGCTCGACGTTGGCCACTTCATGGCCGCTGAGCATCTCCAGCTCCAGCAGGTTTGGGGCGATGATGTCACTGGCGGGCAACGCCATTTTACAGTGAAACTCCGCCACGCCCGGCGCCACGATGCAGCCTTTCTCCGGATGGCCCATCACCGGATCGCAGAAGAACCACGCATGCGGATTGGCTTCTTTCACCAGACGCACGATCTCCAGAATCTGTTCGCCCTGCTCCGCCGATCCCAAATAGCCACTTAGCACCGCATCACAGGTTTTCAGGCGGTCAACTGCCGCAATGCCTTTAACGATGTCGGTCAAATGCGTGGCGGGCATTACGGTGCCGGTCCAGTGTCCATATTGGGTGTGATTAGAAAATTGCACGGTATTCAGCGGCCAAACGTTTGCGCCCATGCGGCGCATCGGGAATTCGGCAGCGCTGTTACCGGCGTGTCCGTAAACAACGTGAGATTGAATTGCGAGAATATTTTTCATTTTGCCCTGTACTGCTGTCTTGCCATAAAAAAGGGCCGGAAGCCGGCCCTGAACGCTTACTGCCAGTTAATCAGGCAGTAATGTTTTTTACCGCGACGCAACAACGTGAAACGTCCAAACAGTTTATCGCTGTCGCTGAAACGGTACTCCGCATCTGACTGTTTTTCGCCATTCAGCGATACCGCGTTAGAACCGATCATGGTGCGCGCCTGGCCGCGTGATGGCACCAGCTCAGCCGCCACCAGCGCCTGCTGCAAATCGTCTTCTGCCGTCAGCGTGATGGTTGGCATGCCGTCCTGCGCTAGTTGCTCGAAGTCCGCTTCGGTCATCGCGCTCAGGCTGCCGGAGAACAGGCTCTCGGTGATGCGTTTTGCCGCAGTCAAGCCGCTTTCGCCGTGCACCAGACGCGTCACCTGCTCAGCCAGCACGTATTGCGCGCGTGGCGCTGTGCCGCTGTTTTTGTCTTCTTCTTCCAGCGCATTGATCTCTTCAATGCTCATGAAGGTGAAGAACTTCAGGAAGCGATATACGTCGGCATCCGCAGTGTTGATCCAGAACTGGTAGAACTTGTATGGACTGGTTTTCTTCGCATCCAGCCACACTGCGCCACCTTCGGTTTTACCGAACTTGGTACCGTCAGACTTGGTGATCAGCGGTACGGTCAAGCCCCACGCCTGCTGCTGATGCAGACGACGCGTCAGATCGATACCGGAGGTGATGTTGCCCCACTGATCGGAACCGCCAATCTGTAGCACCACATCGTGACGCTTGTTCAGCTCCGCAAAGTCATAACCCTGCAGCAGGTTGTAGGAGAACTCGGTGTAAGAGATGCCCTGATCTTCGCGGTTCAGACGCTGTTTCACCGCTTCGCGGTTGATCATCTGATTCACTGAGAAGTGCTTACCGATGTCGCGCAGGAAGGTCAGCACGTTCATGCCGCCAAACCAGTCGTAGTTGTTCGCGGCAATCGCGCTGTTGTCGCCGCAATCGAAGCTGAGGAAAGGCGCGACCTGGTTGCGGATCTTATCCACCCACTCGCCAACGGTTTCAGCGGTGTTAAGTTTACGTTCTGCTGCTTTAAAGCTGGGATCGCCAATCAGACCGGTGGCACCACCCACCAGCGCGACCGGCTTGTGTCCGGCATCCTGAAAACGTTTCAGGCAGAGCAGCGGCACCAGATGGCCCAAATGCAAGCTATCAGCGGTAGGATCGAAGCCGCAATAGAGTGCAATTGGCCCTTGCGCCAGTCGCTCTGCTAACGCTTCTTCATCCGTTACCTGGGCGACTAAGCCCCTTTCTTGCAATTGTTGTATCAGGTTACTGCTGGTCATCACTGACTCCAAATTGATCAGACTGCACCTAGGCTGGTACACAGCTTTCCGCTGACGTGCGGAGACGAAAAAAAAGAGGGCTATAGCATAAAGCGCTGACGCCAACTGCGCCAGCATTGAAAGGGGATAAAACGCAGTTTTACGGGGCTAAACGGTCAATCGACCAGCCATTGTCATTACGCTGGTAGAGGAAGCGATCGTGCAGACGATGTTCGCCGCCCTGCCAGAACTCCACGGTGTGGAATCTGACACGGTAGCCGCCCCAGAAACTCGGCAGCGGCACGTCGCCCTGCTGGAATTTCTGTTTGAGTTCGAGGAACTTGCCTTCCAGCACGCCGCGCGCCGAGATGCGGCTTGATTGCTTCGACACCCATGCGCCAATCTGGCTATCACGCGGGCGGCTGCTGAAGTACTTCAGCACCTCCAGCGGCGACAGTTTTTCCACTTCGCCCAGCACCATCACCTGACGCTCAAGGAAGTGCCATGGAAAGTGCAGCGAAATACGCGGATTCTCTGCCAGCTGCAGCGCCTTGCGGCTGCCGAGATTGGTATAGAACACCATGCCTTGCTCATCGTAATGCTTCAGCAGCACAATGCGCTGATAAGGTTGGCCGCTGCTGTCAACGGTGGCGACCGTCATTGCCGTCGGATCCGGCAACTGCGCGGTGCAGGCCTGCTGCAGCCACTGCTCAAACAGCGCCAAAGGGTTATCGGGCAGATCTTTACGTCGCAGCCCGCCGCGGGTGTATTCACGACGCAGATGGGCAATATGTTGCAAGCTGTCACTGTCGCTCATGCTGTTTCTCTTTCTCACGTTTACTGAACGGAGGTATCCGCGTTCTGCAATTCACAATCATTAATCACGATTTTGTTATTACGTTCAACAAAAGCGCCATTGCCTTTTGACCAGAAGACGTAAGTGCCGTCGCTGTAGCGCGCGCCAGAGGCCGACACCGTTTGTGCCAGCGTCAGGGGCTTACCATCCAGAATAAAGCTCACCTGCTGCTTCGCGTTATCCTGAGTAACCGTCAGCGGCAAAGTGCCGCACTGATAGCGCAGCTGTTGCGGTGCCTCTTCCTGCTTATGCATCATGCCGCAGCCACTTAATAGCGCCACGCTGCTCAGTATCATCATTATGTTTTTCATTTTTACCTCTTAACGACCAAGTCGGGGATTGGCGGGGTAAATTGCGCCCAATACGCTCATATCCCGCGCGCCCGTTACCGCCGGCAGGTTGCCCGGTAACCTATTTAATGTGCGAAACGCCAGCCACGCAAAGGCTAGCGCTTCCATATCATCACCGCTGATGCCCGCTTCGTCGGTGGTACCGACTTCCGTTCCCGACAGATGCGTGGCCAGCCGCGCCATCAGCAGTGGATTTCGGCTGCCTCCGCCGCAGACCAACAGACGATCGCAACCGTCGTTGAGCTGCACCTGCTGCGCAATGGTTAACGCCGTCAGCTCAGTCAGCGTAGCCTGTACATCCTGTGGCGCCAGCGCCGGGAAACGCTGCAACTGCTGCTCGATCCAGCTGAGATTGAAATATTCGCGCCCGGTGCTTTTTGGCGGCGGCAGTGCAAACCACGGATCGCTGAGCATCAACTCCAGCAGCGCTGGAACCACCTGTCCGCTGCGCGCCCAGGCGGCATCTTTGTCGTACGGCAAACCTTTGTTGCGCCAAATCCACGCATCGATCAGCATATTGCCCGGCCCGGTATCAAAACCGCGTACCGGCTGGCCGGGGATCAGCAGTGACAGATTAGCGATGCCGCCGATGTTCAGCACCATGCGGCGCTCAGCGCTGTCCATCAATAACGCCTGATGGAAAGCCGGCACCAGCGGCGCGCCCTGCCCGCCGAGCGCCATGTCGCGGCGACGAAAATCCCCAATCACCGTGACGCCGGTTGCCGCCGCGATCTGGTTGTTATCGCCAATTTGCAGTGTATTCGGCGCATCACTTTGCGGCTCATGCCACACCGTTTGTCCGTGGCAGCCAATCGCCATGATGTCGCTGGCCTCCAGCGACTGCTGGTGCATCAAGGTTAAAACCGCCTCGGCGAACAGCTTGCCCAGCCGCGTATCCAGCTGCCCGAGCTGCGACAGCGTCAAGGTTTGCCCCTGACAAATGGCCAGCACCTGCTGGCGCAATTCCTGCGGGATGGGATGACAATAGCTGGCCTGCTGCGCCACCATTTGACCATCAATGGCCGCCAGTACCACGTCCACGCCATCAAGGCTGGTGCCGGACATCACGCCAATATAGCGTCCTGATTTCATAGCGGTTCACTCCCTTAACATCGTCTGGCTTAAGCCTGGCAAATTACCGGGTCTAATTCTATGATAAAATTCCGCTTTTCAGCGTCACTGCACAGTGCATTCCAGCTCAGCAATATTTTCGTTGGGTAATTGAATTTTTGTTGAGGGACGATGGTCTATGCTTCGCCCCAGCCGCGTTTTATACGGACTTAGCGTCATTTGCCAGTTTTCTGTCTTATACTCTGTGCAGTACAGGATGAGAAATATGGCGTTTTTTTGCATTAAGGAGCGTTCTGATGATTAAGCGTTTTGTAGCCGTGGCGTTGACCGGCTTAACTCTGGCAGGTTGTGCCAACGACAGCACCCTTTCCGGTGACGTTTACAGCGCCAGCGAAGCTAAACAAGTACAAAGTGTTTCCTATGGCACGCTGGTTTCTGTTCGTCCGGTGAAAATCCAGGGCGGCGATGAAAACAACGTGATTGGCGCAATTGGTGGTGCAGTACTGGGCGGTTTCCTCGGTAACACCATTGGCGGCGGCAGCGGTCGCAGTCTGGCAACCGCTGGCGGTGCGGTACTCGGTGGCGTAGCCGGTCAGGGCGTTCAGGGTGCGGTCAACAAATCTGACGGTGTCGAGCTGGAAATCCGCAAGGATGATGGTAACACCATCATGGTGGTGCAGAAGCAAGCTGCCACCCGTTACTCGGTTGGCCAGCGCGTCGTGATGGCGTCAAACGGCAGCCAGGTTACCGTTTCGCCTCGTTAAGCGGACAGATAAAAAAACCGACGCCTGGCGTCGGTTTTTTTATTTCTCGCGGTTATGAAACTCAAGAATGTTTTTTTCCAGCCGCGCAATCAGCGTCACCATCTGATTGATCTCCTCCAGGCTGATGCCGGAAAGAATGTCATCGCGCGTGGCATCAATTACATTCTCAACCTGCTCGATAATCGGCTCAGCCTGCTTGGTCAACTTGATGCGCTTGGCGCGACGATCGTTGGCGCAGGTCGCGCGGGTGATCAATCCTTTCTCTTCCAGCTGATCCAGCGTGCGCACCAGTGAAGGCTGCTCAATGCCGATCGCTTTGGCCAGCTGAATTTGAGACTGCTCTGGCGGGAGTTGATGAATATTGTGTAGCGTCACCCAGTGTGTTTGTGTCAACTCAAGCGGTTTTAAACGCTGATCGATTAACGCGCGCCAAATGCGCACCAGACGAGACAGATCGGTTCCCAAGGGCGTATCCATTGCATCTCCTTATAATTAGCTTGCTAGCTATTAAGCCAGATTTTACACTATTCTGCGAGTTTACCTGGCAAATTACAAATACCAGGCCTGCATATACGCTTGCCGTCTACGCGCTATTTAGATGATTCCCGGTCAAAAAGGATGATGACACGTGTCCCTAACCGCCTTTTCCCCCAGCGCGCCGCTTACCGACCTGGTGTTCGGTGCGTCGCTGTTTTTTCCGCCACTGTTTAAAGCGGTGTTACTCGGTTTCTTTTTCTGGTTGTTGATTCACCCGCTGATACGCGGCTGGATCTACTCTGGCGATGTCTGGCATCCCACCTTGATGGACCTTTCCCTGTTTGTACTGTGCGTTGCTGGCGCATTGTGGTTACTGAGCCTCGGATAAATCACTATGAAATTCAACCCTTTTAAGTATTTTTCAACCCTGGTGATTTTTGCGCTGGCCCTGCTTGCCGGATGGTGGATGTGGAATTACTACATGCAATCGCCATGGACGCGTGACGGCAAAGTGCGCGCCGAGCTGGTGGATATCACGCCGGAAGTGTCCGGTCGCATCATCGCTCTGGAAGTGCGCGACAATCAGTTTGTGCATAAAGGCGACGTGCTGCTGAAGCTCGATCCGGTGCCGTGGCAAATTGCGCAGGCCAATGCCGAAGCCCAACTGGCTAAAGCGCAGGCCGATCTGGCCAAAGCGCAGCATGAAGCCAATCGCCGCGCCAGCCTGCCGCGCAACGTCATTTCAGCGGAAGATATGGATGCCGCCCGCTTAACCGCCAATGCTGCCGCAGCGACGGCAAAAGCGGCGCAGGCTAGCCTCGATCAGGCACGCTGGAATCTTGATCAAACCACCATTACTGCGCCCACCGATGGCTGGATCAGCAACCTGACGCTGCGCACCGGCAACTATGCCAGCGCCGGTACGCCGCTGTTTGCGCTGGTCGACAGCCACTCTTATTACGTGATGGGCTATTTCGAAGAGACCAAGCTGCGCCATATTCAGCCCGGCGCTGACGCGCAAATTGTGTTGTACAGCAACGGCGCACGCTTGCAGGGTACAGTGGAAAGTATCGGACGCGCCATTTATGACCAAAGCGTCGCCAGCGATGGCGGGCTGGTGCCGGATATCAAGCCTAACGTGCCTTGGGTGCGCCTGGCGCAGCGCGTGCCGGTGCGTATTCGCTTAGACGCGTTGCCGGAAGGTGTGCCGCTGGTGGCAGGCACCACCTGCACCATCTCCATCGCCCACTGAGGTTGTGATGAATTTTCAGTGGCTGGCCTGGCAAAATCTGCCGTGGATAAAAGCAAGTGGGGGCGAGTGGCGCTACGCACTGCGTAATGGCATCGCGATGTGTCTCGCCTTGACCATCGCCTATGCGCTGCAACTCGATCAACCTTACTGGGCCATGACCTCGGCGGCGGTGGTGAGTTTTCCCACCGTCGGCGGCGCCATCAGTAAAAGTCTCGGGCGCATCGTTGGCAGTTTGCTCGGTGCCAGCGCCGCGCTGCTGATCGCCGGACACACGCTGAACGAACCCTGGCTGTTTGCCTTTTTCATGGCCGGGTGGCTGGCGTTCTGTACCTGGATCGCCAATCACTACCAAAATAACGTGGCCTACGCGTTTTGGCTGGCGGGTTATACCGCCGCCATCATCTCTTTTAGCAGCGTCAACATCACCGATGTCACTCAGCTGTGGGATATCGCCCAGGCGCGCGTGTGCGAAGTGATCTCCGGCATCCTGTGTGCCGGATTGATGATGATGATTCTGCCCAGCACCTCAGATGGCAACGCACTGATGAGTTCTCTGCGTCAGATGCACGCGCGTTTGCTGGATCATGCGGTGTTATTACTGCAGCAAAGCAGCACTGATAACGTGCGCACCGCCCATGAGAATGTCATTAGCCAGATTCTCACCATGAACCTGCTGCGCATTCAGGCGTTCTGGAGCCACTATCGCTTCCGCCGCCAGAACAACGTGCTGAACTATGTGCTGCACCAGCAGTTGCGTCTCACCAGTGTACTCTCCAGCCTGCGCCGCATGTTGCTGAACTGGCCCGATGCGCCACCTGAACTTTACGGCGCCATGGCCAAACTGTTGCAGGAACTGGCGCAGCCGCAGTGCGACAAATACCGTTTGGCGCTGATTCTGCGTGGCATCACGCCATCAGCAACCGGTGATTACCGTCAACGCGCCTTCGTCCAGCGACTGCGTTATTTCTGCTGGGTGTATCTCAATGTGAATCGCTGGATTCGCCTGATTGAACGCGCCGATGCCGATACCCGTTTTCAGCCGCCGTATGCACCCTCGCTGGCGCGCGAAAGCGACAGTGCTGAAGCCGGCTGGAGCGCGCTGCGCACCTTCAGCGTCATCATGCTGGGCTGCGCCTTTTGGATCACCACGCAATGGGATTCCGGTGCCGCCGCCCTGACGCTTACCGCCATCGCCTGCGTGCTTTACTCCTCCGCGCCCTCGCCCAGTGGCAGCGTCTCGCTGTTGCTGAAAACCTTGCTGTGGCTGTCGCTGTTTAGCTTTGTGCTGCAGTTCGGTTTGATGGTGCAAATCAGCGCGCTGTGGCAGTTTTTACTGGTGCTATTCCCGCTGCTGCTCACCTTGCAGTTGTTCAAACTGCAGCAGAAGAAACGCGCCGGGATGTGGGGGCAATTCATTGTTTTTATGGGATCCTTTATCGCCGTCACCAATCCGCCGGACTGGGATTATCAAAGCTTCCTCAATGACAATATCGCCAAGGTGTGCGGCGTAATGCTAGCGTGGCTGGCGTTTCAGGTGCTGCGTCCCAGTTCCGATGCGCGTCGCAGTCGTCGGCATATTCGTGCTCTGCGCCATGCGTTTCTCGATCAGCTTCGCCGCCATCCGCGCCTGAGTGAAAGCCACTTTGAATCGCAGATTTATCATCACATCAGTCAGCTCAGTAACAGTCGTGACGAGCAAGCGCGCGTCTGGCTGCTGCGCTGGGGCGTGGTGTTACTGAACTGTTCCCACATTGTCTGGCAGCTGCGCGAATGGCAGCCGACGTCGGCTACGCTCAGGCAAATGCGTGATAGCAGCCTGCAGGATCTGCAACGAATTATAAGTCTGCGCGGCGTGCATCACACCGCGCTGCAGGCCACGCTGGATGAGCTGGAAACCCTGATTGAGCAACTGCAGCAACAGGAGAGCGAAGCCAATACGCTGGCGGGCATTTTGTGGCGCCTGCGCTGCTCACTGGCCCAGTTAGCGCAGGCGGTACCGGATTGATTACTGACAATATTGCGTGGTCTGACGATTAAAATCATCCTGCAACTGCTGCAGCGATTTCTGTCCTTCAAAGCGGGTTTTATCCTGATCGGACATCGGTTCAATTACCAGCGCCTTCTCTTCTGAAGAGTAGATAAACCGTCGATACAAGGTGGTGCCGGTGAAACTTTTGCCCTGAATACCGCCGCACACCACTGTCATCGCATGACGATAAGTTTCGCTGTGGGTGAAGTTGGTTTCGGTGGCGCTGCGCAAGACATTTTCGCAGCCATTGGCTTCGAGCCGATGAAGGGTGTGCTGGGTCAGCCATTCACGGCCACGCGCAATTTTCTCACAGCCGACGCGCAGCGGATTGGTATCAATGGTGCGTTGCAGTTGTCGACTGGCATCTAAACGCAGCTGTGTGTCGTTGGGTTGATCGCATCCCACCAGCAATAAACATAACAACATCATCCCACGCGCTTTCATTCCTGCCCCTGAAGGTTTTATTCCTGAATCAATATCATAGGATGGAAAAACCGCGGAGAGTAGCAAGAAAATGGGTCAACTTTTTTCAGCGTGAGGAAATGGGGGCGACAAGCTGCTGCCGCCCAAAGCATTAAATTACGCCGCAGGCAAAACGCGCCCCGCCTCCGCCAAGCGGTTGCGGATGGTCGGCATGATTATCGCCGCCCACATGCACCATCAAGGCTTTACCTTTGATTTCACTCAAGGATTTGATGCGTGGCGCAACGATCGGATACGTCGCCTTGCCATCTTCTGTGATAAACAGCGCGGGTAAGTCGCCAAGGTGACCATCGGCATACGGGCCAAGATGCTTGCCGGTTTTTTGCGGATCGAGATGTCCGCCCGCCGCACCGGCCGCCACCGTTTTACCGTCCGACTCGCCCGGTTCACAGCTGCCTTTAGCATGGACGTGGAAACCATGAATGCCGGGTTTCAGGCCGCTTAACGCTGGGGTAAATTGCACACCGTATGGCGTTTCGCTAAGCGTGACGGTGCCAATCGCTGCCCCGATGCCTTGCGCCGTGGTTTCATGCAGCGTGACTTCTTCTGACGCCGCCTGCGCACCCGCGGCGCAGGCCAGAGCCAGCATAACAATGAGGGTTTTCTTCATAACGTCTCCTTACGGTTAGATTCCCTCTAAGCCTGGACTGCTTTCATCCAGGCTGCCGTAATTTGACGCAGCTTTACGCTTTAGGGCACATCGTAGCCGATGGCGGCTTTACGGATGCGGAACCATTGCTGGCGATCCAGCGTCAATTGGCACGCGCCAACCGCCTCTTTTACACGTTCGATTTTACCTGATCCAATAATTGGCAGCGGACGGCTTGGCAGCTTCATCACCCATGCATACACCACCTGCTCGATATTGCTGGCGCCGATCTCCTGCTTAACCTGCTCCAGCTCATCGCGCAGCGGCTGATAATGCGGATCGTTAAACAGGCGACCGCCGCCGAGGCATGACCACGCCATCGGGCGAATGCGATTTTGCTGGCATTGGTCAAGCGAGCCATCCAGCAGCGACGTTTGTTCCAGTGGAGAGATCTCCAGTTGATTGGTGACCAGACTGAACGGCAAACGCGATTGCAGCAGCGTGAACTGCGAGGCGGTGAAGTTGGAGACGCCAAAATGGCGTACTTTGCCGCTCTGAAGCAGCGCCGTAAAGGCTTCGGCAATCTCATCAGCGTCCATCAACGGATCCGGGCGATGAATCAATAGCAAATCGAGGTAATCGGTATGGAAATGGCGCAGCGAATTTTCGGCGCTGTGCAGAATGTGGCTGGCTTCGGTGATGTAATGTCCAATGCGGTGTTCGGGCTTCGCGCGCGTCGCAATGCCACATTTGGTGACGATTTGCAGCTTCTCACGCAAACCCGGCGCGAGGCGCAGCGCGGCACCAAAGGCGGCTTCACATTGGTAATCGCCGTAGATGTCGGCGTGATCGACGGTGGTGATGCCCAGCGCTAAATGGTGCTCAATAAATTGCACCACTTGCTGCGGCGTCATGCCCCACTCCATTAAACGCCAGTAACCGGCGATCAGCGGTGAAAATGAGGGTCCCTGCGGTGCAATAGCCTGCGCTTGTAACATGGTTAAACTCCCAAAACACGGTTCCAGATGACGAAAGCGGGAGTATAACGGAAAGGCAAATCATCGTTTTCTTAAAACAGTTCCGGTTGTTGTGGATCATGATCTTCATCCACTTTTTGCTGCCGCTGCAGGCGCAAAAAGCGTTGCCGGCACAAGCGCAGCACATCGCGCTTTTGCGCATCGCTGAATTTCATCCAGTTAAAGCGCTCTTCCCGGCTGCGTAAACAGCCACTACAATAGCCACGCGCGTCACTCTGGCAAATACCACGACACGGGCTGGGAACGGGGAAGAACTCAAGTTGCTCGGCCACATCCACTCCGCAATTAACATCTCATATCACATTGATAACAGCTTAATGACATTGTGCAAAGCGTAGACGCCAATTGCGCATAATCAAGCCATTACGGCGTCTGGTTACGCCTGTTTACCAAATAGCCAGCATTTATCGGATTTGGATGGTTTATGTTTACTCTTGGTTAAGGTTTTCCTCAGCTTCTCTTCATACGATTGTCACACGACTTCTTACCGTTGAGTTTTCATGAGATTCCCGACCACCCTGCAGTGCGGCACCAGCGGATTTAACCTTATTGCTGCGCTGTTCTTCGCACTAGTTTTAAATGCCCTGTTCTTGCTGCGTGCCTGGGAAATGATTCCTTACGATCATCCCCACGATTATCTGTTCGCCGCCAGTATTCCGCTGGTGCTGGCCTCGGCTTTCTATTTTATTTTCTCACTTGCTGCCTGGCCTTATCTGCGCAAGCCGTTGCTGATTGTGCTGGTGTTCGTCAGCGCCGCCGCCAATTACTTCATGCACAGTTTTGGCACGGTGATCGACACCAATATGATGCAAAATGTCTTTGAATCCGACCCGCAGGAAGCCTCAGCGTTGTTCAGCAGCCGCTATCTACTCTGGATGTTATTGATGGGGATGGTGCCGGTGGCGCTGATTTGTGGTGTGCGTATTCGTCGTGGACCGCGCTGGTGGTGGAATCTGCTGCAACGCCTGACGGGCGCACTGGGCGCAATATTGGTGATACTGCTGATGGCGGCGCTGTTTTACAAAGATTACGCCTCGCTAATCCGCAATAATAAAAATCTGATCAAGATGATTACCCCGGCCAATATCCTCAGCGGCACCGGCCACTATGTCGATCAACGCTATCTGCAAGGTAGCCAGGCGCTGGTGAAAATCGGTGAAGATGCACATAAAGGTCCGTTAATCTCCGCCGCAACCCGTAAAACGCTGGTGGTATTAGTGGTAGGCGAAACGGCGCGCGCCGAGAACTTCTCGTTGGGTGGTTACGCGCGAGATACCAATCCAGAACTGAAAAAACAACAGGTGATTTACTATCCCAACGCCAGTTCCTGTGGCACAGAAACCGCCATCTCGGTGCCCTGTATGTTCTCGAATATGCCTCGCATGCATTACGACGCCAATCTGGCGCACCACCAGGAAGGCGTACTCGACATCCTCGCCCATGCGGGCGTAAGCGTACTGTGGCGCGAAAATGATGGTGGCTGTAAAGGCGCCTGTGACCGCGTGCCGCACACCGATATGACGCAGTGGAAACTGTCGCAATATTGTCACGATGGTTTTTGCCAGGATGAGGTGTTGCTGCATCGTCTTGATAACTATGTTGCCAGCCTGCACAACGACGGCATTATCGTGCTGCATCAGATGGGCAGCCACGGCCCAGCCTATTATCAGCGTTATCCGGCTGAGTTCCGCCGTTTCACGCCCACCTGCGACAGCAAGCAGATTCAGGATTGCGATCATCAGGCGCTGGTGAATACTTACGATAACTCGCTGCTGTATAGCGACGACATGCTGAGCCGCACCATCGATAAGCTTAAAGGCCTAAGCGATCGCTTCAATGTGGCGCTGGTTTATCTCTCCGATCACGGCGAATCGCTTGGCGAGCGCGGGATGTATCTGCACGGCGCGCCTTACCTGTTTGCGCCTGCGCAGCAAACACACATTCCTCTGCTGATGTGGATGTCACCGGGATACGCGGCGGCGTACCACATCAATGATACCTGTTTACGCCAGCAAGCGGCTGACGCCAAGGTTTCGCAAGATAATCTTTTCCATACGGTTTTAGGCATGTTCAATATCCAGACGCAGCAGTATCAGCCGCAGCTGGACATGATCAGATCGTGCCAAACTGCCGCCTGAGGGTTGCGTTAGACTGACTGGTCTAATAACCTGCCCCCCATGAATAAGACTCTGCAACGCAACGATACCCGTGAACACCTGCTCGCTATTGGCGAGCAGGTTTGTTTACAGCGCGGCTTTACCGGCATGGGTTTGATCGAGATGCTGGCGCTGGCGGAAGTCACTAAAGGCTCGTTCTACCACTATTTTGGTTCAAAAGAGGCCTTTGGTGTGGCGCTGATTGAGCGCTACTTCAGCCATTTCCAGCAGCAGATTGATCAGCAGTTGAGTCTGCCCGATTTAACGCCGACCGAGCGCCTGTTAGCGCATTTCCGCTATGGCGAACGGCTGTTTATCGAGCAAGGTCATATTGTTGGCTGTCTTGGCGTAAAGTTGTCAGCCGAAGTGTGCGATCTCTCTGAGCCGATGCGCGATGCACTGCAACAGGGTGCCAACGCCATTATCGCTGCCTACACGCGCTGTTTGACTGAGGTGGCGGCTGAGCAGCCGCTGCCGTTTGGGCAAACGCCGCAGCAGCTGGCGCAGCGCTGCTACTTGCTGTGGCTCGGAGCCAGTTTGCAGAGCAAGATTTCCCGAGAGTCGGGCCCGATTAGCCTGGCACTCGACACCATCGAACAGTGGCTGATAAGTCACTGATTTTTAAAACCCCATTTACTAGACGACCGGTCTTCCTGGAGCAATTAATATGGCGAGTAAGCAGCTGTTCTCCCCACTTAAAGTGGGCGCGATTACCGTACCGAACCGCATTTTCATGGCCCCGTTGACGCGTCTGCGCAGCATTGAGCCGGGCGATATCCCTACGCCGCTGATGGCAGAATATTATCAACAGCGCGCCAGTGCCGGTTTGATCATCACCGAAGCCACCCAGATCTCTTTCCAGGCGAAAGGCTATGCCGGTGCGCCAGGTCTGCACACACAGCAGCAAATTGCCGCGTGGAAAATGATTAACGAAGGCATTCATGCCGCTAACGGTCACAGCGCTGTACAACTGTGGCACACCGGCCGCATTTCTCATAACAGCGTGCAGCCCGAAGGCAAAGCGCCAGTCGCCCCATCCGCACTGGCGGCAGGTACGCGCACGTCCCTGCGCGCCGCGGATGGTTCTGTTTATCGTGAAGACACCTCCGTGCCACGCGAGTTGTCAGTGGCTGAAATTCAGCAAATCGTAAAAGATTTTGGTCAGGCCGCCGCTAATGCGCGCGAAGCCGATTTCGACCTGCTGGAGCTGCACTCCGCGCACGGCTATCTGATGCACCAGTTCCTCGCACCAGGTTCAAACCAGCGTACCGATGAGTACGGCGGTTCGATTGAAAAGCGTGGCCGTTTCGCGCTGGAAGTGGTGGATGCGGCGATTGCCAACTGGTCTGCCGATCGTATTGGTATCCGCGTTTCGCCAATCGGTGCTTTCCAGAATCTGGACAATGGCCCGGAAGAAGAAAAAGCGGCGCTGTGGTATATCGCCGAGCTGGGCAAACGCAGCATCGCCTATCTGCACCTTTCTGAGCCAGACTGGGCTGGCGGACAGCCTTACAGCGATGCATTCCGTGAAAAAGTGCGCGCCCTGTTCCCTGGCGTAATCATCGGTGCCGGTGCTTACACCGTTGAGAAAGCCGACGATCTGATTGCGCGTGGCCTGATTGACGCCGTGGCCTTTGGTCGCGACTTTATCGCCAACCCGGATCTGGTTGCCCGTCTGCAGCAGGATGCGCCACTCAATCCGCAGCGTCCTGAGAGTTTTTACGGTGGCGGCGCGGAAGGTTATACCGATTATCCAACTCTGTAAGAAAATGGCTGCCGCGGCGGATAGGCGGCAGCGTTATTTCATCAGTGTGTATACTAAGTTGCTTGTCATGCACTGATGACGTTTTAAAAAAAGAGGATGTTATGCGTTTACTTCACACCATGTTACGCGTTGGCGATTTGCAACGTTCTATCGATTTCTACACCCGCGTGCTCGGCATGCGCGTACTGCGTCAAAGCGAAAACACCGAGTATAAGTACACCCTGGCATTCGTTGGCTACACCGAAGAGAGCGAGGGCACGGTGATTGAGCTGACTTACAACTGGGGCGTTGATAAATACGATCTCGGCAACGCTTACGGCCATATCGCGCTGGGCGTGGACAATGTGGCTGACACCTGCGAACGCATTCGCAGCGCGGGCGGCAACGTAACGCGTGAAGCGGGCCCGGTAAAAGGCGGTTCGACTATTATTGCGTTTGTTGAAGATCCAGACGGCTACAAAATCGAGCTGATTGAAAACAAACATGCCGGTCACGGCTTAGGCAACTAAGGTTGCTCGTCAGCCTGCTATTTGCAGGCTGACTTCCCTCTCCTGCTGCACCCTCCTGCGATTTTTGCCATAATGCGCGCTGCCCTATTTATTGCCATGAGATCCTGATGTCTGAATCGAACGCTTTAAACGCTCTCCACCAACGCTTCCGCGGTTTTTATCCTGTTGTGATCGACGTTGAAACCGCGGGTTTCAATGCACAAACCGATGCACTGCTGGAAATTGCAGCCACCACGCTGAAAATGGATGAAGACGGCTGGTTGCACCGCGATGAAACGCTGCACTTCCATGTGGAACCGTTTGAAGGCGCCATTCTGAATCCTGCGGCGCTGGCGTTTACCGGCATCGATCCCACCAATCCGCTGCGCGGTGCGGTAAGCGAATATGAAGCCCTGCATGCGATTTTTAAAATGGTGCGCAAAGGCACCAAAGATAGCGGCTGCAATCGCGCCATTATCGTGGCGCACAATGCCACTTTCGATCTCAACTTCGTGATGGCGGCCGCCGAGCGCGCCAGCCTGAAGCGCAATCCGTTCCACCCGTTTGCCACTTTTGATACCGCGGCACTGAGCGGTTTAGTGCTGGGGCAAACCGTGTTGGCGAAAGCCTGTAAAGCGGCGGGAATGGAGTTTGATAGCACGCAGGCGCATTCAGCGCTGTATGACACCGAGCAAACCGCAACGCTGTTCTGTGAGTTGGTGAACCGCTGGAAACGCCTGGGCGGCTGGCCGCTGGCTTTCAGTGAAGAATCTGCAGACGAGGCGTCTGCCGGGTAACCAAAGAAAAGGCCGACATGTGTCGGCCTTCTGCATTATTCCGCTTCTTTATACTTCTCAGCGGTCTCTTTCAGCAGTGGCTGAAGTTCACCGCGCTGGAACATCTCAACGATGATGTCGCAGCCGCCGACCAGTTCACCGTCGACCCACAGCTGCGGGAAGGTTGGCCAGTTAGCGTATTTTGGCATTTCAGCGCGAATATCCGGGTTCTGCAGAATGTCCACGTAAGCGAAACGCTCGCCACACGCAGAAAGCGCCTGCACGGCTTGCGCCGAAAAACCACAGCTTGGCAGCTTTGGCGAACCTTTCATGTACAGCAGAATCGGGTTTTCTGCGATCTGACGCTGAATTTTTTCAACAGTACTCATTATTGCCTTCCTTAATCTTCTACTTCGTGTTTGTTTATTGTAGCGATTTCGCTCCCGGACTGAAAACGGGATTTTGCCTTTGCACGGGTTAATCGCCATGTTTGTTAAGTTAACGCATGACAAATAACATTTTCATATCATTAATTGGCATTAATAAATTAATAATTAGCAATAATTTCGCTGTGTTAACCAGCTGAAATCGCTCATTTTTGCTACAGAATCAATCTGGTAACATATTAATAGAAAAAGGCCTTACCTTTTGTAAAAAAAGTGGATTAGAATTGCCTCGGCGCTGGTCACTTGACCAGATTTCTCTCACTTTTACGCAGTCTGCTATGATTCAGCCTGCTTAACCTGTAACCGGATTATGCGTCTACTAATTACGCTTTTCATACTGGCTTTCGCCCAACTGTTCTTTAATGTGGCCGCTGCATCTCCGCATGCGCCCGTTAACGCCAGTTCGCTTAAAGCAGAGAAAAAGAGCGCACGTGAAGACGAGCGCCGCAAACGACGTCCGGTAAAAACCACCACCAAAAAATCGCGTCTGACCGCTGTTCAAAAATTCAAACTCAAAAAACAGAGCAAAACAGACATCGCGCTGCACAAAACCACCAGCAAAAAATCCCCACTGAAACTCTCTGCTAAGAAATACGGTCATCAACGTTTAGCGAAGAAAACGCCCGAGATCGCCGTCGATGATGAAGCGTTAGCGCTGACCGGCATCAAAATGAGTAAAGCGCACCGCCAGCGTTATCAAAAAGCGCGTGAAACGGCGATGACCAAATTAATGGGTCAACTCGGCAAACCTTATCAGTGGGGCGGCGCTTCGCCACACACTGGTTTCGATTGCAGCGGCCTGGTATGGTACGCCTATAAAGATCTGGTGAAATTCAAACTGCCACGCACCGCCAATGAGATGTATCACCTGCGTGATGCGGCACCGATTAAGCGTGAAATGCTGGAGAAAGGCGATCTGGTGTTCTTCCGCATCAACAATCGCGGTACCGCCGACCATGTGGGCGTTTATCTTGGCAATGGCAAATTCATTCAGTCGCCGCGTACCGGCAAAGATATTCAGATCAGCGCATTGGGTGAGGATTACTGGCAGAAACACTATGTGGGCGCGCGTCGTATGATGACGCCAAAAACCATTCGCTAGTTGTTGCGCAACAGACATAAAAAAGCCGGATGCTGTTCTCAGCTCCGGCTTTTTTGTTAATGCATGATCGCGGTAAAGCTGAAGGCGATAATCATCAACAGTGCGCCAACAGTGGTCATTAGCGCCAGCTTCAGGTCGGTATTCATCACAACTCCTTAGTCACACAATTATTAGGGTTAAGACGATTTTCGCACAGCAATAGGCAAAAATCTCGTGTTATCCGCGCCAGCTTGCTAGAATCGCCGCCTTTCGTTGCGCAACAGATTTTGCGCAGGCTGTATTTACAGCGTGATGAAGTGATTTCGCCTGCTTGAACATGCCGTTTTGCCCGCTTTTTTGGGCTGTAAAAGCATTAGCAGACGCAAACGTTTAACAATATACTTATCAGTAAGTTGCGATAAGCCCAGGAGCACCATTTTCATGGCAACAATTAAAGATGTCGCAAAACGCGCGGGTGTCTCAACCACCACGGTTTCGCATGTCATCAACAAAACGCGTTTCGTTGCGGAAGAGACGCGTAACGCCGTATGGGAAGCGATCAAAGAATTACATTACTCGCCAAGTGCCGTGGCGCGTAGTCTTAAAGTCAATCACACCAAAACCTTGGGTCTGCTGGCGACCTCCAGCGAAGCGCCCTACTTCGCTGAAATTATCGAAGCGGTGGAGAACCGCTGCTTCGAACGCGGCTATACGCTGATTCTCGGCAATGCGCACAACGATCTGCAAAAGCAGCGCGCTTACCTGTCAATGATGGCGCAAAAGCGCGTCGATGGCTTGCTGGTGATGTGTTCGGAATATCCAGACGATTTGCTGCAGATGCTGGAAGAGAACCGCAATATCCCCATGGTGGTGATGGATTGGGGCGCGTCACGCGGTGATTTCACCGATACCGTGCAGGACAATGCATTTCAGGGCGGCTATCTCGCCGGGCGTTATCTGATTGAACGTGGCCATCGCGATATCGGTGCCATTCCTGGCCAAATGGAGCGCAACACCGGCGGTGGACGTCATGCTGGCTTCCTGCAGGCAATGAACGAAGCGGGCATTACAGTGCGTCCGGAGTGGGTGGTTCAGGGCGACTTTGAGCCTGAATCGGGCTATCAGGCGATGCAACAGATCCTAAATCAGAAACAGCGTCCAACCGCGGTGTTCTGCGGTGGCGATATCATGGCGATGGGCGCGATTTGCGCTGCTGATGAGATGGGTTTGCGCGTACCGCAGGATATCTCGGTGATTGGCTACGATAACGTGCGCAACGCGCGCTATTTCACACCAGCGCTCACCACCGTGCACCAGCCGAAAGCTGAACTGGGTGAAAAAGCGCTGGAAATGCTGCTGGATCGCATCACCAGCAAGCGCGAAGATCCGCAAACTATCGAAGTCCAGCCAACGCTGATTGAACGCCGTTCGGTGGCGTACGGTCCGTTCCGCGACTACCGCCGCTAAGCCGACACTTCGCTGAGCCATTCGTGGTTCAGCGTTTCCGCATCCCCGAGATAAGCCAGTAACCACGTCAGCGCCGGTGACGCGCGCTGTTCTGACCAGCTGACGCAGCACGGACTGTCCGGAAACGCCTGCGGTAGCGCCAGCTCGATCAGTTTTTGGCTGTCCAGCAGCGGACGCGCCAAATGGCCAGGCACCATGCCGACGCACAATCCTGCCAGCAAACAATCCATCCCGGTTTCCCACTCTGGCACCACCAACCGCCGCTGATTATCCAGCGTCCATGTCATACGGCGCGGCAACGCACGCGAGGTATCTTCCAGCACCAGCGATGGCCACGCCCGCAAGGTTTCATCATCCAGCTCCTTGCTGTTAACCAGCGGATGATCGGGACTCACCACACAACGCCAGTTCAGCGCGCCCATATCCTGAAAAGCAAAACGTCCGCCCACCGGGATGGCCTGAGTTGCGCCAATCGCCACATCCACCCGACCATCAGCCAACGCATCCCACACGCCGTTGAACACTTCGTAGCTGATAATCAGCTCCATGTCGGGAAAATGGCGGTAGAAGTCTTTCACTAACTGTCGCGTACGCTGCGGTTTTACAATGCAGTCGACCGCGATGCTCAACTCGCCGCGCCAGCCATTTGCCAGTTGCTGACACTGCCGGCGAGTTGCCAGCATTTTTTTGATAACAGATCGGCCTTCTCGCACAAAATGCTCGCCCGCCGCTGTCATCACCACTTCCCGATGCTGGCGCTCAAACAGCGGCACCGCCAGCCAGGTTTCCAGCTGGCGTACAGTGTAACTCACGGCAGAGGGCACGCGATGCAGCTCCTGCGCTGCCGCGCTAAAACTGCCGGTGCGCGCTACTGCATCCACCACTTCAAGCGCATATTCTGACCACATAATTTTGCCTTCAAAAATTTTAACAGCACCAAGCAAATATTAGCGTTTCACAAAGCGCGCTGCATCCTTTTACACTCCCCGGCGTTCACCCTGCCCAAAAGAGAATCAACATGTTGTCGTCTAAAGCATTTATGCCTTATCTCGCCGTGCTCAGCATGCTCGGCTTTCTTGCCACGGATATGTATTTGCCCGCCTTTGGCGATATGCAGCGTGATTTTGCTAGCGCACCCGGCACCATCAGCGCCAGCCTGAGTCTGTTTCTCGGCGGTTTTGCCTGTGCCCAAGTATTTTGGGGACCGCTATCAGATCGTTATGGACGTAAGCCGATTTTGCTGGCGGGCCTGGCCATCTTCGCCCTCGGTTGTCTGGGAATGCTGTGGGTGACCGATGTCCGCCTGATGCTGGCGCTGCGTTTTATGCAGGCGATTGGCGTGTGTGCGGCTGCCGTAAGCTGGCAGGCGCTGGTGGTGGATCACTACCCAAAAGCGAAAGCCAATAAAGTGTTTGCAACGATTATGCCGCTGGTTGCGCTGTCTCCGGCGCTGGCACCGCTGCTCGGCGCCTGGCTGATCGGCCACTTCCACTGGCGCAGCATCTTTATCACGCTGACGCTGGTTGCCGTGGTGTTGCTGATCGGTACGCTGCAATTAACCTCGCCTAAGCGCGAGAAAGTCGCCTCAGGCAAACAACCCGGCTGGTTGACTTTGCTGGGTACGCGCGTCTACAGCGGTAACGTCTTAATCTATTCGGCATGTTCGGCGAGCTTTTTCGCGTGGCTGACGGGCTCACCTTTCATTCTCGCCGCAGCTGGCCTGACGCCGGGCGATATTGGCCTGAGCTATATTCCGCAGACCATTACGTTTCTGATTGGCGGCTTTGGCTGCCGCGCGCTGTTAAATCGTTATCAGGGCGCGCAACTGCTGCCGTGGTTGCTGGTGCTGTACAGTCTGAGCATCCTAAGTCTGTTTGTCATCGCCCTGATGCCTTCAGCGCCGCTATTTGTGCTGCTGATGCCCTTCTGCGGCATGGCGCTGGCCAATGGCGCGATCTATCCGATTGTGGTGGCCAGCGCATTAGCGCCCTTCCCGCACGCCACCGGTAAAGCGGCAGGATTACAGAATTTATTCCAGTTAGGATTGTGCTTTGTCGCCAGCCTGCTGGTCTCCGCCGGCCTTGAGCAGGCGCTGTTCAACACCACATTAGTGATGGTGGCCACCGTGGTACTGGCGTGGGCGGGCTTTGTCTGCCAGCGATCGGCAAACGCACAAAGTGATATTGCCCACACTTCCCGTCCCTGCGAAGATAATCTCTAAGCCAACGCTTTTCGTTAGCAAACTAACGATAACCCGTTGAATATTGACCCACGTGAGCATATACTCAGTGGGTCAGTAATTCTGTATTAAATCAATAATATAAATGTAATACCTTTAGCGACTCTGTCGCGGGATGGCGTCTGCACGATACTCCAGTGCTGCGTCCAACTTTTCTATTCAAATTCATGCCTCTGTAAAACGTCGGATTTCTGGCGCACGGATTTTCCGTGAGTTCTCTCACAGGTCTTGGGAAATTGGCTATTCTTTTTCTCAGGTTCAGATCGGAAGGTGATGGAGAAGCTATGAGTTCATCTGTTATAGAAGAAGTGAGCCTTGAAGAAAACCACTGGTTTCGGATCGTCAATGAACTGCTAGAGCGTGCTGATATTGCAGTTAATGGCACTCGTCCCTGGGATATTCAGGTAAAGCATCCAGATTTTTTTAAACGCGTGCTCGAGGAAGGATCGCTCGGATTAGGTGAAAGTTACATGGATGGTTGGTGGGAGTGCGAACAGCTTGATATGTTCTTCCATCGCGTTTTAAAACACCATCTGGATAAACAATTACCGCGGCATTTTAAAGATACGTTGCGCATCGCCGCCGCGCGTCTTACTAATTTGCAATCGAAAAAACGCGCCTGGATTGTGGGTAAAGAGCATTACGACCTGGGTAATGATCTATTCTCACTGATGCTTGACCCTTATATGCAATATTCCTGCGGCTACTGGAAAGATGCTGATACGTTGGAAAACGCGCAGCAGGCCAAACTGGATATGATTTGCCGCAAGTTACAACTTGAACCGGGCATGACGCTGTTGGATATCGGTTGTGGCTGGGGCGGACTGGCGGAATATGCCGCACGCCATTATGGCGTCACGGTGCATGGCGTCACTATTTCTGCAGAGCAACAAAAACTGGCACAACAACGCTGTGAAGGACTGGATGTCACAATATTATTGCAGGACTATCGCGACCTGAATAATCAATATGATCGCATTGTTTCTGTCGGAATGTTTGAACATGTCGGGCCGAAAAACTATGCCACTTATTTTGATGTTGCTGACCGCAATCTCAAACCAGACGGCATATTTTTACTGCACACCATTGGTGCCCTCACAACGGATATGAATGTCGATCCGTGGATTGATAAATATATCTTCCCGAACGGTTGTCTGCCGTCGGTACGTCAAATCGCTGATGCCAGTGAGCCACATTTCGTCATGGAAGATTGGCATAACTTTGGCGCAGATTACGATACGACGTTAATGGCATGGTATGAACGTTTTCAGGCGGCGTGGCCGCAGCTGGCTGAGAAATATGGCGAACGTTTTAAACGGATGTTCGACTATTATCTCAACGCCTGCGCCGGTGCGTTTCGTGCCCGTGATATTCAGCTGTGGCAGGTGGTATTCAGTCGTGGCAAGGATGGCGGATTACGCGTAGCGCGTTAATGAGCTTGCAGAAATAAATCAAGGCGCCGCAGGGCGCCTTTTTCAGCGCCATTATTCTGCGCTGGCAATCTGCGCCAGTGCAGCGGCTTCACGCTGCGCTAATACGCGTTCAACGGTTTCCACAATGGCCTGCGTATGAGGATCAATCTCAATATTGACCTTCTGACCAAACTTCTTCGCGCCTAGCGTGGTGCGCTCCAGCGTTTCCGGAATCAGATGCACACAGAATTTGCTTTTGGTAACGTCGCCAACGGTCAAACTAATTCCGTCGATACCCACAAAACCTTTATGCAGAATATATTTGATCTGCGTGGCGTCCTGTAATTTAAACCAGATTTCGCGGTTGTTTTCTGACTGGATGATTTTGCAAATTTCTGCCGTGGTCATAATATGGCCAGACATTAAATGGCCGCCAATTTCATCACTGAACTTCGCTGCACGCTCAATATTCACCACATCCCCGACCTGTAATTCACCCAGGTTGGTAATGCGCAATGTTTCTTTAATCAGATCGAAGCTAACCCGATCGCCATTAATCTCGGTCACAGTCAGGCAGCAGCCGTTGTGGGCTACCGATGCGCCCAGCGCCAGTCCCGGTAACAGCTCATCCGGTAAGCGCACAATATGGGTACGAAACAGATCTTTCTCTTCAATGCCGACAATTTCTGCCGTGCCTTGCACAATTCCAGTAAACATAATCTTAGCCTCTGCAAAGTTTGCGTCAGTTTATCACAGCTTGTCGGCGGCAGCTTAATTTGGCGGAGTTCAAACTTTACACAAATTGCTAAACAAAATGCGATCAACGTTTGGCGGAAGCCAGCGCTGCCGCTACACTGTGCGCGCATTCTTTGGGGATTTCGCCCCACTCTCTTCATTAATTAAGCAGGTGTAACGTGCAGAAGTATTTTACCGAAGCGCGTCAATTGCTGGCCCTTGCGATCCCGGTCATCCTTGCTCAGGTGGCCCAGACTGCGATGGGATTTGTAGATACTGTTATGGCCGGTGCGGTAAGCGCCACGGATATGGCCGCCGTCGCTGTCGGCACCTCTATCTGGCTTCCCGCCATTCTGTTTGGTCATGGTCTTCTACTGGCTTTGACGCCTACCGTTGCGCAACTCAACGGTTCAGGACGACGCGAACGTATCGCGGAACAAGTACGCCAGGGATACTGGATGGCAATCGGTGTTGCACTCCTGATTATGGTGGTGCTGTGGAACGCCGGTTATCTGATTAACACCATGCATGATATCGATCCTGAATTGGCCGCCAAAGCCGAAGGATACCTGCATGCGTTGCTGTGGGGCGCACCGGGTTACCTGCTGTTCCAGGTGATGCGCAACCAATGCGAAGGTTTGTCGAAAACCAAACCGGCGATGCTGCTCGGCTTCCTCGGCCTGATGGTGAACATTCCGCTCAACTATGTGTTCATTTACGGCCATTTTGGTATGCCGGCCTTAGGCGGCGTCGGCTGCGGCGTGGCGACGGCATCGGTCTATTGGGTGATGTTCCTGGTGATGCGCTTCTGGGTGAAACGCATGGCAAGCATGCGCGACATCCGTATGAAAATGCGCTGGTCTGCACCGTCACGTGCGATTTTGTCACGCCTGTTCACGCTGGGTTTGCCGGTGGCATTGGCGCTGTTCTTTGAGGTGACGCTGTTTGCCGTGGTGGCGCTGTTGGTATCACCGCTCGGTATCGTGAAAGTGGCCGGACACCAGATTGCACTCAACTTCAGCTCGCTGATGTTCGTGTTGCCGCTGTCGCTCGGCGTCGCCACTACCATTCGCGTTGGCTATAGGCTGGGACAAGGTTCGGCCGAACAGGCGCGCGTTGCTGCGTGGACCGGGCAAGGCGTCGGCATCAGCATGGCGGCCATCACCGCGCTGTTTACCGTGATTTTCCGTCACGATATCGCCGGCCTGTACACGGCAAATCCAGAAGTCATTACCCTTGCGGCACAGCTCATGTTGCTGGCGGCGATTTATCAATTCTCAGATTCAATTCAGGTGATTGGCAGCGGTATCTTGCGCGGTTATAAAGACACGCGCTCGATCTTCTTCATCACCTTTATCGCCTACTGGGTGCTGGGTTTGCCGGTGGGTTATGTACTGGCGATGACGGATTGGGTCTTGCCGAAGTTGGGTCCCGCCGGCTTCTGGTGTGGCTTTATTATCGGCCTGACCTCCGCAGCAGTGATGATGATTTGGCGCATCCGTCGTTTGCAGCGCCTGCCTGCGCAGGTCATCCTGGCGCGCGCCGCGCGCTAAGTGGCTGGTAACGGCGAAAAAAACGACGCATAGCACAGTTGCTGGTCAGTCGTAGGGGAAAAACACTTTTTCCCCTTGCCAGCATCACGGCCTGCCGTTAATATTCGTCCCCGCTGTCGCCCTGACAGCGTGTTGCGCTCTTAGCTCAGTTGGTTAGAGCACCACCTTGACATGGTGGGGGTCGATGGTTCGAGTCCATTAGAGCGCACCAAGTGCGTCCGTAGCTCAGTTGGTTAGAGCACCACCTTGACATGGTGGGGGTCGGTGGTTCGAGTCCACTCGGACGCACCAATTTGTGAATTTCCTCAATGCGCTCTTAGCTCAGTTGGTTAGAGCACCACCTTGACATGGTGGGGGTCGATGGTTCGAGTCCATTAGAGCGCACCACTCTGGTTTTATCTCCTTGCGCAACACCTTTTTCTTGATCTGCATCGTCTATATCGCGCCGCTTTTATATTGGTTTTCGCATACTTAGCGACTATACTATGCCGCGTTGTTCCACCTGAAAGGTTTCAGCGCTAACGTGCCTATGCAAACAACTCCAATGATTTGCGCAACACTGATCACTCAGTTCCCTCGCGTACTGCATAACTTCTCTGCACGCTTTGCTTTCGTCTCCTATTCTTATTTCTGTGAAATCCGATCCAACACCATAAATATTCTCACTTCGGTGCCGTGCGCATCGAATCCCGACCTTTATCATCCATCACAACTTATAGAAAACCTGACATGAAAAAGACCAAAATCGTTTGTACTATCGGTCCAAAAACCGAATCCGAAGAAATGCTGACCCAACTGCTGGAAGCGGGCATGAACGTGATGCGCCTTAACTTCTCGCACGGGGATTACGCTGAACATGGCCAACGCATCACCAACATGCGTGCCGTTATGGAAAAAACCGGTCGTCAGGCCGCTATTCTGCTGGACACCAAAGGTCCGGAAATTCGTACCATGAAACTGGAAGGCGGCAACGATGTGTCGTTGAAAGCCGGCCAGACCTTCACCTTCACCACCGATCAGTCAGTCATTGGTAACAGCGAACGTGTTGCCGTGACCTACGCCGGCTTCACTGAAGACTTGAAAATTGGTAACACCGTTCTGGTCGACGATGGTTTGATCGGTATGCAGGTCACAGAAGTGACTGAGAATTCAGTAATCTGTAATGTCCTGAACAATGGCGATCTGGGTGAGAACAAGGGCGTTAACCTGCCAGGTGTCTCCATTCAGCTGCCTGCACTGGCGGAAAAAGATAAGCGCGACCTGATCTTTGGTTGCGAGCAGAACGTTGATTTCGTCGCCGCTTCGTTTATTCGTAAGCGTTCTGACGTGCTGGAAATCCGTGAGCACCTGAAAGCGCATGGCGGCGAGCATATTCAGATCATCTCGAAAATCGAGAACCAGGAAGGCCTGAACAACTTCGATGAGATCCTCGAAGCCTCAGACGGCATCATGGTTGCTCGTGGCGACCTCGGCGTTGAGATCCCGGTTGAGGAAGTGATCTTCGCGCAGAAGATGATGATTAAGAAATGTAATAAAGCACGCAAAGTGGTTATCACCGCGACGCAGATGCTGGATTCCATGATCAAGAACCCACGCCCTACCCGCGCGGAAGCCGGCGACGTGGCGAACGCCATCCTCGATGGTACCGATGCGGTCATGCTGTCTGGTGAGAGTGCTAAAGGTCGTTATCCACTGGAGTCGGTCACCATCATGGCGACCATCTGTGAGCGTACCGATCGCGTGATGAAATCCCGCATTGACTCGCTGCAGGATTCACGCAAGCTGCGCATCACCGAAGCGGTATGCCGCGGTGCCGTTGAGACTGCAGAGAAGCTGGAAGCACCACTAATTGTTGTAGCCACCGAAGGTGGTAAATCTGCTAAAGCTATCCGTAAGTATTTCCCGGATGCCACCATTCTGGCGCTCACCACCAACGAAACCACCGCTCGTCAGCTGATTCTGAGCAAAGGTATCGAAACTCATCTGGTGAGAGAAATTGCCTCAACTGATGATTTCTACCGCATTGGTAAAGAAATGGCGCTGGAAAGCGGATATGCGCAGAAAGGCGATGTGGTGGTAATGGTTTCAGGTGCATTAGTACCAAGCGGAACGACAAACACCGCGTCTGTACATGTAATCTGATTAGCAACTGAATTTTTATTTAAAAGCGCCTTTTAAAGGCGCTTTTTTTATTGCCGAGGTAATACAAAAGCCAGAAATTTCCAATCGAAATTAACTATTCAAAATCTCGTATGATTAAGGTTAGTCCGATTAAATCTCTCTGTTTTAGCTAATTATTTTCATCATCTTCTGTTAAATGCTGTTTCTTTGAGCGAACGATCAAATTTAAGCATGTTCTCATCAAAAATTTATTCTCAACTCAAAAAGCTTTGTGTAATACTTGTAACGCTACATGGAGATTAACTCAATCTAGAGGGTATAAAGAATGAATCGCACTAAACTGGTACTGGGCGCTGTAATCCTGGCTTCAACTATGCTGGCTGGTTGCTCAAGCAACGCTAAAATCGACCAACTGTCTTCAGACGTTCAGACTCTGAACGCTAAAGTTGATCAGCTGAGCAACGACGTGAACGCAATCCGTTCTGACGTTCAGGCTGCTAAAGATGACGCAGCTCGTGCTAACCAGCGTCTGGACAACCAGGCTCACTCTTACCGTAAGTAAGAGTTCTGGTTTGAAAAATGGTGCCCATGTGGCACCATTTTTTTTGTCCTGATTCTGCGATTCTCTGGTCCGAATTCAGGGCTGCGCCACGGCCTCACCACGCTGCTCCATTGGTACTGCGCTTTCATCTGTCACCGGCTCACCGCTGCTCACTAATACCGGCATCCCGGAACGTCGGGCTATCGCTTCCTTGATCAACGCCGTATCACTCTTCTCGCTCTTCGAGAAGGCTTTCAGCTGCGCTGACTGCGCAATCGGCATGGTTTGCGGATCGTCCTTATCATTACGTGATAACGGCTGATGCACTTCAACGTAGCGCTTACCGTCGGGTTCAATCGCATATTTGATGGGCTGATTGATCACCTGCACCCGCGTCCCTTTCGGCACGCTGTTGAACAGCGCTTCAATATCATCCGGTCGCAAGCGAATGCAGCCGGAACTTACGCGCATGCCAATACCAAAGTCAGCATTGGTGCCGTGAATCAGATACTGACCGGTCCCACGCGCCAGACGCATCGCAAACAGCCCCATTGGGTTATCAGGCCCGGCTGGCACCACGCCCGGCAAAGTAATGCCCTCTTTGGCGTAGCGCTTGCGGATATTGGTGGTGGGCGTCCAGGTAGGATTCGGGATTTTCTGGCTGATGCTGGTGACCATGGTTGGCGTCATAGCGCCTAATTGACCAATCCCGATCGGATAGACGACCACACGATCTTCACCTTTCGGATAATAGTAAAGTCGCAGTTCCGCGAGGTTAATCACGATACCTTCCCGTGGTGCATCGGGTAGCAGCATCTGCAGTGGCACGGTTAATTGTGTGCCAGCCTTGGGGAGCCAGGGATCAACGCCTGGATTAGCTTCAAGCATGCCGAGCATGCCTATCTTATAACGTGCGGCAATGCTCTCCAGCGGCCGCTTGTCATCCGGCACGGTGGTCAGGGTGTTTTCGCCAATCAAACGGCTATTATCGGCTGGTAGGGGATATTCCGTAGCAAATGCAGGTGCAGAGAGTCCGCAACAGGACAACAGCAATGCACCGGCTAAACGTAAGGCTGGTTTCATGCAATTTTCTCTTTGTCGGATAGAACAGACCCCGGTCAAGCCGGGGTCTGGAGAGTGTAACTTAGCTGAGGGTCTGAGCGTTATGCCGGATCGCGCGAATCATCGCTTCCAGCCCCTGCGAACGCGAGGGAGTGAGATGTGAGGTCAGCGCCAATTCGCCGAACCAGTGGCGCACATCGAGATCGAGAATCTCTGACGCCTTAAGCCCTTGATACAGACTAAATACCACTGCAATCAAACCTTTAACGATGGCGGCATCGCTGTCGCCTTCGAGGGCGATGGTGCCATCGGCCTGCGGGGTCATGCGTATCCACACCTGGCTCTGACAACCTGAAATCACGTGTTCCGGCTGCTGTAAGCTTTCGGAGGATTCTGGTAATTTCCCACCGAGTTCAATGATGTAGAGGTACTTCTCTTCCCAGTTTGCGCAACGATTGAAGTTACGAACCAGTCTCTCTTTATCTGGCAAATTCGCCATGAATCACTCCTGAAGTCTGCTCAACCGCCCAGCAGACGATGAATACGGGTCAAACCTGCGGCCAGACGATCGGCTTCTTCTTCGGTGTTGTACAGCGCGAAGGAGGCACGACACATGGCCGGCACCGCATAATGACGCATCAGCGGCATCGCACAGTGATGGCCGGTGCGGATCGCAATACCGTATTGATCAAGGAAACTGCCGACATCAAAGGCGTGATGGTTGCCGAGGTTAAAGGCCACCACGCCGCTGCGACTTTCCGGACCGTAAATCACCAGATCCGGCACCGAAGCCAGTTTATCCAGCGCATAACGCATCAGCATCGATTCGCGCTGATGAATCACGTCCAGGCCCAGTTCGCTGATCCACGTTAACGCCGCACCCAAACCAATGATGCCGCCGGTATTCGGCGTGCCCGCTTCGAAACGCCATGGCGTAGTGTTAAAGGTGGTGCCGGTTGGCAGCACAACCTCCGAAATCATCGAACCGCCGCCTTCCCAGGGTGGCATGATCTCCTGCAACGCTTTACGCGCATACAGCACACCAATGCCAGTTGGACCATAAATTTTATGGCCGGAGAAAGCGTAGAAGTCGCAGTCAATATCCTGCACATCCACCGTGTGATGCATCACCGCCTGCGCGCCATCCACCAACGTAATCACACCAGCGGCTTTCGCTTGTGCCACGATAGTTTTTACGGGATTGACGGTGCCGAGCACGTTAGAAACGTGGGTGACCGCCAGCAAACGGGTGCGGCTATCGATCAAACCACTCAGCTGTTCCAGCGCCAGCTCGCCCTGCGCATTCAGCGGCAAAACGCGAATTTCTGCGCCAGTGCGCTGCGCCACCATCTGCCACGGCACGATGTTAGCGTGATGCTCCATCTCGGTGACGATGATGTTGTCGCCCGGCTGCAACTGACTGCCGCCCCAACTGTTAGCCACCAGATTGATGGCTTCCGTGGTGCCTTTGACGAAAATAATCTCTTCTGGCGAAGCGGCGTTAAGAAAATGCGCGGCCTGATGACGTACGTTCTCCATGTCGGTGGTCGCCTGCGCGCTCAACGAATGGATACCACGGTGCACGGCCGCATAGCCGTGCTGGTAGAAATAACTTTCCGCATTGATGACCGCGAGCGGGCGCTGTGCGCTGGCCGCGCTATCAAGGTAGGCCAGCGGATGTCCGTTGACCTCACGTTTCAGAATCGGAAATTCCGCTCTGATGCGTTCGAGATCGAAACTCATGACTCAACTCCCGGGATACGCGCGGCAATGCGCTGCAGCACCACCTGACGCAATACCGGATTCTCCAGCGTTTCGGTGAGTTCAGCGGCAAAGGCATGGATAATCATACGCTGTGCGGCAGTCTCATCGATGCCGCGCGAGCGCAGGTAGAACATCTGCTCTTCATCAATACGACCAATGGTCGCACCGTGGCTGCACTTCACGTCATCCGCATAGATTTCCAGCTGCGGCTTGGTGTCCACTTCAGCCAGACGGCCCAGCAACAGGTTGTTGTTAGTCATCTGTCCATCGGTTTTCAGCGCGTGCTGCGCCACTTTTATCATGCCGTTGAACACTGCACGACCTTTATCGCGCGCGATGACTTTATGCATCTGACGGCTGGTGCAGTAGCCTTTGTTGTGTTCCAGATAGCTGCGGGTATCGCACACTTCCTGATTCACCGGCAACGACAAGCTGTTGATCGCCAGATTGGTATTTTCGCCATTAAGCTGCGCGCTGGTGTTATGACGCGATAAGCCGGCACCCAGCAGGAAGCTGGTAGTGGCCACATTCGCATCGCGGCCCATCACCACATCATTGTGCGCGAAGTGGTAAGCCTTCTCGCTCTCAAATGACAGTTTGATGTGCTGCAGTTTGGCATTGTCGGCCACGTCGAAAGTGAAACGCGCGCCGGTAAAGTGCGCCACGTCATTCAGCGTGACATAGTGCTCAATCACTTCCGCTTCTGCGCTGGCTTCCAGCTGCAGATGGTGGCGATGGTGCACGGTGTTAGTGCCCGCATCCTGACCGCTGGTGATGTGCAACAGATAAAGCGGTTTAGCCGCTGATTTACCACGCGCCAGACGAATTGTCGTGGCTTCTTCTGCCAGACTTTCAGTCAGATGCAGGAACACTTCCGGCTGAATCGGTGCCGGTAGCGGACGACGCTCAGAAGCCTGCGCATGCTGAATTTCAAACAGGCCGGTATCACGGCTGCTCAATTCAGCCTGAAAACGACCGTCAACAAACACCAAACGCACCGCATCAACCGGCAGCGCCAGCGCTTCAACTTGTTCCGCGCTCACTTCCTGCGGCTGCGGCAGCACAAACTGCTGCGCCAACAGGCCATCAAGCGGCGTGTATTTCCAGTTTTCATGCTTACGCGTCGGCAGGCCGACACGCATCAGTTGCTGCCAGTGCTGCTGCGCCTGCAAAGAACGTACGTCACCGCGCGATTCAAACAGATGATGCCACTGCTGCAGGGCGTTATCACTCTTGGTCGGTAAGCCAGCCATAGCCTTGCTCCTCCAACTGTTTCACCAGCGAGAAGTCGCCAGATTTAACGATCTTGCCCTGATACAGCACATGTACGTGGTCCGGCTTGATGTAATCCAGAATACGCTGGTAGTGCGTTACGATGATGAATGAACGCTTACCGTCGCGCAGGCTGTTTACGCCTTCTGCCACGATTTTCAGCGCATCGATATCCAGACCGGAGTCGGTTTCATCAAGGATGCACAGCTCAGGTTCCAGTGCCGCCATCTGCAGGATGTCGTTGCGCTTCTTCTCACCACCAGAGAAGCCCACGTTCACTGAACGGGTCAGCAAATCTTCTGGCATCTTCAGCAGCTGGATTTTATCTTCGATGAAATCCTGGAAGTCGAAACGGTCCAGCGGCTCCTGCTCACGGTATTTACGTACCGCGTTGACCGAGGTCTGCAGGAAAAACTGGTTGCTGACGCCCGGAATTTCTACCGGATACTGGAACGCCATGAAGATGCCTTCACCGGCACGCTCTTCTGGCTCAAGTTCCAGCAGGTCTTTGCCCTTGAAGGTGACAGAACCGCCAGTGACTTCGTAATCTTCACGGCCAGCCAGCGTTGCAGACAGGGTACTTTTACCTGAACCGTTCGGTCCCATGATGGCGTGGACTTCGCCTGGTTTCACTTCGAGGTTCAGACCGCGCAAAATCTCTTTGTCTTCAACGCTAACCTGCAAATCTTTAATGCTTAACATACTCTTTCCTTCACATTGCTTCCGGCAACGGGCATCAGCCCACACTGTGCTCAAGGCTGATAGCTAACAATTTTTGCGCTTCCACGGCGAATTCCAGTGGCAGCTCGGAGAAAACGTCTTTGCAGAAGCCGTTGACGATCATTGAGATCGCATCTTCTTCGCTGATGCCACGCTGCAGGCAGTAGAACATCTGATCTTCACCGATGCGCGAGGTGGTGGCTTCGTGCTCCAGATGGGCGGTGTTGTTGCGCGTTTCCACATATGGGAAGGTGTGCGCACCGCACTCGGCACCAATCAGCATCGAGTCACACTGGGTGAAGTTACGCGCGTTGGTCGCGGTTGGCATAATTTTCACCAGGCCACGATAGGTGTTCTGACTCTTACCGGCAGAGATACCTTTGGAGATGATGGTCGACTTGGTGTTTTTACCGATGTGAATCATCTTGGTACCGGTATCCGCCTGCTGGCGGCCTGCGGTCAGTGCGACCGAGTAGAACTCACCGATCGAGTAATCACCGCGCAGAATGCAGCTTGGATATTTCCAGGTGATCGCCGAACCCGTCTCAGACTGCGTCCAGGACATCTTGCTGTGATCGCCTTCGCACAGGGCACGTTTGGTCACGAAGTTGAGGATACCGCCCTCGCCTTCGCCGCCTGGGAACCAGTTCTGTACGGTGGAGTATTTCACTTCAGCGTTTTTATGGATGATCACTTCTACCACTGCGGCGTGCAGCTGATAGGTGTCACGCACAGGCGCAGAGCAACCTTCGATGTAGCTGACGTAGCTGTCTTCATCGGCGATCAAAATGGTGCGCTCGAACTGACCGGTTTTTGCCGCGTTGATACGGAAATAGGTCGACAGCTCCATCGGGCAACGTACGCCTTTCGGGATATAAACGAAGGTACCGTCAGAGGCCACAGCGGAGTTCAGCGCAGCGAAGAAGTTATCGTTTGGCGGCACGACGGTGCCGAGATACTTCTGCACCAGCTCAGGGTGATCGTGAATCGCTTCGCCGAACGAGCAGAAGATGATGCCCTGCTCCGCCAGCTTGCCGCGATAGGTGGTTGAAACGGAGACGGAGTCGAAAATCGCATCCACCGCCACTTCACGACCTTCACGCACCGGAACGCCTAACTGGTTGAACGCGTCTTCCACTTCCTTCGTCAGGTAGTCGCTGGACGCGACGCTGCCGGAGGTTTGCGTGGCACCGGGTTCAGAAGCACAGCTGTCATCGCAGTTGCCGCAGGACGGCGCGGAATAATAGCTGTAATCCTGATAATCCAGTTTCTCGTAGTGCGCTTTCAGCCAGTGCGGCTCTTCCATTTGCTCCCAGGCGCGGAACGCCTTGAGACGGAATTCAAGCATCCATTCAGGTTCGTTACGTTTAGCCGAAATGGCGCGCACCACATCTTCATTGATGCCGTGGGCAAATTCTTCAGTTTGTAACTGGGTAAAGAAGCCCTCTTTATAGTTGAGCTTACCTTCCCACATTTGTACATCGTCAGATGCTTCGCTGTGTCGTGACATATTTCACTTACTCGACGCCAAAGCTTTCACCGCACCCGCAGGCGTGTTGAGCTTTAGGGTTGTTGAATTTAAAAATCTGGTTAAGACCTTCGCGGACATAATCCAGCTCGGTACCGTCAACAAACGGCATCGCCTGAAGTGGCACAAACAGTTTTGCGCCGAATTGCTCAAACTGCAGGTCGTCATCGGCAGGATCTTTCACCAGGTCCATAACGTACCCAAAACCGGCACAGCCGGACGTTTTCACACCCAGTTTCAAGCCCTTGACTTCAGGGTCTTGTTCTACCAGGTTAAGAATCTGTTTCGCTGCCGATTCGGTCAGCGTGAGCCCTTTCCAGACGAAATCTTCGGGTGAAAAAGAGTCGGCATTTACTGATGACATTGTGCTACCTCGTATGTCTGGGCCTTTTCAGGCTATCCCCCTATGGTAGTGATATCAGATATCACTTCAACCTCTTGTTTTGCAGGGATAATCATCTCGTGCTGTTTTTTACTGCTGCTTTATTAAGCATAGTCGCTTCAAAGCAGATTGACGGCAGCATTCCCGTGCGCGCCTAACCAACGTAACCCGTTAAATTCTCGTAAAATTCCCAAAATCAATTTTACGTTTCCATCCTGATTGATAGGTTACGCCTTTCCACTATGTAAAGAAATTGTTATTACCGATTTTAGTAACAGGCAGAGGAAATCAATAAAATTTCACAGCGGGAATTGCATTCCTGACGCGGTTTAATATGATAATGATTATCATTAACCTAAAAAGGTGGCGATATGACGCTTACCGTCTCAGCCTGGTTACAACATAAAATCGACGAATATAAGTTTTCGGTGCGTGATATCACCGTTGACTTGTACATGGCTCAGGCAAAGCTCAACCGCACTGATTGCACACTCGACCAACTGCGTCGCTTTAACGACACCTGCCTGGATATGGCAGAAATCTGCGAAATCAATGGTGACGATCACAGCTTTCTGCATGCCATGGGCAAGCTCCATCACCGCTTAGTGCAGGAGATGGGCAATGCCGATCGTGACCGTTTGTTCCGGATTCAGGCCTATCAACTGGCGCGCCTGTCATTAACACGCTTGTGTCATCAACTGGCGCTCAGCGGCGAGTGGGATCAAGCCACCCGCCTGCAGAGTGATTTTGTTCGCCACGCAGGCTGGATATTCTAATCCAGCTTTGTGACGTCTCCTACAATTTGTTTACATCATTTCCAGTAACGCTTGCAGTGGATGACGCATGCCATTGCCTTCTGCGCGTTTTACCTGACTACGACACGAAAAACCGGTTGCCAGACAGCGCTGACGCGGCAGCTTTTGCAATTGCGGATGCCAGGACAGCTCATAAATCCCCAGCGAATTCTCTAGGTTTACGCTTTCATGGCCATAGGTTCCCGCCATTCCGCAGCAGCCCACATTGACGTTTTCCAGCTTCGCACCAAAGCGCGCAAAAATGCTCTGCCACTGATTCGGCGTGGACGGTAGCGCGGTCACTTCGGTGCAGTGCGCAAACAGATACCAGGCTTCGCCGCTGGCGGTTTGCTCCGCACGTGCCGACAAGGCGGTTTGCAGCCACTCATGCACCAGCTGCACGTTAAACTCGCCGCGCTGCCCGCCCAGCACCTGATGGTACTCATCGCGGTAACAGAGCACTGTCGCCGGATCGACACCGACCATCGGCATGCCCAGTTTTGCCACGCGATTGAGAAAATCAGCGGTTTTGCTGGCGGTGCGCGCAAAGCGCTGCAGGAAGCCTTTCACATGCTGCGCCTTGCCATTCGGTGAGAACGGCAGCAGCACCGGACGATAACCGAGTTTCTCAATCAGCTTGACGAAATCGGTGACCAGCTGTGCCTCGTAATAGCTGGTAAAGGGATCTTGTACCACCAGCACGCAGTTTTCGCGTTGCGCCGCATCCAGCGCTTCTAACTGCTCCAGCGTCAGGTTCATCGCCGGATGGCCGCCTAACTGCTGCTTGAGGCTCGGCGATGACAGCAGCGGCAAATCCACCATGCCGATATGCTTTTTGCTCAGCTCGCGCATCCACGGCTGCTTAAGGAAAAAGTTGAACACCTTAGGCGCTTTGGCCATCAGCGGCGCGTAACTCTCCACGGTGGCTACCAGATGATCGCTCATCGGGCGCAGATAGCGGGTGTGATACAGCTGCAGGAAGCGTGAACGGAAGTTCGGCACATCGATCTTGATTGGGCACTGCGTCGAGCAGGCTTTACACGCCAGGCAGCCCGACATCGCCTCTTTCACTTCGTGCGAGAAGTCATATTCGCCCTGATTTGCGTGCCAGGTATTACGCGTGCGCTGAATCAGCGTACGCAAGCTGGCGCCCTGTTTCGGCAGCGCCTGCTCAAGTTGGGTAGGATCCACGCCCTGCTCGGAGAGCAAACGCAGCCATTCACGCGTGAGTGTGGCGCGCCCTTTCGGCGAGTGAATGCGGTTGCGGGTAATTTTCATCGACGGGCACATTGGGCTACGTGCATCGAAGTTGAAGCACAAACCGTTGCCATTACACTCCATCGCACCGCGCCACTCGTTGCGCACCGTAACCGGAATCTGCCGATCGTAGGTGCCGCGTTTCACCGCATCAACCTGCATCATCGGTTCATCACTGCCGAGCGGCGTACAGATTTTGCCGGGATTCATGCGGTTGTCAGGATCGAACGCGGCTTTGATGCGGCGCAGCTCATTGAATAACGTTTCGCCAAAGAATTCCGGGCTGTACTGCGCGCGAAAACCTTTGCCGTGCTCGCCCCACAATAAACCGCCGTAGCGCGCGGTCAGCGCCACCACTTCATCAGAGATCTGCTTCATCAGCAGCTCCTGCTGCGGATCGCACATATCCAGCGCCGGACGCACATGCAGCACGCCCGCATCCACGTGCCCAAACATGCCGTAGCTCAGGCCGTGACTGTCGAGCAGCGCGCGAAAATCGACGATGTAATCCGCCAGCTGTTCTGGCGGCACCGCGGTGTCTTCCACAAACGGAATCGGCTTGGCGCGCCCTTTGGCGTTCCCCAGCAGGCCAACCGCTTTTTTGCGCATATTATAGATGCGCTCGATACCGCCTAAATCGTCACACAGTTGATAGCCGATGACGCCGCCCATCTGCTGCTGCATCAGCTCATCTAAGCGCTGACATAGCGTGCTAATCTGCTGCTCAATCAGTTCGCCATCATCACCGGCAAACTCCACGATGTTGAGCCCCAGCAACTGTTTATCTGGCACATCGGTAATTAATTCATTTACCGAATGCCAGACGATATCTTCTCGCGCCAGATTCAGGACTTTTGAGTCAACGGTTTCCACCGAAAGCGCTTTGGCTTCCACCATTAAAGGGGCGTTACGCAGGGCCGAGTCGAACGAATCGTATTTGATGTTGACCAGACGGCGCACTTTAGGGATGGGCGTGATGTCGAGGCGCGCTTCGGTAATAAAGGCCAATGTGCCTTCCGCGCCGCACAGCAAACGCGTCAAATCAAACGTCTGCAAATCGTCGCTGAACACATGACGCAGATCGTAGCCGGTCAGGAAGCGATTGAGCTTGGGGAATTTCTCCAGAATCAGATCGCGCTGTTCGCGGCAGCGACTCAACACCTGCTGGTAAATGCGCCCTTCCGCGGTCGGCGTGCTGGCCAGCTGTTCCGCCAATTCAGTCGGCATGGCGCGCGTATCAAGGATGTCGCCACCCAGCAGCACCGCGCGCAGGCCTTCAACGTGATCGGAGGTTTTGCCATACACCAGCGAACCCTGGCCCGAAGCATCGGTGTTGATCATGCCGCCGAGCGTGGCGCGATTGCTGGTGGAGAGCTCCGGCGAGAAGAAGAAGCCATACGGCTTGAGCCACGCATTGAGTTGATCTTTCACCACGCCCGCTTCAACCCGCACCCAACCTTGCTCGGTGTTGATTTCCAGGATGCGGTTCATGTAGCGCGACATATCCACCACGATGCCCTGATTCAGCGACTGTCCGTTGGTGCCGGTGCCGCCACCGCGTGGCGTAAACACCAGGCTGGTAAAACGGGTTTCACCGGCAAGGCGCGCAATCAACGCCACATCCGCTGTCGAGCGCGGAAACAGCGCCGCATCAGGCAGCAGCTGATAAATACTGTTGTCGGTGGCAAGCGAGAGGCGATCGGCATAGCTGGTGGCGGTATCGCCGGTAAAGCCCTGCTCTTTCAAGGACTGCAGGAATGTCAGCACCAGTTGAACGAGGCCCGGTGCCTGAGAAATCTGTGGGATCATTATTGAGTGACCGAGATGTTGTAAACGTTTGCGTCGTGATTTTTTTCAGCCCTTGGTTTTATCATACTTTTCTGCTGGCTGCTGTTTTTTCAGGAAAGCGCACCGCCGTCGCTGCTTTTCCTGTTTAATTTTCAGGAAATAGATCATCATTAATCAGGGCTGTTCAGCCCCACTCTGAAGGATTCAATCGAGGTTAACCGTTGTGATGAAAGACCTGCAACGCGGTATGGATTTACCGCAAATGCTGTTTTCACTGATGTTCATTCTAATCATGATCATCGCCAGTCTGTGGGTGGTGCAGCCCTTTATTCTTGGCTTCGCCTGGGCCAGCATGGTGGTGATCGCCACCTGGCCGTTGATGATTCGTCTACAGCACATGTTGTGGGGACGCCGCTCGCTGGCGGTGATCGCCATGACCATTTTGCTATTACTGTTGTTTATTATTCCTATCGCCCTGTTGGTCAGCAGCCTGATTGATAACAGTGCGCCGGTGATCGCCTGGGCAACGCAGCGCCATCTGGTGATGCCTGACTTCGATTGGTTGCGACAGATTCCCTATGTCGGCAGGAAACTCTACTCGAGCTACCACAAATTAGTGGATGGCGGCGGCGCAGCGATGCTGAATCAGGTGCAGCCTTATATTGGTCGCACCACCGGCTTCTTTGTGGCGCAGGCCGGCCACTTCGGCCGCTTTATGATGCACCTCATCGTGATGCTGTTGTTCAGCGTGCTGCTCTACTGGCGCGGCGAGCAGGTGGGCCACGGCATTCGTCATTTTGCCTATCGCATGAGTGGACGCCGTGGCGATGCCGCAGTGCTGCTGGCCGGTCAGGCGATTCGTGCTGTGGCGCTGGGCGTGGTGGTCACCGCGCTGGTTCAGGGCGTGCTCGGCGGCATTGGTTTAGCCATTTCCGGCATTCCTTACGCCACGCTGTTAACCGTGTTGATGATTCTGACCTGCCTGGTACAGCTCGGGCCGCTGGTAGTGTTAGTGCCAGCGATTATCTGGCTGTACTGGAGCGGCGATACCACGTGGGGCACGGTGCTGCTGGTATGGAGTTGCGTGGTCGGTACGCTGGACAGCGTGTTGCGTCCGGTGTTGATTCGCATGGGTGCCGATCTACCGATGATCCTGATTCTTTCCGGCGTTATTGGCGGATTGATTGCTTTCGGTATGATTGGGCTGTTTATCGGTCCGGTGGTCCTGGCGGTTTCTTATCGTCTGGTTTCAGTGTGGATGCATGAAGCGCCCGAACCGGATGACGATGTGCAGACCGCCATCGAAGCGTTGGCCGATCACGAAGAAGAATTACATTAAGCGTTCCCCGCCGGGTCGCCGTTCATGGCGACCTCATTCACATTAACGCCCACTCAGCGAAGATACACGTTCTCTCAGTTTTACACTGGCCTTACTTTAACCCGCCTAATGCCCCAACATCGCCCCCGCGCATTTCTTACTGATAATAATTTTTTTTCATAAGCGGTTTTTAAGAAAAAACGCAGTTTTAGGCGCTTTAGGCGGAATTCTCTTACGGAATGATTATTTTTACAGCTGAATTGCCGCTTAGCAGGGAAGAAAAAGGCCACGAAAGGTTATCAGCTTTAAACTAATAAGAGGATTCTTAAAGACGCCAGCGAGCCTGATCAATAACATGTTTCCTATGTTTTGAATCAAGCTACTGATTTCTAAACAACCTTATTCCCCTGAGTAAAGTGAAGAATTGCTGTGTGTAGTCTTTGCCCATCCCCTGTGATGGGCTTTTTTTTGGCTTTTTTTTAGACAAAAAAATAAGGCCAGCAGCGCTGACCTTGATAATTACATTAATGACACGTCAAATTCTCATCTGATGCATCAAATTACCGCCTGGTTAATGTTTGGATGCGTTCAGCTCTGCCAAACTCAACCAGGTTTCAACCACGGTATCCGGATTAAGCGACAGGCTATCAATGCCCTGCTCCATTAACCATGCCGCAAAGTCCTGATGATCCGACGGTCCCTGGCCACAAATACCGACGTATTTGCCCTGTTTTTTTGCCGCTTTGATCGACATCGATAACAGCGCTTTCACGGCATCATTACGTTCATCAAACAGCGCGGACACCACGCCAGAGTCACGATCGAGGCCCAGCGCCAACTGCGTCATGTCGTTGGAACCGATGGAGAAGCCATCGAAGTGCTCGAGGAACTGCTCAGCCAGCAAGGCGTTGGACGGGATCTCACACATCATGATCACTTTCAGGCCATTCTCGCCGCGCTTCAGACCGTTTTTCGCCAGCTCGGCGACCACCGCTTCGGCTTGATCGACGGTACGCACGAACGGAATCATGATTTCAACGTTGGTCAGCCCCATTTCGTTACGCACGCGCTTCACCGCTTCGCACTCCAGCTTGAAGCAGTCGCGGAAGTTGTCAGCAACGTAGCGACCGGCGCCACGGAAACCGAGCATCGGGTTCTCTTCTTCCGGCTCATAACGCTCGCCACCCACCAGGTTGGCGTATTCGTTGGTTTTGAAATCGGAAAGACGAACAATCACGCGCTTCGGCGCAAATGCGGCACCCAGCGTCGCAATCCCTTCGGTTAGACGGCCGATGTAGAACTCAATCGGGTCATCAAAGCCTTTCATCATTTGACGAATCTGCTGCTGCAATTCCGGCGTTTGCTGATCAAACTCCAGCAACGCTTTGGGATGCACGCCAATCATACGGTTGATAATGAACTCCAGACGCGCCAGGCCAACACCTTCGTTCGGCAAGCAGGCGAAATCGAAAGCACGATCCGGATTACCGATGTTCATCATGATCTTCAGCGGCAGTTCCGGCATGGTATCGACCTGCGAGCTGGTCACTTCGAAGTCCAGCAGTTCGTCATAGACATAACCGGTATCACCTTCGGCGCAGGAAACCGTGACTTTGTGGCCATCTTTCAGGTGATCGGTGGCATCGCCACAGCCCACCACCGCCGGAATGCCCAGCTCACGCGCGATGATCGCTGCATGGCAAGTACGACCGCCGCGATTGGTGACGATGGCTGAGGCTTTCTTCATGATCGGTTCCCAATCGGGATCGGTCATGTCGGTTACCAGCACGTCGCCTTTTTCAATGCGATGCATCTCGCTGATGTCGTGGATGACTTTGACTTCACCGGCGCCGATGCGATGACCAATGGCGCGGCCTTCGACCACCACGTTGCCTTTGCCCTGCAGCGTATAACGTTCCATCACCTGACCGTTGGAGCGCACCGTTTCCGGACGCGCCTGCACGATGAACAGTTTGCCGGTGTGGCCATCTTTCGCCCATTCAATGTCCATTGGGCGTTTGTAGTGCTGCTCAATCAGCACCGCCTGACGCGCCAGCGCCTGCACTTCGTCATCGGTTAAGCTGAAGCGATCGCGCTGTTCCTGCTCGACATCTTCAATGCGCACCTGCTCGCCATGCTCCTGCGAATCCGCATACACCATGCGCAGCTTTTTTGAGCCCATGGTGCGGCGCACAATCGCCGGACGATTGGCGGCCAGCGTGGGTTTATGCACGTAGAACTCGTCGGGGTTCACCGCGCCCTGCACCACCATTTCGCCCAAACCAAAGGCGGAGGTGATAAACACCACTTGATCAAAGCCCGATTCGGTATCAATGGTGAACATCACGCCCGACGAGGCGAGGTCCGATCGCACCATGCGCTGAATACCGGCCGAGAGCGCCACGCCGCGATGGTCGTAGCCCTGATGCACACGGTAGGAGATGGCACGATCGTTAAATAAGGAGGCATAAACGTGCTTCACCGCGATGATGACCGCGTCATAACCCTGCACGTTTAGGAAAGTCTCCTGCTGACCGGCAAACGAGGCGTCGGGCATATCCTCGGCGGTGGCTGACGAGCGCACCGCAAAGGAGGCATCGGCATCATCAGCAGAGAGTTGTTCGTAGGCGCTACGAATTGCCGCTTCCAGTTCAGGCTGGAATGGCGTGTCGATCACCCATTGACGAATCTGTTTACCCGCTTGCGCGAGCTCAGCAACATCATCAACATCCGTTTTATCCAGCAAATCATAGATCCGCTGGTTCAGTCCGCTTTGATCGAGGAACAGATTAAACGCGTAAGATGTGGTCGCATAACCGTTTGGTACGGAAACACCCAGCGACGACAAGTTCGTAATCATTTCTCCAAGGGAAGCATTCTTGCCTCCCACCCGATCAACATCATGCATGCCAAGCTGGTTGTACCAGAGCACTAGCGACTGTTGGTCTTGATTGGACATTGAGATTATCCTTTTAAATGATGTGAACACACATGGAACATTTTGCTATTCGCCAAACCAGCCTGGCACAACCGATTAATAAAGACTAAGTGTTGAATCGTTAAAGCAGGAAAAGAAAGACAAAATCGGATTAGTACTTAGAATTAATTGTGTTGCGCAACCGCCCTATTTCACGCTAATAGATTGCTGTAGCGATATTTTTCCCCTTTTCAGAGGGTTAGCGATTGATTTTTGTTGCGCAACGCCTTCACACTTTATTTCATGCGCGAAAAGGAAAATGCGCGAAAATAATGCTTTTCAAAACAGCATTTCATCTAATATTGATTATTCGCTGATTCATCTTTGTGAGCGCAATAGCGGACAATATGGATATTTCATTTTAATATTATTTAAAATGAAATATTGTCATCGACAACTTGGGCATTGCCAGGCAAGAGGATATTTGCACTATGAACACTGAACGCAGCGTATTCTACATCTCTGATGGCACCGCCATTACCGCCGAAGTGCTGGGCCATGCGGTGTTATCCCAGTTCCCGGTAATAACCCACAGCGTGACGCTGCCATTTGTCGAGAATGTGCAACGCGCTCAGGCGGTTAAAGCGCAGATCAACGCGCTCTACCAGCAGAGCGGCGTGCGCCCGCTGGTGTTCTTCTCCATCGTCACGCCCGACGTCCGCGAAATTATTCTGGAGAGCGAAGGCTTTTGTCAGGACATCGTGCAGGCGCTGGTCGCGCCGTTGCAGAGCGAACTCGGCGTGGCGTCAATGCCGGTGGCGCACCGCACGCACGGTTTGACCGCCAGCAACCTCGGCAAATATGACGCGCGCATCGCCGCCATCGATTACACCCTTGCGCATGATGATGGCATTTCCCTGCGCGGCCTCGAAGATGCGCAGGTGATTCTGCTCGGCGTGTCGCGCTGCGGGAAGACGCCCACCAGCTTGTATCTGGCAATGCAGTTTGGCGTGCGTGCCGCTAACTATCCGTTTATCGCCGATGATATGGATAACCTGAAACTGCCGCCGGCGCTGCGTGCACATCAGCATAAGTTGTTTGGTTTAACCATCGACCCGGAACGCCTGGCGGCGATTCGCCAGGAGCGCGCGGAAAATACCCGCTACGCTTCGTTGCGCCAGTGCCGTCTCGAAGTAGGCGAAGTGGAAGCGCTGTTCCGTACCAACCAGATTCGTTATCTCAACAGCACCAACTATTCGGTGGAAGAGATCGCCACCAAAATCCTCGATATCATGGGTCTGAGCCGCAGCATGTATTAGGTTTCTCTGCCGGTCGCCATAAGTGGCGACCTCCCGCCACATACCGGGCCTGTATTGCAATCGTAAAGTCTGGCTTCCGTCTGGTTTTAAGACCTTTGTTTTTAGCAGGTTGAATTCGCAGGCTATTAGTTTATTGTGATCACCATCACTTCCCGGTATTTCACCGCTGCGAAGAACAAATTTTTGAGAATCTCAATGAACAAGACTGATGAACTGCGTACCGCGCGCATCGGTAGCCTGCTGACTCCGGCTGCGCTCGCGCATGAACACCCTATTTCGGCAGAGATTGCCGCCAACGTCACCGCTTCCCGCCAGCGCATCGCACGCATTCTGACCGGTGAAGATCCGCGTCTGCTGGTGATTATTGGCCCTTGCTCGCTGCACGATCCTAAAGCGGCGATTGAGTATGCTGAACGTCTGAACGTGTTGCGTGAGCGCCATAAAGATCGTCTGGAAATCGTGATGCGTGCCTATTTCGAAAAACCGCGCACCGTAATTGGCTGGAAAGGCCTGATCTCCGATCCCGATCTGGATGGCAGCTACGATGTAAACCGCGGCATCGCCATAGCGCGCAAACTGCTGCTGGATATCAACGCGCTGGGCATGCCAACCGCCACTGAATTCCTCGATATGGTGATCGGCCAGTTTATTGCCGACTTAATCAGCTGGGGCGCGATTGGCGCGCGTACCACCGAAAGCCAGATTCATCGTGAAATGGCGTCAGCGCTCTCCTGTCCGGTCGGTTTCAAAAACGGCACCGACGGCAACGTGCAAATTGCGGTCGATGCGATTCGCGCCGCGCGTGCCAGCCACATGTTCCTGTCACCGGATAAAAACGGTCAGATGACCATCTATCAAACCAGCGGCAATCCGCATGGTCACGTGATCCTGCGCGGCGGTCGTCAGCCGAACTATCACGCCGAAGATGTGGCGGCGGCAGCGGCCAATCTGCGCGACTTCAATCTGCCGGAGCAATTGGTGATCGACTTCAGCCACGGCAACTGCCTGAAGCAGCACGTTCGTCAGCGTGACGTTGCCGATGATGTGGCGGCGCAAATCCGTGCCGGATCGCGCGCGGTTGCGGGCGTGATGATCGAGAGTTTCCTGCAGGAAGGGAATCAGAAAGTGGTGAGCGGTGCGGCGCTGACCTATGGTCAGTCAATCACCGATCCGTGCCTCGGCTGGGAAGACAGCGCCGAGGTGCTGGCAAAACTGGCTGCCGCGGTCGACAGCCGTTTTTAATGCTGATCTAGCTGGAACAACTCACTTCCAGCGTTTTGCCCCACTCTGGTGGCCGTTGGCGCAACTCTGCGCTGACGGCCGCATCGCTAAACGGTTGCTGTAACGCGCCATGTAGCTTCGCTAACGCCGTGGTCTCGCCGTTCTCGACCTCTTCAATCACCTGCTGTGCCAGATAGTTGCGTAACACCAGCGCCGGATTAGCCGCTTTCATCACCGCCTGACGCTGCGCATCGCTGGCGTGGTCTTGTAACAAACGCTGGCGATAATCGCTGTACCAGCGATCAAAGGCCTCACGATCAATAAACTCATCACGCAACGGCGAACGGCTTTCATCTTGCTGCGTGTCGCTCAGCATGCGGAAGGTCAGCGTGTAATCACTGTGTTCCGCCGTCATCATCGACAGCAAGCCGGTCAGAAGCGTATTGTCATTGGCATCCGCCGTCAGCAAGCCGAGTTTGGCACGCATTTTCTCCCCCCAAACGCGCATCAGCTCACCTTCATAATGACTCAGCGCCTGCTTAAGCTGCTCGGTGGTCATCAAGCCCGACAAGGCATGCGCCAGGCGATTAAGGTTCCACAAGCCAATCATCGGCTGATTTTCGAAAGCGTAGCGGCCCTGATAGTCACTGTGATTGCAGATGTAATCCGGCTGATAGTCGTCGAGGAAACCGTAAGGACCGTAATCCAGCGTTAAGCCCAGAATCGACATGTTATCGGTGTTCATCACGCCGTGCGCAAAGCCAACGCTCTGCCAATGGGCGATCAGGCTGGCGGTGCGTTTAACGATATCGGTGAACCACAGCAGGTAACGATCCGCTTCATCCTTGAGCTGCGGCCAGTGATGGCGAATGGCGTAATCCGCCAGCTGGCGCACTTTGTCTTGTTCACCGCCGTAATAGAAATGCTCAAAATGACCGAAACGCAGATGGCTGTCGGCAATGCGCATCAGCATCGCACCGCGTTCCTGGGTTTCGCGTAGCACCGGTTCATCGCCAATGGCTAACGCCAGCGCGCGCGTGGTGGGAATGCCCAGATGGTGCAGCGCTTCAGACGCGAGGAATTCGCGTACGCTGGAGCGGATCACCGCGCGACCGTCACCCATGCGCGAATAGGGCGTTAATCCGGCCCCTTTTAAGTGCCAGTCGAGCTTACGACCGTTTGCCAGCTGCTGTTCACCCAACAGAATGCCGCGCCCATCGCCCAGCTGTCCGGCCCAGACGCCAAACTGATGGCCACTATAAACCTGCGCCAGCGGCGACATGCCGGGCAGCATTTCGCGTCCTGACCACACGCCATGCCCGCTGCCGGCGAACAGCGCATCATCTAAACCCATCTCTTGTGCCAGCGGCGCATTGTGATAAAACAGCCGTCCACCCGCTAATGGCGTTGGGTCCAGCGCGGTGTAGAATCCGGGTAATTCTTGCTGCCAGCTATTGGTAAATTGCATCGACACTCCGGAAGGTGCGCTTAAATCAGGCACCCGCAATAAGTTATAAGATAACAGAGAGTGTAACGCCGACGCGGCGCGGAAGACAGGCGAAAGGGTTACTGCTGCGAAGGCGTGTGTAAATTCAGGTCGGAATAGATGAGATCGTCAAGACGTTCAGCTTTCACCACCGGGAACAGGCTGCCCTGTAGCTGCGCACCACTCAACGTGGTCATCTTTTCCATCATGTGGTTATCGTCAATACCACAAATAATGATCTGGTCCGCAAAATCGGAAAAATTATTGATAACTGTCTGAATAAAAGGCGTAAACGAGGCGCGCTTGGCCAGGTTGTGAATAAAGGCTTTATCCAGTTTTAACACGCTAAACAGATTATCGTACACCGCGGTTGCCGGTGCTTTTCCTGCGCCAAATTGTGAAAGCGATAAACGAAACTCACTTTGTAATGCTGCAAGCAATGGATGGGATTTACCCAAAGATAATTGCGGAAACGTTTCGCTGATATCTAAAACAATAAAAGGGATTTGTCGGAATTTCCTTAACAGAAATTCGCTGGCTAAAAGTGTATTGGCCATAGAATCATCAATACGTACCAACGCGGTAATTTGATTAATCTCAAAAAAGTCGCGGTACTTTTCCAGCAATGAAAGCTGGCTCTGCAGCAAACGTAATTGCTGCGCATCGTCCAATTGCGGCAACAGCAAATCCTGCGGCAGCGTAATAGGTGCGCTGTCGTGGACAAATTGCGTCACCAGCTCGACCGCAGTCAGCTGGCCCGCCAGAGAGTAAACTGGATAAAACCAGGTTTCCGACTGATAGTCGGCAGACAAATGGACTTTCATTTTTCAAGCCAGAAGCAATGGCAATTGGCGCATCGTATATCAACGAATTCCACCAGGCAATAGGACCAAACGTTTGAAGAGGTGCCGTTTTAGGTCTTATTACGCTGATTTAAGCCGCAAATAATACTTAAGCCAAATAAGCCGGGGTTAATGTCCATACCAATTAAATAAATTTAGCTTTATTATTAGTATTAAATCGATGGCGGGTAAAGTGCCATTTTAAATGATAGTTAAATATCGGCAGAATTCAGATTTAATTCAGGGTGAGATACCCTTTCTTTTTTCGCGTCTTTATTAAGCGATAACAACGCTATTTAGATGCGACGCGCCTGCCAAAATACTTTACGCCAGTAAACATTATCCAGCGACGAGCGGATCACACCCTGGCTGGTCGAGGCGTGAATAAAGGTGTTGTCGGTATCGTAAATACCGACGTGCAAACCGTTTTCTCCACTGCCAGTTTTGAAGAACACCAGATCGCCAGGCAGTAGATCGCCTTTGTCGATGCGCGTACCAATGTCGGTTTGATCAATGGTCGAGCGTGGCAGCTGCATATCGAATTTATCGCGGAAGGTGAGATAGACGAAGCCGGAACAATCCACGCCACCGCGGCTTAATCCGCCATAGCGATACGGCGTTCCCCGCCAGCGGCTCAGCTGATCGTTGAGTTGGGCAATCACGGTGATAGAGTCAGACAAACGGCCATTCGGCGGCGGTGCATGATGGCTACAGCCCGCCAGCAACAGTGTCAAAATCAAAATTGTCAGCCGCATCCGCCTTTCCCTTTCTCCCTTGTCCGGCAGACACTGTAGCGGCAAAGCGCCACGGCACGCAATCCTCTGTCAGGGAATAAACAGCAGCGGGCCTTGTGCGGTATCAATTTGTTCAAACGGGGTTTGGTAAAGCGGCGCTAAATGCGCAGCGGTCAGCACCTCGCTGGCCCTGCCCTGACGGACAACCGCGCCTTGATGCATTAACCACACGCGAGCGGCATGGCGCAGGCTGTGGTTGAGGTCGTGCCCGCTGGCAACAATCGCCAGGCCGCTGCAACACAGTTCAGCCAGCAGCTTATCGACCGCGCGTTGCTGCGCCACGTCGAGTGCACTCATCGGCTCATCCAGTAGCAGGAGTTTGCCGCGTGGATTGATCGCCGGATGAACCTGCAACACCACGGCAGCCAACCGCACGCGTTGCCATTCGCCACCAGAAAGCTGCGTAAGACTGCGCGTCAGTTTGTCCTGCAGCGCTAACTGCGCGAGCACCTCTTGTAACACGCAGTCTGTTTTCGCCGTATGTGCGGTGATATGCATGCGTAAGTAATGCCACACCGGCATTTGTCCCGGCGCCATCTGCTGTTGCGGCAGCCAGCCGCGCAGCGGGGCCAATGCTGCACCGTTTAACGTGGACAGCGGCGCGCCATCCAGCAGAATGCTGCCCTGACTCGGCAACAAACCGGACAGCGCGTTGAGCAAGGTACTTTTGCCGGCGCCGTTCGGCCCCACCAGATGCACTAATTCACCGGCGTTAACGCTAAGTTCAACGGGAGCCAGCCGCCCTGTGACGCTGACTCCCTGACACTGCAATAGCATTTATTCGGCCAGCGCCTGCTCTACACTTTTCAGGATGATGGGATCGTCTGGCGTCATATCCGGTGAGAAGCGCGCAATGACTTTGCCCTGCTTATTAATAAGGAATTTTTCGAAGTTCCACAGGATATCGCCTGGCGCTTTCGGCGCGCGCCCTTTGCTCTCCATGCGCTCGAGGAAACCGCTGCCTTCCGGGCGTTGCGCCACCGGCTGCGCCGCCGTCAGCTGCGCATAGAGAGGGTGACGATGCTCGCCGTTGACATCGGTTTTATCGAACATCGGGAAAGTGACGCCGTAAGTGGTGCTGCAAAAGGTTTTAATCTCTTCGTTACTGCCCGGCTCTTGCTCGAGGAACTGATTGCATGGGAAGCCAAGCACGCTGAACGGCTTATCCTGCCAGGCTTTCTGCAGCGATTCTAACTGCTCATACTGCGCCGTCAGGCCACATTTAGATGCCACATTAACTACCAGTAGCACCTTGCCCTCATAGGCCGCCAGCGTGGTTTTTTCACCGTCCAGCGTAACCAGTTCTGTCTGATAAATGCTCATAGTCGATTCCTGTTGTTGATAACACGTTGCCAGCCAAAGCTAGCGCGAAGACTTCACTAATAACATGATAAACAGCGGCGCGCCGAGCGTGGCCGTTACCACGCCAATCGGCAGTTCGGCAGAGGTTAACACCAGCCGCGCAATAATATCCGCGCCAAGCAGCACTGCGGCACCGGCTAACGCCGCCGCAGGCAACAAATAACGATGATCGCTAAAACCGCTGAGACGCAATAGATGCGGGATAACCAGACCAATAAAACCGATCGCACCCGCCATCGCTACGCTCACGCCCACCAGCCAGCCCATCGCCAGCACCAGCAGGTTGCGCCACAGCAGCAGCGGTAATCCGAGCTGACGTGCCGAGGTTTCGCCCAGCGCCAGCAAATTCAACGTGCGTGCGGTGGCGATCAGCAGCAGCGTTACCGGCAGCAGCGCCAACATCATCCAGCCATAGCGCCAGTCGATGCCGCTAAAGCCGCCCATCATCCAGTACATCAACTGGCGCAGGTCAAGGCTGGTGCTAAAGTACACTGCCCACGTCATGATGGCGCTACAGATAATGCCGAGCGCCACGCCGGTCAGCAGTAAGCGGCTCACTGAGAGTTGTTTGTGAGCGAAGTGCAGCAGCATCAGCGTGATCAGCAGCGCACCGGCCATGGCCGCCAGCGCTAAGCTCCATAGCGAGCCGTTACCGAGCATCACGCCTAATACCAGACCAATCCCCGCCCCGTTAGACACGCCAAGTAAGCCGGGTTCCGCCAGCGGATTGTTGAACAGCGCCTGCATCACTACGCCGCACACCGCCAGCGCTGCACCCACCAGCAGCACCGCCAGCGTGCGCGGCATGCGCAGCTGCCAGACGAATAGATCGCCTTCCGCCGAAAACCATTGTGTGGGGGAGATCCAGCTGTCGCCGGCGCACAGGCTAAGCCCGATGAGCAGCAATAGCAGCGCAATGAGTGCGATGAGCCAGCGCTGGCTGCGGCGATTTGCCTGGGAAGCAAGCTGATCCAGCAGAGTCATAGATAAGATTGGCTGAGAAAACAGAGATTTGATTGTAGTGGGATTACAGCAAAAAGAAAGCGGCGCTGTGGAGGCGCCGCTGGAGAAGCCTTACTGATGCGGAGGAAGCGGCTGACCGTGATTATCACGCTTCTGCTGATTATCATGCTGGTCGTGATGCTGCGGTTGCGGCTGACGTTTGTCGTCCCGGTGCGGTCCATTGCCCGGATGCTGCGCCTGCCAACCGTTACCGTTCCAGTAACCGTGCGGACCTTTGGTGCCAATGCGCTGGTTGTGGTGCTGTTTCCACCACGTTGGCGCGCGCCAGTCGTAGCCATCCCAATAGTAGCCACGTTTATCCTGATCGCCGATATGAATCGAAACGCCCGGTGTATTGATGTTGACGGAAACATTGGCGCTAGCCAGCAGCGGCATGCCTAACAAGACACTTAATAAAATTGCTGTCTTTTTCATTATTCAAACCCTTTGCTCTGTGATGGCGCTGTTATAACAAAAGTGTTGATGTCGTCACTATCGGTTAGGACCGATTTTCGCCCTATTTTCCGGATACTTACTAAATCCTTACATCATGAATAAATCGTGAGGAGCGGCCAGATTTAAGGCAAAAAAAAAGGCCGCTAAGCGGCCTTTTTGTCGTACTGAAATTAGTCAGCATCCTTGGGTGTCGCGTTCTCGACGCGACTTTTCAACTTCTGTCCCGGACGGAATGTCACCACTCGGCGCGCGGTGATAGGAATATCTTCCCCCGTCTTCGGGTTACGGCCCGGACGCTGGTTTTTGTCACGCAGATCAAAATTACCAAATCCGGACAGTTTTACCTGTTCTCCGTTTTCCAACGCGCGGCGAACCTCTTCAAAAAAAAGTTCTACCAACTCTTTGGCATCGCGTTTGCTCAACCCGAGTTTTTCAAACAGGTACTCTGACATTTCAGCTTTTGTAAGCGCCATAGGTTCAATCCCTCAAGGTTGCCTGGAATCGCTCTTTTAATGCCGCAACGCATTTGGCAACGGTCGCGGCAATCTCCTCTTCTTCGAGTGTCCGGCTGGTATCCTGCAAAATCAGGCTAATCGCTAGGCTCTTTTCACCTTCGTTTACGCCCTTACCACGGTACACGTCAAACAAGTTTACGCCAACTACCTGATTTACGCCAACTTTCTTACACTCCGCAATGATATCTGCTGCAGGCACATTTTCAGCCACCACAACGGCGATATCACGACGGTTTGCCGGGAAGCGAGAAATCTCGCGCGCATCAGGCAGGACGCGGTCTGCGACCTTATTCCAAAGCAGTTCAAACACTAAGGTGCGACCATTCAGATCCAGCTTACGTTCCAGCTCTGGATGAACCACCCCGATAAATCCGATTCGTTCGCCGCGTAAATAAATGGCGGCGCTTTGTCCTGGATGCAGCGCCGGATTGGCTTCCGCACGGAAGGAAATCTCATCAAGTTTACCGGTCAAATCCAGCAGCGATTCTAAATCGCCTTTCAAATCATAGAAGTCAACCGTCTGACGCGCCAGATCCCAATGCTCTTCATAGCGATTGCCGCTTAAAACGCCGGCCAGCATAAGATCCTGGCGGATACCCAGATCGGCCTGTGTATCAGGAACAAAGCGTAAACCGCTTTCAAACAGGCGTACGCGGCCCTGCTGACGGTTTTGGTTATACACCACCGCGCCCAGCAAACCGGTCCACAGCGACAGGCGCATTGCCGACATATCGCTGGAGATTGGGCTGGGCAGGATCAGCGCCTCTTCGCCCGGATGCAGCAACTGCTGCAGTTTGGGATCAACGAAGCTGTAGGTAATCGCTTCCTGATAACCTTTATCTACCAACAGATTTTTCGCACGCTTCAGCGACAGGTCGGCTTCACGATGCTGCGTCATGATCAGGCTGGCTTTCACCGGCACATCAGGGATGTTGTTGTAGCCGTAAACGCGCGCCACTTCTTCGACCAGATCTTCTTCGATAGCCATATCGAAACGCCAGCTTGGCGCAACGGCTTGCCACTCACCTGCACTCACTTTCACTTCGCAACCCAAACGCGTCAGGATGTCAGTAACCTGTTCGTCAGCAATCACATGGCCAATCAGGCGATCGAGCTTTTCACGGCGCAGCGTGATGGTGGCGCGTGGCGGCAGCGCGCTCGCGTCAGTTTGGTCGATGACCGGGCCCGCTTCGCCGCCACAGATGTCGAGCAACAGTTGCGTCGCGCGTTCAATCGCTTTGTGCTGCAACGCTGGATCGACGCCACGCTCGTAACGATGTGACGCGTCGGTATGCAGGCCCTGACGGCGAGCGCGGCCGGTGATCGCCAGCGGATCAAAGTAGGCGCATTCGAACAGCACATTTTGCGTCTCTTCATTGACACCGGAATGCTCGCCACCAAAGATGCCGCCCATCGCCAGCGCTTTGTGGTGATCGGCAATCACCAGCGTGTCGCTGCTGAGTTTAGCTTCGGTACCATCCAGCAGCGTCAGCACTTCGCCCTCTTCTGCCATACGCACCACGATGCCGCCGTCGATGCGGTCGAGATCGAAGGCATGCATCGGCTGACCAAGCTCCAGCAGTACAAAGTTGGTGATATCGACCACCGGATCGATTGAGCGAATACCGCAACGACGTAGCTTCTCACGCATCCACAATGGCGTAGCGGCTTTAACGTTGACACCTTTCACCACGCGGCCAAGGTAGCGCGGGCACGCGGCGGTGGCATCAACACGAATCGGGAAGGTATCGTTGATGGTGGCTTTTACCGGCTCAATTGCGGGTGCCGTCAGCGGCAAACCGTTCAATACTGCTACATCACGCGCAATCCCGATGATGCCCAGACAATCGGCGCGGTTTGGCGTGACGCTGATTTCAATGGTGTTGTCATCCAGCTGCAGATAACTGCGGATATCGGTGCCAATTGGCGCATCGGCTGGTAGCTCGATGATGCCGTTGTGATCGTCGGAAATACCCAGCTCAGAGAAGGAGCACAGCATGCCTTCAGACGGCTCGCCACGCAGTTTTGCTGCTTTGATTTTGAAATCGCCCGGCAGCACAGCGCCAACGGTCGCCACCGCCACTTTCAGGCCCTGACGGCAGTTTGGCGCGCCGCAGACGATATCCAACAGGCGCTCGCCACCGACGTTGATTTTGGTGACGCGCAGTTTGTCGGCGTTCGGATGCTGGCCGCACTCAACCACTTCACCCACCACAACACCGTGGAACGCACCGGCAACCGGATCCATGCCGTCCACTTCAAGGCCGGCCATGGTGATTTGCTCAGACAGCGCAGCGCTGTCCAGGGCTGGATTTACCCATTCGCGTAACCAGAGTTCACTGAATTTCATTGGATAACCTGCCCTTATTTAAATTGTTTGAGGAAACGTAAATCATTTTCGAAGAAGGCGCGCAGATCGGTCACACCGTAGCGCAGCATGGTGAGACGCTCCATGCCCATGCCAAACGCAAAGCCCGAATAAATTTCCGGATCGATGCCAACATTGCGCAATACGTTCGGGTGCACCATGCCGCAACCCAGCACTTCCAACCACTTGCCGTTTTTACCCATCACGTCCACTTCTGCGGACGGTTCGGTGAACGGGAAGTAAGAAGGACGGAAGCGAATTTGCAGATTCTCTTCGAAGAAGTTGTTGAGGAAATCGTGCAGTGTGCCTTTCAGGTTGGTAAAGCTGATGTCTTTATCGACAATCAAACCTTCCATCTGGTGGAACATTGGCGTGTGCGTCTGATCGTAATCGTTACGATAAACACGGCCTGGCGCGATGATGCGGATTGGCGGCTGCTGGTTTTTCATGGTACGGATCTGCACGCCTGAAGTTTGGGTGCGCAGCAGACGCGTGGCATCAAACCAGAACGTGTCGTGATCGGCACGCGCCGGGTGATGGCCGGGAATGTTCAGCGCATCAAAGTTGTGGTAATCGTCTTCAATTTCCGGACCTGTTACCACCGCGAAACCCAGTTCGCCGAAGAAGGTTTCGATACGATCAATAGTGCGGGTCACCGGATGCAAGCCACCATTCTCAACGCGGCGGCCAGGCAGCGACACGTCGATGGTTTCCGCAGCCAGACGCGCATTCAGCTCCGCACTCTCCAGCGTCTCTTTGCGCGCGGTAAGGCGGTCCTGCACTTGCTGTTTGGCCTCGTTGATGACCGCACCCGCAGCCGGGCGCTCTTCTGCCGGCAGTTCACGCAGGGTGGTCATTTGCAGCGTCAGATGCCCTTTCTTACCCAGAAATTCGACGCGCACGGCGTCCAGAGCAGCGATATCCGCCGCCTCGTCGATGGCGGCCGTGGCACGAGCCACCAGGTCTGCGAGTTGGGACATGATTTCCTCTTCTTCCAGCCGGGCTGGTCAGTTCTCGTTGGGATCAGATGATCCGATTAAGTGTCGCCAGAAACAAAAAAAGCCTCCACGAGGGAGGCTTTCAGCGCGATTTTTCGTTTCTTTTCTTATGCGCAAAAGCCCCTGATGTTCAGGCGCTAAAGTAAAAAAAGAAACGGAAAATAGCAGCATTCATGCTTGCGTTACCTTGTCATATTTAGAAACCGCACTATTGAAATGCGCAGCGGCCAAAATGTCAATCTTTTGCGTGAGTTGCGGGTAATAAAAAAGGGAGCAAGCTCCCTTTTTCAACTGACTTACGCCAGAGCTGATTTTGCTTTTTCAACAAGTGCAGTAAATGTCACTTTGTCGAATACAGCGATGTCAGCCAGAATCTTACGGTCGATTTCAATAGAGGCTTTTTTCAGGCCATTGATGAAACGGCTGTAAGAGATACCGTTCTGACGAGCCGCAGCGTTGATACGCGCGATCCACAGTTGACGGAACTGACGCTTACGTTGACGACGGTCACGGTAAGCATACTGACCAGCTTTGATAACAGCCTGGAAGGCAACGCGGTATACACGTGAACGTGCACCATAGTAGCCTTTAGCTTGTTTTAAGATTTTCTTGTGACGTGCGCGAGCAATTACACCACGTTTAACGCGAGCCATGTGAGCTCTCCTATATCATATTCTGTGATTTCCCTTCATCTTTCGTGCCGCAGCGGCGTTGGCTGTCTTCATTCATCCCAGTCACTTACTGATGTAAGTTAAGGGATTCATTCAGTTGCCGCCTTGCTGCAACCCGAAATCTTTCGGGGAATTAAACTAAAAAAAATTTACTTATGCGTACGGCAGGCAGGCAATAACCAGACCCAGATCGCCTTTAGACACCATGCCTTTCGGACGCAGGTGACGTTTACGCTTAGTAGACTTTTTAGTCAGAATATGACGCAGGTTCGCGTGCTTACGCTTGAAGCCGCCAGAAGCGGTCTTCTTGAAGCGCTTAGCGGCGCCACGTACAGTTTTAATCTTTGGCATTTTTACAAATATCCACTTCGCATTGTTAATAAAATGAATCAGACAGGCGAATAAAAATCCGCACAACGCAAGCGCTGCGCGGCTTTATTACTTGAAGGCCTACTGTTTCTTCTTAGGAGCGAGCACCATGATCATCTGACGACCTTCGATCTTCGAAGGGAAGGATTCGACAATCGCCAGATCCATGTCTTCACACAGATCTTTACGGACGCGGTTAAGCACTTCCATACCGATCTGCTGGTGCGCCATCTCACGACCGCGGAAACGCAGCGTGATTTTGGCTTTATCACCCTCTTCCAGAAAGCGAATCAGGTTGCGTAGTTTGACCTGATAGTCGCCATCATCGGTACCAGGACGGAATTTGATTTCCTTAACCTGGATAACTTTCTGCTTCTTCTTCTGTTCCTTAGAAGACTTGCTTTTTTCATAAAGGAACTTGCCGTAATCCATGATACGGCAAACCGGCGGTTCGGCGTTCGGGCTGATTTCAACTAAATCTACGCCGGCTTCTTCAGCTTTCTCAATGGCTTCACGCAGGGTGACAATGCCAAGTTGCTCGCCGTCTACGCCAGTTAAGCGCACTTCGGTGGCACGGATTTCGCCGTTGATACGGTTCGGACGTGTTGGTTGTACTCGTTTTCCGCCTTTAATAACCTGTTTCCTCTAATTGGTGAAGATGTCGGCTGCGAATCTCTTGTTGCAGCTTCTCAACAAACACATCTACGTCCATGCTCCCAAGGTCTTTACCACGGCGGGTGCGCACGGCAACTTTGCCTGCTTCCACCTCTTTGTCACCGCAAACCAGCATATAAGGGACGCGACGTAATGTGTGCTCGCGGATTTTAAAGCCTATCTTCTCGTTTCTCAAGTCTGCTTTGACACGAATGCCAGCATTCTGCAATTTCTTCGTCAATTCACTGACGTATTCTGACTGACTGTCGGTGATATTCATCACCACAGCCTGCACCGGCGCCAGCCAACTCGGGAAGAATCCAGCGAATTCTTCGGTCAGGATGCCGATAAAGCGCTCCATTGAACCGAGAATTGCGCGATGGATCATTACCGGTGTCTGGCGGTCGTTGTTTTCGCCGACAAAAGTCGCGTCCAGACGCTTCGGCAGGGAGAAGTCTAGCTGAACGGTACCACACTGCCAGGCGCGGTCGAGACAATCGTACAGGGTAAACTCAATTTTAGGGCCGTAGAAGGCACCTTCTCCCGGCTGATATTCGAATGGAATATCATTCTCTTTCAGCGCTTCTGCCAAATCCACTTCCGCACGATCCCACATTTCGTCGGTACCGATACGTTTTTCCGGACGGGTCGACAGCTTCACCACGATTTTTTCAAAACCGAAGGTGCTGTACATGTCGTATACCATGCGGATACAGCTGTTCACCTCATCACGTACCTGATCTTCGGTACAGAAGACGTGAGCATCATCCTGGGTAAAGCCGCGCACGCGCATCAGACCATGCAAGGCACCTGATGGCTCGTTACGATGGCAGCTGCCAAACTCCGCCATACGCAGCGGCAGGTCGCGGTAGGATTTCAGACCCTGATTAAAGATCTGAACGTGGCCTGGGCAGTTCATCGGCTTGATGCAATATTCACGGTTCTCTGAAGAGGTGGTGAACATGGCTTCTTTATAGTTCTCCCAGTGCCCGGTTTTCTCCCACAGCACGCGGTCCATCATGAACGGACCTTTCACTTCCTGATAGTCGTACTCTTTCAGCTTGGTACGCACAAACACTTCCAGCTCGCGGAAGATGGTCCAGCCGTCATTGTGCCAGAACACCATGCCCGGTGCTTCTTCCTGCATGTGGTAGAGATCGAGCTGCTTACCGATTTTACGGTGATCGCGCTTCGCCGCTTCTTCCAGACGCTGCAGATAGGCAGCCAACTGCTTTTTATCCGCCCAGGCCGTACCGTAAATACGCTGCAGCATTTTGTTGTCGCTGTTGCCGCGCCAGTAAGCCCCGGAGATTTTCTGCAGTTTGAAGTGATGGCAGAAACGCATATTCGGCACGTGCGGACCGCGGCACATGTCGATGTATTCTTCATGTTGATACAGGCCAGGACGATCGTCGTGGCTGATGTTCTCGTCAAGAATGGTGGTTTTGTAGCTTTCGCCACGCTCAGCAAACACGTCACGTGCTTCCTGCCAGCTCACCTTTTTCTTCACCACATCGTAGTTGGTTTCAGCCAGCTGGTGCATACGCTTTTCCAGCAGCTCAAGATCTTCCTGGGTTAAGGTATGTTCCAGGTCAACGTCATAATAGAAACCGTTATCAATCACCGGGCCGATCGCCATTTTGGTGTTTGGCCACAGCTGCTTAATCGCATGCCCTAACAGGTGCGCGCAAGAGTGACGAATGATTTCTAAACCGGCGTCGTCTTTAGCGGTAATAATCGCGACCTGAGCGTCCTCGGTGATCGGATCAACCGCATCAACCAATTCGCCATTCACGCGACCCGCGATGCAGGCTTTCGCCAAACCCGGTCCAATATCCAACGCAATATCCATCACGCTGACCGGACGGTCAAAGCTGCGCTGGCTGCCATCAGGAAGAGTAATTACTGGCATTTCATATCCTTAATTGCAGTGGTAAGCCACACGAAAGCCTACATGCAAAAATGAGTTTCATAGTGTGTAACCCGGCGTGATGTCAGACCCACGTTGTCGGAATGACGCCAGGAATGTAAAGCGGCGATGATAATAGCAGCTTTCGCCGCCGATCAAAACCCGTGCAGAGATTCGCTAAGCTAAAGAGAAATAAAAAAAACCGCTGCGAGGCACAGGCCTGGCAGCGGTGATTCACATCCGTCTCGCTTACATTGAGTATGAGAGCTGGATCGTGGTTTTGGTATCGGTACGATCCGGCGCAGATTCTGGCGGATTATTGTTCCAGGTCACGTTGTAGCCCAGCTTCAGCGCGAAATGGGCATTGATGGCCACCTGCAGCGCGGTTTCTGAGTTCAGCGTGGTGTCTTCACCGAAGCTGCTCAGCACAGAAACACCCTGGATAAATTTGGTGGTATCTGTCAGCTGCCATTGATAGCTCACTGCACCATAACCCAATGCTTTGGTTTCATGGCCGCCATCATGGAAATCGTCGTAACGCACACCCGGACCGAATTCAGCACGCAGTGAGTGAACCGGGCCGCTGAGGATCTGACGACCGTAACCGGCGGTCAGCACATCGCGTGAGTCATAACCGTTGAAACGGTCGCTTAGCCAGCTTGCCTGGCCAAACAGGTAATCAGCGCTATTGAGGTTATAGCGGCTACGGCCACCGATATTGTAAGTCTCAGATGAACGCTCATCGTTTGAGGAGTTGTTTGCGGCGTTGCCCCACAGACTCAATGCGGTATTGGTTTGATACCACGTCATATTGGTAGACGCACTCAGCGAAGAACTGGTGGTGTTTCCAGTTTGAGCCAGGTAACCCGCTGACGCGCTGCCTTCAAACGGCTTTTTCGCCGTTGCAGGGTCATCCATGGAGGTGAAAACGGCGTTATCTGCAAAGGCCTGGTGACAAAATGCTCCAGCAGAGAGCAATAAAACAGCGGACAGCTTGTTAAAGGCTTTCATTAAAAGTAATCCGTACGACAGTTTAAAAAACGAAGAGTCTGAAGCGTTTCTCCGGCCAATCAATGCAATTTACCGTAAGTTTTGTAAAAAAGTATGTATCCGCATAAAAAACCAGGAAAGCCGCTGGACCGCTCTTTTAATGGGACTTTTCCCATTTTCGCTGCGCATTATAGGGGGTACTTACTCAAATAGCAGCCTGAAGGCTACAAGATTTTTCTGAACTCTTTTGACAAAGCTTTACCTGCTATTTTAACTAATGAATTGGCTAAAATTCGCTCTATACAGCGCGCTGGTCTACGCTGAAATCTGTTCGATAACAATGAGGTGAATAATGAGTGGCCATGATGTCAAACGTTACATTGTCACGTTGAAATATCAGGAAAGTGGACTCGGCGACGTGCAGTCAGTGAACAGCGCCATGATCAATGGCGGATACAGCACCACCTTAAGCGATGATGAAGGTCATCCACATGAGTTGGGCACCAATAGCTTCGGCATTGTCAGCGCGTTAGAGGAGCATGAAATAGCAGAGCAAGCCGCGGGATATGCCCAAATCGCGCTCGATCATAAACCTGAGGTCACCGTCATCACGTTAGAGGCGTTTCTGAAACAACAATCCTGACGCAGTGCAAAAAACGGCATCGACGCCAGGTTTGCTCAGGTTTTGCGCGTTACAATCGAACTCACGCAGCGAACAAAGAGGATTACCCGATGTGGTCAGCCATTAGTCGTCTGTTAAGCGAGTACGCCGGTGATGCCGAAATCACCGACCGTCAGGAACTTCCCGGTGGCGATGTCCATCCCGCCTGGCGCATCCGCTATGGCGAGTTGGATGTGTTCGTCAAATGTAACACCCGCGATATGCTCACCTTGTTCAGTTGGGAAGCCGATCAACTCGACCTGCTGGCGCGCACGCAAACCGTTCGCGTCCCGAAAGTGTATGGCGTTGGCAATGATCGTGATACCAGCTTCCTGCTGCTGGAATATATTCCGCCTCATCCCTTTACCGCACAGAGCGCTTTCCAGCTCGGCCAGCAGTTGGCGCATCTACACCAATGGAGCGAGCAACCGCAATTTGGTCTCGATTTCGACAACAACATCACCACCTCACCTCAGCCGAATAGCTGGTTACGCCGCTGGTCAGTGTTCTTCGCTGAGCAGCGCATCGGCTGGCAGCTGCAACTGGCCGCGGAAAAAGGCGTGCACTATGGCGATACCGAACTGATTGTTGATTGTGTGCAGCGCACGTTAGCCAACCACCATCCGCAACCTTCTTTATTACACGGCGATTTGTGGCCCGCCAACTGCGCCGGCAGCGCAGAGGGTCCGTGGTTGTTTGATCCCGCCTGCTATTGGGGTGATCGCGAATGCGATTTAGCGATGCTGAGTTACTACGCCGATTTGCCGCGCCAGATCTATGATGGCTACCAGGCTGTTTGGCCACTGGAAGACGGATTCTCGCAGCGTCAGCCGGTGTATCAGCTCTATTACCTGCTGAATCGCGCCAATGTTTTCGGCGGCAACTGGACGGGCGAAGCGCAGTTCGCCATCGGCCAGTTGTTAGATGAGGATGTGTTGGGCGAACGTCAGGCCAGACCGGCCTGACGTGTTACAGCATGCCGAGCAGTTTCAGCACAAAGTAGCCCGCGATAGCGATAATGATTGGCAGGATATAGAGCGGGAAAATCTGCAAGAAAATGGTGTGACGCGGGATGTGGATTTTCTCTTCCAGCTGCGCTCGCGTGCGCCCTTCACTGCCTTTGGCCTGTTCCATGATCAGCTGATCTTCAATTCCCTCTTTAATATGGCGCGACTGACGCCACATGCGCGCACCTGAAGCCTGCAGCGCTATGCCGACAAAGATCAGGATGTAGATCAGCCAAAACCCGATATTCGCGCCACCGTTAAATTCCGGCACCGGAGAGTTCTGCCAAAACACATTGAGAAACGGCGTATTGAACTTCACCATGTCGACCATGACATGCACAAAATCGAGCATCACGGCATCGATGCCCGGCTGCTTTTCACTGTGCTTAAACATAAAGCCCAGCAGCGAAATAATCGTGGATAACAATGCGGGTATAAAAATCACCCAGCCAGCCACTCGCTTAAGGATGGCGATGCGGCCAGCCTGTTGGTAAGTCATGGTGTCTCCCTGAACCAAAAATAGTTTTGCCTAAGTCTACCTGCACTACTGCAATTTTTCCTGAAAAATGCGTGGCCTGCCGCAAGTCGGCTTTATCCGGCTCTCGTGCTATGGTAAGCCAAATTTCTAAGGGAGCAGTTATATGTCATATCGTCGTCCTGTATTGGCCGCCATCTTTGATATGGATGGATTATTGATCGACTCAGAACCGCTCTGGGATCGCGCAGAACTGGATATTTTCGCCAGCCTTGGCGTGGATATCACCCGCCGCCACGAGTTGCCCGATACGCTGGGTCTGCGCATCGATCAAACCGTGCGCATGTGGTTTGAAGCGCTGCCCTGGAGCGGCCCGGATCAACAGGAAGTGACGCAACGCATCATCGCCCGCGCGCTGGCGCTGGTGGAAGAGACGCGTCCGCTGCTGCCTGGCGTGGAGCAGGCGCTGCAACTGTGCCAGCAGCAAGGTTTGAAAATCGGCCTCGCCTCCGCCTCGCCGCTGCACATGCTGGAGCGAGTGCTGGAGATGTTTGACCTGCGCAAATACTTTGATGTGCTGGCGTCCGCGGAAGCGCTGCCGTACAGCAAGCCGCATCCGCAGGTCTATCTCGACGCCGCAGCCAAACTGGGTATCGATCCGCTTAACTGCGTCACGCTGGAAGATTCTTTCAACGGCATGATCGCTACCAAAGCCGCACGCATGCGTTCAATCGTGGTGCCGGCGGCCGAGCATCGTGAAGATGCGCGTTGGGCGCTGGCCAATGTGATTCTTGATGATTTAACCCAGCTCAAACCCGAACATCTGCACGGTTAATCGCAGCCCGCTTAACGCGGGCTTTTTTATGCAACTTGATCGCGCACGCAAATAAATAAAACATCGTTTCATTTTTATTGAATTCACATCTCATCCTGCCTAAGATGCCCAAAGACCCGCATCGGGACCACTTCCTTTGACTCTTGAGAGGCCTGAGATGGACATTCGTCAAAGCATTCATAGCGAGCATGCCAAAACCCTGGACACGGACGGCTTACGCCGTGAGTTTCTGATCGACAAGATTTTCGACGCCGACAATTACACCCTCACTTACAGCCATATCGATCGCATCATTATCGGCGGCGTGATGCCGGTGCAGAAACCGGTGCCTATCGGCCATGAAGTGGGTAAGCAGCTGGGCGTAAGTTACTTTCTCGAACGCCGCGAACTCGGCGTAATCAACATCGGTGGACCCGGGGTGATTGAAGTGGATGGCAAAACCTGGGAGATTGGTCAGCAGGAAGCGTTGTATGTCGGACAAGGCGCGCAGAGCGTGGTTTTCCGCAGCAGCGATGCCAGCCGCCCGGCGAAGTTTTACTACAATAGCGCGCCGGCACACGCCCATTATCCAGACAAAAAAATCACCCTCGACGAGGCAGTGAAAGCCACGCTCGGCGACGCGGCCACCTCGAACCGCCGCACCATTAACAAATTCATCGTGCCCGACGTGTTGCCAACCTGCCAGTTAACCATGGGATTAACCCGCCTTGATGACGGCAACTTGTGGAACACCATGCCGTGTCACACCCACGAACGTCGCATGGAAGTCTATTTCTATTTCGACATGGCCGACGACAGCGCCGTGTTCCACATGATGGGCCAGCCGCAGGAGACGCGTCATCTATTGGTCCATAACGAGCAAGCGGTGATTTCACCGAGCTGGTCGATTCATGCGGGCGTGGGAACGCAGCGCTATACCTTTATCTGGGGCATGGTGGGTGAAAACCAGGTATTTGATGACATGGACCACGTCAATATCAGCGCACTGCGCTAACAAGGAGCGAATCATGATACTCAACGCATTTAATCTTGCAGGCAAAATCGCGCTGGTCACCGGCTGCAATACCGGTTTAGGCCAAGGTATGGCGCTGGGTCTGGCGCAGGCGGGATGTGACATTATTGGCGTTAACCGCGCCGGACCGGATGATACGCAGGCCAAAGTTGAGGCGTTAGGCCGCCGTTTTTGGTCAATTCAGGCCGATCTGACCAAGCCGTCCATCGTGCCGCAAATTGTTGAACAGGCGGTGGCGCAGGCCGGTCGCATCGATATCCTGGTGAATAACGCCGGCATCATTCGCCGCGAAGATGCACTCAACTTCAGCGAGCAGGATTGGGATGATGTGATGAACATCAACAGCAAAAGTCTGTTCTTCCTGTCACAGCAGGTCGCCCGGCAGTTTATCGCGCAAGGCAATGGCGGCAAGATCATCAATATCGCCTCGATGCTGTCGTTCCAGGGCGGCATTCGCGTGCCTTCTTATACCGCATCAAAAAGCGCAGTGATGGGGTTAACCCGTTTGATGGCCAACGAATGGGCGAAGCACGGCATCAATGTTAACGCCATTGCACCGGGCTACATGGCCACCAATAACACGGAACAGCTGCGCAGCGATGAGTCACGCAACGAGGAGATTTTAGGCCGCATTCCATCAGGTCGCTGGGGCATCCCGGACGACATGATGGGCCCGATTGTGTTCCTCGCCTCCAGCGCCTCCGACTATGTGCAAGGTTATACGTTGGCCGTCGACGGCGGATGGTTAGCGCGCTAGGCTAACCCGTTCTTTTCCCGCGTCATTGTGACGCGGGAAAGTGAAAAATATTAACGCTTCGTTACAGCGTCACCATTCTCATTCACTGGATAAATCCCTATACTGGATGCATCGACAGTTTTATGCAGCCAGGTTTCATCATGACGGCCGAAGGCCATATCATTTTTGCCATTGCCAGCGCCATTTTTGCCAAGCGCGCGGAGCTGACGCCAGTATTGGCCAGCGCCGACTGGTGGCATTTAGTGCCTGCTGCGCTGTTAACCTGCCTGCTGCCCGATATCGATCACCCTAAATCCGTGTTAGGCCAGCGCTTAAGGTGGCTATCGCATCCCATCGCCCGCATCTTTGGTCATCGCGGTTTTACCCACAGTTTGCTGGCGGTGGCGGTGAGTTTGTGGCTATTCCAGATCAATGTACCCGCCGACTGGTTTCTTCCCGCCGACGTGCTGCAAGGCATGACGCTCGGCTATCTCAGCCATATTGTCGCCGATATGCTCACGCCCGCCGGCGTGCCGCTACTGTGGCCCTGCCGCTGGCGCTTCCGTTTGCCCATCCTGAATAGTCAAAAAGGTAACCAGCTGGAGCGCGCACTTTGTCTGGCGCTGGTCGGTTATGCGTTATGGTTCCCGCCCGGCATGCCCTCTTTTGGTGCCAACGGCTGGCCGGAGCAACTGTTCAATACGCTACAAAATGGCGTCGGTCGGTTGGTTAATGGTCAAAACGGTCAATAAGCAGTCGAATCAAGCGTTAAAGTTATAAAGCATTCTTTTTGGGTATAAGCCCGCCCCACGTTGAACTGATAACATTCCAAATATTCCCTAACGGGAACTTACTGTTTTTCGTGCCATCCCAGGATGGCGCGTCACACTCTGGAGTTGAGCATGGATTTTCCCCTCATTATTAATATCGTGGCGTTTATCGCACTCCTGATTCTGCTGAATCGGATTGGCAACCAAAGCTGGAGCCTGTCCAAACGCGTGCTGACCGGTTTGGTTTTCGGTGTGGCCTTTGGTCTGGCGCTGCAAACCATCTATGGCGAAAACAGCCCAACCGTGAAAGCGTCGATTGGCTGGTTCAATATCGTCGGTAACGGCTACGTGCAATTGTTGCAGATGATCGTGATGCCGCTGGTGTTCGCCTCGATCCTGAGCGCGGTCGCACGTCTGCACAATGCCTCATCGCTGGGTAAAATTAGCGTGCTGACCATTGGCGTGCTGCTGTTTACCACCGCAATCTCCGCGCTGGTTGGCGTGCTGGTGACCGGCCTGTTTGGCCTTAGCGCTGAAGGTCTGGTGCAAGGTGCGCATGAAACCGCGCGTCTGAGCGCGATTCAGAGCAACTACGTGGGCAAAGTGGCTGATCTCAGCACGCCACAGCTGCTGCTCTCCTTCATTCCGAAAAACCCGTTTGCCGATCTGGCGGGCGCCAACCCCACCTCGATCATCAGCGTAGTGATTTTCGCCGCCTTCCTCGGTGTGGCGGCGCTGCAACTGCTGAAAGATGACAAGGTCAAAGGCGAGCGCGTGCTGGTGGCCATCGATACCCTGCAATCCTGGGTCATGAAGCTGGTGCGTTTGATCATGAAGCTGACGCCGTACGGTGTGCTGGCGCTGATGACTAAAGTAGTAGCCGGTTCCAACCTGCAGGACATCATCAAGCTGGGTGGCTTCGTGGTGGCCTCTTATCTCGGTCTGGCGATCATGTTTGCCGTACACGCGCTGCTGCTGTCGGTTAACGGCATCAATCCAATGCGCTTCTTCCGTAAAGTATGGCCGGTGATCACCTTCGCCTTCACCAGCCGTTCCAGCGCCGCCAGTATTCCACTGAATGTGGAGACTCAAACGCGTCGCCTGGGCGTGCCAGAATCGATCGCCAGCTTCTCGGCGTCATTCGGTGCCACCATCGGCCAGAACGGCTGTGCCGGTCTCTATCCCACCATGCTGGCGGTGATGGTTGCGCCAACCGTGGGCATCAACCCGTTTGATCCAATGTGGATTGCAACGCTGGTAGGTATCGTGACGCTGAGTTCTGCCGGTGTGGCTGGCGTCGGCGGCGGTGCCACCTTCGCCGCTCTGATCGTGCTGCCGGCGATGGGCCTGCCGGTCACGCTGGTCGCGCTGCTGATCTCCATCGAACCGCTGATCGATATGGGCCGTACCGCGCTCAACGTTAATGGTTCAATGACCGCCGGTTCACTCACCAGCCGCTGGCTCGGATTGACCGACAAGAAAGTGCTGGAGAGCGACGAACACGCCGAACTGGCACACCGCTAAATTGATGAGTTGCAACAACGGCAGATCGCAAGGTCTGCCGTTTTTTTATGCCTGCGATATGCTCCATAAGGTCGCCGTTTATGACGACCTTCCCCACTTTCCTCCCCAATTCAACCCAATCATGGCGCTAGCGTTAGGAAAGCGTTAAGCATGGTAAACAGAGGAAAAATCAGCCGCTTTTCGCTTGAGTTTTCGCTCAGTAAAGCCAATTCTGCTGTTAATCACAGCAGGAGAATCACCGATGAAAAAAGTTATCGCCTCGGTGCTGGCGTTAACCTTATTAACACCAGCCATCAGTTTTGCCCATCCCGGCGGTTGGGGCCCCGGCCCAGGCCCGCATTGGGGTGGAGGTCCACGTTGGGGCGGTCCCGGCCCGCTGCGTTTCCTACCCGAAGCAGCAACCGCCGTGTTGCTGGGCGGTCTGACCTATTACATGCTGAACGGTAACTACTATCAGCGTCAGGGCGACACCTATGTGGTGGTGCAGCCGCCTGAAGCCGCGACGGGCGGCGGTATGCGCGTGCTGGATTTCAACGGCAAGCGTTATTACGTGCAGGAAGGTCATTACTACCAGCGCGAGATCGGCGGCGAGTATATCGAAGTGCCGCGTCCTTACGGTTTATAAGCGCCACAACGAAAAACGGCCCGTCAATGACGGGCCGTTTCTTATTCTGCTGCGATTACTGAGCCGCTTGCGGATCGGTATCGTAGTCTTTACAGCTCTGGAAACCGTAGTTCATGACGCGACCGGTGTCGTTATAGCTCACGAAGTAGGTCTGCGGTTTGCCGTCGCGCTCGCCAATCACGTAAGTCTGGCAAGTGCCGCGGGCGTGAACCATGGTGATTTCAGTAGACGCTGGGCCGGCAATCTGGCGAACCTGATCGCGCGTCATGCCTTTCTTAACATCCTTCACTACCGGCTTGGTTACGTAGCTTTCGGCTTTGTCATAAGTCGTACAACCAGACAGGGCTGCCAGCGTCATAGCGGCAGCGATACATCCCATCACTTTATTCATGTTGTTGTTCCTCGTTTTTTTGTCCGTGTGAAATTAGCCTGGAACATAAATCCAGATTTATCAACTTTATGGGATAAATTTAGCTAAATTCCGAAGCGTTAGGATTTGGTAAAAATGCTGTGTTGATGCGCTACGGTTCGTATAATCACCCGCGAAAAAATACCTATAGCAATGAATAAAGACAGAGGATTAATGACACCTGCACCTTCTCATCGGCTGGTTTATGCCATCACGCTGGGCCTGCTCGCTGCGCTCGGGCCACTTTGTATCGATCTATATCTGCCGGCGCTACCGGAGCTGGCGCGCGATCTGCACACCGAAACCGCCACGGCGCAGCTGAGCCTCACCGCTGGCCTGCTGGGTTTAGGTGCGGGTCAATTGCTATTTGGGCCAATGAGCGACAAGTTTGGTCGCCTCCGTCCGCTGCTGTTATCGCTGGTGCTGCTGTTTATTGCCTCGATTGGCTGTGCGCTGGCAAAAGACATCCACTCGCTGCTGGTAGCGCGTCTGTTTGAAGGTTTGGCAGGCGCCGGCGGCGCGGTGCTGTCGCGTGCCATTGCCCGAGATATGTATAGCGGCCATGAGCTGACGCGTTTCTTTGCACTGCTGATGCTGGTCAACGGTTTAGCGCCGATTGGTGCGCCGGTGCTGGGCGGCGCCTTGATGACGGTGCTTAACTGGCGCGGCATTTTCGTGGTGCTCGGCTGCATCGCCGTCGTGCTGATCTTCCTTGCCCGCTGGAAATTGCACGAAACTTTACCGCCAGCGCGCCGCAGTCAGGGCTCGATCTTTTCCGCCTGGGCGGCGCTCGGCCAGGTCGTCACGCATCGGCAGTTTATGGGCTTCTGCCTGACGCAAGGTTTTATGATGTCCGGCATGTTTGCCTATATCGGCGCCTCGCCGTTTGTACTGCAACAGCTGTATGGCCTGACGCCGCAAGCCTTTAGCTTCTGCTTCGCTGCCAACGGCTTCGGCCTGATTATTGCATCACAAACCAGTGCACGCCTCTGTCCGCTGTGGGGAGAATATCGCGTATTGAAAGGTGGCCTGACGCTGGCGTTTGTTGCGTCGAGCTGCTTGCTGCTGGCGGGACTTACCGGCGCAGCGCTGCCAGTTCTGCTGGTCGCGCTGTTCTTCACCATCGCCAGTAATGGCGTGATCGCCACCACCGCTTCTTCGCTGGCGATGCAAAGCCAGGGCCAGCGCGCGGGCAGCGCCTCGGCGGTGATTGGCGTCGGCATGTTCACCTTTGGTGCCATCAGCGTACCCATTACCGGGCTGGGCGGCACCTCGGTCGCGAGCATGACCGGCACCATCTTTGGCTGCTTTATGCTGGCGATTGTGTCGTTCAATCTGCTGGTGCAGAAGGCAAAAAACGTCTGATTTGCCAGCAAATAACCTGAACAACCAGCCGTGCGGCTTGTTGTTTGTGGGGAGAGGCGTTAGCTTTAGCAGATGATTCGCATTGTGCCGTCAGGCTACTGACTTGAGGAGAGGTTCATGTCACTGCAACAGGAAATCATTGAAGCCCTTGGTGTAAAACCGGTTATCGACCCGCAGCAGGAGATCCGCGTCAGCGTTGATTTTCTTAAGTCTTACCTGAAAGCCCATCCCTTTTTGAAAACGCTGGTACTCGGCATCAGCGGCGGCCAGGATTCAACACTGACCGGCATTTTGTCGCAAACCGCGATTCGCGAACTGCGTGAAGAGAGCGGCGATAACGATTACACCTTTATTGCCGTGCGTTTGCCGTATGGCGTGCAGGCCGATGAGCAGGATTGTCAGGATGCGCTGGCATTTATCCAACCCGATCGCACGCTGGTGGTAAACATCAAAGAAGCGATCCTGGCCAGCGAACGTGCGTTGAAAGATGCGGGTATTACGGTGTCGGATTTCGTGCGCGGCAATGAAAAAGCGCGTGAGCGCATGAAAGCGCAGTACAGCATCGCCGGCATGACCAAAGGCGTGGTGGTCGGTACTGACCATGCGGCAGAGGCAATCACTGGTTTCTTCACCAAGTACGGTGACGGCGGCAGCGACATCAACCCGATCTTCCGCCTGCATAAAGGCCAGGGCAAACAGCTGCTGAAAACGCTGGGCTGCCCGGAACACCTCTATCTCAAGCATCCCACCGCTGATTTGGAAGATGATCGTCCCGGCTTGCAGGATGAAGTGGCGCTCGGCGTGACTTATCAGCAAATCGATGCCTACCTGGAAGGCAAAACCATCGATGCCGCCGCGGCAAAAACCATTGAAGGCTGGTATCTGAAAACCGAGCACAAACGTCGTCCGCCGATCACCGTGTTCGACGACTTCTGGAAGAAGTAAGTGCATGGCGTTTCCCGCCGTCCGGGCGGGAAACTTTCTCATCGCCGCTGACTGGCGAGAAAAAGCACAGTTTGATACACTGGATGGACAACCAGTAATTGGAGTGTGCTTTGGTCAGACGTGCAGCCAGCCACCGCCTCGATTTCGATGCGGCAGCCATCTATCAATATCCCGAACATCTACGTCAGTGGCTGGAAGGTTTACCCAACCAGCCGGGCGTCTATACCTTTCACGGTGAAAGCGAAAATCTGCCGCTGTATATCGGCAAAAGCGTCAACCTGCGCAGTCGGGTGATGGCGCATTTCCGGGCGCCGGATGAAGCCAAAATGCTGCGTCAGGCGCGGCGCGTCACCTGGATCCCGACCGCTGGCGATGTCGGCGCTCAGCTGCTGGAAGCGCAGATGATCAAAACGCAACAGCCGCTGTTTAATAAGCGCCTGCGTAAGAACCGCCAGCTCTGTTCGCTGCAGCTGGGCGACGGTGCGCCGCAGGTGGTGTATGCAAAGGATCTCGACTTCTCCCGCTCGCCAAATCTTTATGGCCTGTTTCGCAGTCGCTTTGCCGCGCTGGAGAAGCTAAAAGCCATCGCCGATGAGCAGCGCTTGTGCCACGGCTTGCTTGGGCTGGAGTCGTTGCGTCCGGGACGCGGCTGTTTTCGCGCTGCACTAAAACGCTGCGCCGGTGCCTGCTGTGGTAACGAGTCGGTTGCTGATCATCAGCAGCGCCTGCATGCGGCATTAGAGCAGATGCGCATTCAATGCTGGCCGTGGCAAGGCCCGGTTGGCATGGTGGAAACGGGGACAAACATTACGCAAATCCATGTGATCGATCACTGGTTCTGGCTGGGATCGGTCAGCAGCGAAGCCGAAGCGCGCCAGCTGCAGCGCGCCTCGCACGGCTTTGATCATGACGGCTACAAAATTCTCTGCCGTCCGCTGCTTTCTGGTGTGTTCCCGCTGATCGAGCTGTAAAACAAAACCGCCGAGGTTGCCCAAAGCATCAGATGCAATGGACAACCCCGGCGGTCTCTATTCCGTTAGCGAAAGAACTTATTCAGCATCAGCCGGCGGTGGTGGCGTTTTACCATCGTGCGGGCCTTTCTCAGTTAAGCGCTTCTCAAAGTTCGCGTTGTACTGTTTCTTCTGCTCTGGTGTCAGCACGTTGTAGATCTTGTTCTGAGTTTCCATCATCTGCAGCGCACGATCTTTGGCATTAGCCGTCATCTTCTCAGCCTGCACTTCGGCTTTCGCACGGTCAAAGGTATCGGAAGCGATGATGGCATGGTCAGCACGACGCTCTTCCAGCGACGGGCGTTTCATCTCTTTATGGCCATCACGCAGAATCGTTTTGATCTGCGCTTTCTGCGCATCGGTCAGGTTCAGACCTTTAAACATCATCTCCATACCGTGGTGGCGCATCGGCGGCTTATGCATCGGTTTTTCGCTGCCTGCTGGCGGCGGAGTCAGGTTGTCTGCCGCTGCATGGACGATATTTGCAGCACCAAAAGCCATTGCGGTAGCCAGGAACACAGAAGTTAATTTACGCATAATATTGTCCTTACTTATCAGTTTAATGACGACAGCCTGTGTCGCGTCTTCGGAAACAAGCATACGACGCTGAACGTCAACTACTCAGAGGCTGAGTAAAGCCCTGAAAGCATAAAAGACAGAGATCAGGCAATCATGGAGAGAAAGAGAAGAAATGCGTGAGGAATTGAAAAAGTTTATGACAATCAAGGGAAAAACGCAGGAATTAAGGAGGAGTGTAACGGTATTGTCGGTTTTCAGGAAGGGAAATGTCGGCGCGTTGATGCCCTCACCCTGGCCCTCTCGCACCGGAAGAGGGAAACGCTGCCACATGTCACTCAATCCAAATATTCGCTCGTTCGGCTCCCTCTCCCGCCTGCGGGAGAGGGTTAGGGTGAGGGAAAATCACAACGCCAGCGCCTGCGTCTGTTCATTCTCCTCCACCAGCATCAGCCCCGCGCGCAATCCTGGCGCGACATTCGGATTGGGAAACAGCACATACTCGCGCGCCTGCTGCACGTAGTAACGCCGGTCACCCTCCTCCGCCAGCAGCGTGCCCTGCGGGAAAGCGGTGAAGTTCAGCGTCTCCGGCCCCATGTGCAACACAAACTTATCGCCGTGCCGGGTCAGCTGTTGCGCCACGCGATAATGGCGAGGCTGCTCACGCACCTCCGGCAAGGCATCGCCATACAGCAACGCCGCCAGCGCCCGCTGTACGCCAGCAAACTGGCTTAAATCGTTCTCACCAAACGGCAAAGCCTTGCCCAGCTCCAGCGTGCAGCTCGCCGCATTATGGTGCTCGCAGCTGTAATGGGTGAAGGTGCCGCCCGGTGAACGATGGAACACCAGCGCCTCCATTTCTGCCGCGGCCAGCCAGTGCATAAACGCCTCGGGCCACGGATTGGGATTCAGCGGCATTACGCCAAAACGCGCATGATACGAGCCGCGAATCGCGGTATGCAGATCGAGGTGCCAGCGCACTTCATGATCGAGACAGGCGCGCCAGAAACTCTCCAGCTCCTGCTCCAGCTGCAGCACGCGCTGCGCTTCGGGTACATCGGCCACCTGCTGCCAGCGTCCACCAAACAGGCGATTGATATCATGTTGCTGATAGCGCTTGCCGCTGCGCAACGCGGCGGGATTACCCAAAATCACCAGTAAGCGCACTGCCAGCGGCTTCTCGCCTTTTAAGAGTGGCGTCAGCAACAAATTGAGAATCTCAACCGGCGCGGTTTCATTGCCGTGAATGCCCGCAGAGAGCACCAGCGCCTGCTGTGTGGGCGTATGCGGCGTGAGGGACATCAGTCCCTCGTTGTGCCATTGCCAACTGAGATGATCGTTGCTGCCCTCTCTTTGCTGTGGCGGCTCACCAGACAAGGTCTGCTGTAAAAAATCCTGCATGTTCACTCCTTTTTAACGACGTGGGGCGAACCTCTCACCCCGGCGTTAACGCTGAAACGCGTAGACACTGCCTAAGTCTAGCAGCTTCGTCAGCTCATCCAGCGCGGTGCGCCCTTCACGCAGCAGTTGCGGGTCGGCTAAATCGGCCTGAGTTAAGCGATCGCGGTAGTGGCGATCCACCCAATCGTTGAGCGTGGCAAACAGGCGATCGTTCATCAGTACCGCCGGATTCAGCGCCTGACGCTCGGTTTCGGTTAACACCACGCGCAGACGCAAACAGGCCGGACCGCCACCGTTAAACATGCTTTCACGCAGATCGAAAACTTTCAGTTCACGGATTGGCCCGCCGCTCTCCACCAGCTCAGTGAGATAACGCCACACGCCCGCATGCTGGCGTGACTCTTCTGGCAGCACCAGCAGCATACCGCCGTCGGCGCGCTGCAACAGCTGGCTGTTAAACAGATAGGTATTGACCGCATCGGTTACCGATACTTTATCGCGCGGCACTTCAATCGGCTGGAAACCGCTAACGCGGGCGGCGATGTCACTCAGCAACTGCGGCTGATTCACAAAGGCATCCTGATGGCAGAACAGCACCTGCTGATTGCTCACCGCAATCACATCGTTATGAAACACGCCCTGATCAATCACCGCTGGATTTTGCTGGGCAAACAGCGTGCGCTGCGCATCAAGCTGATGCAACCGCGCCACCGCTTCGCTGGCTTCCCGCGTTTGACGCGCCGGATAACGTGCTGGCGTTGCGCCCTGCTGCTGACCATCACGGCCATAAATAAACAGCTGCACGCCCGCATCACCGTAATCACTGCCGAAACGATTGTGATTGGCCGCGCCCTCATCACCGAACTGCGCCACCTGCGGCAGCGCATCGTGCACGCAGAAGTGCTGCGGATGACGGAAAATCGCGCGCAGCAGATCGGCAGTTTCCGGTGCCTCAATGGCGCGATGGAATTTGTTATTCAGATTGGCGACGGTGAAATGCACGCGACCATCGGCGCTATCCGCCGACGGCGACACCGTGGCGGCATTCGCCACCCACATCGCTGAGGCTGAGCTGGCCGCCGACAGCAGCTGCGGCGCGTGCTTAGCCGCCTGCGCCAGCACCTGCTCATCGCTGCCGCCAAAGCCGAGCTGGCGCAGCAGCGGCAGATTAGGACGTTCGTGCGGCGGGATTACACCCTGCACGTAGCCCATATCCGCCAGCGCTTTCATCTTCAGCAAACCCTGCTTTGCCGCCAGACGCGGGTTCGAGGGCTGCAGCTGATTGCGCGTCGAGGCTTCGTTACCAAACGACAATCCCGCGTAATGATGTGTCAGGCCGACCAGCCCATCAAAGTTCGCTTCAAATGCTTGCATTATTTCGCCCCCTGCGCGGAGAAATCGAGGCCCGGCGCTAAGCTGCCCGGCAGCGCCAGGCTTGGGCTCTCCAGCGACGCCATTGGCCATGCACAGTAATCGGCGGCGTACCACGCGCTGGCACGATGATTCCCGGATGCGCCAATGCCACCAAAGGGGGCGGTGCTGGCCGCGCCGGTCAGCGGTTTGTTCCAGTTAACGATACCGGCGCGCGCCTCCAGCAATAGCTGATCAAACTGCGCGCGCTGCGGCGAAATCAGACCGCACGACAAGCCATAGCGGGTATTATTGGCGATAGCAATCGCCTGCTCGAAGCTGTCGTAACGAATCACCTGCAGCAACGGACCAAAGACTTCTTCATCCGCTAAATCATGCACTTCGGTCACATCAATGATGCCCGGCGTGATGATGGCGCTGTCGCGATCCGGCCAGTGCATGCCGAGCAACACTTTCCCGCCCTTTTCCACCTGCTGCTGCCAGGCGGCGAAAATATGTCCGGCGGCGGCAGGGGAAATCACGCTGCCCATAAACGGCTGCGGCTCGGCATTCCACGCGCCAGGCTGCAAGCGCGCGCTAACCTCAACCAAACGCTGCAGGAAGGCATCGCCCGCCGCACCGCGCTTCACCAGCAGACGACGCGCACAGGTGCAGCGCTGTCCGGCGGTAATAAAGGCCGACTGAATAGCGATATGTACCGCACCATCAAGATCCGCAGGATCTTCAACAATCAACGCATTGTTGCCGCCCATCTCCAGCGCCAGCATTTTTTCTGGCTGTCCGGCGAACTGACGATGCAGGTGATAGCCGGTGGCGGCGCTGCCGGTAAACAGCAGACCATCAATTTGTGCCGCATTGGCCAGCGCCTGGCCGGTTTCACGACCGCCCTGCAGCAGCGCCATCACGCCCGCCGGTAAACCGGCTTGCTGCCACAGCTGCACGGTTTTCTCCGCCGTCAGCGGCGTCAGCTCGCTCGGCTTAAACACCACGCAGTTACCCGCCAGCAGAGCTGGCACGATATGGCCGTTCGGCAGATGGCCAGGAAAATTATACGGACCAAACACCGCCAACACGCCGTGCGGACGATGGCGCAGCGAGCTCTCTCCATCGGCCTGTTCGCCGGTGCGGCTGTGATAGGCCTTAATCGAAATGGCGATTTTGTTGATCATCGCCTGCACTTCGGTCAGCGTTTCCCAGCGCGGCTTGCCGGTTTCCTGGGCGATGGTTTCCGCCAGCGCAGTTTTATGGCTTTCAAGCAGACGGGCAAACCCTTCCACCAGCGCCTGACGCTCCGCAAACGGTTTTCTCGCCCACTGCGGGAACGCCGCGCGCGCCGCTTCGCAGGCCGCAGCCACTTGCGCTGCCGATGCCGCTTTGCCCTGCCACAGCGTTTCGCCGGTTACCGGATTGTGTTTGCTCAGGGCGTCAGCGCCGCCGGTCACCCATTGACCTTGAATAAAATGCGTCATGCTTTTTTCTCCTCGCGACACAGCGTGACCACACGCAGTTGATCGCCAATGTTGCAATGCAGCGCCGCGCGCTGGCTTTCAGTCAGTTTTACCGTGCCGGATGTCATATCCACCGGCAGCAGCGCCACGCGGAAATGCTGGTAATCCGCGTTGGCCACCAGACACAGCGGCCAGCTTTCATCGGCTGCACCGCTCTCAGCGGTTAACTGGCGACTCTTGCGAATGGCACGAATGCGATCGATTTCGCACTCCAGCGTCGGGCCGCCGTCGAAGATGTCGACATAGTTGAGATAGCGGAAACCTTCCGCCTCCAGCACCGCACGCGCGGGCGCGGTTTTCGGATGGACTTCGCCAATCACTTTTTGCGCCGCTTCAGACAGGTAATGAATGTAGAGCGGATGTTTGGGCATCAGCTCGGCGATAAAGGCTTTTTGCCCGGTGCCGCTCAGAAAGTCGGCTTTGCTGAACTCCATCGAGAAGAAGCGGCTGCCGACGCTGTCCCAGAATGGCGAGTGGCCATTGTCATCACTGACGCCACGCATCTCCGCCACCACATGTTGCATAAAGCGGTCGCGGAAGTTGGCCATAAACAGAAAGCGCGATTTCGACAGCAGATGGCCATTTTTTCCATCGCGGTAATCGGGATCGAGGAACAGCGTGCAGAGTTCGCTGCTGCCGGTGTGATCGTTGCTCAGCGACAGCGTCGGCAGGCTGGCATACACGTTCAGCTCTTTCGAAGCGTGCACCTGTGTGCCAACGCGGAAGTTGTACCAGGGATCCTGCAAACCCACCGCCGCTTCGATGGCGCAAATGCCGACGGCGCGATTATCCTCGCTGTCGGCCAGCACAAACACATAGCCTTGTTCGGCAGGCGGTAACGCGCCTTGCCAGGTGAGCAGCGAACGCTCAATACGGGCTTTAAGCGTTTCGCTATCCGCGGGCAGCGAGGTTAAGCCACCACCGGTTTTGCCCGCCAGCGACAACAACTGCGAGAGATCGTCACGTTCGACGGGGCGAATCACCATCATGATGTGGCTCCTTTGAGCACGCGTTCACAGGCACGTTCGAAACGCGCCAAACCTTCTTTAACTTCGCGCTCGCTGATGTTCAGCGCTGGCGCAAAACGTACCACGTTGGCACCTGCTATCAGCACCATTACGCCCTCTTCGGCCGCGGTGAGGTTGAACTGTTTGGCTTTACCGGCGAAATCGTCGTTTAGCACGGCGCCAATCAACAGACCCAACCCGCGCACTTCTTTAAATACCGGCAGACGCTTGTTCAGTTCCTGCAACGCCGTAACAAACCATTGATGACGCTCAGCCACGCCGGCCATAAATTCCGGCTGATTAATCAGTTCCATCACTTTTCCCGCGACTGCGCCCGCCAGCGGGTTGCCGCCGTAGGTGGTGCCGTGCGTGCCCACGCCCATCACCTGCGCCAGATCTTCACGCGTCAGCATCGCGCCAATCGGGAAGCCGCCACCCAGCGCTTTGGCGGTGGTCAATACATCCGGGGTCACGCCGTAATGCATATAGGCATACAGCGAACCGGTGCGACCCACGCCGCTCTGCACTTCATCAAAAATCAGCAGCGCATGATGTTTGTCGCAGAGTTCACGCAGTCCGCGCAGGAAAGCGGGATCGGCTGGCAGGACGCCGCCTTCACCCTGAATCGGCTCGACGATCACCGCGCAGGTTTGGTCATTGATCAGCGCGGCCGCCGAGGCCAGATCGTTGAAATTAGCGTGTTCGACCGCCGGTGGCAGCGGCGCAAAATCCCGGGAATAGGCCGGTTGTCCGCCCGCTGTCACGGTAAACAGCGTGCGACCGTGGAAAGCATTATTAAAGGCAACGATGCCATTTTTCTCAGCACCGAAACGGTCGTGTGCGGTTTTACGTGCCAGTTTCAGCGCCGCTTCATTCGCTTCAGCGCCGGAGTTACAGAAAAACACGCGATCGGCAAAGGTGGCATCAATCAGCTGTTTGGCGAGACGCAGGATCGGTTCATTGGTGTAGCCATTTCCGGTATGCCATAGTTTGCCGGCCTGTTCGATCAGCGCCTGCTGCAACGCCGGATGCGCATGTCCCAATGCGTTAACCGCAATGCCACCGGCAAAATCGATATACTCTTTGCCTTGCTGATCCCACAGCGTTGAACCTTCCGCGCGGACCGGAACAAAAGCCGCGGGTGCATAAACTGGCATCATCCATTGATCGAAATTCTGACGTGAAACCTGCAGTGACATAGCCCTTTCTCCTGCTCCACACCCGGTGAAGCCTTTTGTTTTGAAATTGTTAAAAATGTTAAGTGGCAGCTCTACTGTATATTGCAGATAGCGTGCCAGCCAGCCGCAAAAATGCATAATCGTCTTATCACTACGTAATATCAATAACTTAACAGGTACTGATATTCACTTTAATTGCATAAAAAGTGAATATCAGTCTGATGCAGGCTGAATAGCAGCAATTTATTTAGCGGATTTATGCATCGGCAAAATGAAATATTGCTTTTGTGATCGGGCAGGAAATATTTCGCCAAATTAATGCGATAAACGCACTTTTTTGGGGCGCAATGTGCCTGATTGGTGCAGGAAAGTGATAGCGCGGTGCAAATTTAGCGACCGGGGAATTAATCAGGTTTTAACATTTGCCTCGCGGGATTGAATATTATTTCGCCAGTTCATTGTTAAGCGAAAACCTAAATAACATTTTGTGACCAGGGTTATTATCAGAACAGAAATAAAAGGACACAAAGCCATGAAGCCGATAATTACTCTGCTAATGATTAGCTGGATTCAGATATTTGCTATTGAACAATAATGCATAGGCTTGTGCTATTTCACGAACAAGCTACTGACTTTATTTACGCATCTTTAAATTTAAAATAATTCAATAAAATCATATTAATAGATATTAAATTTAGCATCTCCCCTTTTGTTTTATGGATAAGTTTAACCAATACAAAATTCCACATAATGGAATTTAAGATTAAAAATCACACAAAAAGTTAACGAGAAATATTTAGTTACATATATTGCACTGTCGATCTTGAACCTTTTGTGTCATTTTCTTTTCACCCCGCAGATGGGGACAAAATTAAAAAATATCACAGGGTAAAAATTAAATGATGAAGCGCTCCTTACTGGCAGCAGTGATGCCTTTACTGCTGGGACTTTCTTCGGCTCAGGCCGCCGAAATCTATAACAAAGATGGCAACAAGCTTGACCTGACTGGCAAAATTAACGTCTCGCATCTGTTCTCCGATAACGAAGGGTCAAATGGTGATACCTCGTCTTATACCCGTATTGGTTTTAAAGGCGAAACCAAGATCAACGACCAGCTGACCGGCTACGGTCAATGGCAGTACCAGTACAGCCTGAGCAACTCTGAAGGCAGCGATGCCAACAGCGGTAACAGAACCCGCCTGGGTTTTGCTGGCCTGAAGTTTGGTCAGTTCGGCTCGATCGATTACGGTCGTAACTACGGTTTGATTTATGACGTGCTGGGTTACACCGATATGCTGCCCTTCTTTGGTGGCGATCAAGGTTACTCTGATGGGTTCCTGTCCAGCCGCTCAGGTGGCGTGTTGACCTGGCGCAACAAAGATTTCTTCGGTCTGGTGAAAGGCTGGAACGTTGCTGCTCAGTATGAAGGGAAAAACGATCGTAACGATGCAAACGTTGCCGTACGCCGTTCGAATGGTGATGGCTTCGCGCTCTCCACTTCTTATGATTTCGATTTCGGTCTGAGCCTGGTTGGCGCTTACGCGAGCCTGGATCGTACCAATACGCAGAACCAGGCCTTACGTGGCGAAGGCGAGAAAGCACAGCACTGGACCACGGGCCTGAAATACGACGCTAACCAGATTTACCTGGCAACCATGTACGGCGAAACGCTCAACGCAACCCCAATCACTGGTGGCTTCGCTAACAAAGCCGTTAACTTTGAAGCCGTTGCGCAGTATCAGTTCATTAACGGACTGCGTCCTTCAATCGGCTATGTTTCATCGAAAGGCAAAGAGATTGAAAATATTGGTGATGTCGATCTCACCAAATACGTCGCTGTAGGTGGAACCTACTACTTCAACAAAAACATGTCTGTGTATGCTGAATACAAGATCAACCTGTTGAAAGATGATAATGCGTTGGGCATCGCTTCTGATGATGTCACCGCTGTGGGTCTGATTTACCAGTTCTAAGTGGCAATACCCTCATGGCTGTTCGGCTAGTGTCGGCTGAATATGCGCAAAGGGCAGCGAAAGCTGCCCTTTTTTATTGGTGCGAGGCGATTACGGCGCCATCAAATCAAAGCGATCATCATCGCCCTGATCCAGTGAGAACGGCGGCTGCAATTGCAGGACGATCTCGTTCGAGGTGACGCGATTCTGTTTACTGTCTTCTAACACCACCGACAAGCGATAGCTGTTATGCGCACCCGGCGAGTTATCCCACGCGGGCAGGATCACACTCCAGCCCTGTGGATCGTTGGGATTGGCACCCGGCGTCAGGCTCAGCGCCTGGGTATCGCCCTGCCACATCACTTTAGCGATCGGATTGGTGCTGCGGATTTGCAATTTCAGCGGCAAACTTTCTCCGCCATTTAGCTGCCACGGCGGCGTAGCGAGAAACACCGACAGCGTTTTACGCTGGCGATATTCCAGCACCGGCGTATAGCTGCGCGTCACGTTATCGTAGCGACTGCCGCGCAGTGAGTGCGCAGCCGCTACGTTATCCGGACTCAGCTGCTGGCTGAGCGCCACGCCAAAGCGATAGTTGAGACGCAAGCCGAGCTGATCCTGGCTCTCACCGCTGTCGCTGGTTTTGTGGCTGGCGGATAAGGTCACCAGCGGCACCGGCGTGTAGGTGACGCCAAAGGTCAACGCCGATGGGTTGTGGTAGCGATTGCCGGAGCTAAACAGATCGACGTTATCACCCAGATATTGCTGCCAGCTCACCGACGCACCGAGTTGACGATAGTGCGGCAAATAGCCTTGGGTGGTGAAATCATAGCCGCGCGCCATGCGCTGCTGCTGGAAGGGATTGCGATCCTGCCAGCCTGAGAGCGGCGTATAGTAGTTGGCGGAGAAGCGCAGATAATCGCCCCACGCTTCGGTACCCAGCGAAGCGCGCTGTAGGCCACTGCTGAACATGCGATCGACAAAACCGTTATAGCCCAGCAGCCATTTTCCTGCCACCCAACGTTGCCCGAGGCCAGCATTGCCGACCAGCCCATCATCAGTTTGATGAAAGCCGACCTGACTGAAGGTCAGGTAGCGATAGTTATCCGCCCAGGGTGTCAGCAGCGAAGCACCGCTGCCGGCAAAATTGCCCTCCATATCCACATTGAAATCGATTTGAGCATTGCCATACGGTGACAACAGCGACTGGCCTTCATCAACCAGTCGATTGCCCACTTCATCGCGGAAATGGTTAAAGGCCCACAGCCCCGCCTGCTGGCCAAGGGCATTGTCGTCCGTACTGTTCTGGCTGGCTTCACCAATGCTTTTGGCAATGGTCGCCAGTTTTTTGTTGAACGCTTCCGTTTCATCCTGGTAACCCAATGCAGGCAACTGATCGGCCATTTTCTGGAAACGTGTGGGATCGCTAAACGGCGCATCGGCGAGTTTAGTGTCAGAGATCAACGCCAGCGCAGGCGCGGATGCGGCAAGTAGTGAAAAACCAGAGAGATAACGCACGCTTTTAGGTGATAACAAAGTAAATAACATAGCTAAAAATAGGGTTCGACCCGGTTCAGAATTAGAGGTGGCTCACAAAACTGCATAAGTCTACCCTAGCATATTCTGATGCAAGTGCCGGACATGTCTGGTTTCGATTAAGGCAGAAAACGAAAAAATCAGAATGTAGGTAAGCAGGCGACGCAATATGTTGTGCCCTGCTTGCCCATCAAGAGATGACCTCTCAAATCATTGAGCGCGCACATTGTAGCGGCGCAATGCATTGCGTAATGCTCGTCAGTTAAAATATGAAACCCCTAATTACCGAGAGCATATGTTGTAGCGGCGCAATTCATTGCGCGATAAATCGCGCCGCTACTGAAGGTGCGGAGATTTGATACAGCGCTTTAGTGATCGGCATTGCGCGATGAATCACGCCGCTCTGGAAGGTGCGATCATGAGGCTTAGTGTTTAGCATGACGCCATCAATGGCGACCCAAAAGCGAACTATCAGGAGAAAATCAAACCGCCATCCACATTGATGGTCTGCACGGTGATATAGCGCGCATCGTCAGAAGCGAGGAAAGCCACCAAGCCAGCGACATCTTCCGGCTGCCCTGCGCGTTTAAGCGGGATGTTTTCCACCCATTCGGCCATCAGTTCGCCTTTGCCATACTGCTTTTTATCGCTGCTGAGGATCTCGCCCCACACGCGATCGTTGTAGTCCCACATTTCACTCTCGATGATGCCCGGACAGAAGGCATTCACCGTGATATGCCACGGCGCCAACTCCAGCGCCAGGCTTTGAGTAATACCGATCACGCCCATCTTGCTGGCGGCATAGTGCGGCGTATAAATGAAACCCTGCCGTCCCTGACCGGACGAGGTGTTGATCAGGCTGCCGCTGCCCTGTTTCACCATATATTTCGCCGCTTCCCGGCAGCACAGCCACACGCCCGTGGTGTTCACCGCAAGAATCTTCTCGAAGTCACTTTTGGGCATCGCATCGAAACGATCGATGGTAATCACCCCCGCATTCTGAATCGACACATCAATGCTGCCAAAGCGCTCAGCCGCCTGCTGATAAAGCTGCTGTACCTCCGTTTCATCGGTAACATCGACCTGCAGCGCCAGAACCTCACTGCCAAACTGCTGTTCGATGGCTTGCGCGGTACTGAAGACGCGTTCCGAATTCGACACCATCACCAAACGCGCCCCGTCGCGGGCAAAGCGCGCTGCAATGCCCGCGCCAATGCCGCGGCAGGCGCCGGTAATCACCACCGTCTTTCCACTAAAATCGCGTGTCATATTGCCTCCTGTTATCCATGTGTCGCTTCAGGCAGGGCGGCCGATTGCTGCTTTTTTTCATGTCTGCGCAGCAGCACCACCTTACTTTGTAATTTTTGCTGGAACTGATCGATCACCACCGCAGTGACAATCACTAAGCCTTTAATCACCATTTGCCAGAAATCGCTGACGCCCATCATCACCATGCCATCGGCGAGAAACACGATGACAAAAGCACCGATAATCGAGCCTGAAACGCGACCGCGTCCACCCGCCAGCGCCGTGCCGCCCAGCACCGTGGCACCGATGGCGTCCATCTCGAACATGTTACCGGTCATCGGGTGCGCGGTTTGCAACTGCGACGCCACAATCAAACCGACCAGCGCGGCGCACAAGCCGGAAAAGGCGTAGACAAACACTTTGACCTTGATAATCGGCACACCCGCCAGGCGCGCCGCCGATTCGTTGCCACCGGTGGCATAGATGTAACGACCCAGCGGTGTTTTACGCGTCAGATACAACCCCAGCAGCAGGAAGCCGAGCATCATCCATATCGGGATATACACGCCCAATATCGAACCCGAACCGAGCAAGGCGAAGCCGGTATTACCCAGTGCTGGCGTGCCGACAAGGTTGGCGTAGGTGCTGCCATCGTTGAACAGCAGCGCGGCGCCGCGTGCCACGTACATCATGCCGAGCGTACAGATAAACGGCGCTACGCCAAGTCGCGTCACCACCGCGCCATTAATCAATCCCAGCGCCACGCCGAACAGCGCCACCACCAGAATCACCTCGGGCACGTTGAAGAACAGTACGTTGCCGCCCCACAGCGGTACGCCGTTGGTGAGCAGCGCACCCGCCACCATGCCGCATATGCCCGCCACCGCCCCCACCGAAAGATCGATGCCGCCAGTCAAAATCACCAGCGTCATGCCAATCGCCAGCAAGCCGGTAATCGCCACATGCTGGGTCATGATCAGCAGGTTGGAGGTGGTGAGAAAGTTAGGCACCATAAAGCTGAAGAAACTCACCACGATCAGCAAGGCAATAAAGGTACGCGCCTTAAGCAGGTACATATAGATCAGGTATTTTTGATTCATCGTTTTACTCTCCAGCGGGCTCAATCATGTGGCGTTGAGGCGCTAATCAGGGCTTCGCGCGTGGCCGCCGCGCGCGGTAAATCGGCGGTGATGCGGCCATCCGCCATCACCAGAATACGGTCAGCCAGCGCCATCACTTCATCCAGTTCGGACGAGGAGAACATCACCGCCAATCCCTGCTGCGCCAGGTTGCCAATCAGGTGATAAACATCGGTTTTTGCCCCCACATCAATGCCGCGCGTGGGCTCATCCAGCAGCACCACCTGCGGCCCGGTCATCAGGGCTTTGCCCAGCACCACTTTTTGCTGATTGCCGCCGCTTAAGGAGGTGATCGGCAGCTCGGGATCGCTGACCTTGATGGCGAGATGGCCAATCATTTCATCCACACGGCGCTGCTCGTTGTGCGGATTGAGCTTGCGCCAGCAGCGGCGGAAACCCCGCAGGCTGAGATCGCTGAGCGTCATGTTGGCGGTGATCGACATCAGCTGTACCACGCCTTCGGTTTGACGATCTTCCGGCACCAGCGCGATGCCTTTTTTCAGTCGCTGCTGGAAACTGCGCTTCTCCAGCGCTTCGCCGTTCAGACTGACGCTGCCCGACTGACAGTGCATCATGCCAATCAACCCTTTGAACAACTCGGTGCGCCCGGCGCCCAGCAAACCGTAGATGCCAATCACTTCGCCTTTTCGCAGCGAGAAAGAGACATCATTGAGCTTGTAACCGCCGTTTTGATGCAGCGCGGTCAGCCCGTTGACGCTGAGTACCGTTTCACCCTGCGTCGCCGGTTGATAATCGAAGTGTTTCTTCTTGTCGCCCACCATCTGCTCGATGATCCACGGAATCGAGGCGTCGCGGACTTCGCGTTCGCTGATGAAGCGTCCGTCGCGGAAGATGGTGATGTGATCGCCAATCTCCATCAGCTCTTCCAGCCGATGTGAGATATAGATAATGGTGACGCCGCGCCGTTTAAGCTGGTCGATGACGTTGAACAGCACTTTCACTTCTGACTGGCTGAGTGCGCTGGTCGGTTCATCCATGATCAATACACGCGTGTCCTTGGACAGCGCGCGGGCGATCTCCACCAGCTGCTGATGGCCGATACCGAGTTCAGCCAGCGGCGCATAGGGATCGACATCCAGTTCCAGCCGTTCCAGCAGCGCTTTGGCGAGCGAATACTGATACTTCTCGTTGATCACGCCGCGCTGGAAAAACTCATTGGCCATGAAGATGTTGTCCATCACGTTCATATTGGGAAACAGGTTCAGCTCCTGAAAAATAATGCTGATGCCCTGTTTTTCCGCCTGATGCGTGGAGCTCAGCGACACTGCTGCGCCGTCCAGCAGAATCTCGCCGGATGACGGGATCTCCACGCCCGCCAGCATTTTCATCATGGTGGATTTGCCCGCGCCGTTTTCGCCAATCAGCACGTTAACTTTGTTGCGATAAACGCGATAATTGACCTGATCCAGCGCGGTGACGCCGGGATAGATGCGCGACACGTTGCGGGTTTCAATAATCACGTCATGTTGAGGCTGTTGCATATCCGCTCCTTACTGACGTGTAATCGCCGCTGGTGTCACATTCGGCACCTGCTCCGGCGTATCAAAGCTGCTAAACACGCCAGCCAACTGCACCTTGTCACCCACTTTGGGCTTGAAAGCACTCATCATGTTCGCCGCTTGCTGATTGATCGCGCGACTGTAATCGCCGAACAGCACCTGATCGTTAAAGTCCTGATAGCTGGCACCTTTGTAGGCATCGCGCAACACCGTGCCGGGAAAAATCGGGCCAACCTGCACCGTGACAGTGTCACCGGACACATCTTTCACTGTCATCCGACCGTTACGCGACGTGGTGTTAACCGCCGTGATTTCACCGCTCACGTTGACACTGAACACGCACGGGTTCTCATCCTGACTGCGATAGCCGTAGGTTTTACAAGCGCTATCAAAATCTTTGGCGGATTTCAGCGCATTCAATAACTCGGCCACCGGCTTCGCATCATGTTGAACTTGCGGTACCAGCTTCTGTTGCCACGTTTGGGCAATATTGCCCATTTTGGGATTGGGAGGATTTTTCAGGTCGGCCAGCTCCTGCTGCGACACAATGCGGCAACCGCTAAGGATCACGACAGGAAGCAGTAACCAGAGTCGTCTGTGCATCACATTCTCCTGGGCGCCCGATCTACGGGCGCACCGCATTGATTACGACTTGAAGTTAAAGTCCTGCACGCCTTTGGCGTTGTCTGGCGTAATGAGAATGCCGCGGAACATCACGCGCTGCTTCTCAGGCTTGGTGCCTTTCTGAATAAAGTTGTCGAGGTCGGTCACGCCCTGTGCGGCGATGGCTTGTGCCTGCAGCATCACCGTGGCTTTCAGATCCCCTTTTTCCACCGCGTCACGTTCATCATTGCTGCCGTCAATGCCGACCACGATGACGTCGTTACGGCCTGCCGCTTTCAGAGCTGCAATCGCGCCCAGCGCCACGGGACCGTTACCGCAGATCACGCCTTTCACATCCGGATGCGCCTGCAGAATGCTGTCCATGATGCGTTTGCCGTCAATCAGCGTGCCTTTGGCATCCTGACGCGCCACGCTTTTCATATCGGAATATTGGTCGAGCACCTGATGGAAGGATTTGGAGCGTGTGACGCAGTTGTTGTCAGCAAGGTTACAGGTGAGTTCCGCGTAGCTGCCCTTTTCCCCCATCTTCTCCACAAACACGTTTGCCACGTCGGAGCCGGCCTGGAAGTTGTTGTGGGTGATCTGCGCCAGCGCCACGTCATCCACCGGGATTTCGCGGTTGATCAGCACCACCGGAATGCCGGCATCTTTGGCTTTTTTAATCGCGGCGACGCTGGCGGTGGAGTCGGCGTTATCCAGCACGATGCCCTGCACCTTTTTGCCGATGGCGGCATCAATCAGTTCACTTTGCTTTTTCACATCTTCGCCATGCGACAGCACGCTGGTTTTATAGCCCAGCTCCTGCGCTTTGAGGTTGGCACCTTTGGCTTCGGAGGCGTAATACGGGTTATCCAGCGAGTTCACCAGGATCATGATGGTGCCTTTATCGGCAGCGAAACTGGCTTGGGAGATCAGGCAACTGGCAATAGCAGTTAACAGCAGGGTACGTTTTTTCATGGTGAGGTTCTCTCATTGTTATAGTGGGTCACGCAGGGTCAGCCGTTCTGGTGTTGGCGCGGCTTACCAGATGGTAAAGCCACCGTCGATCATTAAATCTGCGCCGGTGATCATGTCGCTGCCGTTGCTGGCGAAGAACAGCACCGCGGCGGCGATTTCGTCGGTATAGGCAAAGCGTCCCAGCGGGATCAGCTTTTTCATCTGCTCGCCCTTCTCACCGCGCCAGGCTTTTTCACCCATCGGCGTCAGTACCACGGTGGGCGATAAGGTATTGACGTTAATGCGATAGGGAGCGAACTCTTTGGCCATCACTTTGGTCATGCCGAGCAGACCGGCTTTGGCGGAGGTGTAAGCAACGTGGTTATCGATAGCGATGGAGGCGGCCTGTGACGCAATGTTGATGATTTTACCGCCGTTACCGGCGCGCACCATGCGTTTACCGGCCGCCTGCGAGCAGAGGAAAGGACCGGTGAGATTGACGTCGATCTGCTTCTGCCACTCGGCAAAATCGGTTTCTAACACCGGTTGCAACATCACGTAGCCCGCGCAGTTCACCAGGATATCAATCTGACCGTAATGCTGTTCGACGCGATCAAATGCCGCTTCAACCGAGGCCGGATCGGTCACGTCGCAGCACACCAGCAGCACACGATCGGCAGCAAATTGATCCTGCACGCCCGCCACTTTGTCACTTTCGAAGGGCGGATAGAGCAGCGCCAGCCGTGCGCCCTTCTCCAGCAGCATCGCGTTACTGGCCATCGCAATCCCGCCCAGCCCGCCGGTGACTACCGCCACTTTGCCGGTTAAATCCTGCTCAATGTTCACGCCGTAGCGCAGGTTAACATCATATTCCCCACTCATCGTCTCTCTCCATAATGGTGTACGGCGGCGCTGGTTATTGCTGGCCGGGTTATCGTTTTTACAAATATCATTTTCGAACAAAAATATAAGCTATCGATTAATAATGGTTTGTGGAGGAGATCAAATTTCATACAAATTGCAGCAATAAAAATTATCTTCATGATTTTGTTGAATTTGCAAAATTCGCCGCGTTCAGGACATGGAGCGAGCTGCTGACGGCTTTCTGCGAAATCAATCGCATAGCAAATGATGGTTTTCATTCGAAAATGAATGTTTCTGGAAGCTACCTCGCAAATGGCCAAATCGCAGAGTAAAATCAGCTCGGGTTTCCTTATTGGCGAAACCCGACCGTGATTGGAAAGAGGGAGCATTTCGATTGAAAAGCAAAACTGAGCAGCTGGCAGATATGCAGCAGCGCCGTGAGAAGATTCTGGAGATGATCCGCGAAGACGGCACCGTCACGGTTAAAGCGCTGACCGATACCTTCGGCCTGACCGAAGCCACCATTCGCACCGACTTGCGCATGTTGCAGCAAGAGGGGCACGTACAGCGTTATCACGGCGGCGCCACGCTGATGACCGGCAAGCAAAATACCGGCGCGATGTTGCTGGAGCGTCAAACACATCTGGAAGAAAAACAGGCGATTGGCCGCCTTGCCGCGCAGCATGTGGAAAATGGCGACACGGTGATTTTCGATTCCGGTACCACCACCACGGCGATTGCCGAGGCGATCAGCCATATCCGTCGTTTATCGGTAATTACCACGGCGGTGAATATCGCGCTGAAGCTGGGCGGCGAGCCGGGTATCAATATTTTGCTGACCGGCGGCACTTTTAAGTTCCCGACGCTTTCGACTTCAGGTGAGAAAGCCGCCTCGTTTTTCGAAAACGTGCTGGCGGAGAAGCTGTTTCTTGCCACGGCCTGTATCTCACCGCGTCTCGGTTTGAGCTTTCCCAGCGAGACCGATATCAAGGTGAAAATGGCGATGATCAATTCGGCTAACAGCGTGTATGTGGTGGCGGATTCCAGCAAGATCGATAAGGTGTCGATGTTCGCGCTGCCGTGCGACTGGAGCCATATTCACTATCTGATTACCGATAGCGGCATTTCGCCGGCGCAAGTCGCGGCATTTGAGGCGTTAGGCGTGCAGGTACTGGTGGCGCAGTCGGCGTTGACGCAGAAGCGCGCGGTGTAAGGTGCGGTACGCGCTGTCCCTCACCCCGGCCCTCTCCCGCAAGCGGGCGAGGGAGACGCTGCCATATGCAGGCCCGAACGGTTCCCTCTCCCACCTGTGGGAGAGGGTTAGGGTGAGGGCAAACGTGTTTAAAACCCTAAGCTATCCAGCAGGTCATCAACCTGATCCTGGTTCGCCACCACGCCGGGTGCATTGGCGTGGATCTGCGGACCGTTCAGCAGGCTGTTGCCCTCTTTACGCGCCGCGGCGTTGGCTTCTGGCATATTCTCCAGTAGCACCATCAACAGCTGACGCTCGATCTCCTGGATCACATCCATCATGCGCTTGATCACCTGACCGGTCAGGTCCTGGAAATCCTGCGCCATCATGATTTCGAGCAACTGCTTATTGGTGTACGACGTGTGTCCCGGAACGTCAGTCAGGAACTGGCGCGTATCCGAAACCAACTCGCGCGCATCTGTCAGTTCAATCGGATTTTCAAACCACGCATCCCAACGGCCTTTCAGCTGGTTGGCGCCGGCTTCCATTTGGTCCTGGTGTGGCTGCGCTGCTTCAACGCAGTTCAACGCACGTTCTGCCGCTTGCGCCGTCATTTGCACAACATAATCCAGACGATCGCGCGCATCAGGAATCGCTTCCGCCGCTTCAGCAATTGCCTGGTCTAACCCCAGCTCACGCAAACTGTCACGCAACATGCGCGTCAGTGAGCCGATACGGGTAATAATGTCGTGTGCCGAGGCTTCTTCGGTTGATTTCGGAAGGTCGCTCATCACATCTCCTTACATACCCAGTTTTTCGAATATTTTGCCTAACTTCTCTTCCAGCGTGGCCGCCGTGAACGGCTTCACCACGTAGCCGCTGGCGCCCGCCTGCGCGGCCGCGATGATATTCTCTTTCTTCGCTTCCGCGGTCACCATCAGCACCGGCAGTTTGTTCAGCGTGGCGTCAGCACGGATGGTTTGCAGCAGCTCCAGACCGTCCATGTTCGGCATGTTCCAGTCGGAAACCACGAAATCAAAGCCACCGGCACGCAGTTTGGTCAGCGCATCGACGCCATCTTCTGCTTCTTCAACGTTATTGAATCCAAGCTCTTTCAGCAGGTTACGGACAATACGACGCATCGTATTGAAGTCATCCACCACCAAAAAGCGCATATTTTTATCAGCCATATCTACTCCCGTGTTGTCTCGTCCAGCAGGACGGGCTCGTTAAATTCGCAATGCCTGTCCGGCGCTAATTTTCGCCAGCATGTGCTGACTGATGTGGCCTAAATCGACCACTTCACTGGTGCCGCCCATCGCAATCGCTTCGCGCGGCATACCAAATACCACGCAGCTGGCTTCATCCTGCGCGATGGTCCAGGCGCCCGCGCGATGCATTTCCAGCATCCCGGCCGCGCCGTCGTTACCCATCCCGGTCAGAATCACACCCACCGCATTTCGTCCTGCGTGCACCGCCACCGAACGGAACAGCACATCCACCGATGGCTTGTGTCGGTTCACTGGCGGACCGTCATTCAGTTTCACCACATAGTTGGCCCCGCTTCGGCCCAGCTCCATGTGCATGGCGCCCGGCGCGATATAGGCGTGGCCGGGCAGAATACGCTCGCCGTCTTCCCCTTCTTTCACGGTGATTTGGCACAATTTATTCAGACGCTCGGCAAACGAGCGCGTAAAGCCTGGCGGCATATGCTGGGTAATCAGCAGCGCCGGGCTGGTCGCCGGCAGCGGCTGCAGCACATGGCGAATCGCCTCGGTGCCGCCGGTGGAAGAGCCAATGGCGATCAGCTTTTCACTGCTCAGCAACGGGCCCGCTTTCAACGTGACCGGCATCGGCGTGGAGGCACGCACATGCAGCTTGGCGCGCGCGGCGGCGCGGATCTTGTCAGCAATCATCTGGCTATACGCCAGCATGCCTTCGCGGATGCCGAGCTGTGGCTTGGTGACAAAATCCACCGCACCCAACTCCAGCGCGCGCAGCGTCACTTCTGAACCTTTACCGGTCAGCGAGGAGACCATCACCACCGGCATCGGACGCAGGCGCATCAGCTTCTCGAGGAAATCGAGGCCATCCATGCGCGGCATCTCCACATCCAGCGTCAATACCTGCGGGTTGTACTGTTTGATTAAATCCCGCGCCACCAGCGGATCGGGCGCACTCGCGACCATCTCCATATCGGGATGGCTGTTGATGATTTCTGTCATCAACTGTCGCATCAGCGCAGAGTCATCCACGCACATCACGGTGATTTTGCTCATCGTCTTTCCTTGCTCAGTCCATAGACTGTCTGTCCACGCAGCCAGAACTCTTTGCTGATCTGACTAAAGTTCTCTGAATGCCCGGCAAACAGCAGACCGCCGGGTTTCAGCAGAGGCACGAAACGGCGCAGAATCTGTTCCTGCGTCTCTTTATCGAAATAAATCATCACGTTGCGACAGAAAATTGCGTCGAACGGACCCGGCAACGCCCAGTCGTGTGCCAGTAAATTCAGTTGCGTATAGTTCACCATGTTGGCGAGGTCGGAACGCACGCGCACCATGCCTTCATGCGGACCGGTGCCGCGCAGGAAAAAGCGCTGCAGCTGCGACTGCGATAGCGTGCGTAGCTCTTCCTGGCGATACACGCCGGCCACGGCTTTCTCGAGCACCTGGGTATCGATATCGCTGGCGTGGACCTGGAATTTACCCGGGCCGGTGCCCAGCGTTTCCGCCAGCGTCATGGCGATGGAATACGGCTCTTCGCCGGTTGAGGCGGCGGTGCTCCACACGCTGTAGTTACCCGTGCGCTTACGCGCATGATCCGCGAGGATCGGGAAGTGATGCGCCTCGCGGAAGAAAGAGGTCAGATTGGTGGTCAGCGCGTTAATAAACGCCTGCCACTCCGCACTGTTTTGGTCTTGCTCCAGCAGCGCCAGATAGCGGCCAAAGTCATCAATATTCAGCATGCGCAGACGACGCACTAAACGGTTGTAAACCATCTCGCGTTTGTGATCGGCCAGCACAATGCCCGCGCGCTGATAGATCAGCTGGCTAATGCGACGAAAATGCGTATCTGAGAGCGGTAACCGCTGCACCATTTGCGAGAGCAGCGTGGTCGCTTCACTTTGATCCAATAACGTCGATTTCTTCATTTCAGGTCACCCGGCAACAAACTGTTTAAATTGTGATACTGCGGTTGCTACTGTGCTGCCAGTCGCGCCATTCTCATGGGCCGCCTTGCGGCGGCCACAAGGATTAAAAGGTTTCCCAGTTATCGTCAGTGCTACGTGCGCCTGCCGGTGCCAGTGCTTTTGGCGTGCCGGAACGCAAATTTTTTGCCGCTGTAGATACGTTAACGGCCTGAACGACAAATTCTTTACCGATATTGAACACCGCAACCGACTGTTTCAGTCGGCTGGCCTGATCTTCCAGCGCGGCCGCCGCCGTTGCCGACTCTTCGACCAGCGCGGCGTTCTGCTGCGTCACGCGATCCATCTCGTTCACCGCCAGACCGACCTGATCGATACCACGGCTCTGCTCGTCCGACGCCGAGGCGATTTCGCCCATGATGTCGGTGACGCGCGTGACCGCATTCACGATGTTGGTCATGGTTTCCCCGGCGCTCTCCACCAGCACGGAACCGGTGTTGACACGGCTGACCGAATCCTCGATCAATCCTTTAATCTCTTTCGCCGCCTGCGCGCTGCGCTGTGCCAGACTGCGCACCTCGCCCGCTACCACGGCAAATCCACGTCCCTGCTCACCGGCGCGTGCCGCTTCTACCGCAGCGTTCAGTGCGAGGATATTGGTCTGGAAGGCAATGCCGTCGATCACGCTGATGATGTCAGCGATTTTCTTCGAGCTGCCGGTGATCTCTTTCATGGTAGTCACCACGCCATCCACCACTTTGCCGCCCTGCTGCGCGGTCTCCGAGGCGGTGAGCGCCAGCTGTGACGCCTGACGGGCATTTTCGGCGTTCTGCTTCACCGTGGCGGTTAACTGCTCCATGCTGGCAGCTGTCTCTTCCAGCGAAGCCGCTTGCTGCTCGGTACGCGAGGAGAGATCGTTGTTGCCCATGGCGATTTCACTCGCACCGGTGTAGATCGCATCGGAACCGTCACGCACGGTACGCACCGTCCGCGCCAGCTCTTGCTGCATCTCTTGCACCGAGGTGAGCAGCTCGCCCATCTCGTTGCGCACCGTGATCTCCACCTGCTGCGTCAAATCGCCACGCGCGATGTGACGAATGTGCTCGATGCTGTGCTTCAGCGGACGGATCAGCACCGTGCGCATGCCGCTCCACACCAGCGCAATCACCAGCAAGGTCACCAGCAGCGTGCCGACCACCAGCATGATGGATTGGTTGTAAGCCGCCTCATTGGCTGCAATGCCCTGATTGGCGAGCACAATGTTGTAGCTCAACCATTCGTTGTAATCCTTAGCAAACTTGTCCTGGAATCCCTGCGTCGGCTGATCGACAAATCCTTTGAAATTTCCACTACTGAGGAAATCGATCAACTCACCCAATGCTCCGCGATAGGCGTTGTAGTTGGCCTGTAGCATCAGCACGTTCTCGGCCTTTTTGCCCTTTTCAGACAGGTTGGCGTTAAATTCGGCAAAACCCTCATCAGCGTGCTTCAACTCCTCACTCGCCAGCGCCACCAGATCTTTCACGGTTGCGCCTGAGCCAGCCTGCTGACTGTCCAGCAGGTAACGGATCCCCGCACGGTTCAGCGTGTTACGCGCCTGAACCAGCGATACCCATGAGGTGCCCATTGCCCGCTGCAGCGTGCTAAGACGCTGGTTATAGGCAAAATTTTCTTTATCGGCTTTGACCGTGGAGTAGAACACTCCACCGGAGAACAGCTGCAGTAAGGCAAACAGCGCCAGCACGCACAGCAGGCCGGATACAACACGAATACGACTAAACATAAACACCTCATTGGTTGGCGGATCGCCTCTGTTATCGGCTTTTCTGAGGGGATCTTTATGTGTGTTCGCAGGGGTTGGACCAGCGGGGGGTTGATGGGTGCTCGCTGTCCCTCACCCTAACCCTCTCCCGCAGGCGGGAGAGGGAATTGATCGAGCTAACATATGGCAGCGTCTCCCTCTCCCGTTTACGGGAGAGGGCCGGGGTGAGGGGAAGCAACTCAGAACTTAAAACGTCTCCCAGTTACCCTCACTCACCGGCGCGGCAGCCGCTTTGCGCGGTGCGCTGGCGATCTGGCGCACCGTGCTCGCCTTCGGTTGCGCCTGTGCGGCGCGCGGAATGCGGAACACCGATACCGACTGGCTCAGGCGGCTCGCCTGCTCTTCCAGTGATGCGGCGGCGGCGGCGGACTCTTCCACCAGCGAGGCGTTCTGCTGGGTGACGCGGTCCATCTCGGTCACCGCTTGTCCCACCTGATCGATACCACGGCTCTGCTCATCCGATGCCGAGGCGATTTCGCCCATAATATCGGTGACGCGCGTGACGGCGCCGACGATATCGTTCATGGTTTCTCCGGCGGTGCCGACCAGCTGCGAGCCGTTGTTGACGCGGTTCACCGAATCTTCGATCAAGCCTTTGATCTCTTTCGCCGCCTGCGCACTGCGCTGCGCCAGGTTGCGCACTTCACCAGCCACTACAGCAAAACCACGGCCCTGTTCACCGGCGCGTGCTGCTTCTACCGCCGCGTTCAGCGCCAGGATATTGGTCTGGAAGGCGATGCCATCGATCACGCTAATAATGTCGGCGATCTTCTTCGAGCTGCCGGCGATATCCTGCATGGTACGCACCACGCCATCGACCACCTCGCCACCTTTGCGTGCGGTATCGGACGCGCTGAGTGCCAGCTGCGACGCCTGACGCGCATTCTCGGCGTTCTGTTTCACCGTCGCGGTGAGCTGCTCCATGCTGGCCGCCGTCTGCTCCAGCGAGGCGGCCTGCTCTTCGGTACGCGCCGACAGATCGTTATTCCCGGCGGCGATTTCGCTGGCGCCGGTGAAAATCGCATCGGAACCGTCACGTACATTGCCCACGGTGCTGACCAGCGACTGCTGCATCTCATGCAGGCTTCCCGCCAGCTGGCTCATTTCATTGCGCCCTTCCACCACGATATTTTGCGTGAGATCGCCCGCAGCAATATGGCGAATATGCGCCAGCAGCTGATGCAGCGGCTGAATCAGCACGCTACGCAGGCCGAACCAGCAGCCAACGATCACCGCAATCACCACCAGCGCCACCGACGCCAGCAGCCACATCATGGTGTGGAAGGCGCGCTGATTCTGCGCCACGCCTTCTGCCGCCAATGTGCTTTGTTCAGTGCGCCACTCTTCGTAAGTGGCTTTCATCGCGACCTGTTTAGCTTCGATGTTCTGCGCAAACATGCCTTGCAGATCGTTGGCTTTCAGGCGATCCAGCATCGCCTTCAACCCGTCGTTGAAAGCGGCGTAGTTCGCTTCCAGCTTATCGCGCAACGCGTCTGGCAAGCCCGGCGTGGCTGGCAAGTCGTAGTAGCGTTGATAGTGGCCGGCAGCCACATTGAGCTGTTTTTCGGTCTGGGCGATTAAGGCACTCAGCTGGCCGCCATTCGCCTGCGCGGCCATGGTGCCCTGCATACGCAACATGGCGCGGTTGAGTACGGTGCGGGTTTGGTTCAGTTCAATCCAGGCGTCTGACATCGCGCCAACGTTGTTGGAGGAGATCTGCGCTACCGCAAACGCCTCTTTATCTTTTTGTAAGGCGGACCAGAACAGGCCACCCGACAGTAATTGTAAAGCGCCAAACACCAGTAATACGGCGATTAAACTGGTCACTACATTGATTCGTTTTAACATGGGATCTCCAGGGATGCGTTTCGGCTCCCCCAGTTATCGACCGGCAATCTGAATTTTTCAGGGTGCTTAAGCTACTTTACGAATTAAAACTCTGCATTTTCGCATGATTGCAGTGTTTTATAACTAAAGAAATTAACAGTAAAAAAAATGCGCCTTTATCGGGTGAGCGATAAAGGCGCATTGGGTGGTGCGGATTGTCCCTCACCCTAACCCTCTCCCACAAGTGGGAGAGGGAACCGATCGAGCCTGCATGGGGCAGCGTCTCCCTCTCCCGCGTGCGGGAGAGGGCCGGGGTGAGAGACCGACCACTCCGAAACTTAAAACGTTTCCCAGTTGCTGTCCCCCGCTGCCGCGGTCAGCGCTTTACGCGGTGTGCCGAGCGTGGGTGGTGCGATCTGCGGATGACGCACGCCGCTTCTGGCCTGCGGCTGCGCGTGTGCCGCTCGCGGTACGCGGAACACCGCCACCGACTGGCTCAGGCGACTGGCCTGCTCTTCCAGCGAGGCCGCCGCCGCCGCAGACTCTTCCACCAGCGAGGCGTTCTGCTGCGTCACGCGATCCATCTCCGTCACCGCCTGGCCAACCTGATCGATACCACGGCTCTGCTCATCCGACGCCGAGGCAATTTCGCCCATGATGTCTGTGACGCGCGTTACCGCATTAACGATATCGCTCATGGTCTCACCGGCGGTGCCGACCAATTCAGATCCACTGTTCACGCGGTTAACAGAGTCTTCAATCAGCCCTTTGATCTCTTTCGCCGCCTGCGCGCTGCGCTGGGCCAGATTACGCACTTCACCCGCGACCACCGCAAAGCCACGGCCTTGCTCACCGGCGCGCGCCGCTTCTACCGCCGCGTTCAACGCCAGAATATTGGTCTGGAAGGCAATGCCATCGATAACGCTGGTGATGTCGGCGATCTTCTTCGAACTGCCGGCGATGTCGCTCATGGTGCGCACCACGCCTTGCACCACATCACCGCCCTTCTGCGCGGTTTCGGAAGCACTCAACGCCAGCTGCGACGCCTGACGCGCGTTTTCGGCATTCTGCTTCACGGTGGCGGTCAGCTGTTCCATGCTGGCGGCGGTCTGCTCCAGTGAAGCCGCCTGCTCTTCGGTACGTGCCGAGAGATCGTTGTTGCCCGCAGAGATTTCGCTCGCTCCGGTAAAGATGGCATCCGAACCGTCACGCACATCACTCACCGTGCGCACCAGCGACTGCTGCATCTCATGCAGGCTTTCCGCCAGCTGGCTCATTTCGTTGCGTCCTTCGACCGCGATGCGCTGCGTCAAATCGCCCTGCGCAATGTGCTGAATATGCTGGATGTTGTCATTAAGCGGCTTGATGAGGATTTTGCGCATGCCAAACCAGCACAGCACAATCACCGCCACCACAATCGCCAGCACCGCGCCTAACAGCCAGATCATGTGATCGTAGGCTGAGCTGTTGGCTTCGACGCCCGCCGCAGTCAGGCGATCCTGATCGGCACGCCATTGGCGGTACTCTTTCAGGAAGGCGTTTTGGCTTGGCGCAACCGGCGCTTTGGCTGCCAGATCGAGATCTTTTGCGACCAACGCGTCCTGCAACTGGCCTAGCGCGCTGGCATAGGCGGTATAGGTTTGATCGAGACGTTTGTTGAGCGCGGCATCCTGTCCCGGCGTGTCCGGCGTCGCTTTAAACAGCTGGTAGTTATCGGCGGCCTCTTTCTGGAAGGCTTTGCTGTCGCCGTACAAACCGGCGATGTCCGCTTCGGTACCGGTCAGTTTGCTGGTTGCCATGCGCAGCTGAATGCGGGTTAACACCACACGGCTCTGATTGAGGCTCATGTAGGCGTCGTTGATGGCGGCGGTGTTTTTGCTCGCCAGTTGTGAAACGTTAAAACTGTTTTTGTCATCGCTTAGCGCTTTAAAAAACAGTGAGCCGGATGCCAGCTGTAAAAAGCCAAACACTAACAACACCAGCAATAAGCTGGTGACAACGCGAATTCTCGTAAACATAGTTTGCCCTGGAAAATGAAGGAAAAAATCGTACCGATCGGTTATCGACCAGGGGCGGAGAAGATTGAGGGATATTACAGCGATTTTTTGCGGATTTATTGTTGATTTGTAAGGAATTAATTAATGTGTGTAATGATAACGGGCCGCAGCAGCGCGGCCCGTTGCGGGGATTATGCAGTACGCAGGTTATCCACCAGCGCCATCTCTTCGCTGCTCAGCAGCTTTTCGATGTCGACCAGAATCAGCATACGTTCACCCAGCGCGCCCAGACCGGTCAGGTACTCGGTGGACATGGTGACCGCGAACTCCGGTGAAGGACGAATCTGCTCTTGCGTCAGCGACAGCACATCAGAAACGCCATCCACCACGATGCCCACCACGCGATGCTCAAGATTCAGCACGATCACCACGGTGTTCTCGTTGTACACCACATCCGGCTGCGAGAACTTCACACGCAGGTCGATGATCGGCACGATCACGCCGCGCAGGTTGGTGACGCCTTTGATGAATTCCGGCGTGTTGGCGATGCGGGTTACCTGATCGTAACCGCGAATCTCCTGCACTTTCAGAATGTCGATGCCGTACTCTTCGTCACCCAGTGTGAAAACTAAGAATTCCTGGCCCACGGTTTCGCCAGCGATTTTGGTCACGGTTGCCATGTCAGTCATTTTTTTACCCTTTCGTTATCTATTACGCTGCGGCACCGGCCACACGCTTTTCACGGTTCAACGATTGCAGTGCTGAGACATCCACAATCAGCGCCACGCTACCATCGCCTAAAATGGTGGCGGCAGAGATGCCCGGCACTTTGCGATAGTTGCTTTCAAGGTTTTTCACTACCACCTGATGCTGACCAATCAGCTGATCGACCAGCAGCGCATAGCGACGGCCTGCGCTTTGCAGAATCACCACAATGCCTTGCGTGGCGTCGGTTTTGGCGTTCTGCACCTCAAACACATTCCACAGTTCCACCAGCGGCAGATATTCGCCACGCACTTCCAGCACGCGCTCGCCACCGGCCAGCGGTTTCAGCTCTTCTGCGGTTGGCTGCAGCGATTCCATTACCGCGTTGAGCGGCAGAATGAACACTTCGTTAGCGACGCGTACTGACATGCCGTCGAGGATCGCCAGCGTCAGCGGCAGCAGGATGCGAATGGTGGTGCCCTTGCCCTGCTTCGAGGAGATTTCGACGTGACCGCCCATCTCCTGAATATTCCTTTTCACCACGTCCATGCCCACGCCACGTCCCGACACGTCGGTGACCTGCTCAGCGGTGGAGAAGCCCGGCGCGAAGATCAGCATGCCGACTTCTTCATCGCTCATGCTGTCGCTGACCGGCAGACCAGACGACAGCGCTTTAGCCAGAATACGTTCGCGGTTCAGACCGGCACCGTCATCGATCACTTCGATGCAGATGTTGCCGCCCTGATGTTCCGCCGACAGCGTCAGGTTGCCAACGGCGGTTTTATTCGCAGCCAGACGTTTTTCCGGAGTTTCGATACCGTGATCGAGGCTGTTACGCACCAGGTGCGTTAACGGATCGATGATGCGTTCAATCAGGCTCTTATCCAGCTCGGTTGAGCTGCCGAGCAGCGTCAGCTCCACTTCTTTGCCCAGCTTGCTGGCCAAATCGCGGACCAGACGCGGGAAGCGGCTGAAGACGTACTCCATCGGCATCATACGAATCGACATCACCGATTCCTGCAAATCGCGGGCGTTACGCTCCAGCTGACCCATGCTGTTCAGCAGGTCGCCGTGCGCCACCGGATCCAGCGCACCGGAGCGCTGTGCCAGCATCGATTGGGTGATCACCAGTTCGCCAACCAGGTTAATCAGCTGGTCCACTTTCTCGACGGCAACACGGATGCTGCTGGATTCGCTGCCTTTGGCCGGTGCGGCGGCACGTTTAGGTTCGCGCTTCACCGCTGGCGTGATATCGGTGACGGTGGCGGTTTGCACCGGTTCAGCAGCCACTTCAGCAACCGGGGCGTCGGCAACGGCCGCCGCGCCTGTCGGGAAGTGAATCTGTGCTTCATCCAGCACAAAACAGAGCACCGCGACGATGTCATCTTTGCCGACGCCATCAATGGTAACGTCCAGCGAATTAGCGCCTTTCACCACGTTGCTGACGGTACCGAGATTGCCGAGCTCCTCCAGCATCAGCTCCGGCTCTTTCTCTTTCAGGTCAACCAGTTGCAGGCGCAGACCTGCGGCCGCAACTGGTGCTGCGATCTCAACCACTTCGGCGACTTTGGGCGCTTCAGGCGCAATGCCTTTCGCTTCCAGTGCCAGCTGACGCAGCGCTTCGCAGATGTATTTAAAGCTTTCTGCATTCGGCTCCTGCGCCGTTTTATAGGCATCGAGCTGTTCTTGCATAATATCTTTGGTTTCCAAAAACAGGTTGATGATATCGGTGCTGAGCTGCATCTCGCCGCGGCGCGCACCATCCAGAATGTTTTCCAGGATGTGGGTGGTTTCCTGTAAAACCGTAAAGCCAAACGTACCGGCTCCGCCCTTGATGGAGTGGGCGGCGCGGAAGATGGCATTCAACTGCTCGGAATCGGGCTCCTGGGGATCAAGTCCCAACAGGTGTTGCTCCATATCCGCTAACAGCTCATCGGCTTCATCGAAAAACGTCTGGTAAAAATCGCTGATGTCCATGCTCACGGGATCACCTCGGCTGTGAGGGTTGGTCTGGTGTCACCGCGCTCGCCGTGGGCGTCGCCGCTGCCGCAGGGGCCGTTGCAGCAGTCGGCGCAGCCGGTGTTGCAGTGGAACCTGTTGGAGCAGTCGACGCAGCCGGTACAGCGGGTGCGGTAATGTTGGGAATCATTTGCGCCGGGTCGCTCACCTGAACGGCATCGCTCTCGGCATTCTCTTTTTCAATCGCCGCTTCGGTGTCGTGATTCAACACCAGCAGGCTAATGCGGCGGTTGACTGCATCATTAGCACCACGGTTTTTCAGCTTCATGGTGTCGGCCATACCGACCACACGCAGCATTTTGGCGCCGTCGAGGCCACCAATCACCAGCTCGCGCCGTGAGGCATTGGCACGATCCGCCGACAGTTCCCAGTTGCTGTAGCCACGATCGCCGTTGGCATACTGGAAATCATCGGTGTGACCCGCGAGGCTGATTTTGTTCGGAATATCATTCAGCACCGGCGCGATAGTGCGCAGGATATCGCGCATGTAAGGCTCCACGTCCGCGCTGCCGGTTTTAAACATCGGGCGGTTCTGGCTATCGATAATCTGAATGCGCAGTCCCTCTTCGACCATGTTGATGATCAGATGCGGACGCAGCGCTTTCAGACGCGGATCGGCTTCAATCAGCTGGTCGAGCTTTTCACGCAGGCGATTCAGGCGGATCTCCTCCAGCTTCTTCTTCTGCGCATCCATATCGACAATCTTCTTCACTTCACCCTTCTGCTGCGTCGGATCATCGCCGCCGCCGGGGATCGGACTTTCGCTGTCGCTGCTGCGCTGACCGCCGGTCAACGCCACTTTCAGCGGCGTTTTAAAGTATTCCGCAATCTGGACCAACTCTTTGGGGCTGGAGATGGAGAGCAACCACATCACCATAAAGAACGCCATCATCGCCGTCATAAAGTCGGCATAGGCAATCTTCCACGAACCGTGGCTCCCATGGTGACCTTTATGTTTGCGCTTTTTAACCAGCACAATGGGGCGATTGCCTGCTTTCATGAATTCTCATCCGAAGTTTGTTTCGCCGGGTTCTTGGCGTTACGCACGTGCTCTTCCAGCTCCGAGAACGACGGACGTTCAGCGGAGTAAAGCGTTTTACGACCAAATTCCACTGCGATTTGCGGTGCGTAACCGTTGAGGCTGGAGAGCAACGTCACCTTCACGCACTGCATCATCTTGGTGGTTTCGGCACATTTCTGACGCAGCACCGATGCCAGCGGAGAGATAAAGCCGTAGGCCAGTAAAATTCCGAGGAAGGTACCGACCATCGCGTGCGCCACTAACGCACCCAGTTCGGCCGCCGGACGGTCGGCTGACGCCAGTGCGTGCACCACGCCCATTACCGCCGCGACAATACCGAAAGCCGGTAAGCCATCACCCACCGCCGAGATACTTTGCGCGGGGACTTCACACTCGTGCTCGTAGGTCTCAATCTCTTCATCCATCAACGCTTCAATTTCGAAGGCGTTCATATTTCCGCTGACCATCAAACGCAAATAATCGGTAATAAAATCGACTAACTGTTTATCGGACAAAATACGCGGATAGTTAGCGAAAATTTCACTCTGGCTGGGATCTTCAATGTCACGTTCTAATGACAACATGCCTTGCTGACGGGATTTCGCCATTAGGCGATAAAGCAGCGCCATTAAATCCATGTATACGGCTTTGTTATATTTCGAGCCGCGCATTAACAATGGCAGCGCTTTTAATGTTTTCTTAATCGATTTGCCATTATTGCCGACTAAAAAGGCACCAATACCGGCACCGCCGATAATGATCAGCTCCGCCGGTTGATAAAGCGCGCCTAAATGTCCGCCGACCATCGCGTAGCCGCCCAACACGGAGCCGACGACCACGATATAACCCAGAATTATCAGCACAAAAAATCCTTACGTCCGTAACGTGTTGATGGAAGTTAAGCCAGAGAGCCGCAGGTGTTATTCGTTTATCGCAGGCAAAAAAAAAGCAGCGGTATTAACCGCTGCTGGATGTTTTCCACGATGCGAACAAACTTAAACGGCGCGTTTAACCTGTTCATCCAGCAGTTGTGGAAAGGTATCGGCAGAATCTGCAGAAAGTTTACGTCTTTTTACGGCACGTGATGGCGGCTGGCACAGGCTGCAGACAAAGCTGCCGATGGGCTGATGAGCGTGGTTAATAAAGCTGCCACCACAGCACTTACAGTCAGACAGTTCCAGCATGCCACTTTCAACGAATCGCACCAGGGTCCATGCACGCGTTAGCGCCAACAGCGGGCCCTCGTCCGATTGCGGACACTGCTCAAGATACAAGCGATAAGCTTTGATTACCGCTTCAACGCCACTGTTCAAGCCGGTTTTCAGCAGGAACTGCCAGGCGTTACAGAACATAGAAGAGTGAATATTTTGTTCCCAGGTCATGAACCAATCGGTAGAGAATGGCAGCATACCTTTCGGTGGTGGCGCACCACGCAACTCTTTATAGAGTTTAATCAGGCGACCACGGCTCAGCTGAGTTTCACTCTCCAGCATTTGCAGTCGTGCGCCCAATGTAATCAGCTCCATGGCCAGCTGAATATCACGCGCTTCCTGAACAATACTTTTTTCGGTCATTAAACGGCCCTCTTCTTCGCAGAGACGTCATCTTTAGACGCATTTCGCAGGAGACGGCTGGATAATAAAATACCGGTGTGGATTTGCTGTAAGTCATCCACACGTGACTCTTGAGTCAGGCGATTAATATGGTTGTGATCGGTAAATCGGAACTGGCAAACCAGTTGGTTGGTTTCCGCTAATTTTACCATCTCAGGTAAAGTTAATTGCGACAATGCATCAGCCATCGATTCATCGATGCCTAAACGAAACATTGCTGAAGCTTTTTCCTGGTTAATTAAACGCTGAGCAAGAAGCAAATATGACAGATTGATGTCATATATATGTTTTAGTAATTCTGATGTACCCATTTTTTTCCATCCTGATAGACGCGACACATATACGGCCACAGAATTAAATTGTTCTATGGTTCGGGCTGCTGGTTGGTAAATCTAAAGATGGCAAAAAATAATCAGGCTTGAGCCAACGTGCTCCTGACTGTTGCACTTTTCGTCAGGACACTGATCTGTAGTAATCAAAACTCCAGGCCATTCTTTGCTTGAGTTGTAACCATCTTCCGTGACGTCTGCTTACAGTTTTTTAAGACTAATCTGAAAACAAGGCAAATCTATATTGTCTGATTTCGACATACAACGTGAGTGGCGCGAAATTTTAGATAAAGTGTGATCTAGGTCACACTTTTAAGGCAAATTTTTTCTCTAAACCTTCAGCAGCGCTTTTCTGTTGTCCATTTTTTGCGCGATTTCTGATTATTTCCTTAATATTTTGCTGAAGTAAGGCGGATTTTAGGCTGTGCGGAAGATTGTCATTACAACGCGATCAGTTATCTGTCCTATAGGAATTAGGGTGCTATAACACGCCATATAAAGGATTATATGCAGCATAATACTCTGAATTAGCATGAAACTATTCGCTTCTAAATTAATCACTTACAGGGAATATTGCCCATGTGCCGTAAAGCGAGACGCTAGCGAAGCGTGAAGTCTGGGCGCAGAGCGCCAGGGAACTGTTAGTGGATTGTAGGGAGTGTTTAGCGCACGGCAGGGGATGTAACAGGGCGTTACATTAGAGAAATGAATGAATAGGCGTTTTTCGGTTTGCTCCGCGATGACTATCGGCCTGCCACCTGAGATCTTTAGGGTTGCGAGGAAAAAAAGCTCTTTTTGCCTTTCGATTGTATGCTTTTTAACCAAATCGTGCGCTTTTTGCTGATGAGTCAGCGCATTAGCGCTTAAAGAAATGAAATCGATTTCGTGAAGTTACAGTGGCGCGTGAAAACGCTGTGCAGCGGAGCGTAAATTCAAAAATGTGCGATAAATCGCGCCGCTACGGAAGTGTGCAATAAGTGAGCAAAGCACCCAATGTTAGCATTTACCGTAGCGGCGCAATGTATTGTGCAATTAAGCGTTACGCTAATTTCGGAAAGGTAGCGACTTTATTTACCGTACCGTGATCATCACTGCGTACCGGCAAAGTATTTAAATCTTTCAGGAAGCTTTCACGCCAGTGTGAAATATCCTGTTTGCGCAACACCGCCATCATGTCGTTATAACGCGAGATACGTTCGGTACGCGGCATGGTCAACGCGCGATCGAGCGCCGCCGCCACGTCATCACGATCGTACGGATTGACGATCAGCGCGGAAGTCAGCTCATTGGCCGCACCAGCAAAGCGGGACAACACCAACACGCCAGGGTTATCCGGGTCCTGCGCTGCTACATACTCTTTCGCCACCAGATTCATGCCGTCACGCAGCGGCGTAATCAAGCCGACGTTGGTGAGACGGAAGATCTTCATTAACAGACGACGATCAAAGTGCTGATTGAGGTAATAGAGCGGCGTCCAGCCCAGCGTGCCGTATTTACCGTTGATGCGCCCCGCTTCCGTTTCCAGCTGGTGACGGATGTCCTGATAAGCCTGCACATCGCCGCGCGAGGTGGGCGCAATTTGCGAGTAGCGAATTTTGCCGCGGTGCTGCGGGAAATTCTCCAGCAGGGCTTCGAAGGCCAGAAAACGCTCCGGCAACCCTTTAGAGTAATCCAGGCGCTCACAGGCGATGATATTCTGCAGATCGCCCAAATCGCGTTTCATCGCCGCCATTTTCGGTGGCAGCGGTCCTTCCGCCATCTCTTTAATGGTGTCCGGCTCAATACCAATCGGATAGACCTCAGTCATAAAGGTGTTACCGAAGGCACGATGCTTCTTCTCTCCTTTATTCTGCAGCTGCGTCAGCTGGCTCAGGCTATCAAGGAAAGCTACGCGGTCAGATTCTGTCTGGAAGCCCAGCAGATCGTAGTCGCACAGCATCTCCAGCAGCTCCTGATGCGGCGGCAGAGCATTGAAGATCTCTGGCGTCGGGAACGGGATATGCAGGAAGAATCCGATGCGGTTATTAATGCCCTGCTTGCGCAGCTCGGCGGCAAACGGCAGCAGATGATAATCGTGGATCCACAGAATATCGTCGGGCTTCAGCAGCGGTTTAAGGCGCTGCGCCAGCAAAGTATTGACGCGGCAGTAGCCATCCCAGGCTTCGCGCTGATACTGCACCAGATCGAGGCGATAGTGGAACGCCGGCCAAATCACGGTATTGGAGAACTGGAGATAATATTGATCATAATCGTTTTGATTAAGCGGCAGTGACGCATAGGTGATGCCGTCTTTTTCGATCTGCGTAAGTTCTTCATCCTCTTCTTCACCCGAGAATTCGCTGATCTCTCCGTTCCAGCCAAACCATAATCCACCGGTATCTCGCAGTGCATCTAAAATACCGACAGCAAGCCCGCCTGCGCTGGCCTTGCTACCATCGGGGATCGCGATACGGTTAGATACGACGACTAAACGACTCATAACCTAAACTCCTTACCAACATTGTCATGTTCTAGTTGTAATAATAGTTGTTCAAGCCAGTGCCATACGGCCTCAACGCTGTTGAGGCGATAGCGTGCATGGCTGGCCCCTTCACCGACTTTGACAGAGATCCCCTGCATGGCATTTACCACGAGGAATCCTTTTTCATCTGTCAGGTCGTCTCCCACAAATACCGGAATGCGTCCGGCAAAGGGTGCTTCCTGCATAAACTCACGTACGGCAGCGCCTTTATCGATGCCTTGCGGCTTCAGTTCCACCACGCATTTACCTGGCTGAAGCGCCAGCTCGGGAAAGCGTGCAACGGCGTCTTCGGCCAGCTGCATAATGGCGTTTTCGTACTGCGGCGCATTGCGATAGTGAAGCGCAAATGCCATGCCTTTCACTTCTAATAGCGTATCGGGCCACTGATCCAGCGTCTGCTGCAGTTCAGTTTGCAGTGTTTGCGCAATATCCCCCGGCAAGCTGTGGCGATGCACGCGGCCCGCCGCATCGCGGCGTTCTGCACCGTGCACGCCCGCGGCGGGGGCTTCGAGTGGCGCGACTAAGGCGTCGAGTTGCGCAATCGGACGGCCGGAAACCAGCGCTAAGGCGCCGTGGCTAAGATTGGAAATGTGTTGCAGCAGCTGGCGTACCGGAGCGGGAATGGAGACCGACTCGGGCTGCGACTGAATCGCTGCCAGCGTGCCGTCGACATCAAAAAAGAAGGCGTAGAGTCCGCCACTTAATGACGGCAAGGTGCTGTTGTGATTAACCGCGGAGGTCACGACTCTTCTCCTGTCTTGTGGAATTTGTCATTACAGGATGTTCGGAGGCTGGCTGGGTGATCGAGGCGGTTGCTACCGCAGAAGTGTGTGCGAGGAGGTTTTGCAGATAACACGGAATTTCGATAGATAACTCTCCACAAACAAACATCATTTAAACTCACTCGCCAAGCTGACTGCGAACATCGTCAGAATTAAGTGTAGACGCAGATCACGATATTGCCAGATACGCGCGGCCTGGCTATAGGATAAGTGGCCGTTTTAAGGCTTATGCCGCAAAAGAATCGCCTCAGCGCTTTTTCAGCCGTTTCGCTTATTTTTTAGCGTTGATAACGCCCTTCTCCCGCCTCAATTCCCGGATTATGCCGACTTGCATCCGCCGCGAGGATTATCATATGGTGCGTTTACCGTGCGGTTACAGCGCGGAAATAGCGCCCTGATCGGCATTGATCACGGCTGTTAGACCCATTCAGGCAGGAATCCGGATAATGGAAAACCGATCGACATCACATTTTTCACTTGTCGCGGCAGGTGAGCGAAGATGATCCCGCAAAGCTACAGCCAACGCGTTCACTTCTATTACTGCATTCTGGTCGCCCTGAAAATCAACGCCAAAACGAAGAAGTCTGGCGGCGTGCGCGGCAAGAATAACTTCCTGCTGAAATGGCTGCGTAATGCGCAGAACAACACCATTTTCCCGCCGGATATCACCAGCGAGATTGAGTGGCTGCGCGCCAAGATCATCAGCTCCGGGCCCGACACCGACCTGGAACCGATGCTGCAGTATGTCTACGACACGGCGAAGCGTGCCGAGACGATGCGTTTAGGATCATGATTCCTTCCATTTATTCGACTCAATGGAAACCGCGATTTTATTGAGGCAACGCAATATCTGTATCGTCATTACCACGTAAATCTGGATACGGTTAAATCTTCTTATCTTGATGAATTTAATCGAAAAATATTAAATCTGGCATCTACGTGAAGGTAATTAATATGATTAACAGAATGATCCTCAATGAAACCGCCTATTTCGGTGCGGGCGCGATTAATTCTATTGTCGATGAGATTCACAAACGCGGTTTTAACAAAGCGTTGGTGGTGACCGACAAGGATTTGATCAAGTTTTCTGTCGCCACCCGCATCACCGATCTGCTGGCGCAGCACGACCTCAGTTTCGCCATCTATGATGAGGTGATCCCCAATCCTACCGTTGAGGTGGTGCATGCGGGCGTCGAGGCTTTTCGTCGTTCGGGCGCCGATTATCTGATCGCGGTGGGCGGCGGCTCGCCGCAGGATACCTGTAAAGCCATCGGCATGATGATTGCCAATCCCGAGTTCAGTGACGTGCGCATGCTGGAAGGCGGCGCCGCCACGCGCAATCCCTCCGTACCGATCATTGCGGTGCCGACCACTTCCGGCACCGCAGCGGAAGTGACCATCAATTACGTCATCACCGATGAAGAGAAGAAGCGCAAGTTCGTCTGCTACGACCCGCACGATATCCCGGCGATTGCCATTATCGATCCCGACATGATGGCCAGCATGCCCGCCAGCCTGAAAGCGGCGACCGGCGTCGATGCGCTGACGCACGCCATTGAAGGCTACATCACGCGCGGCGCGTGGGAACTGACCGACATGTTCCATCTCAAAGCGATTGAAATTATTGGCCGCTCGCTGCGTGATTCGGTTAAAGGCGTGCCTGCGGGCGTGGCGGATATGGCGCTCGGTCAGTACATCGCCGGAATGGGCTTCTCGAATGTTGGCTTGGGTCTGGTGCACGGTATGGCGCATCCGCTGGGCGCGTTTTATGGCACGCCGCACGGCATCGCCAATGCGGTTCTGCTGCCGCATATCATGGCGTTCAATGCCGAGCATACCGGCGAGAAGTACCGCGATATCGCCCATGCGCTGGGCATGGAAGGTGCCTATAGCTGTTCATTAGCCGATGCCCGTGCGCTGGCCATTGATGCGGTGATCACCCTAAACCACGATATCGGTATTCCGCTCAGACTGCGTGATATCGGCATGCAGGAGCAGGATGTGGATGCGCTTGCCACCGCAGCTTTCGCCGATGTGTGTACGCCGGGCAATCCGCGGGAGTGCAGCGTGACGATGATCGCTGCGCTGTATCGTGAGTTGTTCTGATTAGGCGTTAACCAGGTCACCATTAATGGCGACCGACGTGTTTTGTAGGTGCGCATTTATGCGCACCAGAACGACGCGCTTATTTAATTCATGCCAACATTCACCCTTTAAAATAATATTTATCTCGCGGCTTAAAATAAAATTAATTTAACCCGGTGCGCTTGCAGCAATGGGATGCCCGCTTAGTATTAATGAGGCGGCATGCAGTTGATGAGTACAAGGCTAAATTCACTCCTTCCCTCCTCCATTTCTTATCGTTATTTATTTTTAAACATCAGAATTAATTCCCTTTCTCCGTTTATTTTATTTTTTGAGGTGAGCTATGTTTCGACACGTAAAGCAGTTGCAATATACCGTGCGCGTTAATGCGCCCAATCCCGGTCTGGCCAATTTATTACTCGAGCAGTTTGGTGGTCCGCAGGGCGAATTAGCCGCTGCGATGCGCTATTTCATGCAGGGCTTAAGTGATGAAGATGCGGGTCGTCGCGAGATGCTGATGGATATCGCGACTGAAGAGTTGAGCCATCTGGAAATTATCGGTTCGCTGGTTGGCATGCTGAATAAAGGTGCCAAAGGCGAACTGGCGGAAGGCAGCGAAGAGCAAGGCGATCTTTATCGCTCCATCACCGGCGCGGGCAATGACAGCCATCTGACATCGATTCTGTACGGCGGCGGCCCGGCATTAACCAACTCCGCGGGCGTGCCCTGGACAGCGGCTTACATTGATACCATTGGCGAAGTGACAGCGGATCTGCGCTCCAACATCGCGGCCGAAGCGCGCGCCAAAATCCTCTACGAACGCCTGATCAACCTCACCGATGACGTGGGCGTGAAAGATGCGCTAGGCTTCCTGATGACGCGCGAAGTGGCGCATCAGCTGTCGTTTGAAAAAGCGCTCTACTCCATCCACAACAACTTCCCACCGGGCAAACTGCCGCCGATCGAGAAGTATGCGCACACCTACTACAACATGTCTCAGGGTGACGATATTCGCGGTAGCTGGAATTCGGATGAGAACTTCGACTATGTCGCCGACCCGCAGCCCGCAGTGGATGGCGGTGATGGCTCCGCCAGCGTGACGCTGCCGTCAAAACAGCTGAGCGATCTGGATACGCTGGCAACACGCACCGCTTCACAGCCCGATACCAATCCGATTACCGGCGCGGAACCCGGCAGTAAAACGCCGCTTACCAATCAGTAATTATCACAGGTCGCCCTAAACGGCGACCTGGCAGATTAATCCGGAAAACGCCCTTTCATTTCAGTTACCCGGCTGGGTTGTTGAGGGATGTGCCATAGTTGACGCTGGCATAAATAATAAGGATGGCTTGATGATGTTTGGTTTTTTAACTTCCCTGTTCGGTAGCCCGGAGTCATTAGTGCAAGTCATGACGCGCCAGGACATTCAGGAATCGATTGAGGAAGGCGACAGAATTATTATTGATGAAGATGGTAACGCTTCGGTTAATGCGTTGAGTCCTGAAGTGCAGCGCGATTTTGCCCATCATGTCAGCACATTAAAGGATATTTAAATGGGCACGGCGATATTTATGGTGATGATGGTTTGCGGCTATTGGTATACCAGCCGCGACATGTCGAGCCGTTTAAAAATTAAGCGTTCCTTTGGCTGGGATGTCTATTTTCTCATTGCGCTGTATGGCTGCATATTTGTGCTGCAAGGCGTGCTGGCCACCGCGATCATCTGGCTGATTCTGCTGGCCGCATCGGGCGTGAATAATGCGTTTGCGCTGACCTCGGCGGAGAATGTGCACTGGAACGTCGATTTCATGACGTGGAGCTTTTTAGGCATTCAGGCCCCGGTGGTGCTGATGCTGGCCTTTGCCATCCTGTTCTGTATGTATCGCTCCAACTGGGCGGTCAGCGCCCGGCTCAACGCCGGTGGACGCAAGGAGTTGTATCAACGCCTTTCCCGCTCCAACGGCATTGAACAGTTGCTATTGCAATGTATGGAAGAAGGCGAGCTGGCGTGGGTCACACTGAAATCGCGCCGTATCTATATCGGCATGATTCACGCGGCGACCTTTGAATATCCAAACACTGCCAACATTGTGTTGATCCCGATGCTGAGCGGCTATCGTGATTCACGCACGCTCAATCTGGCGATCGAGCATAATTACAGTCTGTGGTACCACAATCACAACATTGATTTCTCGTCCGCACCTAAAAGTGCCCTTGAGTTTCGTAAAGTGATTATGGTGCATCAAATAGAGAGTTTGTCGCTGTTTGATCCGGCCAGCGCCAGCGCATTAGCGATGGATAAGCAAAGCGGTAATAAACGCAAGTGGATGCGAAAATCCGCGCCCAAACGCGACTATCCCTAAATTTACTATTCAAAGATGCTGGCTTAATCGTGCAATTGCTTTATGTTGCACGGAGCCAGCAACATTCCATAATAAGTCAAAATAATAAGGGCATCATGATGGACTTTAAAAAGTTCGAGGACACTTTACAGCTGTGGGGGAATTTACACTTCACGGGAATTGAACTGCAACAGCGTGATAATAAAAGCGAAATTTACGCGACCGGCACTAATAATCATACCCAAAGCCAGCTGTATATTTGCACGCTTTCAACTGATGTCGCTTCACACGTCCAGTTAAAACAGTTTCGCACCTGGTTGCACAGAATTAATATTGGCAAAGCGAAGCGCCGATTAGCTCTCGCCAGAAAGGATTAATTCATTGTCCCCGCGCGGGGGACAGAGAGGAATATCAGGCGTCGTCAGGCGTGTAACCCACCACAATTTCCAGTGTTTTGCGCAGCACATCAGCTTCAGCATCACCTTCTGCGGTTTCCAGCGCCATAATCAAACAGAGAATAATCGATTTATTACTGACGCGCCCTTCGGTGGCCAGCACGTGGCGGATAACCCTATCCAATACGGCAGCTTCGTTTCTTAACGTACTGTCTGCATTGCGAAAATGCTCTGCCAGTTCGGTGTCAGGCAGTGCAGCGTAGAGGTTGTGATTTTCCGACATGATTCCAGTCCCGTGATTGTATCTACGCTCGAATTTACAGTGCCTAAATGCGAGCCAATCGGTCAATGTTTACGATTGTTACCAGACTGTTGGTTGTTACCAAACAGCTGAAGAACGTTGTCGCTTTGCGGCTGCTCTTCGCGCAGCTTTTTTCCCGCCGAAATACTGTTGCGTACATCGGTGATGGCGGCAGTAATCGCTGCACGCTGCTCTTCGTCATTGCTCTGCTGCTTCATCAGCATCAGCTGATTCAACAGCGCTTGCGTATTGACCGGGCCCGTACGTTGCAACAGCGCCAGCGCCGCTTCGCCAATAATTTCATCGATTATTTTCTGGTGTTCACTTCTATTCATAACGAATTTTCATAACGAATCTCTGACCGCCGCTTCGCCCCGGTGCGGGGCGAAACCAGTGTGGGAGCGTATTCAGAGTAAAATTTTAATACTTGTACAAGTTTGACGTCTGACTGGCTCTCAGCTTTCACGTTCAAATAACAAGCCAATCAGCTGATGATAGTGATGCTCTTCTTCAGCATTGGCGGCCAGTTCCAGTCTGCGCAGCAGCTTGGTGCATAGCGATTTGCGGTTGAGGTTACGGCCTTCGCGTAAGATTTCAACCACGATCTGACCCAAGGTTTCCTGCTGTGATGGCAGCGACGCTTTGCTGAAATAGTTGGCAATGGCCTCGACTGAACTCGGCGTGTATCCGTTCTGACGCATAATTGACCCCAATAAATGAAAAAGTTAGATCATTTGACCTAAGTAAAGTTGTACAGATAGCAAAAAGCTGTACAAGGAGCTTACTCAAGATATCAGGCAGGTTTTGTTGCAAAAAGTGCTAAGAAGTGTGAATTAGGACAATTAGAAAGCTTTTATTTCCAAATCTGTGCGCTCCGCGCCGAAAGTCATCGACGCGTGAGCCGGTTGGGATGGTCAATTGTCGTCGGCATCGGCCGAAGGCATTCTGACACTGCCTTCCTGGCGACTCAATCCGCGCAATGCTGAATGGACGCGATTATCGCTGCCCGCCGGTTGACGGTGCGTGAGCAACCATTGCTGCGCCTGGGCAATACGCTGCTGCTGTTGACTGTTTTGCTCTTTTCTCGCCATACGCGCGAGCTCTGCCAGCAGTGTGGAAACGCTGACTTCCTCACGGCGCACCAGTAATGCATAGGCCGCTTCGCCGATAATTTTAGGTTGCGAATCTGACATCTTCTACCTCCTGAGAATATGGGCTTACGCTTGCTTCTCACTCTTCATTATAGATCATCGGCCTGGCGCCTTGTTAACAGACAGCTCTGGTTATCTTGGGTTTTTGTTACTAACACGTTATGGTAACTGCCCTTCGGTGGCCTCTGCTCGCACCGACGACGTGATTAATAACAAGCATTAAGCAAGGAAATCTGGCATGGAGTTCACCATACGCAAAGCCACGGCAGAGGATGCAGAGCTGCTGCACCTGCTGGGCCGCATGACCTACAGTGCGCATTTCAAACATATGTGGGTTTCCGCAGACGAACTGGATGCCTTTATCGACAAGGAATACGGTCTGGCAGAGCTGAATAGCAGCCTCGCGGCACCCAATGAGAGCTGGCTGATCGCCGAGACCGACAAGCCGATTGGCTTCGCCAAAGTCACCTGGAACACGCCAGTGCCGGATTCCGGCATGAGCGGCGCGTTGCTCAACAAGCTCTACCTCAATCCAGAAGAAACCGGCAAAAACTACGGCCGCTGGATGTTCGAGAGCATCATCAATGAGGCGCGCGACAAGCGTGAAGGCTACCTGTGGCTGGAAGTGTTAGGCGATAACGTGCGTGCACGTAAGTTCTACGAAGCCTTTGGTATGCAGCACATCAAAGACATTCCGTTTATCACCGCTTCACAGCAGAGCACCCTGCAGATCATGGGGATGATGATTTAAGCGCAGCGGTAAGCCCTTTGGCACAAAATAAATTTCCTTTGTTGCCAACTGTTTTGCAAATCATTACGGGTTCTGGCTTGATCAAACTGCCTGTTCGACATTACTGTATACATATACAGTGACGATTTGAGATCGCAGCCATGCAGTTTTATCAGCCCGCGGAAATCCGCGCTATTCTCGCCTTACCTTTGTTCATCAGCCGCGTGCCCTGCGGCTTTCCGTCCCCGGCGCAGGACTACGTTGAACAACGTATCGACCTCAACGACTTTTTAGTCGATCACCCCAGTTCAACCTATTTCATTAGAGTCAGCGGTGACTCGATGATCGACATCGGTATCAATGAGGGTGACATGCTGGTGGTGGACAGCTCGCTCAAACCCAAACACGGTGACATTGTGGTGGCTTCGCTTTCCGGCGAGTTCACCGTGAAACAGCTGATGTTACAGCCTTACCTGCATCTCAAACCGATGAATACCGCGCATGCGGTGATCGCCATTCCTGACGCCGATGAGTTCGAAGTCTTCGGCATCGTTAAACACGTGATTAAAACCATAGGCCGCTGATGTTTGCCCTGGTGGATGTGAATTCGTTTTACGCCAGCTGTGAAACGGTGTTTCGCCCGGATCTGCGCGGCAAGCCGATTGTGGTGCTGTCGAACAACGACGGCTGCATTATTTCGCTAAGCAGAGAAGCCAAGGCGCTGGGCATTAAGATGGGCGCGCCCTACTTCAAACATCGCGAAGAGTTGATGCGCCACAAAGTGGTGGTGTTCTCGTCTAACTATGCGTTGTATGGCGATATGTCGCGCCGCGTGATGGAGACGCTAGCGCTGATCTCCACGCGCGTGGATGAGTATTCCATCGACGAAGCCTTCGTTGACGTCACCGGCATCAACGCCTGCATGACATTCGAACAGTTAGGCCGCGACATTCGCGACCGTATTTATCAGGATACCCATTTGCGCGTGGGTGTCGGCATTGCGCCGACCAAAACCCTCGCCAAGCTCGCCAACTGGGCCGCCAAACGCTGGACCAAAGCCGAGAACGTGATGGATCTCTCTTTGCCCCACCGTCAGCGCGAGTTGATGAAACTGGTCAAGGTTGAAGAGGTGTGGGGCGTGGGCCGGCGCTTATCGAAAAAGCTCAACCTGATGGGCATTACCACCGCACTGCAATTGGCTGAAACCCCGACCGCGCTGATCCGTAAACACTTTGGCGTGGTGCTGGAGCGTACGGTGCGTGAATTATGTGGCGAGTCTTGTCTGGCGTTTGAAGAGGTGATTCCCAACCGGCAAAATATCCTCTGCTCGCGCTCGTTTGGCGATCGCATTACCGAATATCAGGATATGCGCGAAGCCATTGCCAATTACGCGGCGCGTGCCGCAGAGAAATTGCGCAGCGAGCGGCAATATTGCCGTCATATCGGGACGTTTATTCGCACCAGTCCGCACGATCCGCATCATCCTTATTATGCCAATGCGGCCAGCCAAACCTTGATTACGCCCACCGCTGACAGCCGCGATATTATTCAGGCCACGCTCAACTGTTTAGATCGCATCTGGGTGCCCGGTAAGCGTTATATGAAAGGCGGCGTCATGCTGGGCGATTTCTTTAGCGATGGCGTGGCGCAGTTTGATCTGTTTGCGGAATATCAACCGCGTCACAATAGTGACCAATTAATGGCCCTGATCGACAAGATGAATGCCCACCAGCGCGGCGCGTTATGGTTTGCCGGGCAAGGCATTCAGAAACCCTGGTCGATGAAGCGCGAGATGCTGTCCCCGGCGTACACCACCCGGCTGGCGGATCTGCCAGTAGCGAAGTAAGCGCTTCACGCTTGAATTACACGCATGCGAATGCGATATTCAGCCCCTGATACGGCCACAGCTTAATAACATCCGGAGAACCTATGGCGAATGAAGAACGCGTAAACGAGCTGGAAGCAACGGTAAACCAGCTGCAGATTGAAGTCGCTGCCTTGCGCGAGTTAATGATTAAGCAGGTGGCGGTAAATAACATCACCTTCAAAGGGAAATATGATGAGGTGATTATTCAACTGGCGAAAGAATATGAAGAGCGCGGCTTAGAGGACGAAAGGAATAGCCAGATGCACGAGGCGCTGCGTCAATATATTAAATACCAGCTGCCCGCCGTGGAATAAGCCAATTACGCTTGCGATTCATCTATATTAATCCCTTTCACATCATCACGCCCTTCACGCTTTGCCCGGTACAAGGCGTGATCGGCGTACTCCAGCAGTTTTACCGCACTGAGGGTGGCAGACGTCGCAGTGGTGGCGCAGCCGGCACTGATCGTCACCTGCCCTTTGGGCGAAGAAATATGCGCAAGCTGCCTGATCCGCACCGCCTCAACCACCCGATGCGCAATCGTCATGCCCTCATTGAATGGGGTATCAGGCAGGATCAGCGCAAACTCCTCGCCGCCATAGCGCGCGGCGATATCGGAGCGCCGCGCCACCACGGAAGCGAGCACCTCAGCGATCGCTTTCAGGCACTTATCCCCGGCAATATGGCCGTAAGTGTCGTTGTAATGCTTGAAGAAATCGATATCCATCATGATCAGCGTGAGCGGTTTACCGCTGGCGGCGGCGTGGGCCAGCGCTTGATGCAGGAAACGATCAAACTCCCTTCGATTCGCCAGACCGGTTAAACCATCAACGTGCGCGAGTTGATTCAGGGCGAGGTTGGCGCTGTGCAGTTCGTCGCGCAGCTGAGTCAATTCCTGCTGATAGCGCAACACGCTACGCGCCTGACGCAGCTGGAAGACGCCGAGCAGCAAGATGGTCAGCAGCAGGATAATGCTGAGCAGAATATCCTGCGCCCGACGGTTAACCCACACATGGAACAGATCGTCACTGTTGTAACCGGCGGCGACGATAATCGGATAGCGATCGGAACGCGCAAAACCAAAGATCCGCGCCTGGCCATCCAGCACCGATTTCCACTGCCCGCTGCCGCGATCCATTTTCGCCAGCATCTCCTGAAACAGCGGGCTGGCTGAGAGATTTTTGCCGATGTAACTGTCAGGCATCGGACGCGCGTACAGCACCGTGCTGTCAGCCAGCATCAACACCAGCACATCGCGCGCACCGAGCTCGTAATAGCTGTAGAAGCGACGGAAAAAATCGACCTTGATGGTGGCCAGCAGCACGCCCTTAAAGCCACCGCTGGCATCACTGACGCGCAGGGAAACGGGGATCACCAAATCACCGGTGCTGCGGCTGTTGATCACCGGGCCGATATGCACGCTGTTGCGCCGGTTATGGCGCTGAAAAGTGAAGTATTCACGATCGGAATTATTGATATAGTTGGGTGCGCGTTGGGCGGAGGTGGCGATCCACTTGCCATCTTGATCGTAGTAGAACAAGCCGTGTAACTGCGGTAAGCGGCGCTGTAATTCGCGCATGGTATTACTCAGGTCAGCGCCCTGAATGCGTGTTGCCAGCTGTAGCTGCAGATCACGCTGTACCTGACGCAGCGACAGCTCGGTCTGCAGGAAGGTGTCTTCCGCCTGACGCGATTGTGATAACGCCAGATTCATCGCGGATTCCTGGGTCTGACGCACGGTCGCCAGCCAGTCTTCACGCAAGGTCCAGATACTCATACTGGCTACGGTGATCAACAGCAGCAGTCCAGAGAGCACAATGCTTTTCAGTAAACCGCCGTCAGAAGAAACCGGCTTATCCATTTTTCTTTTAAACTGCATGTTGTCCTCTGTCTTCCCCACCAACAGAGTTAAGCAGGTAAACCACGCATCAGTGGACGAATGCGGTTATTTTTCGGGCCATCGATAACTCCTATGACCAGTTGCGAAATATTACTGTAGTCTGGTTCCACCACATTGAGTGGCAGCAACACACAGTACGCGTTTACACGATCACTTCGGTATCCATCTCGACCAGCCCGCTACGAGCGGGCTTTTTTTTGCCTAAGATGCAGGGAAAACGGGACGGAGCAATCAACTCCGCCCCGCGCATTAGGCTGCGACGGTCAGCGCTTTTTTGCTGCGCGACCAGACGCGATGGGATGCCATGACAGAAAGGAAGTCCGCCATAAAGGTGCCCTCGGCTTTCACATCTTCCACCAGCCCTTCCTCGACCTCATTGTCCTGCACGTTAAACTGCGCCTTAAACCGGCGTGCATCACCGCTCAGACCGATGGCTTTGAGATGCTTGTAGGCTTCCAGCAGGAAGTAGCGTGCATCACCGCTCAGCAGCAACGCATCGATATTGCCATCCGGCACAATCACCGCATCAAAGGTCAGCGAAGGAAGACCGGTAAAGGTGGCATCAACCGGCAGCACCGAGCCATCATCCGCCAGCACTTGTCCCATGTGCGCTGCCAGAATTTTGGCATGCACGCCCTGCGCTTTCAGCGCCTGCAGTATCGCCAGCACGTCGGCGGCTTTCACACCGTCGCTCAGCAGTAACGCCACCTGACGGCCTTTGATATCGCCGCTCGGTTGCGCATACAGACTCAGGCTGTCATCTTTTTTCAGGCCGTTGACCTCTTTCGGCGGAACGGTGTTGAGCTGCTCATCACTCAGCTTCAGCCCCAGATTGGTGGCCACAGCCTGCGCCAGCGTGACGTCAATCTGCAGCAGATGATCGACCACGCGTTCGCGGATGTAAGGACGCGCTACCTTGCTGAGCTCAAACGAATAAGCGCCGATGATATGCTGCTGCTCTTCCGCGGTCTGGCTCAGCCAAAACAGCCGTGGCTGCGAATAATATTCGCCAAACGATGGGCTACGCTCGCGCACCTTGCTGCCTTCCACCCGCTCCTGATAGCTCTCGAATCCGCCCTCTTTTGCCGCTGGCGGCACTTCACGTGGCCAGTTGTTGTTGATAGAGTTCGGTTCGTAGTTGGCCGGATTGGTATCGATTTCCGTGCGATGCATGCCCTGACGCTGGAAATTGTGGTACGGGCAAACCGGACGGTTGATCGGGATCTCATGGAAGTTCGGCCCACCCAAACGGCTGATTTGCGTATCGGTGTAGGAGAACAAACGGCCCTGCAACAGCGGATCGTTGGTGAAGTCCAGCCCCGGCACAATGTGGCCCGGATGGAACGCCACCTGTTCGGTCTCGGCAAAGAAGTTGTCCGGATTACGGTTGAGCACCATTTTGCCGACCAGTTCGACCGGCACCAGCTCTTCGGGGATCAGTTTGGTGGCATCGAGAATGTCGAAATCGAATTTGAACTCGTCCTCTTCCGGGATCAGCTGCAGGCCGAGCTCATATTCCGGGAAGTCCCCGGCTTCAATCGCTTCCCACAGATCGCGACGGTGAAAATCGGGATCGCGGCCGGTCAGCTTCTGTGCTTCATCCCACAGCAGCGAGGCTTTGCCCGCCACCGGTTTCCAGTGGAAACGCACGAAGGTGGCTTTACCCTCGGCGTTAATCAGGCGGAAAGTATGGATGCCAAAGCCTTCCATGGTGCGGTAGCTGCGCGGAATACCGCGATCCGACATCGCCCAGATGACGTTATGCAGCGTTTCAGGTTGCAGCGACACATAATCCCAGAAGGTGTCGTGCGCGCTCTGCCCCTGCGGGATTTCGTTGTGCGGCTCGGGTTTCACCGCATGCACGAAGTCCGGGAATTTATGCGCATCCTGAATGAAAAACACTGGCGTGTTGTTGCCGACTAAATCAAAAACGCCCTCATCGGTATAGAACTTGGTGGCGAATCCACGGATATCGCGCACGGTGTCAGCCGATCCTGCGCCACCCTGCACGGTGGAGAAACGCACGAAGACGGGTGTGATTTTTTCGGCATCGCTGAGGAAACCTGCTTTGGTCAGTTTTTCCAGCGAGCGGTAAGGCTGGAAATAGCCATGCGCCGCCGAACCGCGCGCATGAACGATACGCTCAGGAATGCGTTCGTGGTCAAAATGCGTGATTTTTTCACGCATGATGAAGTCTTCAAGCAACGTGGGCCCGCGCGAACCGGCACGCAGCGAGTTCTGATCGTTGGCGATGCGGGTGCCCTGGTTGGTGGTCAGGTCAGCGTTTTCGCCATTTTTGCGGTACTCATCGAGCTGCTCAAGTTTGCTGTTTTGCGTGGCGGGCGCTTTCAGGCTGCCGGGCGCGGTAGGCTGCTTGCCCGGCGGCGTCGGTTCAGCGGCAGGTTTATGTCCACCGCCTTGCGGTGCTAAATCACCTAATCCTGGCTCAGAGGTTTCTGGCCCTTTATGCGGCGCGGTATGGGTTAAATTCTGTTCTTTTTTATCTTTCGACATGTGACATGCTCCTCCAGTTAAGACCCTATTAACTGTAGAGCATAAAAACATTTATATTTCGTCTGGTTTAGAAATGATGTTTAAAGAGATTAATGAGGAGAATGTAAAGCGAGGATATTTTAACCGAAAGGTAGCTTTAATGGTTTATTAATAAGATTAATCCTGATAAATACCGTTGCGCTTTATTTCAATTATTTTCGCACCCTCCACAGGGTCGCCATTAATGGCGACCAAAAATATCATGCGGCATAACAGGCGCTATGAATGCGTTAAGGTTTCAAAATCACCTTGGTCCAGCCCGCATCACGATCGTCGAAATGGCGGTACGCTTCGGGTCCTTCGGCCAGCGACAGTCGATGAGAAATAATGCTCGCCGGATGCGCTTTGTCGGTGGCAATCAATCGCGCCAGCTGGCGGTTATAGGCTTTGACGTTGGCCTGGCCGGTACGGATCGACTGCCCTTTAAACCAGAAGCTGCCGAAATCGAACGGCATTTTACCCACTTTGGCTAACTCGCTGGCCGCGCCGGGATCCTGCGGGATAAACACGCCCACCACGCCAATGCCGCCGGTGGCTTTGGTGGAGGCGACCAGGCTGTTCATGGTGGCGCTGTTATCTTCGTGTCCATGCTGATTACAACATTGATAACCCACGCATTCACAACCGCAATCCGTGCCGCGTCCATCCGTCAGATCAAGGATTTGCTGCACCGCTGCGTCGCCCACGGCATTGATGCCCGTTGCGCCCATCTGCTCCGCCAGCGCCAGGCGATCGGGGTGCGTATCCACCACAAACACCTGCGACGCGCCTTTGATGATCGCCGAATGCGCGGCCATCAAGCCTACCGGGCCCGCACCGTAGATGGCGACGCTATCGCCCGGTCGCAGGCCTGCCAGTTCGGTCGCATGCCAGCCGGTGGGGAAAATGTCCGACAGCATCACATAATCTTCCTCTTTCTCCACCGCATCCGGTGGCAGCAGCAAACAGTTAAAATCGGCAAACGGCACGCGCAGCAGCTCGGCCTGACCGCCTTCCCACTCACCCATTTCAGCAAAGCCGTAGGCCGCACCTGCGGTGCCGGGGTTGGCGGTCAGACAGAAACCGGTTAACCCTCTCTCACAATTTTCACAGAAACCACAGCCGACGTTGAACGGCATACAAACGTAATCGCCAACCTTAAGTCGCTCGACGCCACTCCCCACTTCCACCACTTCGCCAAGGTTTTCATGACCAAAGATGCGCCCCTGTTCAAAGCTGGTGCGCCCCTCGTACATATGTAAATCGGAACCGCAAATATTGGTGGTGGTAATACGAATAAGCGCATCGGTAGGACGCACAATTTTTGCATCAGGAACATTTTTAACCGAGACATCAAAAGGCCCGTTATAGACGATAGCTTTCATGATTTATTTTCCTGAGTGGCTAGCACTCTTAATTCGAATGAGCAGATAAGCACGGCGCTAATTTAACGTCGCGCTTAGCCAAAGAAATAAAAACCGCGTCTACATACCCTGGCATAAATAAGTCAGTTGTGCTTTTTTCAATTACCGCTGCGTTTGTCGTGCAGTCGCGCATATTTGTGCCAGACTTAACACCGTGTCAGCAGGAAAATCTATGGAGAGCGTATGAAACAGGTTGTTTTAGCTTCAGTAATCATGATGTTCAGCGTTGGCGTGAGCGCAGCGGAAGGCGGATACCAATCAGGTGAAACAGCACCGCCGCAGAAGAATCAGGATGCCGGTTATAAAGGATCGGAAGACACCGCACAAACCCCGATTTCACGTATTCGTGATTTCCGTCAGGGCGGCTATGTCACGCTCGAAGGCCATATTATTGAAAAGCTGAAAGGTGATAGCTACAAATTCCGCGATGATACCGGCACGATTATCATTAATGCTGAGAAGCCGGCCTTCAAAGAGAAAACCTATTCAGCCAGTGATAAAGTTCGCGTCAGTGGAAAAGTGTATGGGCGTGGCGAACAAACCACCTTGAGGGTATCGCGAATTGAAGAACCTTAAGGTTACGCATTTATTACCTTAAGAATAGCGGGTGAGTGCATGGCTTTTCATCCTCACCCTTTTTAGGCCTGACAGCGCAGCAGATAATCACATTCACATATACGTTTTTCGCCATTCCTACAGCACTATTTTGCGGGTATATTAGCGCGCATGTAGTGAATAGAACTCGTAAGAGTCTGAATGAGTTTTTATGGATAGAACGATTTATATTGTTGACGATGACCACGCTGTCATCAACGCGCTGCGAAATCTTCTGAGCTCAGAAGGCTACCTGATTTCGACCTTTACCTCCCCCGCTGAATTTTTACATCAGCCGCATTACCGCACCCCGAGCTGTTTAATTGTCGATATGAATATGCCGGGCCGCGACGGCTTTGATGTCTCGCAGGATCTCACCGCACGCGGATACACCATTCCCACCATTTTCCTCACCGGCTTTGGCACCATTCCTCTGACGGTCCGCGCGATGAAGGCCGGCGCCTTTGAGTTTCTCACCAAGCCGGTGATGCCGGATGACCTGATACAAGTGGTATCCGCTGCCATGGCGCTGGCCGAAAAAAGCGCAGCACTCGCACAGGAAAGAGTTGTACTCACCGGGCGTTATCACTCTTTAACGCCACGGGAAATGGAATTGATGCTGCTTGTCATTCGCGGTTTATTAAATAAGCAGATTGCCGCCGAAATGGGCATCAGTGAAATTACGGCAAAAGTGCATAAACGCCGCGTAATGGAAAAAATGGCGGTGCGTTCAGTATCAGAATTAGTCAGAGCCGCTGAGAAACTTCATTTACTGCAAGATGAATAAGGCGCGCGTTATAGTGATAACGATCCGATTTTCCTCCCGCGAAATAGCGCGGGAGGATCAGATAAACTATTTCCCCAGATTTAATGGTAGGGTAAAGCTAAATACGCTGCCACCCTGTGGGCGGTTTTCCGCACTCAGCACACCACCATGACGTTTGATGATTTCATTACTGATGGTCAGGCCCATTCCCATTCCTTCCGCTTTGGTGGTGTAGAAAGAGTCAAATATCTTGCCGATAACCTCTGCCGATAATCCGCTGCCGTTGTCGGCCACCTCTATACGAATATGATTCGCGTCAGGATTGGAGGATGAGAGCCGCAGAATACGCGCTCCGGCATTATCTGCCATCGCCTCAATGGCATTAATCACCAGATTCAGCAGCACCTGCTGAATCTGTACGCGCTCGCAAAACACCTCATCCCATGGCGCTTGAATATCCAGTTCAAGTGCCACCGAGCGGCGCTCAAGTTCCAGACGCGACAAGGTTAAAATATCGCGCGCCAGCAGATGCAGCCTGGCCGATGCATACTCCGCGACATTATTGCGCGTCAGTGACTGCAGGCCGCGAATAATTTCGCCAGCGCGCCGCCCTTCGTTAATGATCTCATCAATGCTTTCACTGGCTTTCTCCAGTTGAACCGGATCGCGTTTCAACCAGCGCAGGCTGGCGCCAGCATTGGCCACAATCGACATCAGCGGCTGATTGATTTCATGGGCGATCGATGAGGTCAGCTGTCCTACCGTGGTGGCGCGTGCCACGCGAGCCAGCTCGGCCTGGGCAATTCTGGCGGCATCTTCGGACTGACGCTGCGCGGTGATATCCGTTAGCGTGCCGAAATATTCGGCGACATCCGGCCAGTTCTCCACCGGCTCACCAATGCCTTTGATATAACGGCATTCGCCGTCATCACGGATGATGCGAAATTCAGCCTGCATGCTCACGCCATGCGCCACGCTGGATTCAATCAGCGCTTTCAGGCACTGAAGATCGTCTGGATGCACCCGCCGCTGAAACTCGGCCATCGAGGTGCTCACCTGCCCGGCGGGCAGCCCCATGATGCGTTTATATTCATCCGATACCAGCTGGATATCCGGCTCAAGATGCCAGTGCCAGGTACCGGTATTACTGATTTTTTCACCCAGCATCAGAGATGTCTGGCTGGCACGCAGCTGTTTTTCAATTTTCCGCCGCTGGATGTTCTCCTCCACCAGCTCGGCATACAGCCGCGCCGTTTCCAGAGAAACCGCAGCCTGCGCACCTAACATCGAGACAATGCGCGAGTGCTCCGCGGTGAAAACATCTGGCATCAGCCGGTTTTCCAGATAGAGCACGCCCACCATTTGCGCCTGGCGGAACATCGGCACACACATCACTGCCGCGCCAGAGGCAACCAGATAGTTATCCTGACTAAATGGGCTAAACACTTCCGGCCGACCGGTACGGATTTCCTGTCCGGTGCGGATCACCGCCGAGAGAATCGACAGCGGCAAATCGGTCGCTACCGGCAGTTCATTAACGATTTTGACTCTGACGCCTTCCACCGTGGAGGAGGCGCGCGCCTGAATTTCCGGCACATTGCCGTCGATGAGGCGGATCAAAATACAGTGCTGCGCGCCGGCGCGCTCCACCAACATCATCATCAAAATATGGATCAGCCGATCAAGATTGATCTCTTCGGTCAATGCGCGCATCGCCGTGACCAGGCTTTGCAGGTCGCTGATCACCGCGCTCTGCTCAAAGGTCACGGTGTTTAACGCGCTCTGCGGCGGGTGCGCCGCCAGATGCGGATAGTGCATTTCAAGCTGGCGCACCTTGGCGCCCGCGCCCCAGCGATCCCAGGCGGCAAGCGCGCCTTTGATATAGCCCTCGGCGGCGAACGCCATGCCGCGCGCACTGGCGCAGCGCGCGGCCAGTTCGCATGCCAAACCGTTGATCGGATGAAACTGCCCTTTGCGCGACAGCTCAATGGCTTTTTCAAACTGCTCCAGCGCCGCGCCGCTGTTATCCTCCAGCCTGAGCAGTTCGGCGCGCAGCAGCGCCTCTTTGTCGGCAAAGGTGCCGGGGTTCTCCGTTGCCCAGGTGATGATTCTTTCAAGGTGGCGCTGCAGTTGCTGCCGCTGCGTGGCATCAAGCTCATTCGGTTGCAGCGGTATGCTGAGTGAAAGCGCACTGTAGAGATGGAAATCCAGCATATGCACATGGCCGGGAATCACGTCTGTGAGCGGCGCAGCGTCGCTGAACTGGCGCTGAGCGGCGGCATACTCACCGGCAAAGAAGTGCGCCATGCCTTTATACAGCCGCGTCCAGAACTGCATCAAAAACAGCGGTTCAATGGCGTATTCGGGTTGCACCACATTTAGCGCGGGCGCATGGAAATCATCGCCGGACAAGGTCTCACCGGCTGGCTTACGCAGGAACATCACGTAATCCAGCTGCATGCCGAGTATCACTTCCACATCGCGATACTGCGCTTTGCGCACATAGACCATGCCGCGCATGATCGAAGTATGCACGCCATCAAGATGGTCACCGCGCGCCAGGCAATTCATGGTGAGATGACGCAGCGCCAGACACGCCGACGTGCGATCGCCGATATCAACCGCCACATCAAAGGTCGCTTTAGCGCACTCGATGGCGTAACTGAGCGGCATGGTCCAGACGCTCACCTGGTCCAGCGGCATCAGCGTGCGCGCTTTGTAGCTAACGAAGTCGTGCTTATACACCAGCTCGCGGGCCAGCAGCGCGCTGGCAAATCCTCGGCTGTATTCGTTGAACTGATCGCCACACACCACGCCGTACCAGGCAAGCGCCAGCGTGGAGGCACCGCTAATGCCCTTCTCCATCGTCAGATGCAGAAGTTTGCACAGGATAATGAACTGCAGCCGTGGGCTGATAAAAGCGGCGAAGGTGCTGGCGCTGGCCATCAGGTTCATCACCGCTTCGGTTTTGTGGCAGGTCACTCGCGCCAGGGAACGGAAGCGCGTATAGGGATTTTTGCCAACCTCTTTTTTCAACCGTTGCCTGGCGACATCGCACTCGGCTTTATCCGGATAGCGCTGCAGATGAATGTCAAACACCGCCAGCCAGGCCAGCGCGGTTTCCAGCGCCAGCTGGCTGTCGGACTGACGCATATGAATTTCAGCAATTAGCGTCGCCGCTTCGGCTTTATCGGTGACCGCACCGGGCGTGGCGAGAATCTCAGAGCTCAACGCCAGCGCGCCCGATAAGTTGCCGTTTAAAAACTCACACTCCGCTTGCTCAAACAAAAACGGGCCGCTCTCCTCCGCGCCTGACGCTGCGTTGAGCGCTCGGGCAGCGTGTAAGAAACGCAGCGCGGAAGCGTAATCGCCCATAATTTTCGCGCGTCGGGTGGCGTTTAATAACAGCAGACTAAACGCAGCGGCATCAGGCGCTAAAAGTGCGCGGTTTTGCAACGTGATGGTGTGATGCGCAGCACTGAACAGCAGCGCATGCGCGTTATCCTGGCGCGCGACCTGCATGTAATAGCGCGCGGCGGCAAAGTGAAAATCATCTTTTTCTGCCGACGAAAGCATCTTCAGCGCGGCCTCATGCATGCTGTCATGCATAAAGGCGTAGCTGTGATCGGTCAGTGAGATCAGCCGGGCCTCAGCCGCAGGGTGCAGCGTGGCGTGAAGGGCGCTAAGCGCCGTATCGAGGATGCCAGCCAACACCGGCAGATCGCCGCTACTGCCGATGCAGGCCAATCGGCCCAGCAGCTGGCGCACCGGCAGCGCGAGCAACTGCAGCTGTTGCAGCACGCTGGCTGCAACATTCGCAGTGTAATGGCAGTTTCTCAGCGCGTGCGGATTGTAGGTCCATTTATGGGATGCGACGTGCGTAATGTGGTGATCGCGCACCGCCTGGCGGTAAAACTCACGCGTGGCGAGCGGATTTCCTGCGGTTTTTTCATGGATGATCTGCGCAAGCTCGGTGGTTTCCGCGCTACGCGTGTGAAAAATGCCGGCCAGCCAGCTGGCGATATTTTTCACCGACAGCGGCTCGGGCGTCACATCCACAATGCGCGTGGCCGCCGCACGAATCCGATCCAGGCTGGCGACCACCGTCGGACAGGGCAACGAGGCGCGATCGCGATGAGAAATCACCAGCAACAAGGGAATATCGTCGCTGGAACGCAGCAGATTCTGCAGCAGCTGCAAAGTCGCCTGATCGGCCCAGTGCACATCATCAATCAGCAGGATCAGCGGCCGTCCCGGCACCGTAAAGGCTTTCACCAGGCTGCAGGCCACCAGATTCAGGCGATTGCGCGCATCCAGCGAGCGCGCATCCGCCTGCACGCTGGCTTTGTGGTTGAGCAAGATGCCCAGCTCGGGCACCAGATTGACGGCCAGCCCAACATAATTCCCCAGTTGACGCGTGATGTGTGTTTTCCAGCGCGCCATCTCTTCAGCGGGCAACCCGAGCAGATGCAGCGTCAGCGATCGAAACGCCGAGGTGAATACCGCGTAGGGCAGAATGGGCGAGTGCTGATCGGCTTTGGTCACCGTCAGCAGCGCGTTTTTTTCGCGCAGGATTTTAAGCGCCGAGGCAATCAGCGAGGATTTTCCGGCACCGGGCGCGCCGCCAATCGCCACCATGCAGTGTTTCCCGCTGCTGCACACCTCATCAAACGCCGCCAGCATCTCGCTGGCCTGAGCATGGTCGCTGTACAGCACATCGGATAACAGCGTCGAGGTCGGCACATCCTGTAAGCCCAGCGCGAAGGATTCAACCACGCCGTCAGGCATCAAATTGGATTCGCAGCGGCGCAGATCGGCCAGCACGCCTTCGACGGTTTGATAACGCTGCTCCGGCGATTTGGTTAGCAGGCGTAAAATGAGGGATGAGAGCACCAGCGGTACATCTTTGCGCAGCCGGTGCGGCGGCAGCGCTTCGGAGGCAATGTGATGGTGCACCCATTCAGCCGCGCCACCTTCGGCGCTGCCATAGGGAAGCTTGCCGGTGAGTAATTCGTAAAGCACGATGCCCAGGCTGTAGAGATCGCTGACCTGGCTGACCGCGTGCGCGGTGCGCGAGGTATGCTCGGGCGACATGTAGGCCAGCGTTCCGCCGGTCACCGAGGCGCGCAGCGGCTGCTGTGAGTCCGCTTCGATAAACGCCAGGCCAAAGCCGCCCAGCACCACGTCGCCTTGATCGGTGAAGAAGAAATTGGCCGGTTTGATGTCGCCGTGCACCAAGCCTTGCTGATGCAGCTTGCTGAGCGCGTTACACAGCAGCACGGCGCAGCTGATGAACTTCTGAATTTTACCCGCTGGCAGGCGCAGATAATCCGCCAGGGTTTGGTAGCGGAAAGCGGGATAAATCAGGGCGTAGCGCCCTTGATATAAGGTGTGACGCAACGGTTTTAGCGCCCAGCTTTCCGTTAATAAGGTGCGCAGCGCATACTCATTTTTCAGCAGTTGCGTCACCTGAAACACCGCCTCTTCGGCCGCCGCCGTGGCCAGCACGAAGCGCTCACCGGAGATCAGGTGTCGGCATTCGATCCATTCAACCTGCCCTTCCTGCGCCAGCGGGGTGAAAACGATGTCATCCGCCAGCACCAGCGCCGCGTCATCCGAGATATTTAACGACAGGAAAAGCGTGCTCATTGGCGCGCCGCCTGGGAGGAAAACGCCAGGCGGATATGTTCGAACAGCAGGTCGATATCAATGGGCTTTCGCATAAAGGTTATCGCGCCTAGATTGATGGCATACCAGAGCATATTTTCATCGCCGTTGCCGGAGATGATGATTCCGGGTGGGTTCTCGAGACGCTGTACCAGCGCACGGAACAACTCAAAGCCCGACATGCCTTTGAGCTCTACATCAATAATAAACAGCGCAGCGTCATTTAGCGCCGTCTCGTCCGCTAATAGCGCTTCAGCCGACTCAAATGCCTGCGTTGCGTATCCTTCCGACTGAAGCAGATTGCTCAAACCACTGCGAACCGATCGTTCATCATCAACAACGACAATGCGCTGCGACAGCTGCATGCTGTGTTCCTTCATTATTATTCACTGCCTGCGGCGCGTCCTCAGGAGGTTTTGTCACTCGATGGCGGCGTGCCGCTGATTTTAGGCACACACTCATGACGAAACCAGGCCAGCGTGACCGGTTGACGGTTTATCAGGCGCTTGCACAGCGGGATAATCTGTTCGCCGACCAGCATACCAAACAGACCAAGCAGCGCAATCACGGGCGGCGCTGGGGAATTGACGTCGATAACGGCATAAATGATGCCAACTAAAATACCGACGGAGAGCGATATCGCATAGGTTTTCAGCATGTTCAACCCGCCTGTTTTGCGGTGAGCGTGGCGGGAGGTAGCGGCCTGTCCGCGGCCATCGCGCGCGGCGATTTATCGACAGGCGCGGAGAAGGCCACCGGATGGGTCAATTTTCCGCCCAGCGAACTGCCCACGATCATGCCCAGCAAGCCCACCAGCGCCACGGCGGGTGGCGCCGGCGATCGCACGTTGAGCAAGGCGTAAATCAGGCCGATAAACACGCCCGCCGCCAGAGAAATCAGTAAAGGACTCACCGGTCCTCCTTGCAAAAGAGACAGGCGAGCCGCTAAGCGCTCGCCTGGGTGACGATTTAGCGAACGGGCGCAGCAACCGGTGCCAGCGTGCGATGCTCGCTCTTCTGACGCGATGGCGCTTTGTGCACCATGGTGTAAGCGTAATCAACGCCGATGCCGTAAGCACCGGAGTGCTCTTTCGCGATATCCATCACCGCGTTGTAGGTCTCTTTGTGCGCCCAGTCGCGCTGCCACTCCAGCATCACCTGCTGCCAGGTCACCGGGATCACACCCGCCTGAATCATGCGCTGCATGGCATAGTCGTGCGCTTCTTTGGTGGTGCCGCCGGAGGCGTCAGCCACCATGTAGATCTCATAGTCGCCTTCCAGCATGGCGCACAGCGCGAAGGTGTTGTTACACACTTCGGTCCACAGACCGGAAACCACAATTTTCTTCTTACCGTTGGCCGCCAGCGCATCACGCACTTTCTGGTCATCCCACGAGTTCATCGAGGTACGCTCAAGAATGTCCTGGCCGGGGAACACATCCAGCAGCTCCGGGAAGGTGTTGCCTGAGAAGCTCTCGGTCTCCACCGTGGTCAGTACGGTAGGAATGTTGAAGACCTTCGCCGCTTTTGCCAACGCGACCACGTTATTTTTCAGCACCTGACGGTCGATGGACTGCACGCCAAACGCCATTTGCGGCTGCTGGTCAATGAAGATGATCTGGCAGTTATGCGGTGTCAGTACTTCTAATTTACTGGTTGTCATTTTTGTATGCCCATTGAGGTGAATGTCTGGGCGCAGTGTAAGAACCTTTGGGCACACGAACCATTATCTATAGGTATAACTATACGAAGGTATACCTATCCTTTTGTATAACTAGACGCTTTCCGCACCGCCTGAACATAATCCCACCCAGTATTTCACCTGCGAAATTGGCAGGACCTCTTATTCAGGAGCTTTTATGGTTACGTTAGGCAAAGCAGACATCATTTTGACCAATGGGCGATTTCATACTGTCGATCGCGGCAACCCAATTGCCGAGGCCGTGGCGATGCGCGATGGCAAATTTCTCGAAGTGGGCAGCCTGGCCGACGTGATGCAGCATCACTGCGAAGGCACCAAAGTGATTGACCTCAAAGGCCATACCGCCATTCCCGGCCTGAATGATTCCCACCTGCACCTGATCCGCGGGGGCCTGAATTACAACCTCGAACTGCGCTGGGAAGGCGTGCCCTCGATCGCCGATGCGTTGCGGATGCTGAGAGAACAGGCGCTGCGCACGCCGTCACCCCAGTGGGTGCGCGTGGTAGGCGGCTGGACCGAGTTTCAGTTTGCCGAGCGTCGCATGCCGACGCTGGATGAGATCAACGAAGCCGCGCCCGATACGCCGGTGTTTATCCTGCATCTGTACGATCGTGCCCTGCTCAATCGCGCCGCGTTGAAGGTCGTCGGCTACACCAAAGACACGCCCAATCCGCCGGGCGGCGAGATCCAGCGCGACAGCAATGGCAACCCGACCGGCATGCTGATTGCGCGCCCGAACGCCATGATCCTTTACGCCACGCTGGCGAAAGGGCCAAAACTGCCGCTGGAGCAGCAGGTCAATTCCACCCGCCAGTTTATGCGCGAGTTGAACCGTCTGGGCCTGACCAGCGCGATTGATGCAGGCGGCGGTTTCCAGAACTATCCCGAAGATTACGAAGTCATTGCCGAGCTGCATGAGAAAAAGCAGATGACGCTGCGTATCGCCTACAACCTGTTTACCCAACGTCCGGGCCACGAGCTGGAAGACTTCGAAAAGTGGACCGACATGCTGACGCCGGGCCAGGGCAGCGACTATTTCCGTCACAACGGCGCCGGTGAAATGCTGGTGTTCTCCGCCGCCGATTTCGAAGATTTCCTCGAACCGCGTCCGGATCTGGCGCCCGGCATGGAAGATGAGCTGGAGCGCGTGGTGCGTCATCTGGTGGAACATCGCTGGCCGTTCCGCCTGCACGCCACTTACGATGAATCGATCAGTCGCATGCTGGATGTGTTTGAAAAAGTGAACCGCGACATTCCGTTCAACGGCCTGCACTGGTTCTTCGATCACGCCGAAACCGTGACGCAGCGTAACCTTGACCGCATCAAAGAGCTGGGCGGCGGCATTGCCGTACAGCATCGTATGGCGTTCCAGGGCGAATACTTTGCCGAGCGTTACGGCATTGAGGCCACTCGCCATACACCGCCGGTGGCGCGCATGCTGGAGACCGGCGTGCCGGTGGGTTTAGGAACCGATGCGACGCGCGTGGCCAGTTATAACCCGTGGACCGCGCTTTACTGGCTGGTCTCGGGACGCACCGTGGGCGGCATGCAGATGTACGACGTCAACGCGCGCCTCGATCGTGATACGGCGCTGATGTTGTGGACGCAGGGCAGCGCCTGGTTCTCCAGCGAGCAAGGTAAAAAAGGCCAGATTAAAAGCGGTCAGCTGGCCGATATGGTGGTGCTGAGCAAAGACTACTTCAGCGTGCCTGAAGAGGAGATCAAAGGCATTGAGTCGGTGCTGACGGTGGTGGACGGAAATATCGTTTATGCCGCCGGCGCTTTCAGCTCGGAAGCGCCGCCCCTCATTCCGGTGCTGCCGGAATGGTCGCCGGTGGTCAAGGTTCCCGGCCACTATCGCAGTGCGCCACCGACCGCCACCACACGCGTGGGCATGATGCAGCAAGCGCATCACTGCAGCGGCCCGTGCGGCGTGCATACGCATTCTCACGAGATTGCGCGCGGCGCCAACCTGCCGGTTTCGGAAGAGAACGCCTTCTGGGGCGCGCTCGGCTGCAGCTGCTTCGCCTTCTAAACCATGAAACATTCACTCTCACAGCCGCCTCGCATTGATGCGGGGCTGTTCTTCCTGCGCCTTACCGGCTGCCTGCTGTTGTTGCACGTGCACGGCTTGCCGAAGGTGTTCCATTTCAGTGAAGAACTGACGCGTATCGAGGATCCCTTTGGCCTGGGTGCCTACTTCAGCCTGCTGGCGGCGATCGTTGCTGAAGTGGTCTGCCCGCTGTTTATCCTGCTCGGCGTGTTTACCCGCCTGGCCTGCCTGCCGATTATCGGCGTGCTGCTGGTGGCGATGCTGTTCGTCCACCCCAACTGGAGCATAGCGGAAGGACAGTTTGGCTGGCTGCTGCTGATCATCTTCACCACGCTGGCGCTGACCGGCCCCGGTCGCTGGCGCGTGTTTGGCGGCGTTTCGGAGGTTGTTCATGGCGCAGGTTAATGACATTCATGACATCCCCGAGGCGGATCTGCCGCCCGTTTCGCAGACGGTTTCACCATGGCAGCCGCTGCGCCAGCGCGTGTTCCGCATGCTGTGGATCGCTACCGTGGTATCCAATGTCGGTTCATGGATGAACGACGTAGGCGTTAACTGGACCATGCTGACACTGAGCGCCGATCCGCTCTCGGTGGCGCTGGTGCAGGCCGCTAGCAGCTTACCGATGTTTCTGTTTGCACTGCCGTCTGGCGTGATGGCGGATATCGTTGACCGGCGTAAATACCTGCTGTTCTCGCAAATCTGGGTGTTTATTGCCGCCGCGAGCCTGACATTCCTTTCCTGGGCAGACCTGGTCACACCGATGGTGCTGCTGATTGCGGCGTTCCTGCTGAGTACCGGCGCGGCCATGAGTTCTCCGCCCTTCCAGGCTATCGTGCCGGATTTGGTCAGTAAGGAGGAGCTCGGCCCGGCGATTGCGCTTAACTCGCTCGGCATTAACATCAGTCGCGCTATCGGCCCGGCGCTCGGCGGCCTGATTCTGTCGTTTGCCGGTCCGTGGATGGTGTTTCTGCTGAATGCGCTTTCGGTACTCGGCGTGTTTCTGGTGCTGTATGTGTGGCAAGCACAGCCCAGCGTGCAGCGTTTGCCGCCGGAGCACTTCTTCCCGGCGGTGCGCGCCGGCGTGCGCTATGTGCATGCTGCGCCGGTACTGCGCAATGTGCTGGTGCGCACCATCGCTTTCTTTGTGTTTGGCAGTGCCGGTTGGGCGCTGTTACCGCTGGTGGCTCGACGCGAACTGGGCCTTGGGCCCGGCGGGTACGGCATTATGCTGGGTTGCATCGGCATCGGCGCAATTTGCGGCGCGCTGCTGTTGCCGCGTATGCGCAAACGCTTTAATCCCGATCAGCTGATGGTGCTGGCGAGCCTGATGTTTGCCATCACTCTGCTGGCGCTGGCGTTTATTCGTCACCTCTGGTTGCTGAATGCGTTCGAGTTCTTTACCGGCTTTGCGTGGATTGCCGTGCTTTCCACCCTCAATCTTGGCGCGCAGCGCAGTGCCGCCAAATGGGTGAAAGCCCGGGCGCTGGCGGTCTATCTGACGGTGTTTTTTGGCTCGATGACGTTAGGCAGCGCCATTTGGGGACAGCTGGCATCGACATTCAGCATTCCATTGTCACTGACTGTCGCCACTGTCGGCATGCTGCTGGCGAGCCTGACGGTGCTGCGCTGGCGGCTGGATCAGGATCCGGATCTGAACCTCGACCTCAGCACGGTCAGCGATCCCTTGCCCGAGCTGGAGATTCGTCACGATCGCGGGCCGGTGATGGTCAGCTATCATTATCAGATCAACCGCAGTGATGCGCATGCCTTTGCGGTGTGCATGCAGGATATGCGTCGCGTCAGACGACGTGGTGGCGCGCTGAACTGGTCTCTGTACGAGGACATGCTGCAACCCGACATGTTTGTTGAGACCTTTGTGGTTGGCTCATGGATGGAGCATCTGCGTCAGCGCGAGCGCTATACCATGAACGATCAAAAGATTCAGAACCGCGTGTTGGGATTTCATCAAGGCACTGCAGCTCCGGAAGTTCGTTATCTCGTGGCGCCTGAATAAGGCGCTTTCATTCATCGACATTAATAAGGCCGAAACATGAGCACATTTAAGACGCAGGATGGTACGCAGATCTATTTCAAAGATTGGGGTACCGGCAAGCCGGTGCTATTCAGTCACGGCTGGCCGCTCGACGGGGATATGTGGGACAGCCAGTTGAATTTCCTGGCGGAGAAAGGCTACCGCGTTATCGCTTTTGATCGCCGCGGCTTTGGCCGTTCCGATCAACCGTGGGAAGGCTACAACTACGATACTTTTGCATCGGATATTAACGACCTGATTAGCCATCTGGATCTGCAAAACGTGACGCTGGTGGGCTTCTCAATGGGTGGCGGCGATGTGGCGCGCTACATCAACAATTACGGCACAGCGCGCGTGGATAGCTTAGTGCTGTTGGGCGCGGTGACACCGATCTTCGGCAAGGCCGATGATTATCCAGCAGGCGTCGATTTGTCGGTGTTTGAAGGCATTCGTCAGGGCTTACGTAAAGATCGCGCGCAGTTCATCAGTGATTTTGCCACACCGTTCTACGGCACCAACGCCGGTCAAACGGTTTCAGAAGGCGCGCTGACGCAGACGTTGAATATTGCGCTGCTGGCGTCACTGAAAGGGACGATTGATTGTGTTACCGCGTTCTCGGAAACCGACTTCCGTCCTGATATGGCAAAAATCGACGTGCCGACGCTGGTGATTCACGGCAGCAACGACCAGGTCGTGCCGTTCGAAACCACCGGGAAAGTCGCCGCCGAAATGATCGCCGGCGCGCAGCTGAAAGTGTATGACAACGCACCGCACGGCTTTGCGGTGACGCATACCGATCAGCTCAACGCCGATCTGCTGACGTTCCTGCAATCGCTTTAACGGGAATAACATTAATCGGCCGGTTTGGCCTAATACTTGTCAGTTATGAAAGAGTTTGGCTTAAGGGCTGCGTTAATCGTGCGGGCTCTGACACATCTGCTGCGTCACGCACTGAAGCGTCGAAGCGGGCCGGGGGCAATTTTGGGCCGGCAATTCGCAGCGCTGAACGAAGCGAGGAAGCCAGGAGAGCCCGCAGGACGCGGGCGAAAGGCGAAGCCGGGACAGGGAAGTCCCGTCTTCGCCGGTCCGTTAGGCTGACGAGCGAAGTGAAGGAACCGCGTTAGCGGCGCGAGGACAGCCGGCCCAAAAGTGCCACCGGCCTGCACACTCGTCGTTGGCCTGGCTGACATGAGCATTAGGCCATTTTGGCGGGCCTTTTGTGGCAGAGAACTATTGCGGCGTGGCGGCAGCAAATTTCTCTAATGCCGCCCCGTCGAGCCGATAACGCACCCACTCATTTAACGGCAGCGCATCAATACTGAGATAGAACTCTCTGGCCGACTGATCCCAATCTAACGCACTCCACTCAATGCGGTTGCACTGATGATTGACCGCGTGCTGCGCGACATACTGCAGCAGCGCTTTGCCTGCACCGAGGCCGCGAAAATTGGGCGAGAAGTACAAGTCTTCCATATAGAGTCCGCGCCGCCCCAGCCACGCCGAGTAGCTGCGGGTAATCACTGCGTACCCGGCGGTTATGCCATCAATCTCGCACATCAACGCTTCGCTATGGCTTTCGGGATTGAATAGCGTCGATCTGATCTCTTCCACGGTAGTTGATGACGACTGTAATCCATGTTCATAAACCGACAACTCAGCAATCATGTCGTAAATGGCGTCCGCGTCATCAGGATTGGCTGGCCGAATAGTCATCTTCATGCATTATTTCTTATTTAATCAGATTGATGCTGCCCAGCATAATGGGTATTGTTCGATGAAATAAGTGCAATAAAATCAATGATAGGTGAATTTCATGCATCATGTGCTGCGTCGACTGGACTTGAATCTCCTCCCCGTTTTCGACGCAGTTTTCAGACATCGTTCGGTCAGGCTGGCGGCAATTGAACTCAGTTTGAGTACTTCCGCGTTAAGCCACGCGCTGTCCCGATTACGTGAGTTTTTTAAAGATCCGCTGTTCTACCGCGAAGGCCACAAAATGTGTCCCAGCGTTTATGCCTGCCAGCTGGCACCCTATATTGCCGAAACGTTAACCGGATTAAATCGGCATCTCAGTCCGCTGCAGCCTTTCGATCCGCTGACCAGTGATGACTGTTTTAGAATTGCGGTAACGGATTACACCGCTTTTTGTGTCTTTCCGCGGCTGATGCATGCGCTGACTGATACGGCACCCAATCTGAGTTTTGAACTCTGCCATTTGCCGCATAATCCGGCGCTGATTGAATTACTGGCGGGTGAAATCGATATGGCGCTGAGTTTTAGCGAGCCGGATAGCATGCATCATCCCGATCTCGACGAGACCGATTTATTCAGTGATGAATTTATGGTGATTGCCAATGCGCGACGCAGCAGTCTGAATCTTGACGACTATCTTGCCGCCGGGCATCTGGTGGTTACGCCGTGGAATGAAAAGCAGGGATTACTGGATTCCCATCTTGCGCGCATTGGCCTTAAACGCCGCATCGCCATCAGAACGCCATCGATGCTGAGTGCGCCCTTTATTATCGCGGAAAGTGAATTGCTGATGGCGATCCCGTCTTTCGTTGCCAGTAAAATTAAACAGGCCGCCGATGTGACCTCATTCAGGCTGCCGTTTCCCGCGCCAAGGTTCACCGTGAAAATCTATTCACACAAACGCAGCGGTAAACGGGAACCTACGGAATGGATTAAATCGATGATGGCTAAAACCATTTCGCAGCAAGCGTTCCGTTTCGAGGATTAACGGACGATTTTTACTGGTCTAAAAATCGTCCGTGATAATCGGATTTAATGGGGTAATGCTCGTTGTAGCGACCAAAAAGCCGATAGCGATTTAGCGCAATGCGGTCGTAACAATAATTGCTGATAACGTCAGGCATAAACCTCACGACAGACAAAACGCGCCACGGCCACGGCATATAGTGCATGATGCGGAAAATTGCCTGCGCACGGAGCCAATGATTTTGCCCATCAATCAAAACGATGGTGCGAATATCTTCATCTGGCAGACCGACAAAACGTAATAGCGCTTTCCCCTGCTCACTCTGAACCGCCGCAAAACGTACATGGCGTGGAATGCGGTGACGCAGGAGAAACATCACCCACGCGTTGCACAGTTTGCATACGCCGTCGTATAAAACGACCTGTTCTCCGGGATTTATCCCGGCTGGGTTTGTCATCATCGCCTCCTCAACCATAGAGATGGTCGCAGCAGAAAAGCTGCGTTACGCCGCCTGCCACTCCGCCACCAGCGTGTTAATTAATTCTGCCGCCGGCATTTCCCGCGCCAGCGCGGCGCCCTGCCCGGCCCACTGCGCGCCAAAGCCGTACGCGCCTTTAGCGGCGGCGGCAGCAGCGAGCGCTTTGCCCAGCGCGTAGGTGAGTGGATAAGGGGGAATGGCATCCTGCGCGAACTCGCGCGCCAGCTGGCAAAAATCGTTGGTGAGACATCTTGCCGATCGGCCAGAAATGGCGGCAATCATTTCGGTGCTGTTGGCCTGCGCGCTTTTCAGCGCCTGACGGTATGCCGCATTGGCGGCGGATTCCGGGCACAGAATAAACGCGGTACCCAGCTGTACACCCGCCGCGCCCAGCTTGAGCATGGCAGCCATGCCCGCGCCATCCATCACGCCGCCGGCGGCAATCACCGGCAGCCGCGACGCCCGGCGAATCGCCTGCACCAGCGTAAAGGTGCTGAGCTGCTGATCGTCATTTTCTGGGTGGAATATCCCGCGATGCCCGCCCGCCTCAATACCCTGCGCCACAATAAAATCGATGTCGGCGGCTTCGATGGCGTCTGCTTCAGCAACGCTGGTGGCGCTCGCCAGTGTGATAATGCCGCGACGTTTCAAGCGCTGCACAACCGCGGCGGACGGCAAGCCAAAATGGAAACTCACTGCGGCAGGCGCGGTGTCCAGCAGCACATCCAGCATCGCGTGGTTATCCACAAACGTTTGATAAATTTCTGACAGCGCATCGGGCGGTGTCGCTTCATAGCGAGCAAACACCGGCTTGAAACGTGCGATCCACGCCTGTTCTAACTGAAGATTGCGCTGCACCGGCGCGTGGCAGAAGACGTTGACGTTGATGGGCGCGGCTGTCAGGGCGAGCGTTTTGCGGATCATCATATCCGCCTGCTGCGGCGTTGAAGCGCCCACGCTAATCGATCCCAGCGCGCCGCTGTTGCTCACCGCCGCCGCCAGCTCCGGCGTCGAGACGCCCGCCATCGGCGCCTGAATGATCGGATAGCGAAGGTTAAGGGTCTGACACAGGATGTTGTTCATATTATTGGCCTGTTGGTAAGAGGTAGCCGATAACATGCCGCGATTTTTCAGCTCGGTAAAGGCTGGCATCTACACTTAATGTGTCTGTACCTACAACAGGAGAATCCCGATGCATAAAATCGACTTTCCGGTGAGCAAAGCGCGGAAATATCTGGAGCCGGGTCCGGTGGTGCTGCTGAGTTCCCAGTTTGAGGATCATCGCGACATCATGACGCTCGGCTGGCACACCATTCTGGAGTTCTCGCCGTCGCTGGTTGGCTGCATGATTGCCGGCGGCAATTTCAGCCATGAACTGATTCGCCAGAGCGGCCAGTGCGTGATTAACGTGCCGTCGGCCAATCTGGTGGACAGCGTGGTGGCGATCGGTAACAGCCACGGCGATCGTCTCGATAAATTTGATGCCTTCAATCTGACGCCCGAACCGGCAAGCGTGGTCAATGCGCCGTTAATCGGCGAGTGCTTTGCCAGCTTTGAGTGCCAGCTGTATGACGATTCCATGGTAGATAACTACAACTTCTTTATCTTTGAGATCGTTAAAGCGCATGTAGCCGAAACGCCGGAGTTTCCGCCGACGCTGCACTACACCGGCGAAGGACGCTTCAGCGTGATGAGCAATTTGCGGCTCGACAAGCGCGGCGACTTTAAGCCTGAAATGTTAATTTAACTGCTTGAATTGATATGGGCTTGCCCCCACTTTGATTCTTTCGCCCTGACAGGAGTAGATATAATGGCAACCGAATATGCGGTGATCGCAGGTGGCTGTTTCTGGTGTACTGAAGCAGTGTTTAAAGATGTGATTGGCGTGGAGTCAGTCGAGAGTGGATATACCGGCGGCGCACGCCCGAATCCAACCTACGAGCAGGTGTGCAGCGGTGCGACCGGCCACGCAGAAGCGATTCGCATTGGTTTCGATCCAGAGCAGGTGAAGTACGGCGATCTGCTGGATATCAGCTTTGCCACCCACGATCCCACTACGCTGAACCGCCAGGGCAACGATGTTGGCACCCAATATCGCTCTGCGATTTTCCCGGCGAATGCTGAGCAGGAAGCCGAAGCGATTGCCGCGATTGCGCGCGCGCAGGAGAATCTGAGCGATCCGGTAGTGACCACCATCGAGCCGCTGAAAGAGTGGTATGCGGCAGAAGGTTATCATCAGGATTATTGGCAAGGCGCGGGTCAGCGCAACGGCTACTGCATGGCGGTAATCCCACCGAAACTGCAAAAGCTGCGTAAGAGCTTTGCGAATCGCGTTAAATCGAGTTAATTCAGTACCGCCAATGTCGAGGCCGCCACGAATGGCGGCCTTACATGGTGCGCGACCTTCTTCTGTTTATCCGTCATAATATGTGCCCTCTTCTCCTCCGAGAGCGATCATGTCTTCTTCACAGCAAGGAACCGCGGCGCGCAAGCAGCCGATGAAGCTTAATACGCTGGTCACCCTGATGCTCAGCGCAGTGATTGTGCTGGTGCTGCTCAGCGTGCATATGTTCTATTTCTTCCAGATTGGCGCAGCGACCCGCGCGCAGCTGGAAGATAAAGCCATGGCGGTGGCGCGCACGCTGGCCAAATTTCCTGAGATTCAGCACGCGCTGATATTGCCGCCAAATGCCACCAGCATCCAACCCATTGCTAAAGCCGTGCAGGAGAGCAATAACCTGCTGTTTGTGGTGGTGACCAATATGGATACCATCCGCTATTCGCACCTGAATCCTGAACTCATCGGCCAGCACTTTATTGGCACTGATATTGAGCCCGCGATACGCGGTCATGAAAACGTCTCCGTCAATCAAGGTGTTCTGGGCCGGGCAATGCGCGTCTATACGCCGGTATATAATGCGCAGCATAAGCAGATTGGTGTCGTGGTAGTGGGCATTTCACTCAGCGCCGTTACCGATCAGATTAACCAAAGCCGCTGGAGCATCTTGTGGACTATCCTGATTGGCACCTTTGCGGGCGCCATCGGCACCCTGGTGCTGGTGCGCGTGCTGAAACGCATCTTGTTTGGCCTTGAACCCTACGAAATTTCCACCCTGTTTGAACAGCGCCAGGCGATTCTCAACTCGCTGAAAGAAGGCGTGGTGGCAATGGACGATCAGGCGCAGGTGACGCTGGTGAATCAGGCAGCGCATTCGCTGCTGAACGATTCGATGGGCACCATCAGCGGCGACCGCATCTACGATGCCTCAGTAATTAACGATCATCTGCAGGATGTGCTGCACAGCGGGCGGGCGCGGCGTGATGAAGAGTTGAATGTGAATGGCCGCGTGTTGCTAAGCAACACCGTACCGGTGCGCACGCAGGGACGGATTATCGGCGCGGTCTGCACCTTCAGGGACAAGACGGAAATTAGTCAACTGATGCAGCGTCTGACGGGCATGGTAAACTACGTCGATGCGCTGCGTGAGCGCTCGCACGAGTTTATGAACAAGCTACATGTGATCCTCGGCCTGCTGCATATGAAAAACTACACGCAGGTGGAGAGCTACATTCTCAAAACCGCCAATAATTACCAGACGGAGATCGGTTTCCTGCTCGATAAGATTAAGTCGCCGGTGATTGCTGGTTTCTTGCTGAGCAAAATCAACCGCGCGTCGGATTGCGGCCATCGCCTGACCATCAGCGATGCCAGCTTCCTGCCCGACAGCGGCAATGAGCAGCAGATGGCGGCGCTGATTACGGTGATCGGCAATCTGATTGAGAACGCACTGGATGCAATGAGCGAGCAGGTAGAAGGTGAGATTCACGTGATGCTGCACTACCAAAACGGTTGGCTGACCTGTGAAGTGAGTGATGATGGTCCGGGCATTGAAGCCGATCATCTCAGCACCATTTTCGAAAAAGGCTTCTCCACCAAAGGTGAAAACCGCGGTGTCGGGCTGTTTCTGCTGCAGCAGCAAACCGAAAATATCGGTGGCAGCGTGAGTGTGGAGTCAGAACCCGGCGTGTTTACCCAATTTTTAGTCCAACTTCCCTGGGATGGAGGAAACCAATCCGCATGATCAATGTGTTAGTGGTCGATGATGACGCCATGGTCGCCGAGCTTAATCGCGCGTATATCGGCCAAATTCAGGGCTTTCACTGTTGTGGCACCGCCTCAACCTTGAAGCAGGCGAAAGAGATCCTGTTCAATAGCGATACTGCGGTCGATCTGGTGCTGCTGGATATCTATATGCAGCAGGAGAATGGCCTCGATCTGTTGCCGGAGCTGCGCACGGCGCAGAGCGCGGTGGAAGTGATCATCATTTCGTCGGCGGCCGATGCGGAGAATATCAAAACCTCGCTGCACTACGGCGTGGTGGATTACCTGATCAAACCGTTCCAGTTCCCACGTTTTGAAGAGGCGCTGACCGGCTGGCGGCAGAAGAAATCGCTGATGGACAATCAGCATTATTATCAGCAAGCGGATGTGGATCTGCTGATTCACGGCAGCCCGGCGACGCAGCACGACAATAAGCGCCTGCCAAAAGGCTTAACGCCGCAAACGCTGCGCACGCTGTGTCAGTGGATTGATGCGCATCCGGGGCATGAATTCTCGACTGACGAACTGGCAGCTGAAGTGAACATCTCGCGCGTGTCGTGTCGTAAATACCTGATTTGGCTGGCGCAGATTAATATTCTGTTCACCAGCATTCACTATGGCGCGACCGGCCGTCCGGTGTACCGCTATCGCCTGCAGCCGGAATACCATTCGCTGCTGCAGCAATATTGTCAGTAACGTAGCTGCCAGTCGACATCGAGCTGCTGGAAGTGAAAGTGCTGCGGCGAGGAGCAGATGATCTGCCGATCGCGCGTGACAAACACCGCGTCGATGTCGGGCTGGTCAGCGAGATAAGCCAGCCCTTGCTCCACGCCCATGCCAAAGAGCAGCGTGGTGTAGATATCGCCATCAATCGAGCGATCGGAAATCACCGTCACGCTCAGCAGTTCGTTATCAAGCGGATAGCCGGTTTGCGGATCAAAAATATGATGCCAGCAGCGGCCGTCCAGTTCGAAGTAGCGCTCATAAATCCCCGACGTCACCACCGATTTGCCCTGCACCTGCAGCACGCCTAACAGCTCATCATCACGACCAAACGGCTTTTTCACGCCAATGCCCCAACCCTGCGGCTCGTGCGGCGGCGAACCCAGCGTTTGCACATTGCCGCCCAGGTTGATCAGCGCCTGCTGCACGCCCTGCTGGCGTAAAAACGCCTGCACGCGATCGGCGATGTAGCCTTTGGCGATGGCGCCAAGATCGATCTCCATGCCTGGCTGTTGCAAAAACACTGAGCGATCGGCGGGATTGAGCACCACCTGATGCGGATCGGTCAGCTTCAGCAGGGATGCGATTTCTGGCGCAGGCGGCACCGCACGTCCCTGAAAACCGATTTTCCAGCGCTTCACAATCGGCCCAATGGTGAAATTGAAGGCGCTGTCCGGCAGCAAACTCACAGCGTGTGCCACGCTAATTAACGCAAAAACTGGCTCGCTGACGATCACCGGATGACGGCCTGCGGCGTGGTTGATCGACATCACTTCGGATTCAGCGCGGTTAACGGTGAACAGGTTTTCCTGCTGTTTAATCAGTTGAAATACGTGGCGGGCAAGCGTGGGATTGTCATCAAACAATTTGAGCAGAATGGGCGAACCCATCAGAACGGCAGAGTAAGAAAAGACGCCAGCGGTCATTGCATGCCTCTAAAGAAAACGATGCCCGCACAAGGCGGGCATCTTTACAGCTTAGTGTCCTAACGCCAGTTTAGCCGCGTTGTGACCGGCTTTGATACCGAAGATAATGATATCGGCCACCGCGTTGCCGCCGATGCGGTTGGCGCCGTGGATGCCGCCGACCACTTCACCGGCCGCCCATGCGCCTGGAATCACCTCTTTCTGCGCATCCAGCACCGCGGTATCGGTGTTGATGGTCACGCCGCCCATGGTGTGATGCACGCCCGGTGCGATACGAATGGCGAAGTACGGACCTTTATTCAGCGGGTGACGCAGCGCGGTTTTACGACCGAAGTCCTCGTCATCCTGTTTCGCCACGAACTCGTTGTAACGACCGAGCGTGGTTTGCAGCGCTTCCTGATCCATGTTGAGTTTCACCGCCAGCTCGTGTGGCGTTGGCGCGCTGATGACAAAGCCTTTGGCGATGTATTCGTCAGCCGCTTTGTTGTTGGCGCGTACCTGCTCGTCAAACACAATCCACGCACTCTTCTCAGGCAGCGCGATGATCTCAGCGGACACTTTGTCACGGGTTTCCATTTCATTGTAGAAACGCTTGCCTGCCTGGCTCACCAGAATCGCCCCGCCGCCGCGCATTGCTTCGGAAATCAGGTACGACGTAGTTTGCTCAACCGTTGGGTGAATCTGGATTTCCCCCATATCCACGGTATCCGCACCGATGTGTTGCAGCATGGCGATGCCGCTGCCGGTGGCGCCTTTATGGTTGGTGGTGACGAAACCGTCCAGCTCAGGGCGATATTTCACCACCATTTCGCGGTTGGCACTGAAGCCGCCGGTCGCCACAATCACGCTTTTGGCGTTAATAATGCGGCTGTCGTTATACTCATCCACCACTTTCACGCCGGTGACCGCACCGTTTTCCACTAAAATCTCGGCCACTGAGGTTTCCAGCAACACCTCGATATTGCGCAGATTAACGTTTTTTACCAGCCCGCTGATCAGGAAGCCGCCGACTGCCGAACGATCTTCCGGACGGTGCGTACGATCGATGCTCATACCGCCGGTGATGGTGATGTCGCACAGCTCGATGTCTTTGGCGGCCAGCCACTCAATCGCTTCGGGCGCCTGCTCAACAAATTCGCGCAGCAGCACCGGATTGTTTTTGAATTTGCCGCCTTTCAGCGTCTCTTCATAGAACAGCTCTTTGCTGTCTTCGATGCCTTTCAACTTCTGATAACGGGTTTCCGCCGCGTTCATCCCGACCGAGGCTTTGATGGTGTTACCGCCGATGGTGGGCATCTTCTCGATGATCACCACGCGTGCGCCATCGTCATGCGCCTGAATCGCCGCCGCCAGACCAGCACCGCCGGTGCCCACTACCACCACATCGTAATTCACCGGTGCGTTCGGGTTACCGCCCTCTTCAATCACATACTCTTTGCTTGAGGTGGTCATGGCACGCGATACCGCTTTTTTCAGCGCTTCACTCTGCGTGGTGGCGCCAGTGATGGCGTCAACGTGCGGGCTGTTCGCCACCAGAATGCGTTCACGCAGACTTTCGAAGGTGCTGGTGAAGTCGACGTCGAGGCTCGGATCCGGCACCAGCGAGATGTCGGTAATACGGTCGGTGTCGAGGGTAACGTTGATTTTCAGCTTCAGCGCTTCGGCTTCGACTTTCGCCTGATAAACGCCCGCTTTGTATTTACGGCCGGTATCGCTGACGTCGCGGATCATCGCATCCACAAGTGAGAAGCGCCACAGCGGTTCCGGGATAGTCAACTCTTCGCGCTTGGTGCTGTCGATATACAGCTCCATGTGCTGATTCTTGATGACGCGATCGGTCCAGTCCGGATAGGCGATACAGGCTTTGCCCACCGCCACCAAGTCGAAACCGTGCTCCAGCGCATTCTCGGCATCTTCTTTATTGACGACGCCGCCGACGCCGATTACCGGCACTTTCGCCAGGTTAGGCGAGCGCTGTGCCAGATATTTGGTGATCAGTGGCGTTGGGTCCTGAGTATCAACAATCGATGGACGCAGCAGCTGACCAACCGAGAAGTGCACGTAATCGAGACCGCGTTCTGCCAGTTTCTCGAGCAGATAGAGCGTATCGTCCCAGCGGATGCCCGGCACTTCCAGCTCTTCCGGTGAGAAGCGATAGCCGATGATGAAGTCTGCCGCAGCGAAGCGGTCAGCCATTTTGTGGGTGATTTCCAGCACTTCCAGTGGGAAACGCGCGCGATTATCGCGACTGCCGCCCCATTTGTCGTCGCGCTGGTTGGAGTTTGGCGAGTAGAACTGCTGGATAAGATAGGTGTTGGCGCCGTGAATCTCCACGCCGTCGAATCCGGCTTTGATCGCGCGGTTCACCGCATCACCAAACTTGGTGATCATCACCTCCACTTCTTCTGCAGTCAGCGCCTGAGGTTGAGTGGCACCGTCACGCGGTGCAGCGATGGCGCTCGGCGCGACCGGGGTTTTACCGCCGATCAGCGCCGGTTCAACCATACGGCCGCCGTGATAAATCTGCAGAATCGCTTTGGAGCCTTGCGACTTGATGGCGTGGGCGATTTTCGCAAGGCCTGGGATTTTGTTGTCGCTGTCGATACCGAGCGCGCCTGGAAACGCAGGGCCACGGTTATCAATAAAGCAGCACTCGACAATCACAGTACCGATGCTGCCGGCGCGCACGCGATAATATTCGACAAGGTCACTGGTAACACCGCCATCGTAATAACCGGTACATGTGGTCATCGGTGCCATAACCAGTCGGTTTTTAAGCACCGCACCTTTCGGTAACGTAAGCGGATTAAGAATCGGGGTGAGCGTATTCATGATGAGCAACTCCAGAATTAAGAAACTTGGTATTCAATTCTTTGGCGGTTCGGAGAATTTTATAATTATTTGAGTGGTCCGATTTCATGGCGTAAATATAGCATTTTATTTACTTACATAACCTTATTCGTTAGTTATATAAGTTTTACGCATGAAAATAATATTTGAGGCTTATTGCTAAAAGCTGCGCTCCGCTAAGTTTTAACCAAGACTTGACAAAAATCAACTTTTTCCTTACATTTAAAACAAATCTAGTCTTATCATAAAGATAAATCGTCTCCTTTCTCTGTTTTTTGCTTGATTTGTGCCGTTTTATTCATCTCACACAGTTAATTTTCACCTAATGGTTCGTTAATTAAGGCGCACAGGTTTAAAGCAAAAAAATCACCAATAAATTTTATTGATCTAGATCAAAATAGATATTTTAATTAATCGCATCATAAGCGCATCCATTAGATAATTCGCGCATCGAATTTTGTAAATGGCGATTTATTAAGACTCAGTTTTAAATGTCACGACTAATCTGTTAAAAGGGTTTTGTAACTAAAAAAACCAGCTTGGTTCGGGGCGTATATCCGCATTCTCCATAACTTGCAGACAAAACTATGAACACACAAACAACCCAGAGTGAATCCCTCACCGCGCCTCCCGCGGCACCAGGGAAAAAAAAGAACCGCCTGATAATGTTGTGCCTGCCAATTATTGTGGCTGTGCTGTTGCTGCTGGTACCGACTCCTGCGGGATTGGAACCTTACGCCTGGCACTTCTTCGCCATTTTTGTCGGGGTTATTGTGGGACTGATTTTCGAGCCGCTGCCGGGTGCCGTTATCGGGTTAACCGGCGTGGTGGTGATTGCGCTGTTCAGCCAGTGGGTGCTGTTTAGCCCGGCAGAACTGGCGGATCCCAAGTTCAAAACCGCGGCGCAGTCGTTCAAATGGGCGGTGAGTGGCTTCGGCAACTCCACGGTCTGGCTGATCTTCGGTGCCTTCATGTTCGCCGCAGGCTACGATAAAACCCAGTTCGGTCGCCGCCTGGCGCTGATTCTGGTGAAATATCTGGGCCGTCGTAGCCTGACGCTGGGTTACGCCATTACCTTCGCTGACCTGTTGCTGGCGCCGTTTACGCCATCCAACACCGCGCGTAGCGGCGGTACCATCTATCCCATCATTGCTAACCTGCCGCCGCTCTATGGTTCAAAGCCGAACGATCCTAGCGCACGTAAGATTGGTTCCTACCTGATGTGGGTGGCGATCACCGCCGCTTGTATCACCAGTTCAATGTTCCTTTCTGCGCTGGCACCAAACCTGCTGGCGCTGGCGCTGGTAAAAAGCGTGGTGGGCTTTGATATCTCATGGGGCATGTGGTTCCTCGCCTTCCTGCCGCTGGGCGTGCTGCTGATTCTCACTATGCCACTGCTGGCTTACTGGCTCTATCCGCCAGAAGTGAAAGTGAACGATGAAGTACCGCGCTGGGCCACCGCTGAGCTGGCTAAACTCGGTAAACTGAAACGTAACGAAATCCTGCTGCTGGGCTTCGTGGTTGCGGCGCTGATGATGTGGATCTTCGCCACCGCCTGGATTGAGCCCGCAATGGCCGCACTGTTAGTCATCGTGCTGATGCTGTGGACCGGCGTACTCAACTGGAATGACATCACCAGCAATAAAGCCGCCTGGAACACCTTCGCCTGGTTTGCCACGCTGGTCGCGCTGGCGGATGGTTTAGCGCGCGTTGGCTTCATCGCGTGGCTGGGTAAAGAAGGCGCAATGCTGTTGCAAGGCTATGACCCGCAGATTTCTGCCGTCGTCCTTCTGGTCGCCTTCTACCTGCTGCATTACCTGTTCGCCAGTACCACCGCGCACACCACCGCGCTGCTGCCCGCGATGCTGACCATCGCCGCATCCATTCCGGGCATCAACATGCCGGTGTTCTGCCTGATGATGTGTGTTTCTCTGGGTGTGATGGGCATTATCACCCCGTACGGCACCGGCCCAAGCCCGATTTATTACGGTAGCGGCTATCTGCCAACTAAAGATTACTGGCGCCTGGGCACCATCTTCGGCGCGCTGTTCCTGGTTCTTCTGATGGTTGTCGCCTATCCATGGATGGTGATGATGTTCTGATGATGTTGCTTCGATGTTAAAAACGGAGCCGCGCATTACCGTGAAAATGTTATGATACTCGCCAGTCAGCCCCTGCGGAGGGCTGGCGAGAGAAAATCGAATAACAAACTGCCTAATTTGTCGCCCGTCATGCTGGCGGGCCACACGAAGCTAAGTGAGCCAACATGTCGAACAAACCCTTCTATTATCAGGATCCCTTTCCTCTCGCCAAAGATGATACCGAATACTATCTGCTGAGCCGCGATTACGTCTCGGTGGCCAACTTCGATGGCGAAGAAGTCCTGAAAGTCGATCCCAAAGCGCTGACGCTGCTGGCGAAGCAGGCATTCCACGATGCTTCCTTCATGCTGCGCGCCTCGCATCAGGCGCAGGTCGCGTCCATTCTTGCCGACGATGAAGCCAGCAAGAACGACAAATACGTCGCCCTGCAGTTCCTGCGCAACTCCGAAATTGCCGCCAAAGGCGTGCTGCCAACCTGTCAGGATACTGGCACCGCCATCATCATGGGCAAAAAAGGCCAGCGTGTCTGGACCGGTGGCGGCGATGAAGCCGCGCTGTCGCAAGGCGTTTACAACACCTTTATTGAAGATAACCTGCGCTATTCACAGAATGCCGCGCTGGATATGTATAAAGAGGTGAATACCGGCACCAACCTGCCGGCGCAGATCGACCTCTACAGCGTTGATGGCGACGAATACAAATTCCTGTGCATCGCTAAAGGTGGCGGTTCCGCCAACAAAACTTATCTGTATCAGGAAACCAAAGCGCTGATTACGCCCGCCAAATTGAAGAACTACCTGATCGATAAAATGATGTCGCTGGGTACCGCGGCCTGTCCGCCGTACCATATCGCATTTGTGATTGGCGGGACTTCAGCCGAAGCCACGCTGAAAACCGTCAAGCTGGCCTCAACCCACTATTACGATTCGCTGCCGACTGAAGGCAACGAGCATGGTCAGGCGTTCCGCGACATTCAGCTGGAAGAAGAACTGCTGAAAGCCTCGCAGGAGCTGGGCCTCGGCGCGCAGTTTGGCGGTAAATATTTTGCGCATGATATCCGCGTAGTGCGTCTGCCGCGTCACGGCGCATCCTGCCCGGTGGGTATGGGCGTGTCATGTTCCGCAGACCGAAATATCAAGGCCAAGATCAACCGAGAAGGCATCTGGATTGAGAAGTTGGAAGACAACCCAGGCCGCTATATTCCGGAAGCGCTGCGTCAGCAGGGTGAAGGCGAAGTGGTGCATGTCGATCTTAACCAGCCGATGAGCGAAATTCTGGCGCTGCTGTCGGCTTATCCGGTCTCAACCCGCTTGTCGCTTAACGGCACCATCATCGTGGCGCGCGACATTGCGCACGCCAAGCTGAAAGAGCGCATCGATAACGGCGAAGGCCTGCCGCAGTACATCAAGGACCATCCGGTCTATTACGCGGGTCCAGCGAAGACGCCAGAAGGTTATGCCTCCGGTTCACTTGGCCCAACCACTGCAGGTCGTATGGATTCCTACGTTGATCTGCTGCAGGCCAATGGCGGCAGCATGGTGATGCTGGCGAAGGGCAACCGTAGCAAACAGGTTACCGATGCGTGTCAAAAACACGGCGGCTTCTACCTGGGCAGCATCGGCGGCCCGGCTGCGGTGCTGGCACAGCAGAGTATTAAGAGTCTGGAATGCGTGGAGTATGCCGAACTCGGCATGGAAGCGATCTGGAAGATTGAAGTGGAAAACTTCCCGGCATTCATTTTGGTGGATGACAAAGGAAACGACTTCTTCCAGAAGATTCACAATAACTGTGCCGCCTGCGTGAAGTAATCTGCGCATCGCACCACAAAAAAGCCGTTATCTTGTGATAGCGGCTTTTTTATTGCGATATTTCTGACGAATTGATCATCGAATGAGGCAAAACAGAAAGGTTAAAAACGGAATTGGCTCTCCAGTTGACGCAATGTTTCCATGCGTTGTGCCGTAGCGATTTCGCGCGCTTTTACTTCCAGCAGCAGGTCAGCATCGTTCTGGCCAATCACATACACCGCCTGACGCCCAGGCAGGTTAACGGTAATAATATTTTGCTCCACACCGTCCAGCATCTCATCATGCTGTTCCAGGTAGTTATACAACGTGTTCATGAAATCTCCTTGAAAATAGGTGGGCTATTCTGCCCAATCGCCTCCTTTAAACACACAAGACCTGGCTTAAAGATGCCACCTTGATCAGAAAATTCTGGCGAAGTGAATATCCTGCAGCGGCAAGATGACGAAGAGATGAAAAGGCAGCGAGATTGCCCCGCCGCCGTTTTCAATCAGAAGAAACCCAGCGGTTGCGTGCTGTAGCTCACCAGCAGGTTTTTCGTTTGCTGATAATGATCGAGCATCATTTTGTGGGTTTCGCGACCAATACCCGATTTCTTATAGCCGCCAAACGCCGCGTGCGCCGGATAGAGGTGATAACAGTTAGTCCACACGCGACCGGCTTTGATGGCGCGGCCCATGCGATAGGCGCGATTGATGTCGCGCGTCCAGACGCCCGCGCCCAGTCCGTAAATCGAATCATTGGCGATTGCCAGCGCTTCCGCTTCATCTTTGAAGGTCAGCACACCAACCACCGGGCCAAATATCTCCTCCTGGAACACGCGCATGCTGTTATCGCCTTTCAACAGCGTCGGCTGAATGTAGTAGCCGCTGGCAAACTCTTCGCCCACTTTCTCTACGCCGCCGCCGTGCAGCACCTGCGCGCCCTCTTGCTGCGCAATTTCCAGATAAGAGAGAATTTTGTCGAACTGCTGCTGCGACGCCTGCGCGCCAATCATGGTTTCGGTATCCAGCGGATCGCCACGTTTAATGGTTTTGATGCGCTTCATCACCGCCGCCATAAACGGCTCAAAGATCGATTCCTGCACCAGCGCGCGCGACGGACAGGTACAAACTTCACCCTGATTAAGGAAGCCCAGCACCACGCCTTCTGCCGCTTTCTCAATGAAACTCTCTTCAGCATCCATGATGTCTTCGAAGAAGATGTTCGGCGACTTGCCGCCCAGTTCAACGGTGGACGGGATCAGGCTTTTCGCCGCTAGCTCCAGAATATGGCCGCCGGTGGCAGTGGATCCGGTGAAGGCGATTTTGGCGATGCCCGGATGGGATGCCAGCGCTTCGCCTGCCTCTTTACCGTAGCCGTGTACCACGTTGATCACACCCGGCGGCAGCAGATCTTTGATCACGTCCATAAACAGCGTAATCGACAGAGGTGTTTGCTCGGCCGGTTTCAACACCACGCAGTTACCTGCGCCAAGCGCCGGCGCCAGTTTCCATGCCGCCATCAGCAGCGGGAAGTTCCACGGAATGATTTGCCCGACCACGCCCAGCGGTTCGTGGAAGTGATAGGCGGCGGTGAACTCATCGATTTCAGCGGCGGTGCCTTCCTGCGCACGCACGCAGCCAGCGAAATAGCGGAAGTGATCGACCGCCAGCGGCAGATCCGCCGCCAGCGTTTCGCGTACCGGCTTACCGTTATCCCAGGTTTCGTTGACCGCGATATATTCCAGATTCTCTTCCAGCCGATCGGCAATTTTCAGCAGCACCAGCGAGCGTGCCTGCGGCGAGGTTTTGCCCCACGCATCGGCAGCGGCCTGGGCGGCAGCCACGGCGTTATCGATATCGGCGCGGTCCGAACGGGGAAATTCGCCAATGGTAGAAGCATTGATCGGTGAAGTGTTGACGAAGTAGTTACCGTTCACCGGCGCAACAAATTCGCCGTTGATAAAGTTGCCATAACGCGATTGCAGAGTAATGAGAGAACCTTGTTCTCCCGGAGCAGCGTAACGCATGGTGTTTCTCCTTGCGGGACAGAGTGGCGATTAACAACTATGAAACCTGTTATTAACATTGGGCGATCCACGCCAGCCTGTCAGATCGTAAAAGGGGAAACTGTGACCGCACCGAGGGAAATGTGGCGAGCGTAGGCCGCTACAGATAATTCCGAGTTTTCCCGCTTATGCCGCAAAAAGCGGAACATGGGCGAAATATGTGGTCAATATGAAGCAGGATACTAACCAGGAGAAACAGATGTTGGCTTCAGCCCTGACGTTAATGCGTGCCAAAGCGAACTTTGTTCAGCAATTTATCCGCAACCCGCGCAAAATGGGCAGCATCACGCCCTCTTCCGCCGCGCTGTGCCGCACCATGTGCGATGCGGTGAACTGGGATAACAGCCTGCGTATCGCCGAACTGGGTGCCGGAGATGGCGTGCTCACGCGTCACGTGCTGGCGCGCATGTCACCGCAAGCACAGCTTGATGTGTTTGAAATCAGCCCGGAACTGGTGAAAAGCCTGCGTGGATTGCCTGATGCGCGCATGCAGGTACGCGCCTGTTCGGCGGAATATCTCGCCGGAGAATATGATGTGATTTTTTCTGGCCTGCCGCTGCTGTCATTACCGCCCGCCACGCGCGATAACATCCTCAGTGCGGTGCATGATGCGCTGGGTCCACGCGGCGTATTCGTGCAGTTTCAATACACCTCGTTCACCCAGCCAAATTTGTCACGCTACTTCACCTGGGAACGCCAGCGGGTGCTGAAAAATATGCCACCCGCGTGGGTTTATCGCTGCACGCGCAACTACGCGCCCTGAGCCTGCGCGCGCGGCTGCGGCCGCGTTTGTAGCCAGAAGCTGCGCAACAGTCCGCGCGACCAATCTTCGCCTGAAAGAACCGTGCCATCGTCACTGACGCCCGCCGGTAAACAGGCGGTCATAATCTCGCGGGTAAATTCCGGATGGAACTGCACCGACAGCGCCTGCGGCGAATAACGCAAAATCTGACAACCATCCTGCGCCGAGCTCGCCAGCACCTGCGCATGCTGCGGCGGCGTTAACACCGATTGCCGATGTGACAACCACGCCTGAAACTCGCCCGGTAGATCGGCCAGCCAGGGATCGTTGTGCCCCTGCGCATTGCGCGTCAGCGGTTTCAGTCCACGCTCCCAGCCCTGCGGGTTATCACCCACTTTGCCACCCAGCGCATACGCCATCAGTTGATGCCCGTAACAGACGCCCAGCAGCGGCAGCTCCGCCTCCAGCGCGCCACGAATCCAGGCGGCGGTGCGTTCGCTCCAGTCAGCGTGATCGGTGACCATCGCCCAGGAACCGCTGAGGATCGCGCCACTGACGCGGTCAAAGGCCGGTAAATCATCGCCCAGATGCGGACGCACAATCACATAGTCATCGGGCTGCAGTTGCAGCGCGTCGATAAACCAGCGGGGTTGTTCACCAATTTGCGCCACAACCTGCGGCGGCGGGATTTCGAGTTGAATCAGAGCAAGAGGTAAAGCGCGGGTGTGTGTCATGCCGAATACGGTCCTCGTTATGGTCGCCTTTCGGACATCCACTTTGACAGTAAATCAGCGACATGTCTTATTTTTTTCCTGCATAAGCTAATGCTTATGCGAAAAAAATGTTGCCCGACATGCCCGAAGTCCGCGCCTTCATGCCATCATTAGCCGGTGATCATCTTTATACAGCGTGAAGGAAGACCTCGTGGCAGTGCGGCATTTTTTAATGGTTCTGATGGTGGTTTCCATTTGGGCTTTCAACAACGTGGCGGTGAAGTGGGGATTACTGGAACTTCCGCCGCTGTTTCTCACCTGGATGCGCTTTGTGGTGGTAGCGATTGTGCTGGTGCCATTCTGCCGCATTACGCGCGCGCAACTGCCGTGGCTGCTGACGCTGGCATTCACCTTCGGTTTTATGCACTTCTCGCTGCTGTTTGTCGGCATGCGCTACACCGATGCCGGCACCGGCGCCATCGTGGTTCAGCTCGGTACGCCGATTGCCATGCTGCTGGCGATGGTGATTCTCAAAGAGAAATTGCGGCTGGTGCAGCTGTTTGGTATCGCCATTTCGCTGAGCGGCGTGGCGGTGCTGTCGGGCAGCCCGACCATTCCGGCCTGGTGGGTGCTGTGTATTCTGTTGTGCAGCGCGTTTGGCTGGGCGATCAGCAATATGATTGTGAAAAAATCGCCGCCGATACAACCGCTGACGCTCACCGGCTGGATCTCCTTCCTTGCGGTGCCGATTGTCGGTGCCGCTTCGTGGCTGACCGAATCCCATCAGTTTTACGCGCTGAGCCACGCGGGCTGGCGCGGCTGGTTTGGCATTCTGTATAGCGCACTCGCCTCGTCGATTGTCGCCTATACGCTGTGGTACGCGCTGCTGAAGAAATACAACGTCAACCTGATCATGCCCTATTCGCTGCTGACGCCGGTGCTGGCGGTATTGATGGGCGTTTTCGTCTTGGGTGACAGCATGAACAGCTTTAAGATCCTCGGTGCGTCACTGGTGGTGCTGGGCACCGCGATTGCGGTGATCAACCTGCGTAACCTGCGGATGCACGCGCGTTTCCCGCGCTTACGCCGCCGTTAATGCGCTCTGCTATGCTTGAGTCTCGCGCGTTTTCCGGAGACTCAACATGGATTCTCAACGTGCTGCCGCACTGTGGCAGCAAATGTGGCAGGGATTGCGAGGCGCGGACCCGCTTCCCTCGCCGACTTTTCTCCAGCCCGACACTTTTTCCTCTGCCTTCGCCGTCAGCGAATTAGCGGCCACCAGCATCGGCCTCGCCAGCCAGGCGCTAAGCGATCTGCTCGGCCAATCCGCGCCGGTCAGCGTTAATGTCCGTCTCGCCTCGCGCTGGTTTCAGCACAGCCTGATCCCGCTCAATCGACCGCCTGCTGCGCTGTGGGATGAATTCGCCGGTGATTACGCCAGCGCCGACGGCTGGATCCGCCTGCACACCAACGCGGCACATCATCGTGCGGCGATGGAGCGCGTGCTCGGCCAGCATGCCGATCGTGCCGCGCTGGCCGATGCGGTGGCCCGCTGGCCCGCCGCCACGCTGGAACAGGCGGTGATTGATGCCGGCGGCTGCGCCGCGCAGATGCGCAGCGAAGCGCAATGGCTGCAGCATCCGCAAGGCAGCGCCGTGCAGCAGGAAGCGCTGATTGCCCAACAGGCCACCGACGCCGCCCCGCCGCCCGCCTGGTCACAGTCGCCCGCGCGGCCGCTGCTCGGCGTGCGCGTACTGGATCTCACACGCATCATTGCCGGACCGGTGGCGACACGTTTTCTCGCCAGCCTCGGCGCGCAGGTGCTGCGCATCGATCCGCCCGACTGGCACGAACCCACGCTGGAAGAGGAGATCACCTGCGGCAAACGTTGTGCGCGGCTTGATATCAAATCCCGCGCCGGGCGCGAGCAGCTGCGCCAGCTGTTGCAGCACAGCGATGTGCTGGTACACGGTTATCGTGCTGATGCGCTGGAAAAACTCGGGCTGGATGCCGATACGCGCCGCCGACTCGCGCCGGGCCTGGTGGATGTCAGCCTCAATGCGTGGGGCTGGAGCGGGCCGTGGCGCAACCGGCGCGGCTTTGACAGTCTGGTACAGATGGGCTGCGGCATCGCCGAACAAGGCATGCGCTGGAGCGGCAATAATCAACCGACGCCGCTGCCGGTGCAGGCGCTCGATCACGCCACCGGTTATCTGATGGCCGCGGCGGTGCTGGAAGGTTTGCGTCAGCGCTTGACCAACGGCGTTGGCTGGCAGGCGCGCTTATCGCTGGCACGCACCGCGCGGCTGTTGCAGCAGTTCGGTGACGCGCCGCAGAATGCGCAAAACGGTATCTACGCGCAGCACGATGACGCGCTGAGCGCGATAGAGATCAATCAGTGGGGAATTGCGGAGAGATTGCGTGCCGCAGCGTATTTGCCCGGCACGCCAATGATCTGCGCAACGCCAGGCGTGAAGCTTGGCAGCAGCGCAGCAAGCTGGTAACGATTACGCCTCGTCGCCCTGCTCTTCGTTCAGTTCGTCGTACATCGCTTGCATTGCCTCACGGCTCAGCGCCGCCAGCGTGCGGTAAAACGCCGTGGTGGCATGCGCTTCCACTTTGCCGAGGAACGCGCCGCACCACGGCAGCAGATACTCATCAAACAGCGCCAGCTGCGCGGCAGATTCATCCTCTGCCGACTGATCTTCGAGCCAGGATGCCGCCAGCAGCAGCACGCCAAAGTGATCGGCAGGCGCTTCGCTCAGCGGCATGCCGCGCGCGCTGAGAAACTCACGCACGTCTGCTTCAGCAACACCGTTCGGCCACTGTGATGCGTACGGCGGCACGCTGCACTCGCTGCCGACAAACAGCGCATTGTAGTCAGCGGCCAGTGCCTGCGGATCGCTATTCTGCTGCAGGCGCGTCAACAGTTCGTCCTGCTCCAACGGCCACTGCTGTTGCAGTTTGCCTTCACGCAGCAGAGTGAACAGCGGCACCAGCAGCGGATCCTGCGGCTGGCGATTAAACAGCGAGCCGATGACGCGGCAGAGTATGGAAAACTCATTCATGCAACAGAATTCCTTGAGGCAAAAAAGTTAAAAATCAGCAAATTCAGCAATGTGTTTGCCGGTGCGCTGTTCGAGGAAGTCGAGCAGGCGACGCGGCGTGACATTTAACACGCGATCTTGCGGAAAATCCACTTCGCTGGTGATGCGCAGGCAGTGTTCGAAATTGCCCAGCGTAAACGCGGTATGCGAATCGGAACCAAACGCCAGACGTCCACCGGCATCACGCACCGCTTCGGCAATGGCGCGACAGTTCGGTTCGCTGCCCGGACGCGAATGGGTAAAGGAGGAGTTGTTGATCTCCAGCGCCACATCGTAATGCGCGGCGGCTTCGGCAATTGCGCGAATATCCACCGGGAACTTCGGGTTGCCCGGATGCGAAATGATATGCACCAAACCGCCCGCCATCGCCGCAATCATCGCTTCAGTGTGATGTGCTTTATCACGCGGCGCATAAACCGGTTCGTGGAAGCCCGCGACGATCAGGTCCAGCGCATCCAGCATCGGGCCGCTGCAATCGATCTCGCCCTGCTGATTTTTGATGTTGGCTTCGATACCGCGCAGCACGCCAACGCCATCAATCACGCGCGGCCAAATGCGCATGTTGACGAAATGCCAATAGTGCGGCGCATCGGCCATATCCGGGCCGTGATCGGTAATCGCGAACAGCTTCAGGCCGTTCTGTTTCGCCTGCGCCACATAATCATGCAGCGTGCTGTAAGCGTGCGTGCTGGCAACGGTGTGCATATGTAAATCAACGGGATACATCTTCATCTCCTGACCCAATGGGAATTAATAACCGCGCTGGCGATCGACCAAACCACCCGGCTGTTGACCTTGCTCCAGAGCAAGTATGGCATCCGCAATGTAATCCATCGCCTCGCCTGGCAAGGTAATCGCCGCAGTATGTGGCGTGATTGTGACATGCGGATGAGACCACAACGGATGATCCTGCGGCAGCGGCTCGCGCTGGAACACATCCAGCGCGGCGGCGGCCAGCTGACCGCTGTTGAGCGCCGCCAGCAGATCGGCTTCTACCACATGCGCACCGCGCGCCAGGTTGAGGAAGCAGGCGCCGTGCGGCAATGCGTTAAGCAGCTGGCTATCGATCAGGTTGGTGGTTTCCGGCGTGGTCGGCAGCAGATCGATTAGCACCTGCGTGCCCGCCAGGAAAGCATTGAGCTGTTCGCGGCCATGAAAGCTTTGCACACCGTCGATCTGCTTCGGCGAACGGCTCCAGCTGCGTAACGGAAAGCCCCACTGACGCAAACTCTCCAGCACGCTACGGCCTAATACGCCTGCGCCGAGCACGCCAATGGTGAAGTTTTCGCGATCGAAACCGTCCAGCTCCTGCCAGCAAGCCTGCTGCTGCAGTTCACGATAGTCGGCAAAACGGCGGAACCAGCCCAGCACGCACCAGTTGGCGTACTCCTGCATCTGGCGCGCCATGCCGGTATCTTCCAGGCGGAATAACGGCACAGTGTCGGCCAGCATCTGTGGATTGTCACGCAGCTGTTTGAGGATCTCGTCGACGCCCGCGCCCATGGCAAACACACCTTTCAGCTGACGCCCCGCCAGCATCTCAACCGGCGGAGAACGCACTACCGCATAATCGGCCGGCGCGTTGTCGCCCGGCTGCCAGTCACGCACGCGCGCCTCCGGCAAACGCTGACGCAAACCCTCCAGCCAACCTTGCGGCGCCAGCGACGGGTGATACCAGATTATCTCCATACGACTCTCCTTTTTTTGCTTCAGCCTCAGGCAAATAGCCGTACAGGGCAAGCAAAAACCTTAGCCTTGAGGCAATTTCTCACGTGATTAATTCCGGGCGCTTCACATTTCCACCGCTGTGCGAGGCTAAGCGGCGCGATTACGACTAAAGTTGTTCGGGTGGTCAATGCGTTAGCACACCACCTTTTCGGACAAGGAGAAAAACCGATGATAAAAAATGCCGTATTCACGCCCGCGCGTCTGACCTTTTTACTTAGCGCCGCGTTGCTGGCCGGTGCCAGCGCCGCACACGCCGACGATCAAAACCGCATGCTCAGCAACCAACCGCAGCCACCGGATGTGCGCCTGGGACCGTTGTTCAATGCGGTACAGCAGGCTAAATTTTATCCGGATCAGAAAACCTTCGCCGATGCGGTGCCGAAATCCAATCCCTCGTCGATTCTGGCCGACTGGCAGATGCAAAAAAACCAGCGCAACTTCGATCTCAAGCATTTTGTCGACAGCAACTTCACGCTGCCAAAAGAGGGTGACAAATATGTGCCGCCCGCCGGGCAAAGCCTGCGTGAGCACATCAACGGTTTATGGCCGGTGCTGACGCGTACCGCGCAAAGTGCCAGTCAGTACGATTCGCTGCTGCCGCTGCCCAAACCTTACGTGGTGCCTGGCGGACGCTTCCGCGAAGTGTATTACTGGGACAGCTACTTCACCATGCTTGGCCTGGCGGAGAGCGGACACTGGGATCGCGTACAGGATATGGTGGATAACTTCGCCACCGAGCTGGACAAATATGGCCATATTCCCAACGGCAACCGCAGCTACTATCTCAGCCGCTCGCAGCCGCCGTTCTTCAGCTTGATGGTTGACCTGCTGGCAACGCACAAAGGCGACGACGTCTATCGCCAATACCTGCCGCAGCTGCAGAAAGAGTACGATTACTGGATGGCGGACAGCGACAAAGTGGCGGCCGGCCAGGCCAGCAAACGCGTGATCAAACTCAGCGACGGCACGTTGCTTAACCGTTACTGGGACGATCGCGATGCGCCGCGTACCGAATCCTGGCTGGATGACGTCAACACCGCGAATAAAGCGCCGGAGCGCAATAAGCAGCAGGTATATCGCGATCTGCGTGCGGGCGCGGCTTCGGGCTGGGATTTCAGTTCGCGCTGGTTCACCGATGCGCACAATCTGGCGTCCATCCGTACCACGCAGCTGGCACCGGTTGATCTTAACAGCCTGATTTTCCACCTCGAACAGACACTGTCCAAAGCCGCCAAACTGGATAAGCAGGATGACAAAGCCAAACAGTTCGCGGCGGATGCTGAGAAACGTCAGGCGGCGATCAATCGCTACCTGTGGGATGACAAAAAAGGCTGGTACGCCGATTACGATTTCCAGAAGAAGCAGGTGCATTCACAGCTGACCGCTGCGACGCTATTCCCGCTCTATATGCAGCTCGCGAGCGATAAGCAAGCTGAACGCACCGCTTCCGCAGTTGAAAAACAGCTGCTGAAACCCGGCGGACTGGTGACCACCACGGTGAATAACGGCCAGCAATGGGATGCGCCAAACGGCTGGGCGCCGCTGCAATGGGTGGCGGTAGAAGGTCTGGAGCATTACAAGCAGCCGAAGTTGGCGCAACAGATTGGTCAGCGCTTCCTGCAGAACGTGCAGGCGACCTACGACAAGGAACATAAGCTGGTCGAGAAATACGTAGTTGAAGGCGCGCAGCTGGGCGGCGGTGGCGGCGGTGAATATCCGCTGCAGGACGGCTTCGGCTGGACCAACGGTGTGACGCTGAAGCTGCTGGATAAGTACTGCCCGAAAGACAAAACCTGTAATAACGCTGGCGATATCCCGAATATGCCGGTTTTAAGTCGCGCGAAGTAATTACCTCTATTCTGCCGGGCGAATAAGCCCGGCAACTGCACATTCCCGTAGCGGCGCGATTTACTGCGCGATCCAAAGCTGGGCAAGGTGCAACTAATGCCATGCGCGATAAATCGCGCCGCTACAGCTCGTGCCTGTCATCTGTGCATTTTCCTCACATTCCTCTAGCAACAAACTCACATCTTGAAACATCCGCGACAAAAGATAATAATTCTCAATCTGATATCGATAGCTATTCCCATTAAAATAACAGGAACCTCTCATGACCTCGTTGTTTACCCTTAAACGTGGCCGCGTACTGTGCGCGCTTGCGCTGGCTTTACCCGCGGCAAGCTTCGCTGAAGAGTCGATTGTCGTGACAGCGCAACCGCAAGAGAGCGCCACCTCGCCGACGCAGGGCTATCTCGCCACGCGCAGCAGCGGCGCCAGCAAAAGCGATCAGCCGCTGATTACTACCCCGCAGTCGATCTCGGTAGTCACGCGTCAGCAGATGGAAGATCAGGGCGCGCAGGATCTCAATCAGGCGCTGGGTTACACGCCGGGCGTCTTCACCAACTTTGGCGGCGCGGCCACGCGTTATGACACCATCGCGCTGCGTGGTTTCCACGGCGGCGATGTCGATAACACCTTCTTCGATGGCCTGCGCGTGATGAGTGACGGCGGCAGCTTCAACATCCTGCAGGTGGATAACTGGTTCCTCGACCGCATCGATGTGATTAAAGGTCCCTCCTCCGCGCTCTACGGCCAAACGGTGCCGGGCGGATTGGTGAATATGGTGAGCAAGCGCCCGCAGTTTGCTGAAGAGGGCCACTTCCGCCTGGCGACCGGCACCAACGCCACCAATAACGCCGCCTTTGATTACAGCAACGCCATCAACGATCAGTGGGCATTTCGCGTAACCGGCATTACGCGCAACAGCGATACCCAATACGATCACACCCGCGAAGAGAAATATGCGATTTCGCCACAGCTGATGTGGCAGCCAAGTGAAGATACCAACTTAGTGCTGCGCGCCTACCTGCAGAAAGATCCGTCCGGCGGCTATCACGGCTCGGTACCGGCGGAAGGCACGCTCTATAGCCATAATGGCCGCAAATTGAGTGACAGTTTCTATGAAGGTGACACTGCGCTCGATCAGTTCAAACGTCGCGAGCAGATTTACAGCTATGACTTCTCGCATCGCTTCAACGATGTGTGGTCGGTGTACTCCACCGGCAGCTACAGCCACTCCAATACCGAGCTCGATCAGGTTTATCAGATTGGCTGGAACGCAACGAATCCAGACCTGCTGAACCGCTACTACTCCGGTGAGCGTTCATCGCTGAGCGCGTGGGCCAATGACAACCGCTTGCAGGCTGATTTCGCTACCGGCGCGGTTCAGCATCGCGTGACGCTGGGCGCGGAATACCATCGCTATAAAAACGACATCACCGAAGCCAGCGGTGCCGCCAGCGCGCTGAATGCGTGGAACGGCGAAGAAGTGGGCATCATGCCGGACTTCGACTGGACATCGCAGACGCGCCGCTACTATCAAACCGGTTTGTATCTGCAGGATGAGTTGCAGCTTGATCGCTGGCATCTGGATTTGTCGGGACGCTACGATCGCATCGTGTCGGAAAACGGCACCAGCCGTCGTCAGGACGATCACATCAGCGGCCGCGCTGCGCTGCTATATGCCTTCGAGAACGGCATCTCGCCTTATGTCAGCTGGAGCCAGGCAATAACGCCGGCTTCGTTAACCGATCCTTTCGGCAATCAGCTAAAACCGACTACGTCAGAGCAGTATGAAGCGGGCGTGAAATATCAGCCGCTGGGCACGCGCGATATGTACTCAATCGCAGTCTACGATTTGACCCAGGACGATGTCGCCAACCGTAACGTGCTGGACGGCACTTACACGCCGTCGGGCAAAGTGCATTCGCAGGGCATTGAACTTGAGGCGCGTAATCAGCTGACGTCGCGTTTTAGCACTATCGCCGGCTACACGCTAAATCATCTGCGCTTTAAAGATTCGGTGGACGGTAACGATGGCCATACGCCGTATGTGACGCCGAACAGCATGGCATCGTTGTGGGGACATTATCAGTTTGACTACGGCTTGAGCGCCGGTGCGGGTGTGCGCTATATCGGTAAACAGTGGGCGGATAACGAGAACACCACGCGTCTGCCATCGGTAACGCTGTTTGATGCGTCGGTTCGCGCCGATCTTGGCGCATGGAACTCACAGCTGAAAGGCGCCTGGCTGCAGGTGAATGCCAACAACCTGACCGATAAGACGTATCTGGCCGCCTGTTACGGCACCGGTTACTGCTATCGCGGTGCTGAGCGCACGGTCATGGCCACGGTGGGCTACGACTTTTAATCAGGCATAAAAAAATCCGCCACCCTTTGCGGGATGGCGGATTTCATCAAATACTGGCGCGATTAACTTCGCACTTTACGGTAGATCCACAGCACCACAATGGCACCAATCACTGCCACCACGAAGCTGCCAAAGTTGAAACCGTCAACTTTACCGAAACCAAACAGGGTACTGATCCAGCCACCGACAACCGCACCCACCACACCCAGAACCACGGTGATGATAAAGCCGCCGCCATCTTTACCCGGCATAATCCACTTAGCGATAATCCCGGCAATCAGACCAAAAATAATCCATGAAAGAATACCCATGTACTGCTCCTTACGTTATTAATCAATGTGTTCACCGCCTCTAGTATAGACGGGATTTTATGATCTGCATCCCAACTTGCCGCCGTAAATAGCCGTTAGCTGACTAAAGGTTAGCGCAGCGACGCCGATAACTGACGAACAGCATTGTCAGTCGTGAAAATAACAATCGGATAAGTGGAGCAGGACGTGGGAGAAGCCGATAAAGAACAATACCTCAAGCGAGGCACGTTAGCGGTTTTGGGCGTGATGAAGGACCTGTTGCGTTTTCAAACCCTGTTGATGGTGAATTTTTCGCGCGGTCAGTTTATCAGTCGCTTGCTGTCAGCCGATGAAGATCAGGTGATCTTTGACCTCGGCAGCAACGCGCTGGATAACGATTTAGCGCTGCAAGGTGGCGAAGTGAATATTGCCGCCGAAACGCACGGTGCCAAAGTCGAATTTGGCTTAACCGGTTTACAGCGGGTTGAATTCGAAGGCTTACCCGCTTTTGCTGCGTCGCTGCCGGAACTGGTGTGGCAGATTCAACGTCGTGAATTCTTTCGCGTCAATGCGCCGCTGGAACCGGTTTTTTATTGCCACAGCCAGTGGCCTGATGGGCGTACCGCGCGTTTCCGCCTGCAGGATTTGTCACTGGGCGGCGTCGGCGTGCTGCTGGACGAAGCGTTACCGGAAGGCCTCAATCGCGGCGATACCTTTAAAAACCTGCGCGTGGATTTAGCTGAGTATGGTCACTTTGAGGTGACTGCACAGCTGCTGCACATTGGTGAACGCACCGTAGTGACCAGCAAGAATGAAACCCGCGCCACACCGCGCCTTAGCTTCCGCTTTACCGCCATCGAACCGATTCAGGAACGCCAGCTACAGCAGGTGATTTTTGCGCTGGAACGTCTGGCGCGTGATAAAGCCAACCGTTTTCAGTAGCGCTGCACGTTTATCACCGTACAACATCGTAGCGGCGCAATTTATTGCGCTATGTGGCATGAGATAAATGTCTAAAAAGCGCGATAAATCGCGCCGCTACGAAGCGTGCGCGATTTATATAACGATAATCAATGCGGCTGATAACGGCAACGCGCCACCGCATCCAGCCAGCCGTGATAATTCTCTTGCATGCTTTTCGCCTGATCCTCACGCGGCGTGATCACGCTACCGCCCTGTAACGCCTGCATCTCACTACCCTGCTGCCACCAGCCTAAGGTGCGGCCCGCTAATAGCGCGGCGCCCAGCGCAGAAACTTCTGCCGTCGGCACGCGTTTCAGTGGCCGCTGCAATACATCGGCCTGCATCTGCATCAACCAGCTATTTTCCGTGGCGCTGCCATCCACGCACAGCGCAGGAAGTTGCACGCCACTGGCCTGCTCCATGGCAAAAAACACATCGGCGATCTGGAAGGTGATCGACTCCAGCGCCACGCGCGCCAGCACCTCCGGCGTCGCCGCATCGGTCAAGCCACATACCATGCCGCGCGCTTTCAAATCCCACCAGGGCGCGCCAAGACCGGAAAGCGCTGGCACAAAATAGATGCCCTGATTGTGTTCGCTACGCTGCGCCAGCGCAGTGAGTTCTCGCGGATCATCAATGCCAAGCATGCGGCCCAGCCACGCCGCGCCGGAACCGGTGTGGGTAATGTTGCCTTCAAAGGCATAGCGCAGCGTGCCGTCGTGCCACGCCACCGTGGTGCTGAGGCCATTTTCCGTCAGCAACGGCGTCGCCATCGACATCATCAGTGATGAACCGGTGCCGTAAGTGGCTTTCACCACCTCTTCGCTGCCGTTGCGCTGCGCTTGCAGTGCAGCGTGCGAATCGCCGATGCGTGACAAAATCGGCGTGCCGGGCGCTAAACCGGGAATATCGTTGCGTGTCACCACGCCTTGCGCGCTGGCCGAGGGCACAATCTGCGGCAGCGCCGCGCGGGGAATATGGAACAGCGCCAGCAATTCATCATCCCAGTCGCCGCTGTGCAGGTTGTAGAGTTGGGTGCGTGCCGCATTGGCGTGATCGGTGACGAAGCTTTCGCCGCCGCTCAGTTGCCAGCTCAGCCAGCTATCCACGGTGCCGATACAGAGTTCACCGGCCTGCGCGCGCGCGAATCCATTCGGCAACGCAGTAAACATGCCGGTAAGTTTGCCGGCCGGAAACATCGGATCGACCGCCAACCCGGTGAGTCCGGTGATGCGCGGGGCTTTACCCGCAACGCGCAGATCGCGGCAAAACGCCTCCGAGCGGCGATCCTGCCAGCTGACGAGCGGCGTCAGCGGCTGACCGTTATGTCGCTGCCAGATCAGCACCGATTCGCGCTGGTTACTGATCGCCACCGCCGCAACCTGCGCCCCCGCACACTGCGCCAGACAAGCGCTCACCGCCTGCTTCACCGCCTGCCATATCGCCAGCGGATCCTGCTCCGCCAGACCCGGCTGCGGATGTTCCAGCGTCAGCGGCTGACTGCCGCGCGCCACCACATTGCCGGCACGATCGACCGCAATCGCTTTCGCGTTGGTGGTGCCTTCATCAATTGCCAGTATCAACGAACCTGCCATCTTTACGCTCCTGCACAGATGCGCGCTGCACTCTTCACTACGCTGGCGGCATCAATGCCATGTCGGGCACGGGTTGAGGCGCGATCGCCGGCAATCGCGTATTCGCCGTCGGGGATGCCCAAACGCAGCAGCGGGATGCCACAGCCGCCTTCCGCCAGCACTTCCGCCACCAGGCTGCCGACGCCGCCGTTGACGTTGTGTTCTTCCACGGTAATGACCGCTGGATAGTGATTTAACAGCTCGCGCAGCTGTTGGGTATCACAAGGTCGAATCGATGGAATGCTGATCACACCTGCTGTAATGCCTTGCTCATGCAGTTGCTCGGCGGCGTGAACCACCTCGTGAACCGTCGAGCCCATCGCCACCAGCACAATGTCATAACCTTCACGTAACACGTCGATTTGGCCAGGACGGAATTGATAGTTTTCATCGTGCAGCTGCGGCAGATCCTTACCGTCCAGACGGATATACACCGGCCCGACATGCGCCAGCGCATACTCAATAATCTGGCGGCACTCCAGCGGGCAGGATGGCGCATAGATTTCGATGTTGCCGAAGCCGCGCATCACCGCAATGTCGTCGATGCTGTGATGGGTGCTGGCCAGCGGGCCGTAGCTGGCACCGGCATTCAGGCCAAACAGTTTAACGTTGGTGTTGTTGTAGCAGACGTCGACTTTAACCTGCTCATTGGCGCGGGAAACCAGGAACGGCGCGGCGTTGCAGGTCACGGCCACTTTGCCGCCAATTGCCAGACCGGCGGCGGTGCCCACCAGCGTTTGCTCCGCGATACCCACGTTGATCAGGCGATCGGGGAATGCTTTGATAAAGGGCGCAATTTTGGCGGTTGAGGTGGAATCGGCCACCACCGGCACTAAATCGACACCACGATTAACCGCATCAATAAATGCCTCAACCATTACCGTCGCCAGGTGTTTTGCATTACTCATCTTTTAATTCCTCCAGTGCCAACGCAATCTCTTCCCCTTTCGGCACACGGTGATGCCACTCCGGTTTGCCCTGAATAAAGGAGATGCCGAAGCCTTTTTCGGTATGCGCCACAATCACCTGCGGCTTGCCGCTGTTGCGCGGCAGGTTTTCGATGGCGTCCACCACCGCCGCCATGTCATTGCCGTTGCACTCACTCACATCCAGACCAAAGGCGCGCCATTTTTCCGGCAGCGGATCGGTATTCATGATGTCGCGCGTATGCCCCGCCAGCTGCAGCTTGTTCTTGTCATTGATGATCACCAGGTTATCGAGGCCGTAATGCGCCGCCACCAGCGCCGCTTCCCAGTTGCTGCCTTCCGCCAGCTCACCGTCACCGGTGACGACAAAAATGCGTCGGTCGCTGTTATCTTTCTTCGCCGCCAGCGCAATGCCGACCGCCACCGGTAAACCGTGACCCAGCGCGCCGGTGTTCAGCTCAACGCCCGGCGTTTTTTGCCGCACCGGATGGCCCGGCAGATGCGAATCGGAATGCTGATAAGTTGGCAGCCATTCGGTGGGGAAATAACCGGCTTCTGCCAGCACGCAGTAATAACCGCCCACCGCATGGCCTTTCGACTGGATATAGATGTCGCGCTGCGGATCGTTGGTGCGATCTGGCGCGCAGTTCAGGATGCGGAAATAGAGCGCGGTAAGGATCTCAACCTGTGAGAGATCGGCACCGGTGTGACCGCCCGCCGGGCTGCCCGCATTAAGCTGGATGATGCGGCGGCGCACAGCGCGCGCTTTCGCTGCCAGATCCGCTACCGTGTATTTGAAAGGATTCATAGACACCTCTGAATTTTAAAGCATGGATGAATATTTATTCGTGATAAAGAAAAAAAGGTGCAGACAATCAGCGCCTGCACCCAACCGATTAACTTTTTGCCGGGCTACCGCCCTCCTCAATCAGCGCTTTCTGCGCCACCACCGCCGCTTTCTGCTGCATGCGGCTCTGCATTTGGTCGATGATCACCGCCACGATAATCACGATGCCTTTGATCACCATTTGCCAGAACTCGCTCACACCCATCATGATCAAACCGTCGGCGAGGAAGCCGATCACAAAGGCACCAATCAGCGTGCCAAGAATGGTGCCGCGTCCACCCGCCAGCGAGGTACCGCCCAGCACCACTGCGGCAATCGCGTTCATTTCAAAGGAGGTTCCGTTCGCCGGATGGCTGGCCACCAGCTGCGACGAGACCACGATGCCAGCAATTGCCGCGCAAAAACCGGAGATGGCATAGACCCAGATTTTCACCGACTTCACTTTCACGCCCGAGAGTTCAGCGGCGCGTTCGTTATCGCCAATCGCGTAAACCTGACGGCCAAACGGCAGGCGGCGCGCCACGTAGGCAATCACCAGCGCCAGCAGCACCATCATCCAGATGGCCCACGGCAAACCAAGGAAATAGCCAGCGCCAATCTTGTCGAATCCGGTATTCCCCAGCATTTCATTGCCCTGCAAACCGGGGAAGGTTTCGCCGCCCGAGGTGAGCATCGCCGTGCCGCGCAGGATGTACATGGTGCCGAGCGTGCAGATGAACGGAGCCACGTTATAGCGGGTAATGATCCAGCCATTGACCGCGCCAATCAGCCCGCCAATCAGCAATACAATCGGCACGATTAGCCACACGCTGGGGAAGATAGCGATGCCAAACATCGGCAACACAATGCCTTTGGTAATCAGCCAGCCGGCGATCATGCCGCACAGGCCGAGCGTGGCGCCGATAGAGAGATCGATGCCCGCCGTGATAATGACAAACGTGATGCCGAGCGCGAGGAAGGCGTTAATGGCGATGTGTTTCACCATGATCACCATGCTGCCCACCGCGAGGAAATCGGGCACCGTGATAGCGAAGAAGCCGACAATGAGAAACAGCGCAATAAAGGTGCGCAGTTTGAGCAGCAGCAAAATCAGGCTTTCGCGTGAGTTGAATGCTTTGACAGGCGATGCGAGCGCGAGCGCGCCATTGTTTTTCATATCAGAACCCTTGTGCGCTTGCTTTAACCAGCGCCGCCTCTTCCGCTTCAGCGCGCGGCAGGTCAGCAGTCAATTTGCCGCCGGACATCACAATGATGCGATCGGCTACGGCCATGATCTCTTTCAAATCCGAGGTGGAGAACACCACCGCAATGCCCTGCTCCGACAGCTTCACCATCATGCGGAACACTTCGCCTTTGGCACCGACGTCGATACCACGGCTCGGTTCATCCAGCAGCAGCAAGCGCGGATTGGTCAGCAGCGATCGGCCAATCACCACCTTTTGCTGATTGCCGCCGCTCAGTGCGCTAATGGCGACATCCGGCGAGGAGATTTTGATTGCCAGATTGCCGACGGTGCTGGTCACCACTTCGCGTTCCGCCTGCTCTGAAATCACGGTGCGATGCGACAGACGCCGCCACAGGCTGGCGATGGTGAGATTACTCGCCACCGATGAGATGGGAAAAATGCCCGAGCGTTTGCGATCTTCCGGCACCAGACTCATGCCCATACGAATGCGTTCAGCGGTCGGCAGACGCGTCGGCAGCGGTTTGCTGTCGAGCCACAGCTTGCCGAGATAGTTACGCTGCGTGCCAAGCAAACACTCAAACAGTTCGGTGCGCCCCGCGCCCATCAACCCGTAAATGCCGACGATCTCTCCGGAACGCACCTGAAAACTGACATCATCCACCAGCGTGTTGCCGTTCGGGCTGACGCAGGTGATGTGTTCGGCTTCCAGCACCGGCGCACCGAACTGGCGATCCGGCGGCAGGAAAGTGCCGACCGGTTCACTGCCCAGCATTTCGCGCACGATCCACGGCACGTCGATATCGCTGACCTGCGCTTCGGCCTGAAAACGCCCGTCGCGTAGAATGGTGATCACATCACCAATCGCCATCAGCTCCTCGAGCCGATGCGAGATATAGATGATGGAGACGCCCTGACGCGTCAGTTCGCGGATCACCCGAAACAGGATCTCCACTTCAGTTTTGCTCAGCGCCGAGGTCGGTTCGTCGAGGATCAGAATGTCAGCGTCCTCGGCCAGCGCTTTGGCGATCTCCACCAATTGCTGCTGGCCAACCTTCAGGCTGCCGACCTTCTCATCCGGTGAAATTGGCTGATCGAGGCGCTGCATCAGCGCGGCGGTGCGGCGTTTCTGCTCGGCTTCATTGATGGGCCGAATGCCGCTTTGGATTTCCCGGCCAAGGAAAATGTTCTCCGCTACGCTGAGGTTCTCAAACAGGTTGAGCTCCTGATGCACCATGCCGATGCCGTGACGCGCGGCGTCTCGCGTGCTGTGAAACGCCACTTTGTTACCGTTCAGGAACATCTCACCGCTGGTCGGTTGCTGCACGCCGGCGAGAATCTTCATCAGCGTCGATTTTCCCGCGCCGTTTTCGCCGATGATGACGTTGACTTTGCCGCGCCACACGCGGTAATCCACGCGATCCAGCGCTAAGGTGCCAGGGAATAGCATCGACATCTGATTAGCTTGCAGAATGATCTCGTCGCTCATTATGGATTCCCCTGCTGCAGCTGCACCGCAACCACCTCATTTACTGTGCCCGCGCCAATGCTGACGGCCAGCAGCGCCTGCGCCGGTTTGCCCACCCAGCTGGCATCCACTGCGGGCAGCTGTTTCACCGCGTGGCGATTGAGTGCTTTGGTGAGCTGCGCGTATTGCACCTGATTAGTAAACTCTTCAAAGCGGAAACCGGCTGCATCGCGAATCGCGTTGCCGCGCAGCACCGGACCAATCAACACTTTCACCGGCTTGCCGTTGATGGTCATGGTGAGACTGCGTTCCCGCTCGTTGCTGTTATCAAACGCCGTTACCGTGCCTGCCGCGCGCACAAACACGCTTTCGCTGCCGCCCGCTTTGACGGTGTGGCTTTTGGTTTCCATATCCGCCCAGCTCAGCGCCTGCTTCTCAGCTGGCTGCTGCACGCGGCTGGCCCAGCTTGACTCCGCAATCTGCTGCGGCGTTTGATCGCTGTAGCCCGGTTTAGCGTTAGGATCTTTCGGCATGATGGGTTTGCCGTTGGCATCGAGATCCACCACGGTGCAGGCGGCTAACATCAGCGTCAGTAGCGCCACCAGCGTGCCGCTCAGCGCTTTCCCCTTCATGCCGGCCTCCATGTTATTGCGCCAGCTTGAAGGTTTTCAGCTTCGCGGCGTTGCTGTCGTCAATCAGCACGCAATCCATCAGCTGCTTCTCCTCTTTCTGCGCTTTGCCGTTTTTCAGGTAGTAATCCACCTGCTCAACGGCCATCTGCGCCTGATCCCAGCCCGGCTGCAGCACCGTCGCTTTGATATTGCCTTTATTGAGGATGGAGTCGCGGGTGTAATCGCTGCCGTCGAAGCCGACCACAATCACATTGGTTTTGCCCGCCGCTTTCAGCGCCGCTTCCGCACCGAGCGCCATGGTGTCGTTACCGGAGATCACGCCAACGATATTCGGGTTCTTCTGCAGGATGGTTTCCATGCGGCTGAAGGCTTCAGTCTGGCTCCAGTTGGCACTCTGCTGCGCCACCATCTTCAGATCGGGATAATCATCCAGCACATCGTGATATCCCTGCGAACGTACACCCGCATTGGTATCTGACTCTTTGCCCAGCAGCTCGACATAATCCCCTTTGCCGTTCAGCAGTTTGGCGAACTTCTCGGCGCCGAGCTGTGCGCCCTGATAGTTGTTGGAGACGATTTGCGCCACGGCGATGCCGGTTTTATTTATTTCGCGGTCAATCAGGAAGGTAGGAATGCCGGCATCTTTGGCTTTTTGCACCGGGCCAACGGTGGCATCCGCACCGGCGTTATCAAGGATGATGGCTTTGGCTTTGCGCGCGATGGCGGTTTCAATCAGCTGATTTTGCTTATTCACGTCATCATCATGTGAGGCCACCAGCGTGGTGTAACCGAGGGCTTTGGCTTTCTCCTGCGCGCCGTCGGCTTCGGCCTTAAAGAACGGGTTGTCATGTGATGGCGTAATAATAGCCAGCAACCCCTTATCCGCCGCCAGCGACGCCGCCGAGATCATCATGATTGAAGCAAGTAGAGAGACTTTGAGGACAGAGGCTTTCATTTGTTATCTCCGATTGAATATATATTCAATTGCGATTTTATATGCATAATGACTATGCGCTGGCTTTCTGAGCACGTCCATTGCCCGATCCTCAAAAAGCGAAAACGATCACAAAATGTTCTGCGTTGTTATTTATGACAGGCTGATTAACAATACCAGGCAGGTTAAGAGAGAGAAAAAACCATGGCAAAACAGGATGAACAGCGGCTGATGGTGAAAATCGCCACGCTTTATTATGTGGAAGGCAGGAAGCAGTCCGACATTGCGCAGCTGTTGAAGCTGTCGCAATCTTTTGTGTCGCGCATCCTTAATCGCAGCGTGAAAGAAGGTGTGGTGAAGATCAGCGTGGTGCCGCCGGCCAATGTGTTCCCTGAGCTGGAAAAAGCCATTGAGCAGCTGTATCAACTGCCGCAGGTGATTGTGGTGGATGTGCCGGATCAGGCTTCCGCATTGCAGATCAAACAGGCGATCGGTTCCGCCGCCGCGCACTATCTGGAAACGCGGGTGCGTGCCGATGAGCTGATTGGCATTTCCTCCTGGAGCGGCACCATTCGCGCCATGGTCGATGCGCTGCATCCGCTCAGCGCGCCGTGCAAAGGCGTCATTCAGCTACTGGGCGGCGTGGGCGCCAACGGCAATGTGCAGGCCACGATTCTAACGCAGAATCTCGCGGCGCTGCTGGGTTGTCCGGCGTGGCTGCTGCCGTCGCAATCAATCGAACACTCGGTAAAGGATCGCCAGCGTTTATCGGTTAATCCCGATGTCGCGGTGGTACTGGAAAAGTTTGATCAGGTGGACCTGGCGATTGTCGGCATCGGCGATCTCGAGCCGTCCGCCCTGCTGCGCAATTCCGGCAACTATTACGACGGTGAGATGCTGCAAACGCTGGCCGAACGCGGCGCGGTGGGCGATATCTGCCTGCACTATTTTGACGCCGACGGTCAACCGGTGCTGAGCGCAGAGGAAGATCCGGTAATTGGTATGGAGTTGGCGCAGGTAAAACGCTGTCCGCAGGTGGTTGCGTTAGCGGGCGGCAAAGAGAAAGCGCAGGCGATTCGCGGGGCGTTGCGCGGCGGTTATGTGCAGGTGTTGATTGTGGATTATCCGACGGCGCGATTGTTGGTGTAGCGGCGCAATTCATTGCGTCATAAATCGCGCCGCAACAGATAGGTGTACAGCATCAACCGATGGTGCGGTAGGCGGTGGTGACTTTCCATAAATAACGCGGGGCCTGTGCCGCCGGATGCTTATTCTGTACGTGCTGGTAAAACTCGTCCGGCGTCATGGAATTGATCATCGCAATAGCACGGTCGCGGTCACGTGAGAAAGTACGCAGCAAGGCACCAGCACCGTTGGCGTAGGAGACAATGGTGGCGTAACGCAGGGTCAGCGGATCGCGAATTCCGGCTAAGGCGGAATCCTGCAGAATTTTCAGGTAGGCCGCGCCAATATCGATGTTCTTGGCCGGATCGCGCAGCTCGGACGAGGATGGCTGACCATGACGGCCCTGGGTGCGATAGACTTCGCGGCCCGCGGTCGAGGCCTTAATTTGCATCAGACCAACCGCATTGGAACGGCTCACCACGGTGGGATTGCCTCCGGATTCGACACTAATAATGGCGCTGATTAACTTCTCATCAACGCCATAATGACTGGCGGCATCTTCGGTAAACATTGACCATGCATCATTCACTTTCGACGGCGGTGCCTGAGTTAACGGCGTATTCTTCTCGGGCAGTGCCGGTTTTTCCGGCTCGCTGGAACAGCCAGCAAGCAGCAGTGCAGAAAGCATAAGTAGGCGAATTTTCACTGATTTTTGGTTCCGCAATAGGGTTGGCGCAAGCTATCATACCTGGCGCAGCGCGATGCAAAATTACCGTTTATCCTAAATCGGTAAAAAACCTTATGCTACCGTGACTTCGATAACGCATTTCGTCATCATCAGCAGGCCACTCTACAGCAGGATGGAAGTTATGGTTACTCCCCGCACGCTACGTCTCATTGCCCCTTCCGGTTATTGCCACAATCAGGACGCCGCCCAGCGCGCGGTGAGTCGTTTACAGGCTGCTGGCCATCATCTTGACAATCTATCGGCGATCACCCGCCGCTTTCAACGCTTTGCCGGCGATGATGCGCAGCGGCTGAATGATATCAATGCGCTGGCCACGCTGGAGGCGCTGCCCGATATCGTGCTGGCGGTGCGTGGCGGCTACGGCGCTTCACGTTTGCTGGATAAGATCGATTACGTTGGTCTGCAACGTCGATTGCTCAATCAACCGGTGGCGCTGTGCGGCCACAGCGATTTCACCGCGCTGCAATTGGCGTTACTGGCACAAATCGGGCTGATCACCTTTAGCGGGCCGATGTTGGCCGGTAACTTCGGCGCCGAGGCATTATCTGATTTTACCGAATCGCACTTTTGGCAAACGCTGACATCACCTACAGTCAATCTAAGCTGGCACAGCACCAGCCCGGATCACGGCCGCTGGCAAGGCACTTTATGGGGCGGCAATTTAGCGATGATTTGCTCGCTGATTGGTACGCCGTGGATGCCGCAAATTGAAGGCGGCATTCTGGTGATCGAAGATGTGAACGAACATCCGTTCCGTATCGAGCGCATGCTGATTCAGTTGCAGCAGAGTGGCATTTTGTCGCGCCAGCAAGCGATTATTACCGGCAGCTTTACCAGCACATCGCTGTCGGCGTATGACAACGGTTTTGATTTTGCCACAGTGTGGCAGCGCATTCGTGACGAGTTTCAGATTCCAGTGATTAGCGATCTGGCTTTTGGACACGATGCCGATACCGTGACGCTGCCGCTGGGCGCTAGCGCCACGTTGCAGATTGAGAATGGAGAAGCACAGTTCGCCTTCACCGGCCACCCGACATTGCGCTAACGTGTTGCCGCAGGAGACCGACAATGAAGCCACTGTACGACGATTTGTGGATCTCCACGCCAGAATTCCCCGCCGAAGAGACGGCGAGTGACTTAATGATGCATGGCTTTATGCTGTGCCACCCACGCGGCAATTTATTGATTGGTCGCGTGGAGCATCCGCTCGACCATGAGTTCCTCAACGATGCCGGCGGCGTCATTCGCCACTATTTAACTCACTGGCACGAAGCCGCGCCGGGGGCGATCGCCATTCAGCAGCGCTTTAATAGCGCGCTCTATTGCCACAGTCGTTCGCTCGGGCCGGTCAGTTTGGTGATTGAGCCCGACGAAACCTTTACACAGCAAGAGACGCACTTCGGCGATTTTCACCTGCTGCCGACGCCCGGACACACGCCCGGCAGCAGCAGCTATCTCTACCACTCGCCGCTCGGCCACACTTATCTGTTTGTCGGCGATACGCTGACCCGCGATTACAACCGCTGGATCAGCGTGCTGATGCCTGAAAGCAATCCCACCGAACTGCAGCAGTCGCTGGAGTTGTATCGCTCGTTACGCCCGGATGTCGTGCTGATGAGCACCACGCGCGGACATCTTTCGTGGGCTAAGGTGAATTTGCAGAGCTGGCTGGCAGCCATTGATGAGGCGGAACAGTCGCCGCTGGATTTGCGCCAGCGGCAACTGATTAAACCGGGCTATTAACTCACGAGTTTGGACGCGCGCTGTCGTCGTAGCGTTCCAGCGACAGAATCTGCGCGTCGCGCTTATCGGTGCGGCTGCAGGGCAACAACTTGTTGCTGTTGGCGTAGACGAAGAAAGTTTCATCGTTCTTTTTGTTCACGATTAACTGATCGCCATTACGAAAACGGGTGATGGCGACTTTATCGCCCCCTTTCAGGCTGGTGCGCTGCTGCCCGGCAGCAATCTGGAAGTGGCGCGTTGGCCACATTAACGTACTCAAACCATACTCGGCACGCGATACCGTCATAGTCGGACGGCCGGGACAGGTGATTTGGTATTCGGTTTCGCTCCAGGCGGGCGCTATCTGACAAGCCAGCACGCCAACGGCCATGACTAATGCCTTCATTGGGTTCTCCGCTGAGGTTAAATGATGATTTCGTGGAGGGATTGGCCTTGCTGCTGCATTCCATAAACTTCATCCAACAACAGCAAAGCCTGGTACATCAAGCGCAATGAGATTCTGCGGGAGCAGGCACTACTCAGCAGCCACTTGCGCCGCGACCAACATCAATGCCAGTCCGGCTTCTTCGGCTTCAAAACGCTGCATCACTTCCTGAATGGCCGCTACGCAGTTCATTACCTGCTTCTTTTTGTCGGCTTCTAATTTGTCGATCGCGTGCTGAAGAATCATTAAACTCGCTTCTTCTTCTTTCATTAATTTACCCTTGTTTTGCTTACCTGGTGCGCAACGCTGGCAAGAATACCGTTTCTCCGCCAGGAAAGTCACCCCTTTACATTCCTTCCGCTTAACGATTATACAAATGACAAATAGGAAGCAGCGTCAGACCTGCTATGATCCACTTATCAGTACGCATAGGCGTGCCATGGCAAACCAGGGAATGAAGCAGGTGCTCATGTGGCGAATCACGGTTGTACTCACCCTTTTAATGTTAGCTGGCTGCAGTTCCGCACCGAAAGGTGTCGACTGTCCGGGCGAAGTGTCGACGATTTATGGACAATCGATGGGCAACACGCAGGCGCGCATCTTTGATTTGGTGAGCGCCTTCGCCGTATCGCGCGATGGCGTGAAGGTGCAAAGCGGTACGCTGCACTCCACCGATCGCTTTCAGTACGTGCCATCGGCCATCACCGCGGAGGGCTTCTACGCGCAACGCCTGTCTGATAAACAGTTCCGCCTGATCAATCCTTATCAGAACACCATGATTACCTGGACGTGCCCATAAGCCGTGCGTCGCAGCGTGAGATGGTTTATTGTCTGCCCATCGCACGCGGCGGACCTGCATGATGGAAAAGAGTCTGGATAACAACGGCTATATCGATTTCCCCTTTCCGGCCAGCACCAATGCGGATGGCTCGGTGAATCCCTGTGGATTTGACCTCACGCTGGAAACCGATCGTATTGATGAGATCACCGCCGGTAAACACTCCGAAAATATGCGGCGCCTGCTGGAAGAAGTGAATCTGCAGGATGGCTTATTTATGACGCTGGCCTGCGACTTGCAGCAACGTGACGATGGCGTGTGCGGATTTATCGATGTGGCATTTCGTCCGACGGTGGCAGGCTTCAATACAGAAGAGACGCAAAGCCTCGATCAGGCGTTTGAAATCTACCTCAGCCGTCAGGAGAAGCAGCACAACATGCAGAATGGCACGCTAATCAACTACGCGCGTGCGGTGCTTGATTGGAGCTGGTCTCCCCTGCAGCAGCGCCACATGCGCTACGAAAAAGTGACCTTACGCTATTACTGCCAGCAGGCCGACGATGCCGAATGGTGTTTTGACCACCTGCGTCACTTTCTGGTGAGCTGGTATCCGGCTTATCGCGGTCAGCGCTAACTTCAGGTTTTCGCTTTCCCACTCCGCTGGCATGCGCAGAATTTTTGCGTACTGCAAACTGCTGTTACAACCTTTACCGCTGCGTCATTTGCTGCCTGTAGTTTCTCTGACTACGCTTTACAGGACATTCACCACGATCAGGGAGTCATTATGAGCGACAAAGCGGAAGCAAAATTGAATGAAGCGGCGGGTGCCGTCCAGGAAAAATTTGGTCAATTCACCGGTTCACGCCGTCATGAAGCAAAAGGCGCGGCGCGTCGTTATCCGGCTCAGGCCAGCTATGCGGTTCAGGATGCAGCGGATTGTGTGGTGAAATCGGTACGCGATAACCCCGCGACCGGCCTGGCAGTTGCAGCCAGCATTGGTGTGATTGTCGGTTTTCTGCTCGGACGTAAGTAATCCGTTAAAACGGGGCCTCAAGGCCCCGATTTTAATGGCGCTGACCCACTTCATATATTCCTTCTTTGATATGTTCATCCGGCGTTTCAGCCACATCTGCGGTGCTGTTTTCCATCTTCAAATGACGATCGTGCTGCAGGCTTAACGTTATTAAGCTTGAAGGCTGTGCGCAAGCGACCACAGACAGCAGCAGAAAAAAACACGCAGCGACAACTTTCTTTACCATCGTTCTTTTTCCAGCAAGCTGAGATATGTCGGCTCAGATTGCCTGAGTAAATGAAAATGAGCGTCAATGTGCCGCAAAGCTCTGTAGTCAGTTGTGTACAACTACACCTGCGCGCGCCGTGCTTTGTATCGCGCAACCATGGTCATCAGCGCCTGGTAAATTAATCCCGCATACAAGCTCATCACGATCACCATGCCGATCTCTTTGCCCTGCGCCTGCCACGAAACAAACCACATAAAGATGCCCCACAACAGCGAAAACAGCAGCCAGCCCTTAACGAACTTGATTACACCTTGCATACCACCTCCTGAATCGTAAGCGCTGAAGATAACGGTTTAGTCTTTAATGCACACTGCCATCAGCACGTAAATGTTAACTGTTTCAAAGTTCTGCGAAAGGGAATGTAAACCCACGATGGTGTAGACTAATGCGCACGCGTCGCATATCGCCATCGGCGCGATTATGTTTGAATTCCCGCCAACACTGTCCGGCATGTGGTTGAAATGAATTATTTAAGCAAAATACAAAGTTTTATTGAGGGTAACACGGTGCTGTCGGCCGCTTTCAGCCTGGTGTTATTGATGTTTGCCGGCATGATCGCCCATCTGATCTGTAAATTCTTTATCGTTAAGGTGGTCAGAAAGGTGTTCTTCAGCACGCACAAAAATCAGGTGCCGCTGGATAAGGACGTCAGGCTGTCGGAGAAGCTCTCTAACTTTATCCCGGTGATCACGGTCTATTATCTGCTGCAGTTTATGCCAGATTTACCCGAGCATCTGTTGATCGCAATTAAGACCATCTGCGGCATTCTGTTCTTCGTCTATTTATCGCTGTTCTTTACCGAAGTGCTGGAGATCGTTAATAACTCCTATTCGAAAAAAGCCAAGCGCAAAAATCACTCGATCAAGGGTTATATCCAGGTCGGCAAGATTCTGGTGCACATTATTTCGGCGATTATGATTCTGGCGATTATGTCGAATAAATCGCCGGTGATTATTATCTCCAGTTTGGGTGCCGTAGCGGCGGTATTGATGTTGGTGTTCCAGCATACGCTGATGTCGCTGGTGGCCAATATTCAGGTGTCATCGAACGATGTGCTGCAACTCGGCGACTGGATTGAGATGCCGGATAACGGCATCAGCGGCGAAGTGATCGATATCGCGCTGCATACCATCACCATTCGCAACTGGGACAATACGCTGTCGCGTATCCCCACCAAAAACTTCCTCACCGAAACCTACACCAACTGGCAGGCGATGTTCTCCTCTGGCGCGCGCCGCATTATGCGCAGTTTCCATCTTGATCAGATGTCGATACGCTTTCTCGATCACGAGATGGTGCAGCAGATGAGCCAAATCCGCGGCGTCAGTGAGCAACTTTCAGCACTGATAGATGGCCGCGATAGCAATGCGGTGGGCGAACGCTGGTTTGCAGAAAACGGCATTACCAATCTGACGGTGTTTCGTAAATACCTGACGGCGTGGCTGTCGCAGCGCGACGATATCAAAAAGGATATGTATATCGTGGTACGCGCCATGAAGCCTTCGCCCGAAGGCTTGCCGGTGGAGGTTTATTGCTTCACCTCGTCAGTATTGTGGGTAGATTACGAGGATTCTCAGTCGGCCATTTTTGAGTATATCTATGCAATTGTTGGTCACTTCTCGCTGCGGATGTATCAGCAACCGGGCGGCAGCGATTTCTGGCGGCTGTCGCAGGAGCGTGCCCAAATCGCCAAAACCAATGAGCAGCAAGTCGATTAATGCATTAAAAAACGGAAGCGATTAGCTTCCGTTTTTTTCTGATGATGAGTGAATAGCCTGCGCTTATGACATACCGGTGAAGACACTGATTTTTCAACTTTATTTATTGTACCCCTGCATGTAAAATTCGCATCTATTTTGCAAATAATGATGTCGTCATGGCTAATATTTCACTATGTTGAAATTATTCTCACGTTTTTTATCAGTTGGCATCATTAACACCCTGATTCATTGGATGGTGTTTGCAGCCCTGTATGCTCTTAATACCCGCCAATGGCTGGCTAATCTGTTGGCTTTCATTGTCGCGGTAACATTTTCATTTTTTGCCAATGCACGCTGGACGTTTAAAGCCGAAGCGACAACTTTTCGCTATGTCATCTTCGTGGCCTTTATGGGCATGATGGCCGCAGGCATTGGCAGTTTCGCCGATCATACGCATATTAATCCGATTATTACGCTTATTTCATTTTCAATAATAAGCCTGGTATTCGGCTTCATCTATTCAAACTTTATTGTTTTTAAGGTGAAAAAGTGAAAATTTCTCTGGTCGTTCCCGTCTTCAATGAAGAAGATGCAATCCCGATATTCTATCGTACCGTCAAAGAAAAACTCTCTTCTTACCCTCTCGAAATTGTCTTCATTAATGATGGCAGTACCGATAAAACCGAGCAGATTATTAAGTCGCTGCGGGATGATGATGAATCTGTATTAGTCATTAACTTTATTCGTAACTTTGGTAAAGAAACCGCGCTGCTTGCCGGACTTGAACATGCTACCGGTGATGCAGTCATTCCGGTTGACGTTGATTTACAGGATCCCATCGAAGTGATTCCCTTGCTCATAAGCAAATGGCAAGAGGGATGGCCGATTGTGCTGGCAAAACGCAATGACCGCAGTAGCGATAGTCATTTTAAGCGTAAAACTGCTGCATGGTTTTATAAACTGCATAATAAGATCAGCTCACCAAAGCTTGAAGAAAATGTTGGAGACTTTCGTTTACTTTCGCGCGCGACTGTCGAAAACATAAAGCAATTGCAGGAACGCAATCTGTTTATGAAAGGCATCCTGAGTTGGGTGGAGGGTGATGCTGCCATCGTGGAATATAGCCGTTCAGCGCGCGTTGCGGGAGAGGCAAAGTTTAACGGATGGCGACTTTGGAATTTAGCGCTTGAAGGGCTGACCAGTTTCTCAACCTTTCCGCTCAGAGTGTGGACCTATATTGGTTTTTTTGTCGCATTCCTGTCGTTCGTTTATGGCGCGTGGATGATCATTGATAAAATAATATGGGGTAACCCGGTAGCAGGTTATCCATCACTACTGGTATCAATACTGTTTTTGGGTGGAATTCAATTAATTGGAATAGGTGTGCTAGGTGAATATATTGGCAGGATATATATTGAAACCAAGCATAGACCTCGATATATTAAAAAGGAAGCAGATGACAAACATAGCTTGTAATAACTTTAAAGTTTATCTTTTTTTAGCTGCGGCATTATTGGTTTGCTATAGCCCTGTCTTTCTTTCAAGCTATGCCTTTTCGGATGATTGGTACTATCTGTTCAGCGCCCAAACTGATCCTGCCAGCATTTTCAAGTGGGACGTCCTTTCTGGAAGGCCGGCCTATGGCGCTTTGCGCTATGGTTTCTCTTTCCTGATATCCAGCGTGGACTCTTTGATACTGATAAGAGTGCTATCCGTTGTCTCTCTTATTTTACTAAGCTTTTACTTTTACAAATTTATCTCTGAGAGAGGTATCCTTAAAAATCCACTGCAGAGAGTTATATTCTCTTTAGTGATCTGTTTACTGCCCTCTTTTCAGGTATTCAACGCCTGGTCAGTATGTTTTCCTTTTGTAACGTCTATTCTTCTTGCTGGATGGAGTTACTCAGCATTAACCCGATTGCGTGGTATTAAGGGAGTAACGGTGTCAGCCTTGCTGATTACGCTCTCTTTCGCTATTTACCAGCCCACTGCGATGTGTTTTCTTTTTTTTGCGTTTATGGACACTTGCCTGACTTCACGTAAAGTCGATAAAAAGGAACTCATTCGTACATTCTTAATGATTTTCTTTGGCATGTTGATGGCATTAATATTAGCCAAAGCCATCCCGCTCCTGTTATTCGGCGAGACACTTTCAAGAAGTAATATCACCATCGATCTCATGGGAAAGATAAAATGGTTCTTTGTAGAGCCATTAAAAAATGCCATCTGTAACTTTGACACTGGCAGAAAAGCACTCTCGGTTATCATATCTCTGTTATTCATCTTTATTGGATTGAAAAACATTAATGAGAATGGCAAAGAGAAAGTGTTTTTATCTTTCCTGTTCGCTGTTGCAGCAGTGACACCAAACTTGCTGGTGACGGAGAGTTGGGCGGCTTACCGTACTATCAGTGCGCTCTCGCTGATTACCACTTCTTGCTTCCTTATCGGGCTATTCTTGGTTATCGATAAGACAAAATACTCACGATTCATATATATATTGCTGCCTGTCGCTGCCGGATGGCTTGCAGCCAGTAATATTAAAGAGGGTTTTTCTTCACCTCAGCAAAAAGAGTATGCACTTTTAAAAGCCGAAATAACTAAAATGGTCGCAAAAGATTTCGATGGCGCCCTTTACTACCGCTTAAATAGTGAGAATTTGCCAAAAATTGCAAAATCATCGAAATATGATGAGTTTGGTTCTTTATCTTTAGGCATGTCGTGGACGTTTGCCGGTATGGCATTCACCGTAAAAAAAGAAGCGGGTATGAATTACACTCTAACCAAATCGCCAGTGATCACCGGCAATGAGAGCTGCACAGGAAAATGCATGATTATCGATGCTCAGTCGGTGCTGGCAAGGCAATAAACCGAGATTATCCGCGAACTTTAGACAAAAAAAGGGAGCCATTGGCTCCCGTTATGCTTTCTGCCTGAGTGGCAAATTACATGTTGCTGATGATCGCGTCACCAAACTCTGAACATTTCAGCAGTTTAGCGCCTTCCATCAGACGTTCGAAATCGTAGGTCACGGTTTTGTTAGCGATTGCGCCTTCAACACCTTTAACGATTAAGTCAGCCGCTTCGAACCACTCCAGATGACGCAGCATCATTTCAGCTGACAGGATCACTGAACCTGGGTTCACTTTATCCTGACCTGCATACTTCGGTGCTGTACCGTGTGTCGCTTCGAACAGGGCACATTCGTCACCGATGTTGGCGCCTGGTGCAATACCGATACCGCCAACCTGTGCCGCCAGGGCATCAGAGATGTAGTCACCGTTCAGGTTCATACAGGCGATCACGTCGTATTCCGCCGGACGCAGCAGGATCTGCTGCAGGAAGGCGTCGGCGATCACGTCTTTAACGATGATCTCTTTACCGGTGTTCGGGTTCTTGAACTTCATCCACGGGCCGCCATCGATCAGCTCGCCGCCGAACTCTTCTTTCACTAACTGGTAACCCCAGTCTTTGAAAGAACCTTCGGTGAACTTCATGATGTTGCCTTTGTGAACCAGGGTCAGAGAATCACGGTCGTTGGTGATGGTGTATTCAACCGCTGCGCGCACCAGACGTTTAGTGCCCTCTTCCGAGCATGGCTTAACGCCGATACCACACTGCTCAGGGAAGCGAATTTTCTTCACCCCCATCTCTTCGCGCAGGAACTTGATCACTTTATCCGCTTCTGGCGTGCCCGCTTTCCACTCGATACCGGCATAGATATCTTCTGAGTTTTCACGGAAGATCACCATGTCGGTCTCTTCTGGACGCTTAACCGGGCTTGGCGTGCCTTTGTAGTAGCGAACCGGACGCAGACAAACGTACAGATCCAGCTCCTGACGCAGCGCAACGTTCAGAGAACGAATACCGCCACCAACTGGAGTAGTCAGCGGGCCTTTGATGGCAACGCGATATTCTTTGATTAAATCGAGGGTTTCCTGCGGCAGCCAGACGTCCTGGCCGTAGAGTTCTACTGATTTTTCGCCGGTATAAATTTCCATCCAGGAAATTTTTCGCTCGCCGTTGTAGGCTTTCTTCACAGCGGCATCAACCACTTTCAACATTACCGGGGAAACATCAACGCCGATACCGTCACCTTCAATGTAAGGAATAATCGGGTTATTCGGAACATTCAGTTTTCCCTGATCCAGGGTGATTTTTTGACCTTCCGCCGGAACAACTACTTTGCTTTCCATCAACCTCTCCTTCGAGCGATTTTTTGTTAATGATTTGTAAGATGCGGGTCAATACTACTTGATTATTTCCGCTACGCCAATCACCGTAGTTTCGCGCTATAATGCGCCGAATGTTTCCGACTGCAAAGCCCATGCGAAAAACTTCTCAACGAATTCACCAGGATAAGCGCGCAAGCGCCCCGGCACGTAAGCCCGTGCGCCGCGATACCCGTCCGAAAGGCCCAAGACGCGTCATACTCTTTAACAAACCATTCGATGTTTTGCCGCAATTCAGTGACGAAGCCGGACGCCGCACGCTGAAGGATTTTGTGCCGGTGAGCGACGTCTACGCGGCTGGCAGACTCGATCGCGACAGCGAAGGATTGATGATTTTGACCAATGATGGCGCGCTGCAGGCCGCACTGACGCAGCCCGGCAAGCGCACCGGAAAGGTCTATTTTGTGCAGGTGGAAGGTGCGCCGCAGGAATCAGATTTATCCCTGTTACGCAGCGGCGTGACGCTGAACGATGGCCCCACTTTGCCGGCAGGGATTGAGTTAGTGGACGAGCCAGAGTGGCTATGGCCGCGCCAGCCGCCGATTCGTGAACGCAAAGCGATTCCCACCAGCTGGCTGAAAATCACCCTGTTTGAAGGAAGAAATCGCCAGGTGCGCCGCATGACGGCACACATCGGCTTTCCGACATTGCGCTTGATTCGCTTTGCGATGGGCGAACATCAGTTAGGCGATTTACCCCCGGGTGAATGGCGCGATATCAGTGCAGCCATTTAATAACTTTTAGTTAACAATTTCGGAGGAAGGATGTTTAAACCTCATGTAACGGTCGCCTGTATTGTGCAGGCACAGGGACATTTGCTGGTGGTTGAAGAGCGCGTGCACGGTCGTATTACCTGGAACCAGCCCGCCGGGCATCTTGAGGCCAATGAAACTCTTCTCGAAGCCGCCCAGCGTGAACTGTTTGAAGAGACCGGCATTGAAGCCAAACCTGAATATTTCCTCGGCGTGCAGCAGTGGATTGCGCCGGACGATACACCTTTTGTGCGTTTCCTGTTTGGCCTCGATCTGGCCGAAAAAGTCGATACCTCGCCGCACGATCGCGACATCGACTGCTGCTGGTGGCTGCCGCCAGAGCAGATTCTGACGGCCAATCGCCTGCGTTCGCCGTTAGTGGCAGAGAGCGTGCGACTGTGGCAACAAGGCGAGCGTTATCCGCTGCATCTGGTCGCGCCGTTCCAGTGGCCGTTTCATGAGGGTGCGCGTCCCGCTTCTGCATGATAGAATGCGCCGCCTGTTTTTATCGTAATTTAAGAGTGCGTCATGTCTGACAACAGCCAGAAAAAAGTGATCGTCGGAATGTCCGGCGGCGTCGATTCTTCCGTTTCCGCCTGGTTACTGCAGCAGCAGGGCTACCAGGTTGAAGGCCTGTTCATGAAGAACTGGGAGGAAGACGATGGCGAGGAGTATTGCACCGCCGCCGATGATCTGGCTGACGCACAAGCCGTGTGTGACAAACTCGGCATCAAACTGCACAAAATCAACTTCGCCGCTGAGTACTGGGATAACGTGTTCGAACACTTCCTGGAAGAGTACAAAGCCGGCCGCACGCCGAATCCTGACATCCTGTGCAACAAAGAGATCAAGTTCAAAGCCTTCCTCGAATTCGCGGCGGATGATCTCGGCGCAGACTTCATCGCCACCGGCCACTACGTGCGCCGTCAGGATGTGGATGGTCAAAGCCGCCTGCTGCGCGGCCTCGATGGCAACAAAGATCAGAGCTATTTCCTTTACACGCTCAGCCACCAGCAGATCGCGCAAAGCCTGTTCCCGGTTGGCGAACTGGATAAGCCGGAAGTGCGCCGCATCGCTGAGCAGCTGGATCTGATCACCGCGAAGAAGAAAGATTCCACCGGCATTTGCTTCATCGGTGAGCGCAAGTTCCGCGACTTCCTTGGTCGTTATCTGCCTGCGCAGCCGGGCGAAATCGAAACCGTTGACGGCGAAATCGTCGGTGAACATCAGGGCTTGATGTACCACACGCTCGGCCAGCGTAAAGGTCTGGGCATCGGCGGCCGTAAAGAGAGCAACGACGATCCCTGGTATGTGGTCGACAAAGATGTGGCGCGCAATCGCCTGATCGTGGCGCAAGGCGGCGAGCATCCGCGCCTGATGTCCGTGGGGTTGATTGCCCAACAGCTGCACTGGGTTGATCGCCAGCCAATGACCGCGCCGCTGCGCTGCACGGTGAAAACCCGCTATCGCCAGACCGACATTCCGTGTGAAATTATTCCGCACGGCGATGACCGTATTGAAGTCCGTTTTGACGAGCCGGTTGCGGCCGTCACGCCAGGCCAATCCGCCGTGTTCTATCTCGGTGAAGTGTGCCTCGGCGGCGGCATTATCGAACAACGCCTGCCTCTGGCAGAAGCCTAAGGTCGGCGCTGCCCGACGCGATGACAGGAGTTAAGCGTGGCTAAGAACTATTATGAGATTACGCTGGCGCTGGCGGGCGTATGCCAGGCCGCCCATGTGGTGCAACAGCTCGCGCAGCAGGGAAATTGCAATAACGCGGCACTGAATGTGTCGCTGCGCAGCCTGATCGATCTCAATCCCGGTTCGACGCTGGCAGTGTTTGGCAACGACGAAGCCAATTTAAAGGTTGGATTAGAGACCTTGATGGCGGTGCTCAACAGCAGCAATCGTCAGGGTGCCAGCGCTGAACTGACCCGTTATACCTTAAGCATGATGGTGCTGGAGCGTAAGCTGCATGGCAACAAAACCGCGATGAACACGCTGGCACAACGCATCGGCCAGCTTGACCGCCAGCTGGCGCATTACGAGCTGGAATCGGACACCATCATCAGCGCAATGGCCGGCATTTATGTGGATGTGATTAGCCCGCTGGGCCCGCGCATTCAGGTGACAGGTTCACCGCAGGTGCTACAGAATTCACAAGTGCAGAGTAAAGTGCGCGCCGCCCTGCTGGCCGGCATTCGCTCTGCGGTGTTATGGCAGCAGGTTGGCGGTGGCCGTCTGCAGCTGATGTTCTCGCGTCAGCGCTTGCTGAGCGAAGCTAAAACCATTTTATCCCGCCTGGGCCCGGCGTATTAAGCGCCGCCCCGGCATAATTGTTAAACGATTCAGGAGTTGCACTGATGGAATTATCCTCTCTGACCGCCGTTTCACCTGTCGATGGTCGTTACGGCGATAAAGTCAGCCCACTGCGCGCCATTTTCAGCGAGTTCGGTTTGCTGAAATTCCGCGTTGAGGTTGAGGTTCGCTGGTTACAAAAATTGGCCACGACTGTCGAGATCAAGGAAGTTCCTGCATTTGATGCCGACGCAAACGCTTTCCTTGATGCCATTGTCGCCAATTTCAGCGAAGAAGACGCGGCACGCATCAAAACCATCGAGCGCACCACCAACCACGACGTCAAAGCCGTGGAGTATTTCCTGAAAGAGAAAGTGGCCGATGTACCCGCGCTGCATGCGGTGTCTGAATTCATCCACTTCGCCTGTACCTCCGAAGATATCAACAACCTGTCGCATGCGCTGATGCTGGAAACCGCTCGTCATGATGTGATTGTGCCGTTCTGGAACCAACTGATCGATGCTGTTAAAGGCCTGGCACACGAATATCGTGACATTCCGCTGCTGTCGCGCACCCATGGCCAGCCGGCAACGCCGTCAACCATGGGTAAAGAGATGGCGAACGTGGCATACCGTCTCGAGCGCCAGTTGCGTCAGCTGAGCAAAATTGACGTGCTGGGTAAAATCAACGGTGCGGTCGGTAACTATAACGCCCACATCTCCGCCTACCCGGAAGTGGATTGGCACCAGCTGAGCGAGCAGTTTGTTACCTCCTTAGGTCTCACCTGGAACCCGTACACCACGCAGATTGAGCCGCACGATTACATCGCTGAACTGTTTGATTGTATCGCGCGCTTCAACACCATTCTGATCGACTTTGATCGTGATATCTGGGGCTACGTGGCGCTCAATCACTTCAAGCAGAAAACCATCGCCGGTGAAATCGGTTCGTCCACCATGCCGCACAAAGTGAACCCGATTGACTTCGAAAACTCCGAAGGCAACCTCGGCCTGGCTAACGCCATGATGCAGCATCTGGCCAGCAAACTGCCGGTGTCACGCTGGCAGCGCGACCTGACCGACTCCACCGTGCTGCGTAACCTTGGCGTGGGCATCGGTTATGCGCTGATCGCTTATCAAGCCACACTGAAAGGCATCTCTAAACTGGAAGTGAACCGCGATCGTCTGCTGGACGAGCTGGATCACAACTGGGAAGTACTGGCTGAGCCAATCCAAACCGTGATGCGTCGTTACGGTATCGAAAAACCGTACGAGAAGCTGAAAGAGCTGACGCGCGGTAAACGCGTTGATGCTGCCGGTATGCAAACCTTTATTGATAGCCTCGAACTGCCGGAAGAGGAAAAAGTGCGTCTGAAGCAGATGACGCCAGCCAACTACCTCGGCCGTGCGATTCAGATGGTTGATGATTTGAAGTAATGCGGTGGCCAGGCGCGTTTCGCGCGCCTGGTTGTTCTCTGGTTTAGCTGGCTTTGCGTATACTCTTCTCATCATCACTACGTTCGAAGCTAAGGAAATACTATGCGTGTTCTGGTTGTGGAAGATAATGCGCTGCTACGCCATCACCTCGCCGTGCAATTGCGTGAAATGGGCCATCAGGTCGACGCCGCAGAAGATGCCAAAGAAGCGGATTATTTCCTGCAAGAACATGTCCCCGACATCGCGCTGGTCGATCTCGGTTTGCCCGATGAAGATGGCATGTCGCTGATTCGCCGCTGGCGCACCGATGCGGTACGTCAACCGATTCTGGTCTTAACCGCGCGCGAAGGCTGGCAGGCAAAGGTGGAAGCGCTGGAAGCGGGTGCCGACGACTACGTCACTAAGCCTTTCCACATTGAAGAAGTGGCTGCACGCTTGCAGGCGCTGATGCGTCGCAACAGCGGACACGCGTCGCAAATTATCTCTATGCCGCCGTTCCAGGTCGATCTCTCTCGCCGCGAACTGACGGTGCAAGATGAACCGGTAAAATTGACCGCTTTCGAATACACCATCGTCGAAACCCTGATTCGCAACGCGGGTAAAGTGGTGAGCAAAGATTCGCTGATGCTGCAGCTCTATCCAGATGCCGAACTGCGCGAAAGTCACACCATCGACGTGTTGATGGGCCGTCTGCGTAAAAAAATTCTCTCACTCTATCCAACCGAAGTGATCAACACCGTACGCGGCCAGGGCTATCGCTTTGATCTCTGATTTATGACGTGGTTCCGGCGTTTACGCCCCTTCTCTCTCCGCGCTCGTTTTCTGCTGGCGACCGCGGCGATCGTGTTGTTTTTGTCACTCTCCTACGGCATGGTCGCGGTGGTTGGCTATGTCGTCAGTTTCGATAAAAATACCTATCGCGTGATGCGCGGCGAGAGCAATCTGTTCTTTACGCTGGCGCAGTGGCACGACAATCAGCTCACCATCGGCCAGCCGGAGCGCATGACGCTCAATTTCCCCACGCTGGTCTTTATCTACGATGAACGCGGCAAACTGCTGTGGCAGCAGCGCGATGTGCCCGAAATCCGCAAAAAGATTCATCGTGAATGGCTGCTCAAGCCCGATTTCTACGAAATCGATACCAGCAATCGCACCAGCATGGCGGCGATGGGCAACAACCCGCAGGCGAAAGAGCGGCTGCACGCGCTGGATAGCGACAGCAGTGACACCTTCACCCACTCGGTCGCGGTCAATCGCTACGATGCCACCACCAACTTACCGGCGCTGACCATTGTGGTGGTCGACTCAATTCCGCAAGAGTTGCAGCATTCCGATGTGGTGTGGTCGTGGTTTAGCTATGTGCTGGCGGCCAATCTGCTGCTGGTGATCCCGCTGCTGTGGCTGGCGGCGCACTGGAGTTTGCGGCCGATAGGCGATCTCACTTCGCAGGTGCGCGAGCTGGAAACCGGTCAGCGCGAGAATCTCGATGACAATCCGCCGCAAGAGCTACGCAGTCTGGTGCGCAATCTTAACCTGCTGCTGACCAACGAACGTCAACGCTACACGCGCTATCGCACCACCTTGTCGGATGTCACCCATAGCCTGAAAACCCCGCTGGCAGTGCTGCAAAGTACGCTGCGATCGTTACGCAATGGTAAAGAGTTAACCATTGAACAGGCCGAACCGGTGATGCTGGAGCAGATCAGCCGCATCTCGCAGCAGATTGGTTATTACCTGCATCGCGCCAGCATGCAGGCCGATCACAATCCTCTGCAGCGCGATTTGCATTCGGTTTCGGCGCTGCTCGATAGCCTGTGCTCGGCACTGAATAAAGTCTATCAACGCAAGGGCGTAGCGATCACGTTGGATATCTCGCCGGAGCTGACCTTTATCGGCGATAAAAATGACTTCATGGAAGTGCTCGGCAACGTGCTGGATAACGCCTGCAAATATTGCCTCGAATTTATTGAAGTCACCGCACGACAAACCGACAACACCTTGCATCTGTTTATTGATGATGACGGCCCCGGCATTCCGGAAAGCAAACGCGATCTGATCTTCGTGCGCGGTCAACGTGCCGACACCTTGCGTCCCGGCCAGGGATTAGGTTTAGCCGTGGTGCGCGACATCCTCGAACAGTACGCCGGTCAGGTGATCGCCACTACCAGCCCACTCGGCGGCGCGCGTATGGAAGTGATTTTCCAGCGCCAGGAAGTCGAGCATCACCGCGAGTAGAAAGGGACGCGGGCTGTTATACTTGCCATCATTCTTTGCAGCAAACGGACTCCTCATATGGATTATCAGCTCGATATCAACTGGCCCGACTTTATTCAACGCTACTGGCAGAAACGCCCGGTGGTGCTTAAACGTGGATTTAAAAACTTCGTCGATCCTATTTCTCCTGACGAGCTGGCCGGTCTGGCGATGGAAAATGAGGTGGATAGCCGCCTTGTCAGCCATAACGAGGGCAAATGGCAAGTCAGCTACGGCCCGTTTGAAAGCTACGATCATCTCGGTGAGAGCAACTGGTCGCTGCTGGTTCAGGCGGTCAACCATTGGCATGAACCTTCTGCCGCACTGATGCGTCCGTTCCGTTTTCTGCCCGACTGGCGTGTTGACGACCTGATGATCTCGTTTGCCGTGCCGGGAGGCGGCGTCGGTCCGCATTTCGATCAGTACGATGTGTTTATCATTCAGGGCACTGGCCGCCGTCGCTGGCGCGTGGGTGAAAAAGTGCCGTTGAAACAGCACTGCCCGCATCCGGATCTGCTGCAGGTTGAGCCTTTCGACGCCATCATCGATGAAGAGATGGAGCCCGGCGATATTCTCTATATTCCGCCAGGATTCCCGCACGAAGGCTATTCGCTGGAAAACGCCATCAACTATTCGGTCGGCTTCCGCGCACCGAACGGTCGCGAGCTGATCAGCGGTTTTGCCGATCACATGCTGGCCAACGAATTGGGCAGCTACCGCTACAGCGATCCCGATGTGCCATCGCGCGATTGCCCATCGCAAATTCTGCCGTCAGAACTGGAAGGCATCCGCAAAGTCATGATGGATGTGATTAACCAGCCGGAGCAGTTTAATCAGTGGTTTGGCGAGTTTATTTCTCAGTCGCGTCATGAGCTGGACGTCGCACCGCCAGAGCCGCCGTATCAACCGGACGAAATCTACGATGCATTGCAGCAAGGCGATGCGCTGACGCGGCTCGGCGGCCTGCGCGTATTGACCATTGGCGATGTGGTGTTTGTGAACGGTGAATCGCTCACCAGCAGCCATCCGCATGTGCTGGCGGCATTGGCGCACAATCACGTGCTGACGCTGGAAGATTTCGGCGATGCGCTGGATGACCCTTCACTGCTGGCGCAGCTGGCGGCGTTGGTGAATAGCGGTTATTGGTTCTTCGGCGAGTAAGTTTCAATCTGTCTCGGGGTTTCTAAAACTCGGTGGGTGCTCGGTGGGTGCTCGCTGTCCCCCTCCTCGGTCCTCCCCCATAAATGGGGGAGGATGATGCTGCCATATGTTCGTTTTGGAGTTGCATGTGGCAGCGTCTCCTTCCCCCATTTATGGGGGAAGGCTGGGATGGGGGACAACCCGCGCTAAGCAATCACCATCAGCCCTTCTTCTGCCCCGCCAGCTCAGCCAAACGCACGATCACATCCACCGACTGCGCCATCACATTGAGTGAGGCGAACTCGTGCTTGCCGTGATAGTTGTAGCCGCCGGTGAACAGGTTCGGGCATGGCAATCCTTTCCACGACAGCGCAGAGCCGTCGGTGCCGCCGCGAATCGGTTTGACGTTCGGTTCGATGCCGCAATCGCGCATCGCCTGCAGCGCCAACTCAATAATGTGCGGATGCGGTTCGACTTTCTCGCGCATGTTGCGATAACTGTCGCTGATCTCCACTTTCACCGAACATTCACTTTGCAGCCCTTTGCTGACGCGCTGACCAATCTCTTCCAGCAGCTGTTTACGCTGTTCATAGCTGTCGGCATCAAAATCGCGGATCAAATACATCAGCTCGGCATGTTCAACCGTGCCTTTGATGGTGTGCAGATGGAAGAAGCCTTCATAGCCGTCGGTATACTGCGGCTTCTCTTTGGCTGGCAGTTCCGCGTGGAAGCGCATCGCCAGATCCAACGCATTGACCATCACATTTTTAGCGCTGCCTGGATGCACGTTGTTGCCGGTGATTTTAACCATCGCGGTAGCGGCATTGAAGTTCTCGAACTCGAACTCGCCGAGATCGCTGCCATCAACGGTATACGCCCAATCGGCGGCAAAGCCTTCGACGTCGAAGTGCGACGCGCCGCGACCAATCTCTTCATCGGGTGTAAAGGCCACGCGAATCGCACCGTGTGGCGTATCCCCTTTTGCCAGACGCGCCATCGCGGTCATGATCTCGGCGATACCGGCTTTATCATCCGCGCCGAGCAGCGTTTTGCCATCGGTGGTGATCAGCGTATGACCGATCAGCTTATGCAGAACCGGGAACATCACCGGTGACAGAATTTCATCACCGTTACCGAGCGCGATATCGCCACCGCGATAGTTTTCAATAATCTGCGGATTGACGTTTTTGGCGGTAAAATCCGGTGAGGTGTCCATGTGCGAAATAAAGCCGATCACCGGCGTGGCCCAATCAACGTTAGCCGGTAAGGTGCCCATCACACAGCAGTGATCGCTCAGAGAGACATCAACAAAGCCCAGCGCGATAAGTTCTTCCTGTAATTGACGCGCCAGCGTCCACTGCCCTTCGCTGCTTGGCACCTGTCGTGCCTGAGGTTTTGACTGAGTTTCTACTACAACATAACTGAGAAAACGCTCAAGTAATTGATCCATCTGTCATCCCTCTAAAGAACCTGCGTCATTATCATGGTGGCCAAATGGCACCATGTTGCGTCAAATCATTATCCTTCAGGTTAGCTCTCTCAACGTGACTTGCGTTGAAAATTCGCTCACTCGCGCCTGTCCGACTTATCCGTTACGCATACTCCGGCATTTTTCAGAGTTTTCAAGGTAAATCCGTGGCAAAACATGGCATTGACACATTTTTGCGGTATCATCGCGCCCTTCATCACAGCAAGCGGCCACCAGCGGCTATGCTGTAACCTGATTCACCATCAGACTGAGTGACTAAAATGACGCAAACACGCGCGCCTGCGCTGGTTACGCTTTCTGGCATCAGTAAAGCTTTTGATGGCAAAACCATCATCTCTGACTTTGACCTGACCATCCGTCACGGCGAGTTCATCACGCTGCTTGGCCCTTCCGGCTGCGGAAAAACCACCATTTTACGCCTGATTGCCGGGCTGGAAGCGGCCGATCGCGGTCATATCACTCTTGATGATAACGACATCACCGATCTGCCCGCCGAGCATCGCCACATTAACACCGTGTTTCAGAGCTACGCGCTGTTCCCGCACATGTCGGTGTTTGAGAACGTCGCCTTTGGCCTGCGCATGCAGAAAACCCCGGCGGCGGAGATCACCACGCGCGTTAACGATGCGCTGGCGATGGTACAACTGGAGAGTTTTGCCGATCGCCGTCCGCATCAGCTTTCGGGCGGTCAGCAGCAGCGCGTGGCGATTGCGCGCGCGGTGGTCAATCGCCCGAAAGTGCTGCTGCTGGACGAGTCGCTGTCGGCGCTGGATTACAAGCTGCGGCGCCAGATGCAAAACGAGCTCAAAGCGCTACAGCGTAAGCTTGGCATCACCTTTGTGTTTGTGACGCACGATCAGGAAGAGGCGCTGACCATGTCCGATCGTATCGTGGTAATGCGCGATGGCCGCATCGAACAGGACGGCACGCCACGCGAGATTTACGAAGAGCCCGCCAACCTGTTTGTGGCGCGTTTTATTGGCGAGATTAACGTGTTCGATGCCGAGGTGCTGAATAGCGATCATGCGCCTACAATCCGCGCGCGTGTGGAAGGCCTTGAATGCACGCTGCAATGTGATTTCCCGGTCAGCGTCGGCGATAAACTGCACGTGCTGCTGCGCCCGGAAGATCTGCGCGTTGAAGAGATCGACCACGACAGCCGCAGCGATAATCTGATCGGCTTCGTGCGCGAGCGCAACTATAAAGGCATGACGCTGGAGTCTACTGTTGAGCTGGAGAACGGCAAGCTGCTGACGGTGAGCGAGTTCTTCAACGAAGACGATCCCGATTTTGATCACTCGCTGAACCAGAAAATGGCCGTCAGCTGGGTCGCCAACTGGGAGGTGGTGTTGCCGTATGAAGTTGATGCGTAACCGCCTGCAGAAAGTCATTGTTGCCCTGATCGTCAGCTGGCTCACGCTGTTTGTGCTGCTGCCTAACCTGATGATTTTCGCCACCAGCTTCCTGACGCGCGATGATGCGCATTTTGTCAGTATGGCCTTCACCCTAAATAACTACACGCGGCTGCTCGATCCGCTCTACGCTGATGTGCTGCTGCACTCGCTGAATATGGCGTTGATCGCCACGCTGTGCTGCCTGCTGCTCGGTTATCCGTTTGCCTGGTGTCTGACGAAACTGCCGGCGCGCCTGCGTCCGCTGATGCTGTTCCTGCTGATTGTGCCGTTCTGGACCAACTCGCTGATCCGTATCTACGGTCTGAAAATCTTCCTCAGCACGCGCGGCTGGCTGAATGAGTTTTTGCTGTGGCTTGGGGTGATCGATAAACCGTTTCGCATCATGTACACCTCGGAAGCGGTGATTCTGGGGCTGATCTACATTCTGCTGCCGTTTATGGTGCTGCCGCTCTACTCCAGCCTGGAAAAGCTGGATAAATCCTGCCTCGAAGCGGCGCGCGATCTTGGCGCGAATAAAGTGAAAACCTTTTTACGCATCATTCTGCCGCTCACCATGCCGGGCATTGTCGCCGGTTGCCTGCTGGTGTTTATCCCGGCGATGGGCTTGTTCTTTGTAGCGGATTTGCTGGGCGGCGCGAAAAACCTGTTAATTGGCAACGTGATCAAGAGCCAGTTCCTGAATATCCGTGACTGGCCGTTCGGTGCTGCCACCAGCATTGTGATGACGCTGCTGATGGGGCTGATGCTGCTGGCTTACTGGCGCGCAGCGCGTATGCTGAACAGCAAGGTGGAACTGCAATGATGGCGCGCTGGTTACGTGGCGGCTTCATGGCCGTGATTTATGCCTGGTTTTATATCCCGATCATCATTCTGATCGTCAACTCCTTCAACCGTTCGCGTTTCGGCATTAACTGGCAGGGCTTCAGCACGCAGTGGTATCGCCTGCTGATGAATAACGACAGCCTGATTCAGGCGGCACAACATTCATTGCTGATGGGCGTGCTCTCTGCCAGCTGCGCCACGATTATCGGCTCGCTGACCGCCGTCGCGCTCTATCGCTATCGCTTCCGTGGTAAACCGTTCGTCAGCGGCATGCTGTTTGTGGTGATGATGTCGCCGGATATCGTGATGGCGATTTCGCTGCTGGTGCTGTTTATGCTGCTGGGCATTTCGCTGGGCTTCTGGTCGCTGCTGTTCTCGCATATCACCTTCTGCCTGCCGTTTGTGGTGATCACCGTCTATTCGCGCCTGAAAGGGTTTGATGTGCGCATGCTGGAAGCCGCCAAAGATCTTGGTGCCAGCGAAGTCACCATTTTGCGCAAAATTCTGCTGCCGCTGGCGCTGCCGGCGGTCGCAGCGGGTTGGCTGTTGAGCTTCACGCTGTCGATGGACGATGTCGTGGTATCGTCGTTCGTCACCGGCCCGAGCTTCGAAATTTTGCCGTTAAAAATCTATTCGATGGTGAAAGTTGGCGTGTCACCGGAAGTGAACGCGCTGGCGACAATTTTGCTGCTGCTGTCGCTGCTGTTGGTGGCGCTCAGTCAGCTGTTGCTCCGTGATAAAACCAAATAGAGGATAATCGATGAAAAAGTGGTCTCACTGGCTGGCGGCTGGGGCGCTGGCATTGGGCATGCAGAGCGCGCAGGCGGATGCCGGCAAAACGCTCTACTTCTATAACTGGACCGAATACGTGCCGCCGGGACTGCTGGAGCAGTTCACCAAAGAGACCGGCATCAAGGTGATTTACTCCACCTACGAATCCAATGAAAGCATGTATGCCAAGCTGAAGACCTGGAAAGATGGCGCCTACGATTTGGTGGTGCCTTCAACCTACTTCGTCGCCAAAATGCGTAATGAAGGCATGCTGCAAAAGATCGATAAAACCCAGCTCAGCAACTTCAAAAACCTCGATCCTAACCTGCTCAACAAGCCGTTCGACCCTAACAATGATTACTCGATCCCCTATATCTGGGGCGCGACCGCCATTGGCTTCAACACCGACGAAGTGGATGCCAAAAGCATTACCCGCTGGGCCGATTTGTGGAAGCCTGAGTATAAGCAAAGCCTGCTGCTGACCGACGATGCGCGTGAAGTGTTCCAGATGGCGCTGCGTAAGCTGGGCTATTCGGGCAACACCCGCGATCCCAAGCAGATCGAAGCCGCTTATGAAGAGTTAAAAAAGCTGATGCCGAACGTGCTGGCGTTTAACTCCGATAATCCAGGAAATCCGTTTATGGAAGGCGAAGTGAACGTTGGGATGATCTGGAACGGTTCCGCCTACGTGGCGCGCCAGGCAGGCACGCCGCTGCAGATTATCTGGCCGCAGGAAGGCGGGATTTTCTGGATGGATAACCTGGCGATTCCGGCCAATGCGAAAAACCGTGAAGGCGCGCTGAAGCTGATTAACTTCCTGCTGCGTCCGGATGTGGCGGCACAGGTGGCGGAAACCATCGGCTATCCCACGCCAAACCTGGCAGCGAAGAAGTTACTGCCACAGGAAGTGGCCAGCGATCCTTCGCTTTATCCTGCTGAGGATGTGATCAAAAACGGCGAGTGGCAAAACGATGTCGGTGACGCCAGCGTGCAGTATGAGACGTTGTTCCAGAAGCTGAAGGCGGGACGTTAACTCTCTGCGGCTTCCCCTCACCCTGCCCTCTCTCGCAAGCGGGAGAGGGTTCCGTCTAGCCCCTTCTCCCTCTGGGAGAAGGTTGGGATGAGGTAAAGCGCGCACAAATCTACTTATACAACCCACGCAAAAACGTATGCACAAACTCCGGCACCACTTCGCTTGCTAAGCCGTAATGACGCTCGGCAAACTCATTGCCGACCTGGCTCGGTTCCAGATTCAGCTCCACAGTATGCGCGCCCTGCAGTTTCGCTTCGTGGACAAAACCGGCGGCGGGATAGACATGGCCCGACGTGCCAATGGCGATAAACAGATTCGCCTGTTCAATCGCCTGATAAATCTCTTCCATCCCCAGCGGCATTTCGCCGAACCACACGATGTGCGGGCGCAGCATGGCCGGGAACTGGCAGCAGGTGCAGCGATCGTCCGCGGTTAAATCTTCGGTCCAGTCCAGCACTTGTCCACTGCTGACGCAGCGCACTTTCAGCAGTTCACCGTGCATATGCAGCACGCGCTGGCTGCCGGCGCGTTCGTGCAGGTTATCGATATTCTGCGTCACCAGCAGGAAGTTATCGCCCAGCACCTGCTCCAGTTCCGCTAGCGCTTTGTGCGCGGCGTTGGGCTGAATTTCTGGCTGCTGCAGCTGTTGACGCCGCGCGTTGTAAAACGCCTGCACCAGCGCCGGATTGCGTTGAAAACCTTCCGGCGTGGCGACATCTTCTACGCGATGCTCTTCCCACAAGCCATCGGCGGCGCGGAAAGTGCGAATACCGGATTCGGCGGAGATCCCCGCGCCAGTCAGCACCACCACGCGCGGTTGCGGATGCGCGGCCAGTTCAGCTTTGCGATCGCGCTCGAAGATGCGCTGGCGAAAGCGCTGATGCACCTTGCGGCGGTTTTTTTTGTCGCGGGCGAGTCGTAGGCGGCGGCGCGGTATGCGCATAAAAGCTCCTTATCTGCGGCGTTTATTGCCGCGCATCGGGGATTTTTCGGGCTACTCTGCCCGATAATAGCAGCCGCACAGCGGCTGCGTTTTATCTTTACTGACCGCTGAGTACGCGGGCCGGATCGATACGGCTGGCGCGTCGTGCCGGATACCAGCTGGCAATCAGGCTCAGGACAATCGCGGTGGCCAGCACCGAAATCACATCAATCCAGTGCAGTTCGGACGGCAGGAAATCGATAAAGTAGATATCGCCTGCCAGCAGCTGATGCCCGGTCAGGTGCTCAAACACGCGCATCACCGGCGTGAGATTGAGCGCTACCAGCACGCCGACCACCACGCCGCTGACGCTGCCGAGCAGGCCCGCCAGCAAGCCGTACCAGATAAAGATGGCGCGGATCAAACCATCTTTGGCCCCCAGCGTGCGCAGTACCGCGATGTCGCTGCTCTTGTCTTTCACCGCCATCACCAGCGTCGAAACGATGTTGAAGCAGGCCACGCCAATCACCAGCACCATGGCTAAATACATAATGGCGCGAATCATCTGGATGTCACGGTACATGTAGCCGTAAGTGCCAATCCAGCTCTTAATGTAGACGTAAGAGTGCGTCACTTTACCGGCGTCATGTATCAACTTCTGCGCCTGGAACGGGTCATTCATCTTCAGCGCAATACCGCTGACGCTGTCGCCCATATCCAGATATTTCTGCGCATCGGCCAGCGGCACCAGCGCCAGGCTGTGATCGAGCATGCCGCTCAGTTGCAGCACGCCGCTGACCTGCAGACGAATACGTTTTGGCTGCAGCAGCTTATTCTCGCCATCATTATTGGGGATCATGATGGTGATCCAGTCGCCCTGTTTCACGTTGAGCGATTTAGCGATGCCGCCACCCAGTATGATTTGCTGTTTACCAGCCGCGAACTGCGACCATGCATCTCCGGCCACAAAGCTCGGCAAGGCGCTAAGACGCGCTTCCTGCTGCGGATCGACGCCTTTCACCTGCAGCGCCTGCAGCTTTGCGCCGCTCTCAATCAGCCCGGTGAAGTTGATATAGGGCGCTGCGGCGGCAATGCCGGCCACCTGTTCAATCGGCGCGATCATCGGTTGCCAGTTACGGAACGGCTGATTCACCGGCTCGATTTCACCGTGCGGTACCACCGCCAGAATGCGGTTATTCAGCTCACGCTCAAAGCCGTTCATGGCGCTCAGGCCGATGATCAGCACCGCCACGCCCAGCGCAATGCCGATGGTGGAGATGATGGAGATCAGCGAGACCATGCCACCACGCCGCCGACCGCGGCTAAAACGCAGCCCGAGCAGCAGGGATAATGACGAAGCCATCAGATCACTCCCAGCGTCAGTTGGTCGCTCAGCTCACCGTCGCGCATCTCCATCTGCCGGCTCAGGCGTTTCGCCAGCTGCAGATCGTGCGTTACCACCAGAAAAGCGGTGCCCTGTTTGACGTTCAGCTCGCCGAGCAGTTCAAAAATCGCGTCGGCGTTGCGCGCATCGAGATTACCGGTAGGTTCATCGGCCATCACCAGCCGCGGACGATTCACCAGCGCGCGGGCAATCGCCACACGCTGACGTTCACCGCCCGACAGTTCAGAAGGCCGATGCGCAGCACGTTTTTCCAGCCCGACCGCCGCCAGCATTTCACGCGCGCGTGATTCCGCTTCCGCTTTGCCAATTTTGCCAATCAGCAGCGGCATCGCCACGTTCTCCAGCGCGCTAAAATCCGGCAGCAGATGGTGGAACTGATAGATAAAGCCCAGCTCACGGTTGCGCAGCTCGGCTTTCGCGGCCGACGACATCGCATTCAGCGATTTACCATCAAAAATCACATCGCCTGACGTCGGCGCATCCAGGCCGCCGAGCAGATGCAGTAAGGTACTTTTACCCGAACCGGAGCTGCCGACAATTGCCGTCAGTTCACCCGGCTGCAGGCTGAAAGCCACATTGCGCAGCACATCGGTCTGCACGCTGCCTTCCTGATAGCGTTTGCACAGGTCACGACACTGCAACAAAGGAGTATTACTCATAACGTAAAGCCTCAGCGGGTTGGACGGCGGCAGCGCGCCATGACGGATAAAGGGTAGAAAGCAGCGCGACGGCCATTGAGACCAGCGCAATGGTGATCACCTGCAACACATTGATGTCGACCGGCAGCGCCGCGCCATCAAGGAACAGACCAATCACCGGCATCAAATTATTCAGCTGGCTGGCAAGCAGCACGCCAAGCACGGTGCCCAGCAGCGCGCCAATAATGCCCGCGCTGGCGCCCTGCACCATAAACACCGCGACAATCTGGCGGCGGGTTAAACCCAGCGTTTGCAAAATGGCCACTTCGCCCTGCTTCTCCATGATCAGCAGGCCCAGCGAGGTAATGATATTAAAAGCCGCCACCGCGATGATCAGGCTCAGCAGCAGCCCCATCATGTTTTTTTCCATGCGTACCGCCTGGAACAGATCGCCTTTGCGTTCGCGCCAGTCTTTCCACGTCAGGCCCTCCGGCAGTTTCTGCTGGCTGAGCGCATCAACGCTTAACGGCTTATCCAGCCACAAACGCCAGCCGGTGATGTTGCCGAGCGGATAGCGCATCACGCGTGACGCATCCTGCTGATTGACCAGAATTTGATAGCCATCCACTTCGCTGTTGGCGGCATAGGTGCCAGCCACGGTGAAAATACGCTGGCTCGGCAAACGTCCTACCGGCGTGAACTGGCTGACCGATGGCACCATCAGACGCAGCTGATCGCCGCGCTTCACGCCCAGCTGTGCAGCCAGCTGTTCACCGAGGATGACGTTGTACTGGCCCGGCTGCAGCACGCTTTGTTGGGTGTTGACGAGGAATGGCGTCAGCGGATCCTGTTCGTCGGGATTGATGCCGAGCATCACGCCGACCGAGACGTTACGCGCGCTCTGTAGCACCACATCGGCGGTGGTCAGCGGTGCGATGCGCTTAACCCCTTGCAGTTTGAGATTATCGGCGGGCAACGCCTTCGGACTGATGCTGCCTTTTTCGCTGGTGATCAGCGCCTGCGGCATCAGGCCGAGGATATTGCCTTCCAGCTCGCGCTCAAAGCCATTCATCACCGACAACACGGTGACCAGCGCCAGCACGCCGAGCGTGATGCCGATAGTTGAGAGCCAGGAGACGAAGCGACCAAAGCGGTCTGAGGCACGTCCACGCATGTAGCGTAAACCGATGAATAACGCGACTGGTTGATACATGAGATCCGTCTTGGCAGTTGCCTGAAAATAAGTAGTGGGATGATAAAGGAGGCGTCCCCTTTATGAAACCTCTAACCCTCTGAGTCTGCGGCAAAGTTGTGTCAAAAACCGTCCCAGCCAACGCTTATGCATAAAATTGCGACAAATTAATGATGTTATTTGTACGTTTATTCGTCATTGGCTGGCGTAGACTTAAAGGTGAATTACCGTAGGCGACGAGGAGTACACCATGTTCAAGTTCCCCAAAAGCAGTATCGTGAAACACAAATCGGGTGAAATTAAAGGCGAGATCGTCAACGTTTTTGAACAGGGAGATGCGCCAACCGGCTATTACGTGAAGTGGGACGACGGCAACCACAGCTACCATCTGGAGAAAGAGCTGTCCTGGGCCAATGTCGACCGCCCACGTATGCACTACACACAGCAATCGAGTAAGTAGCTCAACCGGCAAAAGTGTGAGAAATCGCACCACGACAGATGATCCTCAGGGCGGATTATGGAATGATGACGCCCTGTAATCCAAGGAGAGAATGTCGAGATCCCATGTCGGAACAGAGTCGTTATACCCTGCCAGTCAAAGCCGGCGACCATCGCCAGCTCGGTCAGCTCGTCGGCGCCGCACAAGCGCTTGAGTGCGCCAGCATCACCGAACGCCACAGCGGTCCGGTGTTGATGATTACCCCGGATATGCAATCTGCCCTGCGTCTGCAGGAGGAGATTCGCCAGTTCACCGATCTGCCGGTCACCCATCTCGCTGACTGGGAAACGCTGCCCTACGACAGCTTCTCGCCGCATCAGGACATCATCTCAGCTCGCCTCTCCACGCTGTATCAACTGCCCAACTTAACGCGCGGTATGCTGATTATGCCGGTCAACACGCTGATGCAGCGCGTATGTCCGCACAGCTTCCTGCACGGCCATGCGCTGGTGATGCAGCAAGGGCAAAAGCTGTCGCGCGATGCGCTGCGCGATCAGCTGGAGCAGGCCGGTTATCGCCACGTCGATCAGGTGATGGAGCACGGTGAATACGCCACGCGCGGTGCGCTGCTCGATCTGTTCCCGATGGGCAGCGACCAACCTTATCGCATCGACTTCTTTGACGATGAGATCGACAGCCTGCGCCTGTTTGATGTCGATACGCAGCGCACGCTGGAGGCGGTCAACGCCATCAACCTGTTGCCGGCGCATGAATTCCCCACGGATAAAGCCGCCATCGAGCTGTTCCGCAGCCGCTGGCGCGAAACCTTTGACGTACGGCGCGAGCCGGAGCATGTCTATCAGCAGGTGAGCAAAGGCACGCTGCCCGCCGGTATCGAATACTGGCAGCCGCTGTTCTTTGAGCAGGCGTTGCCGACGCTGTTCAGCTATCTGCCCGCCAATACGCTGCTGCTCAACAGCGGCGATTTGCTGGCCAGCGCCGAGCGCTTCTGGCTTGACGCCAACGCGCGCTTTGAGAATCGCCGTATCGATCCGATGCGCCCGCTGCTGGAGCCGGTCACGCTGTGGCTGCGTCCCGACACGCTGATGAGCGAACTGAAAGCCTGGCCGCGCATGCATTTAAGCAGCGAGACGCTGCCGGAAAAAGCAGCGAATACCAATCTCGGTTATCAGCCGCTGCCGGAATTGACGGTGCAGGCGCAGGCCAAAGCGCCACTCGATCTGCTGCGTCAGTTCCTTGAACAATTCAGCGGTCAGGTGATTTTCTCGGTTGAGAGTGAAGGCCGCCGTGAAAGCCTGCAAGAGCTGTTGGCGCGCATTAAACTGCGTCCACAGGCTATCGATCACTTTGATCAGGCCGCCAATCAGCCGCTTAGCCTGATGATTGGCGCCAGCGAGCGCGGCTTTATCGATACGCAACGCCAGCTGGCGTTGATTTGCGAAAGCGATCTGCTTGGCGAGCGCGTCAGTCGTCGTCGCCAGGATAATCGCCGCACCATCAATCCTGATGTGCTGATCCGCAACCTCGCCGAGCTGCATCCTGGCCAGCCGGTGGTGCATCTGGAGCACGGCGTTGGGCGTTATATCGGCCTGACCACGCTGGAAGCCGGCGGCATCGTCGCTGAATATCTGATGCTCTCCTATGCGGGCGACGCCAAGCTGTACGTGCCGGTTTCATCACTGCATCTGATTAGCCGCTATGCCGGTGGCGCGGATGAAAACGCGCCGCTGCATAAACTTGGCAGCGATGCCTGGTCACGCGCGCGGCAGAAAGCTGCTGAGAAAGTGCGCGACGTGGCGGCGGAGCTGCTGGATATTTACGCTCAGCGCGCAGCCAAAACCGGCTTTGCCTTTAAGCACGATCGCGATCAGTATCAGCTGTTCTGCGAAGGCTTCCCGTTTGAAACCACGCCGGATCAAGGCCAGGCGATCAACGCGGTGCTGAGCGACATGTGTCAGCCGCTGGCGATGGATCGTCTGGTGTGCGGCGACGTCGGCTTTGGTAAAACCGAAGTGGCGATGCGCGCTGCGTTTCTGGCGGTTGAGAACGCCAAACAGGTCGCGGTGCTGGTGCCCACCACGCTGCTGGCGCAGCAGCATTACGACAACTTTCGCGATCGTTTCGCTAACTGGCCGGTGCGCATTGAGATGCTGTCGCGCTTCCGCACCGCCAAAGAACAGAGTCAGGTGCTGGAACAGGCGCGCGAGGGCAAAGTCGATATTCTGATTGGCACCCATAAGCTGCTGTCTAACGACCTGAAGTGGCACGATCTCGGCCTGCTAATTGTCGATGAAGAGCACCGCTTTGGCGTGCGTCATAAAGAGCGGATCAAGGCGATGCGCGCCGATGTCGATATCCTGACGCTCACCGCCACGCCGATTCCGCGTACCCTGAATATGGCGATGAGCGGCATGCGCGATCTGTCGATTATTGCCACGCCACCGGCACGACGCATGGCGGTGAAAACCTTTGTGCGTGAGTACGACAGCCTGGTGGTGCGCGAGGCAATCCTGCGTGAAGTGCTGCGCGGCGGCCAGGTTTACTATCTCTACAATGACGTAGAGAACATCGAGAAAGCGGCGCAAAGATTGGCCGATCTGGTGCCGGAAGCGCGCATTGCCATTGGTCACGGTCAGATGCGCGAACGCGATCTTGAGCGGGTGATGAATGATTTCCACCATCAGCGCTTTAACGTGCTGGTGTGTACCACCATCATCGAAACCGGTATCGACGTACCCAGCGCCAACACCATTATCATCGAACGCGCTGACCACTTTGGTCTGGCGCAGCTGCATCAGCTGCGTGGCCGCGTGGGACGTTCGCACCATCAGGCCTATGCGTGGCTGCTGACGCCGCATCCAAAAGCGATGACCACTGATGCGCAAAAACGTCTGGAAGCTATCGCGTCGCTGGAAGATCTTGGCGCCGGTTTTGCGCTGGCAACCCACGATCTGGAGATTCGCGGCGCGGGTGAGCTGCTCGGCGAAGATCAGAGCGGCCAGATGGAAACCATCGGCTTCACGCTGTATATGGAGCTGCTGGAGAACGCGGTCGATGCGCTGAAGGCGGGCCGCGAGCCGTCGCTGGAAGATCTCACCAGCAATCAAACCGAAATCGAACTGCGTATGCCTGCCCTGCTGCCAGATGATTTTATCCCAGATGTGAATACCCGCTTGTCGCTCTACAAGCGCGTGGCCAGCGCCGCCGATGAGCAGGATTTGGCGGAACTGAAGGTTGAGATGATTGACCGCTTCGGCAAGCTGCCGGATGCCGCGCGTAATCTGCTGGATGTTGCCGGGCTGCGTTTAGTGGCGCGCGAGTTGGGGATTCGTAAGATTGAAGCCAGCGACAAAGGCGGATTTTTCGAGTTTGCGCCGCAGAATCGGGTTGATCCGGGCTGGCTGATTGGCCTGCTGCAGAAAGATCCTCAGCAATGGAAGCTGGATGGCCCAACGCGATTGAAGTTCACCCGCGATATGGCGGACCGGAAAATCCGTATGGAGTGGGTGCAGGGATTTGTCAGCGAGCTGGCGAAAAACCGGGTTTAGTGGATATCCGCACGGAATCGTAGCGGCGCGATTCATCGCGCGCCTTTGACTCCGTGCGCCATTGATGATGCGCAACAAATTGCGGCGCTACGAATCCGTGCGCGTTGAGGATCTCACACATAAAAAAAGCGCCTTGCGGCGCTTTTTTCGTTACTGCTGCTGTGATGCATCTTTGCCCAATTAGGCCTGATTTGAATTCAGGATCAGCTGACCATTACGGTCGAGCGGAATGCGGGTACCAGGGTCGTTTTCCATGCGGATTTTGCCCTGCTGGTCGCCTATTTTATAGGTCACGTCATAACCCAGCATTTTTTCCTGTTTGTCATATACCGTTTTGCAACGCTGCTCGTTGGTGGTGTACGTGTCGCGATCCTGCAACGCACCCTGCACCTGATTACCACCGTAACCGCCAGCTAACGCACCCGCTACCGTAGCCACATCGCGCCCGCGTCCACCACCAAACTGATGGCCCAACACGCCGCCGGCTACCGCGCCCAGCACCGAACCGGCAATGCGATTCTCATCCTGAACCGCACGACGATGGGTCAGCGTCACATTGCGACACTCCTGTCGCGGCTGCTTGATGCTCTCTTTAATCGGCGTCGCCGACAGGACTTGTGCAAACTGTGGGCCGCGATCGAAAACATCCATGCTGGCGACTGCGGCAACACCTAACGCTGCTGCCACGCCGATACCGATACCCGCTAACATTGATTTATTCACAGGAATATCCTCCTGAAGGTTGTTACCGCGCATTCCTGCCGCTACCAGATCCTGTGTAGCCGAGGCATAACCGGCGTGCGCGCCGCGCCGTGTTTGTTGGTGATAAGTTTTACAGATGGACCGTAATTGCAACATCAGATTAATGGAGGAAACGCAGCGGAAACCCATCAGGGCCAGCTTTTAGGAGAGTTCCGAGAGCGGATGAAATAGTGCCGTAACCTAAAGCTGAACGTGCAGTTTTCAGCGGGTTACGGCAGCTGGTGTGGCGTAGGGCGGCATTCACCGCCCGAAAATCATCAGTGCAGCTTGAGACGCGGACGCAGGACGCGGTTAAGACTGCCGACCAGCATCATAAGACCGGTCTTGAAGTATCCGTGGAGCGCAATCTGGTGCATACGATATAGAGAGATGTAGACAAAACGCGCAATGCGCCCTTCCACCATCATCGATCCGCGCATCAGGTTACCCATCAAACTGCCGACGGTGCTGAAGCGCGACAGCGACACCAGCGAACCGTGATCTTTATAAACATAGGCTTTCAACGGTTTGTCTTTACGCTGTGCAAGGATGTTCTCCAGCGCGCGCGACGCCATTTGATGCGCTGACTGCGCGCGCGGCGGTACAAATCCGCCCCCCGGCAGCGCACAGGAGGCGCAATCACCAATCGCGTAGATGTCGTCATCCAGCGTGGTTTGCAGCGTCTCTTTTACCACCAGCTGATTGATGCGGTTGGTTTCCAGACCGCCAATCTCTTTCAGGAAGTCTGGCGCCTTGATACCGGCCGCCCACACCATCAGATCGGCATCAATGAATTCGCCGCCTTTGGTATTCAAGCCGTTTTCGGTGGCGCTGGTGACCATGGTTTGCGTCAACACGCGTACGCCAAGTTTGGTCAGCTCCTGATGCGCCGCCGCCGAGATACGCGGTGGCAGCGCCGGCAGAATGCGTTCACCGGCTTCCACCAGCGTGACGTTCAGCGAGCTACTATCCAGACCTTTGTAGCCGTAGCTGTGCAGCTGTTTCACCGCGTTATACAGCTCTGCAGAGAGTTCCACGCCGGTGGCGCCGCCGCCGACAATGGCGATGTTGACTTTTTCCAGGCTGCCTTCGCTGGCCGAGAAACGCAAGAACAGGTTGAGCATTTCGTTGTGGAAACGACGCGCCTGATGCGGGTTGTCGAGGAAGATGCAGTGATCTTTTACGCCCGGCGTGCCGAAGTCGTTTGAGGTGCTGCCAAGCGCGATGACCAGGCGGTCGTAGGCCAGCTCACGCTGCGGCACTAACAGTGCCCCTTCCGCATCGCGGATTTCGGCCAGCTCAAGGGTTTTGTTTTCGCGGTTGATTTGCGTCAGCGATCCCAGCTGGAACTGGAAGCCGTGATTACGCGCGTGCGCCAGATAGCTCAGCGCATCGATCCCTTCGTCCATCGAACCGGTTGCCACTTCATGCAGCAGCGGTTTCCACAGATGACTGTGGTTACGATCGACCAGGATGATCTCGGCTTTCTTCTTGCGTCCCAGCTTGTGACCGAGCTGCGTTGCCAGCTCTAAGCCGCCAGCACCACCGCCGATGATAACGATTTTTTCCATAGATGTAGTCAACAAAGACCCCCTCAAAGTTGTAAACCAATAGTTAATTAATGGTTAATAAAAACCTTAATAAACATAGGGTTGGCGACGTTAAATCGCGAGCTGAGGGCAGAATATCACGGCGTCAGAGACATCACATAAGAAAATTGATGTACATCAATCTTTCAGCTGCATTATCAGAATGTTACACATTTTATGCGCCGCATCACACGGCGCGCGGACGGTCAGGCGAGGAGTTTGAAGGCTTTGATGCGCTGCAAATGCGGCGCGATGTTCTTGAATTTGTGGCTGGCTACGTCATCCCAGATAATTTCATAGAACGGCTGCAGGTACGTCGCGCTGCGCTGATTATCCAGCGCTTCATCTTGTCGAGACAAAATCGCCAGACACTTTTCGCGGTTCTTTTCGCGGAAATCGTTGACGCACTTAGTGGCGATATCGAGATACTCTTCCGGGCGATCGATTTTGCCTTCCATGTTCTCAAACGGGAACAGATTTGGATTGAAGATCACCTGACGCATGCCGCACAGGAAGCCAATGCGTTCGGCCCAATAACCCCCCAGCCCAACCCCGCAAATCAGCGGATGCGCATCGTCGCCCTGTTGCAGCAGCTTGTCGCACTCTTTCAGCAGAAATTGCATGTCGTGTTTGGGGTGGCGGGTGCTGTAGCTGACTAATCTGACGTCCGGGTCAATAAACTGCAGCTGCAGCACCTTTTCATGGTTGCCCGGACTGTTGGAATCAAAACCGTGCAGATAGATGATCATGATTATCCTCAGCGTGGAGTGAAATCCGGGCAGCGATGCTTATCTGCCCGAGGCTTTGTGCGCCAGCCAGCGCTCTTGCAACGCGCTTAACTGACGCTGATTTTGCCGCCAGCGCTCGCTTGCCAGCAGGCTTTGACGGGTAAAACGCCCTTGATGGTATAACTGCGTCACGCGCTCTGCCCCGATCGGCGTCAAGTTATCCAGCACGCTCACCGCGCCCGCGCGTTGATTGCACACCAGGATCATATCGCAACCGGCATTCAGCGACTGCTGCGCGCGTTCGGCGTAGCTGCCCATCACCGCGGCACCTTCCATCGACAGGTCGTCGGAGAAAATCACGCCGTTAAAGCTGAGCTCCTCGCGCAATACGGTTTGCAGCCAATACGGCGAACCGCTGGCAGGCAACGGATCCACCTCAGTATAGATAACGTGCGCCGGCATCACCGCATCAAGCAGCTGCTCGTCGATCAACTGCTTAAAGATCGCCATGTCATGCTGACGCAGCGTGGCGGCATCGCGGTTGTCGCGCGGCGTCTCTTTATGCGAATCGGCACTGACCGCACCGTGACCGGGGAAGTGTTTGCCGGTGGTTTTCATGCCGGCTTCATGCATGCCGTTGATAAAACGGCGCGCGACCTGTAGGGCGATGGCCGGATCTTCATGGAATGAACGATCGCCGATAGCCGCGCTGATGTGGCCAATATCGAGCACCGGCGCGAAACTGATGTCGATGTCCATGGCGATCATCTCCGACGCCATCTGCCAGCCCGCCTGCTGCGCCAGTTCACCGGCACTATTGAGATCGTGCAGCGCGGCGAACGATTGCATCGCCGGCAGCTGCGTGAAGCCGTCGCGGAAACGCTGCACGCGACCGCCTTCCTGATCCACCGCCACCACCAGACGATTGCGCGAAGCGGCGCGAATCTGGCGCACCAGCTCTGCCAACTGCTCGACATCGTGGAAGTTGCGGGCAAACAGAATCAGTCCGCCCACCAGCGGATGCTGCAGAATTTCGCGTTCTTCGGCGTCCAGCTCATAGCTTTCGACGTCGAGCATCAGCGGTCCGGGTGTGTTCATGGTCATGATTAAAATCCTGGGTTAAAGGTCGTGCCAGCTGGCCTGCGCCAGCTGCAGTAAGGTGTCATCCTGGCTCTGCTCGGCACGCAGCTGATACCAGCTGGCCATCAACAGCTGCAGCCACGGTTGCCAGCGCTGCATCTGGCATGCCAGTGCTGGCTCATCCAGTTGCGCGCGCGCGGCGTAATCAGCAATCCACGCGGAACGCGTATCGCCATCAACCGCACACACCGCCGCCAGCTCCAGCGCCACGTCACCGTCGGCGGCATACTCCCAGTCGATCAGGCGTAAACCTTCCGGCGTGGCAATCAGGTTGCCGGCGTGGACATCCATATGCAGCGGCGCCAGGCGCAGCGGCTGCGGTTCGCCCTGCTGTAATAAGCGTTGCAGACGACGCTGCCAGCGCCAGTGACGCTGCCGGCAAAGCTGCCAATAGCGCTGTAGCAGCGGCGCTAATCGTAAACGGTAGCCGGTGAGCGGCTGTTGGTGCAGACGCTGCAGCAGCGCCACAATCGCCTGCCGCTGCGCGTTAAACTGCGCGGAAGTGAGCACCTCGCCCGGCATCCAGCTTTGCAGCAGCCAGGGATGGCGCCACGCCAGCGGCTGCGGCCCCAGCTGTGCATGCCGCAGTTGCTGCAGAATGCGGTATTCGCGCTGGCGATCGACAAACGGGAGCGGCTGCGGCGGCGCACGTCTCGCCAGCAATTCGCCCTGCGGCATCTGCACGCGCACGCTTTGCCCGCTCAGTCCCGGCAGCGCGAAAAAATGACCGGCAGCTTGCGCCGTCGGCCATTGTTGCTGAAGCAGGTTTTGCAGCTGTGGATCAGGGTTGAGCAACACCGTTTCCTGACCAGATGATTTCACCGGTTTGTACCAGCATCAGCTGCATTTGCAGCGTCGGTGATTTCACATCGCCCTGCGCATTGCTGTAGAGCACATACTGCGCGTTAACGTTGCGCGCCAGGCCAATCGCTTTACTGCGCGAGTTGAGGCTGTCATCCGGCGACAAGCCCAGCGTTTGCTTGGCCTGCGCCAGCTGTTCTGGGGTGATCAGCGTGAACTTGCCGTTGTTGGCCAGCGCATTCTGAATCGCGTCGGTGGCTTTATCGGTTTGCAGCGCGCCATTAGTACTGTTCTTGATGCGATCCACCAGCAGCACGCTGCCCGGATTTACGCCTGAAGATTGCACCATCTTACCGACCAACGGCTGGACGCTGGCATCCCAGTTAATGGTTTTCAGCTTTGGTGGCTGCGGCACGGTTTGCGGCGGCGGCACTGGCTGCGGCGTAGGTTCAACCGGCTGAGTGGGCGTAGTCGGCTGCGTGGGTTCTACCGGTGCCGGCGTCTGTTGTTGCACCACACAACCGGTGAGCATTAGCGCAAATAACAACGCGCCCGAACGTTTTACACTGCGAATCACAGCTTACTCCTCAAAGATAAAGATAGAGACGCACCTTACTGGCGGTCGGATTGCCCATTTGTGAGGCCACTTCTACGCTGCCGTGTGCCGGAACGATTTGGCTTTGCGCCGGCTCTTCCGGCGTGATTTCCAATCCTTTGTCGTCGTACCAATAGAAACGATAGTGCACTTTCACTGGCGTTTCACGCTGGTTGTACAACATGCTCATGGCACGCTGCTGACCATCTTGTTCGGTCAACTTCGGATCATCGGTAATAATGCCCGCGGATAACACCGCCGATTCCATCACCAGCGACTGCGAGGTATTAATCATCGGCTTATCGCTGCTGCAACCTGCAAGGGTCAGCAACAGCAAGCCACTCAGCCATTGACGCATCACGTTGTCCGCCTGAGTTAGCTGGCCAGCATCGGGCCCAGCGGCTGACCGCCAACCAAATGCATATGGATGTGGTAAACCTCCTGACCGCCATGGCTGTTGCAGTTGATGATCAGACGATAGCCATCTTCGGCAATGCCTTCATCACGGGCAATTTTGGCGGCTACGGTGATCATCCGGCCCAGCGCCTGCTCGTGTGCGGGCTGCGCATCGTTGGCGGTGGGAATCAATACATTGGGGATGATCAAGATATGGGTAGGCGCTTTGGGCGCGATATCACGGAAGGCGGTGACCAGTTCGTCCTGATAAACCACGTCGGCGGGGATCTCGCGACGGATGATTTTACTGAAAATGGTTTCTTCAGCCATGGTGCATTTCCTTAAGCCTGAGTTCAGTCAGGCAGTATGCGTGAGGAATTCCATTTCTTTCAACCTCAGGACCACAATTCCTGCATTAAATGGCTGCCTTTAAGCCGTTTTCTCACTTCGCCACGCATTGTGCTGCAGCTCGCATTTCTAACCTCTCATTAACCAAAAAAATGAAACGCTGTTTTATAAATTAGAGATATCACGCCATTTTCTTTGTGATTTTGCCACTCACCTGCAGGTCATTGCGAAATCACGAAGGTTTGCCAGCTTAAGCCGCTCTACTTTCAATCCAATCCGCGCAAGTTGTACGGAGTGATGAGGGATGTGTTTACCGACTAATTCAAGGAGAACCTGCCATGCGCTCTCGTAAGATTGGCCTGGGCCATTATCTGGCCTATGGGTCCGGGGATTTCCTCGGTGCAGGCACCACGGCGCTAACCGCCGCCTGGCTGCTCTACTTTTACACCACCTTTTGTGGGCTCTCGCCGATTCAGGCGACCTTCATTTTCGCCGCCGCCCGCGTACTGGATGCGGTGGTGAGCCCGCTGATGGGTTTCCTGACCGATAACTTCGGTTCAACCTGGCTCGGCAAGCGCTTTGGCCGCCGCAAATTTTTTATCCTGCTCGGTATTCCGTGCGTGTTCAGCTACAGCCTGATGTGGGTTGGCGACATGAGTTTTTGGTGGTATCTGCTGACTTATCTGCTGTTCGATATGGTCTACACCATGATTCTGGTGCCTTACGAAACGCTGGTGCCGGAGATGACCGATGATTTCAAACAGAAAACCCGCTTCTCTGGCGCGCGTATTGGCCTGGCGCAGCTGTCGGCCATTCTGGCAGCGTTCCTGCCGGGCATGCTGATTGGCTGGTTTGGCAAAGAGAATCCGATCTCCTTCTTCTACGCCAGCCTGGTGTTCTCGGTGATTTGTGCGCTGGTGTTAACGTTGGTGTGGCTGTTTACCTGGGAACGCGATCCCGACGATTTCTCTGCCGAATCGCGCCGCGCAGAGCAGGAAAAATCACAGCTGACCTTGCTACAGAGCCTGAAGCGCCTCTACACCGAGCTGGCCTCAACGCTGCGCATTCGTATTTTCCGCCAGCATCTAGGCATGTATCTCGGCGGCTATATCGCGCAGGACGTGTTTAACGCGGTGTTCACCTGGTATGTGGTATTTGTGCTGATGCAAAGCGCGCAGATCGCCTCCAACCTGATGGGCACCATGGCGGTGATGCAGTTTATTGCGGTGATGGCGATGATTCCGCTGTGTATCCGCCTTGGACCTGCGCCTGCGTATCGTATGGTGGTGGTGCTGTTTGGGCTTAGCGCCCTCTCCTACGCCGGATTGTGGTACACCGGCATGAACGACAACTTCGCTCTGCTGGTACTAATTTCCGGTCTTGCCGGTCTTGGTCGCGGCGGCATCAACTATGTGCCGTGGAATACTTACACCTATATCGCTGACGTCGATGAAGTGATTACCGGCCAGCGTCGCGAAGGCATTTTTGCCGGCATCATGACGCTGACGCGCAAAGCCTCGCAAGCGGGTGCGGTGATGTTCGTCGGTATCGTGTTGCAGCTGGCGGGCTTCTCTTCCGGCCAGGCCACGCAGGTGCCGGCTGTCGGCCATACCATTCTGGCGATCCTCAGCGTGGGCACGCTCTGTGTGCTGGCCTGCGGCTTCATTATTTCACTGCGCTTTAAACTCAATCTGCAAACCCACACCGTGCTGCGCGAAGAGACGTTGAAAATGCGCGAAGCCGGACGCGTGGTGCCAGAGCGTATTTCGCCACAGGCGCGTGAAGTGGTCGAAATGCTGGCGGGCATGCCGTATGAAAATCTGTGGGGCAATAACAACGTCGGATATCTCAACCGTCATAAGGCGGCCGCACCGCCGCTGCCGAGGCAGCCACGATCTTTACCTTCTCTCTCTACCCTGATTAACGATAGGAATGAACCATGACTGTATTTCCTGTAAAGCACAGCGCGTTACTGCGCCAGCCTGAATATCTGTTGCCACGCACTGAGCTGGTGCAATTGATTCAGCGGCTAACCCATAATCTGGTGAATATTACCGATCACAGCGGCGAGTTTTTGCTGCGCCTCGATGATGGCCGCGTGATCGATACCAAAGGCTGGGCCGGTTGGGAGTGGACGCACGGCATCGGTCTGTACGGCATGCTGCACTACTATCAGCAAACCGGCGATCAAGCGACGCTGAAGATTATCGATGACTGGTTCAGCACGCGCCTGGCGGAAGGTACGCCAACCAAGAACGTCAATACCGTCTGCCCGTTCCTGACGCTGGCATATCGCTATGAAGAGACGCGCAATGCCGCGTGGCGACCGGTGCTGGAGCGTTGGGCTGAATGGGTGATGTATGAGATGCCACGCACCGAGCAAGGCGGCTTGCAGCACATCGTCTACAACAACGAAAATACCCAGCAGCTGTGGGATGACACCTTAATGATGAGCGTGATGGCGCTGGCGAAGATTGGCCAGCTGCTGGATCGTCCTGAGTTTGTCGAAGAAGCCAGTTATCAGTTCCTGATTCATACCCAATATTTGATGGATCGCCAAACCGGTTTGTGGTTCCACGGCTGGACGTTTGGGGGGCGGCACAATTTTGCCAACGCACGTTGGGCGCGCGGCAATAGCTGGCTGACTATCGTTATTCCTGATTTCCTCGAGATGATGAACTGGCCGGAACAGCACGCCACGCGGCGTTTCCTGCAGCAGGTGCTGGAGAGTCAGGTGAAGGCGCTGAGCGCCTGTCAGCATAGCAGCGGTTTGTGGCACACCTTGCTCGACGATCCCAACAGTTACCCGGAAGCCTCCGCCACCGCCGGTTTCGCCTATGGCATTCTTAAAGCGGTGCGTAAACATTATCTTTCGCCCGAGTATTTGCCGCTGGCGGAGAAAGCGTTGCGCGGCGTGATCGGCAATATTGATGAAGATGGGGAATTGAAGCAGGTGTCGTTCGGAACAGCGATGGGCAGCGATCTCGAGTATTACCGCCAAATCCCGCTCACCTCAATGCCGTATGGTCAGGCCATGGCGCTGCTGTGTTTGACGGAGTATTTGCGGGTTTATCTGTAAATAAAAAAATGCCCTCATTTGAGGGCATTTTTACGCACAGTAAGTAATGTGCGTTGAAGCGGCGGCAGAGGAGTAAAGCGTCCCAAGCCATGGATGGCTTGGGCCGAGCCCCAGGGAAGGTTTATGGCGTCTTTACGATCTGACGCCGCTTCATCGCACCAGCTCTGCCCGCCTTTTTCCGTTACATGCTGCGGATATAATCATCCATTTCGGTTTTCAGGTTATCGGACTTGGTGCCGAAAATCGCCTGAACGCCTGAACCTGCTACCACCACACCACGTGCGCCGAGGCTTTTCAGTTCAGCCTGATCAACCTTGCCGACATCCGCCACGCTGACACGCAGACGCGTGATACAGGCATCAAGGTTAGTGATGTTCTCTTTACCACCAAACGCGGTAACCAGTTTACCCGCCATTTCGCTGCCGGTTGCGCTGCTCTGCTCCATCGCGGTCTCCTCACGGCCAGGGGTTTTCAGATTCAGTTTCACAATCAGGAAACGGAATACGGTGTAGTAAATCAGGCCGTAGATGATACCCACTATCGGGAACAACCAGATTTTGCTGCTGTTACCGCTCAGCACGATAAAGTCGATCAAACCGTGTGAGAAGCTGGTGCCATCACGCATCCCCAGCAGAATACAGATTGGGAAGGCCAGACCTGCCAGAATCGCGTGGATCACATACAGAATCGGCGCCACGAACATGAAGGCAAACTCGATTGGCTCGGTGATACCGGTCAGAAACGAGGTCAATGCGGCGGAGATCATAATACCGCCCACTTTGGCGCGGTTTTCTGGTTTAGCTGTATGCCAAATCGCAATCGCTGCCGCTGGCAAACCGTACATTTTGAACAGGAAGCCGCCAGACAATTTACCTGCGGTTGGGTCGCCTGCCATGTAACGTGGGATATCACCGTGGAATACCTGACCTGCGGCATTGGTGAACTCACCAATTTGCATCTGGAAAGGGACGTTCCAGATATGGTGCAGACCAAACGGCACCAGCGAACGCTCAATTAGACCGTACAGTCCAAAGGCGACGACTGGGTTTTGATAGGCTGCCCATTGTGAGAATTCCTGAATCGCCGTACCGATTGGCGGCCAAATGAATGACAGCACCACACCGGTGAAAATCGCCGCCAGACCGGAGATGATCGGCACAAAGCGCTTGCCGGCAAAAAAGCCGAGATACTCAGGCAGTTTGATGCGATAGAAGCGGTTAAACATATACGCCGCGATGGAACCGGCGATGATTCCGCCGAGCACACCGGTATCTGCAAGATGCTTAGCCTCAATTTCTCCGGCAGGCATATGCAGCACCAGCGGTGCAACCACCGCCATGGTTTTCACCATGATGCCGTAGGCAACCACGGCCGCCAGCGCGGAAACGCCGTCGTTATTGGTAAAGCCAAGCGCCACACCGATCGCAAAGATCAGCGGCATATTGGCAAATACCGAACCACCCGCTTCGGCCATGACGTGGGAAACCACTTCCGGCAGCCAGCTGAAGTTTGCAGAACCAACACCTAACAAAATACCGGCAATCGGCAGAACCGATACCGGCAACATCAGCGATTTACCTACTTTCTGCAGGTTCGCAAATGCGTTCTTGAACATAGAAACTCCTGAGTATGAGTGCAATTTTTTGCGCAGTGCGCATGGCTTAGGGGGAGGATCCTTCGCCGGGGTGACGCTGAGCGTCTTTTGATTTATTACGAAGAGTAAAATAAATCGCTAATTGTTAAATTGACGGCCATCACATTTCGCTAAGGAGGCCCCTTTCCTTTCAGTCATTTCTTACTGACTTGCGCTAATAAACAGCAATAAATCACTGCCTGCGTCCCGTAAGACGCAGTGCAGTTGAATGATTTCTGATTAATTACAGCATTTGAAATAAAGCGTTTAGCCGCCGAGGCGACTCATCGGGATGTGGAACAGGCGGGAGAAATTTTCGGTGGTAGTAGCGGCGAGGGTTTCGATATCAACGCCTTTTAACACCGCCATGTAATCCGCCACATCACGCGTAAACGCCGGCTGATTCTCTTTACCACGGTGCGGTACCGGCGCCAGATACGGCGAATCGGTTTCCACCAGCATACGATCAAGCGGCACGTAGCGCGCCGCATCGCGGATCTGTTCGGCGTTGCGGAAGGTCAGAATGCCGGAGAAAGAGATGTAAAAACCGAGATCGAGCAATTTGGCGGCGGTCTCTTTATCTTCGGTAAAACAGTGCAGCACGCCGCCGCACTTCTCTACCTGCTCTTCGCGCAGAATCGCCAGCGTGTCTTCACGCGCATCACGCGTGTGCACGATGATCGGTTTATTCAGCGCAATGCCGGTACGAATGTGCTCACGAAACGAAGCTTGTTGCTGCGCTTTGGTTTCCTGCTGATAGAAATAGTCCAGCCCGGTTTCACCCAGCGCGACCACGCGATCCTCTGCGGCCAGACGGCGGAACTCTTCGACGTCGTACGGCGCTTCCTGATTAAGCGGATGGACACCACAGGCCAGCGCGACGTTTTCACGATCGCCCACCAGCTGTTTAATTTTGTAGTAATCCGGCAAGGTGGTGGCAATCGCCAGCATAAACTTCACATCGCGCGCTGCCGCTTTGGCGATGACATCATCCAGATCGCGATGGTGCTTTTCATAATCGAGGCCATCGAGATGGCAGTGGGAATCGACAATAAACATAGAGCTCTCTTTTCGCTTAGCCGACCGTTGCCGGAGCCAGTAAACGTCCCCAGGCGAGTAAACGATCGGTCAACATTAATTCTCGATTGAGTGCGGCGACATGCAACAGCTGTTCGCGACACTGCATCCATTGCTGCGCGCTGCTGTTGAGCGCACTGCTATTCATTCTTTGCGCCAACTGCGTGACCACATCCGGATGATCACCGTTGCTCAGCCACTGACTTGCGCCCTGCTGCACTTTCATCGCATCCACCAGCAGTGAAATCAGCCAGCTGAGACGTACGGCCACATCTTCGCTGTTTAGCGCGGGTAACAGCTGCAGCACATCGCCGTTGAGCGCTTTAATCAGCGTTTCACACAACGTTTCACGCGCCTGCCAGCGCTCGGGCTGCAACAGCGTCAAGGCGGCGGCAGGTGCGCCATTACTCAAACGCAAGGCAGCGCGCAGCTTCTCTTCCGGCTGCGGTTGCTGTTTCTGCAGCCATTGCAGGCTATGCGCCTCTTCCGGCGGCGACAGATGCCACGTCATGCAGCGACTGCGCAACGTAGGCAGCAGGCGTGAAGGTTCGCGCACGCTGAGGAAAAACCAGCAATTGGCCGGTGGTTCTTCCAGCGTTTTCAATAATGCGTTGGCGGCGGCTTCCGTCAGCTGCGCAGCATCGGGCAACCAAACGATTTTTGCGCCGCCCTGCTGGGCAAAGTGATACAGCTTTTCAGTGACGTCGCGCACCGCATCAATACCGAGCGAAGATTTCCCCTTTTCGGCTTCCAGGCGATACCAATCGGGATGCGTGTGCGCCTGCATTAACTGGCAGCCGTGGCAATGGCCGCAACTTTTCAATCCTTCCGGCTGTAAACACATCAACCAACGGCTCACGCCCCAGATCAGCGCATCGTCACCCATGCCTGCAATGGCTTGTACCAACAGCGCGTGATGCGCCTGGCCGCTTTGATGGCGGGCGATGATTTGTCGATAAGGCTGATTCAACCACGGATACCAATTCATGCGGATTGGCCTGCCAGCCAGCTACGCAAGGTGCGTTGAAGTGACGATGTCACGTTTGCAATGTTTTGCCCCGCATCAATGGTGAGTATCGATGGATCCTGAGCAGCTAAGGCCAGATAGCGTTCACGCGTGCGCTCGAAGAAGCGCAATGATTCCTGCTCAATGCGATCCAGCTCACCGCGTGCGCGGGCGCGCTGCAATCCAATTTCTGGCGTGACGTCGAGATAGAGTGTGAGATCGGGACGGAAATCGCCCAGCACCGCATCACGCAGCGTGGTCATCAGTTGCGCATCCAGTCCGCGTCCGCCGCCCTGATAGGCTTGGGAAGAGAGATCGTGGCGATCGCCCACCACCCAGGCACCGCGTGCCAGCGCCGGTTTGATGACGTTCTCTACCAGCTGCACGCGTGCCGCGTACAGCATCAGCAGCTCGGCTTTATCGGTCACCTGCTCGCCGTCTATGCCCTGCTTGACCAATATACGCAATTGTTCCGCCAGCGGCGTACCGCCGGGCTCGCGCGTGAAGACGACATCATTAATGCCGTGCTCATGCAGCACGGCAACCAGCGCATCGCGTGCGGTGGTTTTGCCTGCACCTTCCAGGCCTTCAATGACGATAAACTTACTTTTCATTTTTTTCCTTCATTGCCAGCCGGTAAACCTGCACCGCTTTGTTGTGGCTGGCCAGATTGGTGGTAAAGGTGTGTCCACCTTTGCCATCCGCGACAAAATAGAGGTAATTGGTTTTTTCCGGATGCGCAGCCGCTTCCAGTGAAGCACGGCCCGGCATCGCGATCGGCCCCGGCGGTAAACCGCTAATGGTGTAAGTGTTATAGTCGGTCGGCGTTTCCAGATTTTTACGCGTTAGCGTGCCGGTGTAGCTGTCGCCCATGCCGTAAATCACCGTGGGATCGGTCTGCAGCTTCATTCCGGTCCGCAGTCGATTGATGAACACCGACGCCACGCGCGCGCGCTCTTCGCTCACGCCGGTCTCTTTCTCAATGATCGACGCCATGGTGACCATGTCCTGCTCTTTCTTATAAGGCAGATTTTCCATACGTCCCTGCCAAATCTCATCAACCAATTTGTTCATGCGCGCGTGGGCACGCTCCAGCAGCGCCACATCGCTGGTATTGGCGGTATAGAGATAGGTATCCGGATAGAAACTGCCTTCGAGCTGGCTAACATCAAGCTTAAGCGCGGCGGCAACGGTGGCAAATTGATCGTCGCTCAGCGTGTGTTTCAGGTATGGCGCTTTGCGCAGCTCGGCTAACCACTCGGTAAGACGCGAACCTTCAATAAAACGCACCGGGAACTGCGCTTCTTTACCGCTGGCCAACAGTTGCAGTAGCTGGCGCACCGTCATGCCGGTTTCCAGGCGATAGGTACCGGCTTTAAAACGTGCCAGTTCCGGTTCCAGTTTCAGCAGCGGCCCAAACCAGATACTTTGCGGAATGATCTTCTGACTTTCCAGTTGCGCTTCCAGTACCACGCGACCGCTGCCAGCGGGCAAGGTGTAAATGGTTTCTTGCTGCAGTGTTAAGGGCGTATCAGCTAAACGTTCAATCTGCCAATAGCCAAAGGCGGCGGTGAGTCCTGCGACAATTACAACGCCTGCGAGAATTTTTTTCATTCGAGTCATGATACTTCCATCGTCGGGCAACTGGCGCGCAGTTGCTGATACAGCGAGCGTGCGGTAAATGAAACGTCGTCAATTTGTCGCACGGGTAAAACGGGCATCAGGGCGTTACATATCACCACTTCATCGGCGTTCAATACGTCGTCCCTGCTGCCATTAATCAGCTGACAAGTCTGGCCATTTGCGGCCATCTGCGCCATCAGATAACGACGCATAATGCCATCCACGCCAGCCTGCTCAAGCTGCGGCGTAAAAACATTGTCGCCCTTACGCCAGAACAAATTGGCCGCACAGCATTCCACCACCGTCCCGCCAGTGTCAAGCACCAGCGCCTCGTCACCGCCCGTCTGGTCAAGATGCTGGCGAATCAGCACTTGCTCAAGGCGATTTAGGTGTTTTACGCCGGCCATCAACGGATTGCGCGCCAGACGTATTGGGCTGGTGTGGAGCACAGCGCCCTGCTGTTGCAACGTGGCGTAATGCTGCGGCCACGGCGAGAGCGAAAGAATGCGCGTAGGTGAGTGGCAGCCTGCGCGGCTGTAACCGCGTCCGCCTGCGCCCGGCGTCACGATCACCTTCAGCACCGCCTGTGTTTGTCCCCTAGCAGCATTATGCATTTCTGTAGCGAGCTGGACTAAATCCGGCACATCCATCATTAGCCTTGCACAGCCCTCTTTGAGCCGCTGCAGATGCGCATCCAGCATCACAACATGGCCGTTAATCACCGCGGCGGTGGTAAAGCAGCCATCACCAAATTGCACTGCGCGATCGCGTGCTGAAAGCTCGGTTTGCGGTATGCCGTTTATCCACATGCTGGCCGCCTTGATTAGCCCGGTAGAAAATATAAAAAAGGCCCGCATTGCGGGCCTCTGTATGGCTGAGGAGCGATTAAACCTTGCGGAAGATCAGCGAGCCGTTAGTGCCGCCAAATCCGAAGGAGTTACACAAGGTGTACTCCAGTCCGCTGACCTGGCGCGCCGTATGCGGCACGAAGTCCAGATCGCAACCTTCGTCAGGATTGTCGAGGTTGATGGTCGGTGGAATCGCCTGGTCGCGCAGCGCCAGAATCGAATAAATCGCTTCTACTGCGCCCGCCGCACCCAACAGGTGGCCAGTCATGGACTTGGTAGAGCTGACCATCACACTGTGGGCTGCCGCACCAAACACCGATTTCACCGCCTGCGCTTCCGCTTTGTCACCGGCTGGCGTCGAGGTGCCATGCGCGTTGACATAACCGATCTGCTCAGCGTTCAGCTGCGAGTCACGAAGCGCGTTAACCATCGCCGCGGCTGCACCTGAACCGTCTTCCGGAGGTGACGTCATGTGGTAAGCATCGCTGCTCATGCCGAAACCAATGATCTCAGCATAAATCTTCGCACCACGTTTCTTAGCGTGTTCGTACTCTTCCAGTACGACAATGCCAGCACCGTCACCCAACACGAAACCGTCACGATCTTTATCCCACGGACGGCTTGCCGCCTGAGGATTGTCATTACGCGTGGAGAGCGCACGAGCAGCACCAAAACCACCGACACCAAGTGGCGTACTGGCTTTCTCCGCACCACCGGCCAACATCACATCAGCATCGTTATACGCAATGATACGCGCTGCATGACCAATGTTGTGCACACCAGACGTACAGGCAGTTGCGATAGAGATGCTTGGACCTTTCAGGCCGTACATGATGGTGAGATGACCAGCAACCATGTTGACGATGGTTGAAGGCACGAAGAATGGGCTGATTTTGCGCGGTCCACCGTTGACCAGCGAGCTGTGGTTATCTTCGATTAAACCCAGTCCGCCAATACCAGAACCGATTGCCGCACCAATGCGACCAGCATTCTCATCGGTTACGACCAGACCGGAGTCTGCCATAGCCTGAATACCAGCAACGATGCCGTATTGGATGAAGTCATCCATCTTGCGCTGATCTTTGCGCGAGATGAAATCATCGCAATTAAAATCTCTTACTAAGCCCGCAAAACGCGTTGCGTAGGCACTAGTATCAAAATGGTCGATCAGGCTAATGCCGCTCTGACCGGCAAGGAGAGCACTCCAGGTAGACTCTACGGTATTGCCGACAGGAGACAACATGCCAAGACCAGTCACAACTACACGACGCTTAGACACGCACGTCCTCCAGGGAGGGAAAAAATAACGCTATGTGGGGCAAACATAAAACTCAGGCGGTCGAGGTGACCGCCTGAAGATATTCATTAACCTTGATGGCTAGTGATGTAGTCGATCGCTGCCTGAACGGTAGTGATTTTCTCAGCTTCTTCGTCTGGAATTTCAGTATCAAACTCTTCTTCCAGAGCCATTACCAGCTCAACGGTGTCAAGAGAATCTGCACCAAGGTCTTCAACGAAAGAAGCAGTGTTAATCACTTCGTCTTCTTTAACACCCAGCTGCTCAGCTACGATTTTCTTAACGCGTTGTTCGATATCGCTCATACTATTTAATTTCCTATCAAAACTCGCTTTCGCGATGGTTTTCGTAGTGTATAAAATGTTGAAAAAGATGCAACAAAATCCCGGCTGGTCGAACCACGATTTTGCGTTATTCTGCGGTGTTTACCGTAGATAAAGCAAATGTTTTCGTGATTATCAGACCATGTACATGCCGCCATTGACATGAAGCGTTTCACCCGTGATATAGGCTGCTTCGTCAGAGGCTAAGAATGCAACAGCATTGGCAATCTCCTGCGGGTCACCTAAACGACCTGCGGGAACTTCTGCCAAAATACCCGAACGTTGATCTTCGTTCAGTGCACGCGTCATGTCCGTCTCGATAAAGCCCGGAGCCACGACGTTTACAGTAATGCCACGTGACGCAATTTCTCGCGCCAGTGATTTGCTAAAGCCAATCAAACCTGCTTTTGCAGCCGCATAGTTTGCCTGACCCGCGTTACCCATGGTCCCAACTACAGAACCGATGGTAATGATACGGCCCACGCGTTTTTTCATCATGGCACGCATAACCGCCTTAGAAAGACGGAAGACAGATGTCAGGTTGGTATCAAGGATATCCGCCCACTCATCGTCTTTCATGCGCATCAACAGATTGTCACGCGTAATGCCTGCATTATTGACTAAAATGTCCACTTCGCCAAATTCGGCGCGAACTTGTTCGAGGACGCTCTCAATTGAGGCGGCATCAGTAACGTTCAGCAGCAGGCCTTTGCCCTTGTCGCCGAGGTAAGCACTGATTGCTTCCGCACCGCTTGCACTGGTGGCGGTTCCCACCACTTTGGCACCGCGCGCAGCCAGCGTTTCCGCAATGGCGCGACCAATTCCACGGCTTGCACCGGTAACCAGCGCTACTTTACCTTCAAAGCTCATGTTTTTCCTCTTATTCCTGGGTAAGTGCAGCGCTCAGTGAAGCAGAATCGTTCACCGCAGCGGCACTCAGGCTATCCACAATACGTTTGGTCAGACCGGTCAGAACTTTACCTGGACCGACTTCCAGCAGCTGCTCAACGCCCTGCGCAGCAATAAATTCGACCGATTCGGTCCAGCGCACGGGGCTATACAGCTGACGGACCAGCGCACTTCGAATCGCAGCACCTTCAGTTTCACACTTCACGTCGACGTTATTCACCACCGGCACCGAAGGCGCACTAAAGGTGATCGCTTCGAGCGCTACTGCCAGCTTATCGGCAGCAGGTTTCATCAACGCACAGTGCGATGGCACGCTGACTGGCAGCGGCAATGCACGTTTGGCACCGGCAGCTTTACAGGCTGCACCCGCACGTTCAACCGCTTCTTTGTTGCCCGCGATAACCACCTGGCCCGGCGAGTTGAAGTTAACCGGTGAAACCACCTGGCCTTGAGCGCTCTCTTCACAGGCTTTACGGATGGATGCATCATCCAAGCCGATAATCGCCTGCATAGCGCCAGTACCTTCCGGTACCGCTTCCTGCATCAGTTTGCCGCGCAGCTCAACCAATTTAATGGCGTCAGCGAAATTCAGCACACCGGCACAAACCAGCGCCGAGTATTCACCAAGGCTGTGACCGGCCATCATGCTTGGCTGCACCGCATTTTTGCTCTGCAATACGCGATAGATGGCAACAGAAGCCGCCAGCAGCGCAGGCTGTGTCTGCCAGGTTTTATTCAATTCTTCAGCTGGTCCCTGCTGGACCAGCTGCCATAAGTCATAACCCAGTGCGTCAGAAGCTTCACGGAAAGTGGCTTCAACCTGCGGGTTTTCAGCGGCCAGCTCGGCTAACATGCCGACGGTCTGCGATCCCTGTCCTGGGAAAACATAAGCAAATTGCGTCATCTTTCGTTCCTGTCAATCAAAAGCGAACCAGCGCAGAACCCCAGGTGAAACCACCACCAAAGGCTTCCAGCAGAATCAGTTGTCCTGGCTTGATACGGCCATCGCGCACCGCTTCGTCAAGTGCACTTGGCACTGACGCGGCCGAGGTATTACCGTGACGATCCAGCGTGACCACAACTTTCTCCATGCCCATACCGAGCTTTTTGGCGGTTGCGCTAATAATGCGCAGATTCGCCTGATGCGGCACCAGCCAGTCGAGCATTTCACGATCAAGATTGTTGGCTTGCAGAGTTTCATCCACAATGTGCGCCAGTTCAGTCACGGCCACTTTGAAGACTTCATTCCCCGCCATCGTCAGATAAGCAGGCTCATCCTGATGGGCACGATCCTGATACGGCAGCGTCAGCAGTTTGCTGTAACGGCCGTCGGCGTGCAGATGGGTAGAAAGGATGCCTGGCTCTTCGCTTTGACTCAGCACCACCGCGCCCGCGCCATCACCAAACAGAATGATGGTGCCGCGATCGTTAGGATCGAGCGTACGTGCCAGCACGTCTGCACCGATCACCAGCGCATGTTTTACCGCACCATTTTTAATGTATTGATCGGCAACGCTCAGTGCATAGGTGAAGCCCGCACAAGCAGCGGCCAAATCGAAGGCAGCGCAATCGTTAATCTCCAGCATTTGCTGGATCATGCATGCTGAACTTGGGAAGGCATGGCTGGAAGAGGTGGTCGCCACAATGATCAGGCCAATTTCGCTCGCATTCACACCCGCCATTTCCAACGCGCGCTGTGCTGCGGTGAAGCCCATAGTAGCAACGGTTTCTTCCGGAGCGGCAATACGACGCTCACGGATGCCGGTACGGGTGACAATCCACTCGTCCGTCGTCTCGACCATTTTTTCCAGATCCGCATTGGAGCGAATCTGCTCAGGCAAATAGCTGCCCGTACCGATAATTTTGGTAAACATCTACGCTTTGTCACTCCTGGCTAATACAGTGTCAAGGCGCGCCGCAATCCTTTCAGGGACTTGCTTTCGCACCGTCTGCTCTGCCTGCTCTATCGCCACGGCAAATGCACGTTGATTCGCCGCACCGTGGCTTTTGATCACTGTCCCGCGCAATCCTAACAGACAAGCGCCATTGTACTGGTCGGGGTTGAGATGGCCGAAACGCTTCGCCAGACGCTTTTGAATCCAGCGTCCCAGCAATGTTAGCCACCAGGCCCGTTTTTTTCCTTCCTCTGACGATTTAATCAGAGAGAGGAACATTCTTACCACGCCTTCCATGGTCTTCAACGTGACGTTACCAACGAAGCCATCACAAACCAGCACATCCGTCTTGCCGGTGAGGAGATCGTTCCCCTCAAGATATCCAATATAGTTGATTTGCGGTGACGCTCGCAGCACCGCAGATGCGGCGCGGATTGTTTCCAATCCTTTGGTCTCTTCCTGACCAATATTCAGCAGCGCAACACGCGGCTGGGCGATCTCCAATACTTCTTCGGCCATCACTGCGCCCATGATCGCAAACTGCACCAGCATGGCGCTGTCGGATTCAACGTTAGCGCCGAGATCCAGCACCACCGTTTTGCCATGCTGCTGATGCGGCAACACCGTCATCAACGCCGGACGCTCAATGCCATCCAGCGGTTTTAATAGCATTTTCGCCAGGCCCATCAGTGCGCCGGTATTTCCCGCACTGACACAGGCTTGTGCTTTCCCCTCTTTGACCAACTCTAACGCCACACGCATGGAACTGCCGCGGCTGTTACGAATCGCCTGAGAAGGTTTGGCATCACTTGCAATAACCGATTCGGCAGGAATAACCTGCACACGCCTCTGTAACGAGGAATCCGCTTTGGCAAGAAATGACGAGATGATGTCGGGATCGCCGACCAGAAGAAGAACCAGCTCCGAATGAGAGGCCAGTGCCTGCAAGGCTGCAGGCACTGTCACGCAAGGACCGAAGTCCCCGCCCATGGCATCAACTGCCAGGGTCAAACGTGTCAAGGTATCGCCTTGTGTAATCGCGAGGATTACTTGGTGATAACCTTGCGACCGCGGTAGTAACCATCCGCAGTGATATGGTGACGCAGATGAGTTTCGCCAGAAACTTTATCTACTGACAGAGCAGCAGTGGTCAGCGCATCGTGTGAACGACGCATACCACGCTTAGAACGGGTTGGTTTATTCTGTTGTACGGCCATGGACCTTACTCCTATTACTTACGCTTTAAACTGGCTAATACGGCAAAGGGATTTGGTTTTTCTGCCTCTGGAGGCAATTGACCAAATACCATGTCCGCGTCGGACACTTCACAGTGTTCAGAATCATGCACCGGAACCACGGGCAGCGCGAGGATGAGCTCATCTTCGATCACTGCCAGCAAGTCGATCTCACCAAAATCATTGACATCAACTGGCTCGTAGGCTTCCGGTAGTGCCTCGGCCTGTTCATCAGAAGAGACAGGACTGAAGCAATAGCTTACGTGAACATGACGTGGAAACGACTGGTTGCAGCGTTGACATGACAGAGTCACCTGCACTTCGGCTGTTCCTTGCAGAACGGCGAGGCGCTGGTTATCAACCGCAAACGACATATCGCATTCAACTTCACTGTCCACACTCACGACCGTTTCGGCCAAGCGCGCCACCAATTCAGGTGCATAAACACCATGATAATCAAGGCGTTTTTGCGCGGCGCGGACCGGATCGAGCGTCAGGGGTAATTTTACCTTTTGCATAGGGCGCGCATATTAACTTTGTAACGTCATAGAGTCAAAGAAAAAGGCCGGTTTACGGCATCTTTCACCCGTTAGTCGCATCCAGTGCGGCGCATAGTTTAAAATGACTGTCATCTTTACGCTATCTATTCTGAAAAAAAATGACGACACCTTTGGTTTTAGCTTCTACCTCCCCTTTTCGTCAGGCGCTGCTAAGCAAACTGGGCCTGCCTTTTATTACCGCCGCTCCCGATTGCGACGAATCCCCGCTGCCGCATGAATCAGCCTCCGAGCTGGTGCAGCGGCTGGCATTAGCCAAAGCGCAGGCGCTGGCCGCACGTTACCAGGACCGCTGGATTATCGGTTCCGATCAGGTTTGTGTATTGAATGGCGAGATAACCGGTAAACCGCATACCGTGGAGAAGGCCTGCCAGCAACTCGCGGCCGCCAGCGGCAACGCCATCACCTTTTATACTGGCCTGGCGCTTCTGCAACCGCAGAGCGACACCCAATCGGTTATTTGCGAACCCTTTACCGTGCATTTCCGCGAGTTGAGTGCCGAAGAGATTCGCGGCTACGTCGAAAAGGAACAACCGCTACAATGCGCCGGCAGCTTCAAAAGCGAAGGATTGGGGATTTGTTTATTTGACAGGCTAGAGGGTCGCGATCCTAATACCTTGATTGGCTTACCGCTGATCGCGCTAAATGAGATGTTAAGAGCGGTGGGCATCAACGCATTGTGTTGATGCCCCTTCAATCAGTCTTTCTTCTGACGCAGCTGTGCAAGACAGTGTTTCAGTGCGCCATCCAGTGGCGCTTCCATGCGCAGCACTTCTCCGGTATTGGGATGGGTAAAGGTCAACGCAGCCGCATGCAAGAACAGACGCGACAAGCCCGTCGAACCCAGCTGTGCATCAAAGTCGCGGTCGCCGTAACGATCGTCAAAAGCGATCGGATGGCCACCGTGCAGCGTATGCACACGAATCTGATGGGTACGGCCCGTCACCGGGCTGGCTTTCACTAAGGTCGCGAAACCAAAACGCTCTTCTACTTTAAAGCGCGTCTCGGAAGGTTTGCCCTCCGCACTCACGCGCACCACGCGTTCGCCGCTCTGCAAAATGTTCTTTAACAGCGGAGCCTGCACCACTTTCAGATGCGACGGCCAGTCACCGCGCACCAGCGCCAGGTAATCCTTCTGCATGCCCTTTTCGCGCAGTTGCTCATGCAGCGAGCGCAAAGCAGAACGCTTCTTCGCCACCAGCAGAATGCCAGAAGTATCACGATCCAGACGATGGACTAACTCAAGGAAACGCGCTTCCGGACGCAGCGCACGCAGCCCTTCAATCACGCCAAAACTTAACCTGCTGCCACCGTGCACCGCAGTGCCCGACGGTTTATTCAGCACCATCAGGTAATCATCTTCATACAGAATGGCATTGGTGAGCGCCGCCACTTTATCCAGTTTCGGTGAAACCGTGTTCTCTTCGCGTTCGGCAACCCGCACCGGCGGAATACGCAGCTCGTCGCCATCCTCCAGCTTATATTCCGGTTTCACGCGCTTTTTATTTACCCGTACTTCGCCTTTACGCAAAATGCGATAAATCATGCTTTTCGGCACGCCCTTGAGCTGGGTGCGCAAAAAGTTATCAATTCGTTGTCCGGCATTTTCAGCCGTGATGGCGACATACTGTACGCCGGGATTCTCTGTTTTCATGGCGGCGATTCTAATTAGTGTACCTGGATAGCGCCACCCCTTTTTCTGTGCTTAACTCTCTCTTTGTCGCGTATTGAAACGGTGAAAATGGCGACATTTTCAGCGATGCGATGATTAGCCCTGCAAATTAACAGGTTATGGATGAATAAACTTCTCAGCTTGGCAAAAGTCGCCTTGCTTAATGTGAGTTAGCAATGGAATAATGCAGGGGTTTCTGCCCTGGAAAGATTCAGGCAGGAAAAAGAGCGAAATAAGTCATTTTGCCGGATTTAACGGACACGCAGCAATGGCGTAAGACGTAATGTTAAATCAGGCACTTAGCGGGCTGCGGGTTGCGGCCTGGACGACAGACCAGGATGTGTGGATTTTTGAATACTCTGTAACATTTCCACCTTCAGGCGCTGGATTTCCTTATGAAAAACAGGCCACCGACAAGATTTGCGCCCCTTTAGCCGCCGACAACCGTGAGGTTGACGTCAGTGCATTAAGACACGGGGCCATCGGTTGATTCTCGTCCAGGGTAACGATGCCCGCAGCTAGATCACTCATGTGAGAATAACGAGTAAGTCACGATGAAAAGAATGTTAATTAACGCAACTCAGCAGGAGGAGTTGCGCGTTGCCCTGGTTGATGGACAACGTCTGTACGATCTGGATATTGAAAGTCCTGGACACGAACAGAAAAAAGCCAACATATACAAAGGTAAAATCACCCGCGTTGAACCCAGCCTTGAAGCTGCATTTGTCGATTATGGTGCAGAACGTCACGGTTTCCTCCCTCTGAAAGAAATTTCCCGCGAATACTTCCCCGCCAATTACAACGCACATGGTCGTCCGAATATCAAAGATGTGCTGCGTGAAGGTCAGGAAGTTATCGTTCAAATTGATAAAGAGGAACGCGGTAATAAAGGTGCAGCACTCACCACCTTTATTTCCCTGGCCGGTAGCTATCTGGTATTGATGCCGAACAACCCACGTGCCGGTGGTATTTCACGCCGCATTGAGGGCGACGACCGTACCGAATTAAAAGAAGCACTTTCCGCACTGGAACTTCCAGACGGCATGGGATTGATCGTCCGCACTGCGGGCGTGGGTAAATCTGCCGAATCACTGCAGTGGGATCTCAGCTTCCGTATGAAGCACTGGGAAGCCATTAAGAAAGCCGCAGACAGCCGCCCAGCGCCTTTCCTGATCCATCAGGAAAGCAACGTTATCGTGCGCGCCTTCCGCGACTATCTGCGTCAGGATATCGGTGAAATCCTTATCGATAATCCAAAAGTACTGGAACTGGCCCGTCAGCACATTGCTGCACTGGGTCGTCCGGACTTCAGCAGCAAAATCAAACTCTACACCGGTGAAATCCCGCTGTTCAGCCACTACCAAATCGAATCGCAGATTGAATCCGCCTTCCAGCGTGAAGTGCGTCTGCCATCAGGCGGATCGATTGTTATCGATAGCACCGAAGCCCTGACGGCGATTGATATCAACTCCGCACGCGCTACTCGCGGCGGTGATATCGAAGAAACCGCGTACAACACCAACCTGGAAGCGGCCGATGAGATTGCTCGCCAATTGCGTCTGCGCGATCTCGGCGGCCTGATTGTTATCGATTTCATCGACATGACGCCAGTGCGCCACCAGCGCGCGGTGGAAAATCGTCTGCGTGAAGCGGTACGTCAGGATCGTGCGCGTATTCAGATCAGCCACATTTCACGCTTCGGCTTGCTGGAGATGTCGCGTCAGCGTCTGAGCCCGTCACTGGGTGAATCCAGCCATCACGTCTGCCCACGCTGCAGCGGAACCGGCACCATCCGTGATAACGAATCGCTGTCGCTGTCTATTCTGCGTCTGATTGAAGAAGAAGCGCTGAAAGACAACACCAAAGAAGTGCATGCCATTGTTCCGGTTCAGGTCGCCTCTTACCTGCTGAACGAAAAGCGTGATGCCGTTAGCGCCATCGAAAAACGCCAGGGCGGTGTGCGTGCCATCATCGTGCCAAACGATCAGATGGAAACGCCACACTACTCGGTACTGCGTGTTCGTACTGGCGAAGAGACGCAAACGCTGAGCTATCACTTACCGAAACTGCACGAAGCGGAAATGGCGCTGCCTTCTGAAGAAGAGCACGCTGAGCGTCGTCGTCCGGAGCAGCCAGCACTGGCCGCCTTCGCGATGCCTGATGCGCCGCCTGCGCCGGTTGAAGTGGTGAAAGAGTCTCAGCCAGCAGCAGAAGTGAAAACCAAACCAGCAGTTGCTGCGCCTGCAGTAACCAACACGGGTTTCGTGGCTCGCCTGCTCAGTGGCTTGAAGAAACTGTTTGCCGGTGATGCGCCTGCTGCGGCGCCTGCTGAAACTAAGCAGGAAACCCCAGCCGTTGTTGCTGCTGAATCTGAAAACACCCAGCAGCGTGGCGAACGTCGTAACAATAACAACCGTCGCAACAACCGTCGTGAACGTACGCCGCGTAATGGCGAGAACGGTCAGGTGCGCGAAGGTCGTGAACCGCGCGAGCCGCGTGAAGCACGTGAGCCACGTGAAGCCCGCGAACCGCGTGATAACCAGGACAACCGTCGTAACAAGCGTCAGAACGAGCCGCGTGAAGCGCGTCCAGTGCTGAGCGATGAAGCGCTTGAGCAACGTGATGAGCAGCAGCAACAGCGCCGCGAACAGCGTGCCGATCGCCAGCGTCGTCGTCAGGAAGAAAAACGTGCTCAGCAGCAGGATCAGAAAGCCGCTGAACCGGTTGTTCAGGCGCCTGCGGTTGACGAAAACGTTGAGCACGAAGAAGAACGCGTTCAGGTCATGCCGCGTCGTAAGCAGCGTCAGCTGTCACAGCGCGTGCGTGTTGGCGAAACGCCTGACATCACTGTCGAAGCGCCGGTGGTTCATGATGCTGCCGTTGAAACTGCGCCGCGTGCTCAGTACAAAGAGCATCCTGAAGCCAGCAATGACGAGCAAGATGATAGCGATAACCGTGATAGCGCCAATATGCCGCGTCGTTCACGTCGTTCACCGCGTCACCTGCGCGTAAGCGGTCAGCGTCGTCGTCGCTATCGTGACGAGCGTTACCCAACGCAGTCTGCAATGCCGCTGGAATCTGCTGCTGCTTCACCAGAAATGGCGTCAGGCAAAGTGTGGATCTCTTACCCGGTTGCGCTAGCGCAGGAAGAGTACAGCACGCAAGATGCGATGCATGAAGTGTCGGATTACGGTTACCAGCAAACACCGGATGCCGAGACTCAACCCGCTGACGCTGTTGAACCGGCCGTTGAGCAGGTTGCCGCTGAAGAAGCCGTACATCAGGTTGAACCGCAGGCGCACACCGATGTGCCCGTGGTGAATACGGATGACGTCACGCCGATTGCCGCGCCCGTTAACGAAGAGCCATCAGTGATCTCTGCTGCTGACGAACAGGTTGCACAGGAAACCGCGGCTGAAGCGGAACCGGCTGCCGTGGCTGAAGAAGCGAAGCCTGAAGTAAGCGAAGTGGCTGCAGTTGCTGAACAGGCGCCGGTGGATGTATCGCCAGCCGTTGAAGCTCAGGTTGAAGACGTGCTGGCTGCGCCAGTCGCGGCTGAAGCCGAAGTCACGCCAGTCACTGAACCTCATGCGCCGGTTGCAGCACGTGATACCGCAGTAACCACGGTTGAGACGCGCTTCAAGCATCACGCGACTGCACCGATGACCAAAGCACCAGCACCGGCGTGGGAACCAGAACCGGTTCGCAACAGCGACTGGGTCCGTCCAGCCTTTGGCTTCGAGGGCCGCGGCTCAGCCGGTGGTCACAGCGCGACGCATCAGGCAACCGCACCGGCAACCCGTCCGGAAAGCGCGTAACCTCTGGCAAGTCAGTCAACATCAAACCCCGGCCAGTCCGGGGTTTTTTATTGCCTGCAGGCGGCATTTATGGCGACCTGAATAACAGGCAAAAAAAATCCCACAGCCCCGAAAGGCGGTGGGAGAAACTAAGCGCACCCGGTTAAAGTACGCTCAAAGGTTCAGGTCAATTACGAATTAAGCTGGAACAGTGACAGCTTCGACATATCGGTAAAGGTCTTATACGAAGCTTGCAAGGCGGTTTGTTGCATGGTGTAGCTTGAAATGGCTTGGGTGTAATCAACCTGCACCAGATCCGTCATTTGCGATGCCATAATGGTGTCACGGTCATCACCCTGAGCGTCCAGCGTATCGAGTTCAGCCAGCTGTGAGCCCACGGCTGAACGCACTGCCAGCACGTTGTTCAAGGAGTTGCTCAAGCCACGGTTGGTTTTATCCATGGCATCCTGGAAAACCTGCTTGGTTGCATCATCAGCATCATCCTGCGGCGTTTTTAACGCTGCAATTGCACTATCGAGCATGTTAAACAGATTGGTCTCGCTGGGACTGCCGTCCGGCTCGGCTTTCGCGTTGCTGGTTATCGACATAAATACTGACGATCCTGTGCTACTCACCGCCATCGTGCGACCATCATCGACTTTCTGCGTAATGGCATCCGCGCCACCCACATAAGTGACACCGGCCGGCGCACCGGCATCGCTGAAAGGTGCGACATCAGTCTGATAGCCCGCAAAAATGTATCGTCCATTACCATCACGGCTATTGGCCTGGTTAAGTAATTGTGAGCGAATGCCTTCTAATTTGGTGGCAATAGAAGCACGGTCATCGTCGCTCAGCGTACCGGTAGAACCATACACAATCATGGTTTGCGCATCCTGGATGCTGCTGGTCACGCTGGAGAGTGCGTTCTCTTCCATCGACAAGCTCTGATCGGCAAAGCTGCGTGCCGTGGCATATTGGGTACTTTTCGCCTGCGATTGCGAAAGCACGACGGCACGTGAGGCGGCGATAGGATCATCTGAAGGATTGCTGACGCGCAGTCCGCTAGAGAGTTGCTCACCTACTTTTAACCAGGAAGCTTGCGAATCGGTGATCCCGCGCACCTGCTGGTTGAAAATCATATTGGTACTAAGACGCATGGTTTTTATCCTCTATGCTTAGCCGCGGATGCCCATCAGCGCATTAAAAATGGTACTCGCTGTTTGCAGCACTTGCGCGTTCGCCATATAGAACTGCTGATACTTAGTCAGATTCGAATACTCTTCATCAAGGTTGACCCCGGATACTGACTGCTGGCGATCGCTGAGCTGTGTCACCACGTTCTCCTGAGTGGTGCTGGCGGTTTTTAATGTACTGGTTTTATTACCGACGGTGCTGACAATGCTGGCGTAAGCCTGGGCGATGGTCGCATTACCATTCACCAGCTTGCTATCCTGCAGATCCAACAATTTCTGCGCGTTACGGTTATCACTTTCACCGCTGGTTGCGCTGGATGCTGCAGCAATTTGCGACTCATCGGTGATCGCGACCGACATGCCCGCAATGACGTTCTGGACCGGTTTGACCAGGAAACTGTCTTTCGCGTTAGGCGCGGGTGAGGTGCTCACCGTCAGTTTCAGGCCATCAAAGTTGAGGGTGCCGTCGGTCGCATCTGGCGTAACGCTAAACTTCACGTTGTCAGACATGCGGGTCACCGACCAGTTGCTGCCATCATAACTTACGGTGTAGTTAGAGGCTTTCATCGCGCTGGTGTCTGACCATGCCGCCGTAACGGTAGCCGCTGAGGTATTTTTGCTGTTACCCACCACGGTTGGCGAACCGATATTAAAGAAGTTGCCCCCCTGGTCGCCGTTGCTGTCATAACCTTCGCTGTGCACAGTATTGAAGCTGGTGGTGAACGCTGCCGCTAACTGGCCGAGCTGATTTTGCGCGGTATCCAGATCCTGGGTGCGGAACGCCAGCAAACCGCCGAGTGAACCGGTGGTTAGCGTCTTTTCAGGGATCTCAACGTTACCCGCCTGCTTATCGACATAACCGACGGTGGTACGTGTTGAATCGCTGCTGGACGGCATCGCCACTAAGCTGGTGGAGTTTTTACCATTCACCAACGTCACACTGCCCATCGAGACAATATAGCTGCCGTCCTGCTGGGATACGTTCACGCCCACCACATTGTTCAGGCTATTCACCAGCTGATCGCGCTGATCCAGCAAATTGTTCGGCGCCGCGCCACCACCGGTGGTCAGTTTGGCAATCTGGCTGTTCAGGTCGGCAATCTGGCTGGTGAAGGTGTTGATCTGATCGACGTTCGAGGCGATATCCGTATTAACGCTGTTCTGCATATTGTTGAGATACTGCGCGGTGGTCTGGAATTGGTTCACCAGGCCTTGTGCGTAGCTCAGCATTGACTGACGCGCCGACGGGTCGTTGGCGTTACTCACCACGTTCTGCACGTTGGTGAAGAAGCTTTGGATTGAGGTCGACAAGCTGGTGGTCGACGTCGACAGCAGATCGTCAATGTTGGAAATTTGGTTGTATTGCGTGTTCACTGCGCTGTAATTGGCGCTGGAGCCACGCAATTGCGCAGTAATGAACTCATCGTATTCACGCTGTACGCCGGAGAGCGTTACACCGTTGCCGTAATAGCTGTTGCCCTGCAAGGTGCTGTTCGACTGCGACAAAATCGCCGTCTGACGCGAATAGCCCGCTACCGTGTAATTACTGATGTTGTTACTGGTGGTGCTTAATGCAGCCTGTGCGGCGCTCAGCCCACTCATCGCTGAGTTAATTATGCTTGACATCTCGGTTCCTTAATTTCCCGTTAACCGGGCTGGCAGTCATCAGTGCGATTGCGCGGACGAGGACGCCCGCGGCATGTGATTGTTATCGGCGTGCTTAAGTGAAACTTGAGAGCAAAAATCAGAACAAATCGGTGATGTCGTTGCTGTACGCCTTCACCACTTTTTTGCCCATGTTTTTGAATTGCTGGATCATTCCCACCAGTTTCTGCGCATACTTTGGATCGGTGGCGTAACCGGCGGCTTGCAAGGCACGCGCGCCCTGCTCGGCACTCGGTGCGTTGGCAACGGCGGCATAACGAGGATTATTGGACAGCAGTTTGACGTAATCGCTGAGCGCTTCCATATAGGAACCATACACACGGAAACTGGCGCGCACTTTCTTCGCTGCCCCGCCTTCGTATTCGGTGGTCATGATATCGGTGGTTTCGCCCTTCCAGTCGCCGCTCGCCTTGATGCCAAACACGTTGTAACTCGGCTTGCCGTCACGCGTCAGAATCTGTCGCTGGCCCCAGCCGGATTCCAGTGCGGCCTGCGCCAGAATCAGGTGATGCGGAATACCGCTCTGCTGGCTGGCGACCTGCGCCGGCTGCGCCAGCTGCGCGATAAAGTCGTTGCTGTCGCTCGGCAAACTGCTGGGCGAGACCGGCAAACGCGGCACCGCCTTACGCACCATCTGCTCCAGCTGATTCGACGGCAGGTTGCTATAGATGAAGCTGTTATCCAGCTTCATCGGCACCGTACCGGCGGTTTCGTCCGGCTCCTGAGCGGGCTGCATCTGCTTAACGATGATATCGGCCATGCCGAGACCACGTTTGCCGATGTCCTGCGCAATCTGCTGATCGTACATCGAGGTGAAAAGCCGCGTCTGATCGTTGCTCAGCAGGCCATCCTGCGGCAGCGCTGCACGCATGCTTTTCATCATCATCTGCACGAACATCCCTTCCACCTGTTTGGCCACCTGCATCGCCTTCCCTTTCGGGTCGGCGGCGGCTTCACGTTTAAGGTCGTTCAGCGAGCGGCTGTCGTACGCCGCATTCACCAGCGATTGCGTATCGTTCATCAGATAATTTCCAGTTTGGCGCGCAAGCAGCCTGCGCTTTCCATCGATTGCAAAATCGACATCAGCTCAATCGGTGACGCACCCAGCGCATTCAGTGCACGTACCACATTATTGAGGTTGGCGCTGGCGTTAACCCGTTGCAGCGCGCCGCCACTCTGACGCAGATCGATCTGGGTATTGTTGGTGGTCACAGTCTGCCCACCCGCCAATGGCGTATCCGGCTGACTGACGTTCTGCTGCTGATTGACGGTAACCGACAGATTGCCCTGCGCCACCGCACAGGTGTTGAGCGTCACTTCGCGGTTCATCACCACCGAACCGGTACGTGAGTTAATAATCACCTTGGCATCTTCGAGCGGCACCGCAACATCAAGGTTCTGAATTTCGGCCAGCAGACGCACCTGAGAACTGTTATTAGGCGAGACGCGAATCTGCACAGTACGGGCATCCAGCGGCTGCGCCGAACCAATCCCACGGCTGTTGATGGCGTCGGCAATGCGCTGCGCCATGCTGAAATCTTCATTATTCAGCTGCAGGTTAATGGTGTTCTGGCTACCAAAGTTGCTTTGCAGTTCACGCTCTACCGTGGCACCGCCGGTAATGCGGCCACCGTTCAGCTGGTTAACCTGCACGCTGCTGCCACCGGCTGAAGCGCCGGCACCGCCGACCAGAATGTTACCCTGCGCCAGCGCATAAACCTGGTTATCGACGCCTTTCATCGGCGTCATCAGCAGCGTACCGCCGCGCAAACTCTTGGCGTTACCCAGCGAAGAAACCACCACATCAACGGTTTGCCCCTGACGCGCAAAGGTTGGCAGCTTGGCGGTCACCATCACGGCCGCTACGTTTTTCAGCTGCATATTGGTGCCAGCCGGCACAGTAATGCCGAGCTGGGAGAGCATGTTGCTCACGGTTTGGGTGGTGAACGGCGTTTGGGTGGTCTGGTCACCGGTACCATCAAGGCCCACCACCAAACCGTAACCGATCAGCTGGTTGTCGCGCACGCCCTGTACGGAGGTCAGATCGCGGATGCGGTCAGCATGCGCCAGTAAGCTGAAACCGAGCAGCATGCCAAGGCTCAGGCGGAGCAGAGTCGTCATATTCATTGTTACTACCTCTTACATCGGCGAGACGTTCAGGAAGAAACGCTGGAACCAGCCCATCGTCTGCGCTTCATTGATATAACCATTTCCGACGTACTCAATACGTGCATCGGCCACCTGCGTTGACAGCACCGCGTTGCTGGCGCTGATGGTGCGTGGGTTAACCACGCCCGAGAACCGGATAAATTCGGTGCCCTGGTTAATTTCGATCTGTTTCTCACCCACCACGCGCAGGTTGCCGTTCGACAACACCTGATTGACGGTGACGGTGATGGTGCCCGTAAAGGTGTTGTTGGCCGTCGCACCACCTTTACCAGCGAAGTCATTTTTGCCATTGGCATCCAGCGTGGCTTTTTCGCCACCGGCACCCACCAGACCGCTCAGGCCGGTTGGTACACCCGTCACACCAAAGCTGTTGCTGCCATCGCGGCTGGCATTGGCCGAAGAACTTTTGCTGGCGCTGACGTTTTCCTGCAAGGTGATCGTCAATGTATCGCCAATGTTGCGTGGACGACGATCCTCAAACAGTGGCTGATAGCCGTAGTTCAGCGGTGCGACGCCCTGAAAAATGGAACCGTTCACCACCGGCGGTGCGGATGGCGTCGGCTCTGCCGTAGTCGATCCCTGTACCAGTGGTGTGCGCGGAACCAGCGCACAACCGTTAAGCGTGAGTAGCAGCGTGGCTACCAACCAATGACCAGGCTTGAGAATCACTTGCTTCGCCACTTTTTGACCTTCTTCATGTTGCTTAATCAGGCCAGCGGAGCTGGCCCAACGACACCAGCATTACAGCTGGGTTAATTTCGCCAGCATCTGATCGGAGGTGCTGATCGCTTTACTGTTGATCTCGTAGGCGCGCTGCGTCTGAATCATGGTGACCAGCTCTTCCGCCACGTTGACGTTCGAGGTTTCGACATAACCCTGATACAGCAGACCCGCGCCGTTCTGGCCTGGCGTACTCTGCGTCGCCGCACCGGATGCCTGCGTCTCCTGATAGAGGTTTTCACCCTGGCTGTTCAGACCCGCATCGTTCATAAAGGTGCTCAGCGTCAGCTGACCGACCTGCGCCGGGTTGGTCTGGCCCTGCTGCGTTACGCTCACCACGCCATCGCGCGAGATCGTGATGCTGGTGGCGTTGGCCGGAATAGTGATGCCTGGCTGTACCGGATAGCCGGCGTTAGTCACCAGCTGACCGTTCTGGTCAACCTGGAATGAACCATCACGGGTATACGCCGAGGTGCCGTCCGGCATCTGCACTTCGAAATAACCCTGGCCGTTAATCGCCACGTCTTTCGAGTTGCTGGTCTGCGACAGGTTACCCTGCTGATGCAGACGTTCAGTGGTGACAGGACGCACACCGGTACCTATCTGCAAACCAGACGGCAGCGTGGTTTGCTCCGACGACTGGGTGCCCGGCTGACGCAGGGTTTGGTACATCAAATCTTCGAATACCGCGCGCGAACGTTTAAAGCCGTTGGTGCTTACGTTCGCGAGGTTGTTGGAGATGACGTCCATGTTGGTTTGCTGAGCGTCAAGACCGGTTTTGGCGATCCATAAAGAACGAATCATGGTGTTTTCCTTACGCCTTAGCTGCTCATGTTGAGCAAGCTGTTAGCTTTTTGTTCGTTTTCATCGACGTTGGAGATCACTTTCATCTGCATCTCAAAACGTCGGGCGTTGGCGATCATATCGACCATGGTTTCCACCGGCTTGACGTTACTGCCCTCCAGCACGCCGGGCATCACCGTCATGGTGGCATCATTTGCCAGCGCAGCGCCGCGCGTCGCCTGGGTTTGCTGATTAGGACGGAACATGCCGTCATCACCGCGTTGCATCTCTTTACCGGTGGCGCGCACCAGCTTCAGGCGACCAATCTGCACCGTGGCATTGGGTGCATCACCGGCGTTACGCGAGGTGATGGTCCCGTCTGCCGCGATGGTCAATTCAGCGCCTTGCGGGATGGCGATCGGACCCCCATCGCCCATTACGGGATTGCCCTGAATAGTCAAAATACCGGTCGCGCTGATCTGCATATTGCCGTTGCGGGTATAAGCTTCGGTACCGTCAGCGGCACGCACTGCCAACCAGCCGTCCTGCGCAACGCCCACATCCAGCGTGCGGCCGGTGTTGTCCATCGAGCCCGGTGACATATCGGCGCCCGGCGTGGAAGCGGCAACCAGCGTACGCGTCGGCAGCGACCAGCCGCTGACCGGCACCGCGCGCAACGCGTTGAGCTGAGCACGAAAGCCTGGCGTTGAGGCGTTGGCGAGGTTGCTGGCCGTTACCGACTGCTGATCCAACGTCTGACTGGCCGCGCCCATGGCGGTATATATTGCGTGATCCATAAAGCAATCCCGTTAGCGAATTAACGTAAGTTAACCAGGGTGTTAAGAATCTGGTCCTGAGTTTTGATGGTCTGGCTGTTGGCCTGATAGTTACGCTGCGCAACGATCATGTTCACCAGCTCTTTGCTCATATCGACGTTGGACGCTTCCAGCGCACCTGAAGTCAGGTTGCCGTAAGTACCGGTGCCTGCCAGACCAGTGGCGGCCTGACCTGATGAGCTGGTGGCAGACCAGACGTTGTCACCTTCAGACTTCAGACCTTCCGGGTTAGAGAAACTCGACAAGACAATTTGTCCCAGAAGTTGGGTTTTCTGGTTGGAGTAGGTGCCAGTAATGGTGCCGTCATCATTGATGGTGTAGCTGGTGAGATCGCCAGGCTGATAACCGTCTTGCGTTGGGTTACCAAAAGTGGTCGCACCGGTGTTTTGCTGCAGGCTACCCAACATGCTCAGGCTGATGTTCATGCCATTCGCCCCGTTGGTGCCGTCCACAACCAGGTTTGCCAGGGAAGCGCTGGTGTCAGCAACACCCGTTGCAGTGATTTTCCCCACCTGCGTCAGCTTACCGTTAGCATCAAATTGCATCTGATAACCCAGGTTGTCACCGCCCGCAGTATTACCAACTTCATTACCGGTGGTGGAGTCAACCATATGCACGGTCCAGGTGTTATCCGCCGTTTTGATGTAGTACATGTCTAACTGGTGATCGTTACCCTGCGTGTCGTACACCGTCATGGTGGTTTTCGCGTTGTAGCTATCAACGTTGGACTTATCAAACGGAGTGACCGTCGGGGTGGTGCTGGTGGAGTTCAGGTTGGCAACCTGGGTAGCTGTTGTTGTTGCACGTGCCCCCATCTGCGTGGTTGGAATACTCAGCGCCACTGGGTTGGCACCGGTCTGAATGGTTGGCGGTGTGCCGCTGGCCGGATAGCCGGTGACGTTCAGACCCTGGGTGTTCACCAGGTTACGGTTGGCATCCAGCGTGAACTGGCCGTTACGGGAATAGAACACGCCGCCGCTGGCGTCGGTCATGCGGAAGAAACCGTTGCCGCTCAGTGCCACATCCAGTCCACGACTGGTTGACGTTGTACTTCCATCACCAAAGTCCTGAATGACGGCGGCAACTTTGGTACCCAAACCCACGTTAGAGCCGGCAAACATATCGGCAAAAGCAATGGTGCTGGATTTAAAACCGGCTGTGGCGGAGTTGGCGATGTTGTTACCAATCACATCCAGATTGCTGGAGGCAGCATTGAGGCCGCTCACCGCTTGTGAAAAAGACATGTAATCTCTCCTGCTAAAAGGTTAATCAGAGAATCTGACGAATTTCATCGAGGGTTGCGGAGCCCATGGTGCCGAGATCCAGTTTTGTGGTGCCATCAGTGGTGCTGACGCCATTGACGTAGGCATAGTTCAGCGGCTGCGCCACCAGTTGCGTGCTGCCATTGCTGGCGGCCAGCGAAACAGAATATTTGCCATCCGCGGCGGTAGAACCGTCATCCAGCTTGCCGTCCCACGAGAAGGTGTGGACGCCAGAGCTCAGTTTGCCGAGGTCAATGGTGCGGACCGTGGCGCCGTTACTGTCTTTAATCGTGACACTGGTGGCCGTGGACGCTGTCGCCAGCTCAATGCCAAACGGCGTAGTCGTACCGCTGCCCACCAATACCTGCGAACCATTGACCATCACACCGTGACCAATCAGCGTTGAACTCTGCAGCGACTGGCTGGTAGTGATCTGGCCGGAGATGGATCCCAGCGTGGTATTCAGCTTTTCAATACCGCTCAGGGTGTTGATCTGTGCCAACTGCGTGGTGAGCTGGCTGTTATCCATAGGATTAGTGGGATCCTGGTTTTTCAGCTGCGCCACCAGCATGTTCAGGAACTGATTCTGCAGGTCGGCGGAAGAGTTACCGCTCGAAGCGCTACTGGAGGTCAGTACCGTTGGGTCCAGACTGTCTTTAATTCCTACTGCTACGCTCATATTCGTTCTCCGTTACTGACCGATAGTGAGAGTTTTCATCATCATTGACTTCACCGTGTTCAGCACTTCAACGTTGGCCTGGTAGCTGCGCGACGCGGACATGGTGTTAACGGTTTCGGACACCACATCAACGTTTGGCATCTTGACGTAGCCCTTCTGATCCGCCAGCGGATTGCCCGGGTCGTACACCAGTTTTGCCGGGGTAGGATCGTTCACCACGCCAGCGACCTTCACGCCGCCGGTGGCTGCACCTTGTGCGGCGTCGGTCTGGAAAATCACCTGCTTCGCCACGTAAGGCTGGCCATCTGGGCCGGTCACGCTGTCGGCGTTGGCCAGGTTACTGGCGCTGACGTTGAGGCGCTGTGATTGCGCTGTCATCGCAGAACCGGCGATATCAAAGATATTCAGCAATGCCATGCTTATTGCCCCTGCAGAACGCTCATCATGCCTTTGATCTGGCTACTGATGAGGGTGAGATCGGTTTGGTATTTCAGGCTGTTATCAGCAAACTGCGTACGTTCGCGATCCATATCCACGGTGTTGCCATCCGCGGCGGGTTGATCGGGAATGCGGTACAGCAGATCCAGTGACGGCTGAGAGTTGGTTTGCGCTTCAATGTGGCGTGAGGACGTCACATTCAGCGCCAGACTGCTGCCTTCGGCGCGACCGTTTTGCATCACCTTGCTCAGCTGGCTGGCAAAGTCGATATCCCGCGCCTGGTAGCCCGGGGTATCGGCGTTGGCAATGTTTGACGCCAGGATTTCCTGACGCTGAGCACGTAGGTTTAACGCTTCAGTACCAAATCGCAGCGCGGCATCGAGTTTGTCGAGCATGCTTCCTCCGCGAATGAGAATTTCGAGCTGACAGCTTAAGTGGACAAATGCAAGGGTGATCGTCTGAATAGCAGCAAAAATGACGGCTATTTTTGACATTGATTTTTTTGCGCGAGGCGTAGACTCAGTGCCATCTTCTCGTCAGGAGGCGTTATGCGCAGATATTCCACCTTGCTAGCCATACTTTTGCTGGCACTGGCGCTACCCAGTTCTGCTGCGGACCTTACCGCGCAGTTGACCCAATTTTTTAAAGCGCGCGACCCACAACATGCCGCCGGCATGACGGTGGTGTTGCGTACGCCACAGGCGCAGTGGCCAAACTGCGAAACCCCTGAACTGCAGCTGCCGGGCAATAGCCGTCAGTGGGGCAACATCAGCATCGCCGCCAACTGCGATCAAAATCGTCGTTTCCTGCAGGTTCAGGTGCAGGTCACCGGGCAATATCTGGTGGCGAGCCGTCAGGTGGCGCGCGGCAGCAATCTCAGCCCGACGGACGTGCGTCTGGCAACCGGACGCCTCGATGAACTGCCAGCACGCGCATTGATGGACAGCAGCGGCGTCGTCGATGCGGTCGCGCTGCGCGATATCCCGCCAGGACAGCCGGTCACCGCCACCATGGTACGTCAGCCGTGGCGCGTAAAAGCCGGTCAAAATGTGATGGTAGTCGCCAGTGGAAACGGGTTTAATGCCAGCAGCGAAGGACGTGCGCTGAACAACGCCAGCGCGGCACAAATGGTGCGCGTGAGGATGGGAAATGGTCAGGTTGTCAGTGGTCGCGTCGACGCGGATGGGAATATTCTGATATCGCTATAAAGCGTTAAAGAACCCTGTTGTTCTGCCGATAGAGATATCAACAAAGACATTACCCTATGCTGACTCAGTTGGCTGACCCCCAACTGACCTTACAGGAGCCTTACCATGAGCATCGACAGAACGCAGCCTACGAATCCGGTTAGCACTGTTCAAACACGCGACAATAACGATAACAGCAGCAAAGTGCGTCAGAGCGCGACGCCAGCAGCCAGCACCACCAGCGAAAGCGGTGCGGAAGTGAAGTTGAGTACCGCGCAGGCGCAACTGATGCAGCCTGGCAGCAAAGATATTAATACAGCGCGCGTTGAGCAGCTGAAGACGGCCATTCGTAATGGCGAATTGAAAATGGATACCGGTAAGATCGCCGACGCGCTGATCGCCGATACCAAGGCGTATTTAGAGGGTAACTAATCCCAATGGACCATCTGCTGATCACCTTAGACAAAATGCAGGACGTGCTGACATCCCTTGCGGTGGTAATGGATGAAGAACAACAGCAACTTTCTGCCAGCCAGATCAATGGCAACCTGCTGCAGCGTATTTCTGAAGATAAAAGCGCGCTGCTGACGACGTTGAATTATCTGGACGAGATGCGCCGCACCACCGAGAAAACGCTCGGCACGCAGGCGCCCTATGGTGATCACAGCGATCGCGAAAGCCGCTGGATGCGTATTCAGCAACACACGCGCCGCTTGCGCGATGCCAATACGCATAACGGGATTTTGTTGCAGCATCAAATTGGCTACACCAATGAAGCATTGGCCGTGTTGCGACCCCACCAAACCCAGGCGTTTTATGGCCCGGATGGTTTGGGTAAAGGTCAGGCGACGCTAAGTCGTAAAGGGTAGAAAATGTGGGTTTGAAGAGGCTGCTATCTTTTGGGATGGCGGCCTTTTTGTTGTGCTTTTAAGCACAGCGCACCAGTGATAAGCAGCAGACGGAAGTTTGTTTTGGGCAGGCATCCGCAGCGCTGAACGGAGAAAGGAAGCCAGGATTTGCCCGCAGGACGCGGGCGAAAGGCTCAGCCGGGACAAGGAAGTCCCGTCTGAGCCGGTCCGTCAGGCTGACGTACGCAGTGAAGGTACCGCGAAGCGGCGCGAGGACCGCCGGACCAAAACAAACTTCCGTCTGCGTGGGAGCATAATTTTATACCAGCGTGCGGCGCGCGAAGTCGCGCGGGCGGAAGCCGAGCAGACCAAGCATCACAAAGTATGCGCCGCCGCCAATGGCGCAGACCGCCGCCAGACGAATCAGGCGCCACCACATCTGCCCCTCTTCCCAAGCCGGCATCACCTGCAGAATGCCAAACAGTGCTGCGGCCATTACCACTACGGCAATCAGCAAACGGGTCAGGAAACTGAACCAGCCAGGCTGCGGCTGGAAGATATCCTGCTTACGCAGTTGCCAGTACAGCAGCGCCGCATTCAGGCAAGCGGCCAGACCGATCGACAGCGACAAACCGGCATGTTTGAGCGGGCCGATAAACGCCAGGTTCATCAGCTGCGTCACAATCAGCGTCACAATGGCAATTTTCACCGGAGTTTTAATGTCCTGACGAGAATAGAAGCCGGGTGCCAGCACTTTCACCACGATCAGCCCCATCAAACCCACTGAATAGGCAATCAGCGCGCGCTGCGTCATCAGGGCATCAAACGCGGTGAATTTTCCGTACTGGAACAGCGCGACCGTCAGCGGCCCGGACAAAATGCCCAACGCCACCGCGCTCGGCAGCGCCAGCAGGAAGCAGAGGCGCAGGCCCCAATCCATCAACCGTGAATACTCTTCCTGATTACCGCTGGCAAAACTCTTTGCCAGCGAGGGCAGCAAAATGGTGCCCAGCGCGACGCCCAGCACGCCGGAAGGAAACTCCATCAGGCGATCGGCGTAATACATCCACGAAACCGAACCGGAAACCAAAAAGGAGGCGAAAATGGTGTTGATGATCAGTGAAATCTGGCTCACCGACACGCCGAGGATCGCCGGCCCCATTTGACGCATTACGCGCCATACGCCCGCATCGCGCAGATTCAGACGTGGCAAAACCAGCATGCCAATCTTCTTCAGATGCGGCAACTGATAGAACAGCTGCAACACGCCGCCGACCACCACGGCCCACGCCAGCGCCATCACCGGCGGATTAAAATGCGGCGCAGCGAAGACAGCAAAACCAATCATGCTGATGTTCAGCAGCGTCGGCGCAAACGCCGGCACGGAAAACCGGTTCCAGGTATTGAGGATCGCGCCCGCCAGCGAGGCCAGCGAGATCAGTAGAATATAGGGAAAGGTGACGCGCAGCAGTGCGCTGGTTAAGGCAAATTTATCGGCGGTATCGGCAAAGCCTGGCGCCGTCACCACAATCACCCAAGGCGCAGCGATCATCCCTAACACGGTTACCACCGCCAGCACCAGCGTCAGTAAACCGGAGACGTAAGCGACAAAAACGCGCGTGGCATCTTCGCCCTGCTTGCTTTTATATTCCGCGAGGATCGGCACGAACGCCTGAGAAAACGCGCCTTCAGCGAAGATACGGCGCAGCAGGTTCGGCAGTTTGAAGGCAACAAAGAAGGCATCGGTTGCCATTCCTGCGCCGAAAACGCGCGCCACAATGGCATCGCGGGCAAAGCCCAGTACGCGGGAAAACAAGGTCATCGAACTGACCGCAGCCAGCGATTTCAACAAATTCATATTGAGTGGCGCATCCTGAAAAGTGTCGGAGAAATGAGCGACTTAGCGCGGACATCCCGTGATGTCCGGCGATAGTCTACTGCCACGGCGGGAAATGACCAGCATTGAGTGTTACAAGGAATTATTCACGTTCGGCATCGCGCCACAATTTTTCCACCAGACGCTGCGCCGCCAGCGCCTGTTCGCCACTGGTTTCAGGCATCGTCTGATTTTCAACACACTGGATGAAATGGTGCGCTGCGCCGCTGAAACCGCGCTGAGTAAGGTGGCTTTGCCACGCGGGCGTCACATCACGCACCATGCCGCCGCGGTTTTCCTGCTGCCAGTCGCGCATCTCGTTAATTTCGATGTAATCACCGTCGCAGATGGCGCTGACGACTTCGCGTTGCGTCCCGGCGCGACGATGCATGCTGGTGGTGATTTGCAGCGATCCAGCGGAGAAATGGTGTTCGGCGTACAGCATCGCGCCATCATCATTGGTCTCGATATGCCCTAACTCGCGCGTCAGGCTGCCGCCCGCCAGCCACAGCGCGGTGTCCACCACGTGCAGATAATCGTCCAGCAGGGTAAAACGCAAATCCTGTGGACCCACGCTATCCGCACGGTGCTTCTCAATACGCAGCGAGGCGGCGCGTGGCATGTCACTTTTCAGCTGCTGATAACGCGGCGCAAAGCGGCGGTTAAATGCCACCATCAGCTTGCGCTTCTGCTTGTCCGCGAGCGCCACCAGCGCTTCGGCCTGTTGCAGCGTTTCGGCTAACGGTTTATCGACGCACACATCTTTGCCCGCCAGCAGCAGCGCTTTAACCACTTCGTAATGGCTGGCGGTGCTGCTGTGAACAAACACCGCATCACTGGCGGCGGCCAGCGCATCCAGTTGACCAAAATAAGGTATGCGATAGCTATCGCAGATCGGTTGCGCCTTTGCCTGATTGGGCGAAAACGCACCCGCTAATTGCCAGCCGCTGGCTTGCGATAACACCGGCAGCCATGCTTTCTGCGCGATACCGCCCAATCCTACAATGCCAATACGCAGCGTCATATTAGTGCTCCTTTTGCAGCAGCTGTTGCAGTTGCGACTGCAACTCAGCAACCGTTTCTTCAAGTTGCGCGACACGCGCGGTTAAATCGCCGTTGTCACTGACGGTTTCTGCGCTGGCCGCGTCTTCCTCTACTTCGCCACCAAAAAGATGCATATAGCGGCTTTCACGTTTGCCCGGTTCGCGCGCCAGTCGCACCACCATTGGGCCATCCTCGCGCGTGCTTAAACCGTTAAGCGTCTGCTCGACTTCATTCATATCGCTGAATTCATGCAGACGGCCGCTGCGGGTGCGCAGTTCGCCCGGCGTCTGTGCACCGCGCAGGAACAGCAGCGTCAGCACTGCGACTTCAGCGCTGCTCAGTTGCAGATTGCCGAAAGCGGAATTGCAGAAGCGCTGTTCATACTTGCTGACGCGTTGACCGAAGCCGTTATTGGCGGTCACCAGATGCTTTTTCACCAGCTCATCAAGCTGCGCTTGCACCTCCATCTCGCTGAGATTGAGCACCGGTTCGCGGTTAGATTTCTGATTACAGGCGGTGACAACGCCATTAAGTGAGAGCGGATATTGATCCGGCGTGGTGACCTGCTTCTCCAGCAGGCATCCAATCACGCGCAATGCCTGCGCGGATAAGGCCATTTTCATTGAGGTGATCCTTTATTATTGTCCACGACGATCCGGGGTCCACTCCCGGCAGGTCAACGCGGTGAGTACATGATCCTGCCAGCGCCCATCGATCAACAAGTAATCTTTGGCGTAACCCTCTTTTTCAAATCCAAGACGCGCCAGCAGATCGCCACTGCGCTGATTGTGCGGCATATAATTAGCCATAATGCGGTGAATACGTTGCTGGCGTTGCATATAGCGAAGGGTGGTAGTGAGCGCTTCAAACATCAGTCCCTGACCTTGCCACTTCTCGCCCAGTGAGTAGCCGAGATAGCAGGCGTGAAACGATCCGCGCAGCACGTTGCTGTAATTCGCCACACCACGCACTTCGGTCTCTTCCGGGTCCATCAGCACAAAATAGTAGGCTGAGCCCTGTTTATGCATGTCGGCGATCAGTCCGAGGCGCGCTTGCCAGCCCGAAGGATAACAATGGCTCTCGTCGCGCACCGGTTCCCACGGCTTAAGAAACGCACGATTTTCAGCGTAATAATCCGCTAATCGCCAGGCATCGCGTTCGTGTACTAAACGCACCACTAAGCGATCGGTAGTGAGGCGCACGCGTGGGCCAGCAGAACGATAGCCAAACATCATGACTCCTGAAATCCATAACTTAAGAAAGATGTACGCCAGCGGCGATACTCCTCACTATAACCGTCACCCCGCTTGCGGTAAAACCCTTGAACGCGTTCCTCAGGATTCATCCTGATTTAGGATTAATATTTCTGCGGATTCGATGAAAAAATATCATCCTGAGAAAGCTGTTTTTCGCCGCTGAGCAGGCGGAAGATAGACCAATTGGTCTCTTATCTCCTCTCATTTGCTCAGGAATTAGCATGTCTCGGGTTGCGCGGGCACGACGCCTCGGTAAAACATTTCTTTTAGTGGATAACATGCTGGTTGTGATGGGCTTTTTCGTGGTGTTTCCCCTCATTTCCATCCATTTTGTCGAACAGCTGGGCTGGGCCGCATTGATGGTCGGTATTGCGCTTGGCTTGCGCCAGTTCGTCCAGCAGGGATTCGGCATCTTCGGCGGTGCGATTGCCGACCGTTTTGGTGCGCGTCCGCTGATCGTCACTGGTATGCTGATGCGCGCGGCGGGTTTTGCCTGCATGGCGCTGGCACATGAACCCTGGCTGCTGTGGTTTGCCTGTTTGCTTTCCGGCCTTGGCGGCACACTGTTTGATCCGCCACGCAGCGCGCTGGTGATGAAACTGGTACGCGCACGCGATCGCGGCCGCTTCTTCTCCCTGCTGATGATGCAGGACAGCGCCGGTGCCGTGCTGGGTGCGCTGATTGGTAGCTGGCTGCTGGCGTGGGATTTCCGTCTGGTGTGCTGGGTTGGCGCGGCGGTGTTTGTCACTGCTGCGCTGTTTAACGCCGTTTGGTTACCGGCGTGGCGCATCTCAACCGAACGCATTGCGATGCGTGAAGGGATGCAACGCGTCTGGCAGGACAAGCGTTTTCGCCTGTACGTGCTGACTTTGACCGGCTACTACATTCTCGCCGTGCAGGTGATGTTGATGCTGCCGGTGATGGTGAATCAGGTGGCCGGGGCGCCTGCTGCGGTGAAGTGGATGTACGCGATTGAAGCGCTGCTGTCATTAAGCCTGCTCTATCCGCTGGCGCGCTGGAGCGAAAAACGCTTCCGCCTCGAAACGCGTTTGATGGCCGGCTTGTTCCTGATGACGTTCAGCCTGCTACCGGTTGGCATGACCGATTCGCTGCCGTCGCTGTTTATGCTGATCGCCCTCTTTTATCTGGGCTCAATCATCGCGGAACCGGCGCGAGAAACGCTCAGCGCTTCGCTGGCCAGTTCGCGTGCGCGCGGCAGCTATATGGGCTTCAGCCGACTCGGCCTCGCGATTGGCGGTTTGATCGGCTACTCCGGCGGCGGCTGGATGTTCGATATGGGCCAGCAATGGGCGCTGCCGGAACTGCCGTGGATGCTGCTGAGCAGCGTTGGCATGATCACCCTTTTGGCGCTTTGGTGGCAGTTCCAGCCGCGTTCGGTGGCGCCAGCGATTTTCAGCAGCTAATTTGCCCCCGCCAAAGATCTCTTCCATACTTCCCGCACGTCCGAAAAAAGGGTGACCTCCGCCACCCTTAGAACCACAGGAGAAACGGGATGAAACTCTACATCTACGATCACTGCCCTTTCTGCGTCAAAGCACGCATGATTTTCGGCTTAAAAAATCTGCCATTAGAACTCATCGTTATGCTAAATGACGACGAGCAAACGCCGAAAAAATTGATCGGCCAGAAAATGGCGCCGATTCTGCAAAAGGCCGATGGCAGCGCTGTACCGGAAAGTATGGATATTGTGCGGCTGGTAGATAAACACGATCACCAACCGCTGCTCAATGGCAAAAGCAATCCTGCGATCAGCGACTGGCTGCGCCACGTGAATGGCTACGTCAATAAGCTGCTGCTGCCGCGCATCGCCGATGCCTCCTTCGCCGAATTCGCCACGCCGGAAGCGCGTAGCTACTTCAGCGAGAAGAAGCAGGCCAGCGTGGGCGATTTCAGCGAGTTGCGTAAACACGCGCCGGGCTTAATCAAAAACATCAGCGATGATTTGCGTCAGCTCGACAAGCTGATCGTCAAACCCAATGCGGTAAATGGCGAACTGTCGGAAGATGATATTCATCTGTTCCCGCTGCTGCGCTCCTTAACGCTGGTCAACGGCATTGAATGGCCAAGCCGCGTTGCCGATTATCGCGACAACATGGCGAAACAAACCCAGGTTAATCTGCTCTCCTCCATCGCCGCATAATCCTCATCCCTGAGAGGCGCTGCGGCGCTTCTCATCTCTCTCCTGGTGACACATGCCGCTGATTCAGGCAGGCTATCGCTGTTTTGCCGTTTCGATCAGGATGAGGACAATATGAAAAAGGCGCTTACCGGGCTTTTCGCTCTGCTTTTTGCCGTGCTACTCAGCGGCTGTAACCAATTGACGCAATACACCATCAGCGAACAGGAAGTGAATCAGGCGCTGCAAAAGCGCAATAACTTCGAAAAAGATATCGGCGTTTCCGGGCTGGTGAATGCGCACATTGTGCTGAGCGATCTCAACAGCCAGATTGGCCGTGAAGAACCCGGCAAAATAACGCTCTCGGGTAAAGCCAATATCAATGTCAGCTCGCTGTTTGGCCCGCAGCAGGCCGAAATGCTGCTGAAGATGAAGGCGCAGCCGGTTTACAACGCACAGGAAGGCGCGATTTATCTGCATGACATGGAGATTGTCGATGCGCAGGTGCAGCCGGAGAAAATGGCATCGATCATGAAAACTCTCACGCCATATCTCAATGAGTCGCTGAAGCGCTACTTTAATGAGAGACCTGCTTATGTATTGAGTGCAGACCGCAGCAAAGGCGAAGCGCTGGCGAAGAAACTTGCTAAAGGAATTGAAGTGAAACCGGGCCAATTGGTGATTCCGTTTACAGATTAATCCGCGCAACCGCACCTTCCGGTGCGGTTTTTGTTTGTCACAATAAAATCCCGTGCAAACGGTTGCCCACATCCTTATGATTACTCCCCGGCCTAAACGTGCCTCTCGTTTTCTTCTCAGCCGGAGTCTTTTTGAATGACAGCCCAACCTCAGCACATTACCATCCGCCGCCCTGACGACTGGCACATCCATCTGCGCGATGGCGCGATGCTTAACGCCGTACTGCCTTATACCAGCGCAGTAAATGGTCGTGCGATTGTCATGCCAAACCTGGTTCCACCGGTTATCAGCGTGGTCGCTGCCGTGGCGTATCGCGAGCGCATCATGGCTGCGTTACCTGCTGAGCACGCTTTTACTCCGCTGATGACCTGCTATCTCACCGATTCACTTGATCCCGATGAGATCGAGCGCGGCTTCCGTGACGGCACTTTTACCGCCGCCAAACTCTATCCTGCGCACGCCACCACCAACTCCAGCCACGGCGTGACCAATATCGCCGCCATCGCTAAGGTGCTGGATCGCATGCAGCAGATCGGCATGCCAATGCTGGTGCACGGCGAAGTGACCGATTCTCACATCGATATTTTTGATCGCGAAGCGCGCTTTATTGAAACCGTGTTGGAACCGCTGCGTAAACAGTTCCCGGCGCTGAAAGTGGTGATGGAGCACATCACCACGAAAGAAGCGGCGGAGTATCTGGCAGCCGGTAATGATCTGCTGGGCGCCACCATTACGCCACAGCACCTAATGTTCAACCGTAACCACATGCTGGTGGGCGGCGTGCGTCCGCATCTTTACTGCCTGCCGATTCTGAAGCGCAATATCCATCAGGAAGCGCTGCGTAAGCTGGTTGCCAGCGGGAATCGTCGCGTATTCCTCGGTACCGATACCGCGCCACATCTGCGTCACCTCAAGGAAGCCAGCTGTGGCTGCGCCGGCGTGTTTAATGCGCCGACCTCATTGCCGGCGTACGCCACCGTGTTTGAGGAGCTGAATGCGCTGGAACATTTCGAAGCCTTCTGCTCGGAGAACGGCGCGAACTTCTACGGTCTGCCGCTGAATGAAGGCACGCTGACGCTGGTGCGAGAATCCTGGCAGGTTGAAGAGAGCATTGCGCTGGCAGATGACACGCTGGTGCCTTTCCTTGCTGGTGAAACGCTGAACTGGCGCATCAAAGAATAATGATCTGCTGCTTGCCTTCGGGAAATTTATACTGTACAAATAAACAGTATATTATCCCGGAGGCTTCTATGCGTGTTGAAATTACCGTAGCAAAAACTTCGCCCCTTCCTGCGGGTGCACTGGATGCACTCAGCGTCGAACTGGTTCGTCGCATTACTCAGGATTTCCCCGACGACAATCATCACGTCAAAGTGCGTTATGCCGGCGGCAACCAACTCAGCGTGTTTGGTGGCTGTAAAGAGTCACGCGAACGCATCAGCGAACTGTTACAAGAAACCTGGGAAAGCGCTGACGACTGGTTCAATAACGATTAACTGCCACTGTGCCGTTTTTGCCGGGTATCGCTATCCGGCTTTTTTGTTTTTATTTCCCTCTCGCCAGAAAAACTTCCTGCATCTAGACTCATGTTAAACGATCCCCTATTCTTGCCTCGTCATGCTTACAGGAGGTGTTTTACATGACTACTGAAAAACCAGAAGAGGCGATGACCTTCGGAGAATTGCTGGCATTTATTGCTGAGCAACAGCGCCGCTTAACCGTATTAGAAAATGCGTTTGCCACCTTGACCTTCTGTCTCGACGATCGCGCCAATCAGTTGCTGGTCCACAACCTGACGCTGGAAGCGCAAAACCAGAACCATGACGAGCAGTTACAGCAGCATTTTACCCGGCTGGCGGAAGAGATTCAGAAACGTCACGGCCTGCTGCCGGTCGAGCCACACTCATAAACGTGCCCCCTTTTTCGGCCTAAAGTTTTCCCTTATAAAAGCCGATAACTTCGTCAGTGTTGCCAGTAATAATTCCAATAAAATGCCTGACGCTGCGGGCATTTTATTATTCGATTAAACGGCAATGTTAACCGCGTTTATTTTTACTCTGTTTAGGTTCGTCATACCTTTTAACTATTGTACCCGCTATTTCATGTTATAATTGTTTCGCTAGTGCACGATACAGCCGCATTGAACCTCAAGAAGCACTTCGTTTAACGAGTAATACGGAGGTTATAATGGACAGAAATAAAGACGTCATCCAGACTCATCCGTTGGTAGGATGGGACATCAGCACCGTAGACAGTTATGACGCCATGATGATTCGCCTGCACTCGCTCTCCTCGCAGGGGCAGAAAGAAGAAGAAGCTGACGTGGGTCCGACCTACTGGCTGACTACCGACGTAGCCAGACAGTTCATCTCTCTACTCGAAGCTGGCATTGCAAAAATAGAGTCTACCGAGCAGTACCTACGCGACAATCAAAAGCATTAATTTCTACTATCGCGTGAAAGGGCACCCAACAGGGTGCCTTTTTCATGGGCGCTCTCTTTTGATATGCTGTTGAAAAATTTCGCTGTTTTGCTGGAGTGATGTCGTTATGGTTTATGATCTGATTGTGGTGGGAAGCGGTTCGGTCGGCGCAGCAGCCGGGTTTTACGCCACGCAGGCTGGCTTATCGGTGCTGATGATTGATAGCGCCCATCCGCCGCACAGCCAGGGCACACATCATGGGGAAACCCGCCTGATTCGCCATGCGTATGGCGAAGGTGAACGCTACGTGCCGCTGGTGCTACGCGCACAGACACTCTGGGATGAGCTGGAACGCCAGAGCGGCGAGCGCATCATGCATCGCAGCGGCATCCTCAACTTAGCGCCCATCACCTCCTCCTTTATTCAAAATGTTATCGATAGCGCGAAAGCGTGGCAGATGGATGTGAAAATCCTGCAAGCCGATGAAGTGCGCGCGCGCTGGCCGCAGTTCACAGTGCCGGATGGCTACATCGGCGTGTACGAACCCAACTCCGGCTTCCTCAAATGTGAGCAAGCGGTGCGCAGCTGGGTGCAGCTGGCGGAACAGGCCGGTTGCGCGCAGCTGTTTAACTGTCCGGTGACAGAGATAGGTCGCGACGGCGATCTGCAGCAAGTCACCACCAGCGATGGCATTTTCCGCGCGCGTAAACTGTTGGTCAGCGCCGGTACCTGGGTGAGCCAGTTGGTCGCCGATCTGCCGGTTGCGCCCGTGCGCAAAGTTTTCGCCTGGTATCAGGCAGATGGTCGCTACAGCGAGAACAATAAATTCCCCGGCTTTACCGTGGAGATGAGCGATGGCAGCCACTTTTACGGCTTCCCGGCGGATAACAACGCGCTGAAAGTGGGACGTCACGATGGCGGGCAGCTGATGCAAACGCCAGCCGATCGCAAACCTTTTGGTAGCATCGCGGTAGACGGCAACGAATCATTTAACTTCCTGCGTAAATTCCTGCCGGGCGTGGGCGTCTGTTTGCATGGTGAAGCCTGCAGCTACGACAATACGCCGGACGAAGATTTCATTATCGATACGCTACCGGGCGAACCTAATCGTCTGATCATCACCGGCTTAAGCGGACACGGTTTCAAATTCGCCAGCGTGCTGGGTGAACTTGCCAGTGAATTTGCGCAGAACAAACCGTTCTCTTTCGATATTGCGCCTTTCTCCCTCACGCGATTTAACTAAACCATACTTGCCGGTACTAATCCTGTGCCGGCGAAATTGACACAAACTGACAGTTAATTACCTATATCAACATTCAGCGCAGCGCTATGCCGCATTTGGTGTAGTGAATATGCAATACTTCGCAATAAGCCCCGCCTTTTAAGCTATCCCTTCAATTATTCTGACTGAGTTTTAATTAAATCCTCATTTATTCCGAAGATGATTTTCAACTTTATAGAAAAGTAAGGTTAATTGATCTTTCATTGCAAAATGTAGATGCTCATTACCACTTATTTCATTCCGGGTGATTTTAATGTGGCGTAATTCCACACAGCATTTCGGCGCTGTCTCGATTTTATTGCATTGGCTTATGGCGCTGGTTATTTACGGCATGTTCGCGCTGGGTTTGTGGATGGTCGGATTGGGCTATTACGATGGCTGGTATCACGATGCGCCCGAAATTCATAAAGGCATCGGCATTCTGCTGTTCGCTGCGCTGCTGCTGCGCCTCGGCTGGCGTTTTATTTCACCGCCGCCCAAACCGTTGGCGAGTTATTCGCCCGCCGTACGACGCAGCGCTACCGCCGCGCACTGGCTGTTATACGGCTTACTGTTGGTGCTGCTGTTCACCGGTTATCTCATCTCCACCGCCGATGGCAAACCGATCTCAGTATTTGGCTGGTTCGCGGTTCCCGCCCTGTTCAGCGGTGCCGCGCAACAAGCGGATCTGGCGGGTGACATTCATCTTTGGCTGGCGTGGGGTTTGGTGCTGATCTCAGCACTGCACGCGCTGGCAGCCCTGAAACACCATTTTATCGACCGTGATGTGACACTGAAAAGGATGTTGGGTTACCGCATCCCGTTAATCTCTGAAAAGGAAAAGTAACATGCTAAAGAAGACATTATTGGCAGTAGCAGCGGCCGGATTATTGAGCGCCAGCCTGACGGCCAGCGCGGCTGATTACAAATTTGATAAGGAAGGCCAGCACGCGTTTGTGCAGTTCCGCATTCAGCATCTGGGCTACAGCTGGTTGTACGGCACCTTTAAAGACTTTGATGGCAGCTTCACGTTTGATGAAGCCAATCCTGCGGCAGATAAAGTCAACGTGACCATCAACACCAACAGCCTCGATACCAACCATGCTGAGCGTGATAAACACCTGCGCAGCGCGGATTTCCTCAACACCGGTAAGTTCCCGCAGGCAACCTTTGCTTCTACCGCCGTGAAGAAAGAGGGTAAAGATTACAAGATCACCGGTGACCTGACGCTGAATGGCGTGACCAAGCCCGTCACGCTGGATGCAAAATTGATCGGTGAAGGCAAAGATCCGTGGGGCGGCTACCGTGCAGGATTTGAAGCCAGCGGTGAGATCGTGCTGAAAGAGTTCAACATCAGCAAAGATCTTGGCCCGGCATCGCAGAAAGCTGAACTGATTATTTCAGTGGAAGGCGTGCGTAAGTAAACGAAATACAGCCTGAAGTCCGCTGACCTCAGGCTGTTTGACGCTTATTTTTTATCTGGCGCCGGAATCGCCATCGTCATGTTCAGCAAACCACGTGATTTGTTGAACACTTTGTTGCCATTTTCACGGCCCGCACGGCGTGCGCGCTGCTCCTCTGGCGACAACGTTGACTCTTCCATGCAGATTGGGCTGCAGCAGTTGTTGTACTTTTCAGCGCAGCTTGGGCACTGAATAAACAGCAAATGACAGCCATCATTGATGCAGTTGGTGTGGCTATCGCAAGGCGTGCCGCACTGATGACAGCTGGAAAGAATATCGTCGGAAATACGCTCGCCCATGCGCTCGTCAAAGACAAAGTTTTTGCCCTTGAAACGCACCGGTAAGCCCTGTTCACGCGCCCGACGGGTGTATTCAATAATCCCGCCTTCGATGTGATAAACATCTTTGAAGCCGTTGTGTTTCATCCAGGCGCTGGCCTTTTCACAACGAATGCCACCGGTACAGTACATAACAATCTTTTTGTCTTTCTGATCCTGCAGCATATCAACGGCCATCGGCAGTTGATCGCGGAAGGTATCGGCCGGCACTTCCATCGCGTTATCGAAGCGCCCCACTTCATATTCGTAGTGGTTACGCATATCCACAAACAGCGCATCCGGATCGTCGAGCATTGCATTAACGTCCGCGGCTTTCAGGTAAGCACCCACATCGCTGGCATCAAAGCTATTGTCTTCAATCCCATCCGCTACAATGCGTTCACGCACTTTCAGGCGCAGCACCCAAAAAGATTTACCGTCATCATCCAGCGCAATGTTCATGCGCAAGTTATTTAGCGCCGCATCAAAGGCATACAAAGCGGCCTTCATCTTTTCGTAGCGGCTGGCGGGCACACTGATTTGTGCGTTGATGCCTTCGTGCGCAACATAGACGCGACCAAACACCTTGAGTTTGGTTAACTCAACGTAGAGGGCATCACGGAAGGTTTTAGGATCGGCAATCTGGAAGTATTTATAAAAAGAGACTGTGGTACGTGGTTCGGTTTCCGCCAACATACGTTCCTTCAGCTCTTTATTGGAAACAAGGTTATGTAACACTGGCATGGTGTTCGTCCTGTTAGCAATCAGAGAAATTTAGCGCGCGTATGATACCCGAATTCTGCCTGATACAAAAATGTTGGTTTGATAAGCCTGCCGGCTGAAATTACATACGCATTTGTGCGCCACAATTGCGTTTTCGTGCGCATACCTGCTGTCGGAAAACCGTCCTCGGTCTATGCTTGATTTCAGCCAGAATGAAAAAATGGCATAATGACAAAAAATTACAGAAACCGGACTCTCTGGCATAAGACGCAGGATACTGACATTTCCATGACTCAACTTCCCCAACTCACCCGTGAACTCTTCTATCCACGCTATTGGCTGACCTGGCTCGGCATTGGCTTTCTTTATCTGCTGGTGCTGTTGCCCTATCCGGTACTGCATGCAATTGGCTGCGGATTGGGTCGCGTTGCCATGCGCTTTATGAAGCGGCGCGTTGAAGTGGCGCAGCGTAATCTTGAAGTGTGCTTCCCCACTATGCCGACCAATGAACGCGACGCGATGGTAAAGCACAACTTCGAATCGGTAGGCATGGGGCTGATTGAAACCGGGATGGCGTGGTTCTGGCCGGACTGGCGTATTCGTAAATGGGTCACCACCAGCGGACTGGAGCACGTGACTAACGCGCTGGCAGAGAAGCGCGGCATATTATTAATTGGTATGCACTTTCTGACTCTGGAGTTGGGAGCGCGGGTATTTGGTATGCACAACCCAGGCATTGGCGTGTATCGTCCCAACGACAACAAGTTGATCGACTGGCTGCAAACCTGGGGCCGGATGCGCTCCAATAAAAGCATGCTGGACCGCAAAGATCTGAAAGGCATGATTCGCGCCATGAAGAACAACGACATTATCTGGTATGCACCGGATCATGATTATGGCCCGCGCAGCAGCGTGTTTGCGCCATTCTTCGCGGTTCAGGATGCGGCGACCACCACCGGCACCCATATGCTGATTCGTCTGGCAAACCCAAGCGTGGTGCCGTTCCTGGCGCGACGTCTGCCGAACGCGCGCGGCTATGAGCTGAAAATGATGCCAGATATCCGCGACAAATTTACGCTGGAATCTGAACTTGATACGGCTGTGGTGATGAATAAAGTGGTGGAAGAGACGGTGCTGCTGGCTCCAGAGCAATACATGTGGCTGCATCGCCGCTTTAAAACGCGTCCGCAAGGCGAACCATCGGTTTATTAATATTGGTCGGGGCACCCTGTGTGCTCCGCTGTTTATATGCACTAATTTGCCTTTTGGTGCGATCACATGCGGTAATTTATTAGTGAGCCGTGCCAGCCTGAACTTAGGCTGATAGTTGGCTTAGCGCCGCATTTAATCAGACATCACTTTTCTTCAGCACGCAATGTTGACGTAAAATTAACCTTTCCTTGCGCCATAGCAGCCAAATTCTGCGTTGATGCAGGATTACCGGAATTGTCAGTCATTAATATTTATTCACCAAAGTTTAGCGTTTCGGACCTGATTTCTACGACTTCCAGGGCTATTCCTATTTAATATTGCTAAATCCTTCGGCATCACTTATCAATGAAGTAAAATTAACTTACTAAACAAGGTATTGTCTGATTAAAAAACCCCATATTCCTTTTCATTAAAATAATCGCTTCGCTTATAACTTTATGGAATTGGTTCGTAAAATCGAATCCAGTTAATTTCGATTACAGCACTTAGCTTCACCCGTTCACTTTTAAAAAATATAAAAAGATTACACACAGCAAATATATCTCAGGACAATATAATATGAATAAAGGCATCTACTACTACGTGACGATCAGTACCGATCAGGAAGGTTATCATCTTCTGCATCGGAAAGAGTGCAAACGCTTACCCGTAAAGGAGGACATGGTATTTATTGGCACTCTATATAACTTAAATCAGGCATTATCAACTGCGCGTATTAATTTTAAAAAGGTTAAGCCCTGTATTAAATGTTGTATCCGTTACTCTGCTCCAATTATTCACGAATCAGTACGCCCGGTATTGCATTTCCCGCAGAAAATAGCCTGACCGGTTGGGCGGTTGAATTTCACGCAACCGCCCAACTGATATTTCCTCTCCGCCCTGCACTTCACGATTTTTCGTCTATCCTTCTGTGAAATCCCTTTTTTACAGACATGGAGTTGATGATGAGCCTGTTTACCACCCTTGAAGAAGCCATTGAAGCCGCTCGTGAAGAGTTCCTCGCCAGCCAACCAGAGATCGCTGAAGAAGATGCCAGTGTAAGCCAGTTCGCCCTGCAGAAGTACGTGATGCAGGATGGCGACATTATGTGGCAGGCCGAATTTTTCGCGGAAGAGGACGGTCAGGGTGAATGCCTGCCAATCTCAAGCGGAGACGCCGCACAAGCCATCTTTGATGGCGATTTTGATGAAGTCGAACTGCGTCAGGAGTGGCAGGCGGAAAATACGCTGCACGAATGGGACGACGGCGAGTTCCAGCTGGAACCACCGCGTGACCTTGAAGAGGGCGAAGCGGCGGCACAAGAGTGGGAAGACGACAACAGCCCTTCTGACAACCTGTAATAACGTTTATTCGTACGGACCGTGACTGGCATCGACGGGCAGTAACAGCGTGTCCATCACCAGCGACAGCGGCAAATCGATAATGGTTAGCACGCGCCACGGTCCGTCACGAACGTCCCACTGCACGCCGGGATAATATTGGTTGCCGTGACCTTGTCCGGGAAAGGTGCGGCTGATGATGCTGCCACAACCGGTGAGCAGAAGAATGGCGGCGCTAAGCGCGGTTATTTTCAGGAAATAATTCACAACATTTACTCACAATGAACTGGCGTTAGTTTAACCATCTCGCAGGGACGATGACCACTCCTTAACACGTAAAGATTGCGTCATATTTCTGGCGAAAAAAAAGCGGCATTTCTGCCGCTTTCTACTTTCTCATCCTCAGCGCTGTGGCAGCGCCTCTGGATTGAGCTTCAGCTTCTGATAGCTTTCCACCCACTGATGATATTTGTCCGCGCTTTCCCACAGGCGTGAGTGCACACGAGCCAGCACCACCGGATCGCTAATCAGCTGCAAACGCTGCTCGCGATTCAGTTTCTCTGGCGCATCGCTCAGTGCCTGATCGACACGACGGTCACGCGCATGATCCAGTAAATCGCTCTGCTTATGACGCGATGTTGCCATCGCCGTCGCCAGCGCGTTAAACGCCGGGTTAAACAGTGCATGCATAAAGCCATTTTTCAGCGCGCGTTGACGGTTGATCTGCAGATAGTGATCGGTATCAACCAGCTCTTTAGGTGGCTCATACTCTTCCGGGATCAGGAACAGTTTGGCGTTCTTACTCTTCTGCCCTACCGTTGCACGGCTCGACATCACCGATACAAACGGCGACAGGATCAGCGAGACGACGATCGGCGACAGCCACCACAGGAAGTTCAGATCGAGGAAGCCCATACCGCCCGCCCACACCAGACCCAACAGCATCTGTGAACCATGACGACGGAAAGCTTCGCTCCACGGCGTCGCATCATCATCACGCTGCGGCGAGTTCCACACCACTTCCCAGCCAAGGAACGCGCTGACCACAAACACGGTGTGGAACAGCATGCGCACCGGCGCCAGCAGCACTGAGAACAGCATCTCCAGAATCAGCGAGAAGAACAAGCGGATGGCGCCACCATAAGGTTTCGCCCCCTTGAACCAAATCAGCACCACGCTCAACAGTTTCGGCAGGAACAGCAGCACCAGCGTAGTTGAGAACAAGGCTATCGCCAAGTCGGGACGCCACTGCGGCCACACCGGGAACAGCTGGCGTGGTTGCAGGAAGTAGGTCGGTTCCATCAGCGTGTGCACCACCTGCAAGGCAGTAGAAAGCGCGAGGAACATGAACCACAACGGCGCAGAAAGATAGGACATTACGCCCGTCAGGAACACCGCACGGTGAACCGGATGCATCCCTTTTACCAGGAACAAACGGAAGTTCATCAGGTTACCGTGGCACCAGCGACGGTCACGCTTCAGCTCATCCAGCAGGTTCGGCGGCAGTTCTTCATAGGAGCCTGGCAGATCGTAGGCGATCCACACCCCCCAACCGGCACGACGCATCAGCGCGGCTTCAACGAAGTCATGCGACAGGATCGAACCCGCGAAGGAACCTTCACCCGGCAGCGGTGCCAGCGCACAGTGCTCGATAAACGGTTGCACACGAATGATGGCGTTATGGCCCCAATAGTGTGATTCACCCAACTGCCAGAAGTGCAAACCAGCGGTGAACAGCGGACCGTACACACGGGTAGCAAACTGCTGGCAACGCGCATACAGCGTATCCATGCCTGACGCTTTCGGCGAAGACTGGATAATACCGGCGTTCGGGTTAGCATCCATCATGCGCACTAAACCGGTAAGACACTCACCGCTCATTACGCTGTCGGCGTCCAGCACCACCATGTAGCTGTAGTTGCTGCCCCAGCGACGGCAGAAGTCATCGATGTTGCCGCTTTTACGCTTCACACGACGACGACGACGACGATAGAAGATCTTGCCGGCGCCACCGACATCACGCACCAGCTCCATCCAGGCTTTTTGCTCGGCGATGGCAATATCGGCATCGTAGCTGTCGCTCAGAATGTAGACGTCGAAGTGTTCGGCATTGCCAGTTCGTTTGACCGATTCCCAGGTCGCACGCAGGCCAGCAAACACGCGTTCTACATCTTCATTACAGATCGGCATGATCAGCGCAGTACGGTGTTCCGGATTCAGCGGCTCATCGCCGGTTGTCGAATACGAAATACTGTATTTATCGCGACCGATCAGCAGCTGCAGGAAGCCCATCAGCGCAGTCCAGAAACCAGCAGAAACCCAGCAGAACAGGATGGCGAACAGGAACAGAATCCCAGTCTGCAGGATGTACGGCAGGATCAGCTCAACCGACTGCAGCCAGTTCTGGTTGAACATCTCGATAGGATCGATCAGCGTCCAGCCCTGATACGGCAGAATGGTTTTCATGTACCAGGTTGCCACCACGGTCTGCAGAATCGTCAGAATCAGCAGTACGTAACGACGCATGGAGCCAACGTGGCGCCACTTGTCCTCGTTTTTCTGCTCTTCAACGGTGGCATAGCGTGGGGTGGATTTCTGGCCGCGCAGGGAATCCCAGGCGCGCGCAATCGGGTTGGTGCGCCAGATCTCCGGGAACATCAGCGAACGCTTCACTTTCGGCATCGCCTTCAGTGTGGTGCGATCAAGATAATCCTTGCTGAGCTGCTGACCATCCGCCAGTGAGTCCGGCCAGGCCATTTGCACACGAGATGACACCGATTTCAGCGGTGCATCATCCGGGCGCTCGCTGGCGGCGTTATCTTGCCCCAGCGACGTATGAATAGCGTGGAACGCCTGCGCATTTTGCAGCGAATCGCTGAGACGGGCGCGCCCTGCCGCATCAAGCGGCAGAGCCTCCACGTAAGATTGAGGTAGAAATATCGATTTATTCATTGGCAGGTAGCTGATAGCTCCAGGTTTCCGTCAATGTCTTGTCGCCGCTCACCAGCGCCGCACGCATCTCAGTCGGCTGCTTGTTATCTTTCACTCGCAGACGCAACACCAGACGCCAGCCTTTGGTCACCGGGTTGTAGCGCACACTCTGCTCAACCACGTCAGCGTTGTTACCCACGCTCACCTGCGGCGCCACTTGCGTATCTTCCGGCAGCTTGCTCATCGCTTTGCCAACGAAATCCACGGTGAAGGCGATAGAACCATCCGGCTGACGCACCAGATTCGACTGCTTCACATCACCGGCAGAGCGCAGCGTGTCTTTTACCCAGGCGATGTCGTCTGAGTGCAGCTGATTCTCGTCACGGGTGAAGTGCAGACGATACTGGAAGTTCATCTCTTTGCCCGGCTCTGGCAGTTTTTCCGGCGTCCAGAACGCAACGATGTTGTCGTTGGTTTCATCGGCAGTTGGAATCTCTACCAGTTCAACGCGGCCTTTACCCCAATCACCCTGCGGCTCAACCCAGCCACTTGGGCGCAGGTCGTAGCGATCGTCGAGATCCTGGAAACGGCTGAAATCACGCGTGCGCTGCAGCAGACCAAAACCTTTCGGGTTCTCAACGGTAAAAGTGCTAACCGCCAGATGTTTCGGGTTATTCAGCGGACGCCAAATCCACTCACCGTTACCGGCATGAATCGAAAGACCATTCGAATCGTGCAGCTCAGAACGGAAGTTGGTCACTGGCGAAGGCTGGTTTGCACCAAACAGGAACATACTGGTCAGTGGCGCAACGCCCAGTTTGCCGACGTTATCACGCAGATAAACTTTGGATTGCACATCAACCGTCGATTCTTTGCCCGGTTTAATGATGAAACGATAGGCACCGGACGCGCGTGGCGAATCCAGCAGCGCATAGATCACCAGCTGTTTGTCCTGCGGTTTTGGACGCTCAATCCAGAACTCTTTAAAGCGCGGGAACTCTTCGCCCGACGGCAAGGCGGTATCAATCGCCAGTCCACGTGCCGAAAGACCGTACACCTGGCCCTCGCCAATCACACGGAAATAGCTGGCGCCGAGGAAGCTGGTGATCTCGTCGTCTTTGCCCTTTTTATTTAATGGATACAACACCTTAAACCCAGCAAAGCCAAGGTTTTTGACTGCATCAGCATCGTGTTTTACGTTGCCGAAATTGAAGTAGTCAGGGTTATATTTAATTTCACGTACTGAAGACGCCGTCACTTCGTTGATTTTCACCGGCGTATCGAAATACATGCCCTGATGATAGAACTCAAGCTTAAACGGCGTGCGCAGTTTGCCCCAATAAGCTTTGTCGTGGTTAAACTGGATCTGCTGATAGTCAGCAAACTTCATTTCACGAAACTGAGAGGGTAAATTGCTTTTTGGCGCTTCGAAACTTTTCCCTGCCAACGCCTTGGCTTGTTTTGCAACATCATCAATGTTAAACGCCCAACTATTGTTGGCATACATAGCCAGCAGAACTGCCGCGCCTACCCAGCGCATCTTTACCAGTCCCACTTTATTATTCACATTATTCAGCACATCCCCCCCTTTCGTGTGCTTAGATCAAACCCGATTATCTTAAAGGATTATTCGGTTTTCCGACAGCGTATGTAATAGATTGTTCCGCTGATTTGTAAGCTGAAAATGTGCTTTTAGGATAATTAAACCCCGCAAAATCACATACAGATTCACCTGATAGTATACCCTGTTTACAGCCGGTAGAATTTTCCTTCGGCATAATCCGGTTTCAGGGCGAAACCGGCAAGTAAACTGACTATTGGAAGATTATGAGTTCAGCTAAACCCGAACGTGAATATTTCCTCGATTCGATTCGCGCGTATTTAATGTTATTGGGCGTGCCTTTTCACGTCTCTCTGATTTACTCCACGCAGAAATGGGCCGTAAACAGCCATGACGCCTCAATGTGGTTGACGGTGCTGAACGACTTTATTCACGCCTTCCGCATGCAGGTGTTCTTTGTTATTTCAGGCTATTTTTCCTACATGCTCTACTTACGCTACCAGCCGCAGCGCTGGTTGAAAGTGCGTCTGGAGCGTGTCGGCATCCCGATGTTGACTGCCGTGCCGCTGATTACCTTGCCGCAGTTTTTCATCACCAAAAATCTCACCGATAAAATCGGCGACTGGAACAGTTTCTCGCTGTACGACAAGTACAACACGCTGGCGTGGGAGCTGATATCTCATCTGTGGTTTTTACTGGTACTGGTGATTCTGACGACGTTCGGTATGGTGGCGTTTCGCTGGCTGAATAAGCAGCAGCGCAGCATCGATTATCAGCAAATTGGCTGGGGTAAATTGACGCTGGCACTACTGACTTATGCCTTAATTTGGTGTGCGTTCCGCCGCGTGCTGTTTTATTTCGTTCCGGCCGTGTTTGCCGATGGCCTGTTCAGCATTGCCGTGATGCAAACGCTGATGTTCCTGCCGTTCTTTATGCTGGGTGCGTTGAGCTGGAAGCATCAGGCGCTGAAAGCGTTGTTTGTGCGCTTTAATCCGGTGATGTGCTTTGGCGCTATCGCAGTATTCATCGCCTATAGCCTGAATCAGCGTTACAGCAGCGGTGAAGGTTGGCTGTATGAAATCGATATGATCATTTCGACGCTGATGGGGTTGTGCATGCTAAACGTCTGTTTTAGCTTCGGCCATAAGCTGCTGAACAGCCATTCGCCGCGCATCATGTATCTGGTGAATGCCTCGCTGTTTATCTATCTGGTACACCATCCGCTGACCATTTTGTACGGCATCTACATCACGCCGCACATCGGCAACAACACGCTCGGCTTCTTCGTCGGCTTACTGATGGTATTTGGCGTGGCGTTTACGCTGTATGAAATCCATCTGCGCATTCCGCTGCTGCGCTTCCTGTTCTCCGGTAAGCCGCAACGCAAATGAAAAAAGGGCCCGCTACGCTGGCCCTTTTTATCTAAAGCAACCACTCAACCGGCAAGCGCCACACCAGTCGCACCAGCAAGCGCTGCAGCAGCGTGCATTGCGGTTCATGTTTGTGCACCACTTCGCCCTGCTCGTTAGCAAACTCGACCCAATTGACGCGTCCCCACTTATCCAGACGTAGCGTCCAGGCGCGATCGCGCATCCCGGCAATAAAGCGCTGATGCGTTTGCTGCGCCAGGGCTTCACTCTCAATCACCAACCCCATTTCGGTGTTCAGCATGGCGGAACGCGGATCGAAATTGAACGAGCCGATAAATACTTTGCGATTGTCCACGGTGAAGGTTTTGGCATGCAAACTGGAACCTGAATTACCGGTGATACCGCGATCGTGTGGCGCGGTTTGCGGATTGTTCTGCGGCTTCAGTTCATACAGCGCGATGCCGTGGCGCAGCAGTTTTTTGCGCCAGCGCGCATAACCGGCGTGCACCACCGTGACGTCATTGGCCGCCAGCGAATTGGTAAGGATGGCAATCTTCACCCCGCGCCGCTTCAATGCCAGCAGCTGCGCCACGCCAGATCGCGTCGGGACAAAATAGGCCGAGATAATATCGAACTGCTGCTGCGGCGTGCCGATGACCTCTAGCATGCGCTGCGGCAGTAAACTGCGACGTTTTGCTTTGCCGAGCCCTTTACGCGGATCATCACTCAGCAGGCGCGATTCCGCCCACGTCATCTCCAACTCGCCCTGCTCCATCTGGCTGATAAACGACGAGTGCTCCAACCGTGCCAGATAGCGCTCCACCGCTTCACTCTGCTGCCACTCTTGTGGCAAGCGCACCGCCTGATGCGCATCGCCGCTCACATCAACCACCTTGCGCAGCGGCGATACCGCTTTACTGCGCCAGTAGCGTTCGAAATCCTGCGTCACTTCGTCGACCACCGGACCAATCGCCAGGACATCGAGATCGGTAAACAGCGGTTCATCGCCGGTGCCAAAATATTCGTCGCCGATATTGCGCCCGCCCACCAGCGTCGCTGCGCCATCCACTGTCAGGCTCTTATTGTGCATACGTCGATTGAGGCGGGAAAAATCGGTGAGATAACCGAGCGCGCGCAGCGTGCGGAACGAGAACGGATTAAACAGGCGCACGGCGATATTGGCGTGGCGATCGAGTTCCGCCAGCGTCTCATCCAAACCCGGCGTGTTATTGTCATCCAGCAGCAATCGCACTTTCACCCCGCGCTCGGCGGCGTCCAGCAGCGCGCTGAACAGCAAGCGGCCGGACATGTCGTTGTGCCAAATGTAGTACTGCACATCAATGGTGTGCTGCGCCATGCTCATCAACTGATAGCGCGCAGCAAAAGCGTCCAATCCATCGTTAAGCGGATGGATGCCGCTCATGCCCGGATGTCGTGCGCAACGCGCCTCAACACTCGGTTTCAGCCGGTTGCCCGAATGTTCCTCAGGCGGCAAAGAGGTTGCTGCTTCACTCATAGTGAATCCCTGAAAGCTGTGGACCTATTATTGTTGGTATCAATGCGCGAAGAAGCAATCGGAGGCTTCCTTTTCTGCCCAATGGCGCACCGTCAATTTAGTCTAGACTTAGCCAGGCGTTCTGCATTCTGCATCCGGCGCTCAATGTGAGGAGAGGATTATGACTCAGCAATCCCTGCGCCATCACCCTCAGCTGTTCCGCAGTTTCTTTCAGGGCAGTTTTCCCTGTTCAACCGCCCGGCGCGCAGGCGGACGTCGGCTCGATATGGTGATCAGCAGCGGCCACGACATGCTGCTGGAGAAAGATTATGCCGCACTGGCGCAGGAAGGTTTGCACACCGCGCGCGATGGCGCTCGCTGGCATCTGATTGAAGCCGTACCCAATGAATATGACTGGCGCACCTTTCTGCCGATGGTGCACGCCGCGGCGCGTCACGATATGCAGATTATCTGGGAGCTGGCGCATTTTGGCTATCCCGATCACCTGGATATCTGGAAAGCCAGCTTTATCGATCACTTTGAACGCTTCGCCCGCGCGATGGCGCAACTGATGCGCGATGAAGGCATCGAAAAGCCCTTTTTTACGCCGATCAATCAGATCTCATTCTGGTCGTGGGCTGGCGCGGATGTTTCCTGGCTCGATCCCTACGCCAGCGATCGCGGTCGTGAGCTGAAGCGCCAATTAGTGCGCGCCTCGCTGGCGGCGATGCACGCCATTCGCGAGGTTTATCCCGATGCCCGCTTTGTGCTGACCGATCCGCTGGTGCAGGTGGCGACCGATCCCGATAACCCTGACAGCAAACCTTATGCCGACGCGCAGCATCAGGCGCAGTTTGAAGCCTGGGATTGGATTGGCGGACGCGATGCGCCGGAACTGGGTGGCCGCGCGGATTTCCTCGATATTCTGGGTCTTAATTACTATCCCGACAATCACTGGTTTTTCTCAGGCGAAACCATGCCAATCGACCATCCGACGCGCCAACCGCTGCACCGTTTGTTAATGCAGTGCTGGCAACGTTATCAGCGCCCGATGATTCTGGCCGAAACCGGAGCCGAAGGTGATGCGCGAGCGCCCTGGCTGCGGCAGATCAGTGAAGAAGCGCGTCTGGCGCTGGATCACGGCGTGGCGCTGGAAGGGATTTCGCTCTATCCGGTGGTGGAGTATCCGGCGTGGGCCGACGATCGACGTTCGCCAGGCGCGCTGTTTGGCCTCGGCGATCCCAATGGCAATCGCACCCTGCATGAGGCGCTGGCGCTGGAGTTGCGCAGTCAACAGATTAAGTGGCAGAACTGGCAGACAAAAAGCTAAGACTGTTGCGTAGTGGCGGGTTTTTGCGGGCAGGTTTGCACATCGAGTGAAGGATCCGCGGGGTGGCGCACGTCGGTGAGCCAGGTCATGGTGAAGAGAAACACCACGCCAATTAAACAGGCGGAGAGCAGGCCAATTATGGCGATCAGTTTGTCATCGCTGGATTCCATCGACATCTCCTTGCAGGCTTCCTTTTCCCGGTGCTGACCTTAACTCATCCACAGCGTAATCATCAGGACGAAGATTATAAGCGTAACCGAAGTGACTGCAAGCACCACAATGGCGAAGAGCGCGTCGTCGAGCGGCTGCCGATAAGGTTCGTCGTGGTCGTCTGGTGGTGCAGGTGAACTCATGATGACTCAAAAATAAAGGCGAGTTTTCGCGCAGGATTGCCGCACAGAGTGTAATGCAATGCGCCCTAAGTTACAGGAAAATTTCTGGCGGAGAAATAATGGGGCGCAGGCGCGCCCCATTGGAGAGCACATTAGAAATCGTAGCTGAGTGAAACCTTCACCGTGCGTGGTTCACCCTGCGACAAATAGGTGCCGCTGTCATCAACATTGGCCCAATATTTCTCATTGGTGACGTTATCCACGCCCACGCGCCACACCATATCGTTCTGGTTAACCTTCATGCGGTAACGCAGACCCAAATCCAGCGTGGTGTAATCATCCAGCTTCATGTTGTTTGCCAGGTCGGCATATTGTGAACCGGTGTAGTTCAGCAATGCTGTGGCGGTCAAACCGTCCACCGGCTTGATGTCATACTCCGCACCCAGCGCCGCAGTGAAGCGCGGTACGCCAATGGCGTTTTTGCCATCCTGATCGCTGTCACCGGTTTTGGTCATATCCGGATCGATCCAGGTGGCGCTGCTGTTAAGACGCAGGCCCAGCACCGGCTCACCGAATACGTTCAACTCCACGCCACGGTTGCGCTGCTCGCCATTCAGCTGGTAGACCGAATTGTTCAGCACGCCAACCGGCTGTTTGATTTCAAACAGCGCCAGCGATCCGCCGACGCGACCAAAGTCCGCTTTGACACCCACTTCGTTCTGCTTAGCATGTACGATGCCGGTCACGCTACCGTAGTTGGTGGCGGTAAACGGCGCGGCGGTGCCTGGCGTCAGCGATTCGGTATGGTTGGCATACAGCGAGATATTTTGTGTGGCTTTATACAGCAAACCGTAGGCCGGCAACCAACGGCTGCTGTCGAAACGTGTCGCGGTATCTTCAACGCCGTCATAACCGTAGTTACGCACCACCACTTTTTGATGACGCGCGCCGACGGTTGCCAGCAAGGTGTCATCAAAGAAGCCCAGCGTATCGCTCAGCAGGTAGCCTTGCGAACGTGAACGGTAAGTGGTCAGCGGATCGCTGAACTTAGCGCCACCGGCGAACACGCTATCCGGTTCAGCCACATCCTGCGGGTGATAAATATTTACGTTGGCATCGTTGCCCGACGACATGCGATAGCTGTTTTTCGCATTCGTGGTCATCGCCGAATAACCGAAATTCACTTTATGCGTCACCGGACCGGTGGTGAAATCACCACGCAGGCCAACCATGCCGCTCATGTTGTCCTGCACGCGATTGGTGCGGAAGCGACCAATAGTGGCGTTGCCGGCGCTATCGAGGATCTTCGGAATGCCGTAGTTGCCCACTTCATGTGTGTGCTGCGCGCCGAGGCCCGCATAGGCGGTCCACTGATCGGTCAGATCGTATTCGGCTTTCGCCAGACCAAACTCCGACTCGATATCGCTGAACACCCACTTCTGGCTGTAGTTTTTCGCGTTGGACGGCACATCAGGAATGAAATCGATGCCGCTGATGTTGACGCCGTTACGCGCATCGTGAAAGGTCTTTTTCTGGTAGCCAACGTCGAGCGACGTACGCAGACGATCGCCACGATAATCCAGGCCGAGTGACGCAGCGGTGGTGCGTTTTTTCTCGCCATCTACCTCGGTGCCGCCTTCGCGGTTAACCGCATTCAGACGCACGCCAAACTGATTATCGTCGCCAAAACGACGACCAATATCGGCGGTGCCGCCCACCTGGGAACCGGACGTGTAATCCACCCCGATGCGCGTCAGCGGCGTATCATCAGCGTGCTTCGGCTCGAGGTTAATCATGCCGCCGACGCCGCTCTCCGCCGAACCGTTCAGCAAGGCGTTAGCCCCTTTAAAGATCTCCACGCGATCAATCAGCGAGGCATCCATCACCTGACGCGGCACGATACCCGCCAGGCCGCCGTAGGTCATGGCATCGCCGTCCAGCTTGAAGCCACGAATGCGATAGCTCTCGGCAAAGTTGCCGTAGCCTTTCAGATTCTGCACGCCAGCATCGTTGCGCACCACGTCACCGATGGTTTGCGCCTGCTGATCCTGAATCATTTTCGAGGTAAAACCAATGACGTTAAACGGCACGTCCATGGCGTTTTGCTCACCCAGCATGCCAAGGCGGCCGCCGTGTGCAACCTGGCCATCGAGGAAAGCCGGTACCAGATCGTTGCCGCCTGGTTTGAAATCGGTTTGCGGTGTCGCGGTTACGGTCAGCGTCTGCTGCTCGTTTTTCGCGTCAGTTGAGGTTGTGGTGTTGGTGGTAGCAGCCATCACTGGCAAACAACCGGCGCTGACCATTACGGCCAACAGCGTCGGTTTCAGTCCGGGATTGAAAGGCATAGTGCGCATGGGATCCCCTAATGCAAACGAAGTGATAATCATTATTATTGCGGTTTGCGATTATGCGCAGTCGTTGTGCGAAAGCAAGAAAAATCCCACTTTTTGCGTTCATATCATGGAGGAGTGGTGCAATAGGTACCCTGCCCGGTCTGGTAGGGTCGCCATTCATTCATGGCGACCAATGCTTATCACTGAAGAAAGGGTTTTGCTTTGACTAGGTAGCGGGCTCTGACACATCTGCTGCGTCACGGGCCGTCCTCGCGCCGCTAGCGCGGTGCCTTCGGCTTCCACGTCGTGCCAACGGACCGTTCGCGGATCGGCCTTCCCTGGCCGACCCCGAACTGCCTCACGCATCCATACGTGAGGATCCTGGCCCAACGTAAAAGCCTCAGCGCTGCGAATAGCCCTTTTGCCGCAGCAGACGCGCCAGCGCCTCTGGCATCTGTGCCCTTTTCAACAACATGTACCGAAGCATCCGGCATGCGTTCGTCGCGGACTTAACTAACAAGCGCCATTCATGGCGACCTGCTATCAGCCTTCGCGCCAGCGTTTAAACACCAGCGAAGTGTTAATCCCGCCAAAGGCGAAGTTATTGGATTGGATGTAATCTGTCTCAATCTGGCGCGCTTCACCGATGATGTAATCAAGTTCACCGCATTCAGCGGCCGGTTGTGACAAATTCAACGTCGGCGCAAACCAGCCTTCACGCATCATCTCAATGCTCATCCAGGCTTCCAGCGCCCCGCACGCGCCCAGCGTATGGCCAAAGTAGCTTTTCAGCGAAGAGATTGGCGTGCTGTTGCCATAGATCGCTGCGGTGGCCTGACTCTCGGCGATATCGCCGCGATCGGTGGCGGTGCCGTGGGCATTGATATAGCCAATCTGCTCCGCCGTGACGCCGGCGGTTTTCAGCGCGCGCTCGATACAAATCTGCATGGTTTCACGCTGCGGCTGGGTGATATGCGCGGCATCGCAGTTGGTGTGGAAACCCACCAGCTCGGCATAAATGGTGGCTCCGCGCGCCTGCGCATGTTCCAGCGATTCGAGGATCAAAGTGCCTGCACCTTCGCCAATCACTAATCCGTCGCGCTGCTGGTCGAACGGCGCGGGCGACGTGTGCGGCGCGTCGTTACGCTGGCTGGTGGCGAACAGCGTGTCAAACACCGCCGCTTCGGATGGACACAGCTCTTCCGCCCCACCCGCCACCATCACGGTTTGGTAACCGTGGCGAATCGCTTCCCAGGCATAGCCGATCGCCTGGCTGCCCGACGTACAGGCGCTGGACGTCGGGATTACCCGGCCGCGCAGGCCAAAGAACAGGCCCGCGTTAACGGCGGTGGTGTGCGGCATCATCTGCACGTAAGTGGTGCCGGTAATGTTGTTGGTGTGCTTTTCCGTCAGCATAGTGGCAAATTCACTCACCGGTCCGGTGCTGCCGGTTGAGGAGCCGTAAGCAATGCCGGTTTCACCGTTGGTCAGCACCGGATGATCGATCAAACCGGCCTGCTCCAGCGCGAGTTCGGTGGCGCGCGTCGCCATCAGTGAGACGCGCCCCATCGAACGAATGCGTTTGCGCGTGTAATGCGCTGGCGGCGTAAAGTCGTCCACCGGCGCGCCGAGCAGCGTGTGCAAGCCGTCGTACACCTGCCATTCCGGCATATGGCGCACCGCATTTTTGCCCTGTTTGATCCGCTCAGCCACCGCGCTCCAGCGCTCACCAAAAGCGGTCACGCCGCCCATGCCGGTTACCACTACGCGCTGAATCACAGCATACCTCCATTGATTGAAATCACCTGACGCGTGACGTAGCCCGCGATGTCCGACATTAAGTAGCTGGCCAGTCCGGCGACTTCATCCGCCGCGCCCATGCGCTTCATCGGGATCAGCTTCATCGCCTCGTCAATCACCAGCGGCTCAAGATCGGTCATGCCGGTATCAATCAAGCCGGGTGCGATGCAGTTAACGGTAATTTTGCGTTTCGCCAGCTCAATCGCCAGCGCTTTGGTGGCACCGATAATGCCGGCTTTGGCCGCACTGTAGTTGACCTGGCCGCGATTGCCCATGATCCCCGAGACCGAGGAGAGCGTAATAATGCGTCCGCCCTTGCGCAGGCCAATCATCGGCATCACGCACGGATGAATCACGTTGTAAAAGCTGTCGAGATTGGTGTGGATCACGCTGTCCCACTCGTCATCGGTCAGCGCCGGAAACGCCGCATCGCGCGTGATGCCCGCATTGCTCACCACGCCGTAGTAGGCACCATGCGTGGCGATATCCTGTTCCAGTGCGCTGCGTGTGGCATCGCGCTGCGCCACGTCAAACTGCAAGGTGCGCCCACATCCGCCTGCCGCCTCAATCTCAGCCAGCGTCTGCGCGGCACCGGCGCTGTCGCGGTGATAATGCACCACTATCTCAAAGCCATCCTGCGCCAGACGCAGTGCGATGGCGCGGCCAATACCTTTACTTGCGCCGGTCACTAAAACGCTGCGTGTCATGGCTGAACTCCTTGTTGCAATTGAATTAACTCGTGTTCATTGGGCTGATAGGTATTCAGCCGCCCGCTGGCGATGATCGCCTCGCCGCAGCGGATCTCCCCTTCAAAGCTGCCCAATCGGTCGTCACGCATCAGCAGACGCATTTCAACGTGCAGCGTGCTGTTGGCGGCGAAAGCGGCGCTGCTGGCACGATAACCGCGTCCGCCAAGCAGCATGCCGGGACGAATCTCATCGCCGCCGCGCTGACGCGCATGAAAGCCCGACCAGACGCCAACGGTCTGCGCCATGATTTCCACGCCATACCACGCCGGTAAATCGCCCTGTGCGGTGAGAAAAGGGGCCAGCACGCCTGTCGCGTTGGTACTGACTTCGCAGATCACGCTGTCGTCGCTAACCTGGATGACGCGATCCAGCAGCAGCATCGGTGCACGATGCGGCAGATAAGCATCTACCGGCAGAAAATCACTCATAAGGCTTTCCTACAATCAGGCAGGTATTGTTCCCGCCAAAAGCAAACGAATTTGAGGCAATCACCGGGCGCGCCAAAGGCTGCGGCGTGGTGATCAAACCGCACGCCGGCAGCGAAGTATCGTGTGCCGCCAGCGAGAAATCCTGCGGCGGCAGCGGCAGCTGCTGCTGCAGAATCAGTGCGGCTAAAGCCGCTTCGGTCGCGCCCGCCGCGCCCAGCGTGTGGCCGGTCAGGTGTTTGGTTGAACTGCATGGCACGCGTTCACCAAACAGGCGATGAATCACCGCAGATTCCACCTGATCGTTCAGCGGCGTGGCGGTACCGTGCAGGTTGATGTAACCAACATCCTGCGGCTGTAAACCCGCCTGTTGCAGCGCCATCAGCATAGCGCGCTCGGCGCCGACGCCTTCAGGATGCGGTGCCGACATGTGCCACGCGTCCGACGATTCACCGCAGCCGAGCAGCGCCAGCGGCTGCTTTTCGCGCGTCAGCAGCAGCAGCGCGGCAGCTTCACCAATCGAAATGCCGTCGCGATCGGCGCTAAACGGCGCGCAGTGACGTTCAGAAAGCGAATCCAGGCTGGCGAAGCCGTTAATCGGCATGCGACTCAGCGAATCCGCGCCGCCCACCAGCGCCACGTCCGCTAAACCAGCATCAATCAAACGTTGGCCGCTGATTATGGCGCGCGCACTGGATGAGCAGGCAGTCGAAATGGTGTAAGCCGGACCGTCCAGCGCTAAAAAATGCGCCAGGAAGCGTGATGGATCGCCAAGCTCCTGCATGCGGTAATCGTAGCCCGACAAGGCGTCATCCACCTGACGATCGCCTTCATCAACGCCGGAGGTGCTGGTGCCAAGCACAATCGCCACGCGATCGCGCCCATATTGCGCGATGGCCGCATCCACTACCGGGCGTATCTGCGCCAGCGCGGCCAGCAGCAGCTGATTGTTGCGGGTGTTATGCACCGCCAGCGCGGCAGGAATCAGCGGCAATGCGCCCTGCACTTCACCCAGCCAGCAGCGTTTGCCGTCTTGCAGCCAGCCGTCGCGCGGTTGCATGCCGGGCGCGTGGCCCGCTTGCAACTGCGCGGCAATTTGCGCCAGGTTGTTGCCCAGCGCATTCACCATGCCAAAGGCGGAGATGTAAATCATGATGAGGCATCCAGATGTTGGATTTGAATCTGATAACCAAAAGCACGTTGATCGATGCTGATCGGCTCACGCAACTCGCCGCGCTGCAGATAGCGAATCAGCGTTACCACCTTGCCAGCGGGATCGCGCAGCTCGCGCCGATCGTCGATGTCGGTCAGCGTCCAGCCACGCGGCAACTGCGGCTGCCACGCGCTGATCGGCCAGTGGCTCAGCATCACATCCGCCAATACCTGACTGGCGGGCGGCATTTCCGGCAGCGCCATCATCTGCTGCGTGTGAATGCCGTTTTTATCATAGGTGACGCGGAACAGGCGAATGCCAAGCGATGACAAACCGGCGAGGCTCAGCTGCTGTGAATCCGCGCTCAGCAGCACCAGCAGCGACTGGGTTTTGCCTTTGACGTGGCCGGTCAGCAACTGCTGCTGCTGAAACGCGGGCGAGATGCCCGGCGCCGGCAGCGTGACGCGCACGCCCGGTTTCAGCCACGCGGTTGGCCGGTTGAGGTCGTTCTGATGCTGCGCGCAGCCGCTTACCAGCAGGCTCAACAGCAGCAAAATGCCCATTTTCATCGTTGCTTCCTTTTCCCCGGAGCCAGCGCCAACGGCGCCAGCAAGAATGCACAAAAAATCCCGCTGCACAGCACGGTGCCAAAACCGCTGATGGCGGCGGTGCTGCTGAACACCAGCATGCCGAGCGTTAACAGCGTGGTCATCATCGCCAGCGTCACCGCCAGCATGGAGGTTAACGGCGTGCCGCGCGGATTGCTGAAGAACAGCGTGTAGTTGATGCCGATGCCCAGCACCAGAATCAGCGCCAGCAAGGCAAACAGATTGAGGCTCGCGCCGATCCAGCCCAGCGTCGCCAGCGCCGCCGCCAGCGACAGCCACGACGGCAGCGCGCTGCGCATCCCGGCTTTCACGCCCAGCCGTAGCATGTAGCTGGCGGTAATCAGCAATAATGCCAGCGCCAGCAATCCGCTCAGCAGCGTGCGCCAGAAGCGGAACAGTTCATCATAGCTGGCCTTGCGATCAACCCAACTGACGCCCGCCTGCTGGGATGCCAGCTGCTGCAACGCGGCGCTGTTTTTAACGCCGCCGATCGGCACCAGCACGCTGCTGCGTCCGTCCGGCAGCGACAGCCACAGCAGCCGCCAGCCTTCACTCAGCGGGCTCGCCAGCCAGTCGGCGGCGGTCACCGGCATGGCGCTGAGATTAGCATTCGCTACAGTAATGCCCGCCTGCTTCAATCGATCCAGAATGGTTGGTGCAGCCTGCTGTAGCAGCGCTACATCCTGCTGCTGCTGCGCCAGCGAACTCAGCGGCAGCACGCGATAACTTTTGAACCAGCCTTGCTGCTGCGCCTGTTGCAGCTTGGGTGCCAGCGTGCTCAGCCGTTGCAGTGCTTGCTGTTCATCATCGCCCCACACCACAAACCAGGTTTGATCGGCCTGCTGACCGGTGAGTTGCGCCAGCTGACGATCCTGCGCTAACAGTTGCGCCGGGGCGCTTTGCAGATGGGCAATATCATCATCGACCTTGAGTTGTAGCATGCCGCTCAGCGCATAGATCGCCACCAGCGCCGGTAAGCCGCGCTTCAGCCCGTTATTGCGCCGCCACGCGGCCAGCCATCGCGCCAGCCATACCATCGCCGGAATCGGCCGCACCGGTAAACCGCGTACCAGCCACGGATAAAAACAGATCACCGTCAGGCAGGAAGCACTTAATCCGCTGGCGGCAAATACCGCCAGCTGGCGCAAGCCGGGGAACGGTGCCAGCAGCATCAACAGCCAGGCAATCGCCGTGGTGCCGAGCGCCAGCAGCAGCGTGCCGCGCACCTTATGCAAACTTTGCCACGGCGTGGCTTGCTCGCCGTGCACCATGCGTTCCGTCAGATAGTAGAGCGTATAATCGGCCGAAATACCGACAATGCTGAGGCTCATCACTAAGGTGGTGAGATGCAGCTCACCAAAACAGAGCAGCGTCAGCACCGTGCCCGCCATCGCGCCCATCGCCACCGACAATGCACAGAGCGCCAGCGGCCGTAATGAACGGAACACCAGCCACACCAGCAGCAGCAATCCCGCTAACGTTGCGCTGCCGAGGGTTTCGACATCATGCTGCGCGCGCTGGCTGGCATCGTCGCTAAACAGCACCGTGCCACGCGTCAGCAGTTGCGCATCCGGCCAGCGGGTTTTCAGCTGTTGCTCCAGCTGATTGAGCGCGGTCACCAGCTGATGGCTCTCTTTGATACTGAAAGCATTGCTCGCCAGCTCGCCGTGCAGGAAATACCAGCGGCGCTGCTGCGCATCCTTGACCGTCAGCCAGCCGTTATGCAGCAGCATTTTATTGGCGTTCTGCTGCATCGCCAGCTGTGCGCCGCGCACCAGCAGCAGCGGATCGTGGCCGATCTCTTGGCTGCCGACGCCCGCGAAGGCCGAGAACAGCTGCGCCAGAATCCAGTCGGCCTGCGCGCCACCACCGTTCTGCAGGCGCGCGCGCGTGGCCGCATCGATCAAGCCGTTTCGATGCTGAAACGCATAGGCACCCCAGCGCTGCATCTGATCATCATCCAGTTCGCCGCTCACCTGTTTCAGCATCGGCAAGGCTTGCAGCTGCGCTTGCCACCAGGCCGCAACCGCATCGCCGTGGTGATCGTTGGCACTTACCAGCCACACCAGCTGACGATCGAGGCGCTGCATAAAGCCGTGCTGGATCTCCGCTGGCGCCTGGCCGAGGTTTTGCTGCGGCAATAACGCCAGCACGCTGCTATTCAGCTGGCTGCGCGGCAGCAAAACCGCCAGCGCCAGCGCTAACGTCAGGCACACCGCCAGCCACAGCAGCGCAACGGTTTTTTCACTGCGCTGGGGCAAAACGGGCTCGCTCTTCATCGGTTAACTGTTTCGGTTCGGTGCGGGTAGCGCTAAGGGTGATCTCGGTTTTATCGCCCTGCTTATCATCCAGCGTGATGCGATTAAGAAACGCCTCGCCTTGCAGATCGATACGGTTAAAGATCTTATTCAGCGGCGCGGCTTTCGGCGTCAAACCAAGTTGCCAGCGATTGTTGCCCAGATCGTGGAAATCGAGCGCAAAATTCTCACGCAGCACCTTTTCATCTGCCTGGAACAGCGCGCGCAACAAATGGTTGAACTGGAACATCTGCGGATTGCTGTCGGCGGTGATCACCTGCGGCGGCTGGCCGCTCATGCTCTGCACCATGCGCTTATCATCAAGGATCAGCATCAGCGGGAACGGCGTGGCTTGCTGCCACCACAAACCCTGCTGCTGGGCGATCAGCAGCTGACCGCGTGACACCAGCGGCTGCGCCATCCCGGCAATGGTACGCACCTGAACAAAATTGGCGCGGATCACCGGTTGGCTGGCGAAGCGCTGTTGCAACTGCTCGAGCGTAACCGCGCTGGCGTTGGCGCAGATCACCAGCAGCAGCAGACAAAGGGTTCTGATCACGGTTTCACTCCCAGGCGTTCAAACAGAATATCGGGCGAGACAAAACACATCTCCTGCGTCGCTGCATTGACCGCCACCTGCAGCGTGTGTGCTTTGGTGGTCACCTGCCCCGCCGCGTTGCGGATCACATAATCAATGCGTAAACGGTTTTCGTATTCGCTGATACTGGCGACGACGCGGACCACCTCTTCGCAGCGCAGCGGCTGGCGGTATTTCACATGGGTATCGACCACCGGCCAGACGTAGCCGCTGGCGGCCATTTCGCCGTAGCTGTAATTGACGCTGCGCAGCAAGGCTTCGCGCGCCACTTCAAAAAAGCGGAAATAGTTGCCGTGCCACACCACGCCCATCGGATCGCAGTCGTGAAACGACACGGTAATGTCCACCTCAGCGCGGTAGTTGCTTTCACTCATCGCGGCTTTTCTCCTCGGGCAACGTCCAGAAATCGTAAAAGTTAAACCAGTCCAGCGGCGCCAGCAGCGCGTGCTGTTGTAACCGTTCGGCGTAGCGATCGACGGTGGCCTGTAACGCCTGCTGGCGCTGGGCGCGCGGCAGCGAGAGCGGATCGGCAAAGGCTTCGCAGTGCACCCGCAATCGCCCCTGTTCGCGCAGGGCGAACATCAGCAGCACTGGACAGCGCAACGCCGCCGCCAGCACAAACGGTCCCTGGGGAAACGGTGCAGGATGGCCCATAAATTCACTCCACACCACGCGACGCTCGCCGCCGCGCTGGCGATGCACGGCGGTACGATCGCCAACAATCGCCACCCATTCACCGGCATCGAGTTTTTGCTGCAGCAGAATGGCGGTGTCCGGACCGATATCGGTGACCGGCAGCAGATTGACGCCCGCCTGCGGTGCAATGCTCTCCAGCACCTCGCGGAAGCGTTGCGCATTGTCAGTAAACACCAGCGCATTAATCACCAATCCGCTGACCTGTTTGGCCATCGCGCGGCAGGCATCGATATCACCGAGATGCGAGGCCAGAATCAGATGGCCTTTGCCCTCGGCGGCGCGAATGGTGGCTTCCGCACCTGGCGCGAAATCAATGTCGCGTCCCCATTGCAGGTCACCGCGCCAGCTAGCGACTTTATCCAGCATGCTGTAGCCGAAACGCAGAAAGTGACGATAGCTGCTGAGCGGCGCAGGCAGCGCGATGTTCTGCTGCTGCGCCATCGCCCGCACTCGCTTCAGCCACTGCTGCGAGGCGGCGCGCGCGGTGCGTCCGGTTAGCCAGTAAACCGCCACCACCGGCCACAGCAGCAAGATAAAAGGCAAGCGTCCGGCGCGGCGATAGAGCCACAGCATAAAGCGCAAACCGCTCTGCCCGCGTCGTTCCGGCGTTGCAGACCAGTGTTGCGCATCACTACGCTGACGCAGCAACTGCGGAATGCGTGGCAACATGCCGAAGAACAGCCGCGTGTGCATCCATGAGATGCGCAGGTTGTCCCGCAGCGCATCAAAGTGCGATACGCCGCTGGCCGGATAGGTCACGCGCGTGGTGATAAAACGGCTCGGCGTGCCCTGCCAATAGAGGCGCACCATGATTTCGGTGTCGAAATCCATGCGCTGACCAATTGGATGGCGATCGCACAACGCCAGCGATGGCGCGAGCGGATAGACGCGGAAGCCGCACATGCTGTCTTTCAGCGAGAACGACAGCGTTTCCACCCACACCCAGAAATGGGTGATGTAGCGGCCATAGAGGCGCGATGTGGGAATCGAGGCGTCGTAAAGCGGCTGACCGGAGATCAGACAGTGCGGATAACGCTGCGCTTCGACCAGCATACGCGGCGTGTCTTCCACCTGATGCTGACCATCGGCATCGAGTTGCAGCGCGTGGCTGTAACCCGCCGCCGCCGCCGCGCGCATCCCGGCAATCACCGCCGCGCCTTTGCCCTGATTGTGGGGTAGCGTCAGCACCCGCAACTGCGGTGCCTCCAGCGCCGCAATCTGCTGTTTAGTGGTGGCATCGCTGCCGTCATCTACCAGAATCACCGGCAAGTTGAACGGTGTCAGCCGCGCCAGCACCGACGCCAGCATCGCGCCGTGGTTATAGCAGGGAATCAGCACACAAGGCGTGAAGTGAGAACTCAACACAGGCGGATTTTCCCGCTGCTGGCCACCGTCGCCACGTCACCGTTGATCAGGCTGTAGCTGAAACTGAGCAGCGATTTTTCTGCCTGCCACTGCAGCTGTAACGCCAGTTCGGCATCCGGCGGCACCGGCTGCTGGAACTTGATATTGTCAATCGCGGCGAAAGATTTACCGATGGCTAAACGCGTCAGGCCGTAATGCAGCGCCCAGTCGAGCTGCGCCACGCCGGGCAGAATTGGCAGCGTCGGGAAATGGCCGCGAAACCAAAAGAGATCGGCAACAACGTGCAGGCGCAATGTCAGTGCATCGCCCTGCTGTTCGGCATGCAGTTCAACCGGCAGCATCAAATAACTCCTCAATTTGTGGCCAGGCGCGTTTACTTTGTGCGGTGACAGGAATCGACGTCACCACGCGCCAATAGCGCGGAATCGCCACCGGCTCCAGCCAGGGTTGCAGGGCGCGTTTCCACTCAATTTTTAGCTGATGCAGCGCCGCCGCATCCAGCATCTCAGGCAGCGCCAGCACCACGCCAATCGCGTGACGACCGTGACGCTGAATCGCCAGCGCGGCGGCATCTTCCACGCCGGGCAACGCCAGCAGGCGGCGTTCAATTTCACTCAGCGATACGCGTTTATCTTCGATCTTCACCACGCGATCCTGACGTCCCGCCAGCTGAAACTGGCCGGACGGCTGCTGCACGATACGATCGTCGAGCGCGCAACCGGCGTCGGTTTCCAGCAAGTCGGAAAACACCCGCCAGCGTCCGGCGTCCTGCTCACGCAGGGTAATCTGCGGAAAACAGTGCCACAGCGCGTTCTCCTCGTGGGCGCAGCGCCAGCCAATCACGCCGGTTTCGGTGCTGCCATAAATTTCATCAACCGTGCAGCTCAGCGCCTGTTGCGCATGCTGCGCCGCCGTCCACGGCAACGCGCCACCGGCGGACACGATCAGTTCGCAGCGCGGCCCGGCCAATGCAGGATCGAGACGCCGCAGAAACGCTGGGCTGCTGATAAACGCGTAGCGACGATCGGGTGAATGATCGGCCAGCTGTTCACTGTAGAAAATTTGCTGCGCGGCAAAGGGTAAACCCAACGCCATCGGCAGCACGATGCGAAAACTCAGGCCATACAGATGTTGATGGCTGACTGAGGCTATCACATGGCAATCACGTAAGCGTGGGCCCCACAAGCTGGAGAGCCAGCAGGCTTCAAGATCCAGCGCGCGCAGCGATTTCACTACGCGACGCGGCGTGCCGGTCGAACCAGAGGTGAACAACACCAGCGTGGCGTCGGCGGCGATTGGCGGTAACGCACCGCTCGCCAGTGCGTCGTCCCAGCGCAGTTGCGGCAGCGCGACTGCCAGCGGCATATCACTGATCACGCCATCCAGGCTGTCGGCCATCTCTTCCAGCTGGGCCGCGCGACAGTGTCCGGGGATCACCGGCGTTTTACCGGCGTGCCACAGCGCCAGCAGCGCGGCGGTAAACGCATAGCTGTTATCAAAGCACAGCGCCCAATATTGGCCGGGCTGGTTTTGCAGCCGATCGGCCAGCGCCCGTACCTGCTGACGCAAGGTGTGCAGCGTATGTTGCTGTTGGCCGTGCCAGGCCACAATGCGATCCGGCGCGCTGAGCCAGTCGCGGAGGCTATGTAAGTTCATGCCTGTTTCCTTATGCGCTGACGCAGCAGCCATTCGCCGCCCATCAGCGTGCCCATCAGCAGATAGCTGATGCACCCATTCCAGAGTGTCCAAAGCGTGACATCATTGAGCAGGCAGGTGAGCAGCGCCACGCTGCCGTTGAAGATGAAAAAGCCGCACCACACTTGCGTCACGCGGCGGGTATAACGCACCGCGCGCGGTGGTAGATCCGGTTCGCGCAGCCGTGCCAACCGCTCTACCAGCGGCATGGGGCTCCACAGCGACGCGCCAAACAGCAGCAGCATCGATGCATTGACCACCAGCGGATACCACAGCAGCAGATGTTGCGATCGCAGCAGCAGGCTGGCGAGGCATAACGCGCTGCCCACCAGCGCCAGCAGTAGCATCACGCGCGCCATCGGCCCGGCGGCGCGGCGCAGCGTCCAGACGCGCAGCACAAACAGCAGCGCCAGCAGGCCCGTCACGCCGCGCCACTGTGGCTGGGTGAGGGTTAACCACACCAGAAACGGCCACGCCAGCAGCGCCGCTCCGTTTAGCAGCCGCAGCAGCATGCGATCAGGCTTCGTCGCGCATCAGTTGATCGACGGCATCCACCACATCCTGCACGGTACGCACCGCGCGGAAGGTTTCCGGTTTGATCTTACGGCCAGTACGCTTTTGCAGATGCACCACCATATCGACCGCATCGATGCTATCCAGCTCGAGGTCTTCATAGAGGCGGGCGTCCGGACGAATATCATCCGGCTCAATTTCAAACAGCGAGGTGAGCAGCGAAGCCACTTCCTGGTAAATTTCGTTTTTGTTCATCATGTTGACTGCTCTCAGGCTTGCTGTTGTTCAACAAACGCGGCCAGTGTAGCCACGGAAAAAAAGTGCGCGCGCAGCGTTTCACTCTCGGCGGAGAGCTGTACGCCGAAGCGATTTTTCACCGCCAGTCCCAGCTCCAGCGCATCGATTGAATCGAGGCCCAGCCCCTCGCCAAACAGCGGTGCGTCGGTTTCGATGTCGTCAGGGCTGATATCTTCCAGATTCAGCGTGTCGATAATCATCTGTTTGATGTCGTTAATCAGTACTTGCATAACTTAGTTGGTCTCTTCAGGCACCAGCGCCTGTTGCAGATGACGCGTCAGACGACGTGCGGCCAGCGGCTGCGAATCCTCTTCGGCCTCACTAAAGGCGTGGCTGGCAATACGCGATTGTACGCGTACAGTAAAAATCGGTTTAACCAGCGGAATCTGATACCAGCGGCTTTGCTTATCGAGCATGCGCTCGGTGCAGCTGATGTGCACCACACGCAGATCGCAGCCCGCGCGCACCGCAATGTTGGCGGCACCGCGCTGCAGCTTCAGCGGCTCGCCATAACGTGTGCGCGTGCCTTCCGGGAAAATCAGAATGGTATCGCCGCGCGCCAGCCGCTGCTGGCTGTCTGGCAGCAGCGTATCGGCTTCGCTGTTAATCAGGTAATCGGCGGCGCGAATCACGCCACGGAAGAAAATGTTGTGCTGCAGCTCGGCTTTCACCAGGCAATCCATCTCCGGCAGCACCGAAGCGATCATCACGTAATCGATCAGTGACGGATGGTTGGCGACGATCAGGCAGCCGCGATCCTGACGCAGCTGTTCTGCGCCGATGATTTGGTAATCGTAAACCCCGACAAAGCGGCAGAAGCGCAGGAAGCAGCGGAAGCTCCAGGCGATGCTGCTGCGGGCGATATGGCGACGGCGCAGGCCATCGCGCTGCACCAGTAACAGCAGATTGAACCAAATCAGCGACAGTAGCAGGCCGCCCACGCTGAACAGCGTGAAGCTGACGGCGGTCATCACCAGCCGCCAGTAATAGTTGAAACCGGGACGCGCCTCGGTCAGCGAATTATCCACCATGCAGACGCTCCCAGTGCCACTGATGGCGCTCGCCGGCCACGCTAAAACGTGGCGTGTTGTACAGCATCGCCGCCAGAAATTGCAGACTTTGCGGCAGAGGGTTGTGCAGCTCAGCGGGTTTGCCGGCCTGCGCTTCGCAACGCCATGCCTCGCCTGCGCGTAGCAGCAGCGCTACCGCGTACGGCGCATTAAAGCGATCGATTTCCGGTAGCCATGGACGGTAGTAATCCGGCACCACGCCGTCAAAATCCACCAGCAGCACCTGCGCGTAACCCGCCTGATGCAGCGCCGCCACTTCTATCAATCCTTGCTGGAAGCTATCAATACCGGCCGAAACCGAGGATGAAACCAGCGGCTGACGCGCGGCGATGGTCAAACTGCCCACCGCTGAGTTGTGAACCGACATGGCGAAATCGGTGGGCGACAGCGCTTGCTGTTCCGCCAGCGCGGTGAGAATGCGCAGATTACGCTCCAGTTCGCCGTGCCGACTGGTGAAGACGATGGCGTCCACGCTGTGCCGCGCCAATAACGCCAGCCCGCATTCAACCGCAGCACGGCTGCCGGCGCTGAGACGACGCGCGGTCATCATCGGCAAAAATTGGGGTTTCGCGATAGGTTGCGTGGCATCTAACGCCGGTGCCTGTTGCGCCCAACGTTGCCACTCTTCTGCGGTGCTGTTGCCCGGCGCGATGGCGTGCCAGTCAACAAGGGAGTAAGCGAGTTTCATACCTGTATTCTTTCTTCAGCCTCAGGGATGGTCCGGTTTTCGCTGCGCGGCATCCCTTCCTTGCTCTCTATACCCGTCATCCCATGCGGATGTCGCCGATTAACAAGGCGGGCACGTGGCCCGCCTGTTTCTATTTCGGCAGCGTTACGGCTAACTTTACAACATTATGTCAGCAATCACGCTTCGCGCTTATTTAGCGGCTTCGACCGCCAGTCGCGTCTGGATGCCCTGGCTCAGGTTCTGAATCCAGCGGTTATAGTTGCGGTGAATCTGACCGCTGCCTGCTTTCAGATTCTGGCTGCTGACATACTGAATTTGATAACTGTTCGCGGTGTAGTTCACGCGAATATCCGCGGTATGTCCGCGCTCGGCCAGGTGACCATTCATCACGCCCGGACCCGCTGGCGTCATCACCCAATGGTTAGCGGCGCCCGCCTGGACGATAGCTTGCTTCATTTGCTCATCCGAGTAGCTCTGACCCACGGTCTGGCTAACATTCTGGATCGGCGCGGTACGCGGCGCACAGCCGGTTAACAGGACCGCAGTAACTAACAACGCAAAACCGATTTTTTTATTCATCATTTCCTTTTCTTCCCCTGTCTTGCATGCCGCTTAAGTGAGCGACCGCGCTGGTAAACTTACCAACACTGTTCCGTTCAGACTGTGTAAAGCGGGCGGATAATAACATTATTTGTAAAGACAAGTAAAAAGAAGCATGAATGACTTTAGAATCGTTTACTGCCGATTTAAAACCAGACGCAGGCCGTTTTACGGCGGAATTTCTACCGAAAAATGGCCTTGCGACATGATGTTTAACCCTGCCAGCCGCCGCCGAGCGAACGATATAGATCGATTTGCGCTAACAGCAGCGTATTTTTTACTGACACGATATTCAGCTGAGTACTGAACAGCGTGCGCTGGGCGTCCAGCTCATCCAGATAAGAGGCGTAACCATTTTGGTAACGGTTGTGGGCAATGCGATACGCTTCCGCCACATAACTCTCTTGTTTCTGCAACTCCGCCAGCTGCTCCTCGCTACGGCGAATGGCATCCAGCGCGTTATCCACGTCGGAGAAGGCGTTACGCACCACTTTTTCATAACCGTACAGCGCCTGATTACGCGTCGCCATCGCCACATCCACCTGAGCAGTTAGCGCTTCGCGATTTAACAGCGGAGCCAGAATGCTGCCGCCAATGCTCCACAGACGGAACGGATTATCCAGCAACTGATGCAGTTCGCTGCTTTGCAAGGTGCCGCTGGCGGTGAGATTGAGCGACGGCAACAGTTTGGCCTGGGTTGAAGCCAGTGACGCGTCGGCGGCCAGCAGCTGGCGCTGCGCCTGCACAATATCGGGACGGCGATTCAGCAGCTGCGACGGCAGCAGCGATGGCAGGGTTTGCGGCTTGATGTGGTCGAACTGGCTGCTGCGCGCGATTTGGCGCGGGTTCATGCCCACCAGCACGCTAAGCGCGTTCTCCTGCTGCTCGATCTGATGCTGCAACTGCGGGATCTGCGCTTTGGCGGTTTGATATTCCGAGGCGGCCTGCATCCATTCAAGGCGCGAGGTGTAGCCGGTTTCAAACTGGCGCTGCGCCAGGTTGAGCGAGTTTTTGCGCGTCGCCAGCGTTGCCTGGGTTACGCGCAGCTGTTCATCCAGCGCGCACAAGCTGAGGTAGCCCGATGCCACCGAACTGGCGACGGTGAGCTCAGCGGCAGAAGCGGCAGCACGCTGCGCATCCAGCGAAGCTTCCGCAGCGCGAATGCTGTTGCTGCGGCTGCCCCATAAATCCACCTCGTAGTTGGCCTGCAGCAATCCCTGAAACACCGCGTTTTCATACGGCTGACCGGTGGCCGCCGACAGCGCACGCTGATGCGTAGCCGCCACGCCCGCCGAAAGCGTTGGGAAATTATCACCCTGCGCGGCACGTAACTCGGCACGGTATTGATCCACACGCGAACGCGCGGTGAGGACATCGCTGTTGTGCTGCAGCGCCTGCGTGACAAGGCGATTAAGATTGGCATCGCCGAAGTTCTGCCACCATTGCGCCTCCGGCAGCGCATGCGGGCCCACCTGCTGACGCCAGCTCTCAGGAATCGGCAACGATGAGGGCGCTTTTTCAACTTGCGTTGCACAGCCGCTCACCATCCATGCCACACAGGTGGCTAACAATAAGCGCCTCATGGCGCATCCTTGTGCGGCTCTGCGGCGGTATCAATGCTCACTTCCACTGACATGCCCGGACGCAGTGCTTGCAGATCGTCATTCAAAATTTTGATGCGCACCGGAATGCGCTGGGCAATTTTCACAAAGTTGCCGGTGGCGTTATCCGGCGAGATAGCACTGAATTCGGAACCGGCGGCAGGCGAAATAAACTCGACGCGGCCATCGTAGTGCTTACCGTCCAGCGCATCGACGCGGATGTTCACCGGCAAGCCAGGACGCACGCGCGCCAGTTGAGTTTCCTTGAAATTCGCGATGATCCATTTGTTTTCTGGCACCACCGATGTCAAACGCGTGCCGGCGGTCACATAGCTGCCTTTGCGCACCGACAGCTGACCGAGCTGGCCGCTGTCTGGCGCGATGATGCGCGTATTCGCCAGGTCGATATTTGCCAACTCCAGCGCCGCCTGCGCACTGGCAACATCGCCTTGCAGTGACGCGCGATTCACCACCACGGTTTGCAGATTCTGTTGTGAAACGGCCACCTGCGCATCCGCCTGACGCAACTGCGCCTGCGCCTGGGCATTTGCCGCGCGCGCGGCGTCGCGCTCACGTACCGACAGCGAGCCATCAGCCGCCAGATTCTCAACGCGCTTGAGATCGAGGCTGCTTTTCAGCGCCTGCGCTTTGGCATTTTCCAGCGCCGCTTTATTGCTGAGAATATTGGCTTCGGCACTTTTACGTTGCTGCTGGTTGTTGTTCTGCGCGGCGATTTTCATATCCAGCTGCGCCTGCGCCTGGTGCACGCGCTGACGATAGATACGATCGTCGATGGTCATCAGCAGTTGGCCTTTGGTCACTGGCTGCAAATCCACCACGTTCACTTCAGTCAGATAGCCATTCACCTGCGGGCTGATAAAGGTTACCTGGCCACGCACGTAGGCGTTTTCCGTTGACTGAACGGTACTGGTGAACGGCCAAAGCTGCCAGGCATAGAGGATCACCAGCACGCCGACGATGACAATGCCGCTGCCAGCGGCGATAGAAAGAATGCGTCGACGGTTGGTGCGCTCGCGCTCCGCCGCCTGAATGTCGTCCTGTTGGCTCATGAATTCTCCGTCGGGGTTACTGGTTGTGCCACATTCATTTTAGTCTGACGCCAGTTGATATAGCGTAAGCGCGTCAGGCGATACAGCACCCAGATTAAGGTGATGAAAGCCAGCGCGGCGGTAAGAAAATAAGTATCGTTATAGGCCAGCACGTTGGCTTGCAGCGTCGCCACCGTTTGCAACTGGCTGCTGCTTTGCGCGCTGAGCAGCACGCTATCCGGCAACTGGCTGCTAAACAGCGAGCTGTACTGGCTAAGGCGTTCGGTCACGTTGGGATCCAGCTGCGACAGCTGATCGCCCAGCAGGCTGGAGTGGTATTTTTCGCGCCACGTCTGGAACGTGCCGAGAATGGCCGCGCCAATCAGGCCGCCTAAGTTCTGGCTCATGCCGAACAGCACCGAGAAGCTGACCAGGTTTTTCGGTTGCGTCACCACGCCGCCAATCCCCAGCAGCATGGCAGGCCCGAGGAAGAAGGCGCTGCCGAAACCGAGCAGAAACTGGCTAAAGTAGAGATTGTGGGCACGCGTCAGCGGGTTGGATTGCGCATCCATCAGCGAGGCGACGATCATCACCACCAGCGACACGACAATTGGCCAGCTCAGATGCGTAGGTTTGATGGTTAATGCGCTGGCGATCATGCCGCAAATCACCCCGGCAATGATCGCTAACGCCAGACCGCGCATCTGATCGTTGAGTAAGCCGAGTTGCTGCAGGAAACCGACCGCGCCGGTGTTTTGCTCGGCCAGCAGAATACGCATCATGATCATCACAATGCCCAGCCGCACAATCGTGCCGTTGCTGAGCCAGCGGGTATTCAGCAACGGATTCTTACGATTGTGCTCGACGACAATCGCCGCCACGATCAACACCAACGCCAGCGCCAATGCCACACCGAGCCACGGCGTGCTGAACCACCATTCGATGCGGCCCAGCGACAGCACCGCGCACAGCAGCGCCATGCCCGGCGCCATCAACATGAAGGTGAGGAAATCCATCTTTTCAAAGGCTTTGATGCGGTCGCCGGGCGGCAGTTTCACCACCAGCACGCAGCCCAGCGAGATCATCGCCAGACCGAGTTCAAACAGGTATAAACCGCGCCACTCTTGCAGCTGCAGCAGTTCGGTGGAGAACAATCGTGCCAGCGGAATCGCCAGCTGCGATGCGGTGATGCCAATCACCAAGGCTTTAAGCCGATGCTTCGCCGGCCAGGCCTGAATCTGGTAATAGATGCCGAGCGAACTGAGCGCCGCGCCGACCATGCCGTGCGCGGTGCGGACAATGATCGCCGAGCTGAGATCGTTAGCCAGCAGGTGGAAAAATGCCACGATCACATATAGCACCAGAAACGCTTCGGTGAACAGCCGCAGACCAAACTGCTGGCGGAACTTCACCAGCAGCAGGTTGATGGAGATGTTGCCCATCACATATACCGCGGGCAGCCAGGCGATCTCATTGCTGTAAGCGCCGAAGGTGCCTTGCAGATTGGTGAGGTTGGCAGAGACCAGCGCGTTACTCAGCGCGCCGGTAATCGAGATCAATAAGCCAATGATGCCAAATGCGATGCGCTTCGAAGGCGAATGCAGCGGCGTTGAGGGCGAGCCCGGCAGCATCGGCTTCTCATGCGGCAGCCATTCGCGCGGAGCATAAGGATTACGTTTTGCCACCGTTAAACGCTTCCCAGACGCGCGAGCAGCTGTTGCAGCACCTGTTCCGTTATCGCCAGCGATGCAGGATCGATATCCGCCAACAACTGTGCACGTAGCGCATCGGCCTGCGTTTTCACTTCGGCAAAGGCCACGCTGCCCTGTTCCGTCAGAATCAGCAGGCGTTTGCGACGATCTTCCGGCGGCTGCACGCGCGCTAATAGCTGCTGCTTCACCAGACGATCCACCAGCGGCACGACGCTGGCCTCTTCCAGACCAAGCAACTGCGCCAGCGCTTTTTGCGTTGGCGGCTCGGCGGCGGTGGCAACGCTGGCAATCGCCATCCAGCTGCTCATGCTCAATCCGCTCTCTTTGAGGCGACGATCGACAGCCAAACGCCACGCGTGCGCGGTAAGATGCAGCAAACGAGAAAAGGGTTGGGGATAGTCGCTCAAAACGTAGTGGCCTAATGGTTAGGTATCTAACTAAACGGGAGCGTTATTATAAGGTAAGCCGCTCGCCAATGAAAATTTTGCTTACACCTGCAAACGTAGTTGGCAGGACAAAAAATCTCCAGCTTTCCTTATCAGTTGTACAACTCACCGAAAATTTGGCGGTTTTCGCCCATTCTTGTATAGCTTTTAGAAAACATTACAAATCATAACTCACTGTTAAATAATGACTAGCACAAATTGCTTAAAATCAAGGTTGTACAAGTTGTGCCGGATTGTATAAGTTTACGTCCCGTGAGCCAGCTGACGGCTCCGTAACGAATGATGCACTTTGCGTCGCCTCTGAAGGTGTTGTGGATTTCCACCTTCAGAGGTGTCTTTTTGCGTTGGTTGATGAGTTGGGTGTTGCGCGCCTGTCCGCGTGCAAATTTTTTCATCATGGAGCTGAAGGCACATTGCCATCAGGCCGATCTTAAGGGCTTCACATATGCAAAACGCCGCAAACAGTAGCGCTGCCATCGCTGACTATTTCAAACTGGCCGGTAATAGCGACAGCAGTGAAATGGAAGTTTTCGGGCAGATCATCGCCGAAATCCTGCAAGCCGGTATGCCGGTTTCTAATAAAGCGATTATTGCTTCGCTGATTAACCGTCTTGAGATGGAAAGCGATGTGATTCAGCTGGATATTTATCGCCATCTGCTTGAATTGGTTGTGAATAAAACACCTGACGATCTTGCGGTCTAAAGCCGGATTCCAGGGATGGAATCACCCTCACCTGCCCCAACGCGCTAGCGTCTCACCTTATTGCCCGGTAACATCCCTTCTCGGAAAATCCTAACTGGTTACTGCCGTACCGCGACGGTATGCGCACAATAATAAAAGAGCCTGCACAATTTATGAGTCAACCAACTGAGCGCACCACTGCGGTGGAGAGCGATATCACCGTGAGGCGCGTTTTACGTTCGCCTGCCCTGCTAACCCGCGAGTGTCTGGCCGGCATTATTACCGCGCTGGCGCTGATCCCGGAAGTTATCTCCTTCTCCGTGATTGCCGGTGTCGATCCTAAAGTCAGCCTTGTGGCCTCGGTGGTGCTGTGCCTGACGCTGTCGATTCTGGGCGGTCGTCCGGCGATGGTCACCGCAGCGGCCGGTTCGGTGGCGCTGGTGATCGGCCCAATGGTGCATGCGCACGGCGTTGAATACATCCTGCCGGCGGTGATTATGGGCGGCATTATCCAGATTATCTTTGGGCTCGCTGGGTTGTCGCGCATGATGCGCTATATCCCACGTTCGGTGATGATCGGCTTCGTTAACGCCCTCGGCGTCCTGATCTTCTTTGCGCAGGTCCCGCACGTTTGGGGACAATCCGCGTTGGTGTGGGTGCTATTCGCCGTTACGCTGGCCATCGTGCTGCTGCTACCGAAAGTGCTGAAAAGCGTCCCTTCACCGCTGGTGGCGATTGTGGTGGTGACGGCGGTGGCGTTGCTGCTTGGCTATCGCGTACCGAACGTGGGCGACGAAGGGCCAATGACCGCCGGTCTGCCAGGCTTCACTACGCTGCTGGTCCCAATCAATCTGCACACGCTGCAAATCATCTGGCCCACCGCCTTGAGCATCGCCTTTGTGGGTTTGATGGAATCGTTGCTGACAGCCAAACTGGTGGATGACATCACCGATACGCCTCCCGCTAAACGCCGCGAATCCTGGGCGCTCGGCGTCGGCAATATTCTTGCGGGCTTCTATGGCGGCATCGCCGGTTGCGCGATGATTGGCCAAACCATCGTTAACGTCGAGCTGGGCAAAGCACGTACGCGTGTTTCTACGGTCGCGGCGGGTATCGTGCTGCTGTTATTAGTGACCGGACTGAGCCAGATTATGGCACAGATCCCGATGGTAGTACTGGCGGGCATTATGATGGTGGTAGCGGTGAAAACCGTGAACTGGCACAGCCTGCAGCCGGCTACGCTGAAACGCATGCCGTGGTCGGAAACCTTTGTGATGGTGCTGACGGTTGCTGTCACCGTGTGGACCGGCAACCTGGCGATTGGCGTGCTGGTTGGTGTGATTCTGGCGATGATGCTGTTCGCACGCCGCATCGCTCACGTCATTCACGCTGAACGCCAGCTGAGCGAGGATGGCCAACAGGTCAATTACACCGTGCGCGGCCCGCTGTTCTTTGGTAGCAGCAATGATTTGTTTGAACACTTCAATTACGGCCACGATCCAAAAACTGTCACCATCGATTTGACGCATGCGCAGATTTGGGACGCTTCCAGCGTGGCGGCCCTTGATGCTATCGAATATCGCTATCAGCGCCATGGAGCGAACGTCACCTTTATCGGGCTGGATAACCGCAGCAGCGATTTCCGCGAGCGGCTGAGTGGCAATCTGGGATAGAAATATTAGGATTGAGACGAAAAACGCCGGAAATCCGGCGTTTTTTATGGTTACTGCCGCGCTTCGCTTGCGAAATTTGCTGTCACTGACTTTGCTTAGCTCATGGTCAATCCTTTGATCTCTTTGGGATTGGTTACTCAATCGCTTAATTATAAGGAGCAGCAGATGAACGTTTTAGCAAAAGCAGCATTGGTGACGTTAACCTTGGTATCGCTGGCGGGTTGTATGCACAAAAGTGATGCGGTCGGCAACGATGGGCGCCCACATGCGCCAAGTAACCAACCGGTGCCGGGTGCTAGCGAAGGTGCAGGTCCGGTGGGACAACCGCAATCGTAATGACTTGCCCGGCTTTGCCGGGTTTTTATTGGCGATGAGGTAAGGACAAAAACAAAAAAACCGCCCTTGGGCGGTTACGACATTACTGCTTATTGCTTTATTTTATTCGTTTTATCGACTGCAAATATGGTGCCCGGGGCGGGACTTGAACCCGCACAGCCATAAGCCGAGGGATTTTAAATCCCTTGTGTCTACCGATTTCACCACCCGGGCAGGGTGTAAATTGGAGGCGCGTCCCGGAGTCGAACCGAGGTAGACGGATTTGCAATCCGTTGCATGGCCACTCTGCCAACGCGCCTTTAATCTGGTATGTAATCCGTTGAATACGAACCACTAAATTTGGAGCGGGAAACGAGACTCGAACTCGCGACCCCGACCTTGGCAAGGTCGTGCTCTACCAACTGAGCTATTCCCGCATAATCTTCGTCTTTCAATTTGTTGCTGCTTTAGCTTCCTTCACTCACACAGGTCACTTACTGAAGTAAGCTCTCTGTGATTCGTTCAGTTGCTGCCTTGCTACAAATTGAAATACTCGATTCTGTATTTCTTCATCGAACTTGCTGATTTTATTCAGCTTCTTGCAGGCTCGCTGCCGTTCGATGCGATGCATTCTACTTATCTGACGCAGTGAGTCAACAGAATTATCCACACACTGCGTCCGTTTGCTGCTTTTTAAATCGCATCGATCAGCTATCGAGCAAATCGCCGCGCGCTGCGCTTAAATACTGGAACATTGACCAGAACGTCAGCACGGCTGCGATGTACAGTGCGACCACACCCACGCCAACCACCGTGGCTTCTGGACGCCACAGCAGGGCAAACAGCGAGAACATCTGCGCGGTGGTTTTCACCTTGCCGATCCACGACACCGCCACGCTGCTGCGTTTGCCGATCTCCGCCATCCACTCACGCAGCGCAGAGATAATGATTTCACGCGCGATCATGGTTGCCGCAGGCAGCGTAATCCACCACGCGTGGAAATGCTCTGCCACCAGCACCAGCGCAATCGCTACCAGCACTTTATCCGCAACCGGATCGAGGAACGCGCCAAAACGCGTGGTCTGCTTCCAGCGACGCGCTAAAAAACCATCAAACCAGTCAGTAACCGCAGCAATCACAAAGATCAGTGCAGTAGCAAAGGGAGCCCATTGAAATGGCAGATAAAACGCCAGGACAAAAAAGGGAATAAGTACGACTCGAAACAGGGTAAGACACGTCGGAATGTTAAATTGCATATGCCAGTAACTGTCTGGTGTGAGTAGGGTTTCATGTATGTTGCTACATTGCCCCCCCTCTTTCAACGTTAGTGTTTCAGTGAGTAGTAGATTTTTTCCGCCAGCGCGGTGGAAATTCCCGGCACTTTAGCAATCTCGTCGACGCTGGCATTCATCAGCGGTTGCAGGCCACCCATATACTTGAGCAGCTGCTGGCGCCGTTTGGGCCCCACGCCTTCAATACTTTCCAACGCGCTGGTGTTCTTCACTTTGGCGCGTTTTTTCCGGTGACCTGAAATCGCATGATTGTGAGAGTCATCACGAATATGCTGAATCACATGCAGCGCAGGCGAGTCCGGCGGTAAGGAAACGCCCTCACCTTCCGCTTCAAAGAACAGCGTTTCCAGCCCGGCTTTACGATCGCTACCCTTCGCCACGCCGAGTAAAATCGGACGATCTTTATCCCAGGGTACATTCAACTCGGCGAAAACCTGTTTCGCCTGCGCTAACTGACCTTTACCGCCGTCGATGATGATCACGTCGGGGATTTTGTCCTCTTCCAGCGCTTTGCCGTAACGACGGCGCAGCACCTGATTCATCGCCGCGTAATCATCGCCCGGCGTGATGCCCTCAATGTTGTAGCGACGGTAATCCGAACGCAGCGGACCATCACGGTTGAACACCACGCACGACGCAATGGTCTGCTCGCCCATGGTGTGACTGATGTCAAAGCACTCCATGCGATGAATGGTGTCGAGCTCAAGGAACGTCGCCAGCGCCGCCAGACGCTGCTGAATGGTCGAATGCTGCGACAGCTTGGTAGTCAGTGCCGTTGCCGCATTGGTGCGCGCCAGTTTCAGGTAGCGTGCACGGTCACCACGCGGCTTACTTTGAATGTTCACTTTACGTCCCGCCAGCGCGCTCAGCGATTCCGCCAGCAGCTCACGTTCCGGTAGTGTAAAGTCCAGCAGAATTTCCGCCGGCAAAGTGCGCGCTTCACTGCCTTGCAGATAGAACTGCCCGACAAAGGTTTGTACCACTTCGGTCAGTTCGGTATCGGCAGGTACTTTCGGGAAGTAGCTGCGGCTGCCGAGCACTTTGCCCTGACGGATAAACAGCACGTGCAAGCAAGCCATGCCAGCATCAAAGGCCACGCCCATCACATCCAGGTCTTCACCCTGATTGGAGACAAATTGCCGCTCGGTTACGCGTCTTACCGCTTGAATCTGGTCGCGTAAAATCCCGGCCTCTTCAAAACGCAGTTCCTCACTGGCATTTTCCATGCGCTTGACCAGCTGATTAATCACCTGATCATCTTTCCCCGCGAGGAACAAACGCACGTAATCGGTTTGCTGCGCATACTCCTCTTCGCTAACCAAGCCGGAAACGCAGGGTCCAAGGCAGCGGCCAATTTGATACTGCAAACACGGGCGCGAGCGGTTGCGATACACGCTGTTTTCACACTGGCGAATCGGGAATACCTTTTGCAGCAGCGCGAGGGTTTCACGTACCGCATAGCCGTTCGGAAACGGGCCAAAGTATTCGCCTTTGGCGTGCTTCGCGCCACGGTGCATCGCCAGACGTGGATGGCTATCGCCACTGAGGAAAATGTAAGGATAGGATTTGTCATCGCGCAGCAGCACGTTATAGCGCGGCTGGTAGAGCTTGATGTAGTTATGCTCCAGCAGCAGCGCTTCCGTTTCGGTGTGCGTCACGGTGACGTCGATGTTCTGAATGTTGCTGACCAGAACTTCAGTTTTGCGACTGCCCACCTGCGTACGGAAGTAGCTGGTCAGGCGCTTTTTAAGGTCTTTGGCTTTACCAACATAGATCACCGTACCGGCCGCATCGTACATACGGTAGACGCCGGGTTGGCTGGTCACGGTGCTGAGAAAGGCTTTGGAATCGAAAACGTCACTCACTACTGATTAATGGCTCCGCATTGAACAGGCCATGTCGAATGGCCAAATGCGTTAACTCGACGTCGCCACTGATATTCAACTTGCTGAACATGCGATAGCGGTAACTGTTAACGGTTTTCGGGCTGAGACTGAGTTGTTCGGAAATTTCCGTCACTTTCTGCCCGCGTGTGATCATCAGCATAATCTGCAATTCCCTTTCCGACAAACAGCTGAAGGGGGATTCGGCTTTTTGCGGTTCGATCTGGCTAAGTGCCATTTGCTGAGCAATATCCGAAGCGATATAGCGTTGCCCTGAATGCACCGAGCGAATCGCACTCACCACTTCCTGCGGCGCGGCGCCTTTACTGAGATAACCCGCTGCGCCCGCCTGCATTACCTTCGCCGGCAGTGGATTTTCGGTATGAATGGTGAGCATGATGATGCGGATATCCGGGTTAAAGCGCACAATTTTGCGTGTCGCTTCCAGGCCGCCAATACCGGGCATGTTCATGTCCATCAGCACTACGTCAACCGGATTGCTGCGGCACCATTTCACGGCGTCTTCACCGCACGCCGCTTCACCCGCAATAACGAGGCCTTTCATATCTTCCAGAATGCGGCGAATACCGGCGCGTACCAGTTCATGGTCATCAACAAGAAGCAGGCTGATCAACGGGACGTACTCCGCAGGTTAAGAAAGGGAAATATATTTCAGAACGGTCATCTTACCGGTTTTCAGGTGGAAAAAACATCTACAGTCACAGATAAATCTCAAATGAACTGATGCAAATCAATAACATTTCTTTGATCCAGCTTTTACTGCACAGGGCAATAAGATGCAAAATGAGATAAGTTAAATTGTTATTAATATCATTAAGTTATGATTTATAGCTCGATTTTATTGACGCATTCCGATCGCCTGGTAAATAACAGCTAAACGCTAATTCTGGTTGCTGATAAATAGCGCAATGCGCAATTAAAAAGCGGTCTGACTTTTACCGCTTCGCTTCATTAAAATTCATCTGAAAACGCTATGATATACTCTCTTTCTTACGCACAGGAAGAATGTGTCAACATTGAGTAACACCCCCAAGGAGTCAATTATGAGTGATGAAGATTTCGCAACTTCACGAGACACGCAGGCGCTGGCCGACGAAGTCGCCTGTCTGAAAATGATGGTGACGCTGATTCTGAAAGGAATGGGTCAAGCCGATGCCGGTAAGGTGATCATCAACATGGAGCGTTATGTGCAAGCTTCGTTAGGCGATAAGCCGCAGGCGGAAGTGTTTAATAATACAATTCGTCAGATCAAAACCGCTTACCGTCAATAAGCGATGTGCCCCGCGCGAAATGCGCGGGGTATTTAGCTGTGTGATTGCCAGTTTACTGAAACACCCAGCGACGGCAGCACCTCTTCCGGGCTAAAGCGTCGTGTACCCCGATATTTCTCCGCCAGCGCCGGTTGATCAACCGGAATGCGAATGGCAAACAGATTGTCTTCAGATTGGATCAAGCCCGGTGAGAGCGGCTCGTAGACTACCTGATGCTGTTCGAACATCTTCTCAAGCATTGGCGTCGCCGAACTGATCAAATACTCCATGCCGCTCAGTTCTGCTAATTGCACCGAGTGCCACAAAATACTCAGCGGTAGCTCCGCGTCCACCTCAAGGCGCGCCGAGAAGCGCGACATTTCCCATACCTTTTCCTGATCGAAAGGCAGAACAAAACCTTCCGGCACCTCAGGTTCATGCCACGGCAACAAACGTGCGCAGCCGCAAATACCCTGACGAGCGTTCCAGGCAATCAACCAGGTGACATCCGAACGATCAAAACGATCGTACTCTTGCCCTGGCGTACTCAATCGCGGTGGAATCGACCACCCTTCGCCGCGCGCAAACACGCTATAGCGATACGTTCCCAGTTCTGCCAACAGTGAGGACGGCATATCCTTAAGCTGTGTTTGAATTACTTTCATCATGCGCCTCTGACATCCCCATGTATGCAATGATTTCTTTGAGCCAGCCTGGCAACGTTGCGCGCAGGGTAGACAACTGACACGGGAGAAGGAACTACTAAAATTAGTAGTTGCTTTTTCGCTATATCAGGCCAACCGCAGCGGCATAACAGGCAATCTGCGTTTTATTGGAAACATTAAAACGCTTTTGCATATTCTTTTGGTGAAAATTCACCGTATGTTCAGATATGGCTAAAATAAGTGAAATTTCCGCCGACGTTTTTCCTTCCGCCGTCCATTTCAGGATTTCTAATTCACGCTGACTAAAATCGTTAGATAAAACGACCATAGAATCGTCATTCAAACGCTCCAACACGCGCAAACTCAGTTCCGCCAGAAGATGCAGTTTCACCTCAAGCTCTATGCGCAAGTGTTGGGTCTTACTGTGAAGTGTCGATGCAATAGATAATATACCAATGGTACGATTTGGTGCCATTGCTGAGCAGGAAAAGCCGCTCATTAATCCCGCAGCGTTGGCTTCTGCCCACAAATTGCCCGCACCGGTAAATAAATCGCGCGTCCATTCAACACCCCGTCCCGGCCGCTGACAGAGTAATAGCACCGGATCGACCTTATAATAGTTCTCGCTTTCGTAGCGTTTTACCCAGCCTTCCGGGTATGTACTGAACAAAAACAAGCGCGGCCGGGTAAAGGGCACCGGATGCTGAACCAAAAAAGCGAAGTAATCGAAACCCAGCTTTTCAATCTGCTGTTGCAACAGGGATTTCAATTGCGTCACTTGCGTTAGCGCCAGAAATTCATTTTCCATTTCGCCTCGCCAGACGAAATAATTATCGGTCGTCATTATTGCCTTAGCGCTGTTTCACGCTTTTACATTCTGAAATTAGTTCGTGTTAACGCAAAAAATAAATTAGCCAGACAAAAAATATTGATTGAAAAAGGAGCAAATTTGCCAGCAGCTAGCATAACTCTTCTACTGTCAATGCGTTAACGTAATGGAGATGTGTAAGTTCACGTTAATTGTTAACAGGTTCACAACTTTAATTCCTCAGCGGATTAGAATAGGATTTTTCTGAAGTAGTTTCAATCATCCATTTGATTGAAAATGATCGTTAGATTGATAAATTTTTAGCATCGTCATTAACTAAAATTATTGATGCAAAAAGCAGATTGTTTTGCTGTGAAAGGGGTTTGTACGGTGAATGAGTTTTGACTTAATGTTAATCCCACCTATTTCTGCGGTTAAGATAATACATTAAGTAATGATGTGATTTCTCTCACGCTGATTAACGGCTACGCTTAATGCTAGCGGAGTGAAAAGATGCATTGGAAGACAGTGCTGCAGTAAGGCTCAGGCGCATTGTCGCATGTAGGTGGGAAACTTAGCGGAACTGACTATGTTGAACCAGTTTGCATTACCTTTCCTTGTTTTGGGCGTCTGCACTGCCCTGATGATTTTAAAAGATCTTTTTCGCCATCCACATCCGGTGGCGGTGATGAATATCATTTGGCCATTAACCGGTTTGTATATGCCTTTTATTGGCTGGATCGTCTGGTGGTACTTAGGCCGTAAACCATCACAACAGCAAAAACTTGCGCTATTGGTTCCACAAAAAATACGCAGTAACGCCAGCTGGCAAACTATATTTATTTCCACGTCATTATCCGCAGCGGCTTGTATATTTGGCGATATAATGACAATCCCGATAGTCACTTTACTAAAACACTTTGCCATTAATCCGACGATAGGGATGCAGGCGCTTATTTGCGTTATCGCTTCATTGTTTATGGGATTACTTTTTCAATTTCTGGCGATTCGCCAACGTGAAAAACATTCATTTGGCAGCGCATTATATTTGGCGCTGAAAACCGAAATTTTCCCCCTGCTGATTTTTCAATTAGGTATTTTTATCTTTATGGCGTTGGCCCTAAAGTTTGTGCTGAACGAGCAGGTCAATCCGCTGCTGGCGGCATTCTGGTTTATGCTGCAACTGGCCATAATGATTGGCTTTATTTTCTCCTGGCCGGCTAATCATTTCCTGATAAAACGTGGGCTTAATCCTGCGGTATAGCTAACGGCAGTAACCCGAACCGCGCATGCCAAGATGAAAATGGCTGGCATGCGCGGCGTTATAATCGGGCCCCAGCGCATTACCGAACGTCGCACAGCCGTTACGCCACAGCGCATGCAGTCCTGACGCCGCATCCTCAGGCTGTTGCCAGTTTTTTCCTACCTGCAACCAACGCCCATTTGCCAGCTTAAATCCGGTAATATCCCAGGCATCGGCGCTGGCGTGCTCACTCAAACGCCCTTCCTGACGATGATAAATATTGCGACAGGCGTAGCTGCCAACATGGGCAATGCGTTTCAGCGGACTGTTAAAACCGGCCTGACGTAATGCGCTGTCGCTGTTAATCACAAACATGGTGCTGGCCACCGCCATCGGACAGCTGGCGAGAAAACTGCTGCTCAGCGTGACGTCACCGTAGCCGCTGATGCGTAGCGGCTGCTCAATCGGGCAATTCCCTTGCATTGGCGGCACGGCACGAAACTGCACCAGCCGCTGTTCACTGGCTTGCCGCATCACCGCCAGGCAGGCAGCCGGATCGCCACTCAGCTTTTTTAGCTTGTAACGCGTCATCCAACCGGGCGGATCGGTAACGTTGAGCGGTGTAAAGGGGTTCCACTGAGGCGGCAGATGCGTTTTCAACCACGGCAAACTAAACCAGCCGCATACAGCCAGCAACGCGACGGCGAACAGAGCGCGCACAATGCCTCACTTTTCCTGATGAAATGAACTAACAATTGTAGAAGTCATGTGCGCGGAAAGTGACGTAAATCGCTTAATTGTTGAAGATTTACGCAAAATGACTGCGCTTTAAACTCTGTAAATAATTACTGACAGAGCAAAGCACGTAAAAGGTCACAAAGGGGGAAAAACCATTACCGAAACGGGTTGGCTTTCCACTATCTTATGCCACTTGCCTGGACAAAGGCTCATAACGAATGCCCTAAATAATGTGAGCCGCAGGAAGGCGGCAAGTGTGTGAATCATTGGGAGCTTAATTTAGTCAGTTCCTGGGGTGAACACGCGTAGCCAACGCATCTGCGGCTTGAAGTATGACGGGCAAAACAGCCAATAGAGCTGACACAACATCTCGACAGGAAAGAAAAATTTATGGTTGATCAATCAAAAGAGGCGCTCGCTACGGCCGAACAGCCGGATAAACTCCAGCGTAACCTGCATAATCGTCACATTCAGTTAATTGCTATCGGTGGCGCCATCGGCACCGGGCTGTTTATGGGTTCGGGTAAAACCATCAGCCTCGCGGGCCCGTCGATCATTTTCGTCTACATGATCATTGGCTTTATGCTGTTCTTCGTCATGCGCGCCATGGGCGAACTGCTGTTGTCCAACCTCGAATACAAATCCTTTAGCGATTTCGCTGCCGATTTACTCGGTCCGTGGGCGGGCTATTTTACCGGCTGGACGTACTGGTTCTGTTGGGTGGTGACCGGCATTGCCGACGTGGTGGCCATCAGCGCCTATTTCCAGCTGTGGTTCCCGGACTTCTCCATCTGGATGAGCGCCCTGCTGTGCGTCTTTGTCTTCCTGGCATTGAATATCGCTACGGTGAAGCTGTTTGGTGAGATGGAGTTCTGGTTCGCGATTATCAAAATCGTCGCCATTGTGGCGCTGATCATCACCGGCATTGTGCTGGTGAGCATGCATTATCCGTCGCCGAACGGTGGCACCGCGTCCCTGAGCAACATCTGGGATCACGGCGGCATGTTCCCGAAAGGCTTGAGCGGCTTCTTTGCCGGCTTCCAGATTGCGGTTTTCGCCTTTGTCGGCATTGAGCTGGTCGGCACCGCGGCGGCAGAAACCAAGGATCCGCACAAAGTTCTGCCGCGTGCAATTAACGCCATTCCGCTGCGCATTATTATGTTTTACGTGCTGGCGCTGATGGTGATTATGGCGGTAACGCCGTGGAATCAGGTGCTGGCGAATCGCAGCCCGTTCGTTGAGATGTTTGTGCTGATCGGCTTGCCTGCCGCCGCCAGCATCGTCAATTTCGTGGTGCTGACCTCCGCCGCCTCGTCCGCCAATAGCGGTATCTTCTCCACCAGCCGCATGTTGTTCGGCCTGGCGGAACAAGGCGTGGCGCATAAAGCCTTTGGTCGCCTCTCGGCGCGTGCGGTGCCAACCACTGGCCTGTTCTTCTCCTGCCTGTGTCTGCTGGCGGGTGTGGCGCTAATCTACCTGATTCCGGATGTGATGACGGTGTTCACCATGGTTACTACGGTGTCGGCAATTCTGTTTATGTTCGTCTGGACTATCATCCTGTGCAGCTATCTGGCGTATCGTAAGCAGCATCCACAGCGTCATGCTGAATCGAAGTTCAAAATGCCGCTGGGCAAGTTTATGTGCTGGGTATGCATGGCGTTCTTCGCCTTTGTGCTGGTGCTGCTGACGCTGCAGGAAGATACCCGTCAGGCGCTGATGGTCACGCCGCTGTGGTTTGTGATGCTGACCATGGGCTGGTTGTTACGTCGTCGTAAAGCCTGATTTATCACGGCTACGTTAAGGCTGCCTTTTGAAAGAAAGTGCAGCCTTTTTCTTTTTTGACAGAAAGCGCACCTCATCAGCAAACGCGCTTCACCACGAAGTCACAATCTCTCCCGCAGCTTACGCCACGCCTCACCCAATGCAGGACGCACCGAAGGTTCACGCTGCGGTGCTAGCTCCGGCGACTGCGGCGATCCCAGATTGAAGGTAAAGGTGTAATCCGGCTCTTCCCCCATCCGCAAATCGCTGATCAACGTGCGATCGCCCTGCTGCTTCATTGCGTAAAACCCATGACTAAACCACGCTACACGCTCGGCGTGCCATTGCCCTTTGAACGGCGCAAACAGCGCGGGTTGACGATCGTGCCAGCTTATCTGCAGCGAACGCCCCGGTGACAACAGCGACCAATAGGCTTCGCCGTAACGCTCTGGCGTCATGATCACCGTGCGCCATACCAGCGTATTAAACGCGGTCGGCGTCACCAGTAGTTGCTCCGGCTGCACTGATTGCTGCGCCAGCGCTTGCTCAATGTGTTGCGTCGCCATGCTCTGTGCCACCATGCTCCAGCCGAGATAAAGCGTACTCACCAATAATCCCGCCTGATTCCAGCGCAAGCCCACAGCATCGCGTCGCCACAGGGCGACGAGCAGCGCAATCAGCAACGGCAAGGTATACAACGGATCGATGATATACATGCTGCCAATGGCATAAGGGAAATCGGTGAGCGGCAGGCCCAGCTGCGTACCGTAAACGGTGGTGAGATCCAGCAGCGGATGCGTCACCAGCGCCAGCCACATCGCCAGCGTCCAGCCGCGCCAGTGCGCGCGACTGCGTGTCGCACCGGCCACCAGCCAGCCGAGCAGCGGTGCAATTAAGGTGAGGATTATCAGCGCATGACTTTCGGTGCGATGCAGCGTCATATTGCGGATGGCATCGCCGTGATCGATAAACACGTCGAGATCCGGCAAGGTGCCCGCCACCGCGCCCACCAGCGCCGCTTGCCACAGCGGGACGCGCTTGCCCATCACCGCAACGGTGACCGCCGCGCCTAACGTCAGTTGTGATAACGAATCCATGCTCTCTCCTTGAAAACGCGGGATCAGCGCACGCGGATCCCTTCAATTATCATGCGCTGCACGTTTTCCAGCGTCTGTTCAAAAAACGCCGCATCGTTCAACGTCTGGCCGGTAATCGCTTCCACCTGTGAGGCGAAATCCGCATAGTGCTGCGTAGTCGCCCATAGCAGGAAAAACAGGTGCTGCGGCTGCACACCCGCCAACCGACCTTCGGCGATCCACTGTTCGATAATCGCCGCTTTCTCATCCACCAGCGCTTTTAAATCACCGGCCAGTTCACCTTTCAGCAGCGGCGCGCCCTGCAACATCTCAAGGCAGAACAACCGTGAAGCTTGCGGATGATCGCGCGAGACTTCCAGCTTAAGGCGAATGTATTGACGTATCGCGGTCAGAGGATCGTGATCGTGCTGCAGCGCGCGCAGCGGCGCCAGCCACACATCAAGAATTTCTTTTAAAACCGCCACATACAGCACTTCTTTCGACGGATAGTAATACAGCAAATTGGTTTTGGAGACGTCAGCGCGCTCCGCCACTTTATCCAGGCTGGTGCCGTGAATACCGTATTGCGAGAAGAAGGTTAACGCCGCTTCCAGAATGGCTGCCCGCTTTGCGGCGACCGCTCGCGAACGGCGTCCCGGTTTTTTTTCATCGCTTTTCACACTGTTACCTCTTCCGTCCTGCGTCAACGCATCATAACAAAGGGCTTCTTTCCTGCCTAATCGCCCGCCTGCACCTTTTTTGACCACGCGGCGCATGGAAAACGTGCAGAACGTTTTGACCAAACGGTCTGAAATGGACCAATTACTCCAGTTTAGAACAGGCGATACTTTTAACGCATTGTTATTTATCTCTTTTAAAAATGTGGCACAGCCTTTGCAATTTTGTGATGGAGCGCCGCCCGCAGGATGCGTGCAGGAAGCAGCGCAGCGCGTGAAGCAGTCCCCGTCTAATGCAGAGAGGTTTCACATGAAAATTGGCGTCTTTATCCCGATTGGTAATAACGGCTGGCTGATCTCCACCCATGCGCCGCAGTACAAACCGACTTTTGAACTGAACAAAGAGATCGTGCTGAAAGCAGAGCATTATCATTTCGACTTTGCCCTTTCGATGATTAAACTGCGCGGCTTTGGCGGCAAAACCGAGTTTTGGGATCACAACCTCGAATCCTTCACGCTGATGGCGGGACTCGCGGCGGTGACCTCACGCATTGAGATCTACGCCACCGCCGCCACGCTAACCTTACCGCCCGCGATTGTGGCGCGTATGGCCTCCACCATTGATTCCATCTCCAATGGCCGCTTCGGCGTCAACCTCGTTACCGGCTGGCAAAAACCCGAGTACGAGCAGATGGGCTTGTGGCCGGGCGATGCTTACTTCTCCAGCCGCTACCAATATCTGACCGAATACGTCACCGTGCTGCGCGATTTGTGGGGCACCGGCCAGAGCGACTTCAAGGGCGAGTTCTTTACCATGAACGATTGCCGCGTCAGCCCGCAGCCGCAGAAACCGATGAAAGTGATTTGCGCCGGTCAGAGCGATGCGGGCATGGCGTTCTCGGCGCAGCACGCCGATTACAACTTCTGCTTTGGCAAAGGCGTCAACACGCCAACTGCCTTCGCGCCAACTGCCGCGCGTATGAAGCAAGCTGCCGATAAAGCGGGGCGCGACGTCGGTTCCTATGTGCTGTTTATGATCATCGCCGCCGAGAGCGACGAAGCCGCACGCGCCAAATGGGAACACTACAAAGCCGGTGCCGATGAAGAGGCGCTCGCCTGGCTCACCACGCAAAGTCAGCAGGACACCAAATCTGGCAGCGACACCAACGTGCGCCAGATGGCCGATCCGACCTCCGCCGTTAACATCAACATGGGCACGCTGGTGGGTTCTTACGCCAATGTGGCACGAATGTTGGATGAGGTTGCTTTAGTCGATGGCACGCAAGGCGTGTTGCTCACCTTCGATGACTTCCTGCAAGGCATCGAAGATTTCGGTGAACGTATCCAGCCCTTAATGCAGTGTCGCCACGATTTAATCGCATCCCAGCAGGAGGTTGCCTGATGAGTACCGTTGTTTGCGCCCACACCTCAAGTTTACCGAACGTCACCTTGCCGGCGCGCCCGGAAGCCATCGCGCTGCCGCCAGCGCAAAGTGCGCTGATTGTGGTGGATATGCAGAACGCCTACGCCACGCAAGGCGGCTATCTCGATCTGGCGGGCTTTGATGTCTCCGCTACCAAACCGGTGATTGCCAAAATCCATCAGGCGGTCACCGCAGCGCGGGCCGCCGGGATGCAGATCATCTGGTTCCAGAACGGTTGGGACGACCAATACGTTGAAGCCGGTGATGCCGGATCCCCCAACTTCCACAAATCTAATGCGCTGAAAACCATGCGCAAGCGCCCGGAGTTACAGGGCACGCTGCTGTCGAAAGGCGGTTGGGATTATGCGCTGGTCGATGAACTGGTGCCGCAGGCCGGCGATATTGTACTGCCGAAACCGCGCTACAGCGGCTTCTTCAACACCTCGCTCGACAGCATGCTGCGCAGCCGTGGCATCCGCCATCTGGTGTTTACCGGCATCGCCACCAACGTCTGCGTGGAATCGACGCTGCGTGACGGCTTCTTCCTGGAATATTTCGGCGTGGTGCTGGAAGACGCGACCTATCAGGCGGGCCCGGCATTTGCCCAACAGGCGGCCATTTTCAATATCGAAACGTTTTTTGGCTGGGTCAGCGATACCGACACCTTCTGCGAAACGCTGAAAAGCTAATGCTTCGATTCACCTGCAAACCGATAAGAAGAGGATTTCGTCATGCCTAAAAGTGTGATTATTCCGCCCGGCACCGGTACGCCCATTGCGCCATTCGTGCCCGGCACCTTAGCTGACGGCGTTGTCTACGTCTCCGGCACCTTGCCGTTCGATGCCAACAACAACGTGGTGCACGTCGGTGATGCCGCCGCGCAAACGCGTCACGTGCTGGAGACCATTAAAAAGGTGATCGAAACCGCCGGCGGCACCATGGACGACGTGACCTTCAACTCGATTTTTCTCACCGACTGGAGCAACTACGCAGCGATTAATCAGATCTACGCCGAATACTTCCCCGGTGATAAACCGGCGCGCTTCTGCATTCAGTGCGGCTTAGTGAAACCGGATGCGCTGATCGAAATCGCCACCGTTGCGCATATCGGCAAACAGGAGGCCTGATGCATCTGGAGATCCAGGGTTCAACCGCTGAAGATGCGCCGACGCTGGTGCTCGCTTCCGGTTTAGGCGGCGTCGCCGGTTTCTGGCAACCGCAGCTGGCGGCGCTGACGCCGCATTATCGCGTGGTGACATACGATCAGCGCGGTACCGGCCGCAGTGCCGATACGCTGCCGGACGGCTACAGCATGACGATGATGGCGGCGGAACTGGCAGAAACGCTGGAACAGCACGGCATTCAACATTACGACATTATCGGCCATGCGCTGGGCGGCTTAATCGGCCTGCAGCTGGCGCTGGACTTCCCGCAGCGCGTGGGCCGCGTGGTAGTGATCAACGGCTGGCTTTCGCTGGATGCGCACACGCAGCGCTGCTTCCAGGTGCGTCAGGATCTGCTGATGAACGTCGGCGTCGAAGCCTTTGTGCGTGCGCAACCGCTGTTCCTCTATCCCGCGGAATGGCTGGCGCGCAATCAGGAGCGCATTAACGCTGAAGATGCGCACCATGTCGCCCATTTCCAGGGCATGGAAAACCTGCTGCGTCGCTTGCATGCGCTGAAAAGCGCGGATTTCCGCGCACATGTGGCGCGCATCTCCCAGCCAGTGTTAGCCATCTGCAGCCAGGACGATCTGCTGGTGCCGTGGAGCTGCTCACCGCAGCTGGCGCAGGCGCTGCCCAACGGCAGCCTGATTGAGATGGCCTGGGGCGGACACGCGATGAGCGTCACCGATGCCGACAACTTTAATGCGCTGCTGCTGCGCTGGCTGGCCGATACGGCTGCGCCTGCCCAGCGAGCGGCCAGCTAATCACAGGAGCCGCCAATGAGCGTGCATGAACTGCCAATTTTACCCGGTGTAGAACGCGATGCGTTTCGTAACGCGATGGCGTGCTTAGGCGCGGCGGTGAATATCATCACCACCGACGGTCCCGCTGGACGCGCCGGATTTACCGCCTCGGCGGTGTGCAGCGTTACTGATACGCCGCCCACGCTGCTGGTTTGTCTTAATCGCTCAGCGTCGGTGTGGCCGATTTTTCGCGACAACGGTTATCTCTGCGTTAACACCCTGGCCGCCGGGCATGAAGATCTCTCGACGCTATTTGGCGGCAAAACGCCGATGGCAGAACGCTTTGCCGCCGCTGACTGGCACACGCTGGCCAGCGGTTCACCGCTATTAGACGGCGCGCTGGTGTCGTTTGACTGCAAAGTGGCGCAAGTGGTCAGCGTGGGCACGCACGACATTCTGTTTTGCGAAGTGCAGGCGCTGGTACGCAATGATGAAACGCACGGTCTGGCATGGTTTGACCGTGGCTATCATCACCTTTTACGGCAGGACGCCCGCTAACGCCGCCTTGTGCGGCCCGCTTTCACTGACACCCTGGAGATGACGATGGCGAGTTCCTGGTTCCCCCGCTGGCAGAAAAAGTCAGCCATGACCGATGATGGGCTGATTGCGCCGGACGAAACGCTGCCGTTTGCGCAGACGGTCGTGCTAGGCCTGCAGCATGCTGTGGCAATGTTTGGCGCAACGGTGCTGATGCCGTTGCTGATGGGACTGGACCCCAATCTGGCGATTCTGGTTTCGGGCATCGGTACGCTGCTGTTCTTCCTGGTCACCGGCGGGCGCGTACCCAGTTATCTCGGATCCAGCGCGGCGTTTGTCGGCGTAATCATCGCGGTAACCGGCTTTAACGGTCAGGGACTCAACCCCAACCTGGCGCTGGCGCTGGGCGGCGTGATTGCCTGCGGCGCGCTCTATACGCTGATTGGCCTGATCGTGATGAAGGTCGGCACCGGCTGGATCGAGCGTCTGATGCCGCCGGTGGTCACGGGCGCGGTGGTGATGGCGATTGGTCTGAACCTGGCGCCAATTGCGGTGCACGGTGTATCCGGCTCGATGTTTGACAGCTGGATGGCAGTGATGACGGTGCTGTGCATTGGTCTGGTGGCGGTATTCACGCGCGGGATGATCCAGCGCCTGCTGATTCTGGTCGGCCTGATTGTCGCGTGGGCCATCTATGCACTGCTAACCAACGTGATGGGCTTCGGCAAACCGGTGGATTTCAGCGGCCTTGCCAACGCACCGTGGTTTGGCCTGCCGCACACCACCGCACCGATCTTTGATATGCAGGCCATCGTGATGATCGCGCCTGTGGCGATCATTCTGGTGGCGGAAAACCTCGGGCACATTAAAGCCGTGGCGGGCATGACCGGGCGCAATCTCGATCCCTGGATGGGCCGCGCCTTTGTCGGTGACGGTCTGGCAACCATGCTGTCGGGCTCAATCGGCGGCAGCGGTGTCACCACCTACGCGGAAAATATCGGTGTGATGGCGGTGACCAAAGTCTATTCAACGCTGGCCTTTGTGGCCGCCGCGGCGATCGCTTTGGTGCTTGGCTTCTCACCGAAATTTGGCGCGCTAATCCACACCATTCCCGGTCCGGTGATTGGTGGCGCATCGATTGTAGTATTTGGTTTGATTGCGGTGGCAGGCGCACGCATTTGGGTGCAGAACCATGTGGATTTTAATCAGAATGGCAATTTGATCATGGTGGCGACCACGCTGGTGCTGGGCGCCGGTGATTTTGCGCTGAAGATTGGCAGCTTCACCCTTGGCGGCATCGGCACCGCCACCTTTGGTGCCATCATCCTGAACGCGATTTTACAACGTCGCGGCGCCGCGCTGGCGAACGAGGCGGCACGGCAACATCCTTAAGGCTCGAGCGGTGCCTGATCGGGCACCGCTTTCTTGCGGCGAATACGCAGCTCGCTGACGATCACCCCACAAACAATCAGTGCCGCGCCCAGCAGCGCAGCAGCAGGTAGACGCTCGCCCGCCAAACGCCCTACCACGCCCGCCCACACCGGTTCACCGGCGTAAATCACCGTGGCACGCGTTGGTGAAACGCTGCGTTGCGCCCAGTTCATCGTCACCTGAATTAAGGCGCTGGCCGCGCCCAGACCCAACGCGCTCAGCAGCAACGGCGTTGACATGGCAGGAGCCGATTCGCCATTCGGGATCATCAGAACAAAGGCGCAGGCCGATGCCACCATCAGCTGAATCAGCGTGACGCGGCGCACATCGACCTGTCCGGCATAACGGCTGATCAGGATGATCTCCGCCGCGATTGCCAGCGTGCTCAGTAAGGTGGCGATTTCACCGGCATTCAGCGTCAAACTGCCATCCTGCGGACCCGCCACCAGCACTAAACCGGTAAACGCCAGCAAAATGCCCAGCCACGCCATCAATCCCGGCGGACGGCGCAGGAATAACCATTGCAGCAGCGGCACCACCGGCACGTAGAGCGCGGTGATAAACGCCGACTGACTGCTGGAAATGGTTTGCATGCCCCAGGTTTGCAGACCGTAGCCGCCGGCAATCGACAGGCCAATCAGCGCGCCGGCTTTGATTTCCAGCCAGGTCACTTGCTTGAGATAACGACGGAAGAAAAAGGCCAGCAGCAGCGATGCCGTAGCAAAACGTAATCCCACAAAGAAGAACGGACCGGAATGGGCCATCGCCCGGTGTACCACCAAAAAAGTGCCCCCCCAAACCATGGTAATAAATATGAGCACCAACTCCTGACGCGAAATACGCAGGCTGAGACGAGAAGAAGAAGCGGACATAACGCACCAGAATAATCAGTTGGCGGTCAGTTTGCTCAGAGAGCGGGCAAATTGCAATGCCTGTCACCGCCGGGCGAACCCGGCGGCCGGGGATTAACGGTCAGTCGCGCTATTTCTTGCCGCGGCTGCGTCCCCCTTTTTCACCGGCTACAGACGCGCGCTGTGGGTCGTTTCTAAAATTACCCCCGCTGTTTTTGCCGCCTTTGCGACCCGCTTCTGCGGCCCTTTCACGGTCCTCTGCGAAATTGCCTGATCCTCCACGATGTTCGGCCATCATTTCCTCCACTGATTGAGCATCCAGATTAGGGGCTTATCACGATGCTGCCGTGAAAAGCCTGGCGGCGGATACTCCGCACACCTGATTAAATAATAGACAACGCAGCGCTGAGATCGGCCTGATAGTCACAATTTGAAACAGATAATTCACTCATTTCACTGCGAAAAAGCAAATTTACCGCCGCGTTACAAGCAGTTAGCCGACACTTATTGGCACCTGCTTAACCTCTGTACAGCAGCCTGCGCAGGCTCTTCTATACTTTTGGTTACTCACCACCCTAGCAGGATGAAAACCATGGCAAAGATTTTGGTGCTCTATTATTCGATGTACGGACATATTGAAACCATGGCGCAAGCCGTGGCCGACGGTGCAAAGAGCGTGAGCGGCGCGGAAGTTACAATATTGCGCGTGCCGGAAAGCATGGATGCCGAGCGTTTCGCCCAGGTTGGCGGCAAAGTGGATCAGGCCGCGCCTGAAGCGAAACCGGAAGATTTGCCGCAGTATGATGCCATCATCGTTGGCACGCCCACGCGCTTCGGCAACATGGCGGGCCAGATGCGTAACTTCTGGGATCGCACTGGCGGCCTGTGGGCTTCGGGCGCGCTATACGGCAAAATCGCCAGCGTCTTTGCTTCCACCGGTACCGGCGGCGGCCAGGAGCAAACCATCACTTCCGTCTGGACCACCCTCGCCCACCACGGCATGGTGATTGTTCCCATCGGTTATGGCACTAAAGAACTCTTCGACATCTCCCACGTACGCGGCGGAACGCCCTATGGCGCCACCACGCTGGCGGGCGGAGATGGATCACGTCAACCTTCGGCGGAAGAACTGGATATTGCCCGTTTTCAGGGCCAACACGTCGCCGGACTGGCGGTAAAGCTACAGGGATAAAATCCACAACAGGAGACCTTCATGACAACAGAACAGTCGAAAGAGCATCACGTAGGCGAATGGGCATCACTGCGCCACACTTCACGCGAAATCGCTGAAGCCATTTTTGAGGTAGCCAACTACGACGAACGTTTAGCCGAGCAGATCTGGAGCCAGCAAGGCAGCGATGAAGTGCTGATTCGCGCCTTCAAAAAGACCGACCAGGATGTTCTGACCTGGGACGATAAAACGGTCGAGCGCAAAAACGTTTAAATTGCAGGCGGGCATTGTCCCGCCTTTGTTACCTTTACATCACCAAGGAGCCTTGTATGTCAGCCTATCAAAGTATCAATCCAGCCAATAACCAACTGCTAAAAGCGTGGAACGAGCACGATGATGCCTATGCACAACAGGCGCTGGAAACCGCAGATGCGCTTTATCATTCCGCGTGGAGTAAAGGCGATATTCAACCGCGTCTGCAGGTGCTACACCGTTTAGCCGATTTGATTGACCAACGGGCCGAAGAGCTGGCGACCATCGCCAGTAAAGAGATGGGCAAACTGATTGGCCAGAGCCGTGGTGAAGTAAAAATCTGTTCGCAGATCGCCCGCTACTACGCTGAACATGCCGCGACATTTTTACAGCCGCAACCCTACGCCAGCGATGTGGGCGATGCCTGGCTTGAGTACCATCCGATTGGCGTGATCGTCGCGGTTGAGCCGTGGAACTTCCCTTACTATCAGCTGATGCGCGTGCTGGCGCCAAACCTGGCGCTCGGCAATCCGGTGCTGGCGAAACACGCCAATATCGTGCCGCACTGCGCCGATGTGTTTGAAAAGCTGGTAGAAGAAGCCGGTGCGCCAAAAGGCGCATGGACCAACCTGTTTATCTCCACCGATCAAGTCGCGGATTTGATTGCCGATCCGCGCGTGCAAGGCGTGGCGCTGACGGGTTCAGAACGCGCCGGTAGCGCCGTGGCGGAACAGGCCGGTAAACACTTGAAGAAATCGACGCTGGAGCTGGGCGGTAACGATGTGTTTGTGGTGCTGGACGATGCCGATATCGATGAAGCGGTACGTCAGGGTGCGCAAGCTCGCCTCAGTAACTGCGGCCAGGTCTGTACCGCCGCCAAGCGCTTTATTTTGCATGAGAAAATTGCCGATACGTTTATGGCCAAATTTAGCGCGGCTCTGCAATCGGCCACGCCGGGCGATCCGCTTGATGAGAAAACCACGCTTGGCCCGCTCTCTTCAAAAGATGCGCGCGATCGTTTAGTGAAGCAGGTTGAGGAAGCGGTGCAAAATGGCGCGCGCGTGGAGTTTGGTGGACGCGCCATTGATGGCGTCGGCTGCTATTACCAGCCAACGGTGCTCACCGGTCTGACGCCAGACAATCCTGCTTACTATCAGGAGTTCTTTGGCCCGGTAGCACAGGTGTATGTGGTGGCGGACGATCGTGCCGCTGTGGCACTGGCGAATGATTCAAATTACGGCCTGGGCGGTTCAGTCTGGACCAAAGACATTGCGCGCGGCCGTAAGATGGCATCGCAGATTGAAACCGGCATGGTGTTTATCAATTCGCAGAGCGATACCTCCGCAGAGCTGCCGTTTGGTGGCGTGAAGCGTTCCGGATACGGACGTGAGTTATCGGATCTGGGGATTAAAGAGTTCGCCAACCAAAAATTAGTGGTCGTCGCCGGTTAACAGGCACAAAAAACCCCGCCGCGGCGGGGTTTTCTTTGAGCAGCAAACTCAGTTACTGGTCGCTGCTTTGGCCGGTTCTTCTGATTTGGCCGGCGTTGCATCGGCTTGCGCTTTCTGTGCTGCTGCCGCATCAGCCTTGGCTTTGTCATCCGCTGCTTTCTGGGCAGTGGCTTTCTCCGCTTTGGCTTTTTCGTCTGCCGCTTTCTGCGCGGCCGCTTTCTGCGCCTTCAATTTCTCTTCAGCCGCTTTCGCGTCTGCAGCCTTCTGTGCTGCGGCTTTATCCGCTGCTGCTTTGTCTGCGGCTGCTTTGTCTGCGGCTGCTTTGTCTGCGGCTGCTTTATCCGCAGCAGTCTGATCGGCTTTCTGCTTAGCGTCATCTGCGGCTGGTGCTGCGGCCGCAGGTGCTGGCTGTTCTGCCGCAGCCGGTGCCGCAGCAGGCTGCAGTGGCGTACCTTGTAGAGCACCGTTCAATGCGCCGGTGAATTGATCCCAACTGCAGTAGCCGTTGGCATCCGTTTCACAGCCCGCCAGTTGCAGCGTGACGCGCTTCGGTGGATTTTTCAGGCTCAGCACATCGGCATCGCGCAGCTGATCGGCCGTTTGATAGACGTACTCTATTTTCAGCAGATCTTTGTTGTTCTTCACATCGTGCCAGCGTTCGAATACTACCTGGCCGCCAATCGGCGTTTTCTCATCGTTGCCCGGCAGTTCATAAGGCTTAACCTGCAGCGCGCTGAGTAAGGAGGCGATGTTGGAATCATGACCAACCATCAGCGTCACTTTTGGCGCGTTGGCTTTATCCTGATCGACTAACTGGCTGCGGATGTAATCCACCAGCGGTGCGGCCACTTCGCGCGCCACTTCAGGAGAGGCGAACAGCGCATCCTGATAACCGTTTTTGATCGACGCCAGCTCTTTCCACTGTTCAGGCGTTTTGATCTGGCCCCAGGCAACCTGATCGGCCGGGAAACCTTCGTAATATTGCAGCGTAAACGCATCCACCAGCGAGTTGCCGATTTTCAGCGAACCGCTTACGTTCGGCTCTTTACCGTTATCCGCGCTGAAAGTGTTATCGCCGCTGCTCAAATCACACTGCTTTTTGCCGTTACAGGCCGGGGCAGATTTGTAATCGACGATTTTTTCCAGCTGCTGGAAGGCAGGCTTCAGTGCCAGCTTTTCATTGGCGGCGGTCATAGCAGCCAAGGCTTTCTTGTTGAATTCATCGCTGCCGTCGGTGACGACCGGATTGAAGATCGGATCCATGGTGCCCATCGCATCCTGATGCGTGACCGCGATATCACAGCCAGGGAAGGCGCCAGTGATAAAGTACTGCGCGGTCGCCACGGTGCGCTGCAGGCTGTTGGCGTAGACAAAGATGTTGCTGCTGTCCGGGCAAGTCCCGTTCTGGACTAAGCCCTGCTGTGCCAGCCACTGACGGGTATAATTCCCCATGTAGACTTCCAGCACGCCACCTTTGGTGGTGAGCTCACCGCCCGCGACATCCCACTGCGGCCAGCTCTTCCTGGTGGATTGTTCCAGTACGCTGCCGTTATTGGCGAGCGGCGCACGCAGATTGTGACGGCTTAACATCAGCACCTGCTGGAGTTGCATATCTCCATCCGCAGCATAGGCGGACATGTCCATCGGGAGCGCAGCGATGACTGACAACGCGCAAAGACTCAGTTTCTTGATCATTGTGCCTATTCCATAATTCATCAGTGAAACACTCTGGCTTTCAAACGATTAGCCCGCCAAAGAGCGAATTACCGCACAGTGTAACTCAGCTTGCATCGGAAAATCGCCAGATGTTTGCAAAAAACCGTGCATGGAATATAGCAGTTAACGCGCGTGGCGTCGGGGAACGGCAGCAGATGGAAAAGCAACGCGATGTTTTTCGGAATTTGTGAACGCAGAAAAGCAAAAAGCCCGCATTTCTGCGGGCTTCTTTAATATGGCGGAGGAACAGAGATTCGAACTCTGGGATGGTTTCCCATCGACGGTTTTCAAGACCGTTGCCTTAAGCCACTCGGCCATCCCTCCGGGGATTTTTTTGTTGCGTCACTCTGCAAGAGTGAATGGCGGAGGAGGAGAGATTCGAACTCTCGGATGGTTTCCCATCGACGGTTTTCAAGACCGTTGCCTTAAGCCACTCGGCCACCCCTCCGCAATGAGGCGCACTATAAACATCCCCCATAACGATGTAAAGCCTGCAATGAATCGTTCGGCTGAAAAACAGCCAAATTCTATTTTTTCGGCGTCAATTTCGCCATTCTGCTCAGCGAAACAGCAATTTATCGCGTAAAGATGGGTAAAACGCCTTTTCTGTCTTTCAGGCGCTGCGTATCCTCGTGCCATATTTGGTGTTTCTCTCTTTAAGGAGCGCATGATGGAAAGAATTTTTAGCTCGTCGCAGCAATCGTTAGTCAGCACCCACAAGGTGCTGCGCAATACTTATCTGTTACTTGGCTTTACGCTGGCCTTCTCGGCCGTCACCGCCACACTCAGCACCGTGTTTACCTTGCCTTCACCGGGCCTGATTCTGATGCTGGTCGGCTTTTATGGCTTGATGTTCCTGACGCATAAACTGGCTAACAGCCCGGCAGGTATTCTGGCGGCCTTCGCTTTCACCGGCTTCCTCGGTTATTGCCTTGGTCCAATCCTGAGCTCGTTCCTCACTGCAGGCATGGGTGATGTGATCGCTATGGCACTGGGCGGTACCGCGCTGGTGTTCTTCGGTTGCTCGGCCTACGTATTGACCACGCGCCGCGATATGTCATTCCTGAGTGGCATGATGATGGCCGGCTTTGTCGTGCTGCTGGTGGCGGTGGTTGCTAATATCTTCCTGCAACTGCCTGCGCTGCATCTGGCGATTAGCGCCCTGTTCATCCTGTTCTCTGCCGGTGCCATCCTGTGGGAAACCAGCAACATCATTCACGGTGGTGAAACCAACTATATTCGCGCCACCGTAAGCCTGTATGTTTCGCTGTATAACATTTTTGTTAGCCTGTTGAGCCTGCTGGGCTTCGCTAACCGCGATTAAGTTGCCGCAAGAGTTATCAAACCCCGCTTCGGCGGGGTTTTTGCTTTTTATGGCCGGGCGAATTTACAATGTGTCGATTAACTCCATGAGGAATGACTGTGAATTTTGCTGGTAAAGAGATTGCCACCGATGCGGAAGGCTATCTGAAAAATAGCGCGGACTGGAGCGAGCCGCTGGCTGCTGCCATCGCGGAGCAAGAAGCGATCGTGATGAGTGACGCGCATTGGGAAGTAGTGCACTTTGTGCGCGACTTTTACCAGGAATTTAATACGTCGCCGGCAGTACGCATGCTGGTGAAAGCCATGGCGCAAAAGTATGGCGAGGAGAAAGGCAACAGCCGCTATCTGTTCCGTCTTTTCCCGGAAGGCCCGGCCAAGCAGGCGACCAAAATTGCCGGATTGCCAAAACCGGCGAAATGCTTGTAATCAGCCGGTGGTGAATCGGGTCGGCATTTCCCTGGGCTGATGCGGCTCCACCAGCACTTTATCCACCCGCGCGCTCCGCGGCCCACCCGCTTTGAGCCAACTGATTAATTCATCGACCTGCTGCGCCTCACCGGACGCCAGCACTTCAACGCCGCCGTCCGCCAGATTGTGCGCATAACCGTAAAGATTTAACTCTCTGGCCTGCGCTTGGGTGTGGTAGCGAAACCCCACGCCCTGCACGATGCCGTGCACCCAAATTTTGCAGCATGTGGTAGCCATTGCGTTCTCCCATCACCTTGCGTTGCAATTTGCCGCCATCCGCCGGAAAATGGCGCCTCATTTTTTCAGGTAAGCATAGCAAACTATGACCGTTCGATTGATTCTCACAAAGGGACGTGAAAAATCCCTGCTCCGCCGCCATCCGTGGGTGTTCTCTGGTGCCGTTGCACGTATGGAAGGTAAAGCCCAGTCTGGTGAAACCATTGATATCTGTGACTGCAATGGCAAATGGCTGGCTCGCGCCGCGTATTCTCCGCAATCACAAATTCGCGCACGCGTCTGGAGTTGGCAACAGGATGAGTCAATCGACATCACCTTCTTCGTGCGCCGCTTTGAGCAAGCCCAGCTGTGGCGTGACTGGCTGGCGAAACGTGATGGGCTGGACAGCTATCGCCTGATTGCCGGTGAGTCTGATGGCATGCCGGGCGTAACCATCGATCGCTTCGGCAACTTCCTGGTGATGCAGCTGTTGTCTGCGGGTGCCGAGTATCAGCGTCCGGCCATCGTCTCCGCCTTACAGCAGTGTTTCCCGGATTGCGCTATTTACGATCGCTCAGACGTGGCGGTGCGTAAAAAAGAGGGACTGGAGCTGGCGCAAGGGCCGGTTTCGGGTGAACTGCCGCCACCGCTGCTGCCGATTACTGAACACGGTATGAAGCTGCTGGTGGATATTCAGGGCGGTCATAAAACCGGCTATTACCTTGATCAGCGTGACAGCCGTTTTGCCACGCGTGGCTACTCAGATAATGCACGCGTGCTGAACTGCTTCTCTTACACCGGTGGTTTTGCGGTTTCTGCCTTGATGGGCGGCTGTCGTGAAGTGATTAGCGTTGATACTTCGCAAGACGCACTCGACGTGGCGAAACAGAACGTTGAACTCAATGGTCTGGATGTGTCGCGTGCCCAGTTTGTGCGTGACGATGTGTTCAAACTGCTGCGTCGTTATCGCGACAGCGGCGAAAAGTTCGACCTGATCGTCATGGATCCGCCGAAATTCGTAGAGAACAAGAACCAGTTGATGGGCGCGTGTCGCGGCTATAAAGATATCAATATGCTGGCCATTCAGCTGTTGAATCCCGGTGGCGTATTGCTGACCTTCTCCTGTTCTGGCCTGATGCCAACCGATTTGTTCCAGAAAATCATCGCTGATGCCGCCGTTGATGCCGGTCGTGATGTACAATTTATAGAGCAGTTCCGTCAGGCAGCCGACCATCCAGTGATCGCCAGCTATCCTGAAGGGCTTTATCTGAAAGGTTTTGCCTGCCGCGTGCTGTGACTTGAAAACGCTGTCCCTGCCTCCATATTGGTTACAGGGCAGTCTTTTGGGAGGTCACAATGATTACGACTAAATTTGGAATTGGACAGCAGGTCCGACATCGTCTCTCCGGGGTGCTCGGCGTTATCGTGGATGTCGATCCGGAGTTTTCGCTTGATGAGCCAGAAGTTGATGATGTCGCTGCCAGCGAAACGCTGCGCGCCGCGCCCTGGTATCATGTGGTGATGGAAGATGAAGAAGGCGATCAGGTGCATACCTATGTCGCTGAAGTTCAGCTGGCGGGGGAAACCTCCTTCGAACATCCCGAACAACCTTCAATGGATGAGCTGGCCGCGTCAATTCGGCAACAGCTGCAGGCACCCAGCCTGAGACATTAATCAAACGGCGACTCCGGTCGCCGTTTCTGTTTTAGTGCCTAATCCCCAGCCGAGGAATTTCAATTTTTGGACAGCGATCCATTATTACGGTCATACCCGCGTCTTGCGCCAGCACCGCCGCCTGCTCATTAATCACGCCCAGCTGTAACCACAGCGTATCCGCTCCAATGGCGATCGCTTCCTGCGCAACGCCCCACGCCGCTTCGGCATTGCGAAACACATCTACCATATCCACTTTTCCGGGTACATCCGCCAGCGTGGCATAGGCGGTTTGGCCGAGAAGTTGCTGTCCCGCCAATTTAGGACTCACCGGAATCACCTCGTATCCCTGATCAAGTAAATATTTCATCACGCCATAGCTCGGGCGATCGGGGCGGTCGCTGGCGCCCACTAACGCGATACGTTTGGTTTTAGTCAGCACATCGCGAATCGTTTGATCATTCATCTTTTTTCTCCTGGTTCATTCGCTTAAGTGTAGATGGCATTGCGCATCAGGCTGCAACTGTTGGGCACCAGAACTTTGCGCAGCAGCACGAATAAATATGTAAAAATGTAAATTTACTGCCATAATGTAATACTTTGCTACACATAATCGATTTACCCCCTTCTGCCGGGAGTTGAAATGAAGCTGTCTTTATCTGCTACGGGTTTACTGCTGTTGCTCGTATCAGCCTCATGCCAGGCCATCACTCTCAAGCTCGATCCCGAAATCGAACTGCTGGTGCTGGACGGGCGTAAAATTTCTGGCTCGCTGCTGAAAGGCGCAGGCAGCCTTGAGCTGGAGCGTGGGCAGCATCAGTTTCTGTTTCGTGTGGAAAGACCGGGCGCTGACGCCGCGCACTTTCAATCCGTGCCGATGATTGTCACTTTCAGCGCCAATGCCCATTCGGTGGCAATTCGCTTGCCTGCGCTCACCAATCGTCGTGAACGTAGCACCTTCGAAAAAACCCTCAACTTTCAACTGATTGATGAACGCGGCATAGAAATCACCAGCCTGCGCGACCATTTGCCGAAGCCAGGTGATAACGATTTCGAAAAGGCGATGGTGAATTATAATCGTGATGCCCACGCCGCTTCGGTTCCGCGTTTTGCCTTACATTCGCTGAGCGCCAGCGAGGCGCAGTTGAATCTGGATTACGCCTGGCAAGACGTTAGCGATCTTCCCTCTTTGCATGGCTGGTTCAAGCGTTTTGATGCCGCCACACGTCTGCGTTTTATCAGCTGGATGAAAACCTTACGCACAAGTTGATAGTGATGAAACGCCAGGGGTAAACTCCTGCATTAACACATAATGCATGAGAAGAAACAGGAAGCCCTATGGAGCAGACCGTTCGTACCCTTCAGGTTCAGAAACATATCGCCCTCGTTGCACACGATCACTGTAAAGCCTCGCTGCTGGAGTGGGTGCAAACCAACCAAAGCACGCTGCAACAGCATGTGTTGTACGCTACCGGCACCACCGGCAATCTGATTAATCGTCATACCGGATTGGATGTTAACGCCATGCTGAGCGGCCCGATGGGCGGCGATCAGCAAGTGGGGGCGTTGATTTCGGAAGGTAAAATTGATGTGCTGATTTTCTTCTGGGATCCGCTGAATGCGGTGCCGCACGATCCAGATGTCAAAGCGCTGCTGCGCCTCGCCACGGTGTGGAATATCCCGGTGGCCAATAACCGCACCACCGCAGATTTTATTATCCAGTCACCAAAGTTTGCCCAGCAGATTGAGATTCAGATTCCAGACTATCAGCGTTATCTCGCCGAACGCCTGAAACCCTAATCATCAGGCCTTACGGCTTTGTGGCACACCTAATTCGCGCAGGTGCTCGACAAATACCGAAGGCCGATCTTTATCGAACATCAGCCACACCTGCTGGCGCGCACGCGTCATCGCCACATACGCCAGCCGTCGCTCCTCCGCATCCGGGAAATCTTCCGGCTGCGGCAGCAAACCCTCTTCCATGATGGATTCCCGCGCTTGTGCCGGGAAACCGTCGCGTCCCTGATGCAGTCCCAATACAATAACAAAATCCGCCTGTTGTCCTTTGCTGGCATGGATCGTCATGAAATCCAGCTTTAACTTTGGCCAGCGCGTTTTAGCTTTATCGAGGATTGCCGGCCGCAAATGGTGGTAACGCGCCAGCAGCAGTACGCGCTCTTCGGGTTTGGCATAACCGCTCAGTTTATCGAACAGCGCTTCCAGTTGATCCTGCGGCAGCAAAGTCACCGATTTTTTATTGCCTTTGCTCAAGCTGTTCAGCGGCTTGCGCAGCTGATGCGGGTTTTGTTGTACAAAGCGATTGGCAATCTCACCAATACGATCGTTAAAGCGATAGGTGGTATCCAGCACGCAGCGATCGCCATCGCCGAAATAGTGATGGAACGCGGTGGTCAAACTCATCTCGGCACCGCTAAAGCGATAGATTGCCTGCCAGTCATCGCCCACCGCGTACAGGCTGGTTCGCTTGTTTTGCTGACGCAGCGCCGTTAGCAGTGCGGCTCGCTGCGGTGAGATGTCCTGAAACTCATCGACCAGAATATGCTTCCACGGGCTGATAAAACGCCCTTTCTCCAGAATGGCAATCGCCTGATGAATCAGCCCGGAAAAATCGACCGCGCCCTCCTCTTTCAGCGCGCTTTTCCATGCCTTTAACAGTGGCGCCATCAGTTTGACACGCTTGCTGAAATTATCGCGCTGCGCTTCTGCCACATCCGCAATCATTGCCGCCTGCGCGCCGCCGTGCATGCGCATCAAGCCCAGCCAGCGCTCCATGCGCGATGCGATGCGCTGCGCCAGTTTGTCATCCTGCCAAAAGGGACCTTCGGGAATCTCCCACTCCAGCTCATCCTGTAACCACTGACGCCAGCCGCTGGCCTGCGCTTTCTTGCTGTTGCACTGCTCACGCCAGGTCGCAATCAGTAACTGTCGCCGCGCCTTGCTGTCGCTTTCCAGCTTGCTGATCACCGGTTGTTTGTTACTGCCTTCGCGGATGATATGCAGCGCCAATGCATGGAAGGTACGCGCCTGAATCGCGCTCTCACCAAGGCGCGTTTGAATACGGTCATTCATCTCTTCTGCCGCCTGACGACCAAACGCCAGCAACAGAATTTGATCCGCTTGCGCCAGCTTGCGTTTCAGTAGCCAACCCGCGCGCGCCACCAGCACCGAGGTTTTGCCACTGCCCGCCCCCGCCAGCACCAGCAGCGCGTCTTCGCCATTCACTACAGCTTCGCATTGCGATGGATTGAGCGGCGTGGTTTCAACCGTGGAAAAGAATTCGTGATAGTCGCTGAGGATCTTACTGGTCCATTGGCGATTGCGTTGGCGGATCGCCGCTTCACCCTGCTCCAGCCATTGCTGGCAGAATTCCCAGCGCTCACGACAGTTGTCAAACTCGGCAATACGCGCGAGAGGCAACGGCAAGGCAGAAAACTGGCGTGTAATGCTCTCTTTTACCGCGCTCAGCTCACTGCGTTTCAACCAGCGATCCTGTTGGGTGAAGGCGAGAATTTCCTGCTCCAGCGCGACCAGCACCTCCGCGCTCACCTCGCTCATCTCCTGACTCCACTGCTGCCAGGCGTGCTGCAAATAGTGGAAAAAGCGCTGCGTTTCCTGCCATTCGGTGCCATGAAGGCGCACCACTTTCTCATCTGGCAGCAGAAACTCCAGTTCGCCCCATACCATGCCGCGTTTACAGGCAATGTTGAGCAACTGGTTAAACGGGATCAGATATTCATGGCGATCGCCACTGACTTCCACGCCGGCGGCCAGCAAGCGCACCCGATTATAGGGATGCTGTGCCAGACGTTTACCCATTGATGTTGCTTTCAGCTCCATGTCCGCACCGTCATGTGGAATTCGATATCGCGCAGTTTACCTGTCAGACTCTTGACGCTCCAGCCTTAAAACAAGCTAAACTTGGCGCCACATATTGCGGATTGCAAAAGGAAAAACACGTTTATGCGTACCGTACTTAACATTCTTAATTTCATTCTCGGCGGCTTTTTCACTACCCTCAGCTGGCTGTTTGCCACGCTGGTGAGCATCGTGCTGATTTTTACGCTGCCGTTGACGCGTTCCTGCTGGGAAATCACCAAACTGTCTCTGCTGCCCTTTGGCAACGAAGCGGTGCATGTCGATGTGCTGCGTCCCGACAGTAAAAGCCATGTGATGAATACCGGCGGCACCTTCCTTAACATTTTCTGGCTGATACTGTTTGGCTGGTGGTTGTGTTTGGCGCATATCTCGGCCGGTATCGTGCAGTGTCTGACCATCATCGGCATTCCTGTTGGCATCGCCAACTTCAAAATTGCCGCGATTGCGCTGTGGCCGGTTGGCCGTCGCGTGGTCTCCGTTGAAGAAGCGCAGGCTGCGCGTGAAGCCAATGCGCGTCGCCGCTACTGAGGCCGTTCAATGATTCATGACGCCTTGCCAGGCTGGCGACGTTATCTGTTTAACAGCAGCCTGCGCTACTTGCTGCGCATCTTCTTTGCCTTAACCGGATGCGCGGCGGTACCGTGGTGGCTGCACCAAATCGAGTGGACCATTCCGCTGACGCTGGGCGTGGTCGCCGCGGCGCTGGCGGATCTCGACGATCGCTGGATTGGGCGTGTACGCAATCTTTTGATCACCCTGGTGTGTTTCTGTATTGCTTCGGTGTCGGTGGAACTGCTGTTCCCCCATCCGTGGGCGTTTGCTCTGGGTCTGGCGCTTTCCAGCTGGGGCTTTATTTTGCTCGGTGCGCTGGGACAGCGTTATGCCACCATCGCCTTTGGTGCGCTGCTGATTGCGGTTTATACCATGCTGGGCATCGGCTTGTTCCCGCAGTGGTGGATGCAGCCAGCGCTGCTGTTGATCGGTGCCCTTTGGTACAACTTGCTGACCTTTGTTGGTCATTTGATGTTTCCGGTGCGCCCGGTGCAGGAACAGCTGGCAGGCAGTTTTTCCCAGCTGGCGCGCTATCTTGAAGCCAAAGCAAACCTGTTTGATCCCGATGGCGGCGATCAGGATGACGCTACGCTGGTTGCCACGGCGATGGTCAACAGCCAGTTGGTGGCCCAGCTCAATCTGACTAAAAGCACCATTCAAAGTCGTTTGCGTGGCGACCGCGGTTCACGCAGCACGCGTCGCAGCCTGCACTACTATTTTGTCGCGCAGGATATCCATGAACGCGCCAGCTCCTCGCATCTGCAATATCATTTGCTGCGTGATAACTGGCGTTACAACGAAGTGCTGTTCCGTTTCCAGCGCCTGATGAACATGCAAGCGCGCGCGTGTCGGCAACTGGCGGAGACCATTTTGCTGCGTCAGCCGTGGCATCACGACAGCCATTTTGAACGCACCTTTGAACGGCTGGAAACCGCGCTGCAACGCCTTCAGCAGAACGAGCCGCAGGATCCACACATTCACGCACTGTTCTGGCTGCTGCGTAATCTGCGTGCCATTGATGCGCAACTGGCATCGATTGAGTCAGAGCAGATGCTGGCCGAACCGTCCCCGCAGAGCGATCACCATCTGTCACGGGAAGGGCTCAGCGGCTGGGCGGATATCCGCTTACGCCTGAGTCGCCATCTCAGCCCACAATCTGCCCTGTTCCGCCATGCAGTGCGTATGTCGCTGGTATTGTGTGTTGGCTACGCCTTTATTCAAATCACCGGCGTCGATCGCGGTTACTGGATCTTGCTGACCAGCCTGTTCGTCTGCCAGCCCAATTACAACGCCACCCGACGCCGCCTCGCCTTGCGTATCGGCGGTACCTTAGCCGGCATCGCCATCGGTTTGCCGGTCTTGTGGCTGGTGCCCTCGATTGAAGGTCAACTGGTGCTGATTGTGCTGAGCGGCGTGCTGTTCTTCGCATTCCGCCAGATTCAATATGCACAAGCCACGTTGTTTATCACCTTGCTGGTTCTGCTGTGCTTCAATTTGCTCGGCGAAGGCTTTGAAGTGGCGCTACCGCGCGTGGTGGATACCTTGCTTGGCTGTGGCCTGGCATGGCTAGCGGTGGCTTTTGTCTGGCCCGACTGGCGTTTTCGCAAAATCACCGCCGTTGCCGATCGAACATTGGATGCCAACTGCCGCTATCTGGATGCGATTATGGAGCAATACCATCAAGGCAAGGACAATCGCCTGGCTTATCGCGTGGCACGTCGCGATGCGCATAACGCCGATGCTGAGCTAGCGTCAGTGGTGTCAAACATCAGTGGTGAACTTAAGCTACAACAACCGTTACGTGAGAATGCGTTTCGACTGCTGTGTCTGAACCACTCCTTCCTCAGCTATATCTCGGCGCTGGGAGCGCATCGCGAACAGCTGGCAGATAGTACCTTGCTGACCTTACTGGATGACGCGGTCTGCTTCATAGAAGATGTGCTGCAGATCGATCAGGTTACGGATACGCAAGCCACAGAGATGCAGCAGGCGCTAATGCAGCGCATGAGCGAGATGAAAAACAGCCCGGATACACGCGCACCATTAGTGATTCAGCAATTGGGATTGTTGGTCGCGCTGCTGCCCGAAATTGCCCGTCTACGCCGCACCCTCGTCAACGATTAAGGCTGCTGATGCTCCGCCGCCGCATGCTGGCGGAGCATTTTTAAATACCAGGCATAGAGCTCTTGCCGGATGGCGCTGGGTAACGCCGCCTCATGATGTCCTGATATTGCACCTTCCAGCGCCAGCAGCGTTTTTAACCCAATGTGCTTATTCACCGCGCGTAGTTTCAGCCAGCTTTGTCGCGATCCTGTTTCACACAGCAACCGCACCGAACTGATCCCCACCTTATGCAGCATCAGCTCCAGTCGCAGGCTTAAATTCGGCAGATCTTTCAATCGCAGCGAGACAAGTCTGGTAGCCGCTTCCTCCTGTGCGGCGCGCAATGAGCTAGCCGATAACTGCAATAATTGTTCGGGGTTTTGCCATAACTGTGTATCTACTTTGAAGTAGCTTAAGGTCACCGGCACGCCACGCTTGCGGTAAATCAGCGGTTCGAGTGAACGCTGTGCGTTATAGACGTGAAGCGCCTCGCTGGCTCGGAGATAAAGCGCATCTTCATTGATATAAGCAAAAATCACCTTCTCAATAGTCAGCGCATACCCCCCAAATTGCGTACGTGATTCAATTTTACCTAATGCCGCCAACTGCGCTTTCGATTGCTCAACTACCGGGTTATATCTCTTCATAACGCCCCCTTCAATGGATTCCATGCGCGGGAAATTTCCTATAAAAGCTCGCAGATTCATCTGGTTAGAAGATAAAAAAAACGATTTAGCTGTTCAATGAATAAAAGCAGGAGTGCGGGATCTTGTGCAGAAATTGCGAGGCGTTTTCAGAAATTGAGGTTGATCTTTATCCAGGAAGTCATTACTGTACATCCATACAGTTCATTACTGAGTGATTAAATTATGCGTACTCATTTCTCTGGCCCTGCTGATCGTTCACATCGTTTCGCTTCACCTGGCTTAGCGCAACCTTCGCTGGGTGGAATCACTGAACTGCGCTCCAGCGAACAACCTGAAATGATGCAACTTATGCTGCTTCCGGTACTAAAACAGTTGAGCGAGCAATCGCGCTGGCAGCTGTGGCTCACTCCGGCTCATAAGCTAAATCGTAGCTGGATGCAGCAGTCGGGATTGCCGTTAGAAAAGAGTATGCATATCACCGAATCTGAGCGTTTTAACACCGTTGAAAGTATGGTGAAGGCATTACGTACAGGTAACTACAGCGTCGTGCTTGCCTGGATTCCGTACGAATTGAGTGATGAAGAGCGTTTAGAATTGGAACAAGCAGCGGCGGAAGGTGAAGCACTCGGTCTGATTTTGCGTCCACAGGGACGTCAATATGCTCATTCCAGACAACCTAATGCGTCAAAAATTCCCTCAGATTTGTTTCATTAAGTAAATCCAGGAATTTTCTCAGCATTTTTTTTGCAAAAGTTGCATCTAAGCTACTGATTCTTTTCCCGCCAGCTATGACAATGGCTTAGACGCTTTTTTGTTTTCTAAGACCGAAGATTTAGCCATATGTTTTGTTAAAATGTGTGTATAAATCGCTGTTTTTTTGCTGCCCGGCGTCACATCATACTTGTAAGTTTCCAATCTCGTTGTAGACTTTAGCTCGCCAGGGTGCTCAATAACCTCCGTTTTTTCGGTAGAGTCAAAAGCGAGCGTTTAGACCCGGCGAAGGATTAACACAAAGAGCAACCTTTTTGCTCATTGCCTATTTGGATGATAACGAGGCGCAAAAATGAAAAAGACAGCTATCGCAATTGCAGTGGCACTGGCTGGCTTCGCTACCGTAGCGCAGGCCGCACCTAAAGATAACACCTGGTACACCGGTGCTAAACTGGGCTGGTCTCAGTATCACGATACTGGTTACTACGGTAACGGTTATGAGAACAACAACGGTCCAACTCATGAATCTCAGCTGGGTGCTGGTGCATTCCTGGGTTATCAGGCGAACCCGTACCTGGGCTTCGAGCTGGGCTACGACTGGTTGGGCCGTATGCCTAACAAAGGTACCGTGACCAACGGCGCATTCAAAGCACAAGGCGTTCAGCTGGCTGCTAAACTGAGCTACCCAATTACCGAAGACTTCGATGTCTACACCCGTCTGGGTGGTATGGTATGGCGTGCTGACTCTACTCAGACCAACCCAACTACTGGCCGCATCAGCGACCACGACACCGGCGTTTCTCCGCTGGCTGCTGTTGGTGTTGAATACGCACTGACCAAAAACTGGGCAACTCGCCTGGACTACCAGTGGGTTAATAACATCGGTGACGCAGGTACCGTTGGTGCACGTCCAGACAACAGCATGCTGAGCGTGGGCGTTTCTTACCGTTTCGGTCAGGATGAAGATGCAGCGCCAGTTGTAGCTCCGGCTCCAGCTCCAGCGCCAGTTGTTGAAACCAAGCGTTTCACCCTGAAGTCTGACGTTCTGTTCACCTTCAACAAATCTACTCTGAAGCCAGAAGGTCAGCAGGCTCTTGATCAGCTGTACAGCCAGCTGAGCTCAATGGATCCGAAAGACGGCTCTGTTGTAGTACTGGGCTTCACCGATCGCATCGGTTCAGAGCAGTACAACCAGAAACTGTCTGAGAAGCGCGCGCAATCTGTAGTTGATTACCTGGTATCTAAAGGTATCCCTTCTAACAAGATCTCTGCACGCGGTATGGGCGAATCCAACCCAGTTACTGGCAACACCTGTGACAGCGTGAAAGGCCGCAATGCCCTGATCGACTGCCTGGCGCCAGACCGTCGCGTTGAAATCGACGTGAAAGGTATCAAAGACGTTGTAACTCAGCCACAGGCTTAAGTTATCACGCAGTAAAAAACCCCGCTAAGGCGGGGTTTTTTTATGGCTGAATGTAATGAGAACGGAAAAGGATTCTACTCTTTTTCCGAGCCACCATTTCCGAGGATCGCCTGCAGATCTTGCTTCAGCGTAGACATCTGGCTGGCGTACTTCTCTTTGCGTTCAGCATCTTCAATTAACTGAACTATGGTTTCTGACAGCGTATTACTGCGACGCTGCGCCAATCCAGCCAGACGCTGCCACACCAGATATTCCAGATCGATCGATTTCTTACGCGTGTGCTGATGCTCAGCATTAAAGTGACGTTTACGACGTGCACGTATCGTCTGCTTAAGACGATTCTCCAAATCTGGATGAATGTGCTGGGCGATCCACTCGTTAACCTCAACCGGGCTGTTTTCCATCGACAACAACGTATCGACCGCAGCTTGCGCCGCACTAAGCTCAAGATGACGGGTGATCAGTTCACCCTCCCGATGCTTTTTCACCAGGTATTTCCACTTCCATCCACTTTCAAGATTTTCGAGTTGCTGGTATTTCATCGGAATCTCATCGTGATCACGTAACAAACTAAGAATAACAGCTTTTTTCCTGGATGCAGCAAGGAAAAACATGTCGCAGCCGTCACAATCCGGGCCGGAACTCCGCCGTGATTAACCAGGTTGATTCCTGTATAATCGCGCTTTTCCTAAATCAGACTAATGCGAATATTTTGACCAGCACTCAAATTACGTGGCAAGCCCTGCAGCCGGATAGCGACCGCTACCAATCCATTTTCTCGACCGTCTCACTGGAAGATTGCGATAGTCTTGCCGCGGTTCAGCCGCGTCTGCTGAATGCGCTGGCGCATTTGCATCATCAAACCCTGGGTTTTCCGCTGCTGCTGTTACGCAGTCAGGAAAACAGCGATTACCTGGCCTGCATCGCCGAAGCGGCGCAACGTTTCCAGCCGGATGAAATTCCTCTTTACGGTGGCGACTATCATGTGATGGGCGATACCGTCAGTCTTCTACCGCCAACCGATTTCAATCGCCCCTTCACCAGCCAGGGCGGCGTGCATTTCGCCGACTGGATTGAAGCTGAACAGTTGTTCGGTTGCGTACGTCAATATAAAGACCGTGTGCAGCCTGAACCGGGCTTACTGCATCGCGCCAATGGCGGTACGTTGATTCTTGCGGTCAACACTTTACTGGCACAGCCGCTGCTGTGGCTGCGTTTGCGTAAGTGTATTGAGCAAGGTCGCTTCGATTGGTATTCACAGGATGAGCGTCAACCATTGCCCGTTGCCATTCCCCCGCTACCGTTGCAACTGCGTCTGGTACTGTGTGGCGACCGTGATGCACTGGCCGCCTTTCAGGAAATGGACGTCGAAGTTCATGAGATGGCGCTGTATAGCGAATTCGAAGAGAGCTTACAAATTCTCGACGAAGATGACATGACGTCATGGTGCCAGTGGACGCTAACGCAAGCCGAACAAGCCGGATTAGCGCAGCCTGAAGCCGATTTCTGGCCATTGTTGATCACCGAAGCAGCACGCATGACCGGTGATCAAGACACGTTGCCGCTTTGCCCGCGCTGGCTGCGTCGCCAGCTGCAAGAAGCGGCGCTGCATGGCGACAGCATCAATGGCGAAGCGTTGAAAGAAGCGCTGGAAGCGCGCCAATGGCGTGAAGGCTTCCTCGCCGATCGCATGCGTGATGAAATCCTGCTTAATCAGATCATGATTGAAACCGAAGGCGAAGTGGTTGGGCAAATCAACGGCCTTTCGGTGGTTGAGTTCCCAGGCCATCCGCGTCCGTGGGGAGAACCTTCGCGCATTACCTGTGTGGTACATCCGGGCGATGGCGAGTTCACCGATGTGGAGCGCAAAGCCGAATTAGGTGGCAACATCCATGCGAAAGGCATGATGATTATGCAAGCCTACCTGATTGCCGAGCTGGAGCTAGAGCAACAGCTGCCCTTCTCCGCTTCACTGGTGTTTGAACAATCCTATTCCGAAGTGGATGGCGACAGCGCCTCGCTGGCCGAGCTCTGTGCGTTAATCAGTGCGCTGGCTAATCAGCCGGTTAACCAGCAGATTGCGGTGACCGGCTCAGTTGATCAGTTTGGTAACGTGCAGCCCGTCGGCGGCCTGAACGAAAAAATTGAAGGCTTCTTCCAAATCTGTCATTCACGTGAATTGACCGGCAAGCAAGGTGTCATTTTCCCTGCCAGTAACGCGCGCCATCTCAGTCTGAATCAGGATGTTGTGGAAGCGGTTAAGGCCGGACAATTCCATCTTTGGGCCATTGAGAGCGTAGATGAAGCGTTGCCGCTGCTGACCGGCATTGCCTGGCAGAGTGAAAGCGGCGAATCTCTGCTTAGCACCATTCAGGAACGTATTACCCAGCTGAACCAGCAGGAAGCTCGCCTGCGTCCGTGGCCACTACGTTGGCTCAACTGGTTCAACCACAGCTGATAACATTGCTCAGCGTACAACTGTTCGCTAATATTCGGGCTTCACTAAAAGAAGGCATATTGAGAACATGGTAGATAAACGCGAATCCTATAGTAAAGAAGACCTGATTGCCTCGGGTCGCGGCGAACTGTTTGGCGAAAATGGACCGCCGCTTCCATCCAACAACATGTTGATGATGGACCGCGTGGTCAAAATGACCGAAGACGGCGGTAAATTCGATAAAGGTTTCGTCGAAGCCGAACTGGATATCCGCCCTGACCTGTGGTTCTTTGACTGCCACTTCATTGGCGATCCGGTAATGCCGGGTTGCCTCGGCCTCGATGCGATGTGGCAGCTGGTAGGTTTCTACCTCGGCTGGCTGGGCGCAGAAGGTAAAGGCCGCGCGTTGGGCGTGGGTGAAGTGAAGTTCACTGGACAAGTCCTGCCTACCGCCAAAAAAGTGACCTATAAAATTCACTTCAAACGTGTGATTAACCGTAAACTGGTGATGGGCGTGGCAGATGGCGAAGTCTTCGTTGACGGGAACCTGATTTACTCTGCGACCGATTTGAAAGTGGGTCTGTTCAAAGACACTTCAGCTTTCTAATCCTTCCAAATGAAAACCTCCGCACGCAGCGGAGGTTTCTTCCATAATGTTAGACATCCAGCAGTGCTAGGCCACCGCTGACCTGTCCTCCATGGCTTGACGCCAACCTCCCAACCAGTGAGACCGTGCATCGATCAATTGATAAGGGCATATCTCTTTCGAGCGGCCCGTAATACCGGCTTGGTAGCCTCGTGAATGTGCTCGTTCCAGGCGGTCTCTCTTCTGTCTCTTCATGCCTCGTTTCCCTCATTTCAGGTCTGGTGGAATCTGGGTGGAAAGAAAGAGTGGCGATATAATGTTCAACCACAGTAATGTTCTAACCCGATGCCGAAGAAAGGTCAATGCGCAAAATTCACGCCAATGTCATGTATTTGACGTTAAAGTGCCATGTAGAATTGTCAGTTGATTGTCTATCTGGCTGATTAGGCAATAAAAAAAGCCCCTGATTTGACTGCGATCACACTACAGTAAATCAAGGACTTAGCATAAGCATCGAACAAATCTTAATTTAGCGAAACCACACTATTTGCGATTTGTTGGGCGGTTTGCTGCCAGCCGAGAGCCAGAGTACGTACCAGCGCATCATAGCCATCTTCTGTTTGCGGCAGCGTCAGATTAAAGCCATGTTTGATTAGGCGTCCTTGATGCTGCAGTAACCATTCGCCACTCACCACCACTTGTCCATCGTAGCGTCCCTGGAAACCGGTAACGTTTACCGACAGCGTATCGTGCGTATCGCCCAGCGGCGCACCGGCAACCAGGCGGCCAGGCAGCGCTTTACTGAGATTTCTGATCAACGTTTGCTGCAACTGTTGATCGAGCGGACTGGCCCACAGGTTATTGGCTGCAATCACGTACTTCACATCGCTGGTCTGATAGACCAGGCCGTTGCCCGCCATGTAATCCGGTACCGTCACTTGCTCAACCCAAATCATCGGTTGGCCAGTGCCCGCGGCACTTTCAACGCGCGCCACATTGCTGCCCGCAGGCAGCTGATAATAGGTATTTTCAATGGTGCTGCTGCAGCCTGCCAGCAGCAACAGCGCCCCGATAATTAGCCCTTTTTTCACTGTTTCGCCCTCTTTGGCTGTGGATCCTGGCCCGGCTTGGCCTCAAACACCAGCGCGTTACTTTTGCTGTTCAGCGTTTTCAGCACTGGCTGCAGTTCTCGCAATACCTGATCAAGCCGCTGCATATCGCCCACCAGCTTGCTGTAAGCCGGTGAACCTGGCTGCAGCCCTTTCATGCTGCGGTTCAGTTCGCGCAGGGTTTGCTGCATGTCTGAAGGCAGGGTTTTCATCGCCGGATTCGCCGTGACCTGATTAAGGTTATCCAGCGTTTTCTGCAGCCGCTGCAGGGTGCGCTGGCTCTCTTTCAAGGTACCTGTGGCTTCATTCAGCACTGGATTAAGTGGCAAGCCGTTGATCTTATCCAGCGCCGCCATCAGTTTCTGCTGAATCTGCGCCAGGCCGCCGCTGACGGTTGGAATCACTTCCAGGCCAGCCACCTGATTCGGGCCTTGATACGCCGGTGCGTTATCGTAGAAATCGAGGTCGATAAATAGCGCGCCAGACAGCAGGTTGCCGGTTTTCAGCGTCGCACGCAGACCGCGTTTTTTGCCATCCTGCAGATGCTGCTCAAGATTGAAATCTCCGCCCAGGCGATTAACAAACCGATCCGGCTCAATGCGAATCAGCACCGGCACACGATAATCAGTATTCAGCGCCTGATTCACGCCCGGAATCATATAAGGTACTTGTGACACCGTACCCAAACGAATGCCGCGGAACTCAACCGGTGCGCCAACCTGCAAGCCGCGAATCGAATCGGTGAAGAACAGCAGGAAATCGGTATGAGCGCTGTAGAGCGAATCCTGGATGCTGCGCTGATCGTCGTACAGATGGTATTCCGCCTTGTTCTCCGCCGCCCGGCCCAGCTCAGCGCCGTCCGGCACATCAAAGCTGACGCCGCCGCTGAATAGCGTAGTGAGCGATCCCATCTCTACGCGCATGCCTGATGCAGACATATCGACGGCAATACCGCTGTCTTTCCAGAAACGCACGTTGGTGGTGATCAGGCGATCGTAAGGCGCCGAGATAAACAGCTGATAAGTCATCATGCGTTTATCGGTATCAAAGTTGCTGGTTTCCACTGAACCTACACGATAACCGCGGAACAGCACCGGATCGCCCGCATTAAGCTGACCGGCTTTTTTGCTGTCGAGTGTTATGCGAATGCCTTTGGCATCCGGCGGCGCCAGCGGCGGTGCATCCAGCAGTTGATAACGTTCCGGCTTATCGCCCTTCGCGCCCGGCTGCAGCTCGATATAGGCACCGGAAAGCAGTGTGCCCAATCCGGTAATGCCTTCGCGACCAATTTGCGGTTTCACCACCCAAAATGCGCTGTCGCCCTGTAGCAACTTTTCCATGCCCGAATTAAGACGCGCTTTAATCTCTACATGGTGCAAATCGTCGGTCAGAACCGCGCTTTCCACCACACCGACGTTGACGCTGCGGCTCTTAATGGTGGTTTTACCGGCTTCGATGCCTTCCGCATTTTCGGTAATCAGCGTCACTTCCGGGCCCTGATGGCTGAAGTGATAAAAAAGAATCCATCCGCCGATTAACAGCGTGACAATAGGTACAATCCAGACCGGCGACCAGCGTTTAATCTGGTCGACCTTAGCAGTCCCGTGATGGTTGTCCGTCAAGACGCGGCTCCTTACGTTCAGTTTCTCGTTGTCGATCCCACAGCAGGCGCGGATCAAAGGTCATTGCGGCAAACATGGTGAGGATGACCACCATGGCAAACAACAGCGCGCCTGGCGCAGGATACACGCTCATCAGCCGACCCATCCGCACCAGCGCAGAGAGAACGGCGATTACAAACACATCAATCATTGACCAACGGCCAACGAATTCAACCACCTCATAAACCACGTGCATCTTTTCATCATCGCGCCCACCGCGTCCGCTGCCGTGCCAGCACAGCCAGGCAATCGCCAGCATTTTCAGCGAAGGCACCATGATACTGGCGATGAAGATCACCAGCGCCACCGGCCACGAACCGTCGCTCCATAGCAAAATTACTCCGGCCATAATGTTCGAAGGATATTGCGAACCGAGCGTTTCGGTCACCATGATCGGCATGATATTTGAGGGAATATAGAGCATCACCGAGGTGATCAGCAGCGCCAGCGTCCATTGCAAACTGTGCTTGCGGCGCGCATGCGCCTTCACACCACAACGCGGGCACGCCAGTTGGTCAGCGGGCAGAATCGCGGTACAACACGGACAGCTACGCAAACCTTGCTTCAGGCCGCTAACACCGGCCAGCGGCGTTTTCGGCAGCGGCGGTAACGGATTGATGCGGTGCCACACCCAACGGCGATCAACACATTGAAAAGCGCGCAATTGCAACACGCAGAACAGACACCACGGCCAAAAACTGCTGCCGAGGCCAATCTCACCATACGCCATCAGCTTAACGAAACTGACCAGCACGCCAGCCATAAAAATTTCCGCCATGCCCCAGCTACGCAGCTGAAACAGCACGCGCGCCAACCCAAGCCGCAGGTTGTGCGGCATGCGGACGTTATTGACCAGCAGAATAATGGTGATCATGCAGAAGGCAGGAATGCCCTGCACAAACAGCAGAAACAGCGTTGCCAGGCTGCGGTAATCTTCGCGATCCATCACCTGGGGAATTTCGAGCAGCGATATCTGGCTGCTCAATCCCGCGACGTGCATATTGATGAAAGGAAACAGATTGGCCAGCACCAGCATGAACAGGGCCGAAAAGGCGTAGCCGGTCGGACGTCGACGCGGCTCCTGCCAGTTGGCTTGCAGCGTGGTGTGACAACGCGGGCAACGCGCACGGCTGCCAACCGGTACAGCGGGCAGCTTTACTGTTAAATCACACTGTGGACAAAGACTCCACTGATGCGCTTGATCCGCTGCACACATGCTGACTCCTTCCGATTACGCGCCGTTTTTCAGTGCTTCCAGCTCTTCCCAGCGTTCGAACGCCACTTCCAGCTCCTGCTCGGTTTGCGCTAACGCATCCAGAACCGGCTGGGTTTTATCGTGTGGCTGGCTGAAGAAATCTGGATGACTCATTTTAGCCTGCAACTCACCGATGCGGGTTTCCAACTGCTCCAGTTTTTGTGGCAGCTGTTCCAGCTCACGTGCCAGGTTATAGCTTAGCTTGTTGGCCGGACGTTTGGCGGCGTCACTTTTCTCAGCGGTTTTCACCGGTGTAGCCGGTTTAGCCTGCGAGGCTTTGCCCTGCTTATAGGCTGCGCGCTGCTGCTGAGCATCGTGATAGCCACCGACAAAGGTGCCGATTTCGCCGTTGCCTTCAAAGATCCAGCACTCGGTCACGGTGTTGTCGACGAATTGACGGTCGTGGCTCACCAGCATCACGGTGCCCTGATAACCATCCACCAGCTCTTCCAGCAATTCCAGCGTTTCGACGTCGAGGTCGTTGGTCGGTTCATCAAGAATCAGCAGGTTGCTTGGCTTGAGGAACAGACGCGCCAGCAGCAGGCGGTTTCGCTCACCGCCGGACAAGGCGCGCACCGGCGTCATGGCGCGTTTCGGATGGAACAGGAAGTCCTGCAGGTAACCGAGCACGTGGCGCGGTTTGCCGTTAACCATCACTTCCTGCTTACCTTCAGCGAGGTTATCCATCACGGTACGATCCGGATCCAGCTCAGCGCGGTGCTGATCGAAGTAAGCGATTTCCAGCTTGGTACCGCAATGCACGCGGCCGCTGTCGGCTTTCAGCTGATCCAGCATCAGACGCAGCAAGGTGGTTTTACCACAACCGTTCGGGCCAATCAGGGCGATTTTGTCGCCGCGCTGCACCTGAGTAGAGAAGTCTTTCACCAGGGTTTTGCCACCCACGCTGTAATTGACATCTTCCATCTCAAACACGATTTTGCCTGAACGTGCCGCTTCGCCGACTTGCATATTGGCTTTGCCCATCACTTCACGACGTGCAGAGCGCTCGTTACGCAGCGCTTTCAAGGCACGTACACGGCCTTCGTTACGCGTGCGGCGCGCTTTGATGCCCTGACGGATCCACACTTCTTCCTGCGCCAGCTTGCGGTCAAACTCGGCGTTCTGCATCTCTTCGACACGCAGCGCTTCTTCTTTGCCGATCAGGAACAGATCGTAGTTGCCCGGCCAGGAAACCAGCTTGCCGCGATCAAGATCGACAATGCGCGTCGCCATGTTGCGAATAAACGAACGGTCATGCGAAATGAAGATGATGCTGCCGGTGAATGTCTTGAGGAACGTTTCCAGCCAATCAATGGTTTCGATATCAAGGTGGTTGGTCGGTTCGTCGAGCATCAGTACGCGCGGGTTGCTCACCAGCGCGCGGCCCAACGCCGCTTTACGCAGCCAGCCGCCAGACAGCGAAGACAACTCGGTATCCGCATCCAGACCAATCTGCTGCAGCACGTCGTTGATGCGGCTATCCAGCTGCCACAGATTCTGATGGTCAAGGATGGTTTGCAAACGACCCATCTCGTTCAGGTTCTTCTCGCTCGGATCTTCCATCACCAGATGGGAAATCGCGTGATAAGCCTTGAGATGCTCCGCCTGCTCGGCCACGCCTTCGGCAACGAAGTCATAAACAGAACCGGTAATGTTGCGTGGCGGATCCTGTTGCAGACGCGCCACCACCAAATCCTGCTCATAAATGATGCGGCCGTCATCCAGCGGCTGTTCGCCGTTGATGATTTTCATCAGCGTCGATTTACCGGCGCCGTTACGGCCAACCAGACAGACGCGTTCGCCCTCTTCGATATGCAGTTCGGTGTTATCCAACAGCGGCGCATCGCTGAACGAGAGGTAAGCGCCATGGATACTGATCAGTGACATAAAACTTATTCCTTACCGGCGTGGCTAACCAGCCAGCAGTTGTGAATTTGACGGTTGCGCGCGAAATCCTGCGACAGCGTTTTTTGGGTAATTTCCTGCGCCTGCAGACCCAGACGTTCTAAGCCGTCGAGATCCATTTTGAAGCCGCGCTTGTTGTTGGAGAACATAATGGTGCCACCGCGACGCAGCAAACGTTTCAGGTTCTGCATCAGCATCATGTGATCGCGCTGCACGTCGAAATCGTCTTCCATGCGCTTAGAGTTAGAAAACGTCGGCGGATCGATAAAGATCAAATCGAACTGTTCGTCACTCTCACGCAACCAGCTCAGGCAATCGGCGTGCATCAGGCGATGATTACGGCCGGTTAAACCGTTAAGGCGCAGGTTGCGCTCGGCCCACTCCAGATAAGTACGCGACATATCCACGGTGGTGGTGGTTTTTGCGCCACCTAAACCGGCATGTACGCTGGCGGTACCGGTGTACGCAAACAGATTGAGGAAATCTTTGCCTGCGCTCATTTTGCCCAGCATCTGGCGCGCTATACGGTGATCGAGGAACAAACCAGTATCCAGATAATCGGTGAGATTCACCAGCAGGCGCGCATCAAATTCCTGCACTTCGAAGAAATCGCCCTTCTCACCCAGCTTTTGATACTGGCTTTTGCCTTTCTGGCGTTCGCGGGTCTTCATTACCAGACGATTGGCCGGGATCTCCAGCACGCTCAGCGTAGCGCTGATCACATCGAACAGACGCTGACGCGCTTTGTTGGCGTCCACGGTTTTCGGCGGCGCATACTCCTGAATCACCACCCAATCAGCGTAACGATCGACCGCTACGTTGTACTCAGGCAGATCGGCGTCATACAGACGATAACAATCGATATTCGACTGACGCGCCCATTTATCCAGCTTCTTCAGGTTCTTGCGCAGACGGTTAGCAAAATCTTCGGCGATCTGCGCGCCGCCTTCTGCACTGGTTGCAGCCAGCTGATAGTTTTTCTGCACGCACTCCAGCGGGCCGTTTTTGGCTTTAAACTGACGATCGGCACGCAGTTGCAAGCAGCTCAGCAGCTCTGGCGAAGCGCTGAACAGCGACAGATTCCAGCCGCCGAAGTGCTGCTTCATGATGCGGCCCAGCTGGCTGTGCAGCGCAATCAGCGCCGGTTCGCTTTCCAGACGCTCACCGTACGGCGGGTTGCTCAATACCGTGCCGGTAATCTCTTTGCCCGCCAGCGGATTCTTCAGCTTAATCACATCCTGCTGCGCAAAGGTGAACAGCTCGAACACGCCTGCACGACGGGCGTTGGCGCGCGCTGATTCCAGCACACGGCTGTCATTATCGTAGCCAAAGAAACGGGCGGTCGCAGCGGCGGTACCCACGCGCGCGCGCTCTTTCGCGACAGCATGAACTTCCTGCCACGCTGCCTGATTATGTTTCTTCCAGCGATTGAAGCCCCAATGGGTACGCAGCAGGCCAGGCGCGCGATCGCAGGCGATCAACGCCGCTTCCAGCAGCAGCGTACCGGAACCACACATCGGATCGACCAGCGGCGTGCTGCTCTGCCAACCGGAACGCATCACGATGGCTGCCGCTAAGGTTTCTTTTAGCGGCGCTGCGCCGGTTTGCTGGCGATAGCCGCGCTGATGCAGTGAATCACCGCTTAGATCCAGCGCGATGCTGACGCGATCTTTGTTGAGCCACGCATTGATGCGGATGCCCGGTTGTTCACGATCAACGTTCGGGCGCTCCAGATTCTGGCGGGTAAAACTATCGACGATGGCATCTTTAATGCGCAGCGCACCGAACTGGCTGTTACGGATCACCTCGTTAGTGCCGCTAAAATGGATGGCAAAACTGGTGTTGCTGTCGAACATCTCGGTCCACGGGATACTTTGCGCACCCACGTAAAGATCGAGATCGCTCCAGACGCCAAATTCTCCCAGCGGCAGCAAAATGCGCGAAGCCAGACGGCTCCACAGCAGGCTTTGGTACATTACATGGTCGTCGGCCTGGAAGTGGACGCCGCCCTGCACCACCTGCAAATCCTGCGCACCCAGCGCGTCTAGCTCACTTTTCAACAGCTCTTCGAGCCCACGCGCCGTACTGGCAAACAGAGAATTCATATCGTCACTTTTTACTCTTGCTTAAATTGCTGCGCATTATAGCGAATCAGCGTGCTATGTCATAAAGTTAGCTTCTTTAAAACTTATGACCCCTTTTTTGGAGTGGTGATGATTACGCTTTCACGCCTTTACATCCATCCCGTTAAATCTATGCGCGGTCTGCAACTGTCACATGCGCAGGTGCTGGAAAGCGGTCTGGGCTTTGATCGCATCTTTATGGTGACCGAACGGGACGGCACGTTCGTGACCGCCCGCCAGTTTCCGGAAATGGTGCGCTTTACCCCGGCGCTGCTGCCGGACGGGCTGTTTCTGCAGGCAGCGGATGGTTCGCAGGCGCTGATCCGCTTCGCTGATTTCACCGCTGAGCAGTCACCCACCGAAGTCTGGGGCAACCATTTCACCGCGTGCGTTGCACCTGACGCGATCAACAGCTGGTTAAGCACCTTCTTCCCGCGTCCGGTGCAGCTGCGCTGGACCGGCGTGCAACCGACGCGCCGCGTGAAGCGTTTTGATCATGTGCCACTGAGTTTCGCCGACGGTTTTCCTTACCTGTTAGTGAATATGGCCTCGTTGCAGGATCTGCAGCAGCGCTGTCCAGCCAGCGTGCGCGTTGAGCAGTTCCGTCCCAATTTGGTGGTGAGCGGCGCGGCCGCCTGGGAAGAAGATAGCTGGAAACGCCTGCAAATTGGCGAGATCACCTTTGAGATGCCGAAACCGTGCAGCCGCTGCGTGTTTACCACCGTCGGTACCGAAAGCGGCCGTAAGCATCCTGATGGCGAACCGCTCTCGACCTTGCAGGGTTTTCGCAGCGCGCAGGATGGCAGCGGCGATATCGATTTCGGCCTGAATTTGATCGCCCTTAATAGCGGCATTATTCGCGTCGGCGATGCGGTGACCATTCTCGAGAAGCAAACCCCACGCGCTTACGGTGCGGGCGCCGTGGTCGAAACGCTGGCGCCAGCCGCTAGCAGCCACAGCGCGGTGAGCATCGATTATCAGGGGACGAGCTTTAGCGGCGACAATCAGCAAGTGCTGCTGGAACAGTTGGAAATGCAGGGTTTCCGCATTCCCTACTCGTGCCGTGCCGGGATTTGTGGCAGCTGCAAAGTGACGTTGGTGGCGGGTGAAGTGAAAGCACTGAAGAAAAGCGCGGTGCGCGCCGATGGTACCATCTTAAGCTGCAGCTGCATTCCGGCAGGCGATATCGAACTGGCGTAAGCCGATTACACCGCCCGCGCAAAGTGGGCGGTTTGTTCCTGCTGCTGCGGACGCAGACGATCGTTCATGATCTTTATCGCATCACCCAACTGCATACCTTTACCCGCCACGGTTAGCGCGTTTTGCGCTAATAAACACAGCGCAGCATTTTCACCGCTTTCAACCACAAACAGTTGTGCCTGTTCGCCGCTATCAGCCAGCGTCACCGCCACCATATCGCCCGCAGCGGGCTGCCAGCTGTGCGCATGATTGGTGAAGTGCCAGCTTTTTGGCATCAGGGGTTTGAGAAAACGACTGGCCACTAGCGCGTTTAACACTAATTCCGCACGCTGATCGCCTTTTAATCCACTCTGACGGCAACGTTCTTCAAAGCTAAAATAGAGCGCGGCGTCATCAACGCAAAAACCGCTGACATTAAAGGCATCAGGCGTCAGCATTTTGCGCGAGAAGCGCGAGCGAAATAACATGCCGTCGGCTAAATCCAGCATCATGCGGTCATGATCAGCGTCGAAATACCAACGCCAGTTGTCATCAGGTTTGATTTTCATGATCTGCCCTGTGGTTTATCGCTGCGCTAAACGGCGCTTAATTAAAATAATAAATCTGAGAAAAAGCTGAAAAATGCATCAGCAGGACAAAATATAAACGAGCCGAAGGGATAAATAAACCCCTCGGCGCAGTAAAGTGGGAAATGTCTTAGAGGTGGGTCACGATATCTTTAATTAAGCTTGGGCCTTTATAAATAAATCCAGAGTATATCTGCACTAATGTTGCACCCGCGGTAATTTTCTCACGCGCAGAAACCAGCGAATCAATACCACCGACGCCGATAATAGGTAAGCGGCCCTGCAGCTCTTGCGCCAGGCGGCGAATCACTTCGGTGCTGCGTGACTGCACCGGACGACCACTTAATCCGCCCATTTCTTCGGCATATTTAAGGCCGGTCACCAGCGAACGATCAAGCGTGGTATTGGTGGCAATCACACCATCAATATTGTGGCGCACCAAACTGTCGGCAACCTGGATCAATTCTTCTTCAGTCAGATCCGGCGCGATCTTTACCGCCACCGGCACATATTTAAGGTGCCTTTGTTGTAGTTCTTGCTGTTTTAATTTGATGGCAGAAAGAAGATCGTCCAGCGCTTCGCCATATTGCAGCGTGCGTAATCCTGGCGTGTTGGGTGACGAAATATTGATGGCGATATAACCGGCGTGGGCATATACCTTTTCCATGCAGATCAGATAATCGTCTTTGCCTTTCTCGACCGGCGTATCTTTATTTTTGCCAATATTGATGCCGAGAATGCCCTTAAAGCGCGACTTTTTAACGTTGGCAATCAGATGATCAACGCCGAGATTATTAAACCCCATGCGGTTAATAATCCCTTCGGCAGGCACTAAGCGGAACATACGCGGTTTATCATTTCCCGGTTGCGCCAGCGGCGTTACCGTTCCCACTTCGACAAAACCAAAGCCCATCGCGCCGAAGGCATCAATGCACTCGGCATTCTTATCGAGACCGGCCGCTAAGCCGAGCGCGTTCGGGAAGGTTAATCCCATGCAGGTTACCGGACGTGATGGCAGCGACTGGCGAATCAGCCCTTCCAGCGGGGTGCCGCTAATAAAACGCAGTTGTTGAAAGGTGAGTTCGTGCGCACGCTCAGGATCAAGCTTAAACAGCGCTGGCCGGACGATAGGATATAACATGCACTCTCCTCAATGACGGAAACCAGGGAAGTCGGGGTGCACGGGAAAATGTGCGCCAGAATGGTAAGGTGCGCTGGCGCAAAAGTAAATTGTTCTACTGCATCACAATTTGATCGTTATCAGCGTCGTGCAGAATAGCGGCCAAGCTGTTCGCGACACGCCTGCAAGCCACTGTAAATCGTCGGGCAATACCACATTAGCTTCAGACGCGCGCTATGCTGCAACACATTGCGCACCAGCTGATTCACCTGCGGTTGCCAATCCGTTGGGATCACCATGTGATTTTTGCGCATCTGCGCCAGGCAGCTGTGCATCACCGTTTGGTAATAGCTATCCAGCAACGCCGCATCCACCGGCAGTTGCCGATCGCGCAGGAACTGTTCGCTGCTTTCACGCGCAATAAAGTAATTTTTCACATAGGAAAAATCGCGCGTGCTTTGCGACAGCGACGTCAGCATAAAGCGTTTGTAGTAGTAGCTTTGGCTGGTGCAATAAATGTTACGCGCCTGCAGATAGAGCGCAAACATGTAAGGCGCATCTTCATGGTTTTGAATCGGCAGAAACTGCAGCGCCAATTGATCAATCAAGCGACGCGAAATGATGCTGCTCCACACGACGCGATGCGCCGACTGATGCTGCATCAGCGTACGTAAACTGGTGCTGCCACCGGCCAGCAATCCACTGACATGACGCTGGTGAATGGTTTGATAGTGGCGCTGCGCGGCAGGCACATCAAAAAACATTTTCGCGCCAAAGCAGAACAGATCGATATCTTCATGGCGCGCCTGCACGCGACGGAAGTCGGCGAACAAATCGGTGGAGACAAAATCATCGGCATCCATGAAGTAAACAAAATCACCGGTTGCGACAGAGAGCCCTTTCATACGCGCGGCACTGACGCCGCCGCGCTCACCGCTCAGCAGGATCACCTGCGGATGCTGGGCCGCAAACGCCGTTAGCCAGGCTACGCTGCTGTCACTGGAACCATCGTCGATAACAATGATCTGTTCCGGCGGCGATGACTGACGCAGTAATGAACCCATGGCTTCTGGCAGCCAGGGCGCGCAATTCCAGTTCGGTATGATGACCGAAACCGTAGGGATACGGTGAGATGAATTCATGCTCATCCTCTTTCCTCAACGTTAAACAACGGAATTCTGAGACGCTTCAACACCACACTGTGCAGCAGACAGCAGACGCCGAGATTGAACGCGCCAATCAAGCCAAGCCACAGCAGGTTGAGCCAGCGATTTTGGTTCCACTCGATCGGCAGCAAGGTGCTCAGCCAGGCGACAGCCGCAGAAACCGCCCAAATCAGCATCACGTCGCGGGTTAACCAGGTGAAATGAATGCCCGGCGCAAAGCGGCGATGCACCAGCCACGCCCAGCCCACCAGATAGAAGATGTTTTGGCCCAGCCACAGCCAACCGGTGCCCAGTGCGCCGTAGTGAATGGCACACCAGATGTTGAGCGGCACCAGCAGCACGGCAAAGCAGGTGAAGCCTTTCATGTGCAGCTTGAGGTTGCCGTTGATGTATTGCAGGTGATAGAGCAAACCGCAGATCGCCTGAATGCCACTGCCTAATGCGTACAGGCTAAGGACAAATGACATCTCATCAACAATCTGACTTTTCTGCGTCCACGCCCACAGCAGCGGGCCGGCGTAACAGGCGATGGTGATACTGAGCGGCGCCATAAAGATCGCCACCGCCTGCGTGGTGTAGCGGTAAAGTTTCAAGGACTCCGCATCGCCCTCTTTGCGGGTTTTCATGCCGGTCATGCGTGGCACGATAGCCTGCATGATCGGGCTGCTGAGCAGTAGAATGCCAGTTGCGGCAGTCGCCACCACGGTAAACGAACCGTATTCGCTCAGCGGCAGCGTCTTGGAGAGCACCAGTCGGTCGATTTGCGAAATAAAGGTCCACACCGCACTGGAAAATGCCGCGCTGAGCGCAAAACGAATAAAGGGTTTCAGCACCTCTTTCAGATCGCCGCGCTTCTCTTTGCGCGCCGCTTTGGGGATCAGCTGACAGGATTTGTAGATACAGCAGGCCGCTTCGGCAATCGACACCAGCAACTGCCAGACAAAGAACGCCAATACCGCATTAGAGAAGAATTGAATCACCAGCACCGCGCCAAAGGTGCGCAAGGTGGTGATAATCAGGTTGACGCCGTTCAGCCACACCTGATGTTCGAAGCCCACAATCACGCTGCGATACGGACTGGTGCGCCAGCGTATCGCCGCAGTGATCACCATAATCGCCACGGCAATCACCACATCGCCCGCCGGAAGATGACGCGCATCCAGCCAGTGCGTGGCAATCCACGGCGTCGCCAGCCAACCCAACACCACCAGCACAATCGTGGAGAACAAGAAGAATTTGGTCAGCGTGGCAAACAGCGCCGGGAACCAGACAAATTCCTCCTGATTAGCACGATAGCGCGCCGCTTCCCGCATCAAGGTGGTCGAAACACCGGCATCGAGTAATTGCAGCCAGGTTAATAAAATCGAAAAGAAGCCCACTAAACCGTAGGCTTCCATACCTAAGTGTTGAATATAAAGTGGTACAACCAAAATACCTGACAGCGTCAGATAGATTTGACCAACATAGTTGGCAATCGCGTTACGTTTTATAGACATAGGTGTTTTGGCATCTGGGGATTATCTCAGTGGCCTTAAGCGTGACATAAAAGTATTCACGCGCACACCGGAGTTATTCTTAAAATTAACGTTGGTGCTAAGCGCCCAGCTTTTTTCTCATTTTCATCATGGCGAAATAGATGTCAGGTTGTTTCAACATAAGTTTTTCCATTGCACCTTTGGCCGGAAAGTTTTCCGCAAAGTAGGTTAATGCATGGCGGGTATTATCTGAGAATTTATCGGCACCACTTAACTCGTGCTGGACTAATTGTAATAAGCCGCTGCGTAAATAACTTTCCCGATAGCGGTTTCGCTCCGGAATATAGTGTGACAATCGCGTGAGTTTTTCATAATCGGTAATAAATTGCTGATAGGTTAAGCGCGGCGAGGCTTCTACCTGAGTAGTCAGCGACGCTTCACTAGCGTAATCGAGTACCCACGCCGTTTGTGTATGCAGTAATCCGGCCAGCATCACATCCTGAATACGCGTCAGCGGCCCACCCGCGCGGGCCAGTCCAGCACGCAAGATCACCGCAAAGCCGCCCTGCTGCCACCAGCGCTGCGCATGCAGTTGCTGGAACAGCTGCAGAGAAGAGTGTAAACCGTTCGCCAGCTCGCGCTTCGCCAGTGAGACCACAAAACAGTTCAGCTCGGGACGCTGGTCACTGAGCTTTGCCACGTCCTGCAGCAGGTTGGCCGGCAAGGCGCTGCGTTCCGCGCTGAACAGCAGGAAATCATCTTGAGCCGGCGTGCTGTGCGGAAAGGTCGGCAGCAATGACGAGGTGAGATGCGATCCCGCAGCATCGGGTTGCAGCCAGTAACATACCAGCTCTTCTGCAGCGTTAGGTGAGGGTGAGATGCGATTGAAGGTGGCAGGCGCGACCCGCTGCTCAGTTAAATCCTGAGCAAATGAAGAACTACCCATATATATCTCCCTAAAAATAAATTGGTTTGCCGCAACGGCAGTTCACGCCACAAAACGCGGGCGTAAATAAATAAGTGAAATATCGTTATCGTGTTCTAGCGGAAATTAGCTCAACCGATTATAAACAGGCCTGGAATTGTAATTCCAACCACGATTAGCATTAACATGTAACTTACGAAATTAATTGTTCAGCGCAGCTGCATGAAGTGTGATGTTGATTGGCGAAAATTTGCATGACTTGTAACAAGCGGGTTGAATAGTGCGTATTTTATTAACCTTTATTCGCGTTTAGACATAAATTTCGTGAAATAAAAACCACGGTAAATTAGGAAATAAACAACTGTTGCTCAGTTTTATCCGATTCATGAGGGAGTGAATAGTGGAGAATTGTTTATCTTTTTCCATAACTTTCAATATCAAGCACTGCATGCAATCGGTAACTGCGCGGTCTGTATAAATATATTTCTCTGGTTACTACTCTGTTTTACCCATGCATCACGCCCTTTAATCATTAACGTCATTCAATGAGGCCGCAGGATTTATATAACTGCACCCTCGCAGCCTCGCTTTTCAGATTATACCTAAGCGCCTGAAACCTGCGTTTTCATCCCCTCTTTATATGCTACTGGCTATCCCATTTTGCGACTTAGGATTACCAGATAAATCATTTAAGCCTCGCTGCCTGCTCTGACAGTATTGAACACATCAGTTCTGAATATCAGATAATCAATAACTTTAAGTTATAAGGAGTGACCATGCGGGTTATTACGCTGGCGGGCAGCCCTCGCTTCCCTTCACGCTCTACTGCGCTGCTGAGCCTGTGCCAGCACGCGCTGGAAGCGCGCGGTGTCGAAGTGATTCCATGGAATATTCACAACTTCCAGCCTGAAGATTTGCTCTATGCACGCTTCGATTCTCCCGCATTGGCCGCGTTGAAAGCCGATTTGGCGCTGGCGGATGGCGTAATTGTCGCCACGCCTATTTATAAGGCTTCGTTTTCCGGCGCACTGAAAACCCTGCTCGATCTGCTGCCCGAGCGCGCGCTGGAACACAAAGTGGTGTTGCCACTGGCCAGCGGCGGCAGTGCTTCACATCTGCTGGCGGTGGACTACGCGCTGAAGCCGGTACTCAACGCGCTAAAGGCACAGGAAGTGTTGCACGGCGTGTTCGCCACTGACGGCCAGATTACCGATTACGACCGCCAGCCGCTGCTCGATCCGCTGCTGTCGCAACGCATTGATGAAGCGCTGGATACCTTCTGGCACGCGCTGCATCGTCGCCACCCACCTTACGCACAAGCGGTATAAAGGAAGAGAGATGAAAAGGATATTGACGGGTTTACTCATGCCAGCCGTCGCGGCGCTGCTCACCTTGAGCGTGAGCGCGCAGGCCTCCGACGCACCAGAACAGTTGCGTATCGGTTACCAGAAAGGTTCGGTGAGCATGGTATTGGCGAAAACCCACAAGCTGCTGGAGCAGCGCTTCCCGCGCACCAACATAAAGTGGGTGGAATTCCCGGCGGGCCCGCAGATGCTCGAGGCGCTTAACGTCGATAGCATCGATTTGGGCAGCACCGGCGACATCCCGCCGCTGTTTGCTCAGGCCGCAGGTGCCGATCTGCTTTATGTCGGCTCGGAGCCATCCAAGCCGCAAGCCGAAGTGATTTTAGTGCCGAAAGATAGCCCAATTCACAGCGTGGCCGAACTGAAAGGCCATAAAGTGGCGTTCCAGAAAGGCTCCAGCTCGCACAACCTGCTGCTGCGTGCGCTGGAACAGGCCGGACTGAGCTTTAAAGACATTCAGCCAACCTATCTGACGCCCGCCGATGCGCGCGCCGCATTTCAGCAAGGCGACGTTGATGCCTGGGCGATTTGGGATCCTTACTACTCTGCCGCGCTGCTGCAAGGCAACGTGCGCGTGCTGGCCGACGGCAGCAAACTCAATCAAACCGGCTCCTTCTATTTAGCCACGCGCAAATACACCGAGACGAACGGCGCCTTCGTGCAGCAGGTACTGAATACCTTCAGCGAAGCCGATGCGCTAACGCGCAGCCAGCGCGACCAGAGTATCGATCTGCTGGCGAATGCGATGGGCTTACCAAAACCGGTAATTGCCAGCTATCTCGACCATCGTCCACCGACCACCATTACGCCGGTCAGCGCCCATACCGCGCAGGCCCAACAGCAAACGGCCGATCTGTTTTATGCCAATCATCTGATGCCGGTAAAAGTGAATATTGCTGACCGCATCTGGCATCCACAATCCGCCCAGCCTAAAGGAAATTAATCATGAGCGTATCCGTATTTTGGTTTCTCCCGACGCACGGCGATGGCCACTATCTTGGCACCGCGGAAGGTTCGCGCCCGGTTGATCATGGTTATCTGCAACAGATTGCGCAGGCAGCGGATCGCCTTGGCTTCGGCGGCGTGCTGATCCCTACCGGCCGCTCCTGTGAAGATGCCTGGCTGGTGGCGGCGTCATTGATTCCGGTTACGCAGCGTCTGCGTTTCCTCGTCGCACTGCGTCCGGGCGTGATTTCACCGACGCAGGCGGCGCGTCAGGCCGCCACGCTGGATCGTCTGTCAAATGGTCGCGCGCTGTTTAATCTGGTCACCGGCGGCGATCCGGAAGAGTTAGCCGGCGATGGCGTGTTCCTCGATCACCGTGAACGCTATGAAGAGTCCGCTGAGTTTACCCGCGTCTGGCGGCGGGTAAGCGAAGGCGAAACCGTCGATTACGAAGGCAAGCATGTGAAGGTGCGCGGTGCGCGTCTGATGTTTAAAGCGGTGCAGGAACCGCGTCCGCCGCTGTGGTTTGGCGGATCATCAGATGCCGCGCAGGATCTGGCCGCTGAACAGGTCGATGTCTATCTCACCTGGGGCGAACCGCCGGCGTTAGTTAAAGAGAAGATTGAGCAAGTGCGCGCCAAAGCGGCGGCACAAGGCCGCACCGTGCGCTTCGGGATTCGTCTGCATGTGATTGTGCGCGAAACCAATGAAGAAGCGTGGCAAGCGGCGGATCGCCTGATTGCCCATCTCGACGATGCCACCATTGCCAAAGCGCAGGCCGCGTTTGCGCGCACCGATTCGGTAGGCCAGCAGCGCATGGCCGCACTGCACGGTGGACGTCGCGACAAGCTGGAGATCAGCCCGAATCTGTGGGCCGGCGTCGGCCTGGTGCGCGGCGGCGCAGGTACCGCGTTAGTGGGCGATGGCCCAACCGTGGCGGCGCGCATGCAGGAGTATCAGGATCTCGGCATCGAGACCTTTATTCTCTCCGGCTATCCGCATCTGGAAGAGGCTTATCGCGTGGGTGAGTTGCTGTTCCCGCACCTCGATTTGGCGATTCCGGAAGTGCCGAAGCCGCGCGTGGTGCAAGCGCACGGTGAAGCGGTGGCCAACGATTTCACGCCGCAAAAAGTGTCGCAGAGCTAAAGGAGCAGATGATGGCGAACGTTAAAACCAGGCTGACCAATGCTGTATTGCCGTGGGTGTTGCCGGTGGTGCTGATTGCGCTGTGGCAACTGGCATCGCAAGTGGGTTGGCTGTCGACGCGCATTTTGCCGTCGCCGGAAAACATCCTCATCACCTTCTGGAAGCTGACGGTGAGCGGAGAACTGTGGCAAAACCTGGCGATCAGCAGCTGGCGTGCCGCCATCGGTTTCTCTATTGGTGGCTCGATTGGTTTGATTCTGGGTTTGATTACCGGCACCTCGCGCGTCGGCGAACGCTTGCTGGATACCTCGGTGCAGATGCTGCGTAACGTGCCGCATCTGGCGCTGATTCCGCTGGTGATTTTATGGTTCGGCATCGACGAATCCGCCAAGATTTTCCTCGTGGCGCTGGGCACGCTGTTCCCGATTTACCTGAATACTTATCACGGCATTCGTAATATTGATCGGGGTTTGGTCGAGATGGCGCGCAGCTACGGCTTGTCTGGCTGGAGCCTGTTCATTCAGGTGATTCTGCCGGGTGCGCTGCCTTCAATTATGGTTGGCGTACGTTTTGCCCTTGGCCTGATGTGGCTGACGCTGATCGTCGCCGAAACCATTTCCGCTAACTCTGGCATTGGTTATCTGGCGATGAACGCCCGTGAATTCCTGCAAACCGACGTGGTGGTGGTGGCCATCATTCTCTATGCCCTGCTCGGCAAACTCGCCGACGTCGCGGCACAACTGCTGGAGCGCGTCTGGCTGCGCTGGCATCCGGCTTACCAAGTGAAGGAGAACGCATGAGCAACGCAACCCTAAATCCGGCGCGCTTAAATCGCGGTACACCGGTTAGTGTAAATGGCGTCAGCAAGCAATATGGCGATCGCACCATCCTGAATAATATCGATCTGCATATTCCCTCCGGGCAGTTCGTCGCCGTGGTCGGCCGTAGCGGCTGCGGGAAAAGTACCTTGCTGCGCCTGCTGGCGGGTCTGGAATCCACCACGCGCGGGGCGTTGCTGGCGGGCAACGCGCCGTTATCCGAGGCACGCGAAGATACGCGTTTGATGTTCCAGGATTCACGCTTACTGCCGTGGAAAAAGGTGATTGATAACGTTGGGCTGGGACTGAAAGGCCGCGAATGGCGCGCCGCCGCGCTGGAAGCACTCGAAGCCGTGGGATTGGCGGATCGTGCCAACGAGTGGCCTGCCGCGTTGTCTGGCGGGCAGAAACAGCGCGTGGCGCTGGCGCGTGCGCTGATTCACCGCCCAGGTTTGCTGCTGCTCGATGAGCCGCTCGGGGCGCTGGATGCGTTGACGCGTATCGAAATGCAGGGATTGATTGAGTCGCTGTGGCAGCAGCATAACTTCACCGTGCTGCTGGTGACGCACGATGTCAGCGAAGCGGTGGCTATTGCCGATCGCGTATTGTTGATTGAGGAAGGCCAGATTGGCCTGGATTTGATCGTCGACTTACCGCGCCCACGCCGTCGCGGATCGGCACGTCTGGCAGAGCTGGAAGCGGAAGTGCTGGATCGGGTGATGAAGCGCGGCTCGTCAGAACAGCCGTTGAAGTTTGCGCAGCAGAGTTAATTAAAGACGCGCGATAAATCGCGCCGCTACGAATGCATACATTTATTCGTAGCGGCGCAATTTATTGCGCATGGTTTTCTTACGCGTTTAACGCCTTGGTGATTTTCTCGTACAAATCGCCCGACAGCTTATCCAGCCCTTGCAACGTTTCCAGCGCTTTACGCATCAGCGCCTGACGATCGGCATCGTAGCGTTTCAGGCGAATCAGCGGCTCGATCATGCGTGCAGCCACTTGCGGGTTGCGCGTGTTGAGATCGGTCAACATCTCCACCAGGAACTGATAACCGCTGCCATCTTTAGCGTGGAACGCCGCGGGATTACCAGACGCGAACGCACCAATCAGTGAACGGATACGGTTCGGGTTGCCCATGGTGAACGAACGGTGATTCAGCAGCTCACGCACATTGCTCAGCACGTCCGCCGCTGGGCTGGTGGCTTGCAGCACAAACCATTTATCCATCACCAGACCATCCTGATGCCAGCGCTCATCGTAGGCCGCCAGCAGCGTATCGCGGCACGGCAGGTTCGCCGCCACCGCTGCAGACAGCGCCGCTAACGCATCGGTCATGTTGTTTGCCTGCTGATATTGCGCCTGCACCAGCTTGTCCGCCTGTGCCGCATCGGCGAAGGCCAGGTAACCGAGGCAGACATTTTTCAGCGTGCGCTTGCCAATCTCCGCGTGCTCAATTTTGTATTCGCTGCTTTGGTTGGCCAGATAGAGCGCTAAGAATTCGTCACTCAGCTCTTTAGCCAGCGTACGCACCAGCGCATCGCGCACCGCTGAGATCGCCAGCGGATCGATGACATCAAACAGTTCGGCGATTTCATTTTCAGACGGCAGCGAAAGAATCAACGCTTTCAGCGCCGGATCGCCCTGCTCATCCAGCAGCACCGCGCGGAACGCATCTGCCACATGCAGCGGCAGCGATAGCGGCTGGCCCTGCTGATGACGTGCGACGTTGAGGCGAATGTAGGTTGCCAGCAGGCTTTGCGCCGCATCCCAGCGCGCGAAGTCGTTACGCGCGTGGCGCATCAGGAAGGTGAGTTGCGCATCGCTCCATTTGTAGTCGAGCTTCACGGGCGCAGAGAATTCACGCAGCAGCGATGGCACCGGCTGGAAGTAAACGTTATCGAAAATAAAGGTCTGGAACTCTTCGGTAACGTTCAGCACGTGATGCACCGGATGACCGTTATGCTGCAGCGGGATCACCTTGCCTTCGTTATCGTACAGTTCGATATCCAGCGGAATGTGCAGCGGCAGCTTCTCTTTCTGCTCGGCGGTGGCCGGCGTGCGCTGGGTGACGTGCAGCGTGTACTGTTCCAGCTCTGGATTGTAGTCATCGCGCACCGTCAGAACTGGCGTGCCCGCCTGGCTGTACCAGCGGCGGAACTGCGACAGATCGACGTTCGAGGCATCTTCCATCGCCTGCACGAAATCATCGCAGGTGGCGGCGCTGCCATCGTGACGCTCGAAATAGAGTTGCATGCCTTTCTGGAAATTCTCTTCGCCCAACAAGGTGTGCATCATGCGGATCACTTCTGACCCTTTCTCATACACCGTTAAGGTGTAGAAGTTGTTCATTTCGATCACCTGATCCGGACGGATTGGGTGCGCCATTGGGCTGGCGTCTTCCGCGAACTGCGCACCGCGCATCACACGTACGTTATCGATACGGTTCACCGCGCGCGAACCGAGATCGGAGCTGAACTCCTGATCGCGGAACACTGTCAGCCCCTCTTTCAGGCTGAGCTGGAACCAGTCGCGGCAGGTCACGCGGTTGCCGGTCCAGTTGTGGAAATATTCGTGACCGATCACCGCTTCAATGCCGAGGTAATCTTTGTCAGTGGCGGTTTCGGCTTTCGCCAGCACATATTTGGAGTTGAAGACGTTAAGGCCTTTGTTCTCCATCGCCCCCATATTGAAGAAATCCACCGCGACGATCATAAAGATGTCGAGGTCGTACTCAAGGTTAAAGCGCTCTTCATCCCACTTCATGCTGGCTTTCAGCGAGGTCATCGCCCAATCAGCACGATCAAGGTTGCCGCGATCGACAAAGATCTCCAGCGCCACATCGCGGCCTGAACGCGTAGTAAAACTATCACGTAATACGTCGAAATCACCCGCCACCAGCGCAAACAGGTAGCACGGTTTCGGGAACGGATCTTGCCACTTCACCCAATGGCGGCCATCTTCATGGCGACCGCTCTCCAGCTTGTTGCCGTTGGAGAGTAAATAAGGATAACGCGCGGCATCGGCAATAATGGTGGTGGTGAAGCGCGCCAGCACGTCTGGGCGATCGAGATACCACGTAATATGGCGGAAACCTTCGGCTTCAGATTGGGTACAAAGCGCATCGCCGGATTGGTATAACCCTTCCAGAGCGGTGTTTTTATCCGGATGAATGTCATTAATGATGGTCAGAGTGAAGTTGTCCGGTAGCTGGCTAATGAACAACGCGCCCTCTTCTTCGCGGTAATGCGGCCACGGATTGCCATCCACCGCCAGCGATACCAGCGTGAGATCTTCGCCATCCAGACGCAGTTCCGCATCGGTAGCGCCCAGACGCTTCACCTGACTGACCGCCGTGACACGCGTTGAAGCCGCATCCAGATCAAAAGTCAGGTCGATATCGGTAATGGTGTAGTCCGGCGCACGGTAATCGTGGCGATATTTAATTTGCGGCTGTTGCGTCATGAGTCCTTCTCGCATCGTTAAATCGTTAATATGTTGACCCGTCAAAGTCTAAGCGGGTTGTGCCTCTGTTGCCACGGTCAATGCGTGCGTTCGTTGAAAAGGCTACAATTCATTAACAATGGCACAAATGACCCTCGACCTGCCACCCGCAATTATGGTGTGATCGCAGTCATTACTGTTTTATACTCCTGCGTCTTTATGACTTTGTTGAACACCGGGCTCTGCTCCGCGGAAGAGGATGCTGAAACGCACCATGACTGGACATGCTTCCCCGATTTTGACCACGCTGCTTGATACCGATGCGTATAAGCTTCACATGCAGCAGGCCGTCTATCATCGCTATTATGATGTCCCGGTTACGGCGGAATTTCGCTGCCGTGGCGACGAACTGCTCGGTATTTATGCGGACGAGATCCGCGCACAAATTGAAACCCTGCAAACGCTCGCCCTGAGCGACGATGAGTATCACTACCTCAGCGGGCTGCCTTTCTTCCAACGCGATTACCTTGACTGGCTGCGCCAGTTCCGCCTCGATCCCTCACAAGTCAACGTGCGTAACAACAACGGCCATCTGACCATTCAGATCAGCGGGCCGTGGCGTGAAGTGATTTTGTGGGAAGTGCCGTTGCTGGCGCTGATCAGTGAGGTGGTGCATCGCCACCGCACGCCGCAGATGGGTGTGGATCAGGCGGTTGCGCACTTGCAGCATAAGCTTACGAATTTCCGTCAGCAGGTCGGCGATTGGGATATGTCGCGCTTCCAGCTAATGGATTTCGGCACGCGGCGCCGCTACTCCAAAGCGGTACAGGAAGCGATCGTCGCTACGCTTAAAGCGGAGTTTCCGTGGCTGGTGGGCACCAGCAACTACGATTTGGCGCGTCGCCTGCAGCTTGATCCGGTGGGTACACAAGCGCATGAATGGTTCCAGGCGCACCAGCAAATCAGCCCGGTATTGGCGAACAGCCAACGTGCGGCGCTGCAATCCTGGCTGGATGAGTATGACGATCAGTTAGGTATTGCTTTAACCGACTGCATTACCATGGATGCTTTCCTGCGCGATTTTGGCCCGGGCTTTGCGCATCGTTATCAAGGCCTGCGCCATGACTCCGGCGATCCGCTGGAATGGGGTGAAAAAGCCATTGCGCACTATCAGCGGCTGGATATCGATCCCAAAAGCAAAACGCTGGTGTTCTCGGATAACCTCAATCTGGACAAAGCGCTAGCGCTCTATCGCCACTTTGGCCAACGTGCCAACGTGGTGTTCGGTATCGGAACGCGCTTGTCCTGCGATATTCCGGGCGTTACGCCGCTGAATATCGTGATCAAACTGGTGAGCTGCAATGGCAAACCGGTGGCAAAACTCTCCGACAGCCCCGGCAAAACCATTTGCCAGGATAAAGCCTTCGTGCGCGCCTTGCGCAAAGCCTTCGATCTGCCGCTGGTCAAAAGAGCCAGTTGATTCTTATATCAGGGCGCTTGCGCCCTGCTCTCACGCAACAAATCTCCTGTTTACCCGGCAATTTTGCTTGTTTCCTGTGGGCTCGCAAGTAACATAGCAAAACCCTGAAAAAGGGCTTTTATCCACCTTCTTTTATATATAGAGAGAACTTTATGAGCGTTGTGCCTGTAGCGGATGTACTGCACGGCCGTGTCGCGGTTGACAATGAAGTCACCGTACGTGGTTGGGTGCGTACCCGAAGAGATTCCAAAGCTGGTCTTTCCTTTATCGCCGTTTACGACGGTTCCTGCTTTAATCCCGTTCAGGCCGTCGTTAATAATTCTCTGAATAATTATCAGGATGAAGTGCTGCGTCTGACCACCGGCTGCTCGGTAATCATTACCGGTAAAGTGGTCGAATCGCCGGGCGAAGGCCAGGCTTTCGAGCTGCAGGCGACTAACGTTGAAGTTACTGGCTGGGTTGACGATCCGGATACCTATCCGATGGCGGCGAAACGTCACAGCATCGAATATTTGCGAGAAGTGGCGCATCTGCGTCCGCGTACCAACCTTGTAGGCGCCGTGGCGCGCGTGCGTCATACGCTGGCGCAGGCGCTGCATCGCTTCTTCCACGAAAACGGCTATTTCTGGGTTTCGACTCCGCTGATCACTGCTTCGGATACCGAAGGTGCTGGCGAGATGTTCCGCGTTTCGACGCTGGACCTGGAAAACCTGCCGCGCGATCCGCAGGGCAAAATCGATTTCGATAAAGACTTCTTCGGTAAAGAAGCCTTCCTGACCGTATCCGGCCAGCTCAACGCCGAGACTTACGCTTGTGCGCTGTCAAAGGTATACACCTTTGGTCCCACTTTCCGCGCCGAAAATTCCAACACCAGCCGTCACCTGGCGGAATTCTGGATGCTGGAGCCGGAAGTGGCGTTCGCGACGCTGGATGATGCGGCCGCTTTGGCAGAATCTATGCTGAAATACGTGTTCCAGGCCGTTCTCAACGAGCGTGCTGATGACATGGCCTTCTTTGCTGAGCGCGTGGATAAAGATGCGATTGCGCGTCTCGAGCGTTTCGTGACTACCGACTTTGCTCAGGTGGATTACACCGATGCGGTTGATATTCTGCTGAAAAGCGGCCAGAGCTTCGAGAACCCGGTTTCCTGGGGCGTGGATCTCTCATCCGAACACGAGCGTTATCTCGCAGAGCAGCACTTCAAAGCGCCGGTGGTAGTGAAAAACTACCCGAAAGACATCAAAGCCTTCTATATGCGCATGAACGAAGATGGCAAAACCGTAGCGGCGATGGATGTTCTCGCGCCGGGCATCGGCGAAATCATCGGGGGTTCACAGCGTGAAGAGCGTCTGGATGTGCTGGATGCGCGTCTGGCAGAAATGGGCCTCAATAAAGAAGATTATTGGTGGTATCGTGACCTGCGCCGTTACGGCACCGTGCCACATGCCGGCTTTGGATTAGGTTTCGAGCGATTAATCGCCTATGTCACCGGCGTACAAAATGTAAGGGATGTTATCCCCTTCCCGCGTACCCCACGCAACGCGAATTTCTAAATTTAGCGATTAATTATAAGTAATTCATATATATAAAGAGGTCGGCCTAGCCGGCCTTTTTTTATTTTTGTAAATTTAGAGTTCTCTCACAAAGTTCCCGAATTTTTACAAATTGTCATACAATTTTTCCTTTTGATACTTAATTGCGAGATTTGAATCATCTTCGGGCTAGAATTAGCAACCCTGTGATGGAAAGATGCGTGCAGACACAGGAGACATCAAACTTCTTTCAAGGTTCTGTAAAGATTTCTTGGCAGCAGTGGCAGATGTCCAAATAACTCCAATGAGGGTAATAAAAAATGATGAAGCGCAACATTCTTGCAGTGGTTATCCCTGCTCTGTTAGCTGCCGGCGCAGCAAACGCAGCAGAAATCTATAATAAAGACGGCAACAAGCTGGACCTGTACGGTAAAGTCGATGCACGTCACTCTTTCTCTGATAACGCTAGCGATGATGGCGACAAAACTTATGTTCGCTTCGGTTTCAAAGGTGAAACTCAGATCACTGACCAACTGACCGGTTACGGCCAGTGGGAATACAACATTCAGGCTAACAACACCGAAGGCGGCGACGCTCAGGATGGCAACAAAACCCGTCTGGGCTTTGCAGGTCTGAAATTTGGTGATGCAGGTTCATTCGACTACGGTCGTAACTACGGCGTTATTTATGACGCAATGTCCTACACTGACCAATTGCCAGTATTCGGTGACGATACTCTGTATCAAGACAACGACAACTTCATGATTGGTCGTTCAAGCGGTCTGGCGACTTACCGTAACAGCAACTTCTTCGGTCTGGTCCAAGGTCTGAGCTTCGCAGCACAGTACCAGGGCAAAAACGAAGGTTCTCGTGATCCACTGGCTCAGAACGGTGACGGCTGGGGTACTTCTGTAGCGTATGACACCGGTATGGGTGTTAGCGCAGTAGGTTCTTACTTCTCTTCTGACCGTACTAACGCTCAGATTGCAGATGGTAACGGCGACAAAGCTGACGCATACGGTTTCGGTCTGAAATATGACGCGAACAACGTATACCTGGCAGCATTCTACGGTGAATCACGTAACACCACTGCTTACGGTAGCACCGCTCGTCAGGTTGCTAACAAAACTCAGAACTTCGAAGTGGTTGCACAGTACCAGTTCGACTTCGGTCTGCGTCCATCCATCGCTTACCTGCAGTCTAAAGGCAAGCAGCTGAATGGTAACACCGCTAACGGTGCAACCTTCGCGGGTGGCGATGCTGACCTGGTTAAATACATCGAAGTGGGTACCTACTACTACTTCAACAAAAACATGTCTACCTATGTTGACTACAAAATCAACCTGCTGGATGACAACGATTACACCCGCGCTCAGGGCGTGAGCACCGACGACGTAGTTGGCGTTGGCCTGGTTTACCAGTTCTAATCACCCGATTAGCATTGCGTAATACCTAAAAACGGAGCCCTTGGGCTCCGTTTTGCATTTCAGTGATCGGCTTCGCAATTAGCTTTTCTACTTTATCTCACCGACATATTTCTTTTTTATATCAGCGGTTGGCAAGCGTGCCGACTGACGTTAACCTGATAGCTCATTTCGCTAAAGTTCACCTAAACGGAACTGACTCATGTTTGAATCGATCTCTGCCGCACCCGCCGATCCTATTCTGGGACTGGCTGACCTTTTTCGTGCCGATGACCGGCCGAATAAAATCAATCTTGGCATTGGTGTTTATAAAGATGAAACCGGTAAAACGCCGGTCCTCACCAGTGTTAAAAAAGCTGAGCAGTATTTGCTGGAAAATGAAACCACCAAGAACTACCTGAGCATTGATGGTCTGGCGGATTTCGCACGATGCACGCAGGAGTTGCTGTTCGGCAAAGAGAGCGCGCTGATTTCTGCGGGTCGCGCCTGTACCGCACAAACGCCAGGCGGCACCGGTGCCCTGCGCGTAGCGGCAGATTTTCTGGCAAACCAGACCAGCGTCAAGCGCGTTTGGGTGAGCAACCCAAGCTGGCCGAACCATAACAATGTGTTCAGCGCTGCTGGCCTTGAAGTGTGTGATTACGATTATTACGATGCCGCAAGCCACAGCCTGGATTTCGACGCCATGGTGGCATCGCTGCAGGAAGCCAAAGCAGGCGATGTAGTGCTGTTCCACGGCTGCTGCCACAACCCAACTGGCGTTGATCCGTCTGCAGAGCAATGGCAACAGCTGGCGCAACTGTCGCTAGAGAAAGGATGGTTGCCGCTGTTTGATTTCGCCTATCAGGGCTTTGCTCGCGGTCTGGATGAAGATGCGCAAGGGCTGCGTATTTTTGCCGCTTCACATCAGGAACTGATTGTTGCCAGCTCTTACTCGAAGAACTTCGGTTTGTATAATGAGCGTGTAGGTGCACTAACGCTGGTTGCAGCGAGCAGCGACGTAGCGAAAACTGCGTTTAGCCAGGTGAAATACACCATTCGCGCCAACTACTCTAACCCGCCGTCACACGGCGCGGCGGTCGTCGCCACCATCCTCAGCAATGACGCGCTGCGCACCATCTGGATTCAGGAGCTGGCCGATATGCGTCAGCGCATCCAGCGCATGCGTCAGCTGTTTGTGAACACACTGGCGGAGAAAGGCGCTAATCAAGACTTTAGCTTCATCATCAAGCAGAACGGCATGTTCTCATTCAGCGGCCTGACCAAAGATCAGGTAGTGCGTCTGCGTGAGGAGTTTGGCGTATATGCGGTGAACTCGGGTCGCGTTAATGTGGCAGGCATGACGCCAGACAATATGTCGGCGCTGTGTGAGGCGATTGTCGCGGTTTTATAAATCAGGCGGCAAATAACGACAAATGGGCCAAAAGGGCCCATTTTTTTATTTTTGCAGGAACGGATTGCTGATGCGTTCGCGGCCTAGCGTCGAGATTGGCCCGTGCCCCGGCACGAAAGTCACATCATCGCCTAGCGGCAACAGCTTGGTTCTAATCGCATCGATCAGGTCGCTGTGGCTGCCCTGCGGGAAATCGGTGCGTCCAACGCCACCGTTGAAAATCACATCTCCCGAAATCAGAAGACGCCCAACCCGATCAAAGAACACGATATGTCCCGGCGTATGGCCCGGACAAAGCAGCACTTCCAGCGTGACATTGCCAACCTGCACAGTTTCACCCTCTTCCAGCCAGCGATCGGGCGTGAGCGGCGCGCACTCGGGCAAACCGAACATGCGGCTTTGTGTGGGCAGATTATCTAACCAGAAAGCATCGAGCGGATGCGGACCGACAATGGGCACCTGATAATGTGCCGCTAGCTCGGCAGCGGCACCAACGTGATCAAGATGTCCATGCGTGAGCAAGATCTGCGACGGCGTTAAACCACGTTCTGCCAGCACGGCTTTGATGGTTTCCGCATCGCCGCCGGGATCGACCAGTGCGGCTTGTTGGGTTTCGTCATCCCATATAACTGAACAGTTTTGGGAAAAAGCCGTAACCGGAATAATTTGGTAGTTCATAGCGCTCCATGACCGACACACGCAGCGCTGCCGGTATCAGGACCAGTGCCTTGCGGGCCCGGTATCTATGTGTACGAAGTTGCTGCGCGGGTAATATCCTACACCACCGGCGCGCATAGATAACGCCGCTTTGCGAACATTGCTCAACGAAATTCCCTCAATGTGGAAATCCATCGCTTGTCCTTTAGTGTGATAGCTTTTTTTCGCCACGCCCGGGCCCGATTCACGCAGCATGGTGTTGGTGGCTAAGGTGCGGTAACCCGAGATCAACTGCACCGGCTTGCGCGTATCCAGCAATGTTTGCAGGCGGTAAAGCTGGTCAAAAAGATGGGGATCGATGGTCTTCACCTGATTGGCGCGGTAATCACGGAAGAAGTGATTTAAGCGGGCTAACTCATCCTTGTCATAACGCTTACCGTTAAAAAACTCCGTTTTAAGGGTTTCACCGGTGTGAAGGTTACTAAGCGTCAATACTCGTGGGCGGGCGGTGGAAAGCGAAGCCAGAGCGGAGCCAGGAAGCAGTGATAATCCTGCTGCTGCGCCTCCAATCAAGAGTAATCGACGACGTTGAGAATCAATATTAGCCATGAAGCGAGGTTACCTAATCTAAAGCGGATAAAATATGTGCGAAAAGTACACAAGGCCGAACATTAACGTCCGCCTAAGACTCAGTCAACCCAGAATATGTTGCAGAAGACCAAAACCAGCTCAAAATCAAATTTTCGAGACTGGTCTTGGTTAAATTCATGTGAAGAGAAAACAGCCAAATCAATTACTAGAGTAACAACTGACCGGCTTTATGCAGTACCTGACTACCGGAACGGGCGGGATTATCATAATTGTAAATATCTGTACGATATTGCGGCTGGCCGTCATCTGCGACCCATGCGGTTAAATAGTAAAGGTTCACAGGAATACGATGGCGAATCGGCACGTAACGGGTATTTCCCTCTTTCAAGGTGTCTGAGATACGGCCGTCGTTCCAGCCCACATCCTGCAACAGCAGATCGGCCAGTTCTGAGGCTTTATTCACGCGCACACAGCCCGAACTGAGCGCACGAATATCGCGCTGGAACAGGTTATGGTTCGGCGTATCGTGCAGATAAATCGCATCCGAACTCGGCATGTTGAATTTGTAGCGACCCAGTGAGTTGGTTGCGCCCGGCGCCTGTCGAATGCGATACGGGAAGCTCGCAGCCGACACCATACGCCAGTCAATCATCGAAGGATCGATCACTTCCGCATCCGCACTCCAGCCCGACAACAGCGTATAACCGTGCTTATACAGATAAGTCGGATCTTGTTTCACCTTCGGCACAATATCCTGGCGCACCAGCGTGGTTGGCACGTTCCACGGTGGATTGAGCACCACATTATTCAGCGCGCTACGCATCAGCGGCGTTTTGCGGTCAGGACGACCCACAATCACGCGTGATGACAAAATGGTGGCGCCGTTGTTGTAGTAGGTCAGCGAATAGTTGGGAATGTTCACCATGATGCCGTTATGCATATCATCCGGTAGCAGACGCAGGCGCTGTATGTTGAGCGCCAGCAGCGAAGCACGCATCTGCGGCGGCACATTCAGCCATTCACGGGTACGCGGACCAATTGCGCCGTCATCGGCCAATCCCTGCCAGTGCTGGAAGCGTTTAACGCCCTCCACCAGCGCAGCGTCATAGACGTTGGGTCCGGTTGCCGTCGGATTGGCAGCCACATTATTGGCCACTTCAGGCGTCGCCGCGAGAGCCGGAGCCGCATCAATATCATCAAAGTTTGCCGCAGACGGGCTCACCGCCACCGGCTGATTGCTTTGGCTCACCGGAACCGGCGCAGTTGGTACCGCGTCTTCCGCCGGCGTTGGCGTAGTACTATGGCTGGCGGTCAACATGCCGGTGCGTTGCAGAATCTCACGCAGCGCAGGCACATCATTACTGATCTGCCCCGGGCGTAGCGTAACGGTATCACGCAGCTGTGGCCACGGGCGATCGTCGGTGAGTAGCGTTTTCAGCGCATTATGCATCGGCGCATATTGCGGATGCTGCGGTTGCAACGAGACCACAAAAGTCCGGCTGCCGCCGCCGTTCACCGCATTTTGCCACTGATTGATGGCCGCCAGAGATGGCATGGTCAGCTTGTAAGGCACATTGCTGTAGAGCCAGGTTTCGCCCTGCGTCGGCACATTGGCAACAAACTGCAGATAACCAAGCATCGCATCACTGAGCACGATGTCGCGCGCCAGGCCTTTGATGTTCGGATTGGTCAGACGCTCAACCCAGCGGGTGAATTGCGGCTGCACGCCAGAGAGCGCCACTTCCGCCAATTGCTGCTGGAAAGCCTGCACCGCTTGCGGGTCTTGCCACAGCGGAGCCATATCGCGCGACGCATAAATGCCGGCTAAACCGGGCAAATAGAAAGGTTGTTCAGTGGCGCTGAACGCCTGCTGAATCTGCTGTTGGCTGGCAGCAACCGACATCGAACTGTGGTGCGTTGAATTGGGTAGCGTGGAGGTGATGGCCGCATGGCTCACAGCCAGCGGCGATAGTACCAGTGACAAACCGAGTGCTACTGCAGCACGACTCATTTTGCTCTTATTGTTTAGCAACATCCCTGCCCCCTTCTCACCAATGACATAGCGCCCTGTGATCGCCATGTACAGCCATACTCATAATGTTGAGTATACGAATAAAAAACGGCATCTGCCTCTCAGTGCAGATGCCGCATACAGATTAAACGTAGTGCTGTTTTTTAACCAGATTAAGCGCTATGAATTCTCATATTCAAGACCGACCTTAGGACTTTGATCCTTGCTCGGTGCAGGATCTGCCGAGAAGCCGCGCAGCCCAACCACATGCACATGTTCGGTGTTATTGAACATTTTACGCACCAGTTTGTAGGTGGTGCCTTTTTCCGGGCTGATGTTCTCTGGCGCCGCGATGATCAGCTGCATCTCCAGACGTTCGCACAGCTCAAACAGTGTGGCGATCGAACGCGCATCAAGACGTGCCGCTTCATCGAGGAACAGCAGACGACACGGCGAAATATCTTTGCCACGCAGACGACGTGATTCCTCTTCCCAGCTCTGTACCACCATCACCAGAATCGACATCCCGGTACCGATCGCTTCACCGGTAGAGAGCGCGCCACTTTCTGCACGCAGCCAGCCGTCAGTGCCACGGTTCACTTCCACTTCCATCTCAAGATAGTTGCGGTAGTCGAGCAGTTCTTCACCGATGGTTTGCGGCGTGCGCTGGCCCATATCGATCTGCGGATTCAGGCGCTGATAGAGTTTCGCCAGCGCTTCCGAGAAGGTTAAGCGGTTGCTGGTAAACAGATCCTGATGCTGTTCATGCTCTTCCGACAGCGTATCCAGCAGCGTTGAGTGCGCTTCACGCACGTTCACGTTGAGGCGCACGCTGCGCACCTGACCAAAGCTCACCGCCTGCAACCCCTGGTTCAGCTGGCGAATACGGTTTTGCTCGCGCTGGATGGTTTTACGAATGATGTTCGCCGCACTGCGTGAGCTGATTGCCAGCGTCTGTTCACGCGCCGTCAGCTCTTCGGTCAGACGATTCAGCTCAATCTCCATCTGCTCGATGGCTTCAACCGGATCGTCGGTACGAATGATGTCCTGGCGAATACGTTCGCGCAGATGCTGATACACCGCGATAAAGAACTGAATCTTACGTTCCGGACGTTTCGGATCTTCAGACATACGCAGCACATCGCGCAGATGTTCGTTATCCGCCACCGCCAGACGCAGCGCACCCAGCGCCTTATCCGACATCGAACGCAGCTCATCGCCGCTGAGATAGGCCAGCTCGCGACGATGTAGACGACGCTCAACGCCATTCTCTTTCACCAGACGCAATACCGTGCACCAGCCCGCTTTCGCGCTGACCACCTGCTCACGAATCTGATGATAATCGCGTTCCAGCTTGCGCAGTTTTTTCTGCAGGCTGTCCATTTCGGCTTCACAGAAGGTGATCTGTTTTTCCAGTTGGTTGCGACGCGCACGGTTGTGGCTTAGCGCGCTATACAGCTCATCACGACGAATGCGCGCGCGCTCTTCTGCACTGGCATCGGCATGCACGCCGATATCCTGCATCTCTTGTTGCAACTCTTTCAGCATGTCGCGTTTGGCATCGTATGAACTTTTTAGCGATGCCAGCACCTGCGAATACTGCGTCAGCTGGGCCTGATGTCCACGCAGACGTTCGCGTGCGCGGCTGCGCTCGCCTTCCGCCTGCTCCAGACGCTGACGCAACTGTTCGTTGAGATCGCTGTTGCCACCTAGCATGCCAGCCGAACTTTCATAGCTGAAGTGCGCGCGGCGCTGCACCACTTCGGTCAGCGCAAAGGCTTGCTGACGCGCATCACGCTGCTGCTGCTGTGCCTGCTGATAGTCGCGCTGCAGCTGTTCGTGCTGCTGCGGATCGCTTTGCAGTACCGCAATCAGCGGCTCCAGCTTGCTGAGTTTGCTGCCGTGCTGATGCAGGAAACGCGCGGCTTCCTGTGCTTCTTCAACGCGCTCGCGGATCTCTTCACAGCGATCGCCAAGCGTGTCGTCGAGCAGCAGATTAACGCGCGGCAACAGGCGGTTCAGCTGGCTGACGCCCTCTTTTGCCTGCTCAAACTGCGCGCGCTGCTGCTGATTGTCATTTTCATGCTGCGCCAGCGCGCGCTCCAGCTCGCCACGACGGCTGTTAAGCTGACGAATCTGCGCTTCCGGATCTTCGTCAAACGCCACCGCTAAATGGCTGCCGATGAAGCGGCTAAAGGATTGATGCAGACGCTGGGTTTTCTGTACATCAAACGACAGCGTGGCATAACGTTCAGCCAGCTGTTCACGTTCGTTGTTCAGCAACTCAAGCTGGTTTTCACGCGCCGCGCGACCAAACAGCGGCACTTTCGGGAAGCGGGAGTAGCGCCACTGACGCTCAGCCACTTTCACCACCACCGCTTTTTCCAGCTCTTCGACGCTAAATACGCTGTCGTCAAAGGCTTGCGGATCGCCTTCAATCAGATAGAGATCTTCCGGGCACTCGTCTAAACCGTCGAGCAGGTCGCGCACCAGCGACAGATCTGGCACCACGATGGCGTGGCGCGATGGACCGTATAGCGCCGAGAAGTACGGTGCATCATCCAGCGTAACGTCATCATAAATTTCCGACAGCAGCACGCCGCCAAAACGTTCCGCCAGCTGCGTCAGTCGCGCATCTTCCGCACCGCCCGGTTGGCTCAGACGTTCAATCTGCTGTTCAACTTCGCGCTTACGCGCGGCCAGCTCGTCGCGCTCAACCGTGGTTTCACGCTCGCGCTCCAGCAGTTGCTGCATAAATTCGGTGATTTGCTGGCTGCTGTTCAGCTCCTGACCGGTTTGCTCGCTCAGCTGCGTCAGGATTTCCTGCGCCGCCAGCCAGTGTGGCGCACGCGCGGTCAGCGCAGTGATGCGTTCACGCAGCTGCTCCAGCTCCTGACGCATCAACATGCGGCGTTCACCGGCATCGGCAACGCTGCTATTCAGTTGCTCAATCTGCGCTTCGAGTTCACGCTGCAAGCCGTCCAGCGCATCCGCATCGTATTGCTGGCCCTGACGTTTGCAGAAATCCGCCAGCAAACGCTCAGCATCATGCTGCTCACGCAGACGGGTTTCTAATTCATTGAGGCGCAGACGCAGCGAGGAAAGCTGTTCGGCCTGGTGGCGCTGATTGCCAGCGTCGCGCAGTAATTCGCGCCCCACTTGCCACGCATCCTGACGACTGACGTCACCGGCGATGCTGGTAACTAACGCTAACGCTTGCTCAAACTGGCTGTGTGCCGCTTCGGCGACGCTCAGTTTCTGTTCCAGACGCAGCAGGCGCTCGGTGGCTTCTTCTTCACGCGCCTGGAAGGTTTCCTGCCATTCGGCCGCGTTATCGATGGTTAAATCAGGCAGCTGACACTGCGTGCGCGCCTTTTCCAATGCTTGCAAAGCTTGCTGATACTGGATTGCCCGCGTCTGTTGCACGTCGAGCGCCTGCTGGAAATCGGCGAGTTGGCTTTTTAGCTCATCGACTTCCACTTCAGCCGCTTCGGCGCGTGCTTCATTCTCTTCCTGCACTTCGCGCGCTTCGGCAACCACTTCGTTCTGCTCTTCGAGGCGATAGGTCAGCTCTTCCAGATCGGCATCGTAACGCTCGATTTTTTCCTGCTGGCGCATGGCGGTTTGCACCAGATTCAGGTGGTCGCTAGCGCCCTGATAATCGCTTTCCAGATCGCTCTCAGCACCGCTGTGCTCGGACAACTCGCGCGCCATTTCAATGTGGCGATACTGTTCGGAAATCAGCTGGTTGCGGCTGGTAAACAGCTCATTACGCAGCTGCAGCGCACCGTCGAGGTGAATACGACGCTCGTTGGCGTGGCGCATGTAGTCGGCGGAAACGTAGTTGGTGGCTTCCGAGATCAGATGCTTAAACAGGTCGCGATCGGATTGGGTGACGCGAATCGCTTCCAGCGTCATACGGTTTTCCCGCAGTGCAGCTTCCATATCCTGGAAGGCTTTACGCACGCCGCCATTTTCTGGCAGCAGGTAATCGCGCAGTGAACGGGTGATAGCGCTGGAGATACCGCCGTACAGCGAAGCTTCAATCAGGCGATAAAACTTACTGCGATCGCTAGCGTTACGCAGACGACGCGGCACCACTCCGAGCTCGAACAGCACCGCATGGTAATCGGTGACCGAGTTGTACTGTTTGAACTGCACGCCTTCCTGTGCTTCCACTCGCTCCTTTACTTCCGTCAGCGGCAACACGCGCGCCTGGCGGTTATTAAGGATTTCGGTCAGCATATCGGTCGCCTGTGAATCGCTCGGCAAGCCGTGAATACTGAATGGTTTGATATCGACCTTTTTATCGCGTCCCGCCACCTGCTGCAGACGTACACCAACAATCACGCGCTGATGGCGTGAGTTAACCACATCCAGCACCGAATAACAGACGCCGGCGCGTAGCTTGCCGTGCAAACCTTTATCACGCGAACCGGAAGTTGCACCGGCTTCGGTGGTGTTACGGAAGTGCAGCAAGGTTAAGTCGGGGATCATCGCCGTCACGAAGGCGGCCATGGTGGTGGATTTACCCGCACCGTTACCGCCCGAAAGCGTGGTGACCAGTTCATCAAGATCAAAAGTACGGGCAAAGAAGCCGTTCCAGTTGATCAGCGTTAGCGAACGAAATTTACCGCGTTCAATCATGCTTGTTCATCCTCCGCGTTATCACTCGCGTCGCTTTCAGCGTCAATATCGTTATCTGCTTCATCGTTCTCAGTCGCAGCCGGCGCACTTTCCAGCGTCATCGCTTCACCGTCACGTATCAGGCGCAGCTGCGCTTCACGCGCATCGTCACCGCTGCGCACGTCGGCGCCAAAGCGGAACACTGATTCGGTGATGCGGAATTTGCTGCTGTCGTTGCCCATAAACCACACCATGCCGAGACGGCGCAGGCGACTCAGCGACGCGCGCATTTTTTCCTGCAGCTTGGCGCGGTCAAGATCGGAACCGGTGGAACGCTGATTGACCAGCTTGAGCAGTTTGCTCTCATCGGCCAGCGACAGCAGTTCGTCGTACAGCTCTTGCTGGGTAAAAATCCCCTCATTCGCCAGACGTTCCGGGCTGAGATAGAGATAGCAAAGAATTTTGCCCACCATCATATCCAGCTCGGACAACACCGAGCGCGGAATCAAAGTGGTTGAACGCGGACGCAGATAGAAGAAGCCTTCCGGCGCACGGATCAGCTCAACGTTGTAGCGCGCGTAAAACTCTTCGAGATATTCCTGGTAATCCATCAGGAAGGCGTGATTATCCAGCTCTTCAATGCCAATGTGGCGACCCGCGCGTAACTGGCTATCGAGCGCCGGGAAAATCGGGTTTGCCAGAGCCAATGCCAGTTTGACTGGCATCACTTGTTCAATATTTGTCGATGACATGTGCCTGCACCTTGGCTCCGTAATCATTAATGGCCTGCCATTGCGCAGGCAGACCGGCTAAATCAGCTTCGGCCACGCCGAGTCGCACCGCTTGATCGATGACGATACGCGCCAGATCAAAGTGGCGCGCGCGCGGATACTGCGACAGATAGTCGCGCATCACCGTGGCCAGATGGAGCGGCTTCTGCTCCTGCTTATAAATCTGCAGCGCCTCTTCGATCATCGCGGCCAGCTGCTCGCGAATCTCATTAAACTCTTCGTATTCCATTTCCGGCGGCAGCTCGCCCATCACCTCGTCATTACGCAGCGTCATCTCTTCATCGCGCATATCGTAAAGACGATCGGCATTGGCGTATGTCAGCGCCCACGGCTGATCGAAATAGTTTTGCACCGACAGGCGTAAACGCTGAGCAAACACGCGGTTCTTATCCATGTCGATGGCGGTACGAATAAACTTGTGTACGTGGCGGTCGTAGCCGATCCACAGATCGATAGCCTGCTGGCCCCAGCTGATGATGCGATCGAGCTTGTTTTGCAGGTCAAACACCAGCTTATCGACAAAGCCCAGATCCGGGCTGCTCAGCGTCGCATCCTGGATGCGCAGCAGGTTGGCCTGCAGCTTATCGCCGGCCGCCTCCAACGTATCCTGCAGTTCACGCAGCGTACCGGACGTTTCCGACAGCAACATTTCACAGCTGGAGATCGCCGCGCGCCAGTCTTTGTTAAGCAGATCGGCAATATCGGTTTTCACCGCTTGCTGCTGCTCATCCATCAGACGCTGCGTCATGTCGATGCTATCGAAGATTTCCGCCACCGAATATTTCAGCGGCGCAAACACGTTACGATGCCAGTGGAATTCATCACCGTCCTCTTCGGCTGCATCCGCGGCGCGTTTCAACTCCTGCGCCACAATCGACAGCTGCATCGACAGGCGCAGCGTGGAGAACTCGCGCTGGCGGATGTAATAGTCGGTAATGCCGATGGCGAGTGGCGTCAGGCGATAGATGGCATGCCCTTCCGTCAGCTCGCTGGTAAAGCGGTTCAGCAAGCGCTGACGCACCATGTCATTAATGGCGTTATTGGCACGGACCTGCACGGTTTCGTGGGTTTGTTCGAATGCTTTGCTAACGTGACGAAACGCGTCAATCAGGTCGCCTTCACTCATCTCGCCGTCCATGCGCTCACCGTTTAAGGTGGCGATGGCCAGCAAAAAGGCCAGACGTTCTACCGGCAGCGCAAGCGAAAAATCGTTCTTGCGCGCCCATGCCACCAATTCGGGGACCGTCTGGGAAAATTCGCTCATAGTTGATCCTTCTGGCTGGGTTTGCGCGCGGTCACGTGGATATAGCGCCCTAAGCTTAAAAAGGGCTCCTGGCGACAGAAACGCCGTTCCATCTCAATGATTTCCTCAACGCTCTTCCCTGCGCCGGGTTGCGGCTTCATGTAATCACAGAAGACGCGAATACCCGCACGCCGTTCAATTTTAAATCCGCAGTTTGTCAGCCAACGCGTCACATCATCCGGATCGCGCGGGAAATCGGGCGACAGCGTGCGCTTTTTACGTTTGCTCATATTGGCGCGCATATAGCCGAAGTTGCCAAGCGTCAGGGTGCGGAAGGTTAAGCCATGCGCGTTGTAAAACATCAACGACAGCACGCCGCCGGGCTTGAGCGTGTGCCACAGCGCTTGCAGCACCTCTTCCGGATGCGCGACCCATTCCAACACCGCGTGAAACAATACCAGATCAACCTGCGTATCCAAATGTTCGCCCACCTGCTGGGCGCTAATTTGTTTGAATTGCATGTTGTGGCTCACACCCGCGGCAAGCGCATGGGCTTCCGCCAGCTTCAGCATCTCAGCAGAGAGATCGCACAGCACAACCTGATGACCGCGCGCCGCCAGGCCGCTTGAGACTTGTCCCACGCCGCCGCCGGCATCCAGCACCTTCAAGGATCCGGCAGGCAATGTCGGTAACAGAGCTTCCAGTTCGTCCCAGACAATCGCCTGGCGCACTTGCCCTTTGCGCGTGCCATAAATGTTCTGTGAGAATTTGTCCGCCAGATCGTCAAAGTTACGATCCTGCATGATGATGGCTCCGCTTTGCTGCATTCAACTTGTGCTATTTTGTCACAGGCTCAACAAGAATGAACCTTTCATGCCGCAGTAACCGTCTGGCAGCTGTTTTTTTGGACAAAAGAGGCCTTATTCGATGTTTTTCGCATTTAAAAAAGTCATTGGCGGGATGTTGCTTCCCTTGCCGCTGCTGTTATTACTGATGGCGGCAGGACTTTTGCTGCTCTGGTTCAGCCGCTGGCAAAAAAGCGGCAAAATCCTCATCTCTTGCAGCTGGCTGCTGCTGCTGATTTTGAGCCTGCAGCCGGTTGCCGATCGCCTGCTGTCACCGCTGGAAAATCATTATCCCACCTGGAACGGAAACGAGCCGGTCGATTATATCGTGGTGCTCGGCGGCGGCTATACCTTCAATCCGAATTGGGCACCGAGTTCCAACTTGATTAATAACAGTCTGCCGCGTGTGGCCGAAGGCGTGCGTCAGTGGCGGCGCTATCCGCAGGCCAAAATGATCTTTACGGGCGCAGCAGCCGGCGAAAACCCACGCAGCAGCGCCAGCGTGGCGGCCGAAGTGGCGGAAAGTCTGGGCGTGCCGCAAGAAGCGATTATTCAGTTGGATCAACCAAGGGATACGATTGGTGAAGCACGCGCGGTGAAACAGACGATTGGTGAACACCCGTTCTTACTGGTGACTTCCGCCAACCATCTGCCGCGTGCCATGCATTTCTTTCAAAGTGCCGGCATGAATCCGCTGGCCGCACCGGCAAATCAGTTGGCGGTGACCTCGCCGCTAAACTGGTGGGAACGCGTTATTCCGTCACCGCTGTGGCTGGCACACAGTGAGCGTGCGATCTATGAAACGCTGGGACAAACCTGGCAGAAGCTGCGCGGTGACGATCTCACCTCAACCCAGCCAGGGGAGTAATTGCGCGCGGGCGTGATCGAAGCGCGGACGGTCAAACTGTCCGCTGCTGACCAACGTGTCGACGCAATCCCACAGCTGATACAACCAGCGCCGCCAGAGAAAACCTTCCGCCACGGGCGCACGCTGCAGATAGTGCTGCAGCAATGACGCTTCTGCGCCGCTATCCGCCAGGCGCATCAGATCGTATTCGCGCGGTGCCCAGAGAATGTTGCCCGGCTGCATCATGGCAATAAGCTGATCGCTGTGCGCGTCTTTTAACATACTGGCTAAGCGCAGATTGCCGTGCATCAATACGCAGGGATCGTCAAATCCGTTGAACAGACGCGGTAATAGCTGACGGCTGCGAAACAGAATCTGACGATCTTCCAGTGTAAAAAACGGCGGTGACAAATAACCCAGCGTTGACCACAACACATCCACCCGCTGGCGATACCATGCGGGCCAGTTATTCTCCTGCACGCTGTCCACGCTGCCGACTAAGCCATGGCTGTCAATACGATGCCACGCCAGCACGCCTTCGACGATCTGTTCGCACAGCTGTTCCCAGCGCGCTGCGCTGCGGGCCGGAGCTTCCGCAGATACACCGTTAAAGCGTGCCATCAACAACATTTCATGTACCGGCTTTTGCTGGCTAAGCACCAGACCAAACACGGCAGGCACGGCGATCAAGCCATCATGGCCGAGCATGGTCAGTTTTTTAGCTTCCAGCGCAGCGCGTCCCTGATGACGAAAATACTTTGCCACCAGCGGCATCGGTTTACCGGCGTTATCGTAAAGCGCATACAGCCGCGTGTGCGCCTGCTCGCTAATGGTTTCGAGACGACTGATGCTTTCACCAAGCACCAACGCGAGTTCTGAACGGAGCTGTTCCATGCAATATCCTCCGACGTCAAAGGGCTGGAATATGCTGGAGGTGATGGCGGCGCAAAGCTTAGCGCCAGATCAAACTTTCAGGCCAGCGAGAGCCGCTGGCCGGTCGGAGATTAACCCTGCATAGCGAGACGAACCCGCTCAAGGTCTTCCGGCGTATCCACCCCAACACTTGGGATAGTTTTTGCCACCGCGACGTGAATCTTTTCACCGTACCACAGCACGCGCAGCTGTTCGAGCAACTCAATGTGCTCCAGCGGGCAAGGTTCCCACGCGATGTAGCGACGGATGAAACCGGCGCGATAGGCGTAGATGCCAATGTGGCGGAGCAGCGTGTCGCCAATCTGCTCGCGCGAACGCGCATAACGCTCGCGATCCCAGGGAATGGTGGCGCGTGAGAAGTAGAGCGCATAACCTTTGGCGTCCATCACCACTTTCACCGCGTTCGGGTTAAAGGCTTCTTCTGCATCGGTGATCGGCACCGCCAGCGTCGCCATCCCGGCTTCAGATTGCGCCAGATTACCTGCTACCTGACGTACAATCTCCGCCGGGATCATCGGCTCGTCGCCCTGCACGTTAACGATGATCGTGTCGTCGGCAAACTGATACTTTTCGATCACTTCGGCCAAACGCTCAGTTCCGGACTGATGATCGACCCGCGTCATGCACACTTCGCCGCCAGCCGCAGTTACCGCCGCAGCCACATCCGGATGATCGGTGGCGACAATTACGCGATCGGCACCCGATTCACGGGCGCGTTCCATAACGTGCAGCACCATCGGTTTACCCTGAATATCCACCAGCGGTTTGCCGGGCAGACGGGTTGAAGCATAACGCGCAGGAATAATGGCAACAAAACTCATGGATGAATCTCTTCAACAGACAGCGTACGCGCTTCCACTTCCAGCAGCACTGGAATACCGTCACGTACCGGGTAAGCCAGGCCATCCGGTTTACAGATCAGCTCTTGCTGCTCTTTGTTGAAATAGAGTTTTCCGTTGCATACCGGGCAAGCAACGATTTCGAGTAAACGGTGATCCATAATCTTCTCCATTCAGGACCGATTCAGACGGGTAGCATAGCATAATAGCGTGCGCGTGAATGACGCACTCAAGCCGGACAAATGGCAGCTTTATTCACCAATCGACCAGCGATTTGACCAGGCAGCCAGCAGTTCTGCTGGCGCATTTTCGATAATCACTTGGTTGGCGCCTTGCCACGCGGCGAAGCGATTAATGGCTTTTTGGACGTCATTAAGGAAAGCGTTACTGATGCGTGTGCCCTCTTCCAGCCAGAATGCACGAATCACTAATTGCTGCGCCTGACGCTCCATTTTGGCATCAATGCGCGCTTTCAATAATCCGCGATGCAGGACCGGCAGGACAAAATAACCATATTTGCGCTTTTCCGCAGGCGTATAGCACTCAATGCGGTAATCAAAATTGAACAGCTCCAGCGCGCGACGACGATCCCAAACCACTGGATCAAAGGGTGACAACAGCGCGGTATGCGTGGCAGAGAGTGGCTTTTCCAGCAGCGGCAATAATGCGTGGTGTAACCACATTTCGCCCAGTTGCTCGACCTCAACACGCACAATTTCTCCGCGCGCAGCCGCATCCTCAAGCCATGATTTGAACGGTGCGCGTTTGAGCCGGTAATAATCGGCTAACCAACTGCCACGGAAAATGCCGAGACTGCGCGCGCTGTGACTCAGCATCTGTATCACCGCTTCGTCTTCACTTAACGCATGCCGTTCATCAATCCAGTCCGGCATCACGCGGCTGTGCAGATCGTAAACCCGCTGGAAGTTGCGCCGCTCCACCACCATCAACTGACCCGCGCTGAACAAATTCTCCAGATGACGCTTATGCGGCTTCCACGCCCACCAGCCCGGTTTGGTCTGTTTATCATTACTGAAATCGGCTGCTCGCACTGGGCCGTTGGCGGAGATGTGTTGCAGAAGGTCAGTGATTTCCTGTTGATGTTCCTCAACCCACCGCTGGTTGTACTTCCAGCCCAGTCGCTGCGGTTCCAGCATGCGGTGGCGCAGCAACGGGTAATCTTCGGAAGGAATAAAACAGGCTTCATGAGCCCAATATTCAAATAATGCGCCCGAGGCCAGCGCCTCTTCCAGCCAGTTGGTCTGATACGCGCCAAGGCGGCTAAACAGCACCAGATAAGGACTGCGTGCCACCACATTGATGGTATCAATTTGCAGCAAAGACATCTGACGCACAGTCGCGTGTATATCGGCAAAGCGCGCACGTCGGCCTAAAGGACGTAATAGTCCCTGAGCAGCCAGATGCAGATGACGAGCAGTTTGCAACGAGAGGGAAGCGACGAGGTTCATAACTCCATTCCCTTTTCGGTGGTTAGCGCGAACGGGCGTCGCGCGCGGTAGTGCAGAGATGGGTGATATCGTCTAACAAGGTTGTCACCGCCGCGCCTTGCAGATGCGCATCAACCGGCAAATACCACCAGTTTGGGCGAGCAAAGCTACGGCATTTTACCGCATCTTTTTCCGTCATCAGCAAGCACTGATCTGCCTGAGTCAGACGCCGCAATTCGTCTTCGCTGTAAGCATGGTGATCGGCGAAGGCAATTTCAGCCACTGGCTTGATGCCTTGCTGCTTAAGCGTGTTGAAGAAGCGCGGCGGATGACCAATGCCGGCCATCGCGACAATTTCCGGTAATTGCGCTAACGCCACGCTTGCACCGTTGATCAGGTTGACCGCCAGACCGGGCTGCAATGACATCGCAATTTCGCCCGCCTGCGCATCGCCGCCGTTAACAATCACCGCATCTACGGTGCTAAGTCGTGAGGCGCGTTCACGCATCGGCCCGGCCGGTAACCACCAGCCATTGCCAAAACGACGCATCCCATCCACCACCACGATTTCGCGATCGCGCTGCAGCGCGTAATGCTGCAGGCCATCATCGGTAATAATCACATCCAGATCGTGCGCAGCGAGCAAGCCTTCTACCGCCAGACGCCGCCGTGGCGCAACGGCGACCGGCACCTGTGTGCGTTGAGCGATCAGCACAGGTTCATCGCCGGCCTGCGCCGTGGGCGTTTCAGCGGTAACCAGCAGCGGATAACGTTCAGCTTTTCCGCCGTAACCCCGCGACACCACGCCAGCACGTACTCCACGTTGTTGCAGCGCCTGCACCAACCAAATCACTACGGGCGTTTTACCATTCCCACCTGCGGTGAGGTTCCCCACCACAATCACAGGGCAAGGCGCGCGCCAACTTTTTCGCCAACCGCGCTGGAAGCTGAGGCGAATCAATAGGGTGATCGCCCCATAAAGCAGGCTCAGTGGCCATAGCAGCAGCCATAACGGCGAACGCCCGCTCCAGATGCGTTCGATCATTGACCGAACTGCAGTTTGTGAAGCTGCGCATAGGCGCCCTTCTGTTCAAGCAGCACGCTGTGAGTACCGCGTTCGACAATGCGACCATCTTCAACTACGACGATCTCATCGGCTTTCTCAATGGTCGACAGACGATGCGCAATCACCAGTGAGGTGCGATTTTTCTGCAACTCATCAAGTGCGGCCTGAATCGCCCGCTCAGATTCGGTATCAAGCGCTGATGTGGCTTCATCGAGAATCAAAATCGGGCAGTCGCGCAGTAACGCACGCGCAATCGCAATACGCTGACGCTGACCACCGGAAAGCAGCACGCCATTCTCACCTATCACGGTATCAAGGCCATTATCCATCTTCTGGATAAAGTCCATTGCATGCGCCATGGTCGCAGCCTGCTCGATTTGCTCGCGCGTGTATTGACCATTACGGGCATAAGAAATGTTGTTGGCGACGGTGTCGTTGAAGAGATGAACGTTCTGGGAAACCAACGCCACTTGATTACGCAGTGAACGCAGGGTGTATTCGCGCAGATCGTGGCCATCCAGCAGAATTTCACCGCTATCAATGTCGTAGAAGCGCGTCAGCAAGCTGGCCATAGTGGATTTACCAGAGCCAGAACGGCCGACCAGTGCAACGGTTTTACCGGCAGGCAGCGACAGGTTGATATCACGCAGCGCAGGAATTTCTCGGCCTGGATAGGTAAAGGTCACGTTGCGGAATTCCACATCACCCTTAGCACGATCCATTTCACGCTTGCCGTTATCCACTTCCTGCTCACTGTCAAGAATCGAGAACAGAGTCTGACAAGCCGCCATACCGCGCTGGAACTGTGCATTCACGTTGGTCAGTGACTTGAGCGGACGCATCAGGGCGATCATTGATGAGAAGACCACGGTGATGGTACCGGCTGTCAGCGTTTCCATCACGCTTGGGAAACTGGCGGCATAAAGCACAAATGCCAGTGCCAGCGAGGCAATCAACTGGATTACCGGATCAGAGATTGAAGATGCTGACACCAGTTTCATGCCTTGTTGGCGCATCCTGTTACTGACCTGAGAAAAACGCTTGGCCTCCACTTCCTGGCCACCAAAGATCAGCACTTCTTTATGCCCTTTTAGCATCTGTTCGGCGCTGGTGGTGACCTGTCCCATGGTGTTCTGCATGTTCTTACTGATGCTGCGGAAACGTTTGGAAACAGTACGAATAGCAAAGGAGACGATCGGTGCCAGCACAATGAGAATCAAAGACAGCTGCCAGCTGTAATAGAACATCATGATGAACAGGCCAATAATTGAGGCCCCTTCACGCACCACCGTAACCAGTGCACTGGAAGAGGAAGAGGCCACCTGTTCAGAATCGTAGGTGATGCGTGACAGCAGCGTCCCCGTTGATTGCTGATCAAAGAAGGTTACCGGCATGCCCATCATATGGCCGAACAGGCGGCGACGCATGTTCATGACCACGTTGCCGGACACCCATGAGATGCAGTAACTGGAGATATAGCTGGTCACGCCACGTACCAGCATCAGGCCAATTACCACCAGCGGCATCCACAGCATTACGGATCTGTCTGCTTTACCGAAGCCATCATCCAGTAAAGGTTTCAACAGAGAGAGCATCAGGGTATCGCCTGCCGCATTGAGTATCAGCGCCACCGCTGACACATACAGGCCAGCCTTGTGGGGCGCAATCATCGGCCAGAGTCGACGGAATGTCTGCCACGTTGAGAGATCTTTTTCTTGATGCATTATTTATTCACGCTGTTTGAAATAGCCGCTCATTCTACCTGGAATCGCGTTTGACGCCAAACCACTGATGGTACCATCGAGGCATTATTTGCTCTCTTAAGCCCTTAATTTGCCAATGACCTTGTCTGATACCCACATGAATCTGACCCGATTGTGCCGTGTCGTACCACATATAGCCTTGCTGACGATAGCGTTGCACCACGGCTGGCGCAGGCATACGCCAGGCGTTATACCGCGCCACCGAAGCAAATGCTGCTTTCCCAGCAACATTACGTAACAGTAATGCGCCTGATGAAGTCCGACTACCATGGTGCGGAACCTGCAAAATTGTCGCGTTCAGAGCCTCTTTTTCCAGCGCGACAATTTTTCTCTCGGCTTCTAACTCAATATCCCCGGTGAGTAACACGCTGAAGAGCCCGTCATCGACTCGCACCACACAGGAATCGTTATTTTGTCCCTGGGTCTGATTCTCCGGCGGCCACAAAGCGGTAAATTGCAATTTGCCCCACTCCCACCGCTGACCACGGAAGCATGGCAGGTGTCCGTCTTCCGCCAGGGCACTACGAATTGCTACCGCTGGATTAACTTTGAGCAATGAGTGTAGCCCACCACGGTGATCAAGATGCTTGTGGCTTAATATCAAAGAATGGAGGCTTCTGCCGTGATACTGCAACCATGGCAGAATGACGCGCGAACCGGCATCATCCTGTTTCCATCCCGGTCCAACGTCATATAACACCACTTCATTGCCCTGTGTAATGGCAATCGCCAGGCCATGCCCCACATCAATCATGTCGATTTGCCAGTCATCACGCTGTGCAGCGCTGCGCCAGAGGATGATTGCGAGTATCAGGCTAAAACACGGCATCACACTGCGATAAATCAGCTTGCTGCGCCAGAGAACTAATCCTACCCACAGCAGCACGATAGCAGGTAACGTATCGCTCCATGCCCACCAGCCAGCGGGTAACCACTGCAGCAGGAGCATTACCTTGCTTATGGAAAGATCCGCCAGAGACCATAATCCCGTTGAAATCAGCGGCACTGGCAATAGCATTGCCAGCAATATCAGTGGCACCGTGACAAAAGACACAACCGGCACCGCGATCAGATTTGCTAATAACGCACTCAGGCTTATTCCCTGAAACAGGAAGATTTGTAGTGGAGCCATGAGGATCATCATTCCTAACTGCAGATGTAGCAATTGCAATAACAGCCATCGACGCTTTGCGCGAAAGCGATGTGGTAATGGAAACCATTGATACCAGGCAATCAGCATCGCGACCGCCAGTGCCGACAACCAAAAGCTTTCTGACAGCACAGTTAATGGATCCAGTACCAGCAAAGCGCCGATACATAACGTCCAGACTTGCCAGCCACTGAGTTGCCAACCGACGCTGCGCATCCCTATCCAAAGTATGAGCGCGATCATCGCGCGCTGGGCCGGTGCATGACTGCCAGAAACCCACGTGTAAGTCGCTGCGGTCATAACACTAACCAGCAGCGGAAATAAATGACCAATCAAATGACCCGGCAAAATTACCTGGATAGCACGCGCCAACAGCCATCCAACGCTGGCAGCTAATGCAATATGCATTCCCGAGATTGCCATCAAGTGGGCAGTACCTGTTTCCCGCAGCAACTGTCGCTGTTCTTCAGTCATGTTGGTACGTATACCAAACGCTAAAGCCTGCATAATTGCCGGTTGTTTGAGCGTATCGAATGCGGGTAGATGATGATTAATTAAACGCGTCCGCCAGTTGCAAGTTAGCGAATCCACCTGCTGACTGATGATGCGCCCTTGCAGCGGCGTGTGATTAGACAAGGCAAAGCGCTGCAGATCGAACTCGCCTTGATTTAATCTGCCGTGGACGGCACGCAGTCGCAGTTTCATCTGCCAGCGCTGACCGGCACAGTACGGTTGCTCCATCGAAGCATTATTGAGCGTGACAAAGAGAGGTGGAAACTGATAACGCTGACCGACACGCAAGATTTGCACGGTTAATTGCTGCTTCTGTTCACGAACTTCAGTCACCCGTACAGTGGCTTCAATTGTGGCGGCAGTCAGATCCCCAATGGCATTGACCATCTGGCGGGCTTCAGTCAATGTCCAGGCCAACATTAAGAGAGCAATCCCTGCAAGCCGTAGCAACGTGATTGGCATCAACCCAAGCGCCACAGCGAATACAACCATGATGACTATTCCGTTGGCTGCGGGTATGTGCGGCAATATGCCCAACGGCAATGCCGAGGCAATCATCAATCTGGCCAGAACAATCCAGTTCATATGCATCATTACTCTCCCTCATTGGCGGAAGAGTGTGCCGAGAAAAGCAGGGATTTACTTCATTGAAAAGAGAGTGTGTCGCGATGGATTCCGAGACTTTTGCAGAGATTACATTGATGAGACTTCATTTTGGAAAGCAGGTCTCAATTCCGCATACTTTAAACAAAAAAAAACGACACCCTAAAGTGTCGTTTTTATCGTTCGGTAACGGCTTAGCCGTAGATGTTCGCACGGTCACGCAATTCTTTGCCCGGCTTAAAGTGGGGAACGTATTTACCTTCCAGATCCACTTTGTCGCCCGTTTTCGGGTTACGACCCGTACGCGGTGCACGGTAATGCAAAGAAAAGCTGCCGAATCCCCGGATTTCAATGCGCTCGCCCTGGGCCAACGTAGTGGCCATGTGCTCAAGCATCTCTTTGACCGCATCCTCAACGACTTTCGCCGGAATATGAGTATGCTGGCCAGCAAGTCTCTCAATTAGTTCTGACTTGGTCATGTAACCTCCGGTTAATCCTTATTTGGAAAGGTATGACAGCTTTTACCGAAACCGGACGATTTTCATCGTCCGGTGCCTTAGGTCGATTACTCGCCTTTAGCCGCTTTGAACGCTTCAGCCATCGCGCTAGAGAAGTTGCTGCCTTCATCCTGTTTGGTGTTAACAGTGTTGATAGCTTCTTTCTCATCAGCCTGGTCTTTAGCACGAACAGACAGGCTCACAACGCGGTTCTTACGGTCAACGCCGGTGAATTTAGCTTCAACGTCGTCACCAACACTCAGAACCAGAGTTGCGTCTTCGATGCGGTCCAGAGAAGCTTCAGAAGCGCGCAGGTAACCCTCTACGCCGTCAGCTAGTTCTACTGTAGCACCTTTCGCGTCAACTGCAGTGACTTTACCAGTCACGATAGCGCCTTTCTTGTTCAGGGTGATGTAGTTGTTGAATGGATCTTCAGCCAACTGCTTCACGCCCAGAGAGATGCGCTCGCGCTCTGCATCAACCTGCAGTACAACGGCAGCGATTTCGTCGCCTTTTTTGTACTCGCGAACGGCTTCTTCGCCAGTCGCGTTCCAGGAGATGTCAGACAGGTGAACCAGACCGTCGATGCCACCGTCCAGGCCGATGAAGATACCAAAGTCAGTGATTGACTTGATTTTACCTTCAACGCGATCGCCTTTGTTGTGGGTCTCAGCGAACAGCTGCCATGGGTTAGATTTGCACTGCTTCAGACCCAGGGAAATACGACGACGCTCTTCATCGATGTCCAGAACCATTACTTCAACCACATCGCCTACGTTTACAACTTTAGACGGATGGATGTTTTTGTTGGTCCAGTCCATTTCTGAAACGTGTACCAGACCTTCAACGCCTTCTTCGATTTCTACGAAGCAGCCGTAATCAGTCAGGTTGGTTACACGACCAGTCAGGCGAGTGCCTTCTGGATAGCGCTTAGCGATAGCAACCCAAGGATCTTCGCCCAGCTGTTTCAGGCCCAGAGATACACGGGTACGCTCGCGGTCGAACTTCAGCACTTTAACAGTGATTTCGTCGCCCACGTTGACGATTTCGCTCGGATGCTTAACGCGTTTCCAAGCCATATCGGTAATGTGCAGCAGGCCATCAACGCCGCCCAGATCCACGAATGCACCGTAGTCAGTGAGGTTCTTAACGATACCTTTAACTTCCATGCCTTCCTGCAGGTTTTCCAGCAGCTGATCGCGCTCAGCGCTGTTCTCAGATTCGATAACTGCACGGCGTGAAACCACGACGTTGTTACGTTTCTGATCAAGCTTGATTACTTTGAATTCAAGCTCTTTGCCTTCCAGGTGCAGAGTATCGCGAACCGGACGAACGTCTACCAGTGAACCTGGCAGGAACGCACGAATACCGTTCAGCTCAACTGTGAAGCCACCTTTAACTTTGCCGTTGATAACACCGGTAACAGTTTCAGCGTCTTCGTAAGCTTTTTCCAGCGTGATCCAAGCTTCGTGACGTTTAGCTTTCTCACGGGACAGCAGGGTTTCACCGAAGCCGTCTTCTACTGCGTCCAGCGCAACGTCAACTTCGTCGCCTACCTGGATTTCCAGTTCGCCGGCTGCGTTCTTGAACTGCTCTGCAGGAATTGCAGATTCAGATTTCAGACCCGCATCAACCAGAACTACGTCTTTGTCGATAGAGACAACAACGCCACGAACGATGGAACCCGGACGGGTTTCGATTTCTTTCAGGGACTCTTCAAAGAGTTGAGCAAAAGATTCAGTCATATTGATAATCTTAGGATTCTTCAATTTAACGTCCACCTGACTTCATTGTCGGATGGGGTTGTTTCACATGCCCTGCACCGGGTCCTTGGTACAGGGTTACAGCAATTCGGTTGCCGAAAGATTAAATGCCCAACTTACGCTTAGCATAATCAAGCGCCTTTTCAATCACTTGCTCAATCGACATACTGGTTGAATCCAGTACCAGAGCATCTGTGGCAGGCACTAAAGGGGCGATGGCACGATTACGATCGCGGTCGTCGCGTTCCTTTATCTCGGATAAAAGGCGATCAAAGTTAACATTAAAGCCTTTCTCCTGCAACTGTAGCATACGGCGATGCGCACGCTCTTCCGAGCTAGCGTCGAGGAATATTTTCACTGGCGCATCAGGGAAAACCACGGTTCCCATATCGCGTCCATCGGCGATTAAACCGGGCTCTTCGCGGAATGCGCGTTGGCGTCGAAGCAATGCCTCACGCACACGCGGAAAAGCGGCAACGCGCGATGCGGTGTTGCTGACTTCTTGCGTGCGGATTTCACCGGTGACATCTTCACCTTCAAGAACCACCTGCATTTCACCGTCAACCGATAGAAAACGCACATCAAGATGCGCAGCCATCGGTACTAATGCTTCCTCGGACTCAATATCCACCTGATGGTGAAGTGCGGCCAATGCTAAAACGCGATAAATAGCGCCAGAATCCAGTAAGTGCCACTGCAACGACTCCGCCATCGCTTTACATAAAGTCCCTTTACCCGCGCCACTTGGCCCATCGATGGTAATAACCGGGGCGATTGCCGTCATTGTTCTCTCCTGTTGCTGCGTGCTTATTGTCAGCCCTTCCAGGCCGCCTGGATTGCGCGGCATTATACGCTGCCTGCGTCGGGTTAGTACCCTTTAGCGTAGACAGCGCTAGAAATATAGACAGATTCAGAACAATTTCCGCCTGATAAGGCCAGAAGAGAGCAAAGAAACCCGGCGCTGTGCACCGGGTTAGACGATCAGGAAGTATGACTGATTTTCGCCAACTGCTGGAAATAGCTCGGGAAGGTTTTCGCAGTGCAGCCTGGATCAAGGATGGTTACCGGCGTATCGGACAGAGCCACCAGTGCGAAGCACATTGCCATACGGTGATCGTTGTAAGTACCGATGTCCGCATGTTGCAACTGAGCCGGCGGTGTGACACGAATAAAGTCTTGCCCTTCTTCTACTTCCGCCCCCACTTTGCGTAACTCAGTCGCCATCGCAGCAAGACGGTCGGTCTCTTTTACGCGCCAGTTATAGATGTTGCGCATCAACGTGGTGCCTTGAGCGAAGAGTGCAGTAGTTGCAATTGTCATTGCCGCATCCGGAATATGGTTCATATCCATATCGATTGCCGTCAGCGATCCGCGTGTGCAAGAGATATAGTCATCTCCCCACTCAATCACTGCGCCCATCTTTTCCAGCACATCAGCAAAACGGATGTCGCCCTGCACGCTGTTGCGGCCAATACCGGTTACACGTACGGTCCCCCCTTTAATGGCAGCGGCAGCGAGGAAGTATGATGCAGAAGACGCATCACCTTCCACCAGATAATCGCCCGGAGACTGGTACTGTTGCTGCCCTTTAACCACAAAACGCTGATAGTCCTGATTATCAACATCCACACCAAAGCAGCGCATCAGGTGCAAGGTGATATCAATGTAAGGCTTAGAAACCAGATCGCCTTTTATGGTGATGATGGTGTCTTGCTGCGCCAGTGGCGCGGTCATTAGCAATGCCGTGAGGAACTGGCTGGATACACTGCCATCGACGCTGACTTCCCCACCAACAAAACCGCCATTAAGACGCACTGGCGGATAATCGGTCTGTTCGAGATAGTCAATCTTTGCTCCGCCCTGACGCAGTGCATCAACCAGATGACCAATCGGACGCTCTTTCATGCGTGGCTCGCCAGTCAGAACGATTGACTGCTCGCCCAAACACAGCGCGGCAGCCAAAGGTCGCATCGCTGTACCTGCGTTACCGAGAAACAGCTCAAGCGGTTGTTCAGCATGTAAAGGGCCCGCGTTACCTACCACTTCGCATACGGTGCGATCGTCTGAGAGCGTATAGCTGACACCCAGCGCTTTGAGGGCATTCAGCATGTGCTTAACGTCATCGCTATCAAGCAAGTTAGTCAGGCGGGTGGTGCCCTTTGCCAGCGCGGCCAGCAAGAGTGCGCGGTTCGAGACGCTTTTTGAACCCGGTAAGTTTACCGTGCCGTCAACGCGAGCAATCGGTTGTAGAGTCAGGAAGTCCTGCATGTGAAACCAAATCTCCAGAAAATACGAGACCCCATCGAGTGACGGGGTCTGATACCAGACAAGCTGGCATGAAAAAGCAATTAGCCGTGGCGACGTTCGAAGTCGACCATGAACTCAGTGAGCGTTTTAACCCCTTCCAGCGGCATCGCATTGTAGATCGATGCACGCATACCGCCAACCACGCGATGGCCTTTCAACGCGTGCAGCCCAGCCTTGAGAGACTCTTCCAGGAACACTTTGTCCAATGAGGAATCGGCTAACTGGAATGGCACGTTCATACGTGAACGGTTTTCGCTTGCGACATCGTTACGATAAAATGCGCTGTTATCGATCACACCGTAGAGTAAGTCGGCTTTTGCCTGATTCAGCTTGTCCATTTCAGCCACGCCGCCCTTCTCTTTCAGCCATTTGAATACCAGGCCAGAGAGATACCATGCGAAAGTCGGCGGAGTGTTAAACATCGATTCGTTTTCGGCCAGCACCTTATAATCAAGGATAGAAGGCACATAACGTTGTGCTTTGCCTAGCAGATCTTCGCGCACAACCACTAAGGTTAAGCCCGCCGGTCCGATATTTTTTTGTGCGCCAGCGTAGATCACGCCATAGCGACTCACATCGATTGGACGAGACAGAATAGTAGAAGAGAGATCGGCAACTACGACTTTATCGCCAAAATCCGGCTCTTCATCGATAGCAATGCCATCAATCGTTTCGTTCGGGCAGAAATGGACATAAGCCGCATCATCATTTAACTGCCATTCACGCATTGGTAATAAAGCACGCTTACCATCACGCGTAGTTTTAATATCAATGGTATTTGGCGAGCAGAATTTCTCGGCTTCTTTAATTGCGCTGTGAGCCCAGTAACCGCCGTCAATATAATCCGCGGTTTTTGCATCACCCAGCAAGTTGCCGGGAATGGCCGCGAACTGCGCACGCGCACCGCCATGGCAGAATAAAACTTTGTAGTTGGCTGGGATCTTCAGCAGATCGCGAAAATCTTGTTCTGCCGCTTCTGCAACAGCAATAAACTCTTTACTGCGGTGACTGATCTCCATCACCGAGGTGCCTAATCCGTGCCAGTTTGTCAGTTCTTGTTCTGCGCGACGGAGCACTTCTACCGGCAGCATAGCCGGGCCAGAGCTAAAATTATAAACCTGAGTCATTTCCCCTCACCACTGTCATATCGAACGGTTATGAATACCCAACCGGTTTTATCATTGCCTCCAGATGGCTGCAATCATTAATCCGGCAGCGATCACATTTCCAGAGCCAGCTTCACCGCAGCTTATGTCATAAATGCATTAAGCCATGGAATTTTGTGAGGTTGTTCCAGAAAGAAAAATCGGCAAGCGGAATGGCGTAACAACCTTAACCAGTCTGAGATAAATTTGGCCGACTGAATAGCGAAGCACGCATAAAACCCGTATTATTGCGCGCTTTACGCCCACCCCATTGACTTAAGAGAGCGCCACCATGACGCAAACGTTTATCCCCGGAAAAGACGCCGCACTGGAAGATTCCATTGCTCGCTTTCAGCAGAAACTGCAAGACCTTGGTTTCAACATTGAAGAAGCTTCCTGGCTGAATCCGGTGCCACACGTCTGGTCAGTACACATTCGCGATCGCGACTGCCCGCTGTGCTTTACAAATGGCAAAGGTGCTAGCAAAAAAGCCGCTCTGGCTTCAGCGTTGGGCGAATATTTTGAACGCCTCTCTACTAACTACTTCTTCGCCGATTTCTGGTTGGGTGAATCCATCGCTAATGGCGATTTTGTTCACTATCCAAATGAAAAATGGTTCCCGCTCACCGAGGACGACAGCCTGCCAGAAGGCATTTTGGATGCGCGCCTGCGCAAGTTCTATGATCCTGATGAGAGCCTGGGTGCTTCTGAGCTGATTGATCTGCAATCCGGCAATGACGAGCGTGGAATTTGTGGCCTGCCATTTACCCGTCAATCTGACCAGCAAACAGTGTATATCCCGATGAACATCATCGGTAATCTGTACGTTTCGAATGGTATGTCTGCCGGTAACACTGCGAACGAAGCGCGTGTACAGGGTCTTTCTGAAGTGTTTGAGCGTCATATTAAGAATCGCATCATCGCCGAATCCATCAGCCTGCCAGAAATTCCAGAAGAGGTGATGCAGCGTTATCCTGGCGTAATTGAAGCAATTGAACGTCTGGAAGCAGAAGGTTTCCCAATCTTCTCATACGATGCGTCACTCGGCGGCAAATACCCGGTTATCTGCGTTGTTCTGTTCAATCCAGCAAATGGTACCTGCTTCGCTTCGTTTGGCGCACATCCGGACTTTGGCGTCGCACTTGAGCGAACCGTTACTGAACTGCTGCAGGGCCGTGGTCTGAAAGATCTCGACGTGTTCACACCGCCGACGTTCGATGATGAAGAGGTAGCGGAACACGCTAACCTGGAAACGCATTTCATCGATTCAAGCGGTCTGATTTCATGGGATATGTTTAAAGACGATGCCGATTATCCTTTCGTCGACTGGAGCTTTGCGGGTACCACTCACGAAGAGTTTGATACGCTAATGGCGATCTTCCGTGCGGAAGATAAAGAAGTCTATATCGCTGACTATGAACATCTGAGTGTTTACGCTTGCCGCATTATCGTGCCGGGCATGTCTGATATTTATCCAGCAGAAGATCTGCTGCTGGCAAATAACAGCATGGGCGCACCACTGCGCAAAACCCTGCTGGCGCTGCCAGACAGCCAATGGGAACCCGAAGCCTATCTCGAGCTGATTGTGCAACTGGATGAGGAAGGTCATGATGACTTTACTCGCGTGCGCGAGCTGCTGGGTCTGGCATCAGGCAAAGATAATGGCTGGTATACGCTACGTATTGGCGAGCTGAAAGCTATGCTGGCGCTGGCCGGCGGCGACCTGGATCAGGCTCTGATCTGGACTGAATGGACGATGGAGTTTAATCAGTCCATCTTTAGTGAAGAGCGCGCAAACTACTACCGCTGTCTGCAAACCTTGCTGCTGCTGGCAATGGAAGAGGAACGCGATCCGCTACAATATCATCGCGCCTTTATTCGTATGTACGGCCAGGCTGCTGTTGAGGCTGCTTCAGCGGCAATCAGTGGCGAAGCGCCCTTCTATGGATTGCAAGCGGTCGATCTGGATCTGAAAGCTTTCCCTGCGCATCAATCATTACTCGCTGCCTATGAAAAGCTGCAGACAGCTAAACGTCGTTATTGGTCACAAAAATAGCCTTAACGCTTAAATTTCCATTTATAGAAATTAGGGTATTGGTCAATGGCACTGAAAAAATCAGTGCCATTTTTTTATATTGATCATACAAAGAGATTTAAGTGCATTATTAAATAACAATTCAGCTTTAATCGTTAATGATATTTAACAAAATCTAGTCTTGCCCGCAGCCACCTTCAACTTATTTTGCATAAATTAAAAATTATTTATTACAATAAATTCAATAAGTTAAGCAGAACTCAGACGCATTTACGCTTCGCTTATCAGCGACCTTCCGGTCAAATATGATCCACATCAATTTCTGACCTATACTCCTTTGTTAATATCTTTACAGGCAATTTTTGGAGAGCGTTAGTGTGAAAGCTGACAACCCTTTTAATTCATTATTACCGGCGGCAATGGCGAAAGTTGCAGAAGAAGCCGGCATATATAAAGCTACTAAACGTCCTTTAACCACCTTCTTCCTTGCCATCACTGCTGGCGTATTTATCTCAATCGCATTTGTCTTCTATATCACTGCGACCACCGGAAGTGGAGCAATGCCCTACGGCATAGCAAAACTGATCGGCGGTATCTGTTTCTCGCTCGGTTTAATGTTAGTCGTGGTGTGCGGTGCTGACCTGTTCACCTCAACTGTTTTGATCGTGGTGGCAAAAGCCAGCGGCCGTATCACCTGGCTGCAACTCGGTCGACACTGGTTGACGGTCTATATCGGTAACCTGTTTGGTGCGCTGTTCTTTGTCGCGCTGATCTGGTTAGCCGGTGAACACATGGTGGCGAATGGTGCCTGGGGTTTGAATGTCCTGCAAACCGCTGACCATAAAATGCATCACACCTTTATTGAAGCAGTGAGTCTCGGCACGCTCGCCAACCTGATGGTTTGCCTGGCGGTATGGATGAGTTATTCCGGCCGCAGTCTGATGGACAAAATGTTTGCGATGATCCTACCGGTGGCGATGTTTGTTGCCTGCGGTTTTGAACATAGTATTGCCAACATGTTCCTTATCCCGATGGCCATCGTTATCCGTGATTTTTCCAGCCCGGAATTCTGGCAAATGGCTGGTGCAAGCGCAGCACAGTTCCCATCACTAAGCGTTAGTGACTTTATTGTTAACAACCTGATTCCCGTGACCATCGGCAACATTATTGGCGGCGGATTATTAGTCGGTTTGACCTACTGGGTAATCTATCTGCGTGGCGATGAGCCGGTGCATTAATGAATTGGTACGGGCGTGCTGAGTCAGCGCGCCATACGTCAAAGTCTCCCTAAATAAGGCAGGTATATCATGTCCGAACTGAATGAAAAAATGGCGTCAGCCTGGGAAGGATTTAGCGCCGGCGAATGGCAGAACAGCGTCAACGTCCGTGACTTTATCCAGAAAAACTACACACCGTATGAAGGCGACGAATCCTTCCTCGCTGGCGCGACGCCGGCCACAACTAAGCTGTGGGACAGCGTACTTGAAGGCATCAAAATCGAGAACCGCACCCACGCGCCGGTAGATTTTGACACCGATCTGGCTTCAACCATCACCTCTCACGATGCCGGCTACATCAGCAAATCGCTGGAAAAAATCGTTGGCCTGCAAACTGAAGCACCTTTGAAACGTGCCATCATCCCGTTTGGCGGCATCAAAATGGTTGAGGGTTCTTGCAAGGTTTATGGCCGCGAACTTGATCCCGCGCTGAAAAAAGTCTTCACTGATTACCGCAAAACCCATAACCAGGGCGTGTTCGATGTTTACACCCCTGACATCATGCGCTGCCGTAAATCAGGCGTGTTGACGGGTTTACCGGATGCCTATGGCCGCGGTCGTATCATCGGTGACTATCGCCGCGTTGCGCTGTACGGCATCGATTTTCTGATGAAAGACAAAGTTGCGCAGTTCAATTCTCTGCAGAGCGATATGGAGAATGGCGTTGACCTCGAAGCCACCATTCGCCTGCGTGAAGAGATCTCTGAACAGCACCGCGCACTGGGTCAGATCAAAGAGATGGCTGCGAAGTATGGTTCAGATATCTCGCTGCCCGCTACCAATGCTCAAGAAGCCGTTCAGTGGACTTACTATGGCTATCTCGCGGCGGTGAAATCTCAGAACGGTGCGGCAATGTCCTTTGGTCGCGTATCCACCTTCCTTGATGTGTATATCGAGCGCGATATTCAGGCCGGAAAACTGACTGAAGAAGAAGCACAGGAACTGATTGACCATCTGGTGATGAAACTGCGTATGGTGCGCTTCCTGCGTACGCCTGAATACGATGAGCTGTTCTCCGGTGACCCAATCTGGGCAACAGAATCACTGGCGGGTATGGGCGTCGATGGCCGTACTCTGGTGACTAAAAGCACCTTCCGTTTCCTGAATACGCTTTACACCATGGGGCCATCTCCGGAGCCAAATATGACCATCCTGTGGTCAGAAAAACTGCCGGTTAACTTTAAGAAATACGCCGCAAAAGTGTCTATCGATACATCCTCATTGCAGTATGAGAATGATGACCTGATGCGTCCTGACTTCGACAACGATGACTATGCTATCGCCTGCTGCGTTAGCCCAATGATTGTCGGTAAGCAGATGCAGTTCTTCGGTGCGCGTGCCAACCTGGCAAAAACCCTGCTGTACGCAATCAACGGTGGCGTTGATGAAAAACTGAAAATGCAGGTGGGTCCGAAAGAAGCACCAATCACTGACGAGATTCTTGATTACGACATCGTGATGGAGCGCCTGGATCACTTCATGGATTGGCTGGCTAAGCAGTACGTCACCTCCCTGAATATCATTCACTACATGCACGATAAGTACAGCTACGAAGCTTCACTGATGGCGCTTCACGATCGTGATGTTTATCGCACCATGGCCTGTGGTATCGCGGGTCTGTCTGTTGCGGCTGACTCACTTTCTGCCATCAAATACGCCAAAGTGAAAACCATCCGTGATGAAGATGGTCTAGCGGTAGACTTTGAAATTGAAGGCGAATATCCGCAGTTTGGTAATAACGACTCTCGCGTTGATGACATGGCGTGCGATTTGGTTGAACGTTTCATGAAGAAAATTCAGAAACTGCAAACCTACCGTAACGCGGTGCCAACTCAGTCAGTGCTGACCATCACTTCTAACGTGGTTTACGGTAAGAAAACCGGTAATACGCCAGACGGACGTCGTGCGGGTGCGCCATTCGGTCCGGGTGCTAACCCAATGCACGGCCGTGATCAGAAAGGTGCGGTGGCTTCACTGACCTCCGTCGCAAAACTGCCCTTTGCTTACGCGAAAGACGGCATCTCTTATACTTTCTCCATCGTGCCAAATGCGCTGGGTAAAGATGATAACGTGCGTAAAACCAATCTTGCTGGCCTAATGGATGGATATTTCCACCATGAAGCCAACATTGAGGGCGGTCAGCATCTGAACGTTAACGTGATGAACCGTGAGATGTTGCTGGATGCGATGGAACATCCTGAGAAGTATCCGCAGCTGACCATTCGCGTATCCGGTTATGCTGTGCGCTTCAACTCGCTCACCAAAGAGCAGCAGAAAGATGTAATTACCCGTACGTTTACTCAGTCGCTGTAATCGTAGTTCACTGAGATTGAAAGGCTCCTGCGGGAGCCTTTTCTCCACAAGTCCGTTTTGCCAGTTTGCTGGTGCTGGCGACCTGGCAAAATCGACTTTCACTTTTAGAGCACAACATAGATTGTGCTGCCTGATATTCAGGCTCACCTGGAGAACTCATCGCAATGTCAACCATCGGTCGTATCCACTCCTTTGAATCCTGCGGCACCGTTGACGGCCCAGGCATCCGCTTCATTACCTTTTTTCAGGGCTGCCTCATGCGCTGCTTGTATTGCCATAACCGCGATACATGGGACACGCATGGCGGTAAAGAAGTTACCGTTGAAGAGTTGATGAAGGATGCGCTCTCATATCGTCACTTCATGAATGCATCTGGCGGTGGCGTGACGGCGTCGGGTGGCGAAGCGATCTTACAAGCGGAGTTCGTGCGTGACTGGTTCCGCGCTTGCCAGGCAGAAGGCATTCATACCTGTCTCGACACTAACGGCTTTGTTCGTCGCTACGATCCGGTGATCGATGAATTGCTTGATGCCACTGATTTGGTAATGCTCGATTTAAAACAGATTAACGATGATGTGCATCAGATTCTGGTGGGCGTTTCCAATCATCGTACGCTGGACTTTGCGCGCTATCTGCAGAAGAGAGGCAAACGCACCTGGATCCGCTTTGTAGTGGTGCCTGGCTACTCCGATGATGATGACTCCGTTCATCGCTTGGGTGAGTTTACCAAAGATATGGATAACATAGAGAAGATCGAATTGCTGCCTTACCACGAGTTAGGCAAACACAAATGGATCGCCATGGGCGAAGAGTACAAGCTGGATGGTGTTAAGCCGCCGAGCAAGGAAACCATGGAGCGAGTGAAGAATATCCTCGCCAGCTACGGCCATGAAGTGATGTATTAACCGCAAACAAAAGGGGAACCACCGGCTCCCCTTTTTACTATTTCATGGGAATGCGTTAAGCATGTGCGACAGGAGTAGCCTGATGATCGGCTTTGCGCAGTAACATCACCAGATAAACCAGTGCAACTGCAGCAATCATCACAAACAGCAGGCGGTCAGAGTAATTCTGCATCAGCATTGACGTCATTCCCGGCCCCACCAAACTGCCCACGGTATAGCTAAACAGTAACGCCTGATTCATTGCCACTAACTCATGATGCGCGACGGTTTCGCACGCCCAGGACATCGCCACCGGATAAAGTGTAAAACCCGCAAGACCCAGCACAAACAGCGCTGGCGCCATCGCAGTATCACCTAACATAGCAATCGCACCCAGGATAACCACAAACACTTGCACACGCAGCACCATCAGGCGACCAAAGCGATCGGCTAAACGTCCTACCGGCCACTGACCGACAATGCCGGAGCTGACCAGTAACGCCATCCAGTAACCGACGTTTGCATCACTCATGCCCTGATGTGACAGATACAATGGCATCAAGCCATAAAGTGAGCCGAGAACGATACCGGAAATAATGCAGCCATTGATGCCGAGACGAGAACTACGACGACGCAACATAACCCAAAGGCGCCCCGTTGAAGCTTCTTCTGTCGCAGCGCTGGAATTGACATGCACAAATACTACCGGCAATACCGCACAGATAATCAGTGCAGTCACCCATGGAATCACGTGGAGCAGCTCGGTTGACACGCGGCTCACCAGCAACTGGCCTGCAACAGTGCCGAGGTAATAGATGATCATATAAGCCGCCAGCAACTGACCGCGATTACGCACGGTACCGCTGCATAACAAGGCACTCTCAACCACCACCCAAATCAGTGCACAACCGACACCTGCGGTAAAGCGCAGTAATGTCCAGCTATAGAAACCATCCAGTATCACCATGCCCATGGTCGCTACGGCAAAAAGCACGCTGGCGAGGTAAAAACAGCGATTAAAACCATAACGAGTAATCAACCAGCCCGCGAGCAAGGTGCCCAGCAAGTTTCCGGTGTAATACGATGAGCTAGCCATTCCCACTTGCCAGGTTGGCAATTGATCATGGGTAAGCCAGAGCGGTACCAGCGTATTAAGCACAGCGATAGACACCGTCATAAGCATTAAGCCGCAAAGCAGCAAAACGACGGGGCGCGACCAGGTTGACATAGGGAATAAAACCAAAAGAAATGACGATAATTGCGCGCAGTTTGCCATCGGCTATCTTAAAGTCAATGTGCAAAAATTCGTCGCCGCACGATTTGCTGCGGAACAATTTATTTTTTTTATCTTCAGAGGGTTAGAAGCATGATGAGGGATACAAGTGCGGCATCTATCTATTTGAATTTACGATTTTTAATGGTTAATAGCCATTTCTTGTCGATAACGTTTATTTCTTATTAATTCCGACTAAAAAATAATTATTTTGCCGCTTAAGAAACAAAAAACCCGGCATTGCCGGGTTTATATAATTGCGCGTTGATTAGCCAACGAATTCCAGTCCGCCCATATAAGGACGTAGTACTTCTGGCACTTCGATGCGGCCATCTGCTTGCTGATAGTTTTCAAGCACAGCCACCAGAGTACGACCCACTGCCAGACCAGAACCGTTCAGCGTGTGCACCAAACGCGGTTTCTTGTCGGTTTTGCTACGGCAGCGCGCCTGCATACGACGAGCCTGGAAATCACCCATGTTGGAGCAAGAAGAGATTTCACGATAGGTGTCCTGTGCTGGCAGCCAAACTTCCAGGTCGTAAGTCTTGGAAGAGCCAAAGCCCATATCGCCGGTGCAAAGCAGCACTTTACGGTATGGCAGATTGAGCAACTGAAGCACTTTCTCTGCATGGCCCACCAACTCTTCCAGTGCATCCATGGAGGTTTCAGGCGCCACAATCTGCACCATTTCCACTTTATCGAACTGGTGCATACGGATTAAACCACGCGTATCGCGCCCGTACGAACCGGCTTCAGAACGGAAGCATGGCGTGTGCGCAGCAAGTTTGAGCGGCAAAGATTCTTCTTCAACGATCTCATCACGCACCAGATTGGTCAGCGGCACTTCAGCGGTAGGGATCAGCGCATAGTTGCTGCTACCCGCTTCTTCGCCCAGCGGCTTAGTATGGAACAAATCTTCACCAAACTTCGGCAGCTGTCCGGTGCCATACAACGTTTCCTGATTCACCAGATACGGAACATAGGTTTCAAGATAACCGTGCTGCTGCGTATGCAGATCAAGCATAAACTGGCTAAGCGCACGGTGCAGACGCGCAATCTGGCCCTGCATCACAATGAAACGTGAACCCGTCAGTTTCACCGCGGCGGTAAAGTCCAGACCTTTGGCGGCTTCACCCAGCTCAACATGATCTTTCACCGGGAAATCGAACTGGCGCGGCCGGCCCCAGCGGCTGACTTCCTGGTTCTCGCTGTCATCTTTACCCAACGGGACTTCGTCAACCGGGAGGTTTGGCAATGCGAGGGCAAAGTCACGAATTTCGTTCTGCAGGGCATCCAGTTCTGCTTTAGCCGCATCCAGGCGTTCGCCCAGCGCGTTCACTTCCTGACGCAGCGGCTCGATGTCTTCCCCACGTGCTTTGGCCTGACCGATGGATTTGGATCGGGAATTACGCTCAGCCTGCAGATTTTCGGTTTCTACCTGCAAGACTTTACGACGCTCTTCAAGCGAACGTAAGGTTTCCACATCCAGTTTAAATCCTCGGCGTGCCAGTTTTTCTGCGACTGCGTCTGGCTCGTTACGCAGCAGGTTGGGATCGAGCATGCTAATCCTGTGTAATAAAAGGTTGATTGAACGAATGGCGGGACTTGCATCCCTATGGAATGCAATGAAATCCTTGCTCACCTTACCGTAAGGTGTTTATCAGCGGTAGCGTTTTATCGGGCTATTTTGATCCTGCTCAGCCAGCCAGGCCAGTTTTTCGCCAATTTTCCCTTCGAGCCCGCGATTAGTCGGTTGATAGTAGCGCGTCTGCGCCATTTCAGGCGGGAAATAGACTTCGCCAGCGGCATAGGCGTTAGTCTCGTCGTGCGCATAACGATACTCTTTGCCCAGCCCCATCTCTTTCATCAATTTGGTTGGGGCGTTGCGTAAATGTTCCGGCACATCGTAGTCAGGAAATTCGCGCGCATCGCGCATCGCGGCTTTGAAAGCGGTGTAAACGGCATTACTTTTGGGTGCGCTGGCAAGGTAGACAATCGCCTGCGCAATCGCCCTTTCGCCTTCGGCTGGACCGACGCGCGTAAAGCAATCCCAGGCCGCTAGCGCAACCTGCATGCCGCGCGGATCGGCGTTACCCACATCTTCCGAGGCGATAGCCAGCAAACGGCGTGCGACATACAGCGGATCGCCGCCTGCGGTGATGATTCTTGCATACCAGTAAAGTGCCGCATCAGGTGCTGAACCGCGAACAGACTTGTGCAGAGCGGAGATCAGATCGTAGAAACGATCGCCTTTGTTATCAAAACGCGCCGCTCTTTCACCGGAAACTTCGTTGAGTAATTGTGGCGTTAATTCACGCTGGCCTTCGGCATTGCTTTCAGCCATATCCGCCATCATTTCCAGCGTATTCAATGCCCGACGCGCATCACCGTTAACCAGTTCCGCTATCATACGGCGCGTATTATCCGGCAGCACAATATCGCTTTTGCCATAACCGCGTTCATCATCCTGCATCGCCTGCAGCAGAACCTGTTCAATATCTGCAGTGGTAAGAGACTTGAGTAAATATACGCGGGCACGGGATAGCAGCGCCGAGTTGAGTTCAAACGAGGGATTTTCTGTGGTGGCACCAATAAACGTAATGGTGCCATCTTCAATATGCGGCAGGAAAGCATCCTGCTGACTTTTGTTAAAGCGATGGACTTCGTCGACAAACAGGATGGTGCGTCGACCCACCTGACGATTTTGTCGGGCACGCTCGATCGCTTCACGAATCTCTTTCACGCCAGAAGTGACAGCAGAAATGCGCTCAACATCAGCTTTACCGTAATGGGCGATAATCTCGGCTAATGTCGTTTTCCCTGTCCCAGGCGGTCCCCACAAAATCATCGAATGCAGATGCCCGGCCTCAATGGCGCGCGGCAGCGGTTTACCGGGCGCCAGCAAATGCTGTTGCCCAATGTAGTGTTGCAGCGTCGCCGGCCGCATACGCGCGGCCAGCGGCTGAAACTCATTCGATGGAGCGAAATCCAGAGACAGGTTACTCACCGTGACCTCACTGACGTTGATCGTCCACCGTTACCCCTTTTGGCGGCCTAAAGGTGAATTTGTCTTGGCTAATAGCGCCGTTGTTTTGGCTCTTCAGCTGATAATCGCTGTGCTGACCATCTTGCTCAATCGCGCTGAACTTATTGATGGTGCCAGACGATGTCACATTGATGGTGAACTGCTTAAGGTTGCCATCACTGCTCTTTGGCGTTAGCTCGAAGTTATCGCCCTGCTGCTTGATGTTGTACTGTTTCCAGTCGCTTGGCTGGTTACGCGCAATCAACATAAACGGCGTGTTGCTGGCTGCATTTTGCAATAGGCTAACGCTGGCTTGTTCAACGAAGGGATTGTAGAACCACAGATTTTTGCCATCAGAAATAATTACGCTTTCATCCGGCGCGGTCATGTGCCAGTTAAACAAGCTTGGGCGCTTCACCCACAGCTCGCCTTCACCATCCTGCACATTGGCACCGCTGCCATCGGTCACTTTCTGACTGAAGCTGGCATGGAAGCTGTTCACTTTATTAAGACGCTGTTGCAGATCGCTGGACGCATCCGCCAATACTGATGCGGAAACAAAACTGGCCAACAGGCCATAGGCAATAACGCGTAATTTCATCTGATTCGATTCCTTATTTATTGTTTCCCGACACTTACAGCATTAAACGTAGTTGCCGTCCTGTCTCTTCGACAGGAGAAAAAGCCGAAAGCTCCCGAAGATATGGGGATCGACCAACAGATAAACAATGGGCCAGTGTTAACTGGCCCATAAGCAGACAACTGCACGCGATAAATTACATCTCGTGTGGTGGCGGCGAAAGCACTTCGCGGTTGCCGTTATGTCCCGGTTCAGAAACGATGCCCTGCGCTTCCATCTGCTCGATGATACGTGCGGCACGGTTATATCCGATACGGAACTGGCGCTGAACTCCAGAAATGGAGGCTCGGCGTTTTTCCACTACGAAAGAGACCGCCTGATCAAACAGCGGATCCAGCTCTTCATCGCCCATCATTCCGCCAGCTGCGCTCTCACTCTCTTCACCAGCAGTAATGCTTTCGATGTATTGCGGACGACCGCGTGCTTTCCAGTCCTGAACCACCGCATGCACTTCCTGATCGCGCACGAATGCACCATGCACACGTACAGGCATTGAGGAGTTTGGCGGCATGTACAGCATGTCACCCATCCCCAGCAGCGATTCTGCACCGCCCTGATCGAGGATGGTACGTGAGTCGATCTTGCTGGAAACGGTGAAGGCGATACGCGTCGGTATGTTGGCTTTGATCAGACCGGTAATCACATCAACCGACGGACGCTGTGTCGCCAGCACCAGGTGAATACCCGCCGCTCGCGCTTTCTGAGCCAGACGAGCAATCAACTCTTCGACTTTCTTACCGACCGCCATCATCAGATCGGCAAATTCATCGACCAGCACCACGATATAAGGCAGTTTTTCCAGCACCGGCGGTGTGGTGTCCATGCTATCGCCCGGTTTCCAGAACGGATCCGGAATCGGTCGACCCATCGCGGCAGCCTGCTCAATCTTCTCGTTATAGCCGGCCAGATTACGCACGCCCAGCGCAGACATCAGTTTATAGCGACGCTCCATTTCACCAACACTCCAGCGCAGCGCATTGGCCGCATCTTTCATGTCTGTAACCACTTCGGTCAGCAAGTGAGGGATGCCTTCGTAGACTGACAGCTCGAGCATTTTCGGGTCGATCATGATAAAGCGCACTTCTTCCGGCGTGGCTTTATACAGCATGCTAATGATCATGGTGTTAACGCCCACTGATTTACCGGAACCGGTGGTACCGGCAACGAGCAAGTGCGGCATTTTCGCCAAATCAGCCACCACCGGCTGGCCAGCAATGTCTTTACCCAACACCACTGCAAGCGGTGACGGGTTTTCACGAAATTTAGGGCAATCCAGTACTTCGCGCAGATAAACGGTTTGACGATGTTTATTTGGCAGTTCAAGCCCGACGTAAGGCTTGCCTGGAATCACTTCCACCACGCGCACGGCAACCGCAGACAGAGAACGCGCCAGGTCACGCGACAAGTTAGAAATACGGGAAGCTTTAACGCCTGGCGCTAAATCGAGTTCGAAGCGGGTAATGACCGGACCAGGTGAAATACCTACAACCTCCGCCTTCACTCGATAATCAGCCAGGCGTGCTTCAACCAGCCGCGCGGTTTGCTCCAGCGCAAACATATCTACCGGCTCTTCTTCTGCCGGTGGTGACGTGAGCAGATCCAACGTAGGCAGCGGCGTAGAAGGTTTTTCCAGCGGCTGTTCATGGCGAACCAGGAACGGATGGAACAAGCTGTCCTGCACAGGCGCAGCAGGTTTCACTGGTGCAGGCGGCGCAGAATAAGCTTCCTGTTCCGGCGACGACCATGGGCTGGATTCAGCACTCAACGGCGGCATTGCCGCTGGCTCCGGCGCAGCAGGTTGTTGCCACGACGCGGGCTCTTCCGGCTCTGGCGATGCAGAAATAGTGAACAGTGGCTCGCTCGGGCTATCGTCGACCAAATCTTTCATTGGTGAAAAATCAAAAGCAGACGACGTATCCAGATTAAATACCGGTGCTTCCTTCACTTCAGGTTCGTTATAGCGTTGCTGCTGCTGATCGGCGAACTGGCGTGCAAGTTGAGCCTGCTGCAATGCATCCTCATCATCAGGCTCAGACGCTTCCTGCCAGCTTTCACCGTAACGATTCTGCTGCTGCGACGCGAAGGCTTCACGCAACTGCGCCTCTTGCAGCTCAACATCCTGTTCCTGTGGAGGAACGCTGTAAGACGCAGTGACTTCTGGCTGTTGCTGCTCAGCATCTTTAGCCTGCTCTTCCGCCATACGCTGCGAAGGCAACTTAATGCCGTACGAAGCTAACTCACGTCGTGTTGGCAACTTAACTTTGTTTGGACGCGGCAACTCTGGACCAATGCCCTGCTTCACCTGCGGGTTGTAATCACGCTCAGGTACGATATCGAAGGCAGGTGAATAAGCAGCAGGTGATGTCGCTGCTTTGACTGCTCCAGCGGCAAGTGAAGCGGCGGCGAGACTGTTTAAAGGTGCAGAAGATGAAGCGGCATCCTGCCAGTTGCCCATGCTCGGGCCCTCATCGTCATCAGCCGGCGAAAACGGTGAAGGAGCTGCTTCACCTGGCATCTCGAAACGATAGAGCGGAGCAGAAGGCTGCGCGATTGGTTGTTGCGCTGCAGCAACAGGCTGAGGAGCCGGAGTCGACTGAGCCGTGGCTTCGGCAACGCGTGGCATTGCGTCGGGTTCGGCAGATGCGGCTGGAGCAGGCTGCATAGCAGCTGGAGTTTGCTGTGCGGCTTGCGTAGTAACCGCAATTGCAGCGGCAGTTGCCGCACTCGCCTTCGCCAGCAGCGGATCGTCGCTCAACTCCGCAGCAACCGGTTCGCTCACCTTGCGCGGTTTAGCTAACAACACATCATCGTCGTCATTAACGGAGTGTGCAGCATGCATCGGAGGCGACACCTCATCAGCAAGCTCTTCGTCGTCATATTCTTCTTCCTGCCAGGGTTCGTCATGTCGTGAACGGTTGCTGGCAAAGGTCAGAATACCCATCACCACGCCGCCGATCTTCTCGGCAATCGTCAGCCATGACCATCCGGTGTAAAGCGTGATGCCGGCAGCCCAGACGCACAGCAGCGTCAAGGTGCCGCCAGCAGAACTGAACCACGGCGCCATCGCATTGCTGACCAGGCTGCCGATTACGCCGCCGGAAGCAAAATACCAGATGTCATCTACGTTGAGCGCCGCCAGACCACAGGTCGTTACCACCAAGGCCAGCACGCCAATCAGGCGTAAACCAACGGCAAAGTAGTCGATGTAATCCTGACGATCGCGTTGGCGGAAGGTGATCCAACACAGACCAATAATGACGGGAGGAATGGCGTAGGCCATCACGCCAAAGATGAACAATAGCGTATCGGCCAGCCATGCGCCGACGCTACCACCCAGATTATGGATAGGTTCGTGCCATGCGGTTTGTGACCAGCTTGGATCTGACGGGTTAAAACTAACCAGCGACACCATCAAATAGATGGCGAACAAGGCCACAAGAATGAGCAACGCTTCCAGCAGACGACGTCCACTGCTCAGCGGTTGTAACGAAACATCTTTATCTTCTGTATATTCCTGGCTCAAGAGAACTCTCCAGGTGCCTGTAAATTAAGAAGGCAACAACGTCGGGCATGCCCGACGCTGGTCCTGTATGAATTCACAGGAGTGTACCGAAATCCTGCAAGCTTTGCACCTGCCCTGCACTACCGGGTTTTGATCACCAGACGATTGCTCTGTTTGACCTCTTCCATCACCACGTAAGTACGGGTGTCGTTTACGCCCGGCAGACGCAGCAAGGTCTCACCCAGTAGTTTACGATAAGCGGACATATCCGGTACGCGGGTTTTCAGCAGGTAGTCAAAATCACCGGAAACAAGGTGACATTCTTGAGTTTCCTCAAGTTTTTGCACGGCGGCGTTAAATTGTTCAAACACATCTGGCGCACCACGATTCAGAGTAATCTCAACGAAAACCAGCAGTGAAGCATCCAGATAATGCGGGTTGAGCTGCGCGGTGTAGCCCAGAATGAAGCCTTGACGCTCGAGGCGGCGCACGCGCTCAAGACATGGAGTTGGCGATAATCCAACACGTTTGGAAAGCTCGACATTAGAAATTCGACCGTCTTTCTGCAGTTCATTCAGAATATTTCTGTCGATACGATCTAAATCTTTTCCGGGGCGTTTCTTATTGTCTACCATTATTATTGTCTCTCTTAATTCCTTCCCTTTACCTGCCACACCCTGAAAACGCTCATTGTTCAGGGCCTTACTGAAGTGAAGACCATAAGCCTGTGCAGTAACGCGTCCATCCGTATGACGCATGTTGTCTGTCCACATCATGCGTCACTACCAATGTCAGGCTGAGTTTATTCGGCTAAACAGCCCAAAACAGAAATGAAATTCTGTTTTGAATCGCTAAATATTCTCTGCTTCTCCCAATGTTTTCGCAAAAGCGCAGGCGATTGTCAAAGTAAAACATCCAAATTCAGTACAAGATGCCAGATAGAGTTCTGGGTTGCTGTTTTTAAATGAGAATTTTTATGCTGCTGCACCACTAATTGCCGAGCATTGCCCCCTTTTGGCGCAACGCGCGTGCAAAAGTTGCACTCATCGTCTACGCCGCTCGCAGTGATTGTTAACAAAATTGCTGGAGCCTTTTTTTGCGGCGTTAATTTCCCTACAATCAAAAACTATGTTGTCAGAAAAAAAATTGAGGAACGCATGAGTACGGCCAAACACAGTAAGCTGCTCATTCTGGGCTCCGGCCCTGCCGGTTATACTGCTGCGGTATATGCAGCGCGCGCTAACCTGAATCCGGTGTTAATTACCGGACTGGAGAAAGGAGGTCAGCTCACCACCACCACCGAAGTGGAGAACTGGCCAGGCGATGCAAACGATCTGACCGGTCCAGCGTTGATGGAGCGCATGCAGGAGCATGCCGAGAAATTCAACACCGAGATCATTTTTGACCACATTCATACCGTCGATTTGCAGAACCGTCCGTTCCGTCTGGTCGGCGACAGCGGTGAATACACTGCTGATGCGTTGATCATCGCCACTGGCGCATCGGCACGTTATCTCGGATTGCCATCAGAAGAAGCGTTCAAAGGCAAAGGCGTCTCTGCTTGTGCGACCTGCGACGGCTTCTTTTACCGCAATCAGAAAGTTGCCGTCATTGGTGGCGGTAACACTGCCGTTGAAGAAGCGCTTTATCTGGCTAACATTGCTGCAGAAGTGCATCTGATTCACCGTCGCGACAGTTTCCGCGCTGAGAAAATCCTTATTGACCGTCTGATGGAAAAAGTGCGCAATGGCAACATCGTGCTGCACACCGACCGCACGCTGGATGAAGTGGTTGGCGATCAAATGGGCGTGACGGGCTTGAAACTGCTGTCTACCAAAGGTGAAGCGGCTGAATCACTGGACGTCGCTGGTTTGTTTGTCGCCATCGGCCACAGTCCAAATACCGCAATTTTTGATGGTCAGCTGGATTTGGAGAATGGCTACATCAAAGTGCAGTCTGGTTTGCACGGCAACGCCACGCAAACCAGCATCCCAGGCGTGTTCGCTGCCGGCGATGTGATGGATCATATTTATCGTCAGGCAATTACCTCTGCCGGTACCGGCTGTATGGCGGCGTTGGATGCGGAACGCTTCCTCGATGGACTGGTTAAAAACGATAAGTAAGTTGTTAATAACCTGATCATAATCGCTAAAAGGCGGCCAGTTTTGGTCGCCTTTTTTGTTACCTGCGTGCTACAGTTCACGCGCCCGATATTGCTGGGTTTTCATCCGGGATTCACATCTCTTTTGAGTTACCAAACGGCATCGCATGAACAAATCACGGCAACAAGAACTTCTCCGCTGGCTCCGTCAGCAACGTAATCACGGTGCGCGCAACTTACGTGCGGCTTCGCTGCTGGGTTTTGCTGGCGCATTGGTCATTATCGCCCAAGCCTGGTTACTGGCTTCGCTGCTGCAAAATCTGCTTGTCGCGCAGCAACCGCGCGCATCACTGCTCACCGATTTTCTGTTGCTGCTTCTATGCTTTGTTTTGCGCGCCGGATTGCATTACGCCCGCGAAATGGCAGGACATCGCGCCGGCGTTGCCATTCGCCGTGCGCTGCGTCAGCAGGTTCTGGATCGACTCAATGTGCTCGGTCCCGCCTGGATTCAAGGTAAGCCAGCAGGCAGTTGGGCTACGCTACTGCTCGAACAAATCGAAGAGATGCAGGAATACTACGCGCGTTATCTGCCTCAGATGTCGCTGGCACTCTTTATTCCGTTAGCCATATTGATCGCCATTTTTCCAATTAACTGGGCGGCGGGATTGATTCTGCTGGTCACCGCGCCACTGATTCCCCTATTTATGGCGATGGTTGGCATGGGCGCTGCAGATGCCAATCGCCGCAACTTTGTTGCTCTCGCCCGGCTAAGTGGTGATTTTTACGATCGTCTGCGTGGACGTGAAACGCTGCGCCTGTTCTATCGCGCTGCGGCAGAGCAAGAAGCAATTGCCGCCAGCACCACCGATTTTCGGCAACGCACTATGGAAGTGTTGCGCCTGGCGTTTCTCTCATCTGCCGTGCTGGAATTTTTTGCCTCACTGGCGATTGCTGTCGTCGCGGTCTATTTCGGTTTCTCTTATCTCGGCGAACTGAATTTTGGTCATTACAGCACCGGCGTAACGCTGTTTGCTGGTTTCCTGGCACTTATTCTGGCGCCTGAATTTTTCCAGCCGTTGCGCGACTTAGGCACCTTTTATCACGCCAAAGCGCAAGCGATTGGCGGAGCTGATGCGCTGGACCAGTTTCTACGCGAAAGTCCCGATCCACACGAAGAGCATGCTTCTCGCGAGCTTTCTCTCACTACACCGCTGCATATTCAGGCTCAGAATTTGGTGGTCATGACTGCTGGCGGTGAAGCGCTCTCTCAATCGCTCAATTTCACTCTCGATACTGGTAAACGTGTAGCGCTGGTAGGACAAAGCGGTGCAGGCAAAACCGCGCTGATGAACCTCTTGCTGGGTTTCCTGCCTTATCAAGGTTCACTGCAGGTTAATGGGCAGGAGCTGCGTGATATCAACCGCGATAGCTGGCAACAATATATTGCCTGGGTTGGCCAAAATCCGCATTTACCCGCGCAAACGCTACGCGAAAACCTGCTGCTTAATAGCCCCATTGATGACGCGACGCTCATGTCGGTTCTGCAGCGCGCGGGCGTTGACGAGTTTTTAGATCGTCTGCCAAACGGATTAGATACTCTTTTAGGCGATGGCGGCGTGGGGCTTTCCGTCGGTCAGGCGCAGCGTATTGCCGTGGCGCGTGCGCTGCTTAAACCGGCACAACTGCTATTGCTTGATGAGCCCGGTTCTGGGCTGGATAGCCAAAGTGAGCAACATGTTATCCGCGCACTGCAGCAGGCGGCCACCCAGCAGACCACGCTGATGATCACGCATCAACTCAACGAGCTCCCTAGCTGGGATGAAGTGTGGGTGATGCAGGCCGGGCAACTGGTGCAACAAGGTCCCTGGCAGCAGCTGATTGAACAAGATGGACCTTTGCGTGAAATGGCGCAGCATCGTCAGAAGGAGATCGCATAATGAATAATTTGTTGCCTTTCCTGCGTCTGTTTAGCCGTCATCCATGGCGTTTGGGACTTGGCATTATTCTCGCCATTATCACTTTGCTTGCCAGTATCGGATTGCTGACTTTATCCGGCTGGTTCCTTGCCGCCTCTTCGCTGGCGGGCGTAGCGGGACTTTATACGTTCAACTATATGTTGCCCGCTGCCGGTGTGCGCGGCGCGGCGATCACGCGCACGGCTGCACGTTATTTTGAGCGCCTCGTGAGCCACGATGCCACCTTCCGCGTTTTGCAACATTTGCGCGTGTTCACCTTTAGCAAACTTATCGCCCTATCGCCGGAACAGCTGGCTCGTTTTCGTCATGGCGAATTGCTCAACCGTTTTGTCAGCGACGTGGATACACTCGATCATCTTTACCTGCGTGTGATCTCGCCGTTAATCGGTGCAGCAGTGGTAATTGTGGTGGTCACCTGCGGTTTGGCGCTGCTGGATGTACCGTTAGCTTTGCTGCTCGGCGGTATGATGCTTTTGACGCTGTTGCTCATGCCTCCGCTGTTCTGGCGGCTTGGCACCTCAGCCGGACACCAAATCGCCCTGCATCAGGCCAGCTGGCGCATGCAGTTGACGCACTGGATTACTGGCCTGTCTGAGCTGAAAATTTATGGTGCAGCACAACAGTGGCGCGACCAACTTGATAGCGATGAACAGAAGTGGCAACAGGCGCAACGCAGACAACATTGCCTGCAGGCACTGGCGCAAAGTCTGTTGCTGGTCATCAGCGGCGCGACGGTTACGCTGTTGCTATGGATTTCCGCGAATGGCGTGGGTGGAAACAGTTCGCCGGGCGCATTGCTCGCGCTGTTTGTGTTCTGCGGACTGGCGGCGTTTGAAGCGCTGGCCCCGGTTGCCGGAGCGTTTCTGCCGCTGTCGCAGGTGACCAGCGCCGCTAAGCGGGTACAGGAAATCATTGAACAGCCCGCCGCGATCCGTTTTCCCAGCGCAAAAATCAGTAGCCCATCAGGTATCAGCCTGAAAATGGAAAACATCCGCTTCAGCTATCCGCAGCGCCCCGAATCGGTGTTGCAGCATTTTTCCCTATCGTTAAATGCAGGTGAGCATCTGGCGCTGCTCGGTCCAACCGGCTGCGGCAAATCCAGTCTGCTGGCGCTGATTACCCGCGGTTGGGAAGCGCAGCAAGGTTCAATTAGCCTCAACGATAGCGATCTCGACGCCTGGGATGAAGCTTCATTGCGTCGCCGCATTAGCGTGGTAACACAGCGCGTGCATCTGTTCAGCCAAACGCTGCGCGACAATCTGCTGCTGGCAAAACCCGATGCTAGCGATGAGCAACTGGAAGACGCGTTGAGTAAGGTGGGCCTGGCCCATCTCGCCGAACACAGCGAAGGATTGAATGCGTGGATGGGCGACGGCGGTCGACCGTTGTCCGGCGGCGAACTGCGTCGTCTGGCAATAGCGCGTGCCCTGCTGCATGATGGCGATTTGTGGCTGCTGGATGAACCTACCGAAGCTTTGGATGCCAGCACCGAGCAGCAAATTCTGGCGTTATTGCAACACGTCACCCGCGGCAAGACGCTGATTATGGTAACGCATCGCTTAAGTGGTTTAGACGCCATGGACCGCATTTGCGTTATGGATCAGGGACAAATTATCGAATCCGGTTCGCACGCCGAATTAATCTCAAAAGCAGGCCGCTACTGGCGTTTCCATCAGCGCTTTACGCTATAGTCTTAGCCAACAGCCCTGAGTGTGATTGATGCAATGAGACTGATACAGCTTTCACGAGATTCATTAAATTTCCCACCACCGGAAATGGCGCTGCGCGAGCCCAATGGATTATTGGCGATGGGCGGCGATCTCTCCCCTGCCCGCCTGATGAATGCTTATCAGCAAGGCATTTTTCCGTGGTTTTCTCCTGGCGATCCGATTCTCTGGTGGTCGCCGGATCCCCGCGCGGTCATGCTGCCAGAATCTTTCCATCTCAGCCGCAGTATGGCGCGCTTCCATAAGCGCTCACCGTATCGCGTCACCATGAATCATGCGTTTCCGCAGGTGCTGGAAGGCTGCGCCAGCGGCCGTCAGGAAGGGACATGGATCACTTTCGAAGTGAAACGTGCGTGGTTGCGGTTGTACGAACTGGGCCACGCACATTCGATTGAAGTCTGGTGCGAGCAGCAACTGGTCGGCGGGATGTATGGCCTGGCGCTGGGGCAAATTTTTTGCGGTGAATCGATGTTCAGCCGTCAGGAAAATGCCTCGAAAACCGCGCTCTGGGTATTCGCACAACATTTTCAGGCGCATCAGGGCCGGCTGATTGATTGTCAGGTGCTGAATCCGCATACCGCTTCCCTCGGTGCGGTGGAAATTCCTCGCGTTGATTATCTGCAGTACGTGCAAACGCTGGCGTGGCAACCGGTTTCCGAGAGTTGCTGGCACACACAAACCCTTTTTTGACATCGGTCACCGATGTTTTGCACACAATTCCCGACAAAAGTGATACAATAAACGAGTTTGGTATGTCGTCCGCGCTTCGCTGTGGCGAGCCGGAATTGCCAGGTTGGGAATCTCACACATTTCCCGAAGCTGTTTTGATTGTGCAACTGATGCCGATTGCTACAGATTCTTAGCCCGCTAATCCCCCGCAGACGTCAAAAAACACCCTAATTTATCCGTACTGCACGCGCAACGGCGCGACGCACGGCGAAGCGTTGGCAAAATCATCAACGGTTCTTTACATAAATCATGGAATTCGGCATTATCTTGCCGGTTCAACAGTTTGGTAGTACACCCAGAGGATTCGATGGCCAAAGAAGACAATATTGAAATGCAAGGTACCGTACTGGATACGTTACCCAACACCATGTTCCGCGTAGAGCTTGAAAACGGGCACGTGGTTACCGCTCATATCTCCGGTAAAATGCGCAAAAACTATATCCGCATCCTGACGGGCGACAAAGTGACTGTCGAGTTGACCCCGTACGACCTGAGCAAAGGCCGCATTGTCTTCCGTAGTCGCTAAGTAGATATTTCTATCTCGCGCTGATGGCACAAACTTAGCGCAAAAAAAAGGCCGGATTCGCATCCGGCCTTTTTCATATCTGCATAACGCTTAGTGTACAGTACCTTCGGTTTTACGTTTTTCCGCACTCAGGAAGTGGTAAGTAAGCTGGTTTTTATCTTTATCCAGCGCTACTGATACCGATCCACCATCAACCAGCGAACCAAACAGCAGTTCATTCGCCAACGGTTTCTTCAGATTTTCCTGTACGGCACGTGCCATCGGACGCGCACCCATCGCTTTATCGTAGCCTTTATCAGCCAGCCAATCGCGCGCATCATCGCTAACTTCCAGCGATACGCCCTTCGCATCCAGCTGAGCCTGCAACTCGACGATAAACTTATCCACTACCTGATGAATCACTTCCTGAGACAGGTGACGGAACCAGATAATGTTGTCGAGACGGTTACGAAACTCTGGGGTGAAGATCTTTTTGATCTCTTCCATCGCGTCAGTACTGTTGTCCTGATGAATCAGGCCAATCGACTTACGTTCAGTCTCACGCACACCGGCGTTGGTGGTCATCACCAGCACCACATTGCGGAAATCTGCTTTACGGCCGTTGTTATCGGTCAGCATACCGTTGTCCATTACCTGCAGCAGCAGATTGAAGACATCCGGGTGCGCTTTCTCGATCTCATCCAGCAGTACCACAGCGTGCGGATGTTTAATCACCGCATCAGTCAGCAAACCGCCCTGATCGAAGCCAACGTAGCCTGGAGGCGCACCAATCAAACGGCTGACGGTGTGACGTTCCATATACTCGGACATATCAAAACGCAGCAGCTCGATACCCAGCGCTTTTGCCAACTGGACGGTAACCTCTGTTTTACCGACACCGGTTGGGCCCGCAAACAGGAAGGAACCGACCGGTTTACGATCCTGGCCCAAACCTGCACGGCTCATTTTGATCGCTTCAGTCAGTGCTTCAATCGCATTATCCTGACCAAACACCAGCATCTTCAGACGATCGCCGAGATTTTTCAGCGTATCACGATCGGTTTGTGACACGCTCTGCTCAGGAATACGCGCAATACGTGCCACCACCGTTTCAATATCCGAAACGTTGACAGTTTTCTTACGCTTACTGACGGGCACCAGACGCGCACGCGCACCAGCTTCGTCAATCACGTCAATCGCTTTATCCGGCAGATGACGGTCGTTGATGTACTTCACCGCCAGCTCCACCGCCGCACGCACCGCTTTGGCGGTATAACGCACGTCATGGTGTGCTTCGTACTTCGGTTTCAAGCCGTTAAGAATTTGCACGGTCTCTTCCACAGAAGGCTCGGTGATATCGATCTTCTGGAAACGACGCGCCAGCGCACGATCTTTCTCAAAAATGTTGCTGAATTCCTGATAGGTCGTCGAACCCATCACGCGAATTTTGCCGCTGGAGAGCAACGGTTTGATCAGGTTCGCCGCATCAACCTGGCCACCCGATGCCGCACCGGCACCGATGATGGTGTGAATTTCATCAATAAACAGGATGCTGTTACTGTCCTGCTCCAGCTGTTTCAGCAGCGCTTTGAAGCGTTTTTCAAAATCACCACGGTATTTGGTACCCGCCAGCAGCGAACCGATGTCGAGTGAATAGATGGTGCACTCTTTCATCACTTCCGGTACGTCGCCCTGCACAATGCGCCAGGCAAGCCCTTCGGCAATCGCGGTTTTACCCACGCCCGATTCCCCCACTAGCAGCGGGTTATTCTTACGACGACGGCATAACACCTGAACAGTACGTTCCAGCTCTTTATCGCGGCCGATCAGCGGATCGATTCCGCCGACACGAGCAAGCTGATTAAGATTGGTGGTGAAGTTTTCCATACGATCCTCCCCGCCTGCTTGCTCTTCGTTAACCGGATTCTCCGCATTGTTCTGCGGCTGGCCGGGTTCGTCTTTACGCGTACCATGGGAGATGAAGTTCACCACATCGAGACGGCTCACTTCGTGTTTGCGCAGCAGATAAGCCGCTTGCGACTCCTGCTCGCTGAAAATCGCGACCAGCACGTTCGCGCCTGCGACTTCACTGCGACCGGAGGACTGGACGTGGAATACCGCGCGCTGCAGCACACGCTGGAAGCTGAGCGTAGGTTGGGTATCGCGCTCCTCTTCACTGGCAGGCAGCACCGGCGTGGTTTGTTCGATGAAGGCTTCGAGTTCCTGACGCAGAGCCACGATATCCACCGAACAGGCTTCCAGTGCCTCTCTGGCCGACGGGTTACTGAGCAATGCCAGCAACAGATGCTCGACGGTCATAAACTCATGACGGTGCTCGCGCGCTCTGGCGAAAGCCATGTTTAAACTGAGTTCCAGTTCTTGATTGAGCATTTGGCACCTCCCCCAATTATCGCTCTGACAACCTATCTCCTATATGGAGATGGCTTCAGGCTTTTTCTAGCGTACACAGCAACGGATGTTCATTATCTCGTGCGTAATTGTTCACCTGGGCTACTTTGGTCTCCGCCACTTCTGCAGTGAATACACCACAGATTGCTTTTCCATGGTAGTGAACTTTCAACATCAGCTGCGTTGCACGTTCAATATCATAAGAAAAGAACTTTTGCAGAACGTCAATAACAAATTCCATAGGTGTATAATCGTCATTATTCAGAATGACTTTATACATTGAAGGCGGCTTTAACCCTTCGCGTACTTTATCTTCGGCTAGATGTTCAAAATTAAGCCAGTCGTTTGTGTTTGCCATAATGTTCCGTCGAAATTCTGCGTTACGGTTGTGCACATCTCTGCGCCCATTCCTAAAGTTTAACATGCCTGTCAAGCCGGTTTTCAGTTGATAAAAACTGGCCCTAAAAGCACATGCGCGACCTGTATCACAAAATTTGCAATAGCGTTAACTGCCTCAAATTTTGATGAATTTATCCCCGTCCGCTAGGGCCGTTTGCTTGACGGTAAGGTCCGTTTCTCTACATTCTACTAACACAAGCTGATTGAGTTTTAAACAAACTCGACTCACAGCTTCGATGACCTCACCTACTTATCAAAATGTCTTGCGAGGGAAGTAAAAGCATGGAGACGGGTACAGTAAAATGGTTCAATAACGCCAAAGGCTTCGGGTTTATCTGTCCGATTAGCGGCGGCGACGATATCTTCGCACACTACTCCACGATTCAGATGGAGGGATACAGAACGCTGAAAGCTGGCCAGCAGGTTCAGTTTGATGTCCATGAAGGACCAAAAGGCAATCATGCCAGCCTGATCGTGCCCTGTGAAGCCACGCAAGCCGCGGTCGCTTAACGCGCATGCTGTTTCACGTATTCTGACCACTCCCGAAAAAAAATGCCAGCCGCAGACGCTGGCATTTTTATTTGGCGCATCTCACCCTTTCCTCAATCCGCCCGGCCGCGAGCCAACCACATCACGCGCGCAAACAGCTGATCCAGCAACGGCGGAATCGCCTGTGGCCCGCGTTCAGCCGCAGCCATCGCGACGGCAATCGCCAGCTCAGGTTTCGAGCTGTGCTGAATGGCTTTACTAATAATACGCCGCGTGTTCATCGGCGCGTTTAACGGCAGGTGCGCCGTCTGGTAATAAACATCGCTGAAACCCTGCTTATAGAGAAAATGTTCAATATCCGGTGCCGGAAACTGCGTGAGATGATCGCTTTCCCGTGACGCCGACGGTAGCTGGCTGCGGGCAGTCGCCGCATATTTGCTGCCCGCCTGGTCGCCGTCGGTCAGCACATGCCAGGCGATGCCCATGCGTTGGGCGAACTTCAGCAGCGGTTTCAAGCCCGATTGCGCAAACTCAATGACTTTCACTCCTTCCGCCGCGAAGTGATAGCCACGCTGCCGCGCCAGTTCATTGATAATCCACACTTCGGTCTCGCCTTCCACCAGCAGCCAGCAGCGGGCAAACAGGGCCGAAGGACGATTCACGCGGATGTGGAAACCGATACGGCGACTCTCTTCAGCGCTTAAACCTTCTGGCCCAATGCGCCATGCCGCCACCCGCGCGGGTTCACGCACCAGCCGACACATATTTTCCAGCGGCACCTGCGATAGCAGTTCACCCGAGTTGGTGGTGGCGATTTTCTGCAGCGGCATCAGTTCCAGTAAATTCCACGCCACCGATAGCATAATGGGATGCAGCCGCGTCTCCGGATCTTCCACCAGCAGCAGCGGATGCGCACCCGCCGGCAGCGGCTCGTTGCCGTGCGCCTGAATCAATAGCGAGAACATGCGCAGCAGAATCACCTGACGACTGCGTGATTCGGTGCCGGCAATCAGGTGATTAAGTTTATCCAGCGATCGCCAGCCTTCGCTGCCATCGCGAACTTCCGGTGCCACGCGCGGCGCGCTGCTGCCTGACTGCTGCACCAGAAAATAGTGTTCCAGCAGCTGCTGCATAGTATGCAATCCCTGACGCAGCAGATCGTCGCTAAGCGTTTGCGGGCGCACTACCAAATCGCGCGTCAGCTTTTCCACTTCCTGCGCCAATGCCGTCAGCGTCGTCTCGCGGCGCTCCGCATCGCTGTCAGCATGGCGGTTACGACGGCCAAAACGCGCATCGCGTAAACGCAATACCGGATAATAAGCGCGCAGGTATGCCAACGCTGCGTCAGTGCCTGCCGCTGGCAACACATCGTTATGCTGATCGATGAAACGCCAGCTGGTTTTTACACCCTGATCCTGACGTTTAGCACGCGTGCTGAAACGGATATAGCGTCCATGCTCATCGTGCTGCCAGAAGGGCTGAAACAACGCACTCTCATCATCGCCCTGGGCACGAAAACGAAATACCAGCTGCAACTGGCGCATGCGGGCATCAATGTCGCCGGGCGGGAAGTGAAAGTCGTGTTCGGTAAACTGGTAAGGCTCGGCGGCGGGCGCCAGCAACAGCGTCAATGCATCGAGCAGGCTCGATTTACCCCAGGCATTTTCCCCAATCAATACATTGGTGTGGGTCAACGGCAATGACAGCCGATTAATGCCGCGAAATCCGTAAATATCGATATGTTCCAGAATCATCATACATTCCATCTGCTGCTTTGCCTGAGCATGGTCCGCCACGCTGCGTTGGTCAAGTCAGCGCCAGGGGAAAAGGTTTACACTTCAACCGTTTTTCGCTAGCGTGGCAGCCCGCAAATCATGGATAGAAACCTCACATGTACGGATTGATTATCATCCTTTTGCCGCTGATTTTCGGCTATCTGCTGCCGCTGCGCCACACCACGCTTTTACAGGCGGTTGCCCGCACGCTGAGCGCGCTGGTCTACATCATTCTGTTCTTTATGGGCACCAGCCTGGCATTCCTCGATAACCTGAGCAGCAATTTGCTGGCCATTTTCCACATCGCGCTGGTGAGCATGCTGAGCATTCTTGCCTGTTCGCTGCTGGCGCTGTGGCTGCTGGAGCGACGCTGGCCGTGGCGTCATCAGCACAAGCCACAAGCGCTGCCGTCGCGTCTGCATATGGCGCTGGAGTCGCTCAAGCTGTGCGGTTCGGTGCTGGCGGGCTTTCTGCTCGGTTTGAGTCAATGGGCGCCGCTGCGTCACGCCTCGACCATCAGTGAATACGCCTTGATGCTGATGCTATTGCTGGTCGGTATTCAGCTGCGCAGCAGCGGCATGACGCTACGTCAAATCACCATCAACCGGCGCGGCATGCTGGTGGCGCTGGTATCGCTGTGCAGCGCGCTGGTGGGCGGCGTAATGGCCGCGCTGCTGCTGGATCTGCCGATCAAAACCGGCCTGGCGTTAGCCAGCGGTTTCGGCTGGTATTCGCTCTCCGGCATTCTGATGAGCGAATCGTTCGGCCCGGTGATAGGCAGCGCCGCCTTCTTCAACGACCTGCTGCGTGAGCTGATCACCATTATGCTGATCCCGCTGCTGATAACCCGTCAACGCAGCATGACGCTGGGCTTGAGCGGCGCAACCTCGATGGATTTCACGCTGCCAATCCTGCAACGCACCGGCGGCATGGAGATCGTGCCCGCTGCGATTGTGCACGGTTTTATTATGAGTTTGCTGGCGCCAATCCTTATCGCCCTGTTCTCGGCATAACGCATTTTTTCACGCCTGCACGCCAGCTTCATCGTCTACGCTTTCTGACTGACACGTTTTCGCCATCGGCATGGATGGCTCAACACCAGAAAGGAGCATAACGATGAAGCAAACTGTGGCGGCAATGCTGGCAAAAACTTTGGAAAACGCCGGCGTGAAACGCATTTGGGGCGTCACCGGTGACTCTCTCAACGGGCTGAGCGACAGCCTGAATCGCATGGGCACCATCGAATGGATGCCGACGCGCCATGAAGAAGTGGCAGCCTTCGCGGCCGGCGCTGAAGCACAAATCAGCGGTGAATTGGCGGTATGCGCCGGTTCCTGTGGACCGGGCAACCTGCATCTCATCAACGGCTTGTTTGATTGCCACCGCAATCACGTTCCGGTTTTGGCCATCGCCGCCCACATTCCTTCCAGCGAAATTGGCAGCGGCTATTTTCAGGAAACCCACCCGCAAGAATTATTCCGCGAATGCAGCCACTATTGCGAGCTGGTTTCCAATCCGGAGCAGCTGCCGCAGGTGCTGGGCATTGCGATGCGTAAAGCGATTCTCAATCGTGGCGTATCAGTGATTGTGATCCCCGGCGACGTGGCATTGCAGCCGGCCCCGGAAAGCGCACGCAGCGAATGGTATCCGCCGCAGTTGCCGCACGTGGTGCCAACCGCCCGCGAAGTGGCCGCCTTAGCTGAAACGCTGAATGCAGCGAAAAATATCACCCTGCTGTGTGGCAGCGGTTGCGCTGGCGCGCATGACGAAGTAGTGAAGCTGGCAGAAACGCTGAAAGCGCCGATTGTGCACGCGATGCGCGGTAAAGAGCACATCGAATATGATAACCCTTACGATGTCGGCATGACCGGATTGATTGGCTTCTCCTCTGGTTTCCACGCCATGATGAATGCCGATACCTTAGTGCTGCTGGGGACGCAATTCCCCTATCGCGCCTTCTATCCGGCCGATGCCAAAATCATTCAGATCGACATCAATTCGGGCAGCCTTGGCTCACACAGCCATGTGGATATGGCGCTGGTGGGTGACATCAAAACCACCTTGCATGCGCTGCAGCCGCAGCTCACCAGCAAAACCGATCGTCAGCATCTGGACAAAGCGCTGGAGCATTATGTCGATGCGCGCAAAGGGCTGGACGAACTGGCCACCGCTAACGATAAGCTGGCGATTCACCCGCAATATCTGGCCCAGCAAATCAGCGAATACGCCGATGACGACGCCATCTTTACCTGCGACGTCGGCACGCCAACCGTTTGGGCAGCGCGCTATCTGAAGATGAACGGCAAACGTCGTTTGATCGGCTCGTTCAATCACGGTTCGATGGCCAACGCCATGCCGCAGGCATTGGGCGCGCAGTCGCTGGACAAGCAGCGTCAGGTGGTGGCGCTGTGTGGCGACGGCGGTTTTAGCATGTTGATGGGCGATTTCATTTCGGTGGCGCAGCTCAAACTGCCGGTGAAACTGGTGATCTTCAATAACAGCGTGCTGGGCTTTGTGGCGATGGAGATGAAAGCCGGTGGCTATCTGACCGACGGCACCGACCTCGAAAACCCGGATTTCGCCGCCATCGCCGCCGCCTGCGGCATCAAAGGCATTCGCGTCGAGAAAGCCTCCGATCTTAACGGCGCGCTGCAGGAAGCCTTTGCGCACGATGGCCCGGTGTTGCTTGACGTGATTACCGCCAAAGAAGAGTTGTCGATGCCGCCGCAGATTAAAGCCGAGCAGGCCAAAGGTTTCAGCCTCTACATGATGCGCGCCATTCTGAATGGACGCGGTGATGAGATCGTAGAGCTGGCGAAAACCAACTGGCTGAGGTAAAACAATTCAGGCCAAACATGATGATAACGCGGGCGCTTCGCCCGCTTTTTTATTTCAGGAGAGCGACGTGATCGATCTACGCAGTGATACCGTAACCCGCCCGAGTGCTGCCATGCTCGATGCCATGATGGCAGCCGAAACCGGCGATGATGTCTACCGCGATGACCCCACCGTACACGCACTGGAAGTCGAAGCCGCACGCTTGAGCGGCAAAGCCGCCGCCCTGTTCTTCCCCACCGGCACGCAAGCTAATCTGGTTGCGCTGCTGTGTCACTGCCAGCGCGGCGATGAATATATCGTGGGTCAGCAGGCGCACAACTACAAATATGAAGCCGGCGGCGCAGCGGTGCTTGGCAGCATTCAGCCACAGCCAATTCTGCATGCGGAAGATGGTTCCCTGCCGCTGGCGGAGGTGGCCGCCGCCATCAAACCCGACGATTTCCACTTCGCCCGCACCCGTCTTCTGAGCCTGGAAAACACCCATCACGGTAAAGTGCTGCCGCTGAGCTATCTGGAGCAAGCGTGGACTTTCACCCGCGAGCATAAGCTGGCGCTGCACATTGATGGCGCACGTATTTTTAACGCCGTGGTGGCACAGAATGTGGAGCTGGAAGCGATTGCGCGTTACTGCGACACCTTAACCATCTGCCTGTCAAAAGGCCTTGGCACGCCGATTGGTTCGCTGCTGTGTGGCGATGAGGCCTACATTGAGCAAGCGCGTCGCTGGCGCAAAATGACCGGCGGCGGCATGCGTCAGTCGGGCATTCTGGCCGCGGCAGGACTGTATGCGTTGAAGCACAATGTCGCGCGTCTCAAAGACGACCACGATAATGCGGCATGGTTAGGCGAGCAGCTCAGCGCCATCGGTGTTGAAGTGCTCAATCAGCACACCAACATGCTGTTTGTGAAGGTGCCAACAGAGAAAGTTGACGCGCTGAAAAGCTGGATGCAGTCGGGCGATGTGCTAATTAGCGTTGGGCCCGTAACGCGTATTGTCACGCATCTGGATGTCAGCCGTCAGGATCTGCAACGGCTGGTGGCGCACTGGCAGGCATTCCTGCAGCAGTAAACAAACGGCCGCCATTTATGGCGACCAATGCCGCGTATCACTGCGCCGCACCGTACTTCGCTAATAACGCGCGGGCGATCGCCAGGGTTTCTGCATCGGCGATGCCGCGATAATCACGCGGGCGGAAATGCATTTGAAACGCCGCAATCAGCTTGCGCTGCATCTGCGGCGTGGTCGCCGCCGCCACGTCGTAGCCATAGCGCTGCAGCGCATCCAGCAGTTCTGCCTGATCCACGCCTTCATCCGCCGCGCGTCCGTTAAGATAGCGCTGCACCGTTGCCTGCTCGGGCCACGCGCCTAAACCGTGCTCTGCCAGCTGCTGCCAGGGAAACAGCGGACCGGGATCCTGCTTACGCTGCGGCGCGATATCGCTGTGCCCGACCACATTTTCCGGCGCGATGCCGTAGCGCTGAGTGATATCTTTGACCAGCGCCATCAGCGCGCTGATCTGCTGCGGCGTAAAGGGCTGCCACTGCAAACCCGTTAAGGTTCGACGATAACCACTGTTGACGATTTCAATACCAATCGAAGTGTCATTGATGCGCGTTGCACCGCGCCAGAAACTCGGGCCTGCGTGCCACGCGAGTTGGCTTTCCGGCACCAATTGCCACACCACGCCTTTGCCGTTTTTCTGCGGCGGATGCTGCGGAATCAGGTAGTGCGCGCTAACTTCCCGATCGGTTAGCGTCGCCAGCGAAGTGGAGAAATCCTCAGCGGTGTAATGAATCACCACCACTTTAATTCGCGGCCGCGCGCCCTGCGCCGGATGCGCGATATCAACCCAGTAACCATGGCGCGCTTCAATCGATGACTGACAAGCGCTGAGTAACAGCGCCATCGCCAGCAGGACAACCACGCGCATTAGCGAATAATCACGGCGGTGCCGGTGACGCTCACCATCAACATGCTGCCCTCTTTGCCGACAGTTTCGTAGTCGATATCGATGCCCACCACCGCGTTGGCGCCGAGCGCTTTCGCCTGCTCTTCCAGCTCTTTAAAGGCGATCTGGCGCGCTTTGCGTAACTCTTTTTCGTAGGCGCCAGAGCGGCCACCGACGATATCGCGGATACCGGCGAAGAAATCGCGGAAAATATTGGCGCCGAGAATCGCTTCACCGGCGACCACGCCGCAATATTCACTGATGCTATGTCCTTCCAGCGTGGGCGTTGTAGAAAATTTCATGGTGTTCTCCTTTTCTGAATCAGCTCGTAGCGCTTAAAAGCAAGGCTATACTCTATGCTAAAAATGGCGCTTTGCCAGTGAACAATAAGGAAATCGAGATGAGAAACAATGCCTTTGCGCTGCTTATTCCCGCAGCGTTGCTGCTAAGTGCTTGTACCACCGTTGAGCCAGTGATTAAGGATAATGGCCCGCGCACCGCTGCCTGCGTTGACGGGGGTCCGGACAGCGTGGCGCAACAGTTCTACGATTTACGCGTCAGCCAGCCGACGCAAGGTTTGCCAGACAGCAACACGCTGGCGAAATATCGCCCTTACCTGAGCGATCGCCTGTATCAAAAGCTGCTGAGTGCCAGCAGCCAGAATCCGAAACCAGCGGCGTGGACCCGCGGCGATCTCTTCTCCAGCCTGGCGCAAGGCCCAACTTCAGCGGACGTGGCCAGCGCATCCACCATTCCTAACCGCGACGCGCGCAATATTCCGCTGCGGGTTGAGCTGAGCCGCGACAGCAAAACCTGGCAAGATGAAGTGCTGATGATCCACGAAGGCACCTGCTGGGTGGTTGATGATGTGCGTTATGTCGGCCAGGTGCCCCACGCTGGCGGCGGTTCGCTGACGCAGCTGCTGGAAGCGAAAAAGTAACCGTTCACTTTTCCCGCCGTTAATACCATTGTTTAGCGCGCCGCATCCTTGCGGCGCTTTTTGTTGATATTTTGTGAACAAAATAGGGCTCGCCAGCCCTCATCCACCTTGAGTTGCGCGATTTTGTGCTACGCTTTGGAGGTTTCACTGCTCTTTAATAAATATTAACCCACCACAATTGCATAACTATTCTGGTGACGTTAAAATCCGCGACACTAATTACTATTCATTTTTTGCGCATGAGTATTCAACTAAACGCCATAAACTGTTTTTACGGTACCCATCAGGCCCTGTTCGATATCAACCTGGCTTGTCCGCAGGGTGAAACGCTGGTGTTGCTCGGCCCGAGTGGCGCGGGTAAAAGTTCGCTCCTGCGCGTCCTCAACTTGCTGGAGCAACCGCGCTCCGGCAGCCTGCAGATTGCCGGCAACCAGTTTGATTTCACCAAAGCCCCTTCCGACAGCGCGATTCGCGAGCTGCGGCAGAACGTGGGCATGGTATTCCAGCAATACAATCTGTGGCCGCACCTGAGCGTGCTGCAAAACCTGATTGAAGCGCCGTGCCGCGTGCTCGGCCTCAGCAAGGACGCCGCGCGTGCGCGTGCTGAAAAGCTGCTGGACCGTCTGCGCCTGACGCCTTACGCCGATCGCTTCCCGCTGCATCTTTCCGGCGGCCAGCAGCAGCGCGTAGCGATTGCCCGTGCGCTGATGATGGAGCCGCAGGTGCTGCTGTTTGATGAACCGACCGCCGCGCTCGATCCCGAAATCACCGCCCAGATCGTCAGCATTATTCGTGAGCTGGCACAGACCAACATCACACAAGTGATCGTGACGCACGAAGTGGAAGTGGCGCGTAAAACCGCCAGCCGCGTGGTGTATATGGAAAACGGTCACATTGTTGAGCAAGGCGATGCCAGCCACTTTACACAGCCGCAAACCGACGCGTTTGCTAATTATCTTTCGCATTAAGTCAGGATGCTTCTAATGAAAAAAGTTGTAATTGCTGCCCTCCTTGCTGGCCTGAGCCTGAGCGCTTCAGCGGCACAGACATTGCGTTTTGCTACCGAGGCTTCTTATCCTCCGTTTGAATTCGTCGACTCTGATAACAAAATTCAGGGCTTTGATGTCGATCTGGCTAACGCGCTGTGTAAAGAGATGGATGCGACCTGCACCTTCACTAATCAGGCGTTCGATAGCCTGATCCCCAGCCTGAAGTTCCGTCGTTTTGACGCGGTTATGGCAGGCATGGACATCACGCCAGATCGTGAGAAGCAAGTGCTGTTCTCCAAGCCGTATTACGACAACTCGGCCATCTTCATCGCGCAGAAAGGCAAAATGGCTGACGTGGCCGCGCTGAAAGGCAAACGTGTAGGCGTGCAGAACGGCACCACGCACCAGAAATACCTCTCTGACAAACACAGCGACATCACCGTTGTGCCTTATGACAGCTACCAGAACGCCGTGCTGGATCTGAAAAACGGTCGTATCGATGCGGTATTCGGTGACACCGCGGTAGTGAACGAGTGGCTGAAGCAGAACGCCAACCTCGCGCCGCTGGGTGAGAAAGTGACGGACAAAGATTACTTCGGTACCGGTTTAGGTATTGCCGTGCGTCAGGGCAACAGCGAGCTGCAGGGCAAGTTCAATGCGGCGCTGGAGAAGATCAAAGCTGACGGCACCTACAAAACCATCTACAGCAAATGGTTCCAGCAGTAATTTCTGATGAATGAAATGATTCCACTCGCAAGCGCCGCCGGTATGACCGTCGGCCTTGCCGTTTGTGCACTGATCGCCGGCCTTGTGCTGGCGATGATTTTTGCTGGCTGGGAATCGCTGCGCTGGAAACCACTGGCGTGGCTCGGTACCGCGCTGGTCACACTGATTCGCGGCCTGCCGGAAATTCTGGTGGTGCTGTTTATCTATTTCGGCGCCTCACAGCTGCTGCTAACGCTCTCCGATGGCTTCCACATCAATCTCGGCCTGTTCGCTATTCCGGTGCAGGTGCAAATTGAAAACTTCGACGTCAGTCCCTTCCTGTGTGGTGTGATTGCGCTGGCGATGCTCTATTCCGCCTATGCATCACAAACCCTGCGCGGCGCGCTGAAAGCGGTGCCGGTGGGTCAATGGGAATCGGGCCAGGCGCTGGGGATGAAGAAGTCGGCGATTTTCCTGCGCCTGATCATGCCGCAGATGTGGCGTCACGCGCTGCCCGGTTTGGGTAACCAATGGCTGGTGCTGCTGAAGGATACTGCGCTGGTATCGCTGATCAGCGTGAATGATCTGATGCTGCAAACCAAAAGTATCGCTACGCGCACGCAAGAGCCGTTTACCTGGTATCTGGTGGCGGCGGCGATCTATCTGATTATCACGCTGTTCAGTCAGTTCGTGCTGCGCCGCATTGAATTGCGCACCACGCGTTTCGAGCGAGGGGCTTAAGCATGCTGGATTACTTACCCGAGCTGCTGAAAGGGCTACACACCAGCCTGACGCTGACCGTGGCATCGCTGATTGCGGCATTGGTGCTCTCTGTACTTTGCACCATCGTGCTGGCGCTCAAAGTGCCGGTGCTCAATTGGCTAGTGAAAGGCTATATCACGCTGTTCACCGGCACGCCGCTGCTGGTGCAGATCTTCCTGATCTATTACGGTCCCGGCCAGTTCCCCAGCATCCAAAACATTCCTTGGTTGTGGCATCTGCTGTCGCAGCCGTGGCTGTGTGCGCTGCTGGCGCTATCGCTCAACAGTGCGGCTTATACCACGCAGCTGTTTTACGGTGCGGTGCGCGCCATTCCGTCCGGTCAATGGCAATCCTGCGCGGCGCTCGGCATGAACCGCAAAGATACGCTGCGCATTCTGCTGCCGTACGCCTTCAAGCGCGCCTTGTCGTCCTACTCCAACGAAGTGGTGCTGGTATTTAAAAGTACCTCGCTGGCCTACACCATTACGTTGATGGAAGTAATGGGCCACGGACAACTGCTGTATGGCCGCACTTACGATATCTCGGTATACGCTGCCGCTGGCCTGATCTATCTGGTGGTTAACGGCTTGCTGACGCTGATGATGCGTCTGGTCGAGAAGCGTGCGCTGGCATTTGAGCGTCGTAACTGATTTATTCCCTGCGGGCGCACTAAAAAAGCGCCCGCTGTTCGTTTAAATTAATAAGCAAAAATATTGCATATAAATTCATTAACTGGCATCGTGTAACCCGTTCCGTCTCTGGCATGGTTTACAGGAGTTACATAATGAAAAAATGGATCGTTGCTGCTGCGCTGGCAACTCTGGCAATGAATGCTTATGCGGCGGAAAAAATCCGCTTCGCCTCTTCCGCCACTTATCCCCCGTTCGAATCCCTTGATCACGACAACCAAATCGTGGGCTTCGATATCGATCTGGCAAAAGCACTGTGTCAGCAGATGAAAGCGGATTGCACCTTCACCAACAACGCCTTCGATAGCCTGATTCCGTCGCTGAAATTCCGTCGCTATGACGCAGTGATTTCCGGCATGGATATCACCGCCGATCGCAGCAAGCAGGTCGATTTCACCCAACCTTACTACGCTAACTCGGCGATTGTGATTGCGCATAAAGGCCAGTTCACCGACTTCAGCCAGCTGAAAGGCAAACGTGTTGGCGTTGAGAACGGCACCACACATCAGAAATACCTGCTGGAGAAACATCCGGAGGTGATTGCGGTGGCGTATGACAGCTATCAGAACGCGATTCTCGACCTGAAAAACGGTCGCCTGAACGGCGTGTTTGGTGATACGGCGGTGGTGAATCAGTGGCTCAAGGCCAATGACGATCTTAGCGCGGTAGGCGAGCACATCACCGATACCGACTTCTTCGGCACCGGTTTAGGTATCGCGGTACGCAAAGGCAATGAGCCGCTGCTGAACGAGCTGAACAGCGCGTTAGTGGCATTGAAGGCCAACGGCACCTGGCAGCAAATCAATCAGAAGTGGTTCCCGGAATAAGCATTATGGGAAGGCGGAGCGTGCTGCCTGCCAGGTTCTGCACGTCCTCCGTGCAGGTGAACGTTACGCCGTCCCACCCTTCTTGCTCAGCAAGCACAGCACTTCAAAATGCGCGGTATGCGGGAACATGTCGAACAGCTGTACGCGGCTCACGTCATAATTGGCCAGACGCGCGATATCCTGCGCCATGCTGCTGGGATTGCAGCTGGAATAGAGAAGGTAATCCGGCGCCATCTCACTGAGATAAGCACACAACTCTGCGCCAATACCGCGACGTGGCGGATTCACTAATACCAGCTGCGGCACCGCTTCCCGTGAAGTGGCGAACTGCGTGGAATCCAGCGCGGCAAAACTCACTTTTTCTAATCCCAGCTGCTGCGCCGACTGCTGCGCACAGGCGATGGCTTCAGCATTGATTTCGATGCCGGTCAGCTGCATTTCGGGCGTTGCGCAGTGCAGGCCAAATCCCCCGACGCCACAAAACAGATCCCACATGCTGCTCACCGGCAACTGCGCGACCCAATCGCGCGCGGTGGCATAGAGATTGGCTGCAACCTGTGGATTGGTCTGAAAGAAGCTTTGCGGGCGAATATAGAGCGGAACCTGATTAAAGCGCTCCGCTAGCGCCTGATCCGGCGTCAGCGCAATCTCTTCGTCGCCTTCAAGAATCGCCATATGCACCGGCTGAATATTGGCGGAAATCACCTTCAGCTGCGGCAGTTGCTGTTGCAGCCACGGCAAGGCGTCGCGCAGCTGCTGCAGCTTGCTGGTGGAACGCAGCACAAAACGCAGCATCATGCCGCCCTGCGTACTCTCCGTCAGCAGCAGAAATTTCAGCTCACCGCGTTTACGCGCCACGTTGTAGGGCGTTAAACCGGCGCGGGCGATAAAAGGTTTGAGCTGCGCGAACACCGCACTGAAGCTGTCGGGATAGAGCGGGCAAGCGCAGAGATCGACCGGTTCACCGTCGCGCGCCACCATGCCTAAAATCGGCCGCTCTACGCTCCCGCTGACTACCATTTTGGCCTTATTGCGAAACCCTTGCTGCGCGGATTGCACCGGCGGCAGCCATTCGCCCACCGGCTTTTCAGCCAGCAGTTGTTCAAGCAGCGACTGCTTATCGTTGAGCTGTTGCGGATAGGGTTTTTCCAGCCACTGACACGAACGACAGCGACCGGCATCATAAAGCGCGCAATGCATGCAAATGCCTGTAGTCAGAATCGGGAGAAAAAATGGGGGGCGATTGTATCACCGGCGCCGGAAAAAAGCGCGACTGCTGGCCGGCACAAACAGCAGCCCTAATACCAACACATCCGGGAGCTTTTGCAGCAGCGTGTGATGAATGATCTGCGCATTACTTTCACCGGGAATGCTAAAAATTTCCGGGTAGATCCAGCCCACCGATGCCATCAACATGTAGATCAGCACAATGATTTGCGTCGCGACATAGCCCCAGCGCCCACGATTGTTGCCGCGCATCAGAATAAAGGCGCAGCGCAGTTCAAACAGGAAAATCAGCTGGCTAGCGATAAAGATCAGGGTGGAATCCCAGGCTTGCGCGCTGCGATGCACGAAGTTGGCGAGTTCGTCGTAACCCAGTTCGTTGGCCAGCATCAACACGCTGAGGCAACGCGTAATGATGATAGCGCTGCCCGCCACCATCACGGGCACCGGTGTAGCGTTAATGATTGAACCGTGTTTCAGGGTTTCCGACATGGTGTCGCTCCGTAACCATAATAAAACGGGCCGATAAAATCAGCCCGTTCTTATAGTGACAAATGTTACGGCTTTCAGCCACGTTTTGCTTTCTGAATATCGCGTAAACGCTGCTTTTCTTCGTGCGCCATAAAGCGCCAGGCGATAAAACCAACTAAACCGACGACAAACAGAATCAGCGAGGCTAAAGCGTTGATCTCTGGATTGACGCCACGACGCACGGTGGCGAAAATCGCCATCGGCAAGGTGGTCGCGCCTGGGCCGGTCACGAAGCTGGCAATCACTAAATCGTCCAGCGACAAGGTAAACGCCAGCAGCCAGCCGGTAACGATCGCGGGCGCGATCATCGGTACGGTGATCACAAAGAACACTTTCACCGGCGTTGCGCCGAGATCCATCGCCGCCTCTTCAATTGAGCGATCCAGTTCACGCAGACGCGAATTGATCACCACCGCCACGTAAGCAGTACAGAAGGTCACGTGCGCCAGCCAGATGGTCAGCATGCCGCGATCGCTCGGCCAGCCAAGGGTGTTGCCCATCGCCACAAATAGCAGCAGCAAGGACAAACCGGTGATCACATCAGGCATCACCAGCGGCGCCGTCAGCATAAAGGCGAAGCCGTTGTGTCCACGGAAGCGGCCAAAGCGCACAATCACCACCGCCGCCATGGTGCCGAGCACCACCGCCATGGTGGCTGAGAGCGCGGCGATGGTCAGGCTGAGTCCCACCGCATCCAGCATCGCCTGATCCTGGAACAATACGTTGTACCAGTGGAACGAGAAGCTCTCCCATACCGTGACCAGCGGCGAACTATTGAAGGAATAAACCACCAGCAGCAGCATCGGCGCGTAGAGGAACATAAAGCACAGCAGCAGAATCACAGTGCGCCACGGAGAGCGAATAGTCGGTAACTGGCTCATTCTTTCTCTCCCACTTCACGGTTCTGATGCTTGTGGAACCAGATAATCGGCAATATCAGAATCAGCAGGATGATCACCGCCAGCGCGGACGCTACCGGCCAGTCACGGTTGTTAAAGAACTCCTGCCACAAAATACGCCCAATCATGATGCTGTCCGGACCGCCGAGCAGTTCCGGGATCACGTACTCGCCGACCGCCGGAATAAACACCAGCATTGAGCCGGCAATAATCCCGCCTTTGGTCAGCGGCACAATCACGCTGAAAAAGGTCTTCAGCGGACGTGCACCGAGATCCAGCGAGGCTTCCACCAGCGAATAATCTATACGCGTCAGCGCGGTATAAATTGGCAGCACCATAAACGGCAGATAGCAGTAAACGATCCCGATATACACCGCCGTGTTGGTGTAGAGGATCACCAGCGGATGATCGATAATGCCGAGCCACATCAGGAAGCGGTTGAGAATGCCGTTGTTGTTGAGCAGGCCCATCCACGCGTAAACGCGCACCAGGAACGAGGTCCACGATGGCAGGATCACCAGCAGCAGCAAAATAGTGCGCATTGACGGCTTGCTGTGCGCCACCGCCCACGCCAGCGGGTATCCGATCATCAGGCAGATAATGGTGGAGATGCCCGCCACTTTCAGCGACGTCAGGTACGCATCGGCATACAGCGGATCGTCGGTCAGCGTGAAGTAATTACCGAGATTGAGTACCAGATTGAGCTGACCATCGGCCCAGGTGACCAAATCGGTGTACGGCGGAATAGCGCGCGCAATATCGGCAAAGCTGATCTTCAGCACGATCAGGAACGGCAGCAGGAACAGCAGGATCAGCCACAGATATGGCATGGCAATCACCAGCTTGCGGCCGTGCTGCATCTTGATGCGCGTCGCCCAGCGCTGCAGCGGCGTGCCCACCACTTCGGGCTCGCTGCGTTGAGAAATCTGGCTCATATCGCCCCCTTAAACCGTCAGAACCACACAGCTGTCGGCGTCCCAGCAGAGACGCACTTCATCGCCCCACGTTGGCGCGCCTTTGCGGTAGCGGTGGGCGTTTTGCAACTGTGCGCTGATCATCTGGCCGCTGCGCAGGCGCACGTGATAAATCGACAGGTCGCCGAGATAGGCGATATGCACCACTTCACCTACGGCAAAGTTACAGCCATCGGCAGGCACCTCTTCGCACAGCATCACTTTTTCCGGACGCAGCGCCACATGGACCGGCACGTTATCGACGACAGAAACATCGGTCTGCACTTTCAGCGGATGCACCAGGCCCGGCGCATCGATGATCAGCGCGTCTTCACCGCGTTCGCGCAGTAAGCCTTCGAACACGTTTACCGAACCGATGAACTCGGCGCTGTAGCGGCTGGTGGGATGCTCGTAGATCTCTTCCGGCTCACCAATCTGCACAAATTTACCGCGGTTCATGATGGCGATGCGGCCCGCCATGGTCATCGCTTCTTCCTGATCGTGCGTCACCATTACGCAGGTGGCGCCGACGCGCTCGAGAATATCGACCACTTCGTGCTGCATGCGGTCACGCAGCTTTTTATCCAGTGCGCCCATCGGCTCGTCGAGCAGCAGCAGTTTTGGCCGCTTCGCCAGGCTACGCGCCAGCGCCACACGCTGACGCTGACCGCCAGAGAGCTGATGCGGCTTACGCTTCGCGAACTCCTGCATATGCACCAGCGACAGCATCTCTTCAACGCGGCTGCTGATTTCGCCTTTCGGCAGTTTGTCCTGCTTCAGGCCAAAGGCGATGTTCTGCTCCACCGTCATGTGCGGGAACAGTGCGTAGGACTGGAACATCATGTTGATCGGGCGCTGATACGGCGGAACATGGGAGAGATCCTGGCCATCCAGCACAATCTGGCCGCTGGTGGGCGGTTCGAATCCCGCCAGCATGCGCAGCAAGGTCGATTTACCACAGCCGGATGCGCCCAGCAGCGCAAAAATCTCACCTTTGTAAATGGTCAGACTGACATCATCCACGGCGTGCTGGCCGTCAAACGATTTAGTCAGGTTGCGAATTTCCAGCAGCGGCGTCATCGCCTTAGCCGTTTTATTTGGGGGGCGGGGAATCGCGTCGTTCACTAACATTTCTCCGGCGCTAAAATCGCGCGGCACAGCCAGCCGCTAAAAATGGCACAACAGAGGCCATTACTGCGCCTCTGCTGTCGTCTTCAGGCAATAATCGTTCAGAACGAATTACTTACCACTTTTTACTTTAGTCCATGCACGGGTGCGCACACGATCCAGTTTCGGATCCTGGACCTTGAGCACAAACAGTTTGGCCATGGCATCCGGCGTTGGGAAAATGCCCGGATTGTTGCGCACGTCCGCATTGATCAGCGGCAGCGAGGCTTTGTTACCGTTGGCATAGTTCATGTTGTTGGAAACATCAGCGATGACTTTGGGATCCATCATGTAATTAAGGAATTGGTAGGCGCCTTCCACATTTTTCGCGTCTTTAGGAATCGCGAACATGTCGAAGAATGCCAGAGCGCCCTGCTTTGGCACGATATAGCCGACATGCACGCCGTTGTTGGCTTTGTCCGCACGATCTTTCGCCTGCAGAATATCGCCTGACCAGCCAATCGCCACGCAGATGTTGCCGTTCGCCAGGTCGTTGATGTACTGCGACGAGTGGAAGTAACGGATGTTCGGACGCAGTTTCAGCAGCAAATCAGTGGCTGCGCCAGAGTAATCTTTCGCGTCAGAGCTGTTAGGATCTTTGCCAAGGTAGTTCAGCACAGTAGCGAAAATCTCTTCCGGCGCATCAAGGAAGGAAACCCCGCAGCCTTTCAGTTTTTCCAGGTTTTCCGGTTTCAGCACCAAATCCCAGCTATCCAGCGGCACATCTTTGCCCAGTGCGGCTTTTACTTTATCGACGTTATAGCCGATGCCGGTGGTGCCCCACAGATAAGGAATCGCAAATTTGTTACCCGGATCGTGCTGCTCCAGTTTCTTCATCAGATCGGGATCAAGGTTTTTGTAGTTCGGCAGCTTGCTCTTATCCAGCTCCTGGAATACGCCGGATTGCAGCTGACGCGCGAGGAAGCTGGACGACGGCACCACCACGTCGTAGCCGGTACTGCCCGCCATCAGTTTGCCTTCCAACACTTCGTTAGAATCAAAGACGTCATACACCACTTTATCGCCGGTCTGCTTTTCGAAGTTCGGCACGGTATCCGCCGCGATATAATCGGACCAGTTATACACATGTACCGTACTGCCTTCGGCCTGCACACCACCGGCCGCAGCCATCAATGCACCAGCAACCACACCTGACAACCATTTTTGACGTTGGTTGAACATGTTTTACTTCCTCCTGAGCGGGTCATCACAACGCTGCATACACGGCGATCCGGACGTTGCGTTTTCTGTTAAATCACAGGCACACAATGAATCAATATTCAGCGGGAGTTTAATAGCAAAAACCTATACCTGCGCTGAGGTTGCACGTCTCAAGCAGCCCCGCAAGAATAGCCCCCCCGCACCACCTTCACCAGATCCCAGCTTAAAAAACGCCTTTTTGCGATGAGTTATGCATGTTTCTGCTATGGGGTTTGGCACTAGTGGCATAAAGCACGACTAATATCTGGCAATAAAGGGCAAAGTGCAGAATAAAAAGTGGTGGGGCAAAAATGAAAACTGCCGCAAAAAGCGGCAGTTAGCGAGGCGGGGAACTCAGTGCAGCATCGCGTGGCTGCTGGAGCTCGGCTGTCGCTCCTCTTCTTCTTCAACCACCAGCAGGTGATTAGCAAAGGCTTCCATGATTACCATAGAAACGCCCTCTTCACTCTGCTTCATAAAGTGGGAGAACTGCCCGAAGGTTAATCCGGCGCTGGTACTGATCGACTGGCAGACAATCAGCTTCGGCAGATTGTCGTCCTGAATATCAACAAAGGCTTTAATCGTTAGCGAACTGGCATTGATCTGCGAGAGATCGCCCACCAGCGGAATCAGCGCCGTAGGTTTTACTTCTGCCAGCGCGGAGAAGAGGATAATGTTATCCACCAGGTCAATTTTTGCATCAAACACCCCGTCAAAATTCTGCATGTGCGGCAGGTGCAGTGCCTGACAGGCATCGCATTCGAACCAGGTGATATTTTGTTGATCCAGCCAGCGACGCAGCACGTCAATGTCCGGAACGACCAGTGAATCCATCGTAATATCCTGTGGGGTGAAGAAATAAGCGCCTTAGCTTACGGAAAAACCGATCTGGATGCCACGAAAACCGCTGAAAAGCGCCGGTTAGCCGCCGGTTTTAGGACGATAGCCGGGGCAAGCGTGCTGCTCAATCCACGTGATCATCATGGTGGCGATATCTAAACCGGTAATGCCCTCAATCCCTTCCAGTCCCGGTGAGGCGTTTACCTCCATAACCAGCGGACCACGCTGGGCGCGCAGGATATCCACACCGGCCACTTCCAGCCCCAGCGTGCAGGCGGCTTTCACCGCGATTTTGCGCTCCTGTTCAGTGATCTCCACCGCACGCGCTTTGCCGCCGCGATGCAGATTGGAACGAAAATCGCCCTCTTTCGCCTCGCGCTCAATCGCCGCCACCACTTCATTGCCAATCACCAGGCAGCGAATATCGCGCCCTTGCGCTTCCTTGATGAACTCCTGCACCAGAATATGGGCATTGAGGCCACGAAAGGCGTCAATCACGCTCTCCGCTGCCTGCCGCGTTTCCGCCAGCACCACACCGATGCCCTGTGTGCCCTCCACCAGTTTCACCACCAGCGGCGCACCGCCCACCATCGCAATCAAATCGTCAGTATCATCCGGCGAAGAAGCAAAACCGGTGATCGGCATATCAATGCCCTCACGCGCCAGCAGCTGCAGCGAACGCAGTTTGTCGCGCGCGCGGGTAATCGCCACCGATTCATTGAGGGGGTAGCTGCCGCGCACCTCAAACTGGCGCAGCACCGCAGTGCCATAAAAAGTGGTAGCGGTGCCAATGCGCGGGATCACCGCATCAAAATGCCCCAGCGCCTCGCCGCGGTAGTGCACTGCGGGCGAATCGGAATTGATGTTCATGTAGCAGGAGAGCGGATCGATCATCTGCACTTGATGGCCACGCTCCTCCGCGGCGTCGCGCAGACGCTTACACGAATAGATCGATCCATCGCGAGTGAGAATGGCCATTTTCATTGCAGAGTTCCTTGTGCTTAGCGCGTCGCCCAGCCCTGCTGATGCAGGTAATCCAGTATGAAGGGACGCGTTTCTTTAATAATCAGACGCTGAATCAGCTGACTCCAGGTTTCGGAACGCTGGTTGCTATCACGCTGCTGATAATAGGCGGTAATTTGCTCATCGTATTGCGCCAACAGGTTTTTATCGACTGCATGATAGCGGTTTTCATGTACCAGCATCGCGTGCGGCATGCGGGGTTTAACATCGGGTGTATCAGCCGGATGACCGATGCAGAAGCCGAACAGCGGCAGCACAAACTTCGGCAGTTCAAGCAGCTCGGTCACTTCAGCGATGCTGTTGCGAATCCCGCCAATAAATACGCCGCCAAGGCCCAGCGATTCCGCCGCCACCATGGCATTTTGCGCCATCAGCGCGGTATCAACGCAGCCGAGCAGCAGCTGTTCAGCACGCCCCAGTTGCGCATCCGGGCAGATCTGTTGATGACGATTGAAATCCGCACAGAACACCCAAAACTCCGCCGCCGCGCTGACCCAAGGCTGGCCGCCGGTCAGCTGGACCAGCTGCTCGCGCTTAGCGGGATCGGTGATACGAATAATTGAGGAGCACTGTAAAAAGCTGGAGGTCGAAGCCGCTTGTGCCGCTGCAATGATGGCGCTGCGTTGCGCCTCGTCAATGCCCTGTTCGGTAAAAGCGCGAATGGAACGGTGGCTGCACAGTAAATCGATAGTCGGCGTCATAAATTCTCTCCGGTGGTTACTTCTTTTTGTTGGAATGATTGAACAATTGCGGGGCCATCGCCTTCGCCGTGCGCCACATCATCATCCATGCGGCAGGCAGCATCAGCGCGATACCAAGAAAAAACAGCAGCGTCGCCAGCGGCTTTTTGGCGATGAAATCAGGTGCGCTCACCCAATCGTTGGTAAGCAACAAGGCGCCAATCACGGCAAGCACGCCGAGCACTTCGAGTAGCAACACGGGTTTGGGTAATGTGGCGAGATTACGCATGCGATGGTTCCTTGATTGTTCTTTCAGCGTTAGCCGCATTTTACCCAATGTATAGGCGGTAAGTATTAGAGTAACAGGTATATTCTTCTTCCTTTAAGCAGGATGGGCGGGCATGATGTGACGCATTATTCACGCTGTGATGTGATTCTAGTCACAAAACAGCAGCGGAAGGAGAGAAGCAATGATTGCAGTGATTTTTGGCCGTTCTAGCTGCCCTTACTGCGTACGTGCGAAAGAGTTGGCGGCGAAGCTGACCAGCGAGCGCGACGATTTTAACTATCAGTACGTGGATATTCAGGCCACCGGCATTACTAAAGCCGATCTGGAAGCCCGTGCCGGCAAGCCGGTGACAACCGTGCCGCAGATTTTCCTCGACGATCAGCACATCGGTGGTTACACCGAATTCGCTGCCTGGACCAAAGAAAACCTGGGTATCGAAGCCTAAGAGAACGGGCCTGCGGGCCCGTTTTTGCAGGTACTATTCGGCTCGCATCGCCAGCATAATCCGCAGCAAGCGCACCAGCAGCGCACCACAGCCCGCCCAAAACAGCGCACTCAAACTCCAGGCCACAATCAACAAGCCGCTGTGCGTCATTGGCACCGCCAGCATCAACCACATCATACCCAGCAGCGTACCGCCTAGCGCGACCCACAAGGTGCTGATAAGCGGACTTTCCGGCTGCAGTAGCGCCATCAAACATCCCGGCAGTAAAAACAGCAGTAATTCTGGCTGTCCGCGAACGGCTTGTTCACTGGCAGCGGACCAGAAATGATGTGCATAAATAAACACCAGCGTATAAAGCATCACGCCCAGAATGGATGCTGGCCAGCGATTATTGCGCTGCAACATAATTATCCTCAACTTTGACGTTAACAATTATGAAACTTTTACTGCCCTGATGCGCACGACTGGAAATAAAAAGAAACAGCTGGAGGCGAAAGGAATGAAAACTGCCGATAGCTGAGGGTGTTAATTATGATTAGAATGACGCCGCTTTAGATTTCGGCTTGAACGCTTTTGTTGCAAGAACCTTAACGTTCGGCACAAGATAGCGAAAAAAGCCCCTCTCATCAACTGGTTACAGGTTAAGAAGAAGTTAAACCGTGAACATTAACGTCGCAGAATTGTTAAGCGGAAATGACGTTCTGTTATTATTTGTCGTTTTAGCCCTCGGACTCTGCTTAGGTAAATTACGCCTCGGCTCGGTCCAACTCGGTAATTCCATTGGAGTCCTGGTTGTTTCGTTGATTTTAGGTCAACAGCATTTCGCCATTAATACTGACGCATTAAGTCTTGGCTTTATGTTGTTTATTTTTTGTGTTGGCGTCGAAGCCGGGCCTAACTTTTTCTCGATATTTTTCCGCGACGGTAAAAACTACTTCTTTCTGGCGATTGTCATGGTGGTCAGCGCGCTGTTAATCGCCCTGACGCTCGGCAAAGTATTCGGCTGGGATATTGGTTTAACCGCGGGCATGTTGGCCGGTTCAATGACCTCAACGCCGGTGCTGGTAGGTGCTGGCGATACGTTGCGGCAAAGCATTAGCGACAGCCATCAGCTCACTTTGATGCAGGATAACCTCAGCCTCGGTTATGCCCTCACTTATCTGGTGGGTTTAGTCAGCCTGATTTTTGGCGCCCGCTATCTGCCGCGCCTGCAGCACCAGGATCTGCCGACCTGCGCGCAGCAAATCGCGCGCGAGCGCGGCCTCGACGCCGATAGCCAGCGCAAAGTGTTTCTGCCGGTGATCCGCGCGTATCGCGTGGGTCCGGAACTGGTGGAGTGGAGCGGCGGTAAAAACCTGCGCGAGCTGGGCATTCATCGCCAGACCGGCTGCTACATCGAGCGTTTGCGCCGCAACGGTATTCTCGCCAGCCCGGACGGTGACGCGATGCTGCAGCTGGGCGACGATATCTCGCTGGTGGGCTATCCCGATGCGCACGCGCGTCTTGATCCCAGCTTCCGTAACGGCAAAGAGGTGTTCGACCGTGACCTGCTGGATATGCGCATCGTCACCGAAGAGATTGTGGTGAAAAATCACAACGCGGTGAACAAGCGCCTGAGTCATCTCAAACTGACCGATCACGGCTGCTTCCTCAACCGGGTGATTCGCAGCCAAATCGAAATGCCGATCGATGACAGCATTATGCTAAACAAAGGCGATGTGCTGCAGGTAAGCGGCGAAGCGCGTCGCGTGAAAAGCCTGGCCGATCGCATTGGCTTTATCGCCATCCACAGCCAAATCACCGATCTGCTGGCCTTCTGCGCCTTTTTTATCGTCGGCTTGATGGTCGGGATGATCACCTTCCAGTTCAGCAATTTCAGCTTCGGCATCGGTAACGCCGCTGGACTGTTGTTCGCAGGCATCATGCTGGGCTTTATGCGCGCTAACCATCCTACATTTGGCTACATCCCGCAGGGTGCGCTGACGATGGTGAAAGAGTTTGGCCTGATGGTGTTTATGGCGGGCGTAGGTCTGAGCGCGGGCAGCGGCTTGCAGCACGGTTTCGGCAGCGCCGGCGCGTTGATGCTGCTGAGTGGCTTGCTGGTGAGTTTGCTGCCGGTGGTGATTTGCTATCTGTTCGGCGCTTACGTGCTGCGTATGAACCGCGCGCTGCTGTTTGGTGCCATCATGGGCGCGCGCACCTGTGCGCCAGCGATGGAGATCATCAGCGATACCGCGCGCAGCAGCATCCCAGCCTTGGGCTATGCAGGAACGTATGCGATCGCGAATGTTTTGCTGACGCTGGCCGGTACCCTGATCGTGATAATCTGGCCGCTTTTGCCTTTATAAAAATATTTTTGCGCTGTCCAGAACTTTCTTCTGGGGTCGCAGTCTGAATAAGTGCCACTGCTTTTCTTTGAAATCCCCAAATTGTGGAGCCCGCCGGTCACTGACTTGCGGGTTTTTTTATGGCTGCCATTCTGCCGCTTAAGGTTCTTCTCAGACAAAAATTCCATCCTGCCACTCTGATGTCGATTTTTTAAATCTTCATGCAACTTTCATCAAAGTTAAACACTCCAACAACCCGCGATAAGATTAAGAGCGCGACTATTTATTCCTGGTTCGGACGCTTCTAGGCTATCAGCTTTATTTTGCAGACAATTTTGCTCTGCTGTTTTTCGGGTAAACAAGACGAGGACAAGGAATCGTGATGGAAGCATTGAACCACACGCTCTTTTTATGGATTAACGCTACAGAGGATTCACCGCAGTGGCTGATCACTCTGGCGACTTTTATCGCCAAAGATGTGATCGCCATCGTACCACTGCTGATTGTGGCGCTGTGGCTGTGGGGACCGCGCGATCAGGTGCAGTCTCAACGCGAGCTGGTGCTAAAAACCGGCATGGCGCTGCTGTATGCGCTGAGCATTTCGTGGTGCGTCGGCCAGCTGCTGCCGCATCCGCGTCCGTTCGCTATTGGTTTTGGCCATCAGTTACTGTCACACCGACCTGATGATTCCTATCCGAGCGATCACGGCACCACCATTTTCACCTTTGCGCTGGCATTTATCTTCTGGCATCGCCTTTGGTCAGGTGTGGTGTTGCTGGTGATAGGCAGCGCCATCGCCTGGTCACGCGTCTATCTTGGCGTGCACTGGCCGCTGGATATGCTGGGCGGATTCCTGGTTGGCTTGCTGGGTTGTCTGGCGTCGCACATGGCGTGGCAGCTGTATGGCGAACGCATGCTGGCGTTTACGCATCAGGTGTATCGCGCGCTGTTCGCCATGCCGATTAAGAAAGGGTGGATTCGTGAGTAAGCGATGGGGTCGCCATTAATGACGAGCCTGTAAAAAACGGTGCGCATCAAGCGCACCGTTTTTGTCTCAACTAAACCACTTCCCGAACCAGCCGTGGAATTTCATCATGATGAAATCCCAAATGCGGCCAACAAAGCCACCTTCCGGCACCGCTTCCATCGTCACCAGCGGACGTTGCTCAATGGTTTTGCCGTCCAGCTGGAAATCGATAGTGCCCACCACCTGATTCTTCTCCAGCGGCGCTTCCAGCTGCGGTGAATTCAGGGTAAAGCTGGCCTTGAGGTTTTTCATCTGCCCTTTTGGCACGGTGATCGCGGCGTCTTTTGCGACGCCAAGATTGACCTGGCTGCGATCGCCAAACCAAACGCGCTGCTGCGCAAACGGTTTATCGGCCTTAATCGGCGTCACGGTTTCATAGAAGCGGAAGCCCCACGTCAGCAACTTCTCACTTTCGCGGAAACGCGTGGCATCGGTCGCCGCACCGAGCACCACTGAAATCAGCCGCATATCGCCTTCGGTTGCCGACGCCACCAGATTGTTACCCGCGCCGGAGGTATGACCGGTTTTAATGCCATCCACCTTGAGATTGGTGCTCCACAGCAGACGGTTGCGGTTCATCTGCTTAATCTTATTGAAGGTGAACTCTTTTTCACTGTTGATCGCATACTCTTCCGGCACATCGCTAATCAGGCGCTGGCCGATAATCGCCATATCACGCGCGGTGCTGTACTGCCCTTCGGCGTCCAGGCCGTGTACCGTCATAAAGTGGGTGTTTTGCAGGCCAAAGGCCTTGACGTAGTTGTTCATCAACCCGATAAACGAATCCTGGCTGCCCGCGACATAATCAGCCAGCGCGATACAGGCATCGTTGCCAGATTGAATCACCACACCTTTATTCAGCTCAGAGACCGGAATGCGATCGCCGGGCTTAAGGAACATCAGCGATGAGCCGCGCAGCTTGGGATTGCCGGTTGCCCACGCATCCTGGCCGATGGTAACCATGTCATCGTTGTGAATCTTGCCCGATTTCAGCGCCTGGCCGACCACATAGCTGGTCATCATTTTGGTCAAACTGGCGGGATCGAGGCGTTGATCGGCATTGGATTCCGCCAACACTTTGCCGCTGTTGTAATCCATTAAAATCCAGGCTTTGGCGTCAATTTGCGGTGCCGCAGGTGCCTGTTCAGCCAGGGTGGCTGCGGGGATAAAGAGTAAAAGAAGTGAAGACGCAGCCAACGGCCGCCAGACAGAAGCGAAGGTGTTTTTTCTCATGAGCGTGACCAGATTGTCCTTGTTAAATCTCGGTTTTCTTGCAGGCAAGACATGTCTTGCCCCACGCTAACGGTTCAGGCCAGCGAAAAAAACCGCTCAATCGTAAAGTTTTATAGAGTTTATTAGAATAACCCTGGCACCAACCGCGCAGCGCCGCCACTTTTGCCCATCTGACTATTGAAAAATTTTGCGTGTAATTCCGATTTTTCGCAGAACGGTTAAGCCAGTCACAAATTTCCGCTAACCTGAACTCAGTCAGCCTGAGGAGAGCCGCGATGGACTTAGCCATTTTCGATTTGGACGAAACCCTGATTTGTGAAGACAGCACCAGCCTCTGGCTGCGCTGGTTGGTTTCACAGGGCTTTGCCCCCGAAGAGATCATCCAGCAGGAGAAAATCCTGATGGAGCAATATCACACCGGTACGTTATCCATTGAAGAGTATATGAACACCACGCTGGCGCCACTCGCCGGCATGGCTACGATGACCGTTGAAGGCTGGGTACGCCGCTTTATCCATCGCGACATCATGCCGCGCGTGTTCCCTGCCGCCCGCGAGCGTATTGAGTGGCACCAGCAGCGCGGCGACACGGTAATGATCATCACCGCCAGCGGCGATCATCTTGCGGTGCCCATCGCCGAACGCCTTGGTGTACACGGCGCGCTGGCGATAGGCGTGGAAGTGGTGGATGAACGCTACAGCGGACAAACCTACGGCACCATGACCTATCGCGAAGGTAAAGTGACACGCCTCAGTGACTGGAAAGCGTTACAGCAAGATCAACGCTTTGAACGCACCTGGGCTTACAGCGATTCGATGAATGATTTACCGCTGCTGGCACATGCCGATCATGCGTGGGTGGTCAATCCCAATCCGCTGCTGCTGCAGGAAGCACAACAGCGCGGATGGGAGGTGTGTAACTGGGCACGCTAATTTAACCGCGTGGGGCGCTGGCTGTGTCTGGCAGCCCCACTTTCAGCAGCTTGCCGTTGGATTCATCGGTTAGCACGTACAGATAACCATCCGGGCCTTGACGCACATCTCGAATACGCTCGCCACGATTTTCCAGCAATCTCTGCTCCTCCACCACTTTCTCGCCGTTGACCTGCAAGCGAATCAAACTCTTCTCTTTCAGCGCACCAATAAACAGGGAATTTTTCCACTGCGGGAAACGCGCGCTGTTGTAGAACGCCATGCCGCTGATGGCCGGCGAGACTTTCCAGAAATACAGCGGTTGCTCAGTGCCTTCCAGTTCACTACCCTTTGCTTCCGGCACTTTCTGCCCGCTGTAATCAATGCCGTGCGTCGCCAGCGGCCAGCCGTAATTTTTGCCCTTCTCGGGGATGTTGACCTCATCACCCCCGCGCGGGCCGTGTTCGCTTTCCCACATTTGCTGCGTCCACGGATTGAGCGCCAGCCCTTGCGGATTGCGCATGCCGTAGGACCAGATTTCCGCGCGCGCGCCTTGACGATCAACAAACGGATTGTCCGGCGGGATTTCACCGTCTTTGGTCAGACGCACGATTTTACCGGAGAGCTTATCCAGCTGTTGCGCGCTGCTGCTGGCGAAGTTGTCACCGAAGGCGATATAGAGAAAGCCCTGGCGATCAAATGCCAGTCGCGTGCCGATATTGGCGCCGCCCGACAGCTTCGGCGTTTGCTCCAGCACCACTTTAAAGTCACTCAGCTGACGGTTGTCATCGCTCAGGCGACCATAACCCACCACGCCACCAGCCCGACCGCTGGCATCGGCGGTGGTGTAGCTGAGCCACACGCGGCGGCTTTCGGCGAAGTCCGGTGCCAGCACCACATCCAGCAAGCCACCCTGACGATTCGCCCACACCTTCGGTACCCCGCCGATCGGTGGCGACAAGCCTTTACCCGGCTGCCAACTGCGCAGCTGGCCGGATCGTTCAGTGATTAACAGCGTTTGATTATCGGGTAGAAAAGCCACGGACCACGGATGGTCGAGCTTGTCCTGAAGCACCTGAACCTGCACATCGGCAGCGAATAATGGTAAGGACGTGCTTAAAGCGCCAAACAGCAGCGCGGCGGGCAGTAAACGCATGGCATTCTCCTTTATCGCAGTCTGCCGTAAAGCGTAGTCAGCGCGTGACAAAGGATGTGCAGGATTTACAAAACATTAAGCCCGGCACGCCGCCGGGCGAGAATTTACTATGCGGGGAAGGTCAGCGCATCGCGTACCATCTCGTCGATGCCCGGACGCAGATCGTTAAGTGTGATTGGCGCACTGTTGCGAGGATAACCACCTGCAATGCAGGTGGTTAGGCGGAATTACTCGAAGCAGGTTTCCGGGTTTTCCGACAGCGAAATAAAGGATTCACCGCCTTTGGTCAGGGCAATGATTCCGCCACTCTCAATATCATAAACCCATCCATGCAGGCGAATTTTGCCTTTACGCAGCGCTACCGCTACGGAAGGGTGTGTTTTGATATTGTTCAGCTGCGCAATCACGTTCTCTTTCACCATTTCGTTGAGACGCTTCTCAACGGAATCGTAGTTACGCTCTTCCACCACCGCTTTCGCCGCGTTGGCGTAGTGCAACCAGTGATCGACCGCGGGCATGGTTTCGAGATCGGCATTGGAAGCAATGGCGTTCATGGCACCGCAGTTAGAGTGACCACAAATAATAATTTCGGTCACGCCCAAAGCGACAACCGCGTACTCAATGGTTGCGGACACGCCGCCCGGCTCTGGACCAAACGGTGGCACGATATTACCGGCGTTTCGGATCACGAACAGCTGACCCGGCTCCGACTGCGTCACCAGCTCTGGCACCAGACGGCTGTCTGAGCAGGAGATAAACAGGGCTTTGGGATTTTGGTTGGATGCCAAACTTTTGAAAAGATCCTTCCTTTCAGGGAACACATTCTGTTGAAAATTCAGAAAACCTTTGACGATCTCTTGCATATGTCTGCTCTCACATTATCCACTTCTGCCCTGGCAGTGAGGATTCACTATCAGTGCGATTTGAAATTTTCAGCGAAGATAACAACTTACCTTCACCGACCCAACATTTAAGCAAAAGGCGCCAGCTTACACAACTCGGATCGCCACAGAGGGCCATTGCGCCAGCGAGTGAGCCGCACCGCCAACAGAGTTAAGCACAATCATCATGCATTAGTTACCCCATAAGGAGATTCTTACACAGCCTATACATTTTCCCCGGCAACCTCTGTACAATCGCCCCCCTATCCACACTAATTATGATGAATTTTTATCCTTATGAGCCATGTCAAAAATCCACCGCGCGTGGGGTTCGTCTCCCTCGGCTGTCCGAAAAACCTCGTCGACTCTGAACGCATCCTGACGGAGCTGCGTACTGAAGGCTATGACGTGGTGCCACGCTACGATGATGCGGAGATCGTCATCGTTAACACCTGTGGATTTATTGACAGCGCCGTACAGGAATCTCTGGAAGCGATTGGTGAAGCGCTGAATGAAAACGGCAAAGTGATCGTCACCGGTTGCCTCGGTGCCAAAGTGGATCAGATCCGCGAAGTGCATCCGAAAGTGCTGGAGATCACTGGCCCGCACAGCTACGAGCAGGTGCTGTCGCATGTGCACACTTATGTGCCGAAACCAGAACACAATCCGTTCCTGAGTTTAGTGCCAGAGCAAGGTGTCAAACTGACGCCGCGCCATTACGCTTACCTGAAAATTTCCGAAGGCTGCAACCATCGCTGCACCTTCTGCATCATTCCATCAATGCGTGGCGATCTTGATAGCCGCCCAATCGGTTCGGTGCTCGACGAAGCTAAACGTCTGGTTGAAGCGGGCGTGAAAGAGCTGCTGGTAATCTCACAAGACACCTCCGCTTACGGCGTGGATGTTAAACATCGCACCGGTTTCTGGAACGGATCGCCGGTGAAAACCAGCATGGTGAGCCTGTGCGAGCAGTTAGCCAAACTCGGCGTGTGGGTGCGTCTGCACTATGTTTATCCTTATCCGCATGTGGATGATGTGATCCCGCTGATGGCCGAAGGCAAGATTCTGCCTTACCTCGATATTCCGCTGCAGCACGCCAGCCCGCGCATCCTCAAGCTGATGAAGCGTCCCGGCGCGGTAGAGCGTACGCTGGAGCGCATTAAGCGCTGGCGTGAAATCTGTCCGGAGCTGACGCTGCGTTCAACCTTTATCGTCGGTTTCCCCGGTGAAACCGAAGAAGATTTCCAGATGCTGCTCGACTTCCTGCGGGAAGCGCGCCTCGATCGCGTTGGCTGCTTCCAGTACAGCCCTGTAGATGGCGCAACTGCTAACCAGCTGCCGGATCAGGTACCGGACGACGTGAAGCAGGATCGTTTTGATCGCTTCATGCAGCTGCAGCAGAAGATCTCCAGCGAACGGCTGCAGGAGAAAATCGGCCGCGAAGTGCTGGTGCTGATTGATGAAGTGGACGAAGAAGGTGCGGTGGGACGCAGCATGGCTGACGCCCCGGAAATCGATGGCGCGGTTTATCTGAACGGCGATCGTCAGGTGAAAGTCGGCGACGTGGTCCGCGTTAAAGTGGAACACGCCGATGAATACGATCTGTGGGGCACGCGCGTTTAACCATACTTCTGCTGGTGCGCACGCTTGCGCGCCAGATAGTCTGTATCCGCGCGCAGTTTATCCCAGCACGCTTTGAAAACGGCCGCCGCAGCGGCCTTCTCTTTTTCTGTGGTACGCGGCAGTTCGTTGCCCGCCTCGTCATATTTACGCCCGCCCTGATGATTACTGTAGCGGCGTGCACGCGTATAACCCATCTGAATATATTTGCGCGCCATGTCCATACCGACAAAATCGTCCTGCGCGCGATATGCCTCAAATAGCTGCATAATCTGCTGTGAAGATTCTTTTGCCAGCTCGACGGTGCGAAAACGCCAGTGCGGCAGAATCTCACTTTTATAGGGTTCGACCATCAGCACGCCCTGCTCGCCGCGCCCCACCTGATACAGCTCAGGCTGCTGGCGAAAATTGATGTGCTTGAAATCCTGCTCGTAGTTAAACGCTTTCATCTGTTTTTCCCGCCTCTCATCGTCCCGTGACGTAATTATTTCCTGCTGGCACTTAAGCGATTTGCTTTTATACCGATAACCTGGGTATTAGCCTACTTCCTCAGAGACGCACCTATGTTTAAACGAATGAAAATTGTGACAGCCATCATGATGATATTGGTGGTTTTCACCGCGATGCAGGCGATTTCCGGCTCGCTGTTTTTATCATCACTGATTACCGGAAAGCATAATTTCACCACCAGTAATCAGCTGTCACATCAGCAGCGTGAGCTGGCCGACGGTTGGCAAACGCTGGTGAAAACGCGCGTAATCATTAACCGCGTCGCCATTCGTATCCTGAAAAAACAAACGGATGAAGCGTCCGTCGCCGCCATCAACAAACTGCTGATCAGCGCGGGTGCGTCACTGGATGAAGCAAAGCAACATTATGACCTATACCAGAGCATGCCGCGCATTGCCGGACAAAGCGCTGATTCAGCCAGTGTAGTCGACGCTAAATTTGCTGCCTTCGCAGAATTACTGAAACAGTCGGCAGCGTTCCTGAAAGCCAATGATTACGCCGCCTATGGCAACCTTGACGCCCAGCAGGCTCAGGACGATCTGGAAGTCGCGTACAAGCAATGGCGCGAGCTCAACGTGCAGCTGCTGGCCGAGCGCAATGCGGAATATGATAATAACTATCAGCACATGCTGGTGTTGGTCGCCGTGATGGCGATAGTTGTGGTGCTGTTGCTGGTTGCGGTGTGGATTCTGGTGCGTCGCATCCTGCTGGCACCGATGAAGCAGGTGCAGCAGCAGATGGAGCGCTTCGCCGACGGCGATCTCTCCGCCCGTTTGCAGGTGGAAGGCCGCAGTGAAATGGCATCGATTGCCGCCAGCCTCAACCATATGCAGCAGTCGCTGCTCAGCACCATCAACAATGTGCGTGATAGTGCGGATGCGATTTTTGGTAGCGCCAGCGAGATTGCCACCGGCAATAACGATCTCTCTTCACGCACCGAGCAGCAAGCGGCATCGCTGGAAGAGACCGCCGCCAGTATGGAACAGCTGACCGCAACGGTGAAACAGAACGCCGATAACGCGCGTCAGGCCACGCAGCTGGCGAAAACCGCCTCGGAAACCGCCGACAAAGGCGGTAACGTGGTGGATGGTGTGGTGAAAACCATGCGCGATATCGCCGACAGCTCGAAGAAAATCGCCGATATCACCAGCGTGATTGATGGCATCGCCTTCCAGACCAACATCCTCGCGCTCAACGCGGCAGTTGAAGCGGCGCGCGCCGGTGAACAAGGACGCGGTTTTGCCGTGGTAGCGGGTGAAGTGCGCAATCTGGCACAGCGCAGCGCTCAGGCGGCGAAAGAGATCAAACTGCTGATTGAGAATTCCGTGCAGCGTGTCAACACCGGTTCGCAGCAGGTGAGCAGCGCCGGTGAAACCATGCAGGAAATCGTCAGCGCTGTTACCCGCGTCACCGATATCATGGGCGAGATTGCTTCAGCGTCCGATGAGCAGAGCCGCGGCATCGACCAGATTGGTCAGGCGGTCAACGAGATGGATCGCGTCACGCAGCAGAACGCCACGCTGGTGCAGGAATCGGCTAACGCCTCAGCGTCGCTGGAGCAGCAGGCCAGCAGCCTCTCTTCTGCGGTGGCCCGCTTCAAAACCGGCACGCGCCAGGCGACTGCAACGGTGGCGAAAGTGGTGAAACCGGTGATAACACCAACCCGCGCGCAGCCTGCCGCCGTGCACAGTAATGACAATTGGGAAACGTTTTAAGACCGGAGTGGTGCGGTTATTGAAGAGGTCGCCATAAATGGCGTAATGCCGATCAATCAAGCACCGCGTCAAATTACCGCACATTTCGTAGCGGCGCGATTTATCGCGCAATAAATTGCGCCGCTACAATGTGTGCGATCGATTATTTGAGTTTTCATCTTGTCACTGACGAGCCTTACGCCATTTATGGCGACCGGACCCACCATCAGGTCTTCAATTTGGGATCCAGCGCATCACGCAAACCATCACCCAGCAGGTTAAACGCCAGCACGGTGAGGAAAATCGCCAGGCTCGGGAAGATGGCGACATGCGGCGCAATTACCATATCGGCGCGCGCTTCATTGAGCATCGCGCCCCACTCCGGCGTGGGCGGCTGCGCGCCGAGGCCGAGAAAGGACAAACTCGCCGCCGTGATAATCGAGGTACCGATACGCATGGTGAAATAGACCACAATCGACGACACCGTGCCGGGCAGGATGTGACGCATAATTATGGTCCAGTCCGACGCGCCAATACTGCGTGCCGACTCAATATAGGTTTGATGTTTCAGCACCAGCGTATTGCCGCGCACCAAACGGGCAAACGCCGGAATGCTGAAGATCGCCACCGCGACAATCACGTTGCTCATGCCGCTGCCCATAATCGCCACCACCGCAATCGCCAGCAGAATGCCGGGGAAAGCGAACAGCACATCGCAGATACGCATGGTGATGCGATCCCACCAGCCTTCGTAATAGCCCGCCAGCAGACCTAAAACGGTGCCGATCAGCGCGCCAATCGCCACCGAGAAGAAACCGGCGATCAGCGAGATACGCGTGCCCACCAGCACACGGCTGAAGATATCGCGCCCCAACGAGTCAACGCCAAACCAGTGCATCAGCGACGGCCCTTCGTTTAGCCGGTCATAATCGAAATAGTTTTCCGCATCAAACGGCGCAATCAGCGGCGCGATAAATGCCACCACGATCAGCAGCAGCACAAACAGTCCGGCCAGCAGCGCCACATGCTGACGGCTAAAGCGCCGCCAGAATTCGCGCCACGGCGTACGTACCCGGTTTTCCGTGATAGTCGGCAGGGTTTTCAATGCCGCGGCTCGTCGCCAGTTCTTCAATTGCAACTCCTTACTTGTAGCGAATTGCCGGGTTGATTGCCGCGTACAGCACATCGACAATCAGGTTAATCAGGATGAACTCCAGCGAGAACAGCAGCACTTCGGCCTGAATCACCGGGTAATCGCGCATCTCGACCGAATCCACCAGCAAGCGGCCCAGGCCTGGCCAGTTGAACACCACCTCCACCACAATCGAGCCGCCGAGCAGGAAACCAAACTGCAGGCCCATCATGGTGACCACCGGGATCATCGCGTTGCGCAGGCCGTGTTTCACCACCACCAGCGATTCGCGCACCCCTTTGGCGCGCGCGGTGCGCATGTAATCTTCCTGCATCACCTCCACGAACGACGCGCGGGTGAAGCGTGCCATCACCGCCGCCACCGCTGCACCCAAGGTGATCGATGGCAAAATGTAGTGTTTCCAGCTATCCGCGCCAACGGTCGGCAACCAGCCGAGCTCGACAGAAAACACCTGCATCAGCAGCATGCCGAGCGCAAACGCCGGGAATGAGATGCCCGACACCGCCAGCGTCATGCCGATGCGATCCGGCCAGCGATTGCGCCACACCGCCGAGGTGATGCCAATCGCCATACCGAATATCACCGCCCACACCATGCTGCTGAGTGTCAGCCACAGCGTCGGGAAAAAGCGCGCGGCAATTTCGTCAATCACCGGACGTTTCGAGATCAGCGAATGGCCAAAATCGCCCTGCACCGCATTGATCATAAAGTGCCAGAACTGCTTGATCAGCGGCTGATCGAGGCCGAGATCCTGACGCACCAGCGCCACCACCGAGGCATCCGCTTCCGGGCCGGCAATCAGGCGCGCCGGATCGCCTGGCAGCAAATGGACGAACAGGAACACCAGCACCGCCACAATCAGCAGCGTGGGAATCAGTCCCAGTAATCGTTTGAGAAAATAGTTGAGCATGCGAAGTCCTGCGCAGCATCGGCCAGCCCGCTAAGGCTGGCCGCGTCTGTTACTTCAGATCGGCCTCATCAAAATTGAATGAGGTATCGGGCATGACATAAAAACCGCTGAGGTTTTTATTGTTGGCTGACAGCAGTTGTTCCACCACCAGCGGGATCCACGGATGATCGTTCCAGATGCGATCCTGCGCGTCTTTGTACAGCTTAGCTTTCTGGTCGCGATCGGTGGTTTTCAGCGCATCGGCGAGATCTTTATCCACCTGCGGATTGCTGTAGAACGCGGTGTTGAAGATTGCTGGCGGCCATGAAGTGGTGGCGAACAGCGGCGTCAGCGCCCAGTCGGCTTCACCGGTCGAGGCGGACCAGCCGGTGTAGAACATGCGTACACCGCTCTCTTTCTGCCCTTTGCTCTCTACTTCAGCGGCACGCTGACCGGCATCCATCGCCGTCACTTTCACCTTCACGCCCACCTGCGCCAGCTGCTGCTGGGTGAACTGCAGCACTTTCTGCGCGGTGCTGTGGTTGTGCGACGACCACAACGTGGTTTCGAAACCGTTCGGGAAGCCCGCTTCTTTCAGCAGTTCGCGCGCTTTGGCCGGATCATATTTGATTGCCGGATAGCTCTGCGCAAAGTCGATGCTCGGCGGCACGATGCCGGTGGCTGGCGTGGCGTAACCGGCAAAGGCGACTTTTGCCAGGGCCTGACGGTTGATGGCGTACTCCAGCGCTTCACGCACTTTCGGATTATCAAACGGCTTTTGCGTCACGTTGAGGCTGATGTAGCGCTGCATGATTGACGGCGTGGTGACCACATCGAGCTTGCTGTTGCCTTCCAGCAGTTTGGCCTGCTCGAACGGCACCGGGAAAGCAAAGCTCGCTTCGCCAGTTTGCAGCATCGCCGCGCGGGTGTTGTTATCCACCACCGGACGCCAGGTAATGCTATCCAGCTTCGGATAGCCTTTTTTCCAGTAGCCGTCCCACTTCTTCACTTTCACGAAGTCGGTCTGGTTCCAGGTATCAAAGGCAAACGGGCCGGTTCCTACCGGATGGAAGCCGATATCCTTGCCATATTTCTTCAGCGCGGTCGGCGAGATCATCACCGCCGCCGGATGCGCGAGGTTGTTGATGAAGGCCGAGAACGGCTGCTTCAGGGTGATTTTCACCGTGGTCGGATCGACCACTTCGGTGGTGGCGATATATTTGAACAGGTTATAGCGTTTGAGATGGTTATCCGGATTGCTGGCGCGATCGAGGTTCACCTTCACCGCTTCGGCATTGAAGTCAGTGCCATCCTGGAATTTCACGCCGGCGCGCAGCTTGATGGTGTAGGTCAGGCCGTCGCTGCTCGCCTGATAACTTTCCGCCAGCACGTTGGTCAGCTTCATGTCTTTATCGAAGCCGAACAAGCCCTGATAGAAGGACTTCGCCACCGCCTGCGACAGCGTATCGTTAGCGTCATACGGATCGAGCGTGGTAAAGGTCGAGGCCACCGCAATCACCGCATCTTTCGCCGCCCACGCGGGCAGCGCCAGCGCCGAACTCAACAAACCGGCAGTGATAACCCCTTTTCGCATAATATGGTGCATCGTTATCGTTCTCCTGTAATCCCTGTCATGCGCGACATCCAAAGATGTGCGGTTGTTTGCTGCTCAGGCGCCGCTAATTGCGTGCCGGGCGACAAAATGGCCCGGTGCCACTTCCAGTAAAGGCGCCACTTCTGGCTCATCGCCCAGCGGGCGAATCGGGCTGGGGATCTCATCCACCATCAGCGCCCGCTCACGATGCCGATGGGCCGGATCGGCCACCGGCACCGCGGCCATCAGTTTTTTGGTGTAGGGATGGCGCGGCTGCTCAAATACCGCCTGACGCGGCCCCATCTCCACAATTTGTCCGAGATACATCACCGCCACGCGATGGCTGATGCGTTCCACCACCGCCATATCGTGCGAGATAAATAAGAAAGCGATACCAAATTCACGCTGCAAATCGAGCATCAGGTTGATGATTTGCGCCTGAATCGACACATCCAGCGCCGACACCGATTCATCGGCGATCACCACTTTGGGATTGAGCGCCAGCGCGCGCGCAATGCAGATGCGCTGGCGCTGGCCGCCGGAAAATTCGTGCGGATAACGCTGCGCATGTTCCGGTAGCAGGCCGACGCGCTCCAGCAGCCAGGCAACGCGCTTCTCCGCCTGACGGCGATCCAGCGTTTTGTGCACCAGCAGCGGTTCCATGATCGAAAACCCCACGGTCAAACGCGGATCGAGCGAGGCGTAAGGATCCTGAAAGATAAACTGGATATCGCGACGCAGCGACGCCAGCGCATTGCCCTGCAGCGCATCGATGCGTTGGCCGTCAAAAGTAATGGTGCCGCCCTGGCTGGCTACCAGCCGCAGCAGCGAACGCCCGGTAGTGGATTTTCCGCAGCCGGATTCCCCCACCAGCGCCAGCGTTTCACCGGCATGGAGATCGAAACTGACTTTCTCGACCGCGTGCACGCGGCGTTTAACGCGATTGAGCAAGCCGCCGCGAATATCAAAGCGCGTGACTAAATCGCGCACCTGCAAAATCGGCGGTCGATCGTGACGCACCGTGTCCTGCGGTGCGGCCTGTTCTTCACGTCCGTTGCTATGCAATAAGGGAAATTTAGCCGGCAGCGGCTGGCCGTGCATCGCCCCCAGTTTGGGCACCGCCGCCAGCAACGCGCGGGTATAGGGCTGCTGCGGATCGGCAAACAGCTGCTGCACCGACGCGCGCTCTACCACATCGCCGCGATACATCACCTGCACGCGATCGGCCATCTCCGCCACTACGCCCATATCATGGGTGATGAAAATCACCCCCATCTGCATCTCTTTTTGCAGCACACGGATCAACTGCAGAATTTGCGCCTGAATAGTGACGTCGAGTGCGGTGGTAGGTTCGTCGGCAATCAGCAGCGCCGGTTTGCAAGACAGCGCCATGGCAATCATCACGCGCTGGCGCATGCCGCCTGAGAGTTGATGCGGATAGCGTGATAACACATTTTGCGCTTCGGGAATGCGCACCAGATCGAGCATGCGCCGCGCTTCCGCCAGCGCCTGTTGGTGACTTTTGCCCTGATGCAGACGGATGGATTCCGCAATCTGCTCGCCGACGGTGAACACCGGGTTGAGCGAGGTCATCGGCTCCTGAAAGATCATCGCCATATCGGCGCCGCGCACTTTGCGCATCTGACCGTTCGACGCGCGCATCACATCCAGCACCTCGCCATTGCGACGCCGCAGCTGGATATCTCCGCTCACTTCGCCGCCGGCCTGCTGAATCAAGCGCATCAGCGCCAGCGAGGTGACGGATTTACCCGAGCCCGATTCGCCCACCAGCGCCAGGGTTTCACCGCGATGCAGGTCGAGCGACAGGTTGCGTACCGCTTCGGTAATGCGCCCTTCATGCTCAAAGCGCACGTTAAGATCGCGCACCGCCAGAACCTGCTCCGGCGCAAACTGCAGCTGTTGGTCCGTCATGCCTGCTCCTTAGCTGTCGCGGTAAATCGCTACCTCAACATCGCCATTCACATAGGCGAATCCGCGATACATGCCTTCGCTGTTAAACGGCAGCGCCACATTGCCTGCGGCGTCAATGGCAATCAGCCCGCCGCTGCCTTCCAGCTCCTGCACTTTGTCATGAATGACGTTGGCGGTGGCCTGTTGCAACGAGCGACCGGCGTAATGCATCTGCGCCGCCACGTCGTAAGCGGCGAGCGTACGGATAAACACTTCGCCGGTACCGGTACAGGAGACCGCTACGGTGTCGTTGCTGGCGTAGCAGCCTGCGCCGACTAAAGGCGAATCGCCCACGCGACCGGCCTGTTTGTTGGTCATGCCGCCGGTTGAGGTGGCGGCCGCCAGATTACCCTGAAGATCGAGCGCGACCGCACCGACGGTGCCGAATTTGCGATCCGGGTCCAGCGGATCGTCGCTGTGACTGTTTGCTTCGCCGTCGTGATCCAGCACCATCTGCTGGCTGTGCAGCGCGCGCTGCAGCTGCTCCCAGCGCTCCGGCGTGGAGAAGAAATCGGCGTCGACCGGCGCTAAACCTTGCTCAGCGGCGAAAGCTTCTGCGCCCGCACCGATAAACAGTACGTGCGGGCTATTCTCCAGCACCTTACGCGCCGCCAGGATCGGATTGCGGATGTGGCTGACGCCCGCGACCGCGCCGACGTCCAGCGTGCGACCATCCATAATGCTGGCATCGAGTTCATGCGTGCCCTGATGGGTGAACACCGCGCCCTTGCCCGCGTTAAACAGCGGACACTCTTCCAGCAGGCGTACGGCTTCGGTAACGGCATCTAACGCGCTGCCACCCGCCGCAAGAATTTGCTGGCCTGCGGTAACGATTGCGGTGAGTTGCTGACGATAGTGCTGCTCTTTTTCGGCGCTCATTGCCGCACGCGTAATCGCGCCCGCACCGCCGTGAATTGCGATAACTGCTTTAGCCATAACCGGTACCCTGTTAAGGAATCAGAACCAAAAACACTGATTTAGAATGGTTTTCATCTTTTTTTGGCAATTTTCGACTATAGAAAGGCACCCTCATCTTGTAAAGCAGAAACTGCCTGCGCGGTCATAACCTTTTATTGTGGATTATGCTTTTTTGGTTGTGATGTGCTTAGCGGATGCGCACCTGTAAAACAGGAAAACCATTTTTACCATTCGCACATTCCGTAGCGGCGCGATTTATCGCGCAATAAATTGCGCCGCTACGGAATGTGCAGTGATTGAGTAAAGTGCACTCTCGCTTAACGGCCACGCATTACCCATAATAGACCGCATCTGAAATTAACCAGGCAGAGATGGACATGGAACCTTTTACCGCAGGATTAATCTCCCTCGAAGACGCGCAGCAAAAGATGCTGCAACAGCTGACGCCGATTAGCGATTCGATCAACGTCTCGCTGTTTGAGGCCGCCGGACGTATCACCGCCAGGCCGATCAACTCGCCGCTCGATGTCCCCTCGTTTGATAACTCGGCGATGGATGGTTACGCGCTGCGTCTGGCCGACATCGCACCCGATCGCGTGTTCCCGGTGGCAGGTAAAGCCTTCGCCGGTGCGCCGTTTAACGGTGCGTGGCCCGCGGGCAGCGTGATCCGCATCATGACCGGCGCGCCAATTCCCGCCGGTTGTGATGCCGTGGTGATGCAGGAGCAAACGGAGCAACGCGACGGCGGCATTGTGATTACCGCGCCGGTGCAGGCTGCGCAAAATATTCGTCGCATCGGTGAAGACATTCAGGCGGGCAAACAGGTGCTGGACGCCGGAGTGCGCCTTGGTGCGGCCGAACTGCCGCTGCTGGCGTCGCTGGGGATTGCTGAAGTCAGCGTGCTGCGCAAACTGCGCGTGGCAATCTTCTCCACCGGCGATGAACTGCAGGCGGTCGGCCAGCCGCTGGCGGAAGGTCAGATTTACGATACCAACCGCTTTACCGTGGCGTTAATGCTTAACAAGCTGGGCTGCGAAGTGATCGATCTCGGCGTGATTGCCGACGATCAGGCGGCGCTGCGTACCGCCTTTACCGAAGCCGATCGCCAGGCCGATGTGGTGATCAGCACCGGCGGCGTGTCGGTTGGCGAAGCCGATTTCACCCGTGCGATACTGGAAGAGCTCGGCGCCATCACCTTCTGGAAACTGGCGATCAAACCGGGCAAACCCTTTGCCTTTGGTCGCCTGGCCAACAGCTGGTTCTGCGGTTTACCGGGCAATCCGGTTTCTGCGGCGGTAACCTTCTATCAATTGGTCCAGCCGCTGCTGGCCACCTTAACCGGCCAAACCACGCGCATCATGCCGCTACGCCAACGTGCGCGCGCCACCCAGCGTTTGAAGAAATCGCCGGGTCGTCTCGACTTCCAGCGTGCGATTCTCAGCCGCGGTGACGATGGCGTGCTGGAAGTGCGCAGCACCGGTCCGCAAGGTTCGCACGTGTTCAGCTCGTTCGCACTGGCCAACTGCTTTGTGGTGCTGGAGCGCGATCGCGGCGATGTGGAACCGGGCGAATGGGTGGAGATCGAAGCCTTTAATAGCCTGCTGGAGGGCTAATGAGCGTTGAGTTGAGCGATGAAGAGATGCTGCGCTATAACCGTCAGATTGTCCTGCGCGGTTTTGATTTTGATGGACAGGAAAAGCTAAAGGCGGCACAGGTGTTGGTGATCGGCCTCGGCGGACTCGGCTGTGCGGCGGCGCCCTATCTGGCATCGGCGGGTGTGGGACATCTCACGTTGCTCGATTTCGATAGCGTTAGCCTCAGTAATCTCCAGCGCCAGATCCTGCACAGTGATGCGAAAATTGGCGTAGCGAAAGTCGCCTCGGCGCAGCAGCAGTTGGCGGCAATTAATCCGCATTGCCAGCTGGAGCCGATTGATGCGCAGCTGGATGACGCGCAGCTCAGCACATTAATTGCGCGCCATGATGCGGTGGTGGATTGCACCGATAACGTCGATACCCGCGAGCAGATCAACCGCCTCTGTTTTCAGCACAAGGTGCCGCTGATTTCCGGCGCAGCGATTCGCATGGAAGGCCAGCTCAGCGTGTTTACCTGGCAGCCCGGCGAGCCGTGTTATCGCTGCATCAGCCGCTTGTTTGGCGATCAGGTATTAAGTTGCGTTGAAGCCGGCGTGATGGCGCCGTTGGTGGGTGTGGTCGGTGCAATGCAGGCGATGGAAACCTTAAAAGTGCTGACGGCGTTCGGTCAACCTGCTAGCGCACGCTTATTGATGTACGACGCGATGAGCGCGGAGTTCCGCAGCATGAAAGTGGCGCAGGATGCGCATTGTGAAGTGTGTGGTTAATAAGGTCGCCATGAATGACGACCTTACGCGAGGTATAACGCTGGCAGCTGACGTGCATAAAGACGTGAATGCCGGGTCCGGAGTAAAGCCTCCGCCGCAGGGATGCGGCGGACGAGGTTACGGGGAAGTATTTACACCGTCGTTACGCAGCGACCCGGCATTTTTGCCTGATCGGCGCCGAAACCTCACAAACCTTAAACAATGCCCTGACTGCGCAGGTAATCTTCATAATTACCCGTGAAGTCGATAATACGATCGGCTTTCATCTCCATCACGCGGGTAGCCAGCGAGCTCACAAACTCACGGTCGTGCGAGACGAAAATCAGGGTCCCTTCGTACATCTCCAGCGCCATGTTGAGCGACTCGATCGATTCCATATCCAGGTGGTTAGTCGGTTCATCCATGATCAGGATGTTTGGCTTTTGCATCATCAGCTTGCCAAACAGCATGCGACCCTTCTCACCACCGGACAGCACCTTAGCGGGCTTATTGATCTCGTCGTGACCAAACAGCAGACGACCAAGAATACTGCGCACCGCCTGCTCGTCATCGCCTTCCTGCTTCCACTGGCTCATCCAGTCGAATACCGTCAGATCGTCAGCGAAGTCTTCCGCGTGATCCTGGCCGTAATAACCAATGCGCGCATTCTCAGACCATTTCACTGTGCCGCTGTCCGGCGTATGTTCACCGACCAGCGTTTTCAGCAACGTAGTTTTACCGATACCGTTGGCACCGAGAATCGCCAATTTCTCGCCGACTTCTAACATCAGGTTGAGTTTATTAAACAGCGGACCGTTATCAAAACCTTTGGTCAGCGCTTCAACTTCCAGCGCATTACGGAACAGCTTCTTGTCCTGATCAAAACGGATAAACGGGTTTTGACGGCTGGAGGCTTTAACTTCTTCCAGCTTAATTTTATCAATCTGTTTGGCACGCGAAGTCGCCTGACGCGATTTAGAGGCGTTGGCGCTAAAACGGCTAACAAACGACTGCAGATCGGCAATTTGCGCTTTCTTCTTGGCGTTATCCGATAATAAACGTTCGCGTGACTGGGTAGCCGCGGTCATATATTCGTCATAATTACCCGGATAAACGCGCAGTTCACCGTAATCCAGATCCGCCATGTGCGTGCACACCATATTCAGGAAGTGACGGTCATGCGAAATGATGATCATGGTGCTGTTACGTTCGTTGAGCACTTGCTCCAACCAACGAATGGTATCGATATCCAGGTTGTTGGTCGGTTCATCGAGCAACAAAATATCAGGATTGGCAAATAATGCCTGCGCTAAAAGGACACGCAATTTCCAGCCCGGCGCAATTTCGCTCATCGGACCGTAATGCTGCTCCACAGGAATGCCAACGCCCAGTAATAATTCACCGGCACGTGATTCTGAACTGTAACCGTCCATCTCGCCGTATTCGACTTCAAGGTCGGCCACTTTATAGCCTTCCTCTTCGCTCATTTCTGGCAATGCATATATACGGTCACGCTCTTGCTTCACTGCCCACAATTCATTGTGGCCCATGATCACGGTGTCCAGCACACTATATTGCTCGAAGGCAAATTGGTCCTGACGTAACTTACCGATACGCTCATTTGGGTCGAGGGAAACATTTCCACCCGTTGGCGCCAAATCGCCGCCCAGTATTTTCATAAAGGTAGATTTACCGCTGCCGTTCGCACCGATTAAACCGTAACGATTACCGCCGCCAAATTTAACGGAGATATTTTCGAACAGCGGCTTACTGCCGAACTGCATGGTGATATTGCTGGAAACTAACACGGCATTGACCTTTGTTACGCAGTGGAGGAAAAAACAGCGGGCATTATGCCAGAAGCGGGCACCCGGACGCCACCTCTGCGCCAGAGGCAGACGTTACGTTGGGCTAAAGGTGTTGTTGCTCATAAAGAAATAAAAACAACAAAAAAGCCGGGGGCATTTGCCCCCGGCTCCCACTTACAAGGATTGTGCGGATTATTTGATCAGGAAAGTGTCGAGGCTTTTACCTGAATCCAGCGCTTTTTTAATCGCTGCTGGTGTACGGCCCTGTCCGGTCCATGATTTTACTTCACCGTTTTCGTCGGTGTAGGAATATTTTGCCGGGCGTGGTGCACGCTTAGCGCGTTTTTTACCAACTTCCAGAGCGCCCAGTAATTCGTTCGGGTCAATACCATCAGCCAGCAGCATTTCGCGATATTTAGACAGCTTCTCTTCTTTTTCGCGGTTCTGCGCTTCTTCAGCGTTTACTTCGTCACGACGTTCAGTCACGACAACCGTTAATTTTTCCAGAATTTCTTCCAGATCGCTCAATGGCAGTTCACGAGCCTGTGCACGTAATGTGCGAATGTTGTTCAGAACTTTAAATGCGTCACTCATCACAATGTCCTTGCTTAAGGGGTTTAAATAAACTGTAGTGGCAAGATTACCTAATTCAAATAAAAAAATAAATTAATTTTATTGCCCGGATTAATCTGAAGTTGCTTACATATTTCTTACGTTAGGGTTTAAAACGCGGATAACCGCTTTAATTAACCCTGAATTAACAACCGTAATGTGTTCCATATGTAGCAACTGGAATCGATTTCAAAGCAATATTCCCAGGTAATAAACAATCATTTAGCGGCTATTACGCGCTGCAGCATTAGTGAGCATAAAGGTAAGCAAGGATTAATGGTGTAACGTAAAACCTGATGTCATCACGGATTATTATATTGCCCGGGATGAGAGAAGAATCTCATTTTTTCATATCGTGCCGATAAAAAAAGCCGGTGTTTAACCGGCTGCTAAGGGAAATTAATGCACTTCCGTTGCGGGACCAAACACAGAATAGTCTGGCAAATTGACGTTTTGATAAGGTTCCCAGCCACCGCCCAGCGCTTTATATAACGCCACTAAATCAAGTGCACTTTGCATCCGCGCCTGTGTCGATTGCGCTTTAGCTTGCGCCAGTTGTCGCTGCGCATCTAATACATCGAGGAAGGTGGAAATACCCTGACGATAACTGTCGCTGGCCAAATCAAATGCGCGTTGCAGTGCGCCGGTGGTTTCATCCAGCGCTATAACCTGCTGCTGATCGGCGCGATAACTGACCAACGCGTTCTCCACATCCTGCAGCGCAGTTAATACCGTTTGCCGATAATCGAGCGCCGCGCTGGCTTGCTGCGCGCGCGCCAATTTTACGCTGGAGACTAAACGGCCGCCCTGAAAAATTGGAATCGACAGCGACGGTCCAACGCTAAAGAAGTGGCTGCTCCAGTCATCCAGATAGCTGGCATCGGTATTTCGCACGCCCAGTTGCCCGGTGAGCGACAAGCTGGGGAACAGCTCGGCAACGGATACGCCAATATTCGCGGTCTGCGCATGCAGCGTGGCTTCAGCCTGGCGAATATCCGGACGTCGGCGCGCCAGCGTTGACGGAATGCCCACCGGCACCAATTTCGGCAAATCAGGCAGCGGTTTTTTGTTCATCAATTCGTTATCCAGTGCGCCCGGTGTTTTACCCAGCAGCACCGCCAAACCGTTCATCGCCTGCAACTGCTGCGCCTGATATTGCGGCAGCTGCGCATTCAGCGAGGCTAATTGCGCGCGCGCATTTTCCACATCCGTGGTCGGCGCTAAGCCGTTTTGCTGCTGGCTCTTTGTCAGTTCCCAGGTTTGCTGCGCGACCTCTATTTGCTGCTGCAAGGTCGCCAGCACGGCCTGCGAACCGCGCAGTTGCAGATAGGCGCGCGCCACTTCGGCTTCCAGCGAGACCAGCGCATCGTTGCGTTGCTCAATGGCCGCCTGCTGCTGAGCATCCGCGGCTTCCATCTGGCGGCGTACTTTGCCCCATAGATCCAGCTCCCAGCTGGCGTCAAAGCTGCCCTGATACAGGGTGACAGAATGGTCTAAACCGTTCAGCTGGCTGGCGACATCGCTATCAACCTGGTCATAAACGCCGTTGGATTTCAGCAAGCCTTTTAAACCGAGCTGCTGACGGGTCACTTTTGCCGAGCCGTTAAGCGAAGGGAATAACCCACCGCGCGCCTGCGCCAGCTGTTCACGCGCCCCAGCAATACGCAGCACCGATTGTTGCAGCGTTAAGTTGCCGGCAATAGCGCGCTCAATCAGGCTATCAAGCTGCGGATCATTAAAGCTTTTCCACCACAGCGGATTGGTTGCTGCCGCCAGCGGCTTAGACGCTTGCTGTGAAGGCAAATCATGGTAACCGCCAGGTGTGTGCGCCTGCGGCGGCTGATAATCAGGTCCTACGGCGCATCCGGCCAGCAACAGTGACAGCGCCAGCAACGTCAGTGACGGCGTAGAGCGCGAAAACTTACTCATTTTAATGTGCTCCTGCACTGCCTTCGCTCTTGATCGGCGAAAGCAACCAACAAAATGGAATCAATAGCAACGCCACGATACTCAGGCCCGTAAATACGTCGATGTACGCCAGAATACGGGCCTGCGCGATCATCTCCTGGTAGAGCTGCCCGCTCGCCAGCACCAGCGGATCGCCCACTGCGGTGGTGAAATTACGGATCGAATCAGCCCAATGCTGCAGCGTGAGATTGTAAGGCTCATTGAGCGGCGACATGTTGTGCACCATGGTGGCCGATCGCGTCTGCATGCGTTCGGTAATGCCCGCCGTCGACAGCGAAATTCCGATCGAACCCGCGACATTACGGAACATGGTGAACAGCGCCGACGCATCGGCGTTTAATCGCTGCGGCACGGTGATGAACGCAATGGTAGTCAGCGGCACAAACAGGAAGCCAAGGCCGATCGACTGCGCGCTGCGCATTAACACCAGCGTGGTGAAATCAACGTTGGGCGTAAGCCGGGTGGAATAGAAGAAGGCGCTGGCAAGGCAGGTGAAGCCGAACGCGATGATATAGCGCGTTTGCACAATCGGCATCAGCTTCAGCACGATGGGTATCGTCAGCACAATCAATATCGCGCCGGGCGACAGCACCAGCCCCGACCAGGTTGCGGTGTAACCGAGATCCTGTTGTGCCAGTTGGGGAAGTACCACCGAACTGCCGTACAAAATCATCGCCATGCCCGCCATCAGTAAGCCCGCCACCCAGAAGTTACGATCCTTCATAACGCTAAGATCGACCACCGGTTTGCGTGCATACAGCAGCCAATAAATGGCGCCGATAATGCCTATCACCGCCAGCATGGCGAACAGGCGAATGAAGTGCGAGGCAAACCAATCTTCATCTTCGCCACGATCGAGGAACACCTGCAAACAGCCAAGTCCCAGCGTGATCAGGCTGATGCCAATGTAGTCGATCTTCAGGCGGCCTTTATCCCACTTGCGCTCCCACGGCGGATCTTCCAGCAGCTGGTAAATTGCCATCACCGTCAAAATACCGACTGGAATATTAATGAAGAACACCCAGCGCCAGCTGTAGTTGTCGGTGATCCAGCCGCCCAGAGTCGGACCAATCACCGGCGCGACGATAATCGCAATCGACGATAGACCAAAGGCTTTGCCGCGATCTTCCGCTTTGAAGTAATCGAGCAGCACCGATTGCTGTACCGGCTGCAATCCGCCGCCAAAAAAGCCCTGCAGGATGCGGAACAGAATAATCTGCCACAGCTCCGTCGCGATGCCGCACAGGAAGGAGCAGATGGTGAACATCACGATGCAAATCAGGAAGAACTGCTTGCGGCCAAACAGGCGGCTGAAGAACGCCGAAATGGGCAACACGATGCCGTTCGCCACCAGATAAGAGGTTAAAACCCAGGTCGATTCGTCGTAGCTGGAGGAGAGCGAACCGGCAATGTGTGGCAGCGCGACGTTCACGATGGTGGTGTCGAGGATCTCCATAAACACCGCCAGCGTCACCGTAATGGCGACCAGCCACGGATTGCTGGCCGGACGCCAGCTTTCGCTCGCACTCATTCCACTGTGACCTTCGGCTCAACCGACAAGCCCAGCGGCAGCGGATGATTGGGATCCAATCCTTTATCGATAACGATTTTCACCGGCACGCGCTGCACGATTTTCACGTAGTTGCCGGTGGCGTTTTCCGCCGGGAAGGTGGAGAAGCGGGAACCGGATCCCATCTGCACGCTATCCACATGCCCTTCCAGCTTCATATCCGGCCAGGCATCGACACTGATTTCCACTTTATTACCCGGCTTCATGCGCGCCAGCTGTGACTCTTTGAAATTGGCATTAATCCAGATTTCAGGCGAAACCAGCGAGAACAGCGCGCTGCCAGCCTGCACCAGCGTGCCGAGTTGCACGTTACGCTTGGTGACAAAGCCATCGTAAGGTGCGCGAACCTGGGTATAAGAGAGATTCAATTCGGCGGTGTTGAGCTGTGCCTGCGCCTGCTCAACCTGCTGCTCACGCGCTTCCACATTGGTTTCCTGCTGGCGGATTTGCAGCTTCACCTGAGAAGCCACTTCAACCTGCGCCTTAGCGCTTTGCAGTTGCGCTTCAGCCGAACGCAATTGCGCGGCGGCAGTATCAATATTGCGCTGTGAAGTGGCACGCGGATCAACACCGCGCTGGCGACGATAATCGGCCTGGGCATTAAGCAAATTGGCCTGCGCTTTGGCCTGATCGGCGAGAGCTTGATCGCGCTGTGCCGGATACTGCACGCGGGACAAGGCTAACTGCGCCTGCGCCTGATGCAGCTGCGCCTGCGCCAAGCCAAGCTGGGCTTTGGCCTGATCGCGCTGCGCTTCACTGTCGCGCGCATCGATCTCCACCAGCAAATCGCCCTGCTTCACGCGCTGGTTATCATGCACCAGCAGCTTGACCACATATCCGGCTGCTTTCGGCGCGATGGTCACCGCATTGCCTTCGGTAAAGGCATCATCCGTGCTTTCGATATTGCGCGTGGTGAGCCAAAACCATAATCCCACCACGATCATAATCACCACCACAATGGCGAGAAAAATCAGAGGTTTCTTTCCGGGACGTTTACGTTCTGGTTCGTTGTTATCTTGATGGGTATTGGCGGTTTTTTGCGGATCCTGCTGATCGCGTTCAGACGGTTGATTCTGGTTTTCCATAATTTTTCATCGTAGGCAGTTGTCCCGATTCCCGGGCAAAAACGGTCAACATAACCTTAGATGGGAAATTGACAAATGCCAATGCAACTTTACACAAGCCGACATTGGCACGGTGCTAACGCATGAGGTGTAACAGCAGCCATCCGCCTAACATCGACCAGGCCAGCATCGGGATGGAAAACAAGTGGAAACGCCACCAAACGCGCGCGTCCTGCGCCATCCGCAAGGCAATCAGGTTGGCGAGCGAACCCGGCAATAAGCCAAATCCGCCGATATTCACCGCCCACGCCAGCACCTCCGACGGTGGCACTTTCTGCAAAAGCAGAATGGTGGCGGGAACGTTACTAATGAATTGCGACAAGCCAATCGCCAGCAAATAGATTCCGCCCTCGCCTAGCTGACCGATAGCGGCAAAGTGAGGCTGCAGCCAGGACAAATGCATCAACAGGAAGACATCGATAAACATCGCCACGAACACCAGCAGCAAACTCCAGTCGATGCTGATCAACACGCTGCGCGCCATGATCAGGAAACAGGCCGCCACCAGCAGCAGCGCCCAGCCGGTCATTTTTAGCTCGAGCGCGACGATAAATACGATATACAGCAGCACGCTAATCGTGAACAACGCTTTGCGCCACGCCTGAGTTTCACTCTGCTCATGCTTTTGGATCGCGCGCGCCGGGAAACTCCACCAGGTTAACGCCATCAGCGAAAGCAGTAAAAATGCCGCCAGCGGCGCCATCTGCGCAATGAAACCGGGCACGCTGAGCGTGCCGTGACTCCACAGCAGAATGTTTTGCGGGTTACCAACCGGCGTCAGTAAGGAACCCGCGTTCACTGCCAACGCTTCGAAAATGATCAGGCGCGAAATGGGCAGCCGCGAGAATTTACGCAGTGTCAGCGTGAGCGGCACCAGAATAAACAGCGCAACATCGTTGGTGAGAAAAGTTGAGAGCAACGCGGCGGCGCACACCATGAATAACGCCAATGCGCGTTCATGCTGGAAACGCTGAATCAGACGTGCGCCGAGCACATCAAAATAGCCGCTGTTTTCCAGCCCTTTGGTCAGCATCAGTAAGCCGGTGAGCGTCATGATGGTATGCCAGTCCACAGCGGAAGGCAGTTGCGACCAGCGGAAATTCGCCAGCGGCAACATGATCACACCCAACAGCAACAACAAATGCAAAATACGATCGCGCATAAAAGAACGAAGCAGATTGGGCATGATGGCGGAAGGCCTTGTAGTTAGCGATTCTCGTAGAATTTCTGGAACACGGCCAGAGTTTCATCACTGACGTGATGCTCCAGGCCTTCTGAATCACGGCGCGCGGTTTCCGGGCTAACGCCCAGCGCCAATAGGAAAGTTTCAACAATATGATGGCGGACGCGGCTCGCTTCAGCCAGCTTCTCGCCTTCGGCGGTGAGGAATACACCGCGATACGGCACTTGCTCAACCAAACCGGTGGTGCCAAGACGCTTTAACATTTTCGCCACTGTCGGCTGGGAAACCCCCAAACGTGCAGCCATATCCACCTGACGCGCTTCGCCAAATTCACGAATCAAATCAGAGATTAATTCAACGTAGTCATCGATCAGCTCACGACGATGCGCCTCGCGCACCTGACGAAATCCTTCGACATGCTCCTCTATCTCTTTTAGCGGGCCCTGGGGCATGTTGGTGGCGATTTTTGCACGACGACTCATCTAACTTCCTCTTTATTATCTGCCGCACTTTACCTGCGGTGCGGGCTGGCTGCGCTCATTGTAAACCAGGCACAAATAAGCACAAATTTTTCCTAAATAGTGTTGGCTAAAGAGTATAGCCAGTGCTATCTTTGTTGATAATGTAAGCGAATAGCTTATAAAGGCTACAAAGAAATGTCGTCATTCACTCGGGAGGTGAACATGACTACCATGAAAAACTGCCTCGACTGTGGCAAATGTTTCCAGGCTGAACAGAGCAAACCGGCTTTTGAGCTGAAATCGCTGCTGTGCCTGTTGACCCGCTCGCCGTTTGCGCTGCGCTTGATGCTGATTGAAAAGCTCACCGGCAAACAGCTGGTTGAACGTCCGTGCCCAAAACTGATCTGGCGCGGCTAATGTTCCCGACGCATACAAATTCCAATAAAGCCCGCTCATGTAGCGGGCTTTGTGTTTCTGGCGGCAGGTAAATCGTTAATCGCGCCCATAAAAAAACGGTCCCGAAGGACCGTTTATTGTGCAACTGGTCTAAGCAAGAACTTAGAAGCTGTAACCTACGCCAGCAATCCAGGTGCCAACGTCAACGTTGCGGATACGGCTCTGCTCGTAACCCACGTCAACAGCGATGTTTTCGATTGGGTTAAACTGCATGCCCGCACCGTAAGAGAAACCGTAGTCGCTTGAATCAGACTTAGAACGTACTGAATTGTCGTTCTGCTGGTATTTACCGTAACCCACACCAACAACACCGTAGATGCTCGCCCAGTCGTTCAGACGGTAAGCAGGACCACCGGTGATGCCGTAGTACTGAGCTTTGTTATAAGCGCCAGCATCAGTACGATCTTTTTCGGTATAGGTGAAAGAACCGATCCAACCCAGTGGGTTAGTACCGTCTTCGTAACGATATTTCAGGTTGAAGCCGTTTGCTTTGTTAGCAACGCCTTGATAATCGCTCTGAGCGTAACCACCGGTAACGGTGCTTTGTGCCATGGCAGAACCTGCAGAAACTGCAAGTACACAAGCCAATGCTGAAAGACATGCAATTTTTTTCATAACCACCTCAAATGTGAATATACTTCTCTCCTGACAACGCTTTAAATATAACAAAAAACAGCAAGAAACTCTGCCCGCATTTTGTTGTCTAACAGATTGTTTGGTGTAACAGAAAGTTAATGAAGTTTCCTATGTCATTCATTTTACTTATAAAAAGCATCATATTCCTGCAACATAAATAACGATCACAAAAAATGCCTTTAAGTAAATTCCTAAACTAACCTGACGTTTCTTTACGGAAATGGCACTAAAAATGGCCAAATTCTGACCTGTCAGCGCGTTTTATTTCCCCGATTCGCGTCTCCTTATTTGCCTGAGATTCCATTACACTGAGCGCTTGTTGCTCTGCTGTTAATAAATAAAAGGAATGGATTACAGGATGTCTGCCCCTCTGACGACCAAAAATATGGCCCCGGTGTTGTTCCCTGTTGCTGTGCTGCTGATTGCCATGCTCTCGCTACAGGGCGGCGCTTCACTGGCAAAATCGATGTTTTCCACCGTTGGCGCCACCGGCATTACCGCGCTGCGTCTTGGTCTTGGCACCCTGATTCTCTGCATTATCTTTAAACCCTGGCGTTTGCGCTTCACGCGCGAGCAGCGCAAACCGCTGCTGATGTACGGTTTAGCGCTGGGCTGCATGAACTATCTCTTCTATTTAGCGATTCGCACCGTGCCGCTGGGCGTTGCCGTCGGATTGGAGTTTTTGGGTCCGCTGACTTTGGCGTTGATCGGCGCGCGTCGTCCGCTTGATTTTCTTTGGGTGCTGCTGGCGGTGGCGGGTTTGTGGTTCCTGTTGCCCATCGGGGAAGGGATGAGTCATATCGATCCGCTCGGTGCGTTGCTGGCGGTAGGCGCGGGTGCCTGCTGGGCGGTGTACATCCTTGCAGGACAGCGTGCCGGCGCGGAGCATGGTCCGGCGACGGTGGCGATGGGTTCGCTAATTGCCTCGGTGATTTTTGTGCCGCTCGGCCTGACCTTTGCCGCGCCGGGCATCTGGCATTGGGAAGTATTGCCGCTGGCACTGCTGATCGCCCTGCTCTCCAGCGCCATTCCCTATTCTTTAGAGATGATGGCGCTGACACGACTGCCGGCACGCATTTTTGGTACCTTAATGAGTCTGGAACCGGCGATGGCGGCGTTATCAGGCATATTATTCCTGGGCGAGCTATTGACGCTGAAGCAGTGGATTGCGCTGCTAGCGATCATCATCGCCTCGGCTGGTTCAACGCTCACCATGAAACAAAAAAGCGCAAAAATAAGCGAAGTCGACATTACGCATCCGCAATAAATATTCAATAATTCAGCCTGCTGCGCGGCAGGCTAAATATAGAAGCATTCTCATTATCATTTTTAACGCGGTATTAAGATTTTTCCGTTATTATTTTGCAACACGTTTAATAAATAATTAACATGCCTCACAAGCATCTGTTTTAACTGAAATAATCATCAAGATGCACAATCCCTGAGCAATATTAAGGTTTATCTATTCCTGTCATTGATTTAATCAACCCTGCAAGTTAAAAAACTGCTGCTATACTTATCTCCGTGCTTGATTAGGACAACCATCAATAAGAGGACATTAATGATGAGTACCGCAAAACTGGTTAAAACTAAATCGTCTGATCTGATTTACACCCGTAATGACGTCGCTGACAGCGATAAAAAAGCGACCATCGAGGTGCTCAACCGTCTGGTAGTGGAGTTTATTGACCTGTCGCTGATCACCAAGCAGGCGCACTGGAACATGCGTGGCGCCAACTTTATTGGCGTACATGAGATGCTGGATGGTTTCCGTACCGCCATTACCGATCACCAGGACACTATCGCTGAACGTGTAGTTCAGTTAGGCGGCGTGGCGCTGGGTACCACTCAGATCGTTAACGATAAAACACCACTGAAAAGCTATCCGTTGAACATTCATAGCGTGCAGGATCACCTGAAAGCGCTGGCCGATCGCTATGCGATTGTGGCGAATGACACGCGTAAAGCTATCACTGAAGTCAGCGATGAAGATACCGCTGACATCTTCACTGCGGCATCGCGCGATCTGGATAAATTCCTGTGGTTTATCGAATCGAATATTGAATAAATTTCAGTGTTATAACGAAGGCGGGTTATCCCGCCTTTTTTTACGTCTGTAACATTGTGGTGCTTTTTTTGACGTTGTTAACATTTCCTTAATCCCTTCTTTCGCTCTCCCCGCCCTTGGTGCACACTGTGCCTGCACCACAACAGCACCACGCACCAAAATGAAGCACCAATAAGGTGCAAAACTTTTCTTCTGCGCAAAATCGTGTCAGCAAGTGCTTAAAACTACTGATTTCGAGCAAAATGAAAAGTTGGCATAATTTTTTCATATGATAGGCCGTACATCGGGCCACCAGGCCTGAGGGGTAATAAGGAAAAAAATGATGAAGTCATTGATTAAAGTCTCCGTGGCCGCGCTGGCGCTGGCCTTCTCGCTTTCCTCCACCGCAGCAGACAAAAAACTGATCGTCGCAACTGACACCGCATTTGTTCCCTTTGAGTTCAAACAAGGCGATAAATACGTCGGTTTTGACATCGATCTGTGGGATGCCATCGCGAAAGAACTGAAACTCGATTACGCCTTCAAGCCAATGGATTTCAGCGGCATCATTCCTGCGCTGCAAACCAAAAATATTGACCTGGCGCTGGCGGGTATCACCATCACCGAAGAACGTAAAAAAGCCATCGAGTTCTCTGACGGCTACTACAAAAGCGGCCTGCTGGTGATGGTGCGCGAGAATGAAAAAGACGTTAAAAGCATTGACGATCTGAACGGCAAAGTGGTGGCGGTGAAGAGCGGCACCGGTTCGGTGGATTACGCTAAAGCGCACATCAAGTCTAAAGACCTGCGCCAGTTCCCTAACATCGACAACGCGTACATGGAGTTAGGCACTAACCGTGCTGACGCCGTACTGCACGATACGCCGAACATCCTGTACTTTATCAACACCGCCGGTAAAGGCCGCTTCAAAGCGGTAGGCGAGTCAATTGAAGCGCAGCAGTATGGCATCGCGTTCCCGAAAGGCAGCGACGACCTGCGTGAAAAAGTGAACGGCGCCCTGAAAACTCTGCGCGACAACGGCACTTACAACACCATCTATAAAAAATGGTTCGGTACTGAACCAAAATAATTGCGGCCTGAGCCGATTTTTCCAGCAGGGAGCCTGACACTCCCTGCTTTTTACATTTCCACGCAACAGATTTTGGAGTCACACCATGGAGTTTGACTGGAGCGTCATTTGGCCTGCCCTGCCGATTTTAATCGAAGGCGCCAAAATGACCCTGCTGATCTCGGTCCTCGGCCTGGTCGGCGGTTTAATTATCGGTTTAGTTGCCGGTTTTGCCCGCGCCTACGGCGGCTGGATCACCAACAACATCGCCTTAGTCTTCATCGAACTGATTCGCGGTACGCCAATCGTGGTTCAGGTGATGTTTATCTACTTCGCCCTGCCGATGGCTTTCCCGGATCTGCGTATCGATCCGTTCAGCGCGGCGGTGGTCACCATCATGATCAACTCCGGCGCTTATATCGCGGAAATCACGCGCGGTGCGGTACTGTCGATTAATAAAGGCTTCCGTGAAGCGGGTCTGGCGCTGGGTCTGTCGCGCCGCGAGACCCTGCGTTATGTGATCATGCCGCTGGCCCTGCGCCGTATGCTGCCACCGCTGGGTAATCAGTGGATTGTCAGCATCAAAGATACGTCGCTGTTTATCGTGATTGGCGTGGCCGAACTGACGCGTCAGGGTCAGGAGATCATTGCCGGTAACTTCCGCGCGCTGGAGATCTGGAGCGCCGTTGCCATTATCTATTTGGTTATTACGTTGGTGTTGAGCTTTGTGCTGCGCCGTATTGAGAAAAGGATGAAAATTCTGTGATTGAATTTAAAAACGTCTCGAAGAATTTCGGCCAGACTCAGGTTCTGCACAACATCAACCTGAAGATTAATCAAGGCGAAGTGGTGGTGATTATCGGACCTTCCGGTTCCGGTAAATCCACGCTGCTGCGCTGCATCAACAAGCTGGAAGAGATCACCACCGGCGAGCTGGTTGTCGATGGCATGAAGGTCAATGATCCGAAAGTGGATGAGCGACTGATTCGTCAGGAAGCGGGCATGGTGTTCCAGCAGTTCCATCTGTTCCCACAGATGAGCGCGCTGGATAACGTCGCCTTTGGTCCGATTCGCGTGCGTGGTACGAAGAAAGAGGAAGCGCATAAGCTGGCGCGTGAGCTGCTGGGTAAAGTGGGCCTCGCCGAGCGTGCACACCACTTCCCGTCTGAGCTTTCCGGTGGTCAGCAGCAGCGCGTGGCGATTGCGCGTGCGCTGGCAGTGAAACCGAAGATGATGCTGTTTGATGAGCCAACCTCAGCGCTGGATCCCGAGTTGCGTCACGAAGTACTGAAAGTGATGCAGGATCTGGCGGAAGAAGGCATGACGATGGTCATCGTGACGCACGAAGTCGGTTTCGCCCAAAAAGTGGCTTCGCGTCTGATCTTTATCGACAAAGGCACCATCGCAGAAGATGGCAACCCGGACGATCTGATCACCAACCCGCCGAGCGACCGTCTGCGCGAGTTCCTGCAGCACGTATCCTAAGCTCTGCCATTAAACCGTCGCCCATTTTCGGCGGCGGTTTTTTACATGCACCATTTGTAGCGGCGCGATTTATCGCGCCACTACGGCAGGTACCACGATTCAATTTTCCTTTTCAAAATCTTCACCTTCCATCACTGACTATACTTCTCTCTTGTGCCGCTGCGCGAAGCTAAAGGAGAAAAGCGATGCCGTCTGCCAGCCCACCATGGCGTTCAGCCGTGTGGTTACTCTTCAGTTTGTTCACTCTATTTCTCATTCCCCCGGCGCAGGCCGTTAATCTGCCGCAGGCGGCCGTCGCAGCACAGCAGTCGCAAACCCCGGCAGCGGATGATAAAGCCGAAGGCGAACCCAGCTTAGACGAGAAAAAAGCAGCCTATGCCGCGCTGGCGAATATTCTGGATAACAATGCCTCGCGTCAGGAGCTGATCGATCAGTTACGTCAGGCTGCCATCAGCCAATCCACCAGCGACCAACCGGTGCTGGCGCCGCCGCAGGCCAATCAGGACGATCTCACGGTACTGGAGAGCGTCACCAGCGTAACGCGTGAATATGGCGGCGCGGTGGCCGCGCAGTTTGTGCAACTGCATGACAACATCACCAATGCGCCACACAAATCCTTTAACCAGCAAACCTTCTTCAACGCGCTGAAATACTTTGCTGCGCTCTCCGCCGCGGTGTTTGCGTTTTACTGGCTGACACGCCGCCTGATGTGGCCGGTGTGGCGCCGCATGGGCCGCTGGGGACGCGATCAAAACCTTGAGCGCACCAAGTGGCTGCACTTGCCCGCCACTATCTTGATGGCCTTTGTGCTCGATATTGTGCTGCTAGCGCTGACGCTGTTTGTCGGTCAGATCATCAGCGACAACTATCACAACAACAACCGCACCATCGCCTATCAGCAAGGCCTTTTCCTTAACGCCTTCGCGCTGATTGAGTTCTTTAAAGCGGTGCTGCGGCTGATATTCTGCCCGCGTTTCCCTTCGCTGCGCTTCTTCCACTTAACCGATGCGCGCGCCAGCTACTGGAACACACGTTTGAGCTGGCTAAGCGGCATCATCGGTTACGGTTTACTGGTGGTGGTGCCGATTGTCTCCAATCAGGTGAATATTCAGGTGGCGGCGCTGGTCAACATGCTGATTATGGGGATCATGACCGGCTGGGCGCTGTGGCTGATTTTCCGCAACAAAAGCAACATCCATCATGAACTGTCGCGTCTTGCCGATCGCAGCTTGAGCTTCTTTGCGCTGTTCATCCGCGCCTTTGGCATGGTGTGGCACTGGCTGGCCAGCGCCTACTTTATCGCGCTGTTCCTGTTCTCGATCTTCAATCCCGGCGACAGCCTGAAGTTTATGATGTCCGCCACGGTGCGCAGCCTGGCGATCGTGGTTATCGCTGCGCTGATTTCCGGCATGCTGACGCGCTGGATTGGCAAAACCGTCACGCTGTCGCCCGACATGCGCCGCAACTATCCCGAGCTGCAAAAGCGCGTTAACGATTGGGTGAAAGCGCTGCTGAAACTGGCGCGCGTGGTCACGGTGTTTGCCACGCTGTTGCTGCTGCTCAATGCATGGAATCTGTTTGATCTCTGGCACTGGCTCACTATTGGCGCCGGCCAAAAAATGGTGGATGTGCTGATTCGTATCGTGATCATTGTGCTGCTGTCGGCAGTCGGCTGGACGCTGCTGGCAAGCCTGATCGAAAGTCGCCTCGCCTCGGATTCGCATGGCCGCCCCATGCCGAGCGCACGCACCCGCACGCTGCTGACGCTGTTTCGTAACGCGCTGGCGGTCGTAATAAGCACCATCACCATTATGATTTTACTGTCGGAAGTGGGCGTGAATATTGCGCCGCTGCTAGCCGGTGCCGGTGCGCTCGGTCTGGCGGTATCATTCGGTTCGCAAACGCTGGTGAAAGACATCATCACCGGCATTTTTATCCAGTTTGAGAACGGCATGAACACCGGTGATTTAGTCACGATTGGCCCGATCACCGGCACCGTAGAGCGCATGTCGATTCGCTCGGTGGGCGTGCGTCAGGATACTGGCGCGTATCACATTATTCCGTGGTCATCGATCACCACCTTCGCCAACTTTGTGCGCGGCATCGGCTCGTTCGTGGCGAACTACGATGTGGATCGCAGTGAAGATACCGAACGCGTTAACCAAACGCTGCAGGGCGCGGTGAAAGAGCTGCTGGAGAACCCGGAGATTCGCGGCATGGTGATTGGCGAGCCGAATTTTGCCGGATTAGTGGGATTAACCAACCAATCCTTTACCGTGCGCGTGTCATTCACCACCCAGCCGCTGAAGCAGTGGACGGTACGTTTTGCGCTGGATGATAAGGTGAAGAAGCATTTTGATGCGGCCGGCATTAAAGCGCCGCATCAAACGGTAGCAGTGATGCAAACCGGCAGCGATATTCCCTCCGCTGCCAGCTTACCGGCGTTGCCGCCGGCGCAATGAGGTTAGCGTTTCAGCCGTTTGGCGCGCGTCGCCGGCGGCTGGAACGTCCAGGAGATAAAGCGGCTCTGCTTCTGACCTTGCGCCATTTCAATGATGCGCACTTCATAAGCATCGAGATCGCGCAGCTGGTCGCGCAGCGCCGGTAAATTCTCTTTGCGTGAGACCAGCGAGGTGAACCAAATAATGGCGTCTGAGTGCGTCACGCTTTCAGCGATCATTTGACCAACGAACTTGCGCTCGCCGCCGTCACACCACAATTCGTTGTGATGGCCACCAAAATTGAGCGGCGCATTTTTGCCTAAGCCAAGGTTGCGCGTTTTGCGCTGACCCACGCTGGCCGCCTCTTCCGCAGATGAATGGAAAGGCGGATTGCACATCACCGCATGATAGCGTTCATTTTTATGCACCACGCCGGCGAAAATCGCCGAGGCCTTTTTTTGCCGACGCAGACGCACGCCGCGCTGCAAGCCCGGATTACTCGCTACAATCTGCCCGGCCACGGTAATCGCTTCGGCGGTGATATCGGTGCCGGTGAAGCGCCAGCCATATTCGGCGTTGCCAATCAGCGGATAGATGCAGTTCGCGCCGCAGCCGATATCCATTACATCCAGATCGCGTGGAACCACGCCGCCGTTGTCGCTCGCCAGCAGATCGGCCAGCGCATGCACGTAATCGGCACGGCCCGGCACCGGCGGCGTCAGATAACCTGCAGGTAGCTGCCAGTTGAGGTTATAGAACAGCTTCAGCAGCGCCTGATTCAGCAGCATCACCGCTTCAGGATCGGCGAAATCCACCGACAACTCGCCGTAGCCGTTGGGACGCACTTTCACCGCCAGCGGCGGATGGGCTGCGGTCAGAGCAGCAAAATCATAACGGCCCTGGTGGCGGTTACGCGGATGGAAAGGTGACGTGGCGGCTGGCTTGTTCATAGTTTCTCCGGAAAATAGCGCGGGCGTAAGATACTCTGGCTAGCGGCATCGCACAATGCGCTTAATCGAATTCACCGTATTAGATGAGATTAGTGCACCACACTCAGGTTCTCTTATAAGGATGGTTATGACTCGTCAGCGTTACTCTTATCAGCCCCGCGCGGGACACGGTTTGCCGCACGATCCGTTGAACGCCATCGTCGGCCCTCGCCCAATCGGCTGGGTCAGCTCGCAAAGCGCCCGCGGCGTACGCAATTTAGCGCCCTATAGCTTCTTTAACTGCTTTAACTATCATCCGCCGATTATTGGTTTTGCCAGCAGCGGCTGGAAAGACAGCGTACAAAATATTTCAGAGACCAAAGAGTTTGTCTGGAATCTGGCCACGCGTCCGCTGGCCGAGGCGATGAATGAGAGCTCCGCATCGGTGCCGTCAGAACAGGATGAGTTTGCGCTGGCGGGATTAACGCCGCTTGCAGCGTCACATGTCAATGTCAGCATGGTGGCGGAAAGCCCGGTGAATTTTGAGTGTAAGTTGACGCAGTTGATTCAGTTGCAGGATGCCCAGGGCCAGCCGATTGATAGCTGGCTGGTGCTGGGCGAAGCGGTCGCCATTCATATTGATGAAGCCCTGCTGGAAGAGGGTATTTATCAAACGGCCAAAGCGCAGCCGATCCTGCGTGCCGGAGGCCCGTCGGCCTATTACGGCATCAGCGAAGAACTGCGTTTCGATTTGGTGCGGCCGGACGCTCGCCGCTGATCCTTGGTCAGGTCGCCGTAAATGGCGACCATGTTACAAACCGCTCTTCAACACCTCTACCGCCCGCGCGATCTCCGGTGCCAGCCAGCGGTCTTCCTGCCAGTTGGCAACCACCGCGCGCAGGCGTCGCAATGCCTGCGCCGTTCCCTGCGCCAGCTGCTCTTCGCCGTGGAAATCCAGCGCCTGCGCCGCCAGCAGATACTCGATCGCCAGAATCTGCCACACGTTGCCCACCAGCTTCAGCAGCTTCAGCGCCGCGCCGGTGCCGAGGCTGAGATGATCCTCCTGCAAACCCGAGGTCACATAGTTATCCAGCACCGCCGGCTGCGCCAGCTGGCGATTCTCCGCACAGAGTGACGCCGCCACATACTGCGCAATCATCATGCCGGAGTTAACGCCCGGCTGCGCCACCAGAAACGCCGGCAAGCCGCTCACCAGCGGATTGACCAAACGATCAAGCCGCCGCTCGGCGATGCTGCCGATTTCCGCCATGGCAATCGCCAGCAGATCCGCCGCCATCGCCACCGATTCGCCGTGCGGGTTAGCCTGCGACACTACGCGCCAGTTATCCGCCGTGCCGAGCACCAGCGGATTATCGGTGCAGGCATTGAGTTCGGTTTCAATCTGGCGCGCCGCGTGATCGAACTGATCGCGGCTGGCGCCATGTACCTGCGGCATGGATCGCAGGCTGAGCGCATCCTGGGTGCGAATGCCAACGCTGGTCGCCAGCAGCGGGCTATCACTCAGCAATGCGCGTAAGCGCTGACCGCTCAGCTGCATGCCCGGACTGGCTTTCAGCGCGATCACTTCGGCATCAAAGGCCACCCGCTGTCCACGCAGCGCCTCAAAACTCATCGCACCAGTGACATCGGCCCAATCCAGCAAACGCGCCGCATCATCCAGCGCCAGGCAGGACAAGCCGGTCATGCACGGCGTGCCGTTGACCAGGCTCAAACCCTCTTTGGCCCCCGGACGATAAGGCTGTAATCCCGCCAGCGTTAACGCCTGCGCCGCGGGCATGATCTGGTTTTGATACTCCACGTCGCCGACACCAATCAGCGCCAGACCGATATGCGCCATATGGCTGAGGTAGCCGACCGAACCCTGCGACGGCACCTGCGGCGTAATCTGCTGATTGAGCAGCGCCAGCAGATGCTGCACCAGCGCCACCGACACGCCCGATTTGCCGTGGCTGTAATTGGCAATCGCCGCGCACAGAATGGCGCGCGCCTGCTCACGCGTCAGTAGCGGCCCCACGCCACAGGCGTGACTCAGCAGCGTATTGCGCGACAGCTGGCTGAGCTGATCTTCCGGCAGCGTGATGTTGCACAGCGCGCCGAGGCCGGTATTGATGCCGTAAGCGATCTGGCCGCTGGCGACAATCTCATCGACAATCGCGCGCCCCTGCGCAATGCGCTGCCAGGCGCTGACGCTCAAACTGAGTTCCGCGTTGTGCCGCGCCACCTGCACCAGCTCTTGCCAGGTTAATGAGCTGTCGCCCCATACGATGGTCATGCTGGCTGCTCCGCGCCGTGATGGCTGGAGATAAACTGCTTAAAGCGCTGCGATCCCTGGGCGCCAAACATCTCTTCCGGCGCGCCCTGACAATCAATGGTGCCCTGATGCATAAACACCACGCGGTTGGAGACGTTACGCGCAAAGCCCATTTCGTGCGTCACCACCAGCATGGTGCGCCCCTCTTCCGCCAGGCTGCGCATCACTTTCAGCACTTCGCCCACCAGTTCCGGATCGAGCGCCGAGGTGGGTTCATCAAACAGCATCACTTCCGGATCCATCGCCAGCGCGCGGGCAATCGCCACGCGCTGCTGCTGGCCGCCCGAGAGTTGCGCCGGGTAGAAATCCTTGCGATTGAGTAAGCCAACGCGATCCAGCAGTTGCTCCGCCTGGGCGATGCAGCTTTTCTTGTCGCGCTTCAGCACATAGTGCGGCCCTTCAATGACGTTTTGCAGCACCGTCATGTGCGACCAAAGATTAAAGCTCTGGAACACCATGCCAAGGCGTGAGCGCAAACGCTCAATCTGTTTCGGATTGGCCGCCAGCTGATGGCCGCGCGCATGGCGTTTCATCTCAATGGTTTCGCCGCCGACACTCACCACGCCAGCATCCGGCGTTTCCAGCAGGTTGATGCAGCGCAGCAAGGTACTTTTGCCCGAGCCGCTGGCGCCAAGAATCGAGATGACATCGCCTTGATGCGCCTGTAGCGAAATGCCTTTCAGAACTTCCATCGCGCCAAAGGATTTATGGATATCAGTGGCGGATAAGGTAACGGGTGATGTGGAATGCATATTACTCTCCGGCAAGCGGTTTAACGGCGGGCATCGGCTTTTTTGCGACACGATGCGCCGGGGTCAGACGGCGCTCTAACAGCGCGTACAGCTGGACGATAATAAAGTTGAGAATCAGGTAGATCGCCGCCGCACAGACAAACACTTCCATGGTGCGATAGGTACGCTGAATGATCTGCTGCGCCACGCCAGTCACGTCCCACACGGTGACGAGGCTGGCGAGCGCGGTGGATTTCACCAGCAAAATCGCTTCGGTGGAGTACGCCGGCAACGCATAGCGCAGCATGATCGGCACGATAATGCGGCGCAGCAGCAGCCAGCGTGACATGCCGCAGGCGAGACCGGCTTCCACTTGTCCAGCCGGCACGGCGAGCAGCGCTCCACGCAAAATCTCAGCGGTGTAAGCTGCCGTACAGAGTGACAGCGCCAGTACCGCGCAGATAAATGGCTCGCGCAGGAACGGCCAGACGAAGCTGTGGCGGATGACGCCAAACTGGCCAAGACCGTAATAGATGAGAAACAGCTGAATCATCAGCGGCGAGCCGCGAAACACCAGAATGTAGCCGCGTGCGAAGCCGCTCAGCACCCGCCAGCGGCTCATGCGCAGTGACAAAATGCCAATCGCCAATATGCCGCCGCAGAGAAAGGCGCTGATAAACAGGCCAAGCGTCACCGGCAGCGCGGCGCTCAGTTTGAGGAAGGTATCCGAGAGAAAAGCGAAGTCGATCATGCTGCTGCTCCTTAATGCTGCGCCGCAGTGCGACTTTGCCACGCGCGACCAAGGCGCGACTCTGCCCGACGAAACGCATGATTAGACACCAGCGTCAGCACCAGATAACAGGCAGCGCCAACCAGATAAAACGTGAAGTAATCGCGCGTGGATCCCGCCGCGACCTGGCTGGCGCGCATCAGCTCGACGATGCCAGTGACCGACACCAGCGCCGAGTCTTTCAGGCTCATCTGCCACACGTTCGACATGCCCGGCAGCGCGTAACGCACCACCTGCGGCAGCAGAATGCGTTGCGCGATGCGCCAGCGCGGCATGCCAATCGCCACCGCCGCTTCCACTTCGCCTTTGGCCAGCGCCAGACGCGCCGCGCGATACACTTCACCCTGATACGAACCCGAGATGAGCCCGATGGCCAGCGCCCCAATCAGGAACGGCGGCGCTTCGATAAAGCCATCTGCGCCGAACATCTGCCCAACCAGCGTAATCAGGCCGGATCCACCAAAATAGAACAGGTAGATCACCAGCAGTTCCGGGATGCCGCGAAACACCACCGAATAGCCTTCACCCAACCAGCGCAGCCAGCGCTGAGGCGATAATTTGGCGGCCGCCACACCGGAACCGACCACCGCACCAATCATCAGCGCCACCAGCGACAGCAGCAGCGTGGTGCAGGCGGCGCTCAGGATCAGGCGGCCCCAACCATCAGCACCAAAACTCAGCAGGCTCATCATCTTTCACCTCACTTACGGAGTTACGTCAGTTTTAAACCACTTCTCACTGAGCTTTTTCACCGTGCCGTCAGCCAGCGCGGCATGGATCGCCTCATCCAGCCTGGCTTTCAGATCGTTATCCGCCATGCGCACGCCCATTGCTTCGCCCTCGCCCCAAATTGGACCGCCGAGCTGTGGGCCGCTGAAGACCAGATTGTTGTTCTCTTTGCGCGCCAGCATTGATTGCGCAAAGGTCACGTCATCGAACACCGCATCGATACGACCGGATTGCAGATCGAGCATCGCATCCGCCGAAGAGGTGTATTCGCGTACCTCGGTATCGCCTTTGAAGTACTTGTCGATAAAGGGCGTGTAAACCGTGCCGGAGGCGATACCAATGGTTTTGCCCTTCAGCGCCGCTTTCAGTGGGGCAATTGCCGCGTTGATCGCTTTCTCGTCGTCATGCAGCTTGATGATGTTGTGATCGGCCGCCAGCAGCGGATTGTCTTTAGTGGTAATAAAGGTGGCGGGCGTTGAAGCGTATGGCGTGGTGAAGTTAACCACTTTTTTGCGCTCTGGCGTGATGACAATCGCATCCATGATCACGTCATATTTTCCGGCGTTGAGGCCGGCGATCATGCCGTCCCAGTTCTGCACCACCAGCTTGCACTGAATGCCCATGCGCTTGCACAGGTCTTCCATCAGTTCCGGTTCAAAGCCGCCCAACTTGCCGCCCGGCAGTGTCAGGTTCCAGGGTTCATAGCTGCCTTCGGTAGCGATGGTGATCGATTTCCACTCTTTCGCCTGGACGGCAATGCCGCTGATCATCAGGCTGGCAAACAGGGTCGTGAGGCAAAAACGGCGAATCGGGGCGCGGTGCGTCATGCGGCATCTCCTGGCTATTAATCGAATTTGGCAGTCTCTGCTTATGCAATATTTGCAGATGACCTTTCATGTATATACAAGTTAGCGTGCGGCAGATCATTGTCGGCATAAGCTTTTTGTGAGCCAGCCAGTATAAAAATTAATAATCGCTGCGCGGTCTTTACTTGTACATACAACCTAGCAAGCACTATGCCAAATCGGCAAAGCCGCAAATTCAGGGAGATGGTCACGCGATGGACGTAATATTGCACCGCGAGGAGGCAAGGTGTGCATTGTGGTGGTGCAGGATCACGAATCGTAGCGGCGCGATTAATCGCGCGTATGAATGGCGACCACATTGCCAATCTGAATAACGTGCAATAAATTGCGCCGCTACGAATAGGTGCGGGGATTTAGTTCGATTTACCGGCGTCTAGAAACGCCTGCATCAGCGGTTTCAGTACCTTCTGCAGCTGCGCTGCGCGATCCTGCTGCCAGGCAAACGGCGGGGTTTCATCCATATAATTGAGCTGCGCCAGCTCCAGCTGCACCGCCTGCACGCCTTGATCCGGTTGGCCGTAGGCGCGGGTAATATAGCCGCCTTTAAAGCGTCCGTTCGCGATCCAGCTGTAATCATTTTGCGCATGACACACCTGTTTGATCGCGTTGATCACCGCCGTTGAACAGCTGGCGCCATCATTGGTACCGATGTTGAGATCCGGTAAACGCCCCTCAAACAGCCGCGGGATCACCGAGGCGATCGAGTGCGCATCAAACAGCAATGCGTAACCATGTTCAGCTTTCAGGCGCGCCAGCTCCTGCTGCAGCTGCTGATGATAAGGCTGCCAAATCGTGTCCAGATAACCCTGGCGCACCTCGGCGCTCGGCGTTTTACCCGGTGCAAAGGTGGGGCTGCCGTCGAACAGGGTTTCCGGATACAAGCCGGTGGTCGCCGTGGTGTAGAGCGGCTGATTATCCGCCGGGCGATTAAGGTCAATAACAAAACGTGAATAGTGACCAATTAACACGCTGGCGCCGAGATCGCGCACAAAATCGTACAGCAGCGGCAAGTGCCAATCGGTATCCGGCAGGCCGCGCGCTGCGTCACTCAGGCCGGCGTCCACTTCCGGCGTTAACTGCGTGCCAGCGTGAGGAATGCTGACCAGCAGCGGAATCTTACCGGCGGTGAAATGAAAAGGTGTCATTGCGCTTCTCCACGATAAATAACCTGGCACGGCAACTCGCCGCCCAGCCAGTAAACCAGCTCAGCCGGACGCGCCAGCGGCCAGTGAACAAAATTCGCCACCTTGCCCGCTTCCAGCGAACCGTGCGAGTGCTGTAATCCCAGCGCTTTGGCGCCCCACAAGGTCACGCCCGCTAACGCCTCTTCCGGCGTCAAACCAAACAGCGTGCAGCCCATGTTCAACATCAGTCGCAGCGAAAGCGCCGGTGAGGTGCCCGGATTGGCATCGCTGGCCAGCGCCATCGCTACGCCGTGTTCACGGAACAGTGCTACCGGCGGACGCTGGGTTTCACGCAACAGATAAAACGCGCCTGGCAGCAACACCGCCACGGTGCCGTGCTGCGCCATCGCTTGCGCATCCGCTGCGGTGGCGTACTCCAGATGATCGGCGGAGAGCGCACCGTAACTGGCCGCCAGCGCCGCGCCGCCCAGCGCCGAAAGCTGCTCGGCGTGCAGTTTCACCGGCATGCCCAATGCTTTGGCGGCATCAAAGACCGTGCGAACTTGCTCAGGAGAAAAGGCCAAATGCTCGCAAAACGCATCCACCGCATCCGCCAACCCTTCTGCTTTCACCTGCGGTAACAGGCGCTGGCAGATGATATCGATCCAGCCTTGCGGATTGTCTTTAAACTCCGGCGGGAAACCGTGCGCGGCTAAGCAAGTGGCCTGCACATCGGCAGGCACCGTTTCCGCCAACTCACGAATGGCGCGCAGCATGGTCAGTTCGCTGGCTTCATCGAGACCGTAACCGGATTTAATCTCTACCGTGGTGACGCCTTCCGCCAGCAGACGATCCAGCCGCCAGCGCGCACTTGCCACCAGCTCTTGCTGCGAGGCCGCGCGGGTGGCGCGCACCGTGGAGAGAATGCCGCCGCCCTGTGCAGCGATTTTTGCATAGCTCACACCATTAAGGCGCTGCTCAAACTCCTGGCTGCGATCGCCGCCAAACACCAGATGCGTATGGCAATCCACCAGACCGGGCGTGATGATGCCGCCGGAAAATTGGTGCTGTTCGCGCGCGGCAAAAGCCGGGCATTCGCTGCGTGGCCCCACCCAAATCAGTTTTCCCTGATCGACCGCCAGCGCACCGTCGGCAATCAGATTGTAGTGCCCGTCACGCATCGTAACGATGTCGGCCCCCAGCCACAGGCTGTCGATCTGCTCTGTTTCTGCCATCCCACTCCCCTTCGCGTTCGGCGATTTACACTGCGCTTCAAAGTATGTATATGTATATACAACTTTCCGCCATGCAGGATCAACCATGACAACCTATTTTGCCCCACGCGCACTGCTGGCCGACGGCTGGCATGAGCGCGTGCTGATTACCACCAACGCAGCCGGACAGATCACCCAACTCGCGCCCAACAGCGAGCCCGGCGATGCCACGCGTCTTGCCGGACCGGTGATTCCGGCGATAGCGAATCTGCATTCACACGCCTTCCAGCGCGCGATGGCGGGATTGGCTGAAGTGGCGGGCGATCCGCAGGACAGCTTCTGGACATGGCGCGATCTGATGTATCGCATGGTGCAGCGCCTGTCGCCCGAGCAGGTTGGCGCTATCGCCACGCATCTCTACATCGACATGCTGAAAGGCGGCTACAGCCAGGTGGCGGAATTCCACTATTTGCACCACGATGCGCACGGCAAACCCTACGCCGATGATGCCATGCAGCTGGCACTGATGGCGGCAGCGGAGACCGCCGGCATCGGTCAAACCTTGCTGCCGGTGCTCTACAGCTACAGCGGTTTTGGTTCGCAACCGGCCAGCGACGGCCAGCGCCGTTTCATTCAGCAAACCGACGCCTATCTGCAACAGCAGCAGCGCGTGGCGAGCTGGAGCGCGGATAAGCCGCTGCTTAATCATGGCATCTGCTTCCATTCGCTGCGCGCGGTAAATGAAGCGCAGATGCACGAAGTATTAGCCGCCTGCCCGCAGGATGTGCCGGTGCACATTCACGTCGCCGAGCAGGAGAAAGAGGTTAACGACAGCCTGGCGTGGAGCGGTGAGCGTCCGGTGGCGTGGCTGCTCAACCGCTTCGCGGTCGATCAGCGCTGGTGCTTGATTCACGCCACTCATCTTGATGACGACGAAATTCAGCGCATGGCGGCAAGCGGCGCGGTAGCGGGATTGTGTCCGACCACGGAAGCCAACCTCGGCGACGGCATTTTCCCAGCGGTGGAGTACATCGCGCGCGGCGGCCGCTGGGGCATTGGCTCCGACAGCCACGTGTCGCTTAGCGCATTGGAAGAGCTGCGCTGGCTGGAGTACGGCCAGCGACTGCGCGATCGTCGTCGCAACCGCATCACCTTGCCCAATCAACCTTCCGTAGGCGATCTGCTGTGGCAGCAAGCCGCACAGGGCGGCGCGCAGGCGTGTGGTTTGCCGGCGGGTGAACTGGCGATAGGCAAACGTGGCGACTGGCTGGTGCTGGCAGAAGACGCGTTCCTCAGCAGCGTTAGCAGCACAGCGCTGTTGAACCGCTGGCTGTTTGGCGGCCAGCGCGAACAGATCCGCGACGTGTTTGTGGCGGGCAAGCAGGTAATCAGCGAAGGCCATCATGCGGCAGAAGAGCGTGCAGCAGCGAACGTTGCCGGGGCGATGAGGGCGTTACAATGAGCACCCGTTTTGCCTACGACCAGCTTCCGGTCAGCCGCTGGCGCAACGGCGGCGGTGAAACACGAGAAATCGTCAGCTATCCGCCGGGCGACGCGCAGTTTGCCTGGCGCGCCAGCATCGCTACCATCTCCGCCGACGGGCCGTTTTCACCTTTTCCCGGCATCGATCGCGTGATTACCCTGCTGCACGGCGATAGCGTGCTGTTGCGCGGCGATCACGGGGAACACTTTTTACAGCCGCATCGACCTTGGCCGTTTCCCGGTGAATGGGCGATTGAGGCCCGCATTCGCGGCAGCTGTGAGGATTTTAATATCATGACGCGCCGCGACAACTGGCGTTCTCAGGTTACCGTTGAGCAAAAAACGGCCAGCAGTGAAAACGGCGTGGCGTGGGTGTTGGCGGGAGAATGGCAAACATCGGCTGGGGAGATGCTGGAAGTGAATCAGGGGATCTGGTGGCTGGATGAAAAGCTACATCTGGCACCGCAAACGTCGGATGCCAGACTGTTATTTGTCACACTTAGCCGTGACCTCTAAAGCGCCCCAGCAACTTATAGCGCGATCCCGGATACAACAGGCGCGCGTAGGTCACAATCTTGTTGTCGCTCCACGTCTGACGACGAATCAGCAGGCACGGCTCATGTTCATCCAGCGCCAGATGCTTACGCTGGCGCAGATCCGGCAGCACCGCTTCCACAATATGCTCACCGGCGGTCAGCGGCGCAACGCGCATCAAATAGGTGTACGGCGTCAGCTGATGATAATCCTGGCTGAGATAATCCGGTGCCACCAGCGGATTGACCAAGCGATCCTCCAGCTGTACCGGCAGATCGTTTTCGTAATGCACAATCAGCGAATGGAACAGCGTTTGCCCGGTGGATAATCCCAGCACCGCCGCCTGTTCCGGATCGGCCTTCATCTGCCCAATCGACAAAATCTTGCAGCTGTGACGATGGCCACGCTGCGCGATCTCATCGGCGATGTTGTGCACTTCCAGCATCGCGGTGTAGCCCTTCATCTCCGCGACAAAGGTGCCCACGCCCTGCATGCGCACCAGAAAACCCTCGCTGGTGAGTTCACGCAGCGCGCGGTTAATGGTCATACGACTGACGCCCAGCTCGTTCACCAGTTCACTCTCAGACGGCACGCGCTGGTTGGCTTTCCAGTGACCTTCGCGGATTTGGCTGACGATCGCCTGCTTCACCCGCTGGTAAATCGGCGCAGGCTCATCGCCCATCGCCGCAGCCAGCTGTGCTACTGCTGTTTGCTCCGCCATTTCCTGTTCCTTTAAAGAATAATGCCCAAAGTTTACTGTCTCAGCCCGTAAATGTATATACATCTAATTGTGCAAGGTGCCCAGCATTGGTGCAGCTTACGCCCTGCTCCGGTGCAATCACGCTGCGTTTACACTGCATAACGCGCATTGCGTCGTATTTCACAGAACAAGAACAATCTGGCATAGCGCTTGCTACTTGTATAGACAAGATTAGACACTTATGCTTCACTCATCGCAATCCACGGCAAATCGGACAGCCACATCGCAAAATACCGGCGTCCCATTCATGCCAGATCACTTGTATAGACAGGAGTAGACTATGTCAGGTTCGGTTCAGGAAATTCGCCTCGTTCCCGGTGAAGTGGACCTCGCTACCTTGCGCACCATCTATCAAAGCAAGGTAACGCTCACGTTGGCCGATGACGCGCGCGCAGCGATTGCGCGTGCCCATGAAACCGTCGATGCCATCGTCGCATCCGGCAACGTGGTGTACGGCATCAACACCGGTTTCGGCAAGCTGGCGCAGACGCAGATCCCTTCGGCGCGGCTGGCCGAGCTGCAGCGCAATCTGGTGCTGTCGCACAGCGTTGGCCTCGGCGATTTGCTGCCAGACAACGTGGCGCGTCTGGTGGTCGCGACCAAAATTATCAGCCTGGCGCGCGGTCACTCTGGCGTGCGTATCGAACTGATTGAAGCGCTGCTGGCGCTGTTCAACGCCGGTGTAATGCCGTGCATCCCGGAGAAAGGTTCGGTGGGCGCGTCAGGCGATCTGGCCCCGCTGGCACATCTTTCCCTGATGCTGCTGGGCGAAGGTCAGGTACGCGTCGATGGCGAGTTAATCCCCGCGACCGAAGGCTTAGCGCGCGTTGGCCTGCAGCCGATTGTGCTGGGCCCCAAAGAAGGTCTGGCGCTGCTCAACGGCACGCAGGTTTCGAATGCGCTGGCGCTGCGCGGGCTGTTCGAAGCGGAAAACCTGTTCGCGGCGGGCCTGATGGCCGGCGCACTGTCGCTGGAAGCGATTAAAGGCTCGGTGAAACCTTACGATGCGCGGATCCACGAAGCGCGCGGCCAGGTGGGACAGATCAACGTTGCCGCCGCCGTCTCCTCTTTATTATCAGGCAGTGAAATCCTCGGCTCGCATACTAACTGCGGCCGCGTGCAGGATCCCTACTCGATTCGCTGCGTGCCACAGGTGATGGGCGCCTGCCTCGATAACCTGTCGCACGCCGCGCGCGTGTTGCAGATTGAAGCCAACGCCGCCTCCGATAATCCGCTGGTGTTCAGCGACAGTGGCGATGTGATTTCCGGCGGTAACTTCCACGCCGAGCCAGTGGCCTTCGCCGCCGATATTCTGGCGCTGGCGATTGCCGAAATCGGCGCGATCTCCGAGCGTCGTCTGGCGCTGCTGCTGGATACCGGCCTTTCCGGTTTACCGCCGTTCCTCGTCAATGATGGCGGCGTTAACTCCGGCTTTATGATTGCGCAGGTCACTGCTGCAGCGCTGGCGTCTGAGAACAAATCGCTGGCGCATCCGGGCAGCGTTGACAGCCTGCCAACCTCCGCTAACCAGGAAGATCACGTCTCGATGGCGACCTACGCGGCCCGCCGCCTCGGCAGCATGTGCTTCAACACCGCCGCTGTGGTCGGCATTGAGGCGATGGCTGCGGCACAAGGCATTGATTTCCATCGTCCGCTGCAAAGCTCGCCGACGCTGGAACAAGAGATGAGCCGCATTCGCGAGAAGGTGGCCTTCCTCGATCACGACCGTTTACTGGCGCCGGATATCGAATCCATGCGTCTGTGGGCCAGCGCACCTGCATGGCCTGAATCCCTTACCGCGCTGCTGCCAAGCCAGCGTAAGACTGTTAATTAAGGAATCGATGATGAGCGAAACTTTGACTCAGGCTGTAGCCCGTGAAATCCGTGCGCCGCGCGGTAATGAATTGCACTGCGCCAACTGGTTGATTGAGGCGGCTTACCGCATGATCCAGAACAACCTCGATCCTGACGTGGCAGAGCGCCCGGAAGATCTGGTGGTGTACGGCGGCATCGGTAAAGCCGCGCGTAACTGGGAGTGCTTTGAGCAGATCCTGCGTTCGCTGCGCGCCCTGCAGCCGGAAGAGACGCTGCTCATCCAGTCCGGTAAACCGGTGGGCGTGTTCCGTACGCATGCCGATGCGCCGCGCGTGCTGCTGGCTAACTCGAATCTGGTGCCGCATTGGGCCAACTGGGATCACTTCCACGAGCTGGATCAAAAAGGCCTGATGATGTACGGCCAGATGACCGCCGGTTCGTGGATCTACATCGGTGCGCAGGGCATCGTGCAAGGTACCTTCGAAACCTTCGCTGAAGCGGGTCGTCAGCATTACGACAGCGATCTCAGCGGCCGCTGGATCCTCACCGCCGGTTTGGGCGGCATGGGCGGCGCACAACCGCTGGCGGGTGTGTTGGCCGGTGCCAGCGTGCTGGCGATTGAGTGCCAGGAATCTCGCATTGATTTCCGTATCCGCACCCGCTACGTCGACCACAAAGCCTATACGCTGGACGAAGCACTGGCGCTGATTGATCAGGCCAACAAAGAGAAGCGTGCCATTTCTGTTGGTCTGCTGGGCAACGCCGCTGAAATCGTGCCGGAGCTGGTGAAACGTGCCAAAGCGGGCGGCATGAAGCCGGACATCGTCACCGATCAGACCTCAGCACACGATCCGATTAACGGGTATCTGCCGGTCGGTTGGGATCTGGCGCGCTGGGAAGCCGAGCGTGTCAGCAACCCGAAAGCGGTGGAGAAAGCCGCGCGCGCCTCAATGGCGGTACATGTGCAGGCGATGCTGGATTTCCATCACATGGGCGTGCCGACCGTGGATTACGGCAATAACATCCGTCAGGTGGCGCTGGATGAGGGCGTGAAAAATGCCTTCGATTTCCCGGGTTTTGTGCCGGCCTATATTCGTCCGCTGTTCTGCGAAGGCAAAGGCCCGTTCCGCTGGGTGGCGCTGTCAGGTGATGCGGAAGATATCTACAAAACCGATGCCAAGCTGAAAGAGCTGTTCCCGGATCACCAGAATCTGCACCGCTGGCTCGACATGGCGCAGGAGCGTATCGCCTTCCAGGGCTTACCGGCGCGTATCTGCTGGCTGGGTCTCGGCGAGCGCCACAAAGCGGCGCTGGCGTTCAACGAAATGGTGCGTAACGGCGAGCTGAAAGCGCCGATCGTCATCGGTCGCGACCATCTGGATTGCGGTTCCGTGGCGTCACCGAACCGTGAAACCGAAGCGATGAAAGACGGCTCGGATGCGGTATCCGATTGGCCGCTGCTCAATGCCCTGCTGAACACCGCAGGCGGCGCGACCTGGGTGAGTCTGCATCATGGCGGCGGCGTCGGCATGGGCTTCTCGCAGCACTCCGGCGTGGTGATTGTGTGTGACGGCAGCAAAGAAGCCGATGCGCGTCTGGGCCGCGTGCTGTGGAACGATCCGGCCACCGGCGTAATGCGTCACGCGGATGCGGGTTACGAATTAGCGCAAAGCTGCGCGCAGGAGCACGGTCTCAACCTGCCGATGCAGAAATAACGTCCAACCCGCGCCCGCCTATCAATCCCCTCTCCCGCCTGCGGGAGAGGGTTAGGGTGAGGGACAGCGCGCACCTTTCAACATTGTGCAGCTTTCCCCTCATCCCAACCTTCTTCCGCAAGCGGGGGAAGGCGCTTACCAGCCCGTTTACTATATTCCATTCCGCTATACCCTATAGCCAAATTATTCCGTTCCGCGATAGACGCCGCCATACGCTTGCCACTACAGTAAATACATTATTTTGCAGCTCACGCTGCTAATGGAGAGTCTTACCTTATGAGCCTGCCTGCTGCACTGCTGGAAAACGCCCTCAACTGGCGTCGTCAGTTACACCAACATCCTGAGCTGGGTTACCAGGAGCAGCAGACCAGCGAGCTCGTCGCACAGGTCCTCACCGAGGCCGGATTACAGGTGTTTCGTGGCTTAGCGGGCACCGGCGTAATCGGCACCTTAGAGAACGGTCCCGGACCGGTTATTGGTCTGCGCGCCGATATGGATGCGCTGCCGATCACCGAAAAAGGCGCGCCGCAGTGGAAGTCGCAAACAGCCGGCGTTATGCATGCCTGCGGTCACGATGGTCACACTTCGATTCTGCTGGCGGCGGCTTGTCAGCTGGCGGCTACGCGTAACTTCAGCGGCACTATTCACTTCATCTTCCAGCCCGCCGAAGAGAATCTCGGTGGCGCACGCAAGATGGTGGAAGAAGGTCTGTTCCAGCGCTTCCCGATGGATGCGGTTTACGCCATGCACAACTGGCCGGGCATGCCGGTGGGCACGCTGGCGGTGAATCCGGATGCGATGATGGCATCACTCGACTCGTTCGAAATTACGCTGCACGGTAAAAGCTGCCATGCGGCGATGCCGGAAAGCGGGGCCGATCCCATGGTGGTTGCTGCTGAGCTGATTCTGGCGCTGCAAACCATTCCGTCGCGTCGTCTGTCGCCACTGGCTTCGGCGGTGGTGAGCGTGACGCAGATTCACGGCGGCGAAGCGATTAACGTCATTCCTGAGCAGATTGTGTTGCGCGGCACGGTGCGATGTTTGCAGACCGACGTGCGTAATCGCGTGCGCGGTCTGATTGAGGATTTTGTCACGACGTTGCCGCGCCCGTTTGGCGTCAGCGGGGAGATTCACTGGTATCCCGGTTATCCGGTCACCGCCAACCATGCAGATCAAGCCGAACAGGTACGTGCGGTGGCGGTTGATGTGCTTGGCGAGGCGCAGGTTCACTGGCAGGTGAACCCTTCAATGGCTTCGGAAGATTTTGCATGCATGCTGCAAGCCTGCCCCGGCGCCTATTTCTGGCTGGGTGCCGATGGCGCAACGCCGTCCGCACCGCTGCATAACGCCAATTACGACTTTAATGATGAGCTGCTGCCGATTGGTATTACCTTCTGGCAGCAGTTGGTAGAGCGCGTGCTGGCGAAAGCGTGAGGGCGGTCGCCAGGAATGGCGGATGCTTGCTCGTGCCGTCGCGGCGCAATTTATTGCGCAATCGCTGGATGGCGACATTGCCGCCATTGAACAGCGCGATTAATCGCGCCGCTACAGCTTGTGTGCGCTGTAAATGAGGCGCTTAATTCAATGGCTTTATTCTTCATATCCCCGCCAACTGTAACTTCACTTCTGCATCCGCCAGGCTAGCCGATTCACCGGTCGCCATCAAACAACACGCCAGCTGCAAACGCAGCGCCTGCGGCACCGCGCGTTCCCCGGCTAATACCTGATTGATCCACGCGGCGGTGTCCTGTGCGCTTTTGCTTTCCGGCAGTTCCACACTGACTTCCGGCTGGCGCTCAACCCACACTTCCGCTTCTGCACCCGCGCCACGAATGTAGTTAATCGCCGGGCAGCGCTGCGGATTGGCATACACCTCGCCTTCGGTCCCGTTCAGCAGAATCGCCGGTGCATCGATATCCTGGAAGAATTTCCCCACGCGCGGCACATATTCCGGATGCGAGACGCTGGCCAGGCGCAGCGCAGCACGTTCGGCAAACGGCGTCGCCAGTTTCGCCAGCGTATGTGCGCTGTTACGCACGCCCATGCGCCAGCGCAGCGACAGCTGCTGCGCCATTGGCGCACACAGATGGTCGATGGTGATAAACGCCAGTTCGCCGTTATCCAGCTTCGCCTGCGCCTGTGCGGCGGAGGTGACAGGCGCGATGTCCAGCGCTGCCAGCACCGCTTCGGTGGTGATGCGCGTAGGATCGTCGCTGACGCCGTGCAGCAGCACCGGGAAGCCCAGCTTCACCAGCAGCAGCGCCAGCAGCGGCGTCAGATTGCCCTGACGACGCGCGCCGTTGTAGCTGGGAATGACAATCGGCATGGGACGATGAGCGGGTCCCTGCAACTGCATCATCTGCTGCTGCATCGCGTGATAAAAACCGCGCATCTCCTCTTCGCCTTCGCCCTTGATGCGCAGCGCAATCAGCACGCCACCCAGCTCCAGCTCCGGCACGTCACCGGCCAGCATCGCGCTGTAGAGCGCCTGCGCGGTGGCGAAATCGATATCGCGCGCGTGATTTTTACCGCGCCCAATCTCTTTAATAATTTTATTCAGTTCCATCAGGCATTCCCGCTTCCAGGGCGCGCCGTCGTGCGGCTGCCAAAAATTGATCGTTAGATTTTCTTACTGCGACGTTTTTTCGTCTTGTCACTGCTGGCTTCCGGCATCGGCGGTTGCTCAATCGGGAACACCGGTAGCGCGGCCAGCAGTCGGCTGCCATAGGCTTTGTTGAGCAGGCGGCGATCGTAAATCACGATTTCGCCAAAGCAGCTGTGGCTGCGAATCAAACGTCCTACCTGCTGAATCAAGGTAAAGGAGGCGCTCGGCAAGCTCTGCACTTCGAACGGATAGCGTTTCAGGCTCTTCAGCCATTCGCCCTCGGTCAAAATTACCGGACTGTCCACCGGTGGAAAAGCGATTTTATGGATATGCACCTGCGACAGCAGATCGCCTTTCAAATCCAGCCCTTCGGCGAACGATTGCAGCCCGACCAGAATACTGATTTTACCGGCTTCGACGCGTTCACGATGCAGCGCCACCAGGCGCGAACGCGGCTGATCGCCCTGCACCAGCATCGACAGGCGCAGATCAGGAATATGTGCGACAAACTGCTGCATCGCGCGGCCGCTGGCGAACAGCACCAGCACCCCTTTGTGCTTCTCTTCGGCGATCTGCTGGCGGAAAAAGCGCGCCATCTCGGCAATGTGCTCCGCTTCCTGCGCCATCTGCGGCTCAAACTGCATCTGCGGAATCACCAGCTTGCCCTGGTCGATATGGTTAAACGGTGAATCCAGTGCCACAAAGCGGTCGCCGGCTTTCTCACTCAGGCCGGACATTTCCTGCAAACGGTTGAAGCTGTTGAGCGAGCGCAAAGTGGCCGAGGTCACCACCACATGCGGGATTTTGCGCCACAGGATTTTTTCCAGCTGATCACTCACGCGAATGCCCGCGCAGTGGAACAGCAGATGCGCCTGGCCTTCACGGATCTCACGCGTAATCCACTTCGACACCGGCGCATTGGAAGCTTTCTCCATCGCCGCCAGCCGCCACAATTTGCTAATCGACTCGAACCAGCCGAAGTGGCGATTGAGCTGAATGATAGCTTTATGCAGCCGCATGATATCGGCTTTCCCGGTTTGCTCGCCCAACTCGTTGAGCAGGCCTTCGCTTAAGCCGCGCAGCGCGTCACTCAGCTTGAACAGCCGCGCGCACAGGCTCAGTAGCTCTTCCGGCAATTCACCCAGAACAAAGCGGAACTCGCCCGGCTGATTATGGCCCGGCAGCAGTGGATTGAGCGCATCGCACAGGATCTGCAGCAGCTCGCGCATTTCATCGCAGTGACCTTTCAGGCGCTCCGGGTTGGTGAGCGGCGGCGGCGATTTTGGGCGGAACTGCGCCATGATGGTTTCCACCAGCCGCACAAACAGATCGAGCTGCAAACTGCTCCAGCCGGGCGTGATCTCCGCGCTCATCTCCAGCGCATCGCGCGCCACTTCCGGCAGATGATGGCCTTCGTCCAGCACCAGCATCAGGTTTTTCGCCGGTGGCAGCACCGATTCATTCTCCATCGCCGCCATCACCAACGCATGGTTGGCGACCACCACATCCGCCTGCTCAATTTCGCGACGCGCGACAAAGAACGGGCATTCACGATACCAGCGGCAGTGATGGCCAAGGCAGTTGGCTTTGTCGGTGGAGAGGCGTTGCCACAAGCTGTCCTCAATGTTGACATCGGTGTGATCGCGCAAGCCATCCCAGCGGTAGCTACTGAGCTGCTTCTCTAGCTTGGCGCAGAATTTCTGCTCCTCTTTCGAGCCGGTGACTGCCTCTTCATCCAGATAGAGCAGCAAATCGCCCTGCTGATCTTCGGTCGCCGCCAGCGCCGCAAGGTTGCGCGGACAAACATAGCGTCCACGGCCAAAGGCGGCAGTAAAAGTGAGATCGGGGATGATTTTCTTCAGCAGCGGCAGATCCTTGCTGAAGATCTGGTCCTGCAACGCCACGTTGGCGGTGCTGATCACCAGCCGCTTCTCCTCGGCGCGGCTCACCGCAATACCGGGAATCAAATAAGAGAGAGTTTTGCCGACGCCGGTGGGCGCTTCAATCGCCAGATGACGACCTTCGTCACCGGCCAGACTTTTCGCCACTTCGGCAATCATCTGGCGCTGCGGCGCGCGCGGGATAAAGTCAGGAACCTGCTGCTGCAGCGCCTTATACCATTGCGCAATCTGGCTTTTTATCGCTGCTGTCAGGGCCATTTTCGTTACTGTTTGCTGAATTGGCCTGTATTTTTACACAGTATTGGCGCAGCGTCAGCTTTCGCTGCTATTTTTTCGCGCTGGATTCAGAATTTCACGCATCGCGCGGATTAAGGTTTCACGCGCGCGCCCACGGCGGAACGCAAAAGAGAAAGGCGCGCGGAAGTGGAAATGGTGCGGCAGCAGGCGACGCAACGTGCCCTGCAGTTCCCCGCTGCGCGCGTAGTGTTCGGGCAAATAGCCAATGAAGCGGCCAGAGAGAATCAGCGTCAGCTGCGCTTCGATGCTCTCCACTGAAGCGTTGCTCTGGCGGAAGCCGCGCTTGTTCAGCTCCTGCTGATTCCAGTAACGCCGCGTCACCATGCCGGTTTGCTGCACGGTGCGCACATCCGGATGGCCCTCAGCCAGCGGATGTTGCGGGCTGCAATAGAGCCAATGCTGTTCTTCGTAAAGCGGAATGGTCACCAGATTGCTGGCGCGCAGCGGAAAGTGCCCAATCGCCAAATCGAGCCGATCCTCCAGCAACTGCTGCTGCAACTCATTGGGATCGCGCACGCTCAGATTAAAGAACACCGCCGGAAAGCGCTGGTTAAAGCGGGCGATAGCGGCAGGCAGATCCAGCGTGCTATCGGTGACGGTGGCGTCCACCACGCCAAGCGAGAAAGTGCCGCCCTGCGCGCTTTTCAGCGTCTCAACCTGCTCCTGCCAACCCGCCAGCGTCGCCAGCATCTCCTGACTGTAGCGATAGAACTGCTCGCCTTTGCTGGTCAGGGTAAAGCCGCCGCGCCCGCGCTGACAGAGGATAAAACCGAGCTGGCTCTCGAGCTCGCTCATGTAGGCGCTGATGGCCGGCGTGGTCATGTTCAGCGCCTGCTGCGCGCGCGAATAGCCCTGATTTTCCACCACGCTGGCGAACACCTGCAGCAGTTTAAGATTGGGAAGCGTCTGCACCGATTTTCCTTCAGAGATTGCTGACTAAAGTTAAGTAATCTCTGAAGTGATTATCGGCTGTCAAGGATTTTTCCGGCGCGCGGGCTGGGTAATGATGGGTTTCACCTGACTGAAGGAGTGTGTGATGACCGATTTCCCCCAGCCGCAAGGCGGCAACGAAATGCCCCGTTTCGCCGGACGCGGCACCATGATGCGTTTACCCGCCGCTGAATCACCAGCCGATTTGGATGTGGCGTTCGTCGGCATTCCGCTGGATATCGGCACCTCGCAGCGCAGCGGTACGCGCTATGGCCCACGCGCCATCCGCGCCGATTCAGTCATGATCCGACCCTACAACATGGCCACCGGCGCCGCGCCCTTTGATTCGCTGCGCGTCGGCGATCTCGGTGATGTGCCGATCAACACTTACAGCCTGCTGAAATCAGTCGATATCATTGAAAACTATTATACCGAGCTGAATAACTGGCCGATTATCCCGTTAACGCTGGGCGGCGATCACACGCTGACGCTGCCGATTTTGCGCGCGCTGGCGAAGAAGCATGGGCCGATGGGGCTGATTCACATTGATGCCCACACCGACACCAACGACGAGATGTTTGGCGAGAAGATCGCGCATGGCACCACGTTCCGCCGCGCGGTGGAAGAGGGCCTGCTCGACTGCCAGCGCGTGGTGCAAATCGGGCAACGTGCGCAAGGCTATGCCGCCGATGATTTTCAGTGGGGCGTCGATCAGGGCTTCCATCTGGTGCCCGCCGAGCAGTGCTGGTATCGCTCCATGACGCCGCTGATGGCCGAGGTGCGCGCGCGTATCGGCGACGGCCCGGTCTATCTCTCTTACGACATCGACAGTTTCGATCCCGCGTGGGCACCCGGCACCGGCACGCCGGAAGTGGGCGGTTTAACCTCGATGCAAGGGCTGGAGATCGTGCGCGGCTGTCGTGGACTCAATCTGGTGGGCGGCGATCTGGTGGAAGTCTCGCCGCCGTACGACATCAGCGGTATGACCTCGCAGCTGGCGGCCAATATCCTTTATGAGATGCTGTGCGTGTTGCCCGGCGTCCGTTACACAGAGAACAAGTGATGACACAACAGAATCTGGTTTTCCCGGCGCGCGTGCTGCGCGGTGCGGGCGTGATCAACCAATTAGGCGCGATCTGCGCCGGACTGGGACAGCGTGCGCTGCTGATTGGCGGCCATCAGGCGTTGCAGGCAGTAGAAGCGCAGGTTCGCGCGCAGCTGCTGGCGGCCAACGTCACGCTGCTGGCGCAGGAGTGGTTTGGCGGCGAAACCTCGATCAATCAGATCAATCGTCTGGCGGCGATGGCCAGCGAACTGCACGCCGAGGTGCTGATTGGCGTGGGCGGCGGTAAATCGCTGGATACGGTGAAAGCGGTAGGCGCACAGATTGGCGTGCCGGTGATCACGCTGCCAACCATCGCCGCCACCTGTTCCGCGGTGACGCCGCTGAGTATTCGCTATGACGATAACGGCAATTTCTTCGACATCTTCCCGCTGCCGCAGGCACCGGCGGCGGTGATCATTGACAGCGAGCTGCTGGCTAAAGCGCCCGCCCGCTGGCTGGCCGCCGGATTGGGCGATACGCTGGCGAAGTGGTACGAGTTCCGCGCGGTCAGTGCACGTCATCCGGCACGCGAGGGCAATGCGCTCTCGTCACTGGCGCACAGCCAGATCTGTTATGACGTGATTGGTGAACATGGACCAGCAGCCTATGCCGCAGTGCTGCGTGGTGAGAGCAGCGCGTCGCTCGATCAGGTGCTGGATGCGATCTTCACCTGGGCAGGATTAACCTCGCTGATGAGCAACGGCGCACACGCGGCGGCTTCGCACGCGATTTATGAAGGCTTTACCTTCTGCGATAAAACCCGCGAGTTTGGGCACGGCTTGCTGGTCGGCTTTGGCAATCTCTGTTTGCTGGCGCTGGAGAACCGCGCCGATGAGGAAGTGCTGGATGAGATGCGCCTGGCGCGCGATTGCGGCGTGCCGCTGACGCTGAGCGAGATTGCCGCGCTGGATGAGAGTGAGCTGGCGCTGATTGTGAGCGAATCGGTGCATGCGCCGGATATGGAGAACATGGCCGAAACGGTGACCGAAGCGCGCTTGCTGGCAGCGATAGCGCGGATTGAGGGGTTAGCAGGCAGGGTTTAGTTTGTGCTCGCTGTGGCTTGAATGTGCTCGCTGTGGTTTGGATGTGCACGCTGTCCCCCATCCCGGCCTTCCCCCATGAATGGGGGAAGGAGACGCTGCCACATGCAGCTTCAGAACGAACATATGGCAGCATCTTCCTCCCCCATTTATGGGGGAGGACCGAGGAGGGGGACAGCGTGCACCTACCAACGGGACAGCGAGCACACACCAAAAAGAAAAAAAATCACCCAATCCCCAACAACCCCACCACTTCCCGCACATCCGCCACTTCATCCAGCTCCAGACACACCGCCTCGAGCTGTTCGACCTGCTCCAGCGGCAATACGCGCGCGGCCAAACTGCGGTATTTCGCCAGCAAGGCATCCAGCGTGAGCGGATTGGTTGGCGCGCCTGACGGCACCGGCACATGCTGCTGCCACTGCGCGCCCTGCCCGGTTTCCAGCCGCACCCACGGCTCGTCGTCGCGGCTCTGCTGCTCATCGATCACCAGCTCAATACGTGCCAGCAACGCTTCCACATCAGGATGCAGGCGCTTGGCGTCGTCATAACTGGCCAGATCCGCCGAGCCGTACAGTGCGCGCGCCGCCAGCGCATACGGCAGGCTCATCTGCGCCGCCGCCAGGCTGTGTAACTCGCGTCCGCCGCACATCTCCAGCAGGAACGGATTAACGCCCACCACGATGCGCGCAATCTGCTCAACCCGCACATTATGCTGTTGCAGCAGGATTCCCAGCGCATCAATAGCCGCGTGGGTGCCACGGCACGAAGCGTAAGGTTTGATCGAGCAGCGCGCCAGTTTCCACACCTCGCCGAGATCGGCCGTCAAGGCCTGCGGCTGCTGTGTTTCCGCCGCTAAGGTTTGCAGGAAGCCGCCCCAGCGTGGTTCAAACACCGCTGAAGGGCCGCTGATACCGCGTTGTGCCAGCAGCGCGGCCTGCACGCCGCCTTCTGCTGCGCGCGCGGCATGCAGTTTTTTGGTGTGCGATCCGTCGTGAATAAAGCCCCACAAACCGCCGCTGAAGCTGGCGGCAATGCCCAGCGCGGACGCACACTGCGCGCGGTCGAGCTGCAGCAGCGAACAGACCGCCGCCGCCGCACCAAACACCCCGCAACTGGCGGTAGAGTGCCAGCCTGCGCCGTTGTGCGCCGAGTAACCGCCGCAGGCTTCTAGCACGCGGCGGCCGACGTCATAGCCGATCACCATCGCCACCAGCAGCGCTTGCCCGTCCACCGGCTGCGTCGCCAGCGGCAAAGCCGCCAGCAGCGCCGGGATCACCACCGCACCGGAGTGATCGCAGCCGCCGGTATCGTCGAGTTCATACATGTGCGCCGCCACGCCGTTCAGCCACGCCGCCTGACGCGGACTGGCCTGCTGCGCGCTGCCCCAAATCTGCGCCTGTTCGCGGCCACCTTCGGCCTGCACCAGCGCCAGACACTCGCGCCAGATCGGGCTGTCGCAGCCCGCCAGCGAAGCACCGAGCGTATCGAGCTGATGGCGTTTCGCCTGCTCCACCAGCGGTTCAGGCAGTTGTGCAAAACGCGTCCCGGCGATAAAGGCCGCCAGTTGATTAAGCGAGTTCGCCATGCGCACCTCCAGTGATGCGGGTAAACACCTCCGCCGGATGGCAGACATCGTTATCCGGCTGCGTCTGCCAGTGCGCCGCCGCCTGCTCAGCGGTGGCAATCCACACATTGTGCTGTTGCAGCATGTCGAGCAGCGCCCGCAGCAGGCCAATACGTCCGGCGGTGCCGATGATTTCCGGATGCAGGCGCAGCAAGTAGCACAGGCCAAAGCGGTGGAAGCCGTGGAAATCCTGCGTCATATTCGCCAGGGTTTCGCCATACGGCGCGATGCGCGATTGTCCCGGCGGAATAGCCGGGCTGAGGTTGAAGGCGAAGTACGGCTCATCTTCCAGCGTGTAGTGCATCGGTAATTCCACCAGGCGCGTACCGGGATGGAAGTACGGCAAATCGTCGCCGCGCCAGCTGGAGGACCATTGAATACCGCGTGCGATCAACGCCTGCGCCAGTCCCGGTTTCCACTGCCCGGCGGGCGTGCGGAACCCCGTGATTTTGCGCCCGGTTATCTGCGCCAGTTTGTCGCAGCCGCGCGTCACGCTGGCGATCTGCTGCTCCAGCGTCAGCAGCGAGAAATCTTCGTGGATATCGCCACTGCAGGCGATTTCATGGCCGCCGGTCACGATACGCTGCACCAGTTCCGGCTGCTGTTCGGCAACAATCGCGGGCATACACCAGCTGGCTTTGAGCTGCTTTTCTGCCAGCAGTGCCAGCAGGCGATCGACGCCGCGCAGCGTGCCGTAGCGCCACACCGACAGCGTTTTATCGCGCCCCGCCACCGCCGGTGCCTGAGTGAGAATGCCGTGAATATCGTTGAAATCGATGGTGAGGATCGCCGCCGACTGGAAACCCAGCGGCCAGCGTGAAGGTTCAGTCATGCTGTTGCTCCTGCAAATACCACTGCGCCACCGCGTCGCAGCGCGCAAACCAAACGTCATCGCGCGCCGTCATATGTGCAAACAGCTGTTCCAGCAGCAGCAAGCGTCCCGGCTGGCCGGAGATTTTCGGGTGGAACAGCGTGGTGAGGCACAAGCCTTCATCCATCGCGCCATCAAACTCGCGCTGCCAGTTATCACGCGTGTGCGCATAGCTGGCGATGCGATCGCCACCTTTGGGGAAGTCGGGCTGGCGCGTGTAGGCCAGCGAGGCGTAATCATCCATCTCCCACTTGCCGGGGATCTCCACCAGCGGCGTATGGCCCGCCACCGGAATGCTGTAAGGACGATCGTCGCCGCGCATGCTGCTGGAGTAGATCACGCCCGCGTCACGCAGGATTTGTGGCGTTTCGGCATGCCAGTCGCCCGACGGCGTACGAAAACCGCAGGCGGTAATGCCCAGATGTTGGTGAAAGATTTCAGCGGATTTCGCCATGACTGCGCGCTGTTCATCCGGTGAAATCGCCCAAAAGGATTCGTGGCGATAGCCGTGATAGGCCACTTCGTGGCCCTGTTCGATAATTGCCTGACACTGCTGCGGCCACTGCTCCACCACCCACGCCGGCACAAAGAAGGTGGCGGGAAGGTGGAAGGCGCGCAGCAGGTCAAGCAGACGCCCGAGCGCGCGGTACGGCCCGTAAGCCCCAAAAGTAAAATACTCTGGCGTTGACCACAGGCTGCCATTCAGCATGGCATCGCCGGTGGGACCGTCGAGGTCAAACGCCAGCGCCATACAGCCGCGTTTACCCTGCGGCCAGCGCACTGCGCCCGGTTGTTGCATCTGCGCGCTCCTTAGCCCTGGTTGACGGTCGCCTTCGCCACGCCGTTGTCTGCCAGACCCCATTTGCCGAGGATTTTCTGGTAAGTGCCATCGGCAATCATCGCGTCGATAGCCGCCTGAATCGCGGTGGTCAGCTCGCCCGCATCTTTACCAATCGCCATGCCGGTGTACTGGAAGGAGAAGGCTTTATCCAGCGCCTTATATTTGCCCTTTTCCAGATCCATGATGTACGGCAGCGTTTCACTGCCCTGCACCACGCCATCCAGACGGTTCTGACGCAGCTGGGTGCGCGCATCGGCGGTGCCTTCAGCACCTACCACAATGATCGCCGGCTTACCGGCCGCTTCACAGTGCGCTTTTGACCAGTTGGCAATCTCCTGCGGGAAGGTGGTGCGACGGCTGGTACCGACTTTCTTACCGCACAGATCCATCGCGCTGTTGATGTCGCTGCGCGCGGATTGGGTGTAGAACTGCGGGCCGGTTTTGAAGTAGTCGATAAAGTTCACCACCTGCTGACGCTCTTTGGTGTCCGTCATGCCGGACATCACCAGATCGACGCGCCTGGTCACCACCGCGTTCACCATCTGTTCGAAGGCGATCTCCTGCCAGTTGATCTTCACGCCGAGTTTTTCACCAATCGCCTGGCCGAGGTCGTAATCCACGCCGGTCAGCTGGTTGGTCGCCGGATCTTTAAAATCCATTGGCGGATAGTTCGGCATGATCGCTACCGTCAGCCCTTTCTCTTTGATCGCCGCGGGTACGGCGATGTCTGCCCAGGCAGAGGATTGAAGCAATACGGCGGCACTGATGGCACTCAATAACAGCTTTTTCATATTCACCCCGGTAATGTTTAAAGAAGAATCGCGTTAATAAAGTTTTTCATCCGTGGATTTTGCGGGTTCAGCAGAATGTCTTCCGGTGCGCCCTGCTCGATAATCCGTCCCTCGTCCATAAACACCACCTGATTGGCCACCTCACGGGCAAAGCCCATTTCGTGGGTGACCACCAGCATGGTGGTGCCCTCTTTTGCCAGCTGACGCATCACCGCCAGCACTTCGCCCACCATCTCCGGATCCAGCGCCGAGGTGGGTTCGTCAAACAGCATCAGTTTGGGTTTCATCGCCAGCGCACGAGCAATCGCCACGCGCTGCTGCTGGCCGCCGGAGAGCGACTGCGGATAGTCGTGCGCTTTGTGCGCCAGACCAACGCGATCGAGCAGCGCCATCGCCTCTTCGCTGGCTTCGCGCCTTGGGCGCAGCAGCACGCGACACGGCCCTTCGATGATGTTCTCCAGCGCGGTTTTGTGTGGGAACAGGTTAAAACGCTGGAATACCATGCCGGTTTGCAGGCGCTGGCGCGCAATCTGTTTGTCGCTCAGCGCATGGAGTTTGTTACCGGCGATGCGATAGCCCGCCAGCTCGTTGTCAACCCAAATCCCGCCTTTATCGACCTTTTCCAGCTGGTTAATGCAGCGCAAAAAGGTGCTTTTGCCGGAACCGGATGGGCCGAGGATGCACATCACCTCGCCGTAGTTCACTTCGAGGCTGACATCCTTCAGGGCGTGGAACTGGTCGAAATATTTGTTCACCTTAACGGCGCGCACGATGTTTCTCATGTTGGGCTCCTGATTACTGACGCTGACGATGGCCGCGTGAGAAATAACGTTCCAGTCGGCTCTGTCCAAACGACAACACCGTGACCACAATCAGGTACCAAATGCCTGCCACGAACAGTAGTTCCATGACGCGCGCGTTGGCGAAGTAGATGGTTTGCGTGTTGTAGAGCAGTTCGGAGTACTGAATCATGCTGGCGAGGCTGGTGGTTTTGATCATGCTGATAAATTCGTTGCCGACCGGCGGCAGAATCACGCGCATCGCCTGCGGCAGAATGATGCGCTGCAGCGCCTGCAGACGCGGCATGCCGATGGCTTTCGCCGCTTCGTATTGCCCGGTATCCACCGACAGCAGGCCCGCGCGCACCACTTCCGAGGTGTACGCGCCCTGATTGATGCTCAAACCGAGCAGCGCGGCGAGGAACGGCGTCATGATGGTGACGGTTTGCACGCTGAACACGCCGGGAATGCTGATGGTGGGAAACACCAGCGCGAGGTTGAACCACAGCAGCAGCTGCAGAATCAGCGGCGTGCCGCGAAAAATCCACGCGTAGCCCACGGCGATGTAGTGCAGCACCGGATTCGGCGACATGTACATGATGGCGGTGATGACGCCAAACAGTACGCCGAGCCCCATCGCCAGCACCGACATGATCAGCGTGTTGACCACGCCGTTAAGAATCGCCTGGGCGGTAAAGAACTGGCCGACAAACGACCATTCGATATTGCCGTGCGCAAAGGCGTTTACCAGCAGCGCCAGCAGCAGCAGAATCACCGCCGACGCGGTGATACGGCCGTAGTAACGGCGCGGCACCACTTGGTAACGATCGAGATCGTAATGCGTCTGCTCGCGGCTGTTGTTCAAACCCGGCTCAATCGGCGTTGATTGCGACATAAGTTCTCCTCAGGCGCGTGGGCCAGCGTAATCTTCGGTCCAGCGCTGCTGATCCTGCATCAAGGTTTGCAGACGTGCCAGCTGCTCACGTACGCGTGCCGGTGCGGTACCGCCGTAGCCGCTACGGGCCGCCAGCGCGGCTTCCAGCGTCAGCGCACTGCGCACCTCCGGCGTTAAGCGGACATCCACCGCCTGCAGTTGCGCATCGCTGAGATCCGACAGACCGCAGTTTTCGCGCTCGCACAATTGCACCAGCTGGCCGGTGATCTCATGCGCTTCGCGGAACGGCACACCGCGCATCGCAAGCCAGTCGGCCACTTCGGTCGCCAGCGTGAAGCCGTCCGGTGCCTGCTCGCGCATCACGTCGGTGTTGAATTTCAGCGTCGCCATCATGCCTGCCATCGCCGGTAGCACCAGCAGCAGCGTATCCACCGCATCAATCACGTTGCGTTTGTCGTCGCTGAGATCGCGGTTGTAGGAGAGCGGCATCGCTTTCATGGTGGTGAGCAGCGCCATCAGATTGCCGACCAGGCGGCCAGCGCGGCCGCGCGTCAGTTCGGCGATGTCCGGGTTTTTCTTCTGCGGCATGATGGAGCTGCCGGTGGCGTAGCTGTCGTGCAGCTCGACCCAGCGGAACTGGCGCGATGCCCACATGCACACTTCTTCGCACAGGCGTGACAGGTTGATGCCGATCATGCTGGTGACAAACAGGAATTCAGCGGCATAGTCGCGGCTGGCAACGGCATCAATGGAGTTTTCGCACGGCGCGAGATAGGAAAGATCGGCGGCGGCCTGCTCCGGCTGGCGCGCAATGGCGGAACCGGCCATCGCAGCGGCACCGAGCGGACAGCGTGCGCTGCGGCGATCCCAATCTTGCATACGTTCAATATCGCGGGCAAAGGATTGCGCGTGAGCCAAAAGTTGATGACCAAAAACAATCGGCTGCGCCTGCTGCAGATGCGTGAAACCGGGCGCGACGCTTTCGGTGTGCTGTGCCGCCTGCTCGACCAGCGCCTGCTGCAAGGCCAGCAGCGCGCTCACCACCTTGCGACCGTTGTCGCGCAGGTAAAGACGCAGGTCGTTAACGGTTTGATCGTTACGCGAACGCCCGGCGCGCAGCTTGCCGCCCAGCGGACCTAAACGCTCGGTCAGCGCGCGTTCGATAAAGGTGTGCACATCTTCGTCGGCGGCAATCGGATGCAGCTGACCGGCGCGATAATCGGCGTCTAACGCGTCAATGGCCGCCAGCATGGTGCTGAGCTCTTCGGCGCTCAGCAACTCGCCGCGCGCCAGTTCACGGGCATGCGCCCGGCAGCCCGCCAGATCGTAAGGTGCCAATGCAAAGTAATAATCCGGGCTACGAGACAGCGCGGTTAAACTCGCCGCCGGTGCCGCTTTAAAACGCGCGCCCCATAACAGTTCGGCATTATCAGACATGCTATTTCCCCTTACAGATAATCATCAGCGATATGAAAAAGATATGGATGAGCCAGTTGAAATAATAAAAACTTATTTTATGGCTACACTGGTAAATAGGGCCTATTTCAGGTTCACTGTACTTTCACCGCAATTATTCCGGAGTTGAATAGCAAAAATGGAAAGTAAAGTTTCCCAGTCCGGAAACAATGCAAATAATCGCAGCGATAATGCGGTTCTGGCACTGAGTAATATCGATTTAAAATTACTGCGGGTATTTAAATGCGTGGTAGAAGCGGGCGGATTAACCGCTGCCAGCCACGAATTGAATATTGGTCTGGCGGCGATCAGTAAACAGGTTTCCGATCTGGAAATTCGTCTCGGTATGACGTTATGCAGCCGCGGACGCGAAGGTTTTGAGCTGACGCAGTACGGCATCAACGTCTACCAGGCCACGCTGGAGCTGTTCGTCTCGCTGAATCTGTTTCGCGAGCGGCTGCACAACAGCCGCAACGAACTGCTGGGCGACATTGCCATTTGCGTGGTGGATAACACCATCTCCGATCCGCAATCTCCGGTCACCGCAGCGGTGCAACAGCTGCACCAGAAAGCGCCAAAGGTACAAATTCGACTGCAAACCGCGCAATTAGATGATATTGAGCGCGGCATCAGCGAAGGCCGTTTTCATTGTGGTATTGCACCGGTTTATGAAATGAAAAGTGATTTTGATTACTTCCCGCTTTATAAGGAATATTCAAAATTATATTGCTCCATGTCACATCCTTTATATTCTGGATCGTGCGATAAAAATATATCGCTGGACATATTACGTGAGCAGAAAATTATTAATCATTTATATGTGACGCCGCGCGACGATCGTCGCATCATTCCCTTACAGGACAGCGGCGCGCAGGCGGTTCAGGTTGAATCTGTCGCCATGCTAATTTTAACCGGCCATTTTATTGGTTATTTACCGGAACATTATGCCGCCGCGTTTATTGCGCGTGGGCAGCTGTGTGAGTTGGGTGATGATTCGACTCGCCGTGAAAACCCGTTTTGTTTGATGATGAAGAAGGGCCGCAAAATAAACCCGATTATCCGGCTGTTTATGCAGGCGCTGGGGATTGGCGAGGCGGAAGGACCGCACTGAGTTGGTGCATTTTGGGATTGTGCTTGCTGTCCCCGGTCTGTGCTCGCTGTCCGTCCAGGTTTGTGCTCGCTTTCCCCGGTCTGTGCTCGCTGTCCCCCTCCTCGGTCCTCCCCCATAAATGGGGGAGGAAGATGCTGCCATATGTCAGTGATGAAGCTGCATGTGGCAGCGTCTCCTTCCCCCACTTGTGGGGGAAGGCCGGGATGGGGGACAGCAGGCACAATCACAATCACAATCACAATCACCCCAACACCTTAAACATCACCGTAGTCGCATCCAGCACACCTTCGGTTGACTCCGCATAGAACGGAATCGACCCAGCAATCTGCCAATCCATCGACAAATAGAGATCCGTTGCCACGTCGCCGCTGCGCGTATCCAGCACCAGCAGGGTTTTTCCCTGCTGTGCCGCCAGCTGTTCGGCTTGCTGCATCAGGCGGCGCGCGATGCCCTGACGTCTGGCGCGGGGATGCACCAGCAGCTTACTGATCTCCGCCCGATGGCGACCGTTCGGCATTGCGCTGAATCCCACCATCACCGTCGCCACAATCACGCCCTGCTGATACGCCACCAGCAGCTGATTGTCGCCGCTCGCCAGGCTGTAAATTTTGTCCTGCCAGAAGCGCTCAATGGCCGCGCGATCGTCTGCATCAATAAAGCCCACGCTGGCGCCATCGGCGACGCAGCCCTGCAGCACATCACACAATGCCGCCAGCAGCGGCTGCGCCTGGGTGGCGCTGAGAGGTTCGATGTCAATCATGGTTTGCATACCACCAAAATGTAGCGCGCGCCGCCTTCGGCATGGGCGGCAAACGCGGATTTGCCGGTGAGATTAAAGCGCAGACAGTCGCCTGCCTGCAGCGTCCAGTGCTGATTGTCCATGCTGATGGTCAGCTCGCCTGATTGCAGCCAGATGTGCTGCTCCAGTCCCTGAATCGGCGGCGCATCGTAATCAATGCGCGCGCCAGGACGCAGCACACCTTCCACCACTTCCGCTTTAAAGTGGCTGGCGGGCGGTGATACGTTGCGGCGCTGGAAGCCGCTGGCGTCATCGCGCCATACCGGCTGTTGCGCCGCTTTCAGCAGCAGCGCGGCCTCCTCTTCCACCTCGCTCAGCAGGCGCGACATGGTCAAGCCGTAGGCCACGCAAAGGCGGTTAAGCAAAGCGGCTGTGGGGCTCGTTTCGGCGCGTTCAATGCGCGACAACGACGCCCGACTGATGCCGGTCGCCATCGCCAATTCATCTAATGACCAACCGCGTTGTACGCGTAATTCAGCCAGTCGCGCCGCCAGTCGATCGTCGGTATCCGAAGCAGACATCTTCACCTCTCATATACGGGAAATAAATCTCACATATGAGATATGACCTTAAATAAATAAAGCGGTCAAGTTGTACAATTAAAAAATCATTGTACAACCCAGTCGTGGGGGTTAAGGTGTTGTTATGCAGGTCAGAATTTTTGAGGACTTTATGGCCTTATACAGTATCGGGGATGTGGCCGAACGCTGTGGAATCAACCCGGTAACGCTTCGCGCCTGGCAGCGACGTTACGGTCTGTTAAAACCCCAGCGTACCGAAGGTGGTCATCGGCAGTTTGATGATGAAGATGTTCAGCGTATCGAAGAGATAAAACGCTGGATAGAGAGTGGTGTGCCCGTTGGCAAAGTGAAAGCGTTGCTGGAAGGCGCGACGGTCAATGTGGATGACGGTTGGTCGGCGCTGCAGGAAGAGTTGATGAGCGTACTGCGCCACGTTCGCCCGGCGAAATTGCGCGTTAAAATTGCCAATATTGGCCGGGAACATCCGGTGGATGCGTTAATCGATCACGTGTTCGTGCCGGTTCGCCAGCGTCTTGGTTTAGATCAGAACACCGCGCGCACCATGTGCAGTCTGCTTGATGGCGCGCTGATTGATTATGTGGCGTTTTGTCTGGCCTGTGGACGTAAAAAAGCCGGTAAAGATGCCTTGATGCTGGGTTGGGCGGTGGAAGATCGTACCCGCATCTGGCTGGAAGCCTGGCGTTTGTCGCAGCAAGGCTGGCGCATGGATGTGTTGGCGGAGCCGCTGGACATGCCGCGCCCTGAGTTATTCCCCGGACAAAACCTGTTTATCTGGACCGGTAAAAAGCCGACGCGTCGTCAGGTCGAGCAGTTTGAACACTGGCAGGCGCAGGGTTTTGCCATTCACCTGCACGATCCCGCATAAGTAAAATCGCACACACGGCCTTTGCCTGGCGTGGTGTGCGCGTTATCATGCCGCCCTAAATTTCTTTTCTCAGGTCTCCTCATGAACTGGAATAAACTCCTTATCGGTTCCCTGTTTGCCATCATGGCGCTTGGCGGCATGGGTGGCATGATGCTGGTCGGCTACAGCCTCATTGTGCATACCCACTAAGTTTGCGCTGCACGCGCTCTAGCAGGCGATCGCAAATCAACGCCAGCAGCGCCACCAGCAGCGCGCCCTGAATCACATAGGCGGTGTTAAAGCCGCTAAGACCGATAATCACCGGCGATCCCAGACTCTCCGCGCCCACCGTGGAGGCGATAGTTGCCGTGCCGATGTTGATCATCACCGAGGTTCGCACGCCCGCCATGATCACCGGTGCCGCCAGCGCCAGCTCAATCTGCCACAAGCGTCGCCACGGCCCCATGCCGAGGCCGACCGCGATTTCACGATTGCTGGCCGGTACGCTATCTAAACCTGCCAGCGTGCCCTGCAAAATCGGTAGCAAGCCGTAGAGAAACAGCGCCATTACCGCGGGCGTGGCACCAAACCCCATCACTGGCACCGCAATCGCTAACACCGCAACCGGCGGAAAGGTTTGCCCGGCCGCCGCCACGGTTTCCAGCAGCGGACGAAAGGCGCGCCCGGCGTGACGCGTAGCAAACACCGCACAGGCAACGCCGACCAGCAACGCCAGCAGGCTGCCGCTGACCACCAACGCCAGATGCGCCAGCGCCAGCCGCCAGAAACTCTCCTGCTGATACAGCGGACGCTCGAGCTGTGGAAACCAGTGAGCAAACAGCGGACCGCTGTGCGGCAAGCCCCACAGCAGCAGCAGAAAGGCCGCCAGCAGCCAGTAGAGCGGATCGCGTAACAGCCGCATCAGCTCGCCTCCCGCTGGCGCAGCAGATCGCTGAAGTGCAGCACGCCCAGCGGCTGTTGCTGCTGATCGATCACCGGCAATTTATCGGTACGGCGCGCAATAAATTGCGACAGCGCTTCACGCAGCGTCAGCGATTCGGCAATCGGTTCGGCGTCCAGCCATTCACCGCGTCGCGCCGCGCTGCCCGCACGTCCCAGCGCCAGCAAACGCACGCCGAGCTCGCTGCGACCAAAGAACTCGCGGGCAAAGTCGTTCACCGGCTGCGTCAGCAGATCGATTGGCCTGCCCTGCTGCACGATTTCGCCGCCGTCCATCAGCACCAGCTGATCGGCCAGCGTCAGCGCTTCGTCGATGTCGTGCGTCACAAGCACCACGGTGCGACCGGACATTTTCTGAATGCGCAGCATCTCGTGTTGCAACGCCAGACGGTTAACCGGATCGAGCGCGCCGAAAGGTTCATCCATCAGCAGCAACTCGGGATCGGCCGCCAGCGCACGCGCCACGCCGACGCGCTGCTGCTGTCCGCCCGACAGCTGATGCGGCATGCGCGTCGCCAGATGGCTGTCGAGATTGAGCAGCGCCAGCAGCTCATCGACGCGTTGAGTGATCTTCGCCTGCGGCCAGCCGAGCAGCGAGGGCACGGTGCCGATGTTCTTCGCCACGTTCCAGTGCGGAAACAGGCCAATCGACTGAATGGCATAACCGATGCGGCGGCGCAACGCGCGCGCATCCATGGTTTCGATGGCTTCTCCGGCAAAACGGATTTCGCCGCTGTCGTGCTCCACCAGCCGGTTGATCATCTTCAGCGTGGTCGATTTGCCCGAACCGGAGGTGCCAATCAGCACGGTAAAACTGCCCTTCTCAATCTTCAGCGACAGGTTACGTATCGCCTCTTTGCCAGCGAACACTTTGCTCACCTGGTGAAATTCAATCATGACGTCTCTCCAGCAGTGCCGACAGTAAACGCAGCAGCGCATCAAAAATCACCGCCAGCGCCACCACCGGAATCACGCCCAGCAGCACCAGATCCAGCGCGCTGCTGAGCAATCCCTGAAAAACAATGGCGCCGAATCCGCCCGCCCCAATCAGCGCCGCGACCACCGCCAGGCCCACGGTTTGCACCACTACCACGCGTAGCCCGGAGAGCCACACCGGCAGCGCCAGCGGCAGTTCGGCGTGCCAGAACTGTTGCCACGCGCTCATGCCCATGCCGCGCGCGGTTTCACGCACTTCCTGCGGCACCTGCTGCAAACCGGCCACCACGCTGCGCACCAGCGGCAGCAGCGCGTAGAGCACCAGCGCAATCAAGGCCGGCGCAATACCGATGCCGCTGATGCCCCAACGGGCCAGCAGCGGAAAATGCGCCACCAATCCCGCCAGCGGCGCAATCAGTAAACCGAACAGCGCCACCGACGGCACCGTTTGAATCAGGTTAAGCACGCTAAATGCGGCATTCTGCCAGCGCGGACGCCGCGCAATCGCCAGCCCGAGCGGCAATCCGATGATTACCGTCTGCAGCAGCGTGCCGCCCAGCAGCCACAAATGCTGCGTGAAGGCCGCATCAAACACCGCCGTGCGGTTGGCGTACTCTTTCAAAAGCGAGAGACGATCAAGATGACCGCTGAGTAACAGCGCCAGCGGCGGCAGCCAGATTTGCAGGTTGAGCACAATGCGCCACGGGGTACTGCGGGTGATTTGCCGGACCGCTTCCGCCGCCAGCAGCAGCGCCAGCGCCGCCGCACACCACAAGCCGCTGCCAAACGCGGTGCGCGCCAGCGGGCTCCCGCTGTTCGCCAGTTGCGTGGCCTGTTGTCCGGCCAGCCAGATGAGTAAGGCCAGCAGCACTTCCGCCGCCAGCAGCACCGATATCGCGTGAATGCGGCGCGGCGGCCACCACAAGCTCTGCCACAGCCACAGCAACGGGATGAACAGCAGTATGCTGTTGGTCACCTGCCATAACGTCAGCGGCAGGCCAGAGACCAGCCGATTGGCGGCAAAGCTCAATAGCGGCAAGGCAAACAGCGCCAGCGTGATAAGCGCGATTAACACCAGCAGCACCGGCTGCTGGCGCGGTCGGAATAACAACGACGACACTGCTTACAGCAACTTATTGGTCTGTAGCCACTGTTTCGCGACCTGGCTGGCATCCTGACCATCCACCGCGATCTGCGCATTCAGCTGCTGCAGGGTTTTCTCATCCAGCTTGCTGAAGACCGGCTGCAGCCAGTTGCCGATGTCCGGATATTGTTTGAGCACGCTTTCGCGGATCACCGGCGCAGGGGCATAAATCGGCTGCACGCCTTTCGGATCGCTCAGCGTTTGCAGGCCCAGCGCCGCTACCGGACCGTCGGTGCCGTACGCCATCGCCGCGTTCACGCCAGAGGTTTGCTGCGCCGCCGCTTTGATGGTCACGGCGGTGTCGCCACCGGCCAGCGACAGCAGCTGCGCCTGCTCCAGTTTGAAGTTGTAGGCTTTTTCAAACGCCGGTAACGCATCGCTGCGTTCAATAAATTCCGCCGAGGCAGCCAGTTTGAAAGTGCCGCCTTTTTTCAGGTAAGCGCTGAGATCGTCCAGCGTGTTGAGGTTGTTCTTCTGCGCCACGTCGCCGCGCACCGCAATCGTCCAGGTATTGTTAGCTGGCGCGGGCGTCAGCCACACCAGATGATTTTTCTCGGCGTCGAGTTTTTTCACCTTCTCGTAGCCCTGCTGAGCGTTCTTCCACGCCGTGTCTTTTTCATCGTTGAAGAAGAATGCGCCATTGCCGGTGTATTCCGGGTAGATATCCAGCTCACCGGCGGTGATCGCGCCGCGCACCACTTGCGTGGTACCGAGCTGGATTTTATTGACGGTTTTTACCCCATGTTTGTCCAGCACCTGCAGAATAATGTTGCCGAGTAGCGAGCCTTCGGTATCAATTTTGGAACCGACTTTCACCGAATCCGCCGCCTGCGCTGCACCCATGCTCATTGCCAATGCCATCATTCCCAATAAACCCTGCTTTATCATCCCGCTTCCCTCATTTGTTTTCATTGTGTGACTATCAAGCGTAGCCTGGCGAATGGGGATAGGCGCGGTCAAGCGGCTTACTTCGTGCTTTTTTTGCTATCAATTGCCTATCGGTTATAACCAAAACGCAGCACATATAACCAATTGGAATTTTCGATGTTAAGACGGCGGCTTATGCTCACAGTCCCACTCATTACAATAAATTACAAAACATCATGACCGACTTAGCTTCTCCAGCGCATGCCGCGCAGGCAGGGAATGTCCCCACCGGTGAGACCAAATGGATCCGCAGCGCGGCCGATGTCTCCGGGCTGGTGAACAACAGCAACGAATCACGCAGCAACGCGCGCATCGTGATCGCCATTGCGTTGGGCGGCGTGTTCCTTGACGCCTACGATCTCGGCGCATTGGCGTTTGGCATCAAAGACGTGACGCGCGAGTTCCAGCTGACGCCCGCAGGCACCGGCATGGTGGCATCGGCGATTACCTTTGGTGCGATTGTCGGGGCGCTGATTGGCGGCTACCTCACCGACAAAATAGGTCGCTATCGCGTGTTTATGGCCGACATGTTTTTCTTCGTGGTGGCAGCGTTAGCCTGTGCGTTCGCGCCAAACGAATATGTGCTGGCCGGTGCGCGCTTTGTGATGGGCCTCGGCGTCGGGATCGACTTACCGGTGGCGATGGCGTTTCTCGCCGAGTTTTCGAAGCTGCGCGGGCAAGGCAATAAGGCCGCCAGCGTGGCGATGTGGTGTCCGACATGGTACGCGGCGATCAGTATTTCCTACCTGCTGGTCCTGCTGCTGTATGCGGTGTTGCCCGAAAGCCACACCGATTGGCTGTGGCGTTTGATTCTGGGTTTTGGTGCGGTGCCTGCGCTGCTGATCATCGCTATTCGCAGCCGTTACATGAGTGAATCGCCGATTTGGGCAGCCAATCAGGGCAACCTCACAGGCGCGGCGGAGATTCTGCGCAACTCTTACAACATCAACGCGCAGGTGGCGGATGACGCCGATCTGACGCCGCAGAAAGCGGTACGGAAAGCCAGCTGGCGCAACTACGGCGCGCTGCTGCAGGGCGTCTATCGTCGTCGTACCATTCTGGCAACCGTCACCTCCATCGCCTCGTCGTTTGCCTATAACGCGGTGGCGTTTGGCCTGCCGGTGATTATCTCCAGCTTCTTTGCGCAATCGATGCTGACCACCATTCTGGTATCGCTGGCGCTGAATCTGCTGTTTGCCTTTGTCGGCGGCTTGCTGGCGGTGCGGCTGGTGCCGCGTCTCGGCGCGTGGAAGATGTCGGTGGCCGGTTACGCTTGTCAGTGCGTGGCGCTGCTGGGATTGGCGTTGATTGGTCGTCCGGAAGGCGGCGAACAGGCGGCGGTGGCGATTGCCATGCTGGCGCTGTTCCTGTTTGGTCAGGGGTTTGGTCCCGGCTCGCACACCATGACATTTGCCTCGCTAAGCTATCCGGCTTCGCTGCGCGGCGTAGGCGTTGGCTTCAACCAGACGCTGATGCGCGGCAGTTCCACCGTGTCGCTGTTCACCTTCCCGCTGCTGGTGGCGGCGTTTGGTACCGGCGTGTTCTGGGTGATTTTCCTTGCGCCGCTGATTGGCTTACTGGCGCTACTGGCGATTCGCTGGGAGCCGTCGGGTTACGACGTGGATGCGGAAGATTTTCAGTGATGGATTAACAGAGGTCGCCATAAATGGCGACCTTCGTCTTTAAGCCGTCAGGCGAAACTCGCCCAGCGTATTGGGAATGCGCGGGAAGGTATGCAAAAACCACGGCGTGAACTGCGCCGGATTCTCCTGCATCTCCTGCTGAATCTGCGCAATCGAGCGATAGCACCATGCATCCGCCTCTTCCGGGTTGAGGACCGGCTGCTCATCGCTGATGGCGAAGAACACGTGGCCATATTCATGCTCGGTCAAGCCGTTACTCAGCGGCAGGTTGTAGCTCAGCTCAAACACCGGCGTTAACGCAACATTCATGCCCATCTCTTCACGCAAACGGCGCTCGGCGGCATCGCGCGTGGATTCCTGCGGATAGGGATGACTGCAGCAGGTGTTACTCCACAATCCACCACAGTGATATTTAGTGCTGGCACGGCGTTGCAGCAGCACTTCATGGCGCGAATTGAACACGTAAACCGTCACCGCGCGATGCAGCAATCCTTTTTCATGCACTTCCAGCTTTTCCATTTTGCCGATAGGGCGATCGAGGTGGTCAACGAGAATAACTTCAATGGCGGGCATGACAACTCCTTCGGAAAATTCGCAGCTATTGTACACAACCTCCAAAGGGTTGATGGAGGAAATAGCGCACATTCCGTGCGTTAACGTGGGCACATTAAAGCGTAGCAGCCTGCGGAGAATTCAGCATAAAAAAGCGGGGAATGGCGTTAATAGAGAAGATGTGTGCGGTGTGTGAGAAGGCCGCCATGCATGGCGACCTTCTCCACAAAACTTACAGCTTAAAGCTTTGTACCACCTGCTCCAGCTGCACGCTTTGCTGCTGCATCGACTGCGCGGCGGCTGAAACCTGCTCGACCAGCGCGGCGTTCTGCTGAGTGCTGCCGTCCAGCTGGGTAATCGCCACGTTAACCTGATCGATGCCCATGCTCTGCTCGCGGCTCGCTGACATGATTTCGCTCATCAGCGTGGTCACGCTGCTGACGCCCTGCATCAGCTCATCCATGGTTTGCCCGGCCTGCTCCACCAGTTGGCTGCCGGTATCAATATTCGCCACCGACTCCTCAATCAGCTTCTTAATTTCACGCGCCGAGTTAGCCGAGCGCTGTGCCAGGTTGCGCACTTCCGAGGCCACCACGGCAAAACCGCGCCCCTGTTCACCTGCGCGCGCCGCCTCTACCGCGGCGTTCAGCGCCAGGATGTTGGTCTGGAAGGCGATGCTGTCGATGACGCTGATGATATCAACCACTTTGCGCGAAGAGTGATTAATCGCGCCCATGGTGGTGACCACCTGACGCACCACTTCGGTACCGCGTGCCGCAACCTGCGACGCGCCATCCGCCAGCTGATTCGCATGCGTGGCGTTATCGGCGTTCTGACGTACCGTGCCGGTCAGCTCTTCCATCGATGCTGCCGTTTCAACAATCGAACTGGCCTGCGATTCGGTACGCGCCGAGAGATCGGCGTTGCCGCTGGCAATTTCACGCGAAGCCGCCGTAATCGCCAGCGCGCTATCGCCCACCTGACGCATCAGGCCTTGCAGATAGGCGATGAACTGGTTGAAGCTCTGCGCCACGGCGTTGAATTCCGGGCTATTACTGGCGGGCAGACGCTGCGTCAAATCGGCACCGCCGGTCGATAAGGCTTCAATGTTGCTGTTCAGCACCGCGAGCCGTTTCATCATGGCGCGCACAAAGCCCAGCAGCACCAGCAGCAGGATCACCGCCAGCGGAATCTGCACCAGACCCAGACGCGTCAACATGCTATGAGTTTGCGCATCCAGCAAGCTCGACGGCACATCGCTGGCGAGATACCACGGGCTGCCGGCAATCGCCTGCACGAACAGCGTGTGTTCGCCATCTTCACCTGCGAAGGTGGTTTGCGCGGGCTGGCTGCCCGCCTGCGCTAACAGACCTTTTAACGCGGACGCCATCGGCAGCTGGGTATCGGCGAGGTTTTCCAGCTTCGGCGCACCATCCACCAGCGCGGCGTTACCGACCACTTTGCCATCGGCTTCAACGATCAGTACGCGGCCCTGAATCGCCTCACCCATCTGTTTTGCCAGTTGGTTGAAGAAGCCGAGCGTCACGTCGATGGTCGCTACGCCCCATACGGTGCCATCGCGATAGATCGCCATTGCGCAGTTGGTACGTGGCTGCGGGCTGGCAGCATCCTGATAGGCTTTTGCCCATGCGCACTGGCCCTTCGGCGCGCTCAAACCATCTTTGTACCAGGATTGCTCCCAGTATTTGTCGGCGGCGTCCGAGTTCCAGTAAGTGTTGACCTGCAGCTGGTTACTGGCGTTGCGCGCAAAGAACGAACTGTCTTTCTCTTTGGCCGGATCGCGACGGTTCGGTAACGGCCAGATGCCACCGCCGAACACGTTGCTGTCCTGATATTGGTTAACTAAGGCGGGCAGCAAGGTATCAATGGCTGCGCTATCCATCACACCTGCGGCTTCGGTAATGGCGCGCTGCTGTGCCTGTACGCGGTTCATCTGCTCGACGATGCGTCCGGCCAGGCCGTCCACTTCGTAACGTACCAGACGACTTTCATTTTCGGAGAGTTGCGGAGCGATAAACTGATTAATTACCAGCACGGTAACCAGCATCAGACCGGCAAAAAAGGCGACCAGCGTCGCGGTGAAACTGGATTGTGTTGTTTTGAACATTATGTGTGCCCTTACCCTGGTTGGCGAGTTGCCTGATCGAGGTTAACGGCGTGTTAATGGGGAACTTGAGGTGAGCACGATCACAAAGCAGTGAAATAGTTGATTTGGGTGATAATTTAAAATCGTAGGGTCGGCATCGATGCCGACCTGATTTACGGAGCGGGAGTTTCAACCACTTCCTGGCGCGGCCGGAACACATGATTATTGCCGTCCGCCAGCAAACGTTGCAGCAGCTGCTGCCCACCGCGATCGTCAGCCTGCGCAAACTGGCGTTCGGCTTCGGTAATTGGCGTGGACCACAGCAGATTCACGCGGTAGCCATCGCGTTTCGGCAGTCGGAATTGCGCCGCTTCGGGAGCGAGATCGTTGGCCAGCAGGAAGCTTTCAAAGCCAACCGGCGCCACTTCCGACGCCAGCGTATGCCCTTCGCCAATCCAGGTCAGGCGCGCCCACGGCAGATGGGCAAACTCAGCCAGCGCGCTCGCCATCTGCACCGCATTGGCTTCGGTCATCACTTCACCGTCCACCGCCATCGCCAGCTCGACGCGGCGATACTGCGGCGCCAGCTCGTCAAACAGGTGATCCACCTGCGGCATCGGACGGATCCCCATGCCAAGCGTCAGGAAATACCAAACGCCATTGTGCAAGTGCTGTGAAATCGCCATTGGCGGCCAGTTGCCTTGATCGATGGAGTAATATTTTACCGATTCGCCAAACTGCGCCTGATAACACTGCATCAGCTCGCGCTGCACCACATCCCACAAGTGTCCGTCGTGCCAGTCACGCCAGAAGTGACGCTGCTGTTCAGCGCGCGCGTAGTAATCGTTGGTGGAGGCCGATCCCAGCGGTGCGGTCAGGCGATTCTCTTTGATGCAGGCAGCAGAAAAACTCACCTGCTTATCCTGATACAGGCTCCAGCCAGGGATCACCGCCAGCAGCTGGCCGTAATACCACAGCGCGGCGCCGTCGTCGCTGGGCTCCCACAGCACCTGTAAGCCGGCGGGATCGAGCATCGGCTCGGCTTCCAGCGTGCGGCAATACTCGGCACTCAGCAGCGGCGCGATGCCCTGCTCCATCGCTTCACGATCTTCCTGCGCGGGCGCAGGCAGCAGGTTACGCAGCCAGCAGCCGCGCACCGCGTATTGGCTGCGAAACAGGTCATTCGGCCAGATATAAAAATAGGCCGTACGCGCATCCTGCTCGACGATCGCGGTTAGTGTGTGTTGCTGATTCGGCACCTCAGCAATCAGAGGTTGGTGGGTCATAACGCCTCGATATTACCTGGAGGAATCCATTTTCCCCGAGAATAGAGCAGGATCGGCACTCGTGCCATGTGACACAAGGGTAAAACTCTCAAAGTGCCAGACGGGAAAGATGAGTGCGGCTTATCAATTGCCGCTTAACACGCTGACAAGCTTCAGATTAATTTGCGATTCTTTTACCATTTCGCGTGATATGGTTTGCGCATTCACCTCTTTGGAGCTGCCATCATGGTGCTGCAAAACCTCGATCTGAACCTGCGTGACGTGGTTATTTTCGCGATGTTGGTGTGGCTGTTTATCCGTTATACATGGGTGATGACGTCGCTGACGCTATTGCTAGGCGGCGTGGCGTTGCTGGTGTTATTACCGCTTGATATCTATTACAGCCTGCTGCCGCTGGCGCTGATTGGCCTCGGACTTGGCATGATGCTGCACCATTATCAGCAACGTCAGCAGGCACTAAAACGTGAAGCGCGCACACCGCGCACCTACACGCAGAAAGAGGATGAGCTGCATTTGTAACGCTTAGCGGCCCATGCGCTGCATGGCGCGGGTATAAGCGCCGCGCTGAATCGACCAGCGCAGCAGCCCGGCAATCACCGCCATTTCCCGATCCACACGCCACTGCGTCAGCGGCCCAACCGGCTGCTGAATCTGCTGTTGTGCCCAGTCAGGCAACAATCCCATCCCCGCTTTCAGCATCACGCGCATTGCCGGTCTCGCCTGCCAGCTGGGTGCAGGCGCGTTAATCAGCAATTGCATCACCTCCAGCGTGCGCGCATCACAGAGCAACTCGGGCCGCATCAGTTGTAGATACGCCTCAACCGCCTGCACGCTTTTCGGCACCCGCTGTGCGCCAAGCGCCTCGGCAACTAATGCCGCTTCCTGATAGTAACGATCCTGATCGGCCAGGCTGAGCTGCGGATTTTTGTAGCGCAGATGCGCCGCCAGAAAACGGCTGGTTTCCGCGACGTGTACCCAGGTGAGCAGATGCGGATCGCTGGCGGCATACGGCTTGCCCGCGTTATCGACACCGGTGACGCGCAGATGAATCCGTTTGACGCGGTCGATGAGGATGTTGGCATCGGCGGTGTTACCGAAGGTGGTGACGGCGATAAACTGGCTGGTGCGCCGCAGGCGGCCCATCATGTCCTGCCGGAAATTGGAGTGATCCCACACGCCCGCCAGCGCCGCCGGATGCAGCATCTGCAGCATTAAGGCGCTGATACCGCCGCACAGCATCGAGGGGAAGTCGCCATGGACGCGCCAGATAACGTGGTCCGGGCCAAATAAACCGGGATCGCCAGGCGGTTGCGAGATGTCGAATTCATTGAGTGACAGGCCGTTGAGGCGGAAGACTTGCTGTTGGATGCGTTCGCGGATGTTCATGGGGTTGTGCTTGTGCGGTTGTTGCCCTCACCCCGGCGCTCTCCCGCACGCGGGAGAGGGAGAGGATCGAGCCGGGATTGAATACCGCACCCATCGGTTCCCTCTCCCGCGTGCGGGAGAGGGTTAGGGTGAGGGGCATCAGCGATTACAGATAATCAAACTGCGCATCCTGCGTCCGCACTGAATCCAGTCCAATCATCACGTTGAATTTGCCTGGCTCGGCAACCTGCTGCATCTTCTGGTTCCAGAATTTCAGCGCATCAACGTCGATCTTAAACTTCACGGTCTGCGATTCACCGGCTTTCAGCATGATGCGCTGGAAGCCGCGCAGCTCCTGCACCGGACGGCTAATGCTGGCGACCGGATCGTTGAGATAGAGCTGCACCACGGTTGCACCATCGCGTTTACCGCTATTGGTCACGGTCACTGACGCTTCCACCGAGCCGTTACGCGGCATAGTGCGTGACGACATCTTCACTGGCGACACCGTGAAGCTGGTGTAGCTCAGGCCGTAACCAAACGGATAAAGCGGACCGTTCACCGCATCGTAGTAGTGCGAGGTGTACTTGTTCGGCTTGACGAAGTTGTAGGGACGACCGGTTGGCAAGTGGTTGTAATAAATCGGAATCTGGCCCACCGAACGCGGGAAGGAGACCGGCAGCTTGCCCGACGGGTTGTAATCGCCGAACAGCACATCGGCGATCGCGTTGCCGCCTTCAGTACCGCTAAACCAGGTTTCCAGCATCGCATCGGCTTGCTGATCTTCCTTCACCACCGTCAGCGGACGGCCGTTCATCAGCACGATCACCAGCGGTTTGCCGGTGGCCTTCAGTGCGGCCAGCAGCTTCTGCTGACTTTCCGGGATCACCAAATCGCTGCGGCTGGAGGCTTCGTGCGCCATGCCCTGCGCTTCACCCACGGCAGCCACCACCACATCAGCTTTTTTCGCCTGCGCTACCGCTTCGTCAATCAGCTCCTGCGGTGAACGCTTGTCCACGCTGACCGCCTGCTCATACAGATTGAGGAAGTCCTGAATGCCTTTGTTGTCGATGATGTTAGCGCCTTTGGCGTACAGCACCGTGCCTTTGCCCGCCATCGCATTGCGCACGCCTTGCAGCAGCGGAATCGACTGTTTCGCCACGCCGGCGGCCGACCAGCTGCCCATGATGTCGCGCTGGCTATCCGCTAGCGGACCCACCAACGCAATGGTGGCGTCTTTTTTCAGCGGCAGCGTTTCGCGCCAGTTTTTCAGCAGCACAATGCTTTTACGCGCCACGTCACGCGCTTCGGCGCGATGCAAACGGCTTTCCGCATTGGTGTCCTGCGGATCACTCTCTTTCGGCCCTAAATGACTGTAAGGATCGTTAAACAAGCCCATGTCATATTTGACGTTCAGCACATGGCGCGCGGCATCGTCCACTTCCGCCATGCTCACCGCGCCGCTCTTCACCAGGCCCGGCAGATATTTGCTGTAGTACTCGTCGCTCATGCTCATGTCGATGCCTGATTTCATCGCAATGCGCACCGCATCCTGTGGATCGCTGGCTACGCCGTGTTTAATCAGTTCTTTAATCGCACCGTGATCGCTAATGGTGATGCCTTTGAACTTCCAGTCGCCGCGCAGGATGTCTTTCAGCAGCCAACTGTCTGCCGTGGCCGGTGTGCCATTCAATGAGTTAAGCGCCACCATTACGCCACCGCTGCCCGCATCCAATGAGGCTTTATACGGCGGCAGATAATCCTGGAACAGGCGCTGCGGGCTCATGTCGACGGTGTTGTAATCTCGTCCACCTTCCACTGCGCCGTAGGCCGCGAAGTGCTTCACGCTGGTCATGATCGAGTAGCGATCCGCCGCGCTTTTGCCCTGCATGGCTTTCACCATGCTGCTGCCCATTTGCGCGCTGAGGAAGGTGTCTTCACCAAATCCTTCCGAGCCGCGTCCCCAACGAGGTTCGCGGGACACATCAACCATCGGCGCCCACGTCATGTTGAGGCCGTCATCCGCGGCTTCATAAGCAGAGACGCGTCCCACCTCAGCGATGGCATCCAGATCCCAGCTTGCCGCCAGGCCAAGTGGAATCGGGAAAATGGTGCGCTGACCGTGCACCACGTCATAGGCGAAGAACAGCGGAATTTTCAGGCGGCTGAGCTGCATCACCTGATCCTGCATGGCGCGAATATCCTGACGCGTCACGGTGTTAAAAATTGCCCCGACCTGACCGTGCTGAATCATGTCGCGAATCGCCGATTTTGGCGTATCCGGTCCTACGCTGATCAAACGCATCTGCCCGATTTTTTCATCAAGGGTCATTTTGCTGAGCAGCTGATTCACAAAGGCGTCGCGCGCCTGTTCAGTCATCGGATGTGGGCCAAACAGATCGTCCGCGAAAGCGGGTTGCATGGCTAAGGAGACAGCGAGGCTAACAGAGTAAATCCATTTCATCAGGTCGGGTTCTCTTAAGTGACTGCGCAATATCGAAATAACCGGGGCAGTTTGCCACAAGATGAGGATAGCAGGTAGCCGCCATGTCACACCGCGCTCCTGTCGCTGGCGCATGCTACAGTAAAAGCGCCATGTTAAAGACAAGGATAGGCCAATGAATAACAACACTTCGCACCCTACTCTGCTCGCCGAACTGCGTCGTCTGGTCGGATCGTCGAACCTGTTAACCGACGCGGAACAGACCGCGCGCTACCGTAAAGGTTTCCGCTCGGGCGAAGGCGAAGCGCTGGCGGTGATTTTTCCCGGATCGCTGCTTGAGCTGTGGCGTGCGTTGCAGGCGCTGGTGAGCGCCGATGCGATCATTTTGATGCAGGCCGCCAACACCGGCCTGACCGAAGGTTCCACGCCAAACGGCAACGATTACGATCGTCCGGTGGTGATCATCAGCACCTTGCGTCTGGATAAGTTGCAGCTGATCGACAACGGCAAACAGATCCTCGCCTTCCCCGGCAGCACGCTGTATCAGCTGGAAAAAGCGCTGAAGCCGCTTGGCCGCGAGCCGCATTCGGTGATCGGTTCCTCCTGCATTGGCGCCTCGGTAATGGGCGGGATTTGCAATAACTCGGGCGGATCGCTGATCAAACGCGGTCCGGCCTACAGCGAAATGGCGCTGTTTGCGCAGATTGATGCCCGCGGCAAACTCAAGCTGGTGAACCATCTCGGCATCGATCTCGGCCATTCGCCGGAAGAGATGTTGGGTCGGCTGGATGACGATCGCTGGCAGCAGAGCGATGTGCGCTGGGATGAACGTCACGCCTCGGATCATGAATACGCCGACCGCGTGCGCGATATCCATGCAGAGACGCCAGCGCGCTTTAACGCCGATGAGCGTCGCCTGTTTGAAGCCTCCGGCTGCGCCGGTAAGCTGGCGGTGTTTGCCGTGCGTCTGGATACTTTCCCCACCGAACCGCAGCAGCAGGTGTTCTACATCGGCACCAATAATCCGGCGGAACTGGGCGATATTCGCCGCCATATACTGGCGGAATTTACCCATCTGCCGGTGGCGGGCGAATATATGCACCGCGACATTTTCGACATCGCCGAGGTGTACGGCAAAGATACCTTCGTGATGATTGATAAACTCGGCACCGACAAAATGCCGCTGTTTTTCACCCTGAAAGGCCGCGTGGATGCCTGGCTGGGCAAGCTGAGCTGGGTGAAACCGCATCTCACCGATCGTTTATTGCAGCGCATCAGCAGCTGGCTACCGGCGCATCTGCCTAAACGCCTGAAGCAGTATCGCGACAAATATGAGCATCACCTGATGCTGAAGATGTCCGGCGACGGCGTCGCCGAAGCGCAGGCCTATCTGACCGAATATTTCCGCGAAGGCGGCGGCGCGTTCTTCGCCTGTGACGCCAAAGAGGGCGCGCACGCGTTCCTGCATCGCTTTGCCGCCGCCGGTGCTGCGGTGCGCTATCACGCGGTGCATGCCGATGAAGTGGAAGACATTCTGGCGCTGGATATCGCGCTGCGTCGTAATGATGAAGCGTGGTTTGAACGACTGCCGCCCGAGTTCGATAACGATCTGATCCACCGTCTCTACTACGGCCACTTCTTCTGCCACGTGTTCCATCAGGATTACATCGTGAAAAAAGGCGTGGATGCGCATGCGTTAAAAGAGAAGATGCTGGCGATTTTAGCCGCGCGCGGCGCCGAGTATCCGGCCGAGCATAACGTGGGCCATCTGTATCAGGCGAAACCGCAGCTGCAGGCGTTTTATCAGCAGCTCGATCCCACCAACAGTTTTAATCCAGGAATTGGGAAAACCAGTAAGCAGAAGGGTTGGGCGGTCATAAAATAAACAACGATGTGGCCGTGTCTTAGGCCCCATCTTTTCCGATCCGTAGCGGCGCAATTAATTGCGTTGTTTTGACCTTTTCATCGCAGTCAAATTGCGCGATAAATCGCGCCGCTACAGTAGGTGCAATCACGTCATTATGGCAACGGATCGCTTTGCTGATCTTGTGCTGCGGCCACGGCGCGGCGCTCGATGATCATGGTCTGCGGCGTCGACAGCATAATGCCCTCTTTACGCAGACGCGTCAGAATATCGAACAGCAGATCGCTCTTGGCACCGGAAATCTGGCGTTGGCCGGCAACGTTGCCGGTGACGCTCAACACGATACCCGCCGGCGTCAAATCTTTGAACGACACGGACGGCTCCGGCGTCTCCAGAATACGTTCGTTCTCCTGATACACTTCCAGCAGAATTTCACGCACCCGCACCGGATCGATATCCAGCGGGAACGTCAGCAAGATGGTGACCACGCCCTGCGCGTTACCCATGGTGGCGTTACGCACGTTCTGCGAAATAAATTGCGAATTCGGCACAATCACCGTTGATTTGTCGCCGAGCTGAATTTCGGTGGCGCGCACGTTAATACGACGAATATCCCCTTCAATACCGCTGATGCTCACCAAATCGCCCACTTTCACCGGACGCTCGGTTAACAGAATCAGGCCGGAAATAAAGTTCTTCACAATCTCCTGTAAGCCGAAACCGATACCGACCGACAATGCGCTCACAATCCACGCCAGTTTGTTCCACTGCAGGCCCATAATCGACAGCGTCAGCAGGATAATCAGCACGTAACCGATATTGCTAAACAGCGTCACCAGCGACACGCGCATGCCGACGTCCATGGTGGTTTTGGGCAGGAAATCTTTATCCAGCCAGCGACGCACCGAACGCAGCACGTAAATGCCCACCACCAGACAGAGAATCGCGTTCACCATGTGTGCCGGCACAATGTTCAGCGACTCCAGCCCTTTGCCGCCCCAGAACTCAATCACCTTCTGGATCAGCTCAATCGGCGTTGATGAGGCAAAGGTGCCGTTCAGCAGTGCCAGCGCCAGAATGGCAATCAGCACGGTTTTACCCAGCGCGCTGAGCAGCGTCGCCGCCTGTTGCAGGTAACGCTCATCAATATTCAGAGTGGTTTGCAGGCGCTTGCCGGTGGCATTGCTGGTGGAGAACAGGCTTTCGCAGCCGTCATTCACCAGATGGCTGAGGAAGTAGAACGAACCAAACAAAATGCCGCACCAAATCACTTCATAGCTAAGGAAGCGCGCCAGCGTGACGTAACCGATGATCAGTGAAATCAGAATGCCGAGCGCCGTCAGCATCAGCGCCAGCTGCACCAATCCCACCAACGTTGAACGTGCTTCAGGCTGCTGACCTTCCTGCACCATGCGGCGGCGTACGCGGTTGATGCGCATGCCGATCGCCAGTCCGGTGCTGCCAATCAGCAGCGCGGTCAAGCCGTTAGCAAAAATGGTGGTATTCAGGCTGGTGCCGACGCTGTAGTTGAAGGCTTCCACCGTCTGGAAAATAAACACCAGCGCCGCAGTGAACGGCGGGAACGGCTTCAGGGCTTGCGCGACTTCGTTGGAGATGGCCGGCAAACGCCAGCTTGGGCGACGTGTGGAGAGAAACGCGCGGCCTAAACCGGCAATCAAGCCGCAATAGACGCTGAGCTGCACCAGCCGATCAACAAAATCCTGCACATCACCCGAGACTTCATCACGGCGCGTAAAGGCCAGCGCGATGAAGTTAAAGGTGATCACCACCGCGGCCAGCGTGGTGAGCGCGGTGGTGGCGGCGAGGAAGCTACGACGTAAGCGCCCTTCCGGCATCTGATGAATGCTGACCCAGGCAAAGAACTCTTCGCTGTAGCGACGGCCCAGCGTCATCACCAGCATCGCGGCAAACAGCCAGGCCACGGTGCCGAAACGCCAGCCAGATTCCCACGACAGCGCGGCGGTGTCCTGCAATTCAGTAATGAACTCGCTGATCTTCTCGCCATCAAGATCCTGACTGCTAACCAGCGGCGCCCAGAAGCGCGGGCCAAGGATACTGCCAGAGTTCAGCGCCAGCTGGCTTTTCAGCTGGTCACGACGCAGGTTGACGATCTGCGATGACAGCACCAGCGCACCGTTTTTGATGCCATCGGCTTGTTTGATCTGATCGTCCAGCTTGGCTTTCTGGCTCTCCAGCGCCGCACGTTTGCGCGTCACTTCAGGCGTCTCTTTCACGCCGCTATCGGCTTTCGGTGCCGGGCCAAGAACCGCCAATTGTGCATCCAATTGCTGGCCCTGCGGGATCAACGCCTGGCCGAGGGTTTCGGCATTACCGGAAAGCTCCAGCGCCATCTCATTAAGCTGGTTGAGCTGGCTTTCATTGGTATCGCCCGAGACCTGGCCTTTAATTTTGTCGAGAATTTTCTGCATCTTAGGCAGCTCGACCGAGGCATTCACCTTGGGTGCGGCGTCCTCTGCCTGATCGTTGGGCGGCGTATCCGCAGCCACGCTCAGCGTGGGAGCTAACAGCACAAGCAGCAGTAAAAACGGGGTAAACAGATGACGAAACTTGAACATATGAATGAGATTCCAGCGTAATAACAGCCGATAAACGCAAGTGCGATCGTGAATGGCGGCTAGTTTAAGACGTTGCCGACACTGAAACTATAGGAATGAAGGTGTAAAACTTTGGCGCTAACGATAAGCGTTTTTGCAGATGAGCGTAACAACACAACGCTCAATCTGTAGCGGCGCAATCTATTGCGCATCCTGCAGAATCTGCAATGGGCAATAGATTGCGCCGCTACGGTATGTGCGTACTTTAAATCCAGTTATTCATTATTCGCGGTCAAACCTGACTTCTGCTTTTTGTACGCCAGCGCAGCGGCCGGAACCGGTGCGGCTTTGCCGGTTTCCAGCCAGTCGCGCAGACGGTTAGCATCGGCGAAATGGGTGTATTTACCAAAGGCATCCAGCACCACCAGCGCCACCGGACGGTTGTTGATCACCGTGCGCATCACCAGACAGTGCCCGGCTTCATCGGTATAACCGGTTTTGGTCAGCTGGATGCGCCAGTCGTTTTTGTACACCAGATGATTGGTGTTACGGAACGGCAGCGCGTAGCTCGGATGTTTGAATACGGCGGTGTCTTCTTTAGTGGTGCTCAGTTCGCCAATCAGCGGGTACTGTCGCGTGGCTTTCAACAGCTTGACCAGATCTTCCGCGCTGGAAACGTTCTGAACCGACAGGCCCGTCGGCTCGACATAGCGCGTGTGCGTCATGCCAAGTGAGCGTGCTTTGGCGTTCATGGCGCGAATAAACGCATCGTAACCGCCCGGATAGTGATGCGCCAGGCTGGCGGCAGCGCGGTTTTCCGAGGACATCAGCGCCAGTAGCAGCATGTTGCGGCGGCTGATTTCGCTGTTCAGTTTGACGCGGGAGAACACGCCGCGCATCTCAGCGGTATGGCTGATATCCACCGACAGCATTTCATCCATCGGCAGTTTGGCATCCAACACCACCATCGCCGTCATCACTTTGGTGAGTGAGGCGATCGGACGTACGCGGTTAGGATGGCTGGAAAACAGCACTTTGTTGTTTTCCAGATCGACAATCATGGCACTGCCGGAGGCGATTTGCGGTTGGGCAATCGGCGCCAGGTTTGCGAGTGCCGCCGGCGCAGCGAGCGCGGGCGTTATAGCGGCTGGCGCGGCGACAAACAGCGCCAGCGACAGCAAGGAAATACGCATTTTTGCAGACATCGTGTCAAAAAAATCCGGTCAGGAGTTTTGCGCTGTGTTGAGACACAGGCCGCCCGCAACAATCCAGACGGGATGCGGGCTGGCAGCAGTATCATACGCACTTACCTGAGAAATTTCTTATTGAGATTGTTTCCGGGCGTTAAAAAGGTCGCCATGAATGACGTGATGCTCGTCAATTAAGATATGAAAATCCCTGATTAACGAAAGCACAGCTTGTAGCGGCGCAATTCATTGCGCGATAAATCGCGCCGCTACGGAAGGTGCGGTGATTTGATACGGCGCTTACCTGATCGGCACTACGCCTTAGATGCCGACCAGGCTTTCCTCAGAACAACCGTGGCCCGTAACCCCACAGAACCACTGTCAGCGCCAGCAGCACTTCAAACACCAGCACACCAATCGCCAATGTTGATCCGGAGAAGCGCAAGCTCTCATCACGGTCGATGCTCAGGAACACCGGGATGCCGACGTAAAGCAGATAACCGGTGTAAACCAGCGCCATCGCGCCCACCAGCACGCACAGCCACACCAGCGGATAGAGCGCCACCAGCCCGCTGAGGAACAGCGGCGTGGCCACATAGCCGGCAAACACCGTACAGCGCTGCAAGCTGGGACGCTGCGGATAGTTACGCGCCATCCAGTGGATCACGCGGCCCATTACCGCCACGCCGCCGAGGATAATCAAATAGAACAGAATGCCGAGACCGATACCGGTCAGTAGATTGAGTTGTACGAACTGCCCTTCGCCCAGATTCCAGCCCAGCTGCGTGGTACCGATAAAGGCGCAGATCACCGGGATCGCCGCCATTAGCAGAACATGATGGGTGTAATGGTGCGAAACGCTCTCATTTTCCTGTTTAATATCGCGCATTTCCTGACCTGGATGCGCCAGTAAACCCCAGACATGATTCATACATTTACTCCTTTGCTGCGATGGGCTGCCCTTACAGCCAACGGCCTGATCAACGGAGGCAGCGTTAGCTCAAGTATAATCGTCGGCGCCGTTTTTGCGGGGCGCCACACAAATTAAGCCGCTGGTATACACTAATAGCGATTTCACACTTTGCAGGGAGGATAATTTGCATCTCGATATCAATGGATTAATCACCCAATACGGTTATCTGGCGCTGCTGATTGGTTGTATTGCCGAAGGGGAAACGTTCACGTTGTTGGGCGGTGTGGCGGCGCATGAAGGCTTATTGCACTTTAGCGGCGTGGTGCTGGCGGCGATGATCGGCGGCATTATTGGCGATCAGCTGCTGTTCTGGCTGGGACGCCGTTATGGCACGCGCATTTTGCGCCGTTTCAGTAAACATCAGGAAACAATTGGCAAGGCTAAGCGGCTAATTCAAAAACACCCGAGCCTGTTCGTGATTGGCGTGCGCTTTATGTACGGCTTCCGCATTGTCGGGCCGATCATTATTGGCACCAGCCGCCTCAAGCCGCTGCGTTTCTTCATTCTGAACGTGATTGGTGCGGCGCTGTGGGCGCTGATCTTTGTCTCGCTTGGCTACTTTGCCGGACAGATTGTCGCGCCGTGGCTGCACAAGATCGATCAGCACCTCAAGCCGCTGTTGTGGCTGGCGGCGGCGGTGATTTTTGGCATCGTCTTGCGTTACATCATTCGCCACTGGAATCACCGCCGCGCCGGTTGATTACGAGTGGTACCCCTTAAACTGCGGATTGGCCAACATAAAACCACCGTCGACAATAAACGATTGTCCGGTGGTATAAGTTGCCCACTCCGAACAGAGCCATGCCACTAAACTTGCCACTTCACGCGTATCGCCGGGACGCCCAATCGGGATTTCCGGCATACGTCGTCCTTGCTGGTCATCTTTCATATCGTTCATCGCCGTGGCAATTGCGCCCGGTGCGACCGCGTTCACCAGAATATGGTGCGGTAAGAGACTCAGCGCCATCGATTTGGTCAAGCCGCCGAGCGCATGTTTGGCAGCGGTATAGGCGGTGGCATCCGGCAGCGGCGTATGTTCATGCACCGACGTAATGTTGATGATGCGTCCGCCGTCGCCCTGATCAACCATATGACGCGCGGCAATCTGCCCGCAAAGAAACGCGCCATCGACATCCACGTTGAACACTTTGCGCCAATCCTCAAAGGTGACATCGAGAAAGTCGGCTTTGGTCATCACGCCGGCATTACACACCAATACGTCAATGCGCCCCAGCGAGTTGATCAGCTGCGTCAGTTGCTGTGCGCCGGCTTGTGGATCGGAGAGATCAACCTGCCGCACCTGCGCCTGCTGTCCACGGCTCTCCACCATGCGCGCGGTTTCCTGGGCGCCCTCTTCATCCGAACTCCAGGTGATGCCCAGCGTATAACCCGCTTCGGCCAGCATCACCGCACAGCTGCGACCAATGCCTGAACTGGATCCGGTAACCACAGCGACTTTCTGTTTTCCTAAGCTCATAACATTCTCCTGATTGAGGGTGTCTTTACAGTATAGAAGTTATCCTTCTGTGCCTCGGGGCCGCCGAATCTGCCGTTTCGTCTATAGTTAACAATTACCTACGGCAAAGGGGGCACGATGAGCGAGATTAAACGCAGAATAGACGACCATGGCGTGATTGGTGATTTACGCACCTGCGCACTGATTGCTAACGATGGCACCATCGATTATCTCTGCTGGCCGGCGCTCGATAGCCCGTCGGTTTTCGCCGCGCTACTGGACAGCGATGAGGCCGGCCTGTTCTCCCTCGCGCCGGACTGGAAAAATGCCCGCCAGCAACAGCTCTATTTACCGGATACCAATATTCTGCAAACCCGCTGGCTGGATGACGCTGGCGTGGCAGAGATCACCGATTACATGCCGATCTGCGATGAGCAGAGCAAAGTGCCGCGTATCGTGCGCCGCGTAAAGATGGTACGCGGCACCGCCACCTTTCATCTGCTGTGTGCGCCACGCCACGACTACGCGCGCGCCGAAACCACCACCGAACTGCGGCCCGGCGGTATCGCCTTCCTTGCGTCGGGGCAACCGGCGTTGCGCCTCAGCGCTTCGGTGGTGATGACGCGCGAGAACCACAGCGCGGTGGCGGAATTTACCCTGAAAGCCGGGGAAACCGCTGAGTTTGTCTTTGGTAACGATGACGATCCTAACGTGGCCACCATCGCCACCGAGCACTGTTTCCACGACACGCTGGAGTACTGGCGACGCTGGAGCAGCCACAGTTCCTACCGCGGCCGCTGGCAGGAGATGGTGACGCGTTCAGCGCTGGCGCTGAAGTTACTCACTTCGCATCAGCACGGTTCCATCGCCGCCGCCGCTACTTTCGGCTTACCCGAAGAGTTGGGCGGCGAGCGCAACTGGGATTATCGCGCCTCGTGGATCCGCGATGCCTCATTCAGCATGTACGCGCTGATGCGCCTCGGCTACACCGAAGAAGCGCGCGACTTTACCAAATGGGTCGGCCGCTGCGTCGAGCACAGCCACGACGACACGCCGCATCTGCAAGTGATGTATCGCCTCGACAGCGGCACCGAGCTACACGAAACCGAGCTGCTCAATCTTTCCGGCTACGCCAATTCACGTCCGGTGCGCATCGGCAATGATGCCTGGCGCCAGACGCAGCTCGATATTTACGGCGAGTTGATGGATGCCATCTACCTCGCCAATAAATATGGCGAGGCAATTTCGCATCGCGGCTGGAAGTATGTGTCCGATATGATCGATTACGTCTGCGTGAACTGGAACCAGCCCGATGCCGGGATCTGGGAAATGCGCGGCGAGCCGGAACATTTCCTGCATTCACGCCTGATGTGTTGGGTCGCGCTCGATCGCGCACTGCGCCTTGGCCTGAAACGTTCGCTGCCGATGCCGTACGACCGCTGGGATAAGGTGCGCAGCGAGATCCGCGACGATATCTGGCAGAACTTCTGGAACCCGGAGCTGGGCCATTTCACCGCGACGCGCGGCGGCAATTTCCTGGATGCTTCGATGCTGCTGATGCCGCTGGTGCGCTTTGTCAGCTCCACCGATCCCGACTGGATTTCGACGCTGGACGCGATTAAAACGCATCTGGTGAGCGACGGTTTAGTCCGACGCTATAACATTCACGAGACGCCTGCCGATGCTTTAACCGGCGGAGAAGGATCTTTCGGTGCCTGCTCATTCTGGTATGTGGAGTGTCTGGCGCGAGCGGGTCGCGTACATGAGGCGCATTTTGAGTTTGAAAAGCTGCTGAGTTACGCCAATCCGCTTGGTTTGTACGCCGAAGAGTTCACCTCACACGGCGAAGCGTTAGGTAACATGCCGCAGGCGTTGACGCATCTGGCGTTAATCAGTGCCGCTTTTTTCCTCAATCGTAAACTGAGTAATGAAGTGACGCTGTGGCAGCCGTAAAAATTCACATTTTGGGCTGCGGATCGAAGGGAATTGTCGGGTAAAGACAAGGAATTGCGTAAAGTATATGCAGCCAGTAAAAATCCTGATTTCCATCAATGCGCCAATGCACATATAATGCGCAGCGGGTCATACTGACCACGATGGATTCGACACACTGACAAGCCTGAAACATGGCCATAACGACTTGAAAAACATGAAAATGAGCATTCGCGCGTTCGCTTCACTCGCCCTCGCACTGGCGGCGTTCAGCCAGTCGGCATTTGCAGTAGTCTATCCGCTGCCGCCGGCTAACAGCCGTCTGATCGGCGAAAACATTGAAATCACTGTCCCTGATGACAGCAAACTTCCGCTGGAAGCCTTTGCTGCACAGTATCAGATGGGCCTCAGCAATATGCTGGAAGCCAATCCGGGCGTTGACGTTTATCTGCCAAAAGCTGGCACTAAAATGATCATCCCACAGCAGCTGATTCTGCCTGACGCGCCGCGTGAAGGCATCGTGATCAACAGCGCTGAGATGCGTCTTTACTACTACCCGAAAGGCACCAAGACCGTGGTCGTACTGCCAATCGGTATCGGCGAGCTGGGTAAAGATACGCCGGTCAACTGGACGACCAAGGTTGAGCGTAAGAAAGATGGCCCAACCTGGACGCCAACCAAAGCGATGCACGCAGAATATGCGGCACGCGGCGAGAGCATTCCTGCGGTGTTCCCAGCGGGTCCGGATAACCCGATGGGCCTGCACGCGCTCTATATCGGCCGCCTGTATGCGATTCACGGCACTAACGCCAACTTCGGTATCGGCCTGCGCGTAAGCCACGGCTGTGTGCGTCTGCGTGCTGACGACATCAAATGGCTGTTCGACAACGTGCCGGTTGGCACCCGCGTACAGTTCATCGATCAGCCGGTGAAAGCCACCGTTGAGCCAGATGGTTCGCGCTACGTGGAAGTACACAATCCGCTATCGACCACCGAAGAGCAGTTCAATTCACGCGAAGTGGTGCCGATCAACCTGACTTCCGCTGTGACCAAAGTGATTGCCGATGCCAGCACCAACCAGGATGCGGTCAACAACGCTATCCAGGCGCGTAACGGTATGCCGATCAAAATCAACGGTCCAACTGGCGAAGTGCAGCCAGCACCGGTGCCGGTTCAGGAGTCTTCTGACGCATTGCCGAAAGAAGAGCCAATGACGCCGCAAGGTATCAACGGCGCAGCGCCAGCAGCGCAGCCGGCCACCAGCCTGTAATCGCGAGTTAATAAGCGCAATAAATTGCGCCGCTACAGATAAATGCACCTACCGTAGCGGCGCGATTCATTGCGCAACGTTAATCAATCACGCGGTCGTCGAAACGCCAGCCAACCCGCCACCAGGGTAAACGCCAGCACTACCAACACCAGCAGCAAAAAGCCGTGCGGATTATTCGCCAGCGGAATTCCGCCCACGTTCATGCCAAAAAATCCCGCCACGATATTGATCGGTAACGCCAGCACGGTAATCACCGTCAGCAAAAACAGCGTGCGGTTGCTCTGCTCCATCAATCGTGCGGCAATCTCTTCCTGCAGCAAACGAATCCGCTCCATCAAACTCGCCAAATCATTCAGCGCCACGCTGAACTCTTCGGTGAAAATTCGCAGCTCGCCCAGGGGTTCACGCTTTAGCCATTTGGGCGGACGATTCAGCAAGCGGAACAGCGCCGCTGGTTCCGGTGCCAGCAAACGCTGCACGCGCAGCAGCATACGACGCAGTTGTCCCAGCTCACTGCGATTGGTTTTGATCGCCGCACTCAGCAAGCGCTCTTCAATCGCATCCACCGCCTGACTGGAACGCCGCACCACTTGCTCCAGCTGCGCTTCCTGCTCGCCAAGCAGCCACAGCAGCATCGCATCCGGCTCGGCGAACTTCAGTTCATTCATCTGCTGATGCATGCGTTCGATCATGCCAACCGGGCGAAAACGCGCGGTGACCACCACACGCGGGCAGCACCACATCCACAACGTGGCGTTCTGCGTGCTGCGCTCCTCTTTACTGAAGGTGACGTCATTGAGTACCGCCAGCAGCGCATCGTTTTGCTGGGCTAAACGGGTGCGCGGCGAAGCAGAATGTATCTCGTCGAAAAAATCGTGGTCTACGCCAAAGTGGTCCTGAACCCAGCGTTCAGCACGCGCGTGATTAAGGTTGATGTGCAGCCAGATAAAGGTCGACTCCGGCAGCTGCTGCTGCGCCAGCTGTGCCGCTTCGCGTGCATTGAGCCGCTGTGGCAGCGACGCGGGCGTAAACAGATAACCATGAATCAGTCCGGCGACGTCGTTATTGAAGTCCGGCAGCGAGGCGAGCGGTAGTACGGGCTGGAGCATTAGCAGGTCATTCCCGAGCGGTCAGATCCACAGCGTGCGACAGGGATGTTGCAGCAAGATGACACCGGGCGTGCGCCATCATCATTCTGTCATACAAACCACGTATCACACTGCCATTAACGGGTGCCGTTCGAGCATCGTGAGTTAACACTGAGGTGTTTTATGGCTGAAAACAGTTTACCTGCATCGACCTCCTCGTCCCACAGCGGACGCCCGAACCTTAACCGCGGCAACGGCCCTGCCTCACGCCTGATCTTCGTGCTGTTGCTGATTGCTGGCCTGCTGTATGCCGGCATCAACCTGTTTAATGACGTTGAAGAGACCGGCGCGCCGGTCACCAGCTACATACCGTTCCTGCTGCTCGGCGTGGCGCTGATCATTGCGCTCGGTTTTGAATTTGTGAACGGTTTCCACGATACCGCCAACGCCGTCGCCACGGTGATCTACACCCATTCACTGTCGCCGGGCGTGGCGGTGATGTGGTCCGGTTTCTGTAACTTTTTGGGCGTGCTGCTCTCCAGCGGCGTGGTGGCGTTCGGCATCATCTCGCTGCTGCCGGTGGAGTTAATTCTGCAAGCGGGCAGCGGCCACGGCTTTGCCATGGTCTATGCGCTGCTGTTCTCGGCGATTATCTGGAACCTCGGCACCTGGTATTTTGGTTTACCGGCCTCCTCTTCGCATACGCTGATCGGTTCGATTATCGGCGTTGGCGTGGCGAACGCCTTGCTGCATGGCCGCAGCGGCACCAGCGGCGTGGATTGGGATCAGGCAATTAAAGTCGGGTATGCGCTGCTGCTGTCGCCGATTGTCGGCTTCGTCTGCGCCGCACTGCTGCTGCTGGCGATGAAAGCCTTTATCCGCAATCGCCAGCTGTATGAAGCGCCGAAGGGCAACCAGCCGCCGCCGGTGTGGATTCGCGGCTTGCTGATCCTCACCTGTACCGGCGTATCGTTCGCACACGGCTCGAATGACGGGCAGAAAGGCATGGGCCTAATCATGCTGATTCTGGTCGGCACCATGCCGATTGCCTATGCGTTGAACCGCTCGCTGCCGCCGGAGCAGATTCCGCGCGTCGCCGCCTTAACCCAGGTGACGGAACAGCAGCTGCTGACGCTGCAACCGGCGCCCGCCGCCATGCCCGCGCCGCGCGAGGTGCTGACCGAATTCGTGCGCACCAGCCAGACTCGTCCACAGGTGTTGCCGGCGCTCGGCATGATGCTGGGCGATATCGGCGACCAGATTCGTCGCTATGGCGCAGTGGAGAATATCCCGGCGCAGGCGGTGACCAACACGCGAAACGACATGTATCTGGCCTCCGAAACCATTAAGCATCTGCAAAGCGCCAAAGTAGCGCTGCCGGAAGAGACCGCGCGCAACCTGGCGGCGGTGAAGAAAGAGCTGGATGCCGCCACGCGCTTTATCCCGATGTGGGTGAAAGTGGTGGTGGCAATAGCGCTGGGCCTCGGCACCCTGGTTGGCTGGCGTCGCATTGTGGTGACGGTGGGCGAACGCATCGGCAAAACCCATCTGACCTACGCGCAAGGTGCCAGCGCGGAGCTGGTAGCGATGGCGACCATCGGCGCGGCCGACGCGTTTGGCCTGCCGGTTTCTACTACCCATGTGCTCTCATCAGGCGTCGCCGGTACGATGGCCGCCAACCGTTCAGGTCTGCAACTTGCCACCATCCGCAATCTGGCGATGGCGTGGGTGCTGACGCTGCCGGTGTCCGTGTTACTTTCGGGACTGCTTTACGCCCTGTTTATCCACTTTTAACTGCGGTAAACAACGGCGGCGCACGGGGGTTTGCCGATGAAGCGTTATTCGCTCAGCGCTTGCGCGGCCGTCTGCCGGCCGTGTTGCTGGTGCAGACGCAGCGTGATAGCAAACGCCCCCAGCACCATCAGCGCCGCCGCCAGATAGACCGATTGCATGCCCCAATGCCCTATCAGCAAGCCCGCCACCGGACCGGTTAATCCCAGTCCTAAATCGAGAAACGCCGAATAGGTGCCGAGTGCCGAACCCTGATCCTGCTGCTGTACGCGCTTCACCGCTTCCACGCCCAGCGCCGGGAACACCAGCGAGAAACCGCCGCCGGTGAGGAACGCGCCCAAATCCACCAGCCAGATGCTGTCGGCCTGCCAAATCAGCAGCAGTCCGGCACACTCCAGCACGAATGACACCAGCGACACCTTCAGGCCACCGAAACGCGTGATGTAGCGACCAAAACCGAGACGCACAATCACAAAGCCGAGGCTGAACAGCGTCAGCGCGAACGCCGCACCGCTCCAGTCGCGGCTGGCGAAATAGAGCGTGATAAAGGTGGAAATTACGCCGAAACCGATGGTGCCAAAGCCAAGCGCCAGCCCAAACATCCACACGCGGCTGACCACGCGATGAAACGGAATGCGCACGCCGGCGGAGACGCTGACGCCCGCTTTGCGACTCGCCATCCAGAATCCGGCAACGCCCATGATCGCCACCAAACCAGCAAAGCCGCTGATGCCAAACCACTGATTCAGCAGCACGCCGAGCGGTGCACCAATCGCCATGGCGAAATAGGTGGCTACGCCGTTCCACGAGATCACCCGCGCGGTTTGCAGCGGACCGACAATGTTCATGCCCCACAGCGTCGATCCGGTACTGCTGAAGCTTTCGCCCACGCCGAGGAACAAGCGCCCCGCCGCCAGCAGCGCCAGGCTCAGCAGCGGCATGTCGCTGCACAGCGCGGCGATAATCGACAACACGCCGCTCATGCCGCAGAACACCAATCCCATCATCACCACGCGCTTCGGACCAAAGCGATCCGCCAGACGACCGGAGTGCGGGCGGCTTAATAACGTAGCGAAATATTGCAGGCTGATGATTAATCCGGCGATGAACGAGCTGAATCCAAGCTGGTTATGCACGAATCCCGGCAGCACCGCGAGCGGCAAACCCACCGAAAGGTAGCAAAAGAAGGTGAAAACAATGACGGAGAGAATACGTTTATTTAACTGAGCGTTACTCAGTACAGCGGCGTCAGACATGGAAAGTGGCGTCGGGAACGGTGATGAAAATGGACAATAACTATAACCTTAGCCTGCTAAGAGATCGCGACTTTTTTAGTTATAAAGTACTAACAGATTGGAGGAAATAATGAGCACACATCCGGTCTTTCATATGGCGCAATAAATCGCGCTGCTACGAAATGTGCGTATTGGTGATTATGCGATGATACGTGTTGCATGTCGGTCAATTGCATCAGCAATATCGGCGGAAACGCGCAAGGTGCGCACTTCGCTGAACAAGCCGTCGGCTTGGTGATACGCCTTGCGCAGGTAGCCAAGCCACTGCTTGATGCGCGCCACGTGATACATGCCGGTATCGCCCTGCTTTTCCAGCTGAGTATACTTAAGCAACAAGGCAACCACGTCGGGCCACGCCATCGGCGCTTCGTTGTACTTCACCACGCGCGCCAGATTCGGCACGTTGAGCGCGCCGCGCCCTATCATCACCGCATCGCAGCCGGTAATGCGCATGCAATCCTGCGCGTCCTGCCAGTTCCAGATCTCACCGTTGGCGATCACCGGAATGCGCATACGCTGGCGGATTTCGCCAATCGCCTGCCAGTTAATGCTTTCGGCGCGATAACCGTCTTCTTTAGTACGACCGTGCACCACCAGCTCGCTGGCACCGGCTTGCTGCACCGCATCGGCAATCTCAAAACGACGATCGCCAGAATCCCAGCCCAACCGCACTTTCACCGTCACCGGCAGATGATCCGGCACCGCTTCACGCATCGCTTTCGCGCCGCGATAGATCAGTTCGGGATCTTTCAGCAAGGTGGCACCGCCGCCGCTGCCGTTGACCAGCTTCGACGGACAGCCGCAGTTGAGATCAACGCCCCAGGAACCGAGTTCTACCGCGCGCGCGGCGTTCTCGGCCAGCCACTCGGGGTATTGCCCGAGCAGCTGCATGCGAACGCGCGTGCCTGACGGCGTGCGGCTGCGGTTATGTAGCTCAGGACACAAACGATAGAAGGATTTTACCGGCAGCAGCTGATCGACCACGCGCAAAAACTCGGTCACGCACAAGTCATAATCATTCACCCCGGAGAGCAGCTCACGCACCAGCGAATCAAGCACGCCCTCCATCGGCGCCAGCAACACCCTCATGACGTTAGGCGTTCCCGGTTTTCTTTGGCGCCGGACGACGACGACCGCTGTTGGCGGCTGGCGCAGCCTGGCTTGCGCCCTGCGCTGGACGACGCGCGGAACGCGCTTCACCCTGCGGACGTGGCGCATTGCCGCTATGCGGGCGAGAAACGTTGCCGCCCTGACCGCGACCCTGGCCTTGACCACGTCCACCTTGACCGCGACCGCCGCCCTGCTGCTGACGACCGTTCTGGATTGGCTCGGCTTTGATGCTGGGATCGACTTCGAAACCAGGCAGCTCGATGCGCGGGATTTCACGCTTCAGCAGACGCTCAATGTCACGCAGCAGTTTGTGTTCATCAACACACACCAGCGACAGTGCCGCGCCGGTAGCAGCCGCACGGCCGGTACGACCGATACGGTGCACGTAATCTTCCGCCACGTTTGGCAGCTCGTAGTTCACCACGTGTGGCAGCTCTTCGATATCCAGACCACGCGCCGCGATGTCGGTCGCGACCAGCACGCGAATGCCGCCGGATTTGAAGTCAGCCAATGCACGGGTACGCGCGCCCTGGCTCTTGTTGCCGTGGATCGCGGCGGCGGTAATGCCGTCTTTGTTCAGCTGCTCAGCCAGATGATTGGCGCCGTGTTTGGTACGGGTGAACACCAGCACTTGCTGCCAGTTATCACGACCAATCATCAGCGACAGCAGTTCCCGCTTGCGCTTCTTATCCACGAAATGCACTTGCTGTGAAACTTGCTCAGAGGCGGTGTTACGACGCGCAACTTCAACCTGTTCTGGGTTGGTAAGCAGTTTTTCCGCCAGCGTTTTGATCTCGTCAGAGAAGGTGGCAGAGAACAGCAGGTTCTGACGCTTAGCAGGCAGACGCGCCAGCACGCGACGGATGTCGTGGATGAAGCCCATATCGAGCATACGATCCGCTTCATCCAGCACGAGGATTTCAACCTGTGACAGATCAACCGCGTTCTGGTGCGCCAGATCGAGCAGACGGCCCGGTGTCGCCACCAGCACGTCAACGCCGCCGCGCAGTTTCATCATCTGCGGGTTGATGCTCACGCCGCCAAATACCACCAGCGAACGGATATCGAGATATTGGCTGTACTCACGCACGTTCTCGCCAACCTGAGCCGCCAGTTCGCGGGTCGGGGTCAGGATCAACGCACGCACCGGGCGGCGGCCACGCGCCGTGGACGGTTTTGCAGTCAGACGCTGCAGCAACGGCAGCGTAAAGCCGGCGGTTTTACCGGTGCCGGTTTGGGCGCTCGCCAGCAGGTCACGACCAGCCAGCACCACAGGAATGGCCTGACGCTGAATCGGCGTCGGCTCTTGGTAGCCTTGTTCTGCTACCGCACGCAAAATATCGGCACTTAAGCCGAGAGAGTCAAATGACATGCAGGTGTATTACTCCGAACCGTCCTGACCGCCGTAGGCGATGTAGTTTTCAGGAGGGATATGACGCAAGCGCGGGGCTCACGTGTGAAAAGGGCACAAACTACCATGCGTAAGGGCGCGAGTTTAGCAGCTTTCCGCGCAGACAGCATCCATAAAAAAAGGAGCCGCATTGGGCTCCTTTTTGTCAGGTCCGCAGGGTTGCGGTCCCTAATCGATCAACTGCGCTTTTTCTCAATGCGCTGAACCGGCTCTTTCGCCAGCAGTGAAACCAGCGCCGGTCCCACCAACATCACCACGCCGAGGAGACCAATCAGCAGGTTGTTATGGATAAAGCGGGAGATCAGGAACAGCGTTAACATCGCTGCGCCAAAGTAGTAAGTGGTGGTCACCTCTTCGAGGGAGTCACCCATTCTACGTAAACGGGCACTACGCTGCATGACCAGCATGGTAATGAATACCACCGCATAAGCTGCCACCAGGGTACTGCTCACTTCAACCAGCGCCCTATGTTTCCAGCCCCAAACCAGTGCGGCAATCACCAGCAGGTGCATTGCAATGTGCAAACAAGTTTGTCCGGTAACAATCTGAACACGATTAGACCATTTCATTCTCTTCTCCTGGCAGACCCAACAGGTCGCCCAAGTGTATCTGGCTGGAGGCCAGACGAACGTCCTCAATGTAAAGCAAATTTCGGATTACGCCCTAATTTTCTGCCCTTAACACCATCCATTTGTGACAAAGACTACACTTTGTGCTGTTGATGATGAAAAGGAGCGCGTCGAAGTATGCCACAAAATACGCAAGGATTTTCATTTAAAGTCCTGACGATCAATACCCACAAGGGTTTCACCAGCTTTAATCGCCGCTTTATCCTGCCGGAATTGCGTGACGCTGTTCGCGCCACGTCGGCGGATATCGTCTTCCTGCAAGAGGTAATGGGTACCCACGCCATCCATTCGCTGCACATTGAAAACTGGCCGGAAACCTCCCATTACGAATTTCTGGCCGATACCATGTGGAACGATTTTGCCTATGGCCGCAACGCAGTTTATCCCGAGGGACATCACGGGAACGCGATATTGTCACGCTTTCCCATCGTTGAATATGAAAACCGCGATATTTCCGTCGCCGGAAGTGAAAAACGCGGCATGTTGCACTGCCAAATCCGCCTGCCGGATCGGGCGGAACCGCTGCATGTGTTCTGCGTACATCTCGGTCTGAAGGAGAAACATCGCCAGGCGCAGATGAAGATGATGTGCGACTTTATCGATACGCTGCCGCCCGATGCGCCTTTGGTGGTGGCCGGTGATTTTAATGACTGGCAGGTCAGCGCCAATCGCTTTCTCAAACGCGCGGTGGGCTTAGAGGAAGTGTTCAGCATCAAAACCGGCCGCCCTGCCCGCACCTTCCCGGCGCGTTTTCCGCTGTTACGGCTAGATCGTATCTACATCCGCAACGCTACGGTGAGTAAGCCGTGGGCGCTGCCGGTAAAACCCTGGTCTCACCTGTCCGATCATGCGCCGTTAGCGGTGGAGATTTTCCTATGAGTTTCAATTGGCGCGACGGTAATCAGCTCCGTCTGTTAGAAAATGGTGACCAGTTTTTCCCGCGCGTATCAGGCGCGATCCAACGCGCCGAGCGCACGCTGCTGCTGGAAACCTTCATCCTGTTTGAGGACGAAGTCGGCAACGATCTGCACGAACAGCTGCTCAAGGCGGCGCGGCGCGGGGTCAAAGTCGAGGTGATGGTCGATGGCTACGGCTCGCCAGATCTCTCCGACCGATTTGTGGATAGCCTGACGGCCGCGGGCGTGCGCTTTATCTATTACGATCCGCGTCCGCTGGTGCTCGGCATGCGCACCAATGTGTTTCGTCGCCTGCACCGCAAGATTGTGGTGATCGATGAACAGATCGCCTTTGTCGGCGGCATCAACTTCTCCGCTGAACATAACATCGATTTCGGTGCAGAGGCCAAACAGGATTATGCCGTGGAGGTGAAAGGCCCGGTGGTGCTGGATATTGCCCAATACGTGCAACAACAAATGGGCAGCGAACAGCACACGCGGCGCTGGTGGGGTGCGCGTTCCCATCGCCCGGCGGTCAACGCCATGCCCGGTGAAGCGCAGGTGTTGTTTGTCTACCGCGATAACGACGAACACCGCGACGACATCGAACAGCACTATCTCGCCATGCTGCGCAAGGCCCAGAAGGATGTGATTATTGCCAACGCCTACTTCTTTCCCGGCTATCGTCTGCTGCGTGAGATGCGCAGCGCGGCACAGCGCGGCGTGCGCGTCAGGCTGATTGTGCAGGGCGAGCCCGATATGCCGATCGTCAAAGTCGGTGCCGAGCTGCTGTACAACTACCTGGTCGATGGCGGTGTGGAAGTGTATGAATATTGCCGCCGCCCGCTGCACGGCAAAATAGCGGTACAGGATCAGCAGTGGTCCACCGTCGGCTCCAGCAACCTCGATCCGCTGAGTTTATCTCTCAATCTGGAAGCCAATTTGATGGTGCACGATCGCGCTTTCAACCAGACGCTGCGCGACAATCTGGAACTGCTGATTCAGCAGGACTGCGTGCGCGTGGAGGATGACAAGCTGCCGCCGCGCAACTGGTGGCAGCTCACCAAGGGCGTAATTGTGTTCCACTTTTTACGTCACTTCCCGGCTATTGCCGGATGGTTGCCTGCGCACACGCCACACTTGTCGCAAGTTGCTCCCCCCGTACAACCCGAAATGGAAACTCAGGATCGGGTTGAAGCCGATAATTCAGGAGCAAAATCCTAATGTCGAAAAAGAATCCGCGCTGGCAACTGGCGAAGAAAATCCTCACCTGGCTGTTTTTTATTGCGGTGATTGTGCTGCTGGTGGTGTATGCGCGCAAGGTGAACTGGGAAGACGTCTATACGGTGATCGTCGGCTATAACCGCTATGTGGTGCTAAGCGCTGCTGCACTGGTGGTGGTTAGTTATCTGACCTATGGCTTGTACGACCTGATTGGACGAGCCTACTGCGGCCATAAGCTGGCGAAGCGCCAGGTGATGCTGGTGTCGTTTATCTGTTATGCCTTCAACCTGACGCTCAGCACCTGGGTTGGCGGCGTGGCGATGCGCTATCGGCTCTACTCAAGACTCGGTTTGCCGGGCAATACCATTACGCGCATTTTCTCGCTGAGCATCGCCACCAACTGGCTAGGCTATATTCTGCTGGCCGGCGTGGTGTTTGCGGCGGGCATGGTGCCGATTCCCTCCGGTTGGTTCATTGGTGAAACCACGCTGCGCATCATTGGCGCGGTGCTGCTAGTGATGGTGGCGGTCTACTTGTGGGCTTGCGCCTTCGCGAAGAAGCGCCGCTGGACGGTTAAAGGCCAGCATCTGCAGCTGCCTTCGCTGCGCATGGCGCTGTTCCAGTTTGCGGTCTCCTGCGCCAACTGGATGGTGATGGGCATGATTATCTGGCTACTGCTGGCGCGTCAGGTGGATTATCCGATTGTGTTAGGCGTGTTGCTGATCAGCAGTATCGCCGGTGTGATTATTCACATCCCGGCCGGGATTGGCGTGCTGGAAGCGGTATTTTTGGCGCTGCTCAGTGGGCAACACGCCTCGCACGGCACCATTATTGCAGCGCTGCTGGCTTATCGCGTGCTCTATTTTATTCTGCCGCTGTTGGTGGCGCTGGTGCTCTATTTGTGGCTGGAGAGCCGCGCGAAGCATTTACGGCAGAAGAATGAGCAGAAGATGGAGAAATCGGTATCGCGGTGAGTTTGTGCGGTATTCCCCTCTCCCGCAGGCGGGAAAGGGGACAGTTTGGTGCGTGGTTTAGCGGCGGTTGCCGAAGATGCGCAGCAGCATCAGGAACAGGTTGATGAAGTCGAGATACAGCGTTAACGCACCCATGATTGAGGCGCGACGCAGGTTCTCTTTGTCATTGACGTTGATATTCTCGCCAATCGCCTTCAGCCTCTGCGTGTCATAGGCGGTTAAGCCAACAAACACCACCACGCCGATATAGGTAATCGCCCACATCAGCGCCGGACTTTTCAGCCAGAAGTTCACCAGTGACGCCAGCAAAATACCGATCAGCGCCATAAACAGCAGGCTGCCAAAACGGCTCAGGTCGCGCTTAGTGGTGTAACCGTAGAAGCTCATGGCACCGAACATCCCGGCCGTCACGAAGAAGGTGCTGGCGATGGATGAGTAGGTGTAAACGAGGAAAATACTCGCCATGGTTAATCCGGTTAGCGCCGAATAGAGCATAAACAGTGCGGTGGCGACCGCGCCGCTCAGGCGATGCACCATGCCAGACAACACAAACACCAGCGCTAACTGCGCGATGATCAAGCCGAAGAAAGTGATGCGGTTAGCAAACACCAGTTCCATTACTGCAGGTGTGCGGGCAGCAAACCACGAAACAAACGCGGTGAGCAGCAAGCCGCAGGTCATCCAACCATATACCTGCGCCATGTAGGTCTGCAGCGAGGTGGATGCCTGCTGCACAATTGAATCATTACGTGGATATCGATCCATGAAGCGCCTCATTAGCGGTTACGTTAACAAACTCTGTAAGTGTGGAGTGTACACCCGTTTGCGTCAACGGCGCGTCAAGCACTGTTGATAGCGGCCATTTACGCGCTGAGCAAACCACGCGGTAGTGAGATTGCGGGTGATTTTCGGGCTCTCCAGCTTGATGCCCGGCAGCATTTCGCGCGGCAGACGTTTTCCGGCCATCTTATCGGCGAGGATAAAGGTCTGCTTCCACAGCGTGCTGTTAGCAAAATCTTCGCTGTCGCCCTTCTCCAGATCGCGGCGGATTTCGCGATTGCTCATATCCAGCTGCTTGCTCAGGCTGCGCACCGCCAGTTCGGTGGAACCGGCCTGATCGCTGCCATAGACGATCAGGTCGCCATCCAGTGCCAGCTTGATGCCGCTGGCGCGCGCAATGGCCGCCTGAAATGCGGCGTTGCGGCTGGCGTACCAACCGGCGTTGAAGTCGGCAAAGCGATACAGCGGCTGGCTGTAATCGGCCGGGTAGCCAAGCAGATGCAGCGTGCCGAAGTAGATACCACCGCGACGGGTGAAGACTTCCCGACGAATCGAGCCGTCAACCGCATACGGATAGCCTTTGGCGTGCGCTTCCGCAAACGCAATGCTGACCTGCATCGGCCCGCCGGTATGAATTGGGTTGAGGTTGCCAAACAGCTTTTGCCCCATCGGCACCATATCAATGAAATCATCAAAAATGGCGCTCAGCTCTTTCTCGCTGCGCACCTTATCCAGACGCGCAGCATAGCTTTCGCCATTTGGTGATTTGATCAGCAGAGCGGTGCGCACCAGAAATGCCGGCACATGCACTTTGGCGGCGCGGCGATCAATCTCGCCCCAGGCGATTTTCGGTAAGCCCGGCACCACCGCATCGGCGCTGAAGTTAGACTCCTGATCGGTAACGGCAATCACCGCGCAGAGGTTGCTGACGCTGGCATCAATTTGCTGCACGCGGAACGCGGTATAGATGTCGTCGGCCCAGGCGGATTTCTGCTTCACGTCGCTGGGCAACAACTGCTGGATTTGGCTTTTCACATCAGCGGGCTGACGCGCGGGCGCCTGCGGCTCTTTTTTCGTGCTACAACCGGCCAGCACCAGCGCAGCCAGCAAAGCTGCGCCTTTCATCATCTTGCTCGTGTTCATCCTGCTCCCTGACGCCAACAAAAACCGTACCTTAACGTTTTCAGTGGCCTGCCGCTATCGGAGCGGGAGGATTTTGCGCGCTAGCTCCAGCGTTCAGCGGCCTGATGATCGCTATCTCGGGCATCAACCCAGCGGTCGCCTGCGGCGGTGGCTTCACGCTTCCAGAACGGCGCGCGGGTTTTCAGGTAATCCATGATGAACTCGGTGGCGGCGAATGCGCTGCCGCGATGCGCGCTGCTGACGCCAACAAACACGATCTCATCGCCGGGAAACAGTTCGCCAACGCGATGGATCACCGTAACCTGCTGCAGCGCCCAGCGCTGACGCGCGTCTTCTACGATCTCCCCCAGCGCTTTTTCCGTCATGCCGGGATAGTGCTCCAGCGTCAAGGCCGCCACGCTGGCACCGAGATTGTGATTGCGCACTTTGCCGGTGAAGGTGACGACCGCGCCATCGCTGTCATGGGTGGCGAGTTTTTCGTACTCTTCGCCGACGTTGAACGGCTCTGAACCCACACGAATCCGCGTTTCCATCATCAGCCTCCAGTGACCGGCGGGAAAAAGGCCACTTCATCACCCGCACGCAGCGGATGACTCATCGGCACCAGCGTTTGATTTACAGCCGCCAGCAGCTTGCCGGATTCCAGCGCCAGCGCCCAGCGATCGCCCTTCTCTGCTAACGCCGCGCGCAGCGTGGCGACATCGGCGTAGTCAGGCTGCAAATCCAGTGAAGCGGTGCCGGTTAATTCCCGCACCTGAGCAAAAAACAGCACCTTAATCATGGCTCACCGCCTTGAAGTCGCCGGATTTGCCGCCGCTTTTAGTCAGCAAACGCAGCTGGTCGATGACGATGTCTTTTTGCACCGCTTTGCACATGTCATAGATGGTGAGCGCTGCAACGGATGCCGCCGTCAACGCTTCCATCTCAACGCCGGTTTTGCCGGTGAGACGACAGAGTGAGGTGACGCGCACGCGATTGTGCTGCGGTTCCGCCAGCAAGGTAACCTCCACTTTGCTCAGCATCAGCGGATGACAGAGCGGAATCAGTTCCCAGGTGCGTTTTGCCGCCTGAATACCGGCGATGCGCGCGGTGGCGAACACGTCACCTTTGTGATGGCTGCCGTCAATAATCATCTGCAGCGTTTCGGCGCTCATCAGCACCAGCGCTTCGGCCTGCGCTTCGCGCACCGTTTCGGTTTTGCCAGAGACATCCACCATGTGGGCTTCGCCAGCGGCATTGATATGAGTTAACGATGACATGCTTACAACTTCTTCAAATGTGAGACGAAATTACACGGACGCGTACGCGCATCCAGCTGATCTTCGATAATGCGCTCCCAGGCGCTGCGGCAGGCGTTGGTCGATCCCGGCACGGCAAAAATCAGCGTCTGATTGGCTAATCCAGCCACCGCGCGTGACTGCAGCGTTGAGCTGCCGATCTCTTCATAGGAGATCATGCGGAACAGCTCGCCAAAGCCTTCGATTTCGCGGTCCAGTAGCGGCAGCAACGCTTCTGGCGTGCTGTTTTTGCTATTGAAACCGGTGCCGCCGTTAACGATCACCACTTGCACATCGTCGCTGGCAATCCAGCGCGATACCGTGGCGCGAATGCGATAGCGGTTATCTGGCACAATCGCGCGATCAACCACCTGATGCCCGGCTTCCGCCAGCGCTTCACGCAGATAATCGCCCGATGTGTCATTGCTGGCATCGCGGCTATCCGAGACGGTCATCACCGCCACATTTAAGGCGACAAATTCGCCGGAAGGTTTACCCATGGCCGTAACTCCTGTGTTTAGCCACCAATAAAGGAGAGATTTTGCGTGATGCCGGTGTTGCCCTGATGCAGGAAATGCGTCTGCTTTTTCTGTCCAAGGCTGTGCGCAATGCGCGCCTGCAACTCATCTTGCTGATCGTCAGAGGCCAGCAGATCGCGCAGCGACACGCCGCCGTCACCAAACAGGCACAGATGCAGATTGCCCAGCGCCGAGACGCGCAGGCGATTGCAGCTGGCACAGAAATCTTTCTCGTACGGCATGATCAGGCCGACTTCGCCCTGATAATCGGGATGACGGAACACCTGCGCCGGACCGTCGCTGCGGCCGCGCGGCTGGCGTTGCCAGCCTTGCAGGATCAGCTGATCGCGGATCACTTCACCAGAGATGTGATGACGGCGGAACAGATCGCTGCCTTCGCCGGTTTCCATCAGTTCGATAAAGCGGAGTTGAATCGGTCGCAGGCGCAGCCACTCAAGGAAGGTGCTGAGGCTGTGGCTGTTCACATCGCGCATCAGCACGCTGTTGACTTTCACTTTCTCGAAACCGGCATCAAAGGCGGCGTCGATTCCCGCCATCACCTCGGCAAATTTGTCCTGGCCGGTAATGGCGTGAAACTGGCGTGCGTCGAGGCTATCGACGCTGACGTTGATATGGGTGAGACCGGCAGCGCGCCAGGCATGTACGTCACGCGCCATGCGATAACCGTTGGTGGTCATCGCGATCTGGCGAATGGCGGCGTTTTCACGCACTGCAGCGATGATGTCGGTGAAATCACGCCGCATGGAGGGTTCGCCGCCCGTCAGGCGCACTTTTTCCGTGCCCGCCGCCGCAAAGGCACGCGTCACGCGACGAATCTCATCCAGCGAGAGAAAACTTTTATTGTGCGTACCGTTCGGCTTATAGCCGTTCGGCAAACAGTAGGTACAACGGAAGTTACACACATCCGTGACCGACAGGCGCAGATAGTAAAAGCTGCGCGCATAGGCATCTGTAAATTGTGGCACCTGAACACCTTTCCAAAGTCGGGAGATGCAGTCATTTCTTTCTGCACCCTGGCAGCTCAAGGCTGCGGCCTGCCTTCCATATCTATAACGACTTAGGAAACCAGGCTTGGGAGTTTGTTGTCATTATGGACAACACGGTTAAAACGAATGGTAGCGCGATTAACGGTTAGCATCCATGAGTGATTTTCGCTATATATCTTGATGCATAACGTTTTTTCACCGCATTTTCGCGACAGGATACGGTAAAATGCACCACAGATATTGATGCACATCAGTTCAACTACGCCTCAACGCGAGGACGTCAGTGACAAAGGAGAAACATGAATCGAACCCTGGCAGATTTGGATCGCGTAGTGGCATTAGGTGGCGGACACGGTTTGGGCCGCGTGATGTCGGCGCTGGCACCGTTAGGTTCGCGCCTGACCGGCATCGTCACCACCACCGACAACGGCGGATCCACCGGCCGCATTCGCCGCTCGGAAGGCGGCATTGCGTGGGGCGATATGCGTAACTGCATCAATCAGTTGATCACCGAACCGAGCGTCGCCACCGCGATGTTTGAGTATCGCTTCACCGGTAATGGCGAGCTGGCCGGACACAACCTCGGCAACCTAATGCTGAAGGCGCTTGATCATCTCAGCGTGCGCCCGCTGGAAGCCATCAACATCATCCGCAATCTGCTCAAGGTCGATGCGTTTCTGATCCCGATGTCGGAACAGCCGGTCGATCTGGTGGCGCAGGATGGCGAAGGCAATATGGTGTACGGCGAAACGGCAATTGATGAGATGAAGCAGCCGCCCCAAGAGTTGATGTTACATCCGAATGTGTTGCCAACCCGTGAAGCCATCGAGGCGATTGGCGAAGCGGATTTGATTCTGATTGGCCCCGGCAGCTTCTACACCAGCCTGATGCCGATTCTGCTGATGGAAGAGATGGCGCGCGCGCTGCGCCGTACGCCTGCCACCATGGTGTTTATCGGCAATCTGGGCCGCGAACTGAGCCCAGCGGCAGCTAGCCTGAATGTGGCCGACAAGTTGGCGATCATGGAGAAAGCGATTGGCAAGCGGGTGATTGATGCGGTGGTGGTGAGTCCGGCCGCCGATATTCGCGGCGTGGAAGAGCGTTTAATCATTCGCGAACCGCTGGAGGCCGCCGACATCAAATATCGCCATGACCGCCAGCTGCTGCGCATCGCGCTGGAACACGCGATTCAGGCCGTTTAATTTCCAGGTGCGCATGAATGCGCACCCTACGAAAACCACGCTGGATTCCTGTAGGGTCGTCATTCATGGCGACCTGGATACCACAATCAGGAAGCCGCAATAAACAGCTCGCGCAGTTGATGTAACTGATCGCGCACGCTGGCAGCCTCTTCAAACTCCAGATTCTGCGCGTGCTGCTGCATCTGCCCTTCCAGCTCGTGAATCTTCTTCTGCATCGCCTGCGGCGTAAGCGCCATATAGTTGGCTTCCGCTTCTGCTGCGGTGCGTGAGGCGGTTTTGCCTTTACCACGCGTTTTCACTACGTTTTTGCCGAGCTCAAGAATATCGGTGATCTTCTTGTTGAGCCCTTGCGGCGTAATGCCATTCTCTTCGTTGTATTTCTGCTGCTTCTCACGACGACGCTCGGTTTCGCCCATCGCGCGCTCCATCGACGGCGTGATTTTATCGGCGTAGAGAATCGCCCGGCCATTGATGTTACGCGCGGCGCGACCAATGGTCTGTATCAGCGAACGCTCCGAACGCAGGAAGCCCTCTTTATCGGCATCGAGAATCGCCACCAGCGACACTTCCGGCATATCCAGACCTTCTCGCAGCAAGTTGATGCCAACCAGCACATCAAATTCGCCAAGACGTAAATCGCGGATGATCTCCATACGTTCCACAGTATCGATATCCGAGTGCAGATAGCGCACCTTCTCGCCGTGCTCCACCAGGTATTCGGTAAGATCTTCCGCCATACGCTTGGTCAGCACAGTCACCAGTACGCGCTCGTTAATCTCAACACGCTTGCGGATTTCCGACAGCAAATCGTCAACCTGCGTCGCCACCGGCCGTACTTCCAGAATCGGATCCAGCAGGCCGGTTGGACGCACCAGCTGATCGATCACTTCGCCACCCGATTTTTCCAGCTCGTAATTGCCCGGCGTGGCCGACACGTAAATGGTTTGCGGAGCGGCTGCTTCAAACTCTTCAAACTTCATCGGACGGTTATCCAGCGCCGACGGCAGGCGGAAACCGTACTCCACCAGCGTCTCTTTACGCGCGCGGTCACCACGATACATGCCGCCAATCTGCGGAATGGTGACATGCGATTCGTCAACCACCAGCAAGCCATCCGCCGGTAAATAGTCGAACAAGGTCGGCGGCGGCTCGCCCGGTCCGCGCCCGGAGAGATAGCGCGAGTAGTTTTCGATGCCGGAGCAGTAACCCAACTCGTTCATCATCTCGAGATCGAACTGCGTCCGCTGGGAAATACGCTGCTCTTCCAGCAGCTTATTGTTCTCCAGCAGCACTTTGCGGCGCACCACCAGCTCATCTTTGATCTCTTCCATCGCCTTAAGAATGCGCTCACGCGGCGTCACATAGTGCGTTTTCGGATAGACGGTAAAGCGCGGGATCACCGAATCAATCTGCCCGGTGAGCGGATCAAACAGCGACAGCCGCTCAACTTCTTCATCAAACAGCTCAATACGCAGCGCAATGTCGTCCGATTCCGCCGGGAACACATCAATCACTTCGCCGCGCACGCGGAAGGTGCCGCGCTGGAAGGCCTGATCATTGCGGCTGTACTGCAGCTCCGCCAGACGACGCAAAATGCTGCGCTGATCAATAATCATGCCGCGCGTCAGATGCAGCATCATTTTCAGGTAGAGATCGGGATCGCCCAAACCGTAGATCGCCGAAACCGAGGCCACGACGATGACATCACGGCGCTCCAGCAGCGCTTTGGTCGCCGACAGACGCATCTGCTCAATGTGCTCATTCACCGAGGCATCTTTCTCGATAAAGGTGTCAGAACTCGGCACATAGGCTTCAGGCTGATAGTAATCGTAATATGAGACGAAAAACTCCACCGCGTTATCCGGGAAGAACTCCTTCATCTCACCGTAGAGCTGCGCCGCCAGAGTTTTATTCGGCGCCAGCACCATCGTCGGGCGGTTGAGGTCGGCAATCACATTCGCCACGGTAAAGGTTTTACCTGAGCCGGTCACGCCCAACAGCGTTTGATGCGCGAGTCCATCTTCCAGTCCCTCTTCGAGACGGCGAATCGCCTCAGGTTGATCCCCTGAAGGCTTGAAAGCGGAGTTGAGTTTAAAGACTTTGCTCATGTTTTAGCGGTTCCAGCAGATGAAGTCGGCGGGCAGGCTGCTAATTCTACTCTGCTATGGCGAATTTGCCAGAAAAAAATACTGGACATAATCACAGTAACCTTGCACGATAATGGCACCTGACGGCGATTCTCTTCAGTGCAATTTAAGCGGCAGGCGGCAAGTTGTTGTTGCGCAATGTTATCCCCAGGCGGAGGATGCTTTTAACATTTGTCAATAGAGTGTCATTAAATTGCAGTCCGATGACAAGGCAGATAATTCGCATGCTTGATTTTAACTAACCTGCTGTTTTAATTCACTTTGACTCAAAAGCCCAGTTTCTCATCATAATGTAGGAAGGCCGCGAATTTACTCGCTTCCACACGGTTTTCAGTCGCTAATGCACAAGGTTATCCACAGTAATGGTGGATAAGTGAATCCAGCCCCGAGCCCATCAGCTGTGTATAATTTTCTCCCGCCCATTCTTAAGCGTGAAAAAAAATTTTTTCGCATTTATTTTTCCCGCCGTGCGTGTCGCATTACCCCCCTTTTTCCGGCTTTACCTTCCCGTGCCCGGCGAAAAGTCAGGCGTTAAGGCCATTTATTTCTCCGGTTATTGCCTTACGAACGATCAAATGCACCAGAAACGTTAAGCAGTCAGCACCGTCAAAGTGCAGTCGGTTTATCACCGCTGGCAATTGTTAAGCGTTTCTCAACTTTTAGCCGCTGATTTGGCAGGTTTCCGCCGTAGATGCGCCTGAATTCCTAACCTGGCCTGGGAATTGCAGTGTTAGCACTATGGAGTGACGAGTCCATATCGGCGCTTGCCGACGACAGCGGTGTCCATCAATCGTGCATGACTGTATGCCAGACGACACAGAGCGGGAGCATTCAGGCTAATAATCTGGAAGGAGTATGTCAGATGCTGAGTTTACGTTCGGTGAATCAGTTTTACGGTCAAAATCACATTCTGTGGGATGTCGATCTCGATCTGCCGCCGGGCACCTGTACCGGCGTGCTGGGCAGTCCCGGCATGGGCAAAACCACGTTGGTGAACTGCATTATGGGCCGCCTGCCAATTAACAGTGGCTCAATGACCTGGCAGGAAGATGGCGCGCCGCCGGAAGATTTACTGTTGCAACCGGCCGAACTGCGCGCGCGCACCGGCATTGGTTATGTGCCGCAAGGACGGCATATTTTCTCGCAAATGAGCGTGGAGGATAACCTGCTGATCGCCCTGATGGCGGCACAGGACGATCGTAGCCGTGCCATTCCGGAAATGGTGTTCGACCTGTTCCCGGCACTCTATTCATTGCGCCATCAGCGCAGCGGCGAGTTGCCAATGGAACAGCAACAACATTTGGCCCTGGCGCGTGCACTGGTGCTGCAACCCAAGCTGGTGATTCTGGATGAGCCGACAGAGGGGATGTCGCCGTGGCTGGAAGAGGAGATGGGCAATCTGATTCGTCGGTTAAACCGTGAGTATGGTTTAACCATTTTGCTGCTTGAGCAGCACGTCTCGTTTGTCCGCCGCGTCGCCGATTATTTCCTGCTGCTGCATCGCGGACGCAATGTGGCGCACGGCAAAGTGGCGCAGCTGGATGATTTGACGGTGAATAAGTGGCTGACCGCAAGGTGAAGATGTAGCCAGGTCGCCGTGAATGGCGACCTGGGTTATTTATTGCGGCAACGTCAAATAACGCCCGCACTCGGCCTGCTGCGCCTGGTCGCGTAGGTGCGGAATCTCACCGAGGAACGGCGCATCAATGCGCTGACGCAGCGTATCCATATACTCCTGATGACGTTTGCCGGGCGGCTGAATATCATTGGCAATCCAGCCCGCAAGGCGTAATCCGCGCGCTTTAATCGCTTCGGCGGTGAGCATGGCATGATTGATGCAGCCTAACTTCACACCCACCACCAGAATCACCGGCAGCTGCTCGGCTTCCACCCAATCGGCGTAAGTTTTCGTCTCCGACAGCGGCGTAAACCACCCGCCTGCGCCTTCGACTAACACCCATTCTGCCTGCTGCTCCAGCGCGCGCAAGCCCGCTGACAGCGTGGCAAAGCTAATCGGCCTGCCCTCTTCCGCGCTGATGATATGCGGCGAGGTCGGCTCGACAAACGCCAGCGGGTTCACCTGCTCGTAGCTTAACGACAAGGTGCTGAAGCGCTGCAACGCCAGCGCGTCGCTGTTGCGAATGCCTTGCGGCGTGATTTCGCAGCCGGATGCCACCGGCTTATAGCCTGCGGTGCGTAAACCGGCGGCGCTTGCCGCCTGCAGCAGCGCGCCGCTGGCCACGGTTTTGCCCACTTCGGTATCGGTTCCGGTAATAAACCAGCGTGTCATTTGCTTAAAACTCCATACATCAGGTGATAACTCAGGCGATAACCGGACTCGTCTTGCGGCCAGCGTTGCTCAAGCTGTGCCAGTTGGGAACGCGTTAGCACGCTGGCGCCGCGACCATCGTGCAGGTGCGTGGCCCCAATGCCTTTCAGCGATCGCATAGCGCTGAGCGCGCTGGGAAAATGCAGCGTGATAACCTGCTGCTGCGCAGCGATCGGTAGCGTCGCGGTGGCCGCATGAAACTGGGCAGCGCTGAGGAAACGGTTGGCGTGCCGGCGACCATCCCGCTGCGCCCACGCGTGATGCACTTCGTGCAGCGAACCGTCGAGCAGCGTGGAAAACAGCACCGTGCCGCCCGGCCGCGTGACGCGCAAAAACTGCTGCAGCGCAGTATGCAAGTCGCTGCTCCACTGCACCGCCAGATTGCTCCACACGCCGTCAACGCTGGCGTCCGGCAGCGGCACCGCATCGATATCGCCCAACAGATAGTGCTGCGCCGATTGCTGATCGCGCGCGGTTTGCAGCATGTTGGGCGACAGATCGAGCGCCGTCAGCGTGCGCCCGCGATCGCGCCAGTAGCGGCTATACCAGCCGGTACCGCACCCGGCATCCAGCAGATGCGGACCAAAACCAGCGGGCGCCAGCGCCAGCAGCGCATCGCCGCTCAGCCGCTGTAAGTGCGCGTGCTGCTCGTAATGCGCAGCCGCACGACCAAAAGCCTGCGCCACGGCCTGTTTGTTAACCTGCAGCGTCATACAGCGCCTCCAGCAGACGATCAATGTCATCGGTGTGATGTGCAGCGGTAAGCGTGATGCGTAGCCGCGCGGTGCCCGGCGGCACGGTTGGTGGCCGAATCGCACTGACCCAACAGCCGACCTGCGCCAGCCGCTGCGATAACGCCATAGCCGCGCTGTTTTCGCCAACGATCAGCGGCTGGATGGCGCTCGCAGAATCGACCAGCTGCCACGGCAAATCCGCCGCAGCGGCGCGGAAACGCGCAATGTGGCTGTGCAGTTTTTCGCGCAGCGCATCACCTTGTTGAATCTGCCTCAGTGCCGCCAGCAGCGCATAGCACTGCGCCGGTGGCATCGCGGTGGAGTAGATCAGATGGCGGGAAAACTGCTCGACGTAATCAGCGGTGGCGTCATCGCACAGCAGCGCCGCGCCGCTGACGCCAAACCCTTTGCCGAAGGTAACGATCAGCAGTTCCGGTTTGACCTGCTGCTGCCAGCAGCTGCCGCGCCCTTGCGCGCCGGTCACGCCGATACCATGCGCATCATCCACCAGCAGCCAGCCGTTGCCGCGCCGCGTCTCTGCGGCGATCTGTGTTAGCGGAGCGCTGTCGCCGTCCATGCTGAACACGCCTTCGGTCACCACCAGCGTGCCGCCTTGCGACGGCGTTGCCAGCAGCTTCGCCAGGCTTTCCGGCTGATTGTGGGCAAAACGGCGCAGGCTCGCCGGGCTGTGGCTGGCGGCATCCAGCAGTGAAGCGTGCGCCAGCTTATCGGCGAAGATGCGATCCTGCTTTTCCGCCAGCAGATGGATCACCGCCTGATTGGCGGCAAACCCCGAAATGAACAGCAGCGCGCGCGAATAGCCCAGCCAGTCAGCCAGCTCCGCTTCGAGCTGCGCATGGTGGCGGCTGTAGCCGGTCACATGCCCGGATGCGCCCGCGCCAGCACCCGTCTCGGCCGCGCCCTGCTGCCACGCGGCAATCACCGCCGGATGCTGGCTCAAACCAAGATAGTCGTTGCTGGAGAAGTGACGGTAACGCTGCCCCTCCAGCATAATTTCCCGCACGCTGTTGTGCTCAACGCGACGCCGTAAACGCCAGCCATGCGCGGCGCGCCGCGCCGTCAGCGCCTCGTCGATACGTTGTGACCAGCCCATTTACACCGCCGCGTTGTAGAACTGCGCGGTATCCGCGTGCAGCAGCTGCTCGCTGAGCCGATGCTGCTGCTCATTGTCACCCGCCGTTGTCGCGGTGTGCTCCGGATTCAGGCCCAATTTGCGGAACAGAATCAGATCTTTGTCCTCTTCCGGATTTGGCGTGGTAAGCAGTTTGCAGCCGTAGAAAATCGAGTTAGCGCCGGCCATAAAGCACATCGCCTGCGTTTGCTCGCTCATCTGCTCGCGTCCGGCAGAAAGACGCACATGCGACGAGGGCATCATGATGCGCGCCACCGCGATGGTGCGAATAAAGTCGAAGGGTTCAACATCGTCGTTATCGGCCAGCGGCGTGCCTTTGACCTTTACCAGCATGTTGATTGGTACGCTTTCGGGCGGCGTCGGCAGATTCGCCAGCTGCACCAGCAAGCCCGCACGATCTTTCACTGTTTCACCCAGACCCACAATGCCGCCGGAACACACCTTGATGCCCGCGCCGCGCACTTTATCCAGCGTATCCAGACGTTCCTGATAGCTGCGCGTGGTGATGATGTTGCCGTAAAACTCTGGCGAGGTGTCGAGGTTGTGGTTGTAGAAATCCAGTCCCGCTTCGGCGAGGCGCTGCGCCTGGTCGCCATCCAGCGTGCCAAGCGTCATGCAGGTTTCCATGCCCATCGCTTTCACGCCCTGCACCATCTGCTGAAGGTAAGGCATGTCGCGCTCGTGCGGGTTTTTCCACGCGGCACCCATGCAGAAACGGCTCGATCCCGCCGCTTTGGCTTTGCGCGCCGATTCCAGCACCGCATCCACTTCCATCAGACGTTCCGATTCCAGCCCGGTTTTGTAACGCGCGCTCTGCGGACAGTATTTACAGTCTTCCGGACAGGCGCCGGTTTTGATTGATAGCAGCGTGCTGACCTGCACCTGGCGTGGATCGAAATGTTGACGATGCACTTGCTGCGCTTCAAACATCAACTCAAGGAAAGGTTTATCGAAAAGTGCCTGAGCTTGTGTCAGTGTCCAGCGGTTTGCCATTGCTTACTCCAGAAAAAGGGGGTTCATCCCGACGATTAACGTGGTTATACTTGTAAACTAAATCTTTTTAAAATGGTTTACAACTCACATGTTCACTCAGGATGACCTCAACTTTGACCGTCAGCATATCTGGCATCCCTACACGTCGATGCGCGATCCCCTGCCCTGTTATCCGGTTGTGGCGGCGCACGGCTGCCAGCTGCAGTTGGCCGACGGACGTGAACTGGTGGACGGCATGTCGTCGTGGTGGGCGGCAATCCACGGCTACAACCATCCGCGTCTTAATCAGGCGCTGCAGCAGCAAATGACGCAGATGTCGCATGTGATGTTTGGCGGCATCACCCATCCGGCGGCGGTGGAACTGAGCCGCCAGCTGGTTGCCATGACGCCTGACGCGCTGGAGTGCGTGTTCCTCGCCGATTCGGGTTCGATCGCCGTCGAAGTGTCGATGAAAATGGCGCTGCAATACTGGCTGGGACGCAACCAAACGCGACAGAAATTCCTTACGCTGAAGCGCGGCTATCACGGCGATACTTTTGCCGCGATGTCGGTGTGCGATCCGGAAAATTCGATGCACAGCCTGTGGCGCGGCTATCTGCCGGAACATCTGTTTGCCAACGCGCCGCAGTGCGCTTTCGATGACGCGTGGAACGAGGCCGATTTTGCCAATTTTGCGCAGCTGGCGGAAATCCACCATCGGGAGATTGCGGCGGTGATTCTGGAGCCGATTGTGCAAGGCGCTGGCGGGATGCGTTTCTACCATCCGCGCTATCTGCAGCAGGTGCGCGAGCTGTGCGATCGCTACGGTTTGCTGCTGATTGCCGATGAGATCGCCACCGGATTTGGCCGCAGCGGCAAGCTGTTTGCCTGCGACCATGCGGGCATCACGCCGGACATTCTCTGCCTCGGCAAAGCGCTGACCGGCGGCACCATGACGCTCTCCGCCACGCTGACCACGCGTGAAGTCGCCGACACCATTAGCCGCAGCGCAGCGGGCTGCTTTATGCACGGCCCTACTTTTATGGGCAATCCGCTGGCCTGCGCGGTGGCGGTGGAAAGTCTGAAGATGATCAGTGAAGGCGGCTGGATAACGCAGGTGGCGCACATCCAACAGCAGCTGCGCACCGAGCTGCTGCCGCTGCGCCGTCATCACGCAGTGGCCGATGCGCGCGTACTGGGTGCGATTGGCGTGATCGAAACCCATCAGGCCGTGAACATGGCGGCGCTGCAGCACTTCTTCGTTGAACGCGGCGTGTGGATTCGTCCATTTGGGCGCTTGCTGTACCTGATGCCACCTTATCTGATTTCTGCCGCCGAACTGACGAAACTAACGCAAGCGGTCGGTGCGGCACTGGATGTTGCGGCGCATTTCCACCATGATTGAGGGTTCTGCACAACCATAAAAGGAGCGATCATGCGCGTAGTTAGCCAGGATTTTAACGACGGCGATAAGATGCCAGAGCGACACGTTTTCAATGGCATGGGTTACCAGGGCGACAATCTGTCACCGCATCTGGCGTGGGATGATGTACCGGCAGGCACAAAAAGCTTTGTTGTCACCTGCTACGATCCTGACGCGCCTACCGGTTCCGGCTGGTGGCATTGGGTGGTAGCGAACATTCCGGCTGACGTTACCGTGTTGCCGCAGGGTGCCGGTTCCGGCGTGGCGGACTTGCCGGAGAGCGCCATTCAGACGCGTACCGATTTTGGCCAAACCGGCTACGGCGGCGCAGCGCCACCGCAGGGCGAATCCCATCGCTACATCTTTACGGTGCATGCGCTGGATACGGATAAAATTGACGTGGATGAAGGCGCGAGCGGCGCGATGGTTGGCTTTAATGTGCATTTCCATGCGCTGGCCAGTGCGTCGATTACGGTGAAGTACGCGTAACAGCTCAGAATCGCGCTGTTAGGAAATATGCCTGCCTGTTTGATCAGGCAGGCATTTTATTTATCCCAACGGGTGGATAACCACCCACATTGGGCCTTGTCCTACCGCGTAACGCGCCAGCGGATTAAGCAGGCCGCGTTCCTGAATCTTATACACTTCGATGTGGTGCGATTTCTGTCCCGCCGCTACCAGATATTGACCGCTGTGATCAATATTGAAGCCGCGCGGCTGGGTTTCAGTTGGCTGGTAGCCTTCAATCGCCAGCACCGAGCCATCTTCACTGATGCTGAATACCGTAATGGTGCTGCTGGTACGGTCGCAGGCATAGAGGAAACGGCCATCCGGCGTGATGTGGATGTCCGCCGCCCAGCGCGTGTCGCTGAAATCTTTCGGCATCATATCAAGGCTCTGCACGCGCTCAACCTGGCCGTGCACATTGTTCAGCGCCCAGACATCCACGGTGCTATCCAGCTCGTTCACCACGTAGCCATACGCACCGTTCGGATGGAAGGCCATGTGACGTGGACCGGCACCTTCAACGGTGGTGACCTGCGCTTGTTCACGCGGAGCCAGAGTGCCGTCTGCGTTCAACTGATACAGGCAGATGCGGTCCTGCTTCAGTGCCGGTACAAACAGCGTTTGGTTATTAAGATCGATATTGGCGGAGTGGCAACCGTCTAACCCGCTGAACACCTGAACTGGCGCTTGCGGCAAACCATCGCTGCCAATCGGGCTGATGCTGACGCAGGCATCGTTGTACGAACCGCAGAACAGATAATTGCCCTGACGATCGGTGGAGATGTGGGTTGGGCTGCCCGGCAGCGGTGCTTCACCGGCGAGGCTCAGCGTGCCGTCGGCCGCAATGCGAAACGCCAGCACGCGAAAATTCGGACGCACACCGACATAGAGAAAATCTTTCTTCGGGCTCACCACCATCGGCTGCACCTGGCCGGCAACATCCGTTACCTGCAATAACGTCAGTGCGCCATCTTCCTGCAACTGCCAGGCATGAATCTGCTGGCTCTCGGGACTGGCGGTATACACGACTTGTTTCATGCGTTTTCCTTATTCGCTGCCTGATGAAAGGGATAACTGTAGCGCGTTTCATTTTGTCGCGCTGGATTCATTTGTGCCCTGTTTTTTGTCTCAGGGCTGTTGCCGGGTGTAGACTCAATGCTTTGCCAACTCCCGGACGGAAAGTGTAATGAGCTACCGCGTAATCGCCCTTGACCTCGACGGCACCCTGCTGACCCCGAACAAAACCATCTTGCCTGAATCCATTGAAGCGCTGGCCCGCGCGCAACAGGCGGGCGTGAAAGTGTTGATCGTCACCGGTCGCCACCACTGCGCTATCCACCCTTTTTATCAGGCACTTAAACTGGATACACCCGCAATTTGCTGTAATGGCACCTATTTGTATGATTATACCGCGAAACAGGTGCTGGCCGCCGATCCGCTGGATAAAAGCAAAGCTGCTCGGGTGATTGAGATGCTGGATGAAGAGAACATTCACGGTCTGCTGTATGTCGATGATGCGATGCTGTACCAAACGCCAACCGGCCATGTGACGCGTACGCTTAACTGGGCGCAATCGTTGCCGGAAGCGCAGCGTCCGCTGTTCCTGCAGGTGCCAAACCTGGCGCAGGCGGCGATTGAGGCTGATTCGATCTGGAAATTCGCGCTGTCGCATTCCGACACGCGCGCGCTGCAGCAGTTTGCCGAACGCACCGAAGCCGAACTTGGTCTGGCGTGTGAATGGTCGTGGCACGATCAGGTGGATATCGCCAAAGGCGGCAACAGCAAAGGCAAGCGTCTGGCGCAGTGGGTTGAGAGTCAGGGCTTTAGCATGCAAGACGTGCTAGCGTTTGGCGACAACTACAACGATCTCAGCATGCTGGAACAGGTGGGATTAGGCGTGGCGATGGGCAATGCCGATGACGCCATCAAAGCGCGCGCCAAAAAGGTGATTGGCACCAATCTGGAGCCGGGCATCGCCGAAGTGATCTATCAAGAGGTTCTGTAACCGTAAGATGTAGCGGCGCAATTCATGGCGCGGATTTTTCTCACACCGCGCAATGAATCCATTTACGCTGCTATCGACACGCTCTTGATCTGCGCATACAGCCACTGATCCGGTCGGATGCCCAGCTCATCGCGCGCCCACGGCGAAATGCGCGCCCACAGTTCGCTGATGCCAATGCGCAGCTTCACTTCCACCTGATCGTCAATCTCCAGCAGTTCAACCACCTGCGCCGGCAGTATATTACGGATCGAGGTGTTATGCGGCGGCTGCAATGCCAGCGACACATCGGCTGAGGCAATGCGAATACGCAGCGGCGTTTTCAGCGGCTGATTCACCCGGCTCACCCAAATATGCTGATCGCCAAGCGACAGCGCGGTCATTGGGTAATCAGGATGCTGCTCCAGCACCTGCACGCGCAGCACGCTGGTGCGCTCGGCGAGCGGCAGCCACGGACGCATCGCCGAACTGCTCCACACTTTTTCCAGCGGACCAAAGGCTTTCACCTGGCCGGCATCCAGCACCAGCACGTTATCCGCCAGCTGCAGGATTTCATCGAGGCTGTGCGATACGTAAAGAATGGGAATATCGACCTGCTTCGCCAGCTTTTGCAGATAGGGCATCAGCTCACGTTTGCGCGGCAGATCAAGCGACGCCAGCGGCTCATCCATCAGCAGAATATCGGGCGCCGTCAGCAACGCGCGGCCTATCGCCACGCGCTGTTTTTCACCGCCCGAAAGCGACGCAGGAAAACGCGTCAGCAGCGATTCTAAACCCAGCAGCGCCACCAGCGCGTTGAACTGCGGCTTCATTGAGGCCGCCATGCCGTATTGCAGATTGCCGCGCACGCGATAATGCGGAAACAGCCGCGCGTCCTGAAACACATAGCCGATACGGCGCTTTTCCGGCGGCAAATTCACGCGCGTGGCCGAATCGAACAGCAGGCGACCGTTTAACTCAATACGTCCGCTCTGCGGCTGGGTTAATCCGCCAATCGCATTAATCAACGAGGTTTTGCCCGCACCCGACACGCCGAAAATGGCGGTAATGCCGCTGGCGGGAATATTGACGTTAACGTCGAGCAGGTGATCGCCCAACTGCTGAGAAAGTTGCAGATTGAGCATTATGCCGCTCCCAGCCGTTTACGGCCCCAGCGCGCCAGCATTTCCGATGCCACTAACGACATCAGCGCCAGCGCAATCGCTACCGCACACAAGCGCGCGGCGGTGCCTTCCGCGCCCGGCGTTTCAATCAGGGTAAACATCGCCGACGGAATGGTGCGCGTCTCGCCGGGAATGTTGGAGACAAACGTGATGGTGGCGCCAAATTCACCCAGCGAACGGGCAAAGGCCAGTACCGTGCCGACAATGATGCCCGGCAAGGTGAGCGGAAGCGTGATGGTGAAAAATACGCGCCAGCGCCCGGCACCCAGCGTGCGTGCGGCCAGCTCCAGTTTGGTATCCACCGCTTCCAACGCAAGACGAATTGCACGCACCATCAGCGGAAACGCCATCATCGCCGAAGCGATTACCGCGCCGCGCCAGCTAAAGGCAAAGGTGAAGCCGAACCAGTCATACAGCCATTCGCCAATAAAACCGCGCCGGCCTAAGGCGATCAGCAGCAGATAGCCGACCACCACCGGCGGCAGCACCAGCGGCAGGTGGACGATGCTGTCCAACAGAGTTTTGCCCGGAAAGCGGCAGCGCGCCAGAATCCAGGCCATCAGGATGCCAAACGGCAAGCTGCATATCACAGCTACACAGGACACTTTCAGGCTGAGAAAAACGGCCTGCCATTCGGGATCGCTCAATATCATTTCTTCGGCGTGAATCCATACTGTTTAAACACGGCAGCGGCATCCGGCCCCTGCAAATAGTTGTAGAAGGCTTTCACCGTTGCGTTCTGATGTTCTTTGACAATCACCATCGGATATTCCACTGGCTTGTGGCTATCTTCCGGGAATCGTCCCACGACCTGCACTTTCTGGCTGGCTACCGCGTCCGAACCATACACGATGCCGTACGGCGTTTCGTTACGCTCAACCAATGCCAGCGCGGCGCGCACATTGTTGGCTGGCGCCAGCTGCGGGGATAAAGCGTCCCACGCGCCGAGTTTTTGTAATGCTTCTTTGGCATAAATGCCGGCCGGCACGTGATCCGGATCGCCCACCGCCAGACGCTCGCCTTTCAGCAGACTTCTCCAGTCGGTTTTGCTATCAAGGGTGACCGCTTTAGCCGCGTCGCTTTTCGGTGCAATCAGCACTAAATCATTGCCGAGCAGCGTATAGCGCGTGCTGCTCACCACGCTGTTTTTTGCCACCACATCGTCCATCCACTGCTGATCGGCAGAGATGAACAGATCAGCCGGTGCGCCCTGATCAATCTGGCGCGCCAGCACCGAAGAAGAGGCAAAAGAGGATACCACTTCTACACCGCTTTTCTTCTGGTACTGCGTCGCAATGTCCTGCAGCGCATTGGTCAGCGATGCCGCTGCAAACACGGTGATTTTCTCTGCGGCCGCGGCATGACCGGCCAATGAAACGCTTAAAACGGTTGCAGCAGCCCAACGGTACTTGATGGTTCGCATTTGTTGCTCCTTGTTACGTTATATATTTGATAATACAACGTACGCGCAAATGCGTCATGAGATTTATATCGGCAGGGTTTTACGGAAGTTCAGAAACAAAACGCCCGCAGGAAGCGGGCGTTGAGAAATTAGTGTTGTGAGCTGTTGGCAGGACGATCGTCGCGGCGGCCAAATTTTGAGATGACGTTGAAAACTTCACCCAGGCCGTAAATCAAACCGAGCATAATCGCCATCACAATCGGCACCATGATGATAGCCACAGCCAGGCTTTTTAACAGTTCCAGCATGGAAACCTCACGCAGAAAATAAAAAAGTGATTGTAACGGTTAGCGAAAAAAACGCACTGCCCTTTTCGTGCTTTTACTTTTAAGCAGTAAACTGAGCGGATTAACCTAAGGAGCTGACATGCAGGCAGAACTTTCTCTCCATATTCGTCTTCAGCAAAAGCTGTTTGCCGATCCGCGTCGCATCGAATTACTGAAACGCGTGCAGCAAACCGGCTCCATCAGCCAGGGCGCAAAACTGGCGGGCATCAGTTACAAAAGTGCCTGGGATGCGATCAATGAGATGAATCAGCTGGCCGACAAAACGCTGGTGGATCGCGCCACCGGCGGTAAAGGCGGCGGCGGCGCGCAGCTGACGCGTTATGGCGAGCGGCTGATTCAGCTGTTCCAGTTGATGGAGCAGATCCAACAAAAGGCTTTCGATGTGCTGCAAAACGACAGCTTGCCGCTCGACAGTTTGCTGGCGGCGATTGCGCGTTTCTCGCTGCAAACCAGCGCGCGCAATCAGCTGTTTGGTACGGTGCTGGCCAGCGATCATCAGCAGGTGCAGCAGCACCTTGAGGTGCTGCTCGCCGATGGCGTAACGCGCCTGCAGGTGGCGATCACCGCACGCAGTGCCGAACGCTTGCAGCTCGACAGCGGCAAAGAGGTGCTGGTGCTGATTAAAGCACCGTGGATTCACGTCAGTCACGCCGCCGCCAGCAGCGACAATCAACTGGCTGCGCAGATCAGCGCAATTGAGCCCGGCGATCAGCTTAGCGAAGTATTGATGGCGTTGCCGAGTGGCGAAACGCTGTGCGCGACCGTCACCAATGAGGCGGTGAAACAGCAGAATCTGCAGGTTGGCGCCAGCGTCACCGCCAGTTTTAATGCCGAACACGCCATCATCGCCACACTGCTCTGAAATCCACGCCATGATTTGACTTCGCCTGCATCGCTGGCTAAAACTGGACAACACGATGCATAAAACGGAATAGATCATGTCTTCATTGCAAATTTCGCAAGGCACGTTTCACCTTAGCGACACCCGAGCACTGTCCCTTAACGATTTAACCCTCAACAGCGGCGAAAGCTGGGCATTTGTCGGCGCCAACGGCAGCGGCAAGTCATCGCTGGCGCGCGCCCTTTCCGGCGAGTTGCAGCCCGGTAAAGGCAGCGTGCAGCAGGATTTTCAACGCCGCACGCGCCTGTCGCTGGAGCAGCTACAGAAACTGGTCAGCGATGAGTGGGAACGCAACAACACCGATTTGCTAAGTGAAGGCGAAGACGATACCGGTCGCACCGCCGCACAGATCATTCAGGATGAAGTGCAAGATGCGGCGCGCTGTCAGGCGCTGGCGCAGCAGTTTGGCATCACTTATCTGCTCGATCGTCGCTTCAAATATCTCTCCACCGGCGAGACGCGCAAAACGCTGTTGTGCCAGGCGCTGATGGCGCAGCCGGATCTGCTGATCCTTGATGAACCTTTCGATGGGCTGGATGTGGCGTCACGCGCCAGCCTGGCGCAAACCCTCAACGATCTGCATCAAAGCGGCTATAGCGTGGCGCTGGTGCTCAATCGCTTTGATGATATTCCCGATTTTGTCGGGAAGGTCGGCGTGTTGGCCGAATGCACGTTAACCCACGTGGGCGAACGGCGCGCGATTCTGGCCGAAGCGCTGGTGGCGCAGCTGGCGCATAGCGAGAAGCTTGCTGGTATGGCGCTGCCGGAGGCGGATCAACCCGATCAACTGCCGCAGCTGGCCGAAGATGCGCCGCGCGTGATACTGCGCAACGGCGTGGTGTCGTACAACGACAAAGCGGTGATTGATGGCCTGAACTGGCAGGTTAATCCCGGTGAACACTGGCAGATTGTGGGGCCGAACGGCGCGGGTAAATCCACCCTGCTCAGTTTGGTAACCGGCGATCATCCGCAGGGTTACAGCAACGATTTGACGCTGTTTGGCATCCGACGCGGCAGCGGTGAAACCATCTGGGACATCAAGCAGCACATCGGTTACGTCAGCAGCAGCCTGCACCTCGATTATCGCGTCAGCTGTAATGTGCGCACCGTGGTGCTCTCCGGCTTCTTCGATTCGATTGGTCTGTATCAGGCGGTGTCCGATCGGCAAAAAGCGCTGGCGCGTCAGTGGCTGGCGCTGCTCGGTATGGATAATCAGCTGGCGGATGCGCCGTTCCACAGTTTGTCGTGGGGCCAGCAGCGGCTGGTGCTGATTGCGCGCGCGCTGGTGAAACATCCCACGCTACTCATTCTCGATGAACCGTTGCAAGGGCTTGATCCGATTAACCGCCAGCTAGTGCGCCGCTTTGTTGATGTGCTGATTGGCGAAGGCCGTACGCAACTGCTGTTTGTCTCCCACCACGCCGAAGATGCGCCGCAGTGCATCACCCATCGCCTGAGTTTTGTCGCGCAGGAACAGGGTTACGGTTTCCTGCAAGAGTCGCTGCGTTAAATAGCGGTTGCCATAAGTGGCAATCCTACAAACATCTAACGTGCATAGCGCCATTGCCAAAATAATTCGAGCTGCGGCAAGCAGCAGCAGTTCGGAGTATGAAGGCAATGTAAGCGTTACCATTTCATCGCCTGGTAATTCAACAAACACACGCAACAACCCCACAAAATGAGAATCGTCACCTTGTGTAAACGATACCATTTATCCAGACTGGATCACGCTTTCACGCTGGTCTTTGTGCTACTTTGATCAAAATCATTTTTATCTGTTTGCCGTTTACCAGGACTCATCATGGAAAAATTTAACCCGGTCGATCACCCGCATCGCCGTTATAACCCATTGATCGATCAATGGGTGCTGGTCTCACCCCATCGCGCTAAGCGCCCGTGGCAAGGTGCGCAGGAAACCCCGGCACTGGAGCAACTGCCAGCGCACGATCCTGACTGTTTCCTCTGTGCCGGAAACACCCGCATTACCGGTGACAAAAACCCAAACTATAAAAGCACTTACGTGTTCACCAATGACTTTGCCGCGCTGATGACTAACACGCCAGACGCACCGCAAAGCGACGATCTGTTGATGCGCTGCGAAAGCGCACGCGGTACCAGCCGGGTGATCTGCTTCTCGCCGGATCACAGCAAAACGCTGCCGGAACTGCCGCTGAGCGGGCTGGAAGATATCGTGCGGACCTGGCAGGAACAGACTGCCGATCTCGGTCAGCACTATCCGTGGGTACAGGTGTTTGAAAACAAAGGTGCGGCGATGGGCTGCTCCAACCCGCATCCGCATGGCCAGATTTGGGCCAACAGCTTCCTGCCAAACGAAGCGCAGAAAGAAGATGACAACCAACGTCACTATTTTGCCGAGAAAGGCACGCAGCTGCTGGTCGATTACGCTGCGCGCGAGTTGAGCGATGGCAGCCGTACGGTGGTGGAAACCGAACACTGGCTGGCCGTGGTGCCGTGGTGGGCGGCGTGGCCGTTTGAAACCTTGCTGCTGCCGAAAGCCCATGTGAAACGCATCACCGATCTCTCCGAGCCGCAGCGCACCGATCTGGCGCTGGCGCTTAAGCAGCTCACCAGCCGCTACGACAACCTGTTCCAGTGCTCTTTCCCCTATTCGATGGGCTGGCACGGCGCGCCGTTCAACGGCGAAGCCAACGATCACTGGCAGCTGCACGCACACTTCTATCCGCCGCTGCTGCGTTCAGCCACGGTACGCAAATTTATGGTTGGCTATGAAATGCTGGCCGAAACCCAACGTGATTTAACGGCGGAACAGGCAGCTGAACGTCTGCGTTCTGTCAGCGATGTCCATTTCCGCGAGGCGCAATAAATGTCATTAAAATCCATTACTCAACAGGTTTTCGCTGACACTTTCGGCTATCAGGCGACACACAGCATTCAGGCACCGGGCCGCGTCAATCTGATTGGCGAACACACCGACTACAACGATGGCTTTGTGCTGCCGTGCGCCATCGATTATCAAACCGTGATTGCCTGCGCCAAACGCGACGATCGCCAGGTGCGTGTGATTGCCGTCGATTACGACAATCAGCAGGACAGCTTCTCGCTGGATGCGCCGATTGAGCCGCTGAAAGAGCCAATGTGGGCCAACTACGTGCGCGGCGTGGTGAAACATCTGCAAAAACGCGATGCCAGCTTTGGCGGCGTGGATATGGTGATCAGCGGCAACGTGCCACAAGGCGCGGGCCTGAGTTCTTCGGCGTCGCTGGAAGTGGCGGTCGGTACCGTATTCCAGCAGCTGTATGCATTAAACCTCGATGGCGCAGCGATTGCGGTGAACGGTCAGGAAGCGGAAAACCAGTTTGTCGGCTGCAACTGCGGCATCATGGATCAGCTGATCTCGGCGCTCGGTCAGCCGGATCACGCCATGCTGCTGGATTGTCGTACGCTCGGCACGCGCGCGGTATCAATGCCGGAAGATGTCGCGGTGGTGATCATCAACTCCAACTTCCGTCGTAGCCTGGTGGGCAGCGAATACAATACGCGTCGTGAACAGTGTGAAACTGGCGCACGCTTCTTCAATAAACCGGCGCTGCGCGATGTGACGCTGGAAGAGTTTGAAGCCTCTGCTGGTGAGCTGGATGCGTTGGTGGCAAAACGCGTGCGTCACGTGATTAGCGAAAATGCGCGCACGCTGGAAGCCGCCGATGCGTTAAGCGCGGGCGATCTGAAACGCATGGGCGAACTGATGGCCGAATCGCACGCCTCAATGCGTGACGATTTCGAAATCACCGTGCCGCAAATCGATCAGCTGGTTGAGATTGTGAAAGCAGAAATCGGCCCGCGCGGCGGCGTGCGTATGACCGGCGGCGGTTTCGGTGGCTGCATCGTGGCGCTGATGCCAACCGATCTGGTCGATGCGGTGAAAGCGGTGGTCGCTGAGAAGTATGAAGCGCAAACCGGCATCAAAGAGACCTTCTACGTGTGCAAAGCCTCCGCAGGAGCAGGCCAATGGTAAGTGATGTGAATTCACACGCGCCAGACGGGCAACCGTGGCGCATCACTGTGCTGCGCAATCGCAACGGCATGGTGGCTACTTTTATGGATTGGGGCGCGACCTGGCTGTCAGCGCGCGTGCCAATGTTGGATCACAGCGTGCGTGAAGCGCTGCTCGGCTGTGCCACGCCGTCCGATTATCTGCATCAGGATGCTTATCTTGGCGCGACGATTGGCCGCTACGCGAACCGCATCGCCTCGGCCGAACTTAAGCAACTCAATCTACAGCTGGCGGCTAATCAGGGCGCACATCAGCTGCACGGCGGGCCGCAAGGTTTCGATAAACGTCGCTGGCAGATTCTCAGTCAGAGCGAAAGCGAGGTGCACTATCGCCTCGATTCGCCCGATGGCGATCAGGGTTATCCCGGCAATGTGATCGCCAATGTCATCTATCAACTTGATGACGATAATTGCTTGTCGATTCGCTATGAAGCGCAAACCGACAAGCCTTGCCCGGTCAATCTCACCAACCATGCTTACTTTAATCTTGATGCGCATCATGGTGATGCGCGCCAGCATCGCTTACAACTGCACGCCGATCGTTACCTGCCGGTGGACAGCGAAGGCATTCCTAACGCGCCGCTGAAAGAGGTGGCGGGAAACAGTTTTGATTTCCGCCAGCCGAAGCGCGTCGCCGATGAGTTCCTTGCCGATGACGATCAAAAAGCGGTGAAAGGCTATGACCACGCCTTTTTGCTTAACACCGCTGGCGACAGCAGCCAGCCCGCCGCCCATTTATGGTCTGCCGATGGCAAGCTGGAGCTGAGCGTGTTTACTGCCGCTCCGGCGCTGCAGTTCTACACCGGCAACTATCTGGCGGGAACACGCGCCCGTGAGCAGGACAGCTATACTGCTTTCCAGGGCATCGCTCTGGAGAGCGAATTTTTACCGGATTCGCCTAACCATGCAGAGTGGCCGCAGCCCGATTGCTGGCTGCAACCCGGCGACAGCTGGCAGTCCGTGACGCGTTATCGCTTCACGCCGCACTGAGCCACCGGATGAAAAACGCGCACTGCGCTGCCGACAGGCTTACGCCGTGCGTTGTTTTCCGCTATGGTATGGCGCTATTAGTGAGCCGCTTCTCAGTGGCCGCAGCCGGTTTCAATACTAATCGTAAATCGAGCATTAAGGAGTAAAGCTATGGCCGTAACTAAGCTGGTACTGGTGCGACACGGCGAAAGCCAGTGGAACCAGGAAAACCGCTTCACCGGATGGTACGACGTTGACCTGTCTGACAAAGGTCGCACTGAAGCCAAAGCAGCCGGTCAGCTGCTGAAGAAAGAAGGTTTCGTGTTTGATTTCGCTTACACCTCAGTGCTGAAGCGCGCTATTCACACCCTGTGGAATGTGCTGGATGAGTTGGATCAGGCTTGGCTGCCGGTTGAAAAAACCTGGCGTCTGAACGAGCGTCACTACGGTGCGCTGCAAGGTCTGGATAAAGCAGAAACCGCCGCTAAATACGGTGACGAGCAAGTGAAACAGTGGCGTCGTGGCTTTGCTATCACGCCACCAGAACTGGATCGCGCTGATGAGCGTTTCCCAGGCCACGATCCGCGTTACGCTTCACTGACTGACGCGCAGCTGCCAACCACCGAAAGCCTGGCGCTGACCATCGAACGCGTGATTCCTTACTGGAACGAAAGCATTCTGCCGCGCATTAAGAGCGGTGAGAAAGTGATCGTTGCTGCACACGGCAACTCACTGCGTGCGCTGGTTAAATACCTCGACAACCTGAGCGAAGACGAGATCCTCGAACTGAACATCCCAACTGGCGTGCCGTTGGTGTATGAGTTCGATGAGAACTTCAAGCCACTCAAACGTTACTATCTGGGTGATGCTGATGAGATTGCTGCGAAAGCCGCAGCCGTAGCAAACCAGGGTAAAGCGAAGTAAGCGAACGCTGAAACGCAAAAAGGCCAGACGCAAGTCTGGCCTTTTTTATTGCCGCATTGGCTTAGCTGCGGCGCTGTTTGACCGCCTGAGCCAGCTGACGCAACGCCTTCTCAGTGTCTTCCCAGCCGATACAGGCATCGGTCACGCTCTGGCCGTACACCAGCGGTTTGCCGCTTTCGAGGCTCTGATTACCTTCCACCAGATGACTCTCGATCATCACGCCAGTAATCGCCTGCTCACCACCGGCAATTTGCTGTGCCACGTCGTCGGCAACCACCATCTGACGTTGGAACTGCTTGCTGCTATTAGCATGGCTGAAGTCGATCATCACTTGCGGACGCAAGCCTGCTTTCTCCAGACCGGTTTTCACGGCCGCCACGTGTTCGGCGCTGTAGTTCGGCTCTTTGCCGCCGCGCAGGATGATGTGGCAGTCTTCGTTACCGCTGGTTTCGACAATCGCCGAGTGACCATATTTGGTGACTGACAGGAAGCAGTGTGGCGCGCTGGCAGCACCGATGGCGTCAATCGCCACTTTGATGGTGCCGTCGGTACCGTTTTTGAAGCCCACCGGGCAAGAGAGGCCGGAAGAGAGTTCGCGATGCACCTGCGATTCGGTGGTACGTGCGCCAATCGCGCCCCAGCTCATCAGGTCGGCCATATATTGTGGCGTGATCATATCGAGGAACTCACCGGCGGCTGGCAACCCGATATCGTTGATATCCACCAGCAGCTTGCGCGCCAGGCGCAGGCCGTCATTGATCTGGAAGCTGCCATCCATAAACGGGTCGTTGATCAGCCCTTTCCAGCCCACCGTGGTGCGCGGTTTTTCAAAGTAAACGCGCATCACCACTTCGAGATCGTCTTTCAGCTCATCACGCAGTGCCAGCAGGCGCGTCGCATACTCTTGCGCAGCCTGGGTATCGTGAATTGAGCACGGACCGATCACCACCAGCAGACGATCGTCTTCGCCATGAAGAATGCGGTGAATCGCCTGACGTGACTGCGCTACGGTTGCAGCCGCTTTATCGGTGGCGGGGAATTTTTCAAGCAAAGCAACAGGAGGCAGTAACTCTTTGATCTCTCTGATGCGTAAATCATCGTTCTGGTAATCCATACACAATTCCATTCAAATTTCTGGCCCAACGTCCGTCGGGCGCAACCCGCCCACTTTAGCCCTTCGCGCGGTGGGTGTAAATTACGCACCGCGCTTAAAATGTACATCTCAAATTTGCATTTATATATCCATGCACTAAGCTTTTTAAATGTAAGCACTAAGGAATGATGTGTTTGCAAAATTAAATTTTTAAGTGAAGCGTATAAGGTGGATTTTGTTCCATCGCGGCACGCTATTTTCGTCACTCAACACCAGCGGGTGTTAGACGGCAACTATCCATTAATTACTGGAGCATAATGATGAATAAGTTTGCAATGATCTTTCTGACAGCAGCGATGACCATGGGTAGCGGTGCTGTAATGGCTGCGGATAACAACAATGGTGCGGCCAACGCTTCAGCTGAAGCCGGTGCAGCAGCTGGCGGTGCAAAACAAAATCTGCCACCTAATAATGTTGATAACAGCAAAATTAACAGCGGTAGCACCAATACCAACAGCGCAGCAACGTCAGGCACTGACTCAAGCAATATGTCAGCCAACCAGGTGCACAAAAACAGCATGTGCAAAGACGGCAAATGCCCGGACATGAATAAAAAAGTCGACACTAAAGAGGGTGGCGGCCACGTGAAACATAAAACAGACGGTACTTCGCAATAAGTTTCCTTCTGTTTGATCAAGGGAGAGCTTCGGCTCTCCCTTTTATTTTGCCCCCCGCCCTTTTCCGCTATGCTGAAGCAATGAAATTCACAGGAACTGTTTCATGGCTTCATTGCTGCTTATTGATGATCACCCGTTAGTTGCCGTCGCACTGGAAGCGGCTTGCGTTAACGCTCCTATCACGTTGAACATTCACGCCGCTGGCGACGAAGCGCAGGCGCGCCAACTGCTTCAACAACATCCCATCGATTTAATTGTGCTGGATATCGGTTTACCCGATTGCGACGGACTCGAACTGCTGCGCCGGTTGCGCATGCGTAATCAGCACTGCCCGGTGTTGATCTATTCCGCGCAGCAGAGCCGCCACACGCTGCTCAGCGCCGTGTCGCTTGGCGCTGCCGGTTACGTGGTGAAAAGCCAAAGCATGGCGCAACTGCTGAGCGCGATTCTGGCGGTGCTCGGCGGCCAGCAGGCTTTTCCGCCGCTGCCGGAACGTATCGAACTGCCGTTAACCGAGAAAGAGCAGCAGATTGTAGCGTTGCTGGTGCGCGGCCTCTCGAATCTGCAGATTGGCGAACAGCTGCATATCAGCAATAAAACCGTTAGCACCCACAAGAAGAACATCCTGGAGAAAACCGGCGTACAGTCGGTGGTTGAGCTGGCTGAGCTGTGGAAAGCGCAGCAGTGAGGATCTGTTTACTGCTGTGTACGCTGCTGCTGAGTGTGATGGCGAAAGCCGATCTGCAACCCGCCAGCAGCGTGATGTTACCCGCGATGATGCCGGCCCCGCACGCCGAGCCGTGGCCTGGCGCAACGTTGCGCGTCGCGGTGCCGGCACAAAACAGCGCACCCTGGGCGATGCGTATTGGCGATCACATCTGGGGCATCGACGCCGACTATCTCAGCGCCCTAAGCCAGTTGACCGGTACGCATTTCACGCTGCAAAGCTATGCCGATCGCGCGCAGCAACTGGCAGCCTTGCAGCGCGGCGAGGTGGATTTGGTGTTAAGTAATCAACATGCCCAGCTCCCATCCGATGTGCTGCTCAGCGACAGCTGGTACAGCAGCCCGATTCGCATCTATCGCAACCGGGATAATCAGCGCGCGGTGATGTTCAATAGCGAAACCGCGCAGCTCACCATTGCCGAAGCGACGCTGGCGCAGTTGCCCACTGAATTTGTGCAGCAGCATCGCTGGCACACCTTGCCGGGCGATCTGCAGGCGCTGTATGCGCTGCTCAATCAGCAAAGCGATTATCTGGTCGCCGATGAAGCCAGCGCCGGTTTCTTGCTGGGCCAGCTGCAGCAAGGACAAATTTACCAAATCACTGCCGATCCTGGCGCGGGCGAATTAACGCTACGCGCAATGACGCGCAATGCCGCGCTGATCCACTGGCTTAACAGCCAGCTGCGCCTGCTGCCCGCCGAGTTCAGCAGTCGGGTCCAGCAGCGCTGGAGCCCGCCGCTGCTGCGTTATCAGGACACACAAACTCTGATGCTGTCGGCCAGCGAAAAGCAGTGGCTGGCGCAACATACTGAGATTCCGTATGCGGTTGAGGCGGATAACGCGCCCTGGAGTTATCGCGACAGCAGCGGCAACGCGCGCGGCTTCGGCATCGACATGCTGAACGCGCTGAGCCAAAGTACCGGCCTGCGTTTTACCCCGCGCTGGGTCAACAATCCGCAGCAGGCCGCCACGCTACTGCAGCAACAGCAGGTGATGCTCAACCTGTTGCAGCCGCTGTATGGCGACGATCCCGGCAGCAATACTTTGCCGGTATGGCGCGCCATTTGGGGCATTTACACGCTTGCCACGCATCAGGCAATGAACTGGCAATCGTTACAAGGCCAGCGCGTGGGCGTATTACGCGACGATCTCGCCATACGTTTGGTGCCGTCAGGTATTACGCCGCAGCCGTTCGACGATCGGACGCAGCTGTGGCAAGCGCTGAATAACGGTCAGATCGATGCGCTGGTAGATAACGTGCTCTCTGCCCGCTGGCGTATGGCGAGTCACGAAGATAATCGTGTGCATCTGGCGTTTGCTGCCAGCGATATCGCCTGGCCGCTGGCGCCGCAGGTCAGTGCTGAACAGCCTGAGCTGCGCGCCCTGCTCGACCATGCATTGCAGCAAATCCCGCCTGATACGCTCAACCAGATGCGCGTCAGCTGGTCACAGCCGCCGCAGCCCGGCACGACGATGGCGATGCGCAATATTCCGCTGATGATTTTGCTTGCGGCAGGCGTAATTATTCTGTTGCTGTTGGGCTTGCTGGCGCGTCGTTACTGGCAGCAGCGTCGTGACCGATTGCAGCGTGAGCAGGCCGAACGCGCCAATGCCGCCAAAAGCCAGTTTCTCGCCACCGCCAGCCACGAACTGCGCACGCCGATGCAGGCGATTCTCGGTTTGCTGGAGCTGGAACAGCAGCAGCATCCGAGTGAACGGCTGGCGCTGATGCACAGCAGCGCGCGGTCGCTGATGGCGCTATTGAACGACTTGCAGGATCACGCGCGTATTGAGAGCCAGAGCTTCCGTCTGGCGCCGCGCCCGCTCAATCTGACGCTCTGGCTGCAGCAACAGCAGCAGTTTTATCATCCCTTAATGCGCGATGCCGGGCCGAACCTGATTGCCGAAGCGCTAACGCCGCTGCCTGCCAGCGTGTTGCTGGATGGCGATCGCCTGCAGCAGGTAGTGAATAATCTGGTGGCCAACGCCCTTAAGTTTACCCGCGAAGGCGAAGTGCGCCTGTCGCTGGCGGTCAGTGAGCACATCCAGCTTACGGTCACCGACACCGGCAGCGGCATCCCGCTTAACGAGCAGGCAAAACTGTTTGAGCCGTGGTATCAGGCGCCGTCCGGCAAAAGCCATGCGGTGCAAGGCAGCGGCTTAGGTTTGTTTATCTGTCGCGAGATTGTGCAACGAATGGGCGGTACGCTAACGCTCACTTCGGCACCGGGCAGCGGCACCACGGTCAGCGTGCAGTTGCCATTAGTCGTGAGCCAAGAGCCGTTAACCGAGCGCACAGCCAGCTGGCCTGTTTACCCGCAGCTGCGCGTGGCCATTGTGGACGATCACCCGACCAATCTTTTGGTGATGCAGCAGCAGCTGGCGATGTTTTGCGTTGAGGCGCAGGTATTTGAAGAGGGCCGAGCGCTGCTGCGCGCCGATGCTCAGCGCGCCTTCGATATTCTGTTTATCGACCAGATGATGCCGCGCCCGGATGGTTTAACGCTGCTGCGTATTCTGCGCCGTCGTCAGCGCCAGCGCGGCAGCACCTCGCTGCGCGTGCTTTGCTCTGCAGATGTTCAGTTGCTGAAAATCGCCTTGCTGGATGACGAAGCTCTGCTGCTCAAACCCATTGAACTCGATCATCTGGCACCGCTGCTGGCGCGCGCAGTAAAAGATCCATTGGATGTCTTGCCAAACAGCTTACTGATTCTGGCGCAGGATAATCAGGCATTTATTCCGCGCATCTGTCAAACCTTGCAGCGCACGCTGCAACAGGATCGGGATTTGCTGTTGAACGCGCGCGATACACAAAATTGGACGGCGCTGGAACAGGCTGCACACCGCATGAAGGGCAGCTGGTTGATGCTGGGCATTGATGAGGTAGCCGAGCGCTGTCAGCAGTTGATTGAGCAGGTTAAACAGCAGCAGTTGCCGCTTGATGATCTCAATTTACTGATATCATTAACAAACAGGTTACTTAAACAACTGGATAATTATGGCACACACGCATTCTCACGGGACCGCTAACGGCAACCGCAAACGACTGGCCGCGGCGTTTGGCGTAACGGCGCTGTTTATGGTGGCCGAAGTGATCGGCGGGCTGGTTTCTGGCTCGCTGGCGCTGCTGGCCGATGCCGGACATATGTTGACCGATGCCGCCGCGCTGCTGATGGCGTTACTCGCGGTGCAGTTTGCTCAGCGCAAGCCTAACGCGCGCCATACCTTCGGCTTGCTGCGTCTCACCACCTTAGCGGCGTTCGTCAACGCCATTGCGCTATTGGTGATTACGGTGCTGATTGTCTGGGAAGCGCTGCGTCGCTTCTATGAACCCCAGCCGATTGCCGGCGGATTGATGCTCGGCATCGCCATTGCCGGTTTGCTGGCCAATCTGCTGTCGTTCTGGCTGCTGCATCGCGGCAGCGAAGAGAAGAATCTCAACGTACGTGCGGCGGCATTGCATGTGCTGGGCGATTTGCTGGGTTCGGTCGGTGCGATTGTCGCGGCGGTGATCATCATGCTGACCGGCTGGACGCCAATCGACCCGATTTTGTCGCTGCTGGTGTCATTGCTGGTGGTACGTAGCGCCTGGTCGCTGCTGCGCGAGAGCCTGCATGAGTTGCTGGAAGGTGCGCCGGGCCATATCAACGCGGATAAACTGTCACGCGAGCTGACGCGCAATATCAATGAAGTACGTAACGTGCATCACGTTCATTTGTGGCAAGTGGGTGAAAAACCGGTGCTGACGCTGCATGTGCAGGTGATTCCGCCATACGATCATGACGGCCTGCTTAAGCGCATTCACCACTATTTGCATGAGCACTATCAGATTGCCCACGCCACGGTGCAGATGGAATATCAGCCGTGCAGCGGGCCGGACTGCGAGTTGTGTTTAGATAATAGCGCCGCGCAGCACGATCACCACGATCATGCTGCGCTGGAAGGTCACGCTCATCATCACTGATGGGACAGCGCGCGCGAGCCATGTTCGCGTGCGCTTTGCATCCACAGGCGCGAACCGTTAAGCGCAATCAGCGTCAGAATCGCGTACTCCAGTGACATGGCATATACGCCCTGACGCGCAAAGATCATCACGCTGATAACGTTGATCACCACCCAAAGCAGCCAGTTCTCAACGTACTTACGCGTCATCAAAATCATCGCCACAATCGACAGCACCATCATGCACGAATCCCAGAACGGGAACGCATCCGGCTGCAGTTGCGGCATCGCCACGTTAAGCCCCAGACTCTGCATAATGCCGACCGCTGTTTTGGTCAGGAAAGCAAAGACCGGATCGATGTACACCGTCATCAGCGCAATCGCCACCACGCACGCCGCGCCCCAGCCCAATGCTTTTGGCAGCGGCAGCCAGCGAATTCTCAGCTCCGTTTCGTTGTTAGAGGTTTGCCGACTCCACGCGTACCAGCCGTAAACGTTGGCGACGAAGAAGAACAGTTGCAGCAACAAGCTGGCGTAGAGCTGAATCTGGAAGAAAATCACCGCGAACAGCGTGACGTTTATCAGCCCGAAAAAGTAGTTGATGATTTTCTCAAGGCTGGCGAGCCAGATGCACAGCAGGCCCGCAAGGGTGCCAACGGCTTCGATCCATGAGAGATCGTAGCCGCCAACGCCGAGCGGAATGTGAACCAGAATATTTTGCGTGCTAAAGAAGTCCATATAAGGTGCCTGTGTAACGGGAGCCCGTCATGCATTCCCTTTGATTTTAAGTTTGAGATCTGCAGCAAAGGATAGCATGCGGTTGAGCGGTAGCAACGCGGCCTCACGCAACGCGCTATCCACATGGATCTCATGCGCGCTGCCGCCACGCTCCAGTCCTTCGGCAATCGCTTTCAGGCCGTTCATCGCCATCCAAGGACAGTGCGCACAGCTGCGGCAGGTGGCGCCCTCGCCTGCGGTGGGCGCTTCCAGCAACTCTTTGTTCGGCACCGCCTGCTGCATTTTGTAGAAGATGCCGCGATCGGTGGCGACGATCATCTGCGGATGCGGCAAACTTTGCGCCGCCTGAATCAGCTGACTGGTGGATCCCACCGCATCAGCCAGATCGACAATCGCCTGCGGTGATTCAGGATGCACCAGCACCGCCGCATGCGGATAGAGCGCCTTCATGCGTTGCAAAGCCTGTGTTTTGAATTCGTCATGCACAATACAGGCGCCCTGCCAGCACAGCACATCCGCGCCGGATTTTTGCGTGACGTAGCGGCCGAGATGGCGATCCGGTGCCCAGATGATTTTCTCGCCGAGGCTGTCAAGATGCTCAATCAGCTCAACCGCGATGCTCGAGGTGACGACCCAATCCGCACGCGCCTTCACCGCCGCCGAGGTGTTGGCATACACCACCACAGTGCGATCGGGATGCTGATCGCAGAAGCGGTTAAATTCTTCAATTGGGCAACCGAGATCGAGCGAGCATTCCGCCTGCAAGGTGGGCATCAGCACGGTTTTTTCCGGGCTAAGGATTTTTGCGGTTTCACCCATAAAACGCACGCCCGCCACCAGCAAGGTTTTAGCGGGATGGGTGCTGCCGAAACGCGCCATTTCCAGTGAGTCCGATACGCAGCCACCGGTCTCTTCCGCCAGCGCCTGAATTTCGGGATCGGTGTAGTAATGCGCCACCATCACCGCATCGCGTTCTTTCAGCAAGCGTTTGATTTTGTTTTTGTAGTGGGCTTTTTCATCGTCGCTGAGACGTGCCGGTTTCGGCGGGAAAGGATAGATCGCGCTTTCAGGATCGAACATCAGGCTCATGACACGGCTCTCGTTTTCTCAATTTAACAAAATTGCCGGTTACGGCAATGATGCGGCATCAAAACCGCTATCGTGTTTTATATGCTAAACACGATAACGGAATTGCGCGAGAGTGTCGTCTCTTTTTTGCGCGCTCTACAGCAACAATGCGCTGCTCAACGTTTTCTGCGGACTTTCCAGCTCCAGCAGGAAGGCTTTAACGGTGAGTCCGCCTGCAAAACCGGTGAGTTTGCCGTTGCTGCCAATCACGCGATGGCACGGTGCCATAATCGACAGCGGATTTTTACCGTTCGCTGCGCCCACAGCGCGCACCGCTTTCGGATTGCCGATCTGCTCGGCGATTTGCTGGTAGCTGCGCGTTTCTCCAAACGGGATGGTGAGCAGCGCCTGCCACACTTTTTTCTGGAACTCGGTGCCGACGGTGTCGTACGGCATATCAAACTGCTGACGCTCACCGGCGAAATATTCGCGCAGCTGGCGTTCGGCCTCACACAGAATCGGATGCTGATCGTTACGGCTGATCGGCTTCAGCGGCACGCGCTGCGCCCCTTCGTTTTCCCACAGAATCGCCGACAATCCTTTATCGGTGGCAACAAGCGTGAGCTCACCAACGGGCGTCGCGATGATTTTGGCATGATACATGGTGCACCTCCGGCATATTCTCTGCTGGCGATTATCGCATTTCCGTCGCAGGAAACTGGCTGTTTTCGGTCATCAGCATAAACTGGTTAGCTGTCCGAAAGCAGCGAGTTTTCCTGTTCAGCTTGCGCGACCATGCCGTTTATTTGCCGGAGACGATGATGTTTGATGCTGAAATTGCGTACCAGGCGCTGACGTCGCGCGATAGCCGCTTCGACGGGCTGTTTTTTGTTGGCGTGACATCCACCGGCATCTATTGCCGCCCCATTTGTCCAGTGAAAGCGCCGATGCAGAAGAACTGCCTGTTTTTTAGCAGCGCAGAGGCCGCCGAGAAAGCGCACTTCCGTCCGTGTTTACGCTGCCGTCCGGAACTGGCGCCCGGCTCTGCGCCGGTGGATAGCCATCACCGCATTGCCGATCGTTTGATTCGCCGCATCGAAGAGGGCTTGCTGGAAGAGCAGGAGACGCTGGCAGACATCGCTGGCGAGTTTGACCTCAGTGAACGTCAATTGCGTCGCGTGGTGCAGCAGGAGCTCGGCGTATCGCCTTTAGAGCTGCGTCAGACACGTCGTATGCTGCTAGCCAAGCAACTTCTGACAGAAACCTCTTTGCCGGTCACGGAAATTGCTTACGCCAGCGGCTTCCGCAGTTTGAGGCGCTTTAACGATGTGTTCCAGGCGCGCTATCGCATGACGCCCTCCCGCCTACGTAAGCAGAATCAACCCGACGCCGTGAAAACCACGCAGGAGAGCGCCGAACTGCGCCTGAGTTATCGGCCGCCTTACGATTGGGATGCGATGCTCGATTTCCTGCAACAGCGTGTGATGAAGGAAGTGGAATGGGTGAACGAGGGCATGTATCACCGCACCGTGGCGCTGGGCAACTGTCGCGGCTGGGTGCGTGTGAGCCATGTTGCGGGGAAACAGTCGCTGAAGGTGCAATTCACAACGTCGCTAACGCCAGTGCTGCCCGCTTTGCTGCGTCGGCTACGCGATTTGTTTGACCTGGATGCGCAGCCACAGCGCATAGCAGAGCATTTAAGCCACGATCCGTTATTAGCCGAGAGCTTATCGCGCTTTCCCGGCTTACGCGTTCCTGGTGCGTTTGACGGCTTTGAGTTGGGTGTGCGCGCGATACTCGGCCAGCAGGTTACCGTGAAAGCCGCAACCACGCTAAGCAGCCGAATGGCACAGCGCTTTGGTGAGCCGCTGGTGACGCCGTGGTCAGAACTTTCGCGTTTGCCGCCAAATGCGGAGTCGCTGGCGGCGGCGAGCATCGATGATATTGCCAGCCTGGGAATCGTCAGTGCGCGTTCACATGCCATTCAGGCGTTGGCGCAGGCCTGCGCTTCTGGTGCATTACGCTTTAACGGTGCGGTGAATCCGGACGTGGTTCAGCAGCAGTTACTGGCGCTGAAAGGCATAGGGCCGTGGACGGCAAGTTATATCGCCATGCGCGCGCTGCGTTGGCCTGATGCGTTTCCCAAAGAGGATATTGCGATTCGTAATAATCTCGGCGGCGTGAGTGCCAAAGTGGCGGAGCAGTTATCGCAGGTTTGGCGGCCGTGGCGCAGCTATGCGGTGCTGCATATCTGGAAAAGTCTGACGCCGGTTAAGGTTAAAAAATAGATTGGGCTTAAAAGCTTGCCAACCAGCCGGAAGGACCGGGCGGTTCCGTAAAGTCGCCGTGGATACATCCCTGTAGGCTCTGCCGGCGCATCCATGCGCCGGAAGCTTTACTCCACCGCCCGGCCCTTCCGTCTTCGTCCAGCATGCGTGCGATTATTTCAAGCAACGACAAAGCATAAGGGCCAGAAAAGGCGGGAGCGGAAGGAGCGAAGCGTCCGAGCCATGGATGGCGAGGCCGATCCACAGGGATGTGAGGTTTCTTCGCGATCCGCCCCGCCTTATCTGGCCGGTGCACCATCTCAAAGCAAATCCACCTAGCGTAGAAAAGCAAAAAGGCGCCTTTAGGGCGCCTTTCTACATAACTGGTGGGTCGTGCAGGATTCGAACCTGCGACCAATTGATTAAAAGTCAACTGCTCTACCAACTGAGCTAACGACCCGCTGTGGGGCTTACAACCTTTACTTGATGGTGGGTCGTGCAGGATTCGAACCTGCGACCAATTGATTAAAAGTCAACTGCTCTACCAACTGAGCTAACGACCCATCAAGGTTGTGAAGCTTACTGAAGAAATCATCTCTCTTACAACGGGTTGAGATGGTGGGTCGTGCAGGATTCGAACCTGCGACCAATTGATTAAAAGTCAACTGCTCTACCAACTGAGCTAACGACCCATCTTCAGTGCTGCCGATACTTGTTAAGATATGTCCCGGCAACGGCGGCATATATTACTGATTTAGCGGGAGGGCGCAACCCTTATTTTCCACTAAATGTCTCAATTGCTTACCTTTCATGCTTTAAGACCAGAAATCACACGAAATCCGGTCTTTTAGGCACAAATTACAACCCGGCAAGGCGTTTTTGCGCCTGCTTAGCAGAATCACTATTTGGGAATTGTTTAATCACTTGCTGGAAGACAGCCTTGGCTTTCGCCGTGTCGTTCTTCTCTTGCATGATCACACCAACCTTAAACAGCGCTTCCGGGGCTTTTGGCGATTTCGCGTAATTTTTTACCACAGTGGCAAAATAATAGGCCGAATCGTCTTTTTTGCCCTTGTTGTAAAACAACTGACCCAGCCAGTAATTGGCATTCGGCTGATAGGTAGAATCAGGATATTTCTTCACCCAAGCCTGCAGGGCAGTAATCGCCTGATCGTACTGCTTCTTCTCCAGAATCAGCGCAACAGCAGCATTGTAGTCCGTGTTGGCATCGCCGGTTTGCGCTGGCGCAGCCGAACTGGCGCTGCTACCGCTATCCGCAGAAGCCGCAGCGCCCGCTGCAGCGGCATCAGCACCACCGCTCGCCTGCGCACCGTTACTGCCAGAGCTAAGGCTGTCGATTTGCTGATAGAGCTGCTTCTGGCGCTCAATCACCTGATTAAGCTGATAGCTATTTTGCTGGATTTGCCCGCGCAGCGAATCGATATCGCTTTGGTTGTCGCTCATCTGCTGCTGCAATTGCTGCAAAAGCTGAGCCTGGGCATTAGAGATACGTTCAAGAGTGGTGACGCGGTCTTCGACCGAGCCTGAGCCAACGCTACTGATTGACGCCTGGGCATTAGCGGCCCCCAAAGGAGCCGCTAAACCAACCAGTAACGACAGACTCAACAGATGAAGTCTGAAGTTACTCATCATGATATTTTCTTAGTAAACCAGTACGGCACGACGGTTTTTAGCGTAAGCCGCTTCGTCATGACCCAGTACAGCTGGTTTTTCTTTACCGTAAGAAACGATAGACATCTGGTCAGCAGAAACGCCTTTGCCTTGCAGATACATCTTAACGGCGCTTGCACGACGTTCGCCCAGGGCGATGTTGTATTCTGGGGTACCGCGCTCATCCGCATGACCTTCGATGGTCACTTTGTAAGACGGGTTGCCACGCAGGAATGCAGCGTGCTGATCCAGCATCTGAGCGTAGTCAGAAGCCACGTCATATTTGTCCAGACCGAAGTAAACGATGTTGTTCTGCTGCAGCTGCTGCATCTGCAGACGCGCTTGCTCATCAGAAGACATGTTACCGCCGTTCTGACCAGCACCGTAAGCACCGTCGTTAGCGCCCATGCCAGTCTGATCGTTGTTGTTGTTTTTGTGTGAGCTACATGCAGCTACTGCGATAACCGGCAGAGCCAGCATCAAACCCTTCAGCACTTTGTTCAGTTGCATTTCTTTATCCTATTATTTTGTTTGCCATACATTTTAATCCCCCGCCGTGCAGGGGACCTATGCATCACAGATACGGCGACCAGGCAGGGAATTTGACCTGTCCATCAGTTGCCGGAAGACGCGCTTTGAAACGCCCGTCGGTTGAAACCAATTGCAACACGGAACCCATCCCCTGAGTAGAGCTATAGATTACCATTGTGCCGTTTGGCGCCAGACTCGGCGTTTCATCCAGGAACGTGTCCGTTATTGTTTGAACGGCTCCCGTTACCAGATCCTGTTTGGCGACGTGCTGAGCGCCACCGGCGCTGCTGATCATCACCATAGTTTTACCGTCGGTTGACACATCCGCATCCTGGTTTTGCGCACCTTCCCAGGTAATACGTTGTGGCGCACCGCCGTTGATACCAACTTTATAAATCTGGGGCGCACCGGCCTGATCCGAGGTGTAAGCCAGTGTCTGGCTGTCCGGGAACCACGTTGGTTCAGTGCTGTTGTAGCGACCATCAGTCACCTGACGCGTCTGACCAGAAGCCAGATCCATCACATACAGGTTCAGGCTACCGGTTTTCGACAGCGCGAAGGCCAGTTTAGAACCGTCGGGTGAAAAGGCTGGCGCACCGTTATGACGCGGATAAGAAGCCACCTGACGGATTGCACCGTTAGACAGCGTCTGAACCACCAGCGCAGATTTGCCGCTTTCGAAGGTCACGTAAGCCACTTTGCTGCCATCTGGCGACCAGGCCGGAGACATCAATGGCTGCGGTGAACGGTGAACCACAAACTGGTTGTAGCCATCGTAATCCGACACGCGCAACTCATACGGGAACTGACCGCCATTGGTCTGCACCACATAGGCAATGCGGGTACGGAATGCGCCTTTGATGCCGGTCAGCTTTTCGAACACTTCGTCACTGGCGGTGTGCGCTGCGTAACGCAGCCACTGCTTAGTCACTTTATAAGAGTTCTGCGCCAGCACGGTGCCTGGCGCGCCACCGGTGTCCACCAGCTGATAGGCAACTTGATAGCTGCCGTCAGCGTTAGGCGTTACCTGACCAACCACAACCGCATCAATACCCAATGCGCTCCATGCGGCAGGTTGAACTTCCTGCGCGCTGGCTGGCTGTTGTGGCAGACGAGAACGATCGAGCGGATTGAATTTACCGCTGTTACGTAAGTCAGCAGAAACGATCCCGCCGATGTCTTCTGGTGCCGCGCCTGGGCCAGCCCATTGGAACGGAACCACACCAATAGGACGTGCGGTGTTAACGCCCTGCGTAATTTCAATACGGACTTCTGCATGAAGCATTGCTGCCCACAGCAGTACAAAAAAACCTAAGGTTACACGAAGTGCCTGCTTCATTTTTTCTCCCTTACCTGAACCAGAGGTTCATGATAATTCGCACAGTTCCTGAAAAACACGAGTACTCATAGAGTATGGCAAGCTAACCTTAGTTCAACCTGCCGTACGTTACTGCATTATTCTGGTTTGAAACGCATCGGTGCGTTTTTAAACACTTCATACACCGCCTGCGAAGGCGGCTTCGGAATCCGCGCCTGCTTCGCGGCAGCAATTGCCGCCTGACACAAGGCGGGGTCGCCACCTTCCGATTTAACGTCAATCAGCAAACCATCCGGTGCCAGTTTAATACGCAGGTTACACTCTTTACCTTTGTACAAATCTGCATCGTAGAAACGGCTCTGAATCGCCCCGACCACTTGCCCCAGATAATTATTGATATCTGCGCCTGACGCGCCCGCTTTCTTCTGATTGCCCTGCCCTGCAGCGCCACCCGATGCGGTGCCGCTTTTCGGTGCATTCTTACCAGAAGACAAACCACCTAACAGGTCATCAACCGCATTTTCGTTCTTCGCAGCTTCAGCGGCGGCTTTTTTGGCATCCGCAACCGCTTTCGCTTTTGCCTTAGCAGCCGCATCGGCCTTGGCTTTCGCCTCGGCGGCAGCCTTCTCTTTGGCTTCTGCTGCGGCTTTTTCCTTCGCCTCAGCAGCCGCTTGCTCTTTAGCCTCTTTGGCTTCCTGAGCCGCTTTCGCCTTGGCATCGGCAGCAGCCTGCGCTTTGGCTTCAGCGTCCGCTTTGGCTTTCGATTCTGCGGCCGCTTTTGCCTGCTGCGCCGCTTTCTCTTTCGCTGCTTCAGCGGCAGCGGCTTTCGCCTGCTCTTCTGCTTTCTTCTTCGCGTCAGCTGCGGCTTGCTTGGCTTCTTCTACCGCTTTGGCTTTGGCGTCAGCCGCTGCTTTTGCCTGCGCATCAGCTTCCGCTTTGGCATCAGCCTTGGCTTTCGCTGCGGCGGCTTCGGCAGTTTTCTGCTGTTCCTGGGCTTGCTTAGCGGCGGCTTCAGCGGCTTTCTGCTGCTCGGCCTGCTGCTTCGCCTGCTCTTTGGCTTCCTGCTGGGCCTGCAAACGCTCTTTTTCCATCTCTTTCAGGCGCTGCTGCTCAGCAGCTTGTTTCTGCTGTAACTCTTCGGCCTGCTGCTGCGACTGCTTCTGACGCTGCTGCTCGGCGCGCTGACTGTCTCGTTGCTGATTCTGCTGGCGGTTATACTGCTCAACCACGGCGCCGGAATCGACCATCACTGCGTCAATATCACTGCCACCGCCACCGCCGCTGGATTCGATTTTTTCGTTAAACGAGCTCCAAATCAGTAAGGCGATCAGCACGATGTGCAGAATCACCGAAACGATTATCGCGCGCTTTAACTTGTCGTTCTGCTCGGTTGCCTTCGACACACTCGGTTCCCAAAAAACGGTTCGCTTTAAATCGGCTGCGTCATCAAACCGACAGATTTCACGCCGGCCTGATGTAACAGGTTCAGCGCCTTGATGATTTCGTCATAAGGGACGTCTTTCGCACCGCCGATCAGGAAGACCGTTTTCGGATTGGCTTCAATCCGGCGCTGCGCTTCGCTCACCACCTGCTCCGGCGGTAACTGCGTCATACGATCGTGATCCACCACCAGGCTGTACTGGCCAACACCAGACACTTCAACAATCACCGGTGGATTATCATCAGTTGAGACGGTTTTTGAATCTGTCGCATCCGGCAGATCCACTTCCACGCTCTGGGTAATAATCGGCGCGGTTGCCATAAAGATGAGCAGCAACACCAACAGCACGTCCAGCAGTGGAACAATGTTGATTTCCGACTTAAGGTCGCGTTTACCGCGACCACGGGTTCTGGCCATCGTAAACCTCGACTTACTTCGTGTTGTCGGTGGAGAAAGCCTGACGATGCAGGATAGCCGTGAACTCTTCCATGAAGTTGTCGTAGCCCTGTTCCAGCTTGTTAACGCGCTGGTTCAGACGGTTGTACGCCATAACGGCAGGAATGGCCGCAAACAGACCGATTGCGGTCGCGATCAACGCTTCGGCAATACCCGGTGCAACCATCTGCAGCGTGGCCTGTTTTACCGCACCGAGGGCGATAAAGGCGTGCATGATCCCCCACACCGTACCAAACAGACCGATATACGGACTGATGGAGCCAACGGTGCCAAGGAAAGGAATGTGAGTTTCCAGCGTTTCCAGTTCACGATTGAAGGAGATACGCATCGCACGGCTCGCGCCCTCAACAACCGCTTCTGGCGCATGGTTGTTAGCACGATGCAAACGCGCAAACTCTTTGAAACCCGAATAGAAAATTTGCTCAGATCCGCTCAGTTCATCGCGGCGTCCCTGGCTTTCCTGATACAGGCGTGACAGCTCGATACCCGACCAGAACTTATCTTCAAACGCTTCGGCTTCGCGCCCCGCCGCATTCAAAATGCGCGTACGCTGAATAATGATCGCCCATGAGGCAATAGAAAAGCCGATCAAAATCAACATGATAAGTTTGACCAGAAGGCTCGCCTTCAGGAACAAATCAAGAACATTCATGTCAGTCACTGCTTGAACTCCGCGACAATAGACTTGGGAAGCGCAATTGGCTTCATTAGATGTGGGTTGATGCAGGCAATCAGGACTTCTGCTTCATTTAGCACTTTGCCTTCTGCATTCACGATACGCTGCGAGAACGTCATCGTTGCACGCGTCATTGAGGTCACTTCTGTTTGAATTTCCAAAAGATCGTCCAGACGTGCAGCCGCAACAAAATCGATCGTCATGCGTCGTACCACAAAAGCCACCTGCTCTTCCAACAGGACCTGCTGATTGAAATGGTGCTGGCGCAACATTTCGGTACGTGCTCGTTCATAGAAAGCAAGATAACTGGCGTGGTAAACCACACCACCGGCATCGGTGTCTTCGTAATAGACACGAACCGGCCAGCGAAACAGCGTTGTACTCACTCTACATCCCGGTCTCATTTTAAACGTTGCTACTATACGCAAGAGAGATCGGCTTGGGAATGGTCCGCTGACGCCGCGAGAAAATAATTATCACAGGTTAACAACTGGAAGGATTTATAGGATGTTTCTTGACCGGACGCTGACAAAACCTCACGTCAGCGTCTGAAATTGCGGCGTTTTTAAGTCCTGAGCCTGGACTTAATAGTAGAACCAGAAAATTCCTGCCACTAAAAGTATCATCGCGGGCAACGGCGAGAAGAGCGCTTGCCAGCGCAGGCGCTGAGGGCGAAATCCGGTGCCGTGAATCACGCCGGTACAAACGGCCCAAATCAGCAGCATTCCATGCCATATCGCTAAATCACTGGTACGCGCGGCAAAGCGTGAAGGCTGCCAAATGACACAGCCCGCCAGCCACAGCGCGAGGATTAGCGAAAGGGCCCGAAGCGGGCCCTTGTCCATCAGACGATAAAGCGTCTGAATCAGTGTGCGCATCAGACTTGCTCGTCCTTCGCGCTGCTCTCTTCAACGTGCTCCAGCGCCAGCGCCGTAATCACACCGAACGCACAGGCCAGCAAGGTGCCAAGAATCCAGGCAAAATACCACATGCTCAATCTCCTTAATCAGTACAGGGAGTGCGTATTGCTCTCAATGTGTTCTTTGGTGATACGGCCAAACATCTTGTAATAACACCAGGCGGTGTACGCCAGGATAATCGGTACAAAGATGATGGCGGCAATGGTCATCACTTTCAGCGTCAGCAGGCTAGACGTGGCATCCCACATGGTCAGGCTGATGCCCGGCACGGTGCTGGATGGCATGATGAAGGGGAACATCGCAATCCCGGCCGTCATAATCACGCAAGCCAAAGTCAATGAAGACGAGATAAACGCCAGAGCGCCCTTCTCGATACGCGAGCAGAGAATGGTCAGCAGCGGCAACACCACGCCCAACAGCGGGAACAGCCACAGTACTGGCATCTGATCGAAGTTCACCATCCACGCACCGGCTTCACGCACCACATCTTTACCCAACGGGTTGGATGCCGCGTGATGATCGATAACGCTTTTCAGCACATAACCGTCGATGCCGTATTTCACCCACACACCCGCGAGAATGAAGCACACCATCATTACCAGCGCCGAGATTTGCGCGGTGCTGCGGCTGCGGACGTGTAACTCACCGGCAGTACGCATCTGCAGATAGGTTGCGCCTTGCGTCAGGATCATCGCCACACTCACCACACCCGCCAGCAAGCCAAAAGGGTTCAGCAACTGGAAGAAATTGCCGGTATAGAAGAGGCGCAGATATTCGTCAGCATGGAACGGCACCCCTTGCAGCAGGTTGCCGAACGCCACACCAATCACCAGCGGCGGAACAAAGCTGCCGATGAAAATGCCCCAATCCCACATGCCGCGCCAGCGCATATCTTCAATCTTTGAACGGTAATCAAATCCGACCGGACGGAAGAACAGTGAAGCCAGCACCAGAATCATTGCCACGTAGAAGCCGGAGAACGCAGCGGCATAAACCATTGGCCAGGCAGCAAACAGCGCGCCACCGGCGGTGATCAGCCAAACCTGGTTTCCGTCCCAGTGCGGCGCAATGGTATTAATCATGATGCGACGTTCGGTATCAGTACGACCCAGAATGCGCGTCAGCATACCAACGCCCATATCAAAGCCATCGGTGACCGCGAAACCGATCAGCAACACGCCAATCAGCAGCCACCAGACAAAGCGCAATACTTCGTAATCAAACATGGTCGCTCTCCTTATCCACGCGCCGGCTGAGATGATGTCTTCAGCGTTTCATGATGATAGCGGCCGGTTTTCAGGCTGCTTGGACCGAGGCGCGCGAACTTGAACATCAGGTACATTTCCGCAACAAGGAACAAGGTGTAGAGACCGCAAATCAGCGTCATTGAGAACAGCAGATCGCCAACGGTCAATGAGGAGTTAGCGACCGCGGTTGGCAGCACCTCACCAATTGCCCACGGCTGGCGACCATACTCAGCAACGAACCAACCCGCTTCAATCGCAATCCACGGTAACGGAATGCCGTACAACGCGGCTTTCAGTAACCAGCGAGACTTACCGATGCGGTTACGAATCACGCTCCAGAAGGAGAGCGCAATAATGCCCAGCATCAGCACACCGCCCAGCACCATGATGCGGAAGGCGAAGTACAGTGGCGCAACGCGTGGGATCGAATCCTGTGTCGCTTTCTGAATCTGCTCTTCGCTGGCGTTAGCCACATCCGGCGTATAGCGCTTCAGCAGCAGGCCATAACCGAGATCCTGTTTGCTGGCTTCAAACTGGCTGCGCACCTCAGGATCTTTGCTGCCACCACGCAGTTCGTTCAGCAGCGCGTAGGCTTTCATGCCATTACGAATACGCACTTCATGTTGTGCCAGCAGCTCTTTCAAACCGGTGACCGGCGTATCCACTGAACGCGTGGCGATCAGGCCGAGCAGATACGGAATCTGAATCGCATATTTGTTCTCCTGCGTCTCCTGATCCGGAATACCAAACAGCGTAAACGCAGCCGGAGCCGGTTGGGTTTCCCATTCCGCTTCAATTGCCGCCAGTTTGGTTTTCTGCACGTCACCGATTTCATAACCGGATTCGTCACCCAGTACGATCACTGACAGAATCGCCGCCATACCGAAACTGGCTGCGATGGCGAAAGAGCGTTTAGCGAAAGCAATGTCGCGCCCTTTCAGCAGATACCATGCGCTGATACCAAGGATGAACATCGCGCCCGTGGTGTAACCGGCGGCCACGGTATGGACAAACTTCACCTGCGCAACCGGGTTCAGCACCAGCTCGGAGAAACTCAACATCTCCATACGCATGGTTTCGAAATTGAATTCCGATGCAATGGGGTTTTGCATCCAGCCGTTCGCCACCAGAATCCACAGCGCGGACATGTTCGAACCGAGCGCCACCAGCCAGGTCACCGCAAGGTGTTGCACCTTACCGAGGCGATCCCAGCCGAAGAAGAACAGGCCAACAAAGGTGGATTCGAGGAAGAACGCCATTAAACCTTCGATGGCGAGCGGCGCACCGAAGATATCGCCGACATAGTGTGAATAATATGACCAGTTGGTACCGAACTGGAATTCCATGGTCAGGCCGGTAGCCACGCCGAGTGCAAAGTTAATACCAAACAACTTGCCCCAGAACTTGGTCATATCTTTATAAATTTGTTTCCCCGTCAGGACATATACCGTTTCCATGATCGCCAATAAAAACGCCATACCCAGCGTTAATGGCACGAACAGGAAATGGTACATCGCCGTCAGGGCAAACTGTAAACGCGACAGCTCGACAATATCTAACATGATGACTCCTTGCTCCTCGCATGAACTTCCCCTGCGGATGACAACGGCAAACAACAGACATTGACGCGCAGAACAAGATTCAGGAACGACTGATTATTGATTCCAGTTTTGTTACTGATAGAACAGAGAAAGCTGTTGCCCGATGAGAGCGAGTAACAGTGATAAAATTCCCTTAAAAACCGATCTTTTCAGTCAATTTAAAGCAGGAGTAACACGAGGAGGCGGCAGAATTGATATAACAACGCCTGGCACAAACTCCTGATAAATTATGACGAAGACTGAATTGATGCAGCGCAATTTATACCGGTTAGTCGGCCTTTTGCTAGCGGTAAAGTTTCCTATAAGTCGCCAATTATTGATCTAGATTAAGACAATAAATTTCCGGATATGTAGTGTTAAAGTGGTTGTTAATTAGATGTCACAACATCATCATATTATTAAGAATATAATTACCTTTTCCGCAATTATTTAACCTCATTTTGGAAAGCCGCACGGTAATTGCTTGACAAAAATCCAGCGCCTTTTCCCTTCTTTACCTTGATGACAGAGTAAGCATAGCCGCAATTTTTTGAAGCCGTTGCGCTTTTTTCCCTCTCTTTCAGGCGGGTTATTACCAAAAAAAAAGCCACCCGAAGGTGGCTTTTCATTGTCAGTCTGTATTGGCTTATTTGAGTGGTAAAACCGCTTTAACCGCGTCACCAATGTCTGCCAGGCTGCGTACGGTTTTCACACCGGCCGCTTCCAGCGCAGCAAATTTCTCATCAGCGGTACCTTTACCACCGGCAATGATGGCGCCTGCGTGGCCCATACGTTTGCCTTTCGGTGCAGTCACACCGGCGATGTAGCCGACAACCGGCTTGGTCACGTGGGCTTTGATGTAAGCTGCTGCTTCTTCTTCCGCGCTACCACCGATCTCACCGATCATCACGATCGCTTCGGTCTGTGGATCTTCCTGGAACAATTTCAGGATATCGATGAAGTTAGAGCCAGGGATTGGGTCACCACCGATACCTACGCAGGTTGACTGGCCGTAGCCGATGTCAGTGGTCTGCTTAACGGCTTCATAAGTCAGCGTACCTGAACGCGATACGATACCGACGCGGCCTGGCTGGTGAATGTGGCCTGGCATGATACCGATCTTACATTCGCCTGGCGTGATCACGCCTGGGCAGTTCGGGCCGATCATGCGCACGCCAGCTTCATCCAGCTTCACTTTCACGGTCAGCATATCCAGCGTTGGGATACCTTCGGTGATGGTGATGATCAGTTTAATGCCCGCATCGATCGCTTCCAGAATACCGTCTTTGCAGAACGGCGCTGGAACGTAGATCACGGTGGCGGTTGCGCCGGTGGCTTCTACTGCTTCACGTACGGTGTTGAACACCGGCAGGCCGAGATGCGTGGTGCCGCCTTTGCCTGGCGTTACACCGCCAACCAGCTGCGTACCGTAAGCCAGCGCCTGCTCAGAGTGGAACGTCCCTTGACCACCGGTGAAACCCTGGCAAATGACTTTGGTGTTTTTGTCGATCAAAATGGACATTATTTACCCTCCGCTGCAGCTACAACACGCTGTGCAGCGTCTGTCAGGCTGGTTGCTGCAATGATGTTCAGACCGCTGTCCGCCAATTTCTTAGCGCCCAGCTCGGCGTTGTTACCTTCCAGACGTACCACAACCGGCACGTTGACACCCACTTCTGCCACGGCACCGATGATGCCGTCTGCGATCAGGTCGCAACGCACAATGCCGCCGAAGATGTTAACGAACACGGCTTTCACTGCATCGTCAGACAGAATGATTTTGAAGGCTTCGGTGACGCGCTCTTTGGTTGCGCCGCCGCCAACGTCCAGGAAGTTTGCTGGCTCACCACCGTGGTGTTTCACGATGTCCATGGTGCCCATCGCCAGACCGGCGCCGTTCACCATACAGCCGATGTTGCCATCCAGCGCAACGTAGTTCAGTTCCCACTGCGTTGCGTGGGCTTCACGTGGATCTTCCTGGCTCGGATCGCGCATTTCACGCAGTTCCGGCTGACGGAACAGTGCGTTACCGTCCGCACCCAGTTTGCCGTCGAGGCAGATCAGATCGCCCTGCTTGGTGATCACCAGCGGGTTGATCTCAACCATCGCCAGATCGCGCTCAAGGAACATGGTCGCCAGGCCCATGAAGATTTTGGTGAACTGGCTAACTTGCTTGCCGGTCAGGCCGAGTTTGAACGCCAACTCGCGGCCCTGATACGGCTGTGGACCCGCTAATGGATCGAGCGCCATCTTGTGGATCAAGTGTGGCGTTTCTTCTGCCACTTTCTCAATCTCAACACCGCCTTCTGTCGAAGCCATGAAGATGACACGACGGGTAGCACGGTCAACAACCGCACCCAGATACAGCTCCTGATCGATATCCGTCGCGGCTTCAACCAGAATCTGGTTTACCGGCTGACCGTGCGCATCAGTTTGATAGGTCACCAGACGTTTGCCCAGCCAGTGTTCAGCAAAAGCACGAATGTCTTCTTTGCTGTTCACCACTTTCACGCCGCCCGCTTTACCGCGGCCACCGGCATGAACCTGACATTTCACTACCCACGGACCTGCGCCAATTTTAGACGCGGCTTCTTCAGCTTCACGTGGCGTGGTGCAGGCGTAGCCTGTCGGTGCTGGCATGCCATAGCGTGCAAACAGCTGCTTCGCCTGGTATTCATGTAAATTCATGATGTTCTATCCATTCAGGTATGAGTTTGGGCGCGCCTTCACACCGCGCGCCCGGCGAAATTAGACGTCCAGCAGCAGGCGAGCTGGATCTTCCAGCATCTCTTTCACCGCGACCAGATAGCCAACGGATTCACGACCATCAATCAAACGGTGATCGTAAGAGAGCGCCAGATACATCATTGGCAGAATCACAACCTGACCATTAACCGCCATTGGGCGATCTTTGATGGCGTGCATGCCGAGAATCGCGCTCTGCGGCGGGTTGATGATTGGCGTAGACATCAGCGAACCAAACACACCACCGTTGGTGATGGTGAAGTTACCGCCGGTCAGCTCTTCAACCGTCAACTTGCCGTCACGGCCTTTCACCGCCAGCTCTTTAATTTTCTTCTCAATGTCGGCCATGCTCAGTGCATCAACATCTTTCAGCACCGGCGTAACCAGACCACGCGGGGTAGAAACCGCAATGCTCACATCGAAATAGTTGTGGTAAACCACATCTTCGCCATCAATAGACGCGTTAACTTCCGGGAAGCGTTTCAGCGCTTCCACTACCGCTTTGATGTAGAAGGACATGAAGCCCAGACGCACGCCGTGACGTTTCTCGAACGCATCGCCGTACTGCTTGCGCAGATCCATGATTGGCTTCATGTTGATTTCGTTGAACGTGGTCAACATCGCGGTGCTGTTTTTCGCTTCCAGCAGACGCTCGGCAACACGCTTACGCAGACGCGTCATCGGTACGCGTTTTTCGCTGCGGTTAGCCACAGCGGCCTGCGGTGCAGCAGCGGCTGGCGCGGCAGCCGGTGCTGCTTTGCCACCGTCAGCTTTCTTCGCCAGATGTTTTTCCACATCTTCACGCGTCAGACGGCCACCAACGCCGGTGCCTTTGATCTGGCTGGCATCGAGGTTGTTTTCAGCAATCAGGCGGCGTACCGCTGGGCTGAGCGCATCGTTGCTCTCTTCTTCCAGCGAAGCGGTCTGGCGCTGTGCCGGTGTAGATTCGTTGCTTTCCGCTTTGGCCGCAGTCTCTTTCCCGCCGCTGTTGCCCTCTTTCAGACGGCCCAGAATCTGACGAGAAGTGACGGTAGCGCCTTCCTCTTCCAGCACGGCTTCCAGGATGCCATCCGCTGAAGCAGGCACTTCCAGAACCACTTTGTCAGTTTCAATCTCTACCAGTACTTCATCGCGGCTCACAGAGTCGCCAGGTTTTTTGTGCCAGGTTGCAACCGTTGCGTCCGCTACGGATTCAGGCAAATCGGGAACGAGAATTTCTACGCTACTCATTTTCTTTCCTTTTTATTAACCAAGGTTCAGCGCGTCATTAACCAGGTCTTGCTGCTGTTTTTGATGTACGGACATGTAGCCCACGGCCGGTGAAGCAGAAGCCGGACGGCCTGCATAACGCAGTGACGCACCAAATGGAACCACTTCGCGGAAATGATGCTGACTGCAATACCATGCGCCCTGATTCAGCGGCTCTTCCTGACACCACACGAAATCCTGCACATGAGCATAGTTTTTCAATACGTCCTGCACGACTTTGTGCGGGAACGGATAGAGTTGTTCGATACGCACGATGGCCACGTCGGTCTGCTCGTTTTTACGACGCTGCTCCAGCAGATCGTAATAAACCTTGCCCGAACACAGCACCACGCGTTTTACCTGTTGTGGATCGAGATCGTCGATCTCACCAATCGCTGGCTGGAAGCTGCCTGTGGCCAACTCTTCCAGGCTGGAAATCGCCAGCGGATGACGCAGCAGTGATTTCGGTGACATGACGATCAGCGGACGGCGCATACCGCGCAGCGCCTGACGACGCAGCATGTGGTAAACCTGCGCTGGCGTAGAAGGCACGCACACCTGCATGTTCTGTTCAGCACAGAGTTGCAGATAACGCTCCAGACGCGCTGAGGAGTGCTCAGGACCCTGGCCTTCATATCCGTGCGGTAGCAACATGACCAGGCCACACATACGGCCCCATTTCTGTTCGCCGGAGCTGATGAACTGGTCGATCACGACCTGCGCGCCATTGGCGAAATCGCCGAACTGCGCTTCCCAGATGGTCAGCACGCGCGGTTCTGCGGTGGCATAACCGTATTCGAAAGCCAGTACCGCTTCTTCAGACAGCACGGAATCCCACACTTTGAACTGACCCTGGCCGTTATGGACATGGTGCAGCGGCGTGTAGGTTGAGCCGTTGGTCTGGTTGTGGATTACCGCATGACGGTGGAAGAAGGTTCCGCGACCGGTATCTTCACCGGAAAGACGCACCGGAATCCCCTCGTCAACCAGCGTGGCGTAGGCGAGGTTTTCTGCACCGCCCCAGTCGAACGCTTTGTTGCCTTCGGCCATCTCTTTACGATCGTTGTAGATCTTGGCAACGCGAGACTGCACTTCTACCGATTCCGGTACGCTGCTAATGCGACGCGCCAGTTCCTGCAGGCGTTTCAGTTCCACGGTCGCCGGGTAGCTTTCGTCCCACTCGTGGTTCAGATACGGCGACCAGGTGAATGAGTGCAGGCTCATCGGACGCCACTCTGGCACCACGCATTCGCCTTCATCCAGCGCGTCGCGATAGAGATTGACCATCTCGGTGGCATCTTCGCTGGTCGCTACGCCTTCGCTTTCCAGCTGATCGGCATAGAGTTTACGCGGCGTCGGATGCTTTTTGATTTTCTGGTACATCAACGGCTGCGTTGCACTTGGCTCGTCGGCTTCGTTGTGGCCGTGACGGCGATAGCACACCAGGTCGATGAAGACATCACGTTTAAAGGTGTTGCGATAATCCAGCGCCAGGCGAGTCACAAAGGCTACGGCTTCCGGATCGTCCGCGTTAACGTGGAAAATCGGTGCCAGCACCATCTTGCCGATATCCGTACAGTACGGCGTAGAGCGCGCATCTTTTGGGTTGGAGGTGGTGAAACCAACCTGGTTGTTGATCACGATGCGAACGGTACCGCCCACTTCGTAGCCACGCGCCTGCGACATGTTCAGGGTTTCCTGCACCACGCCCTGACCAATAACAGCGGCATCACCGTGAATGGTGATTGGCAGAACTTTGTTGCTGCTTGGCTCAGCCAAACGATCTAAACGCGCACGCACCGACCCCATCACTACCGGGCTTACGATTTCCAGATGCGACGGGTTGAACGCCAGCGCCAGGTGCACTAAGCCGCCTTCGGTTTCCACGTCAGACGAGAAGCCCATGTGGTACTTCACGTCGCCGGTGCCGAGGTGTTCTTTGTGCTTGCCGGAGAATTCGTCGAACAGATCCTGCGGCTTCTTACCTAATACGTTGATCAGTACGTTGAGACGACCGCGGTGCGCCATACCCAGCACCACTTCGCGCGTACCGCTCTTGCCCGCGTGACGAATCATCTCGCGCAACATGGGCACCAGTGCATCGCCGCCTTCCAGCGAGAAGCGCTTCGCCCCCGGGAATTTTGCACCCAGATATTTTTCCAGGCCTTCTGCCGCGGTCAGCTCTTTCAGGAAACCTTTTTTCTCGTCACTGCTGAAAGACGCGTGGCCCACCACCGATTCCAGACGCTGCTGAATCCAGCGCTTCTCGTCGGTGTTGTTGATGTGCATGTACTCAGCACCAATCGAGCCACAGTAAGTCTGCTGCAGCGCCGCAAACAGATCCGCCAGCTTCATGGTCTCTTTGCCGATAGCAAAAGAGCCTACGTTAAAGCTTTCCTGAAAATCGGCGTCGGTCAGATCGTGATAAGCCGGATCGAGGTCGGCTACCGTGTCCTGTTTCCACAGGCCAAGCGGATCGAGGTTTGCATGCTGATGGCCGCGGAAGCGGAACGCATTAATCAGCTGCAGCACTTTTACCTGTTTGGAGTTGGTTGCCGGATCGGTCACGGTTGATGTGTAACGCGTGGCGTCTTTAGCCAGGCGGCGGAAGTAGTCACGCGTGGTGGAGTGAAATTGCTCAGGTTTCACGCCAGTGCCCGGTAGCTGTTGGAACAGCTCGCGCCACATGTCATCAACTGAGTCAGGATCGGTCAGGAAATCCTCATAGAGCTGCTCTATGTAAGATTGGTTCGCGCCGGCCAGCCAGGAGGAGTCCAGCCAGGGTTTCATCGCGCTGTTCTGCATTGTGATCCCTTAAGCATTAATCTGCTTTTTATGAGGTTTCATTTTTTACCGCTTACGCGGCTTGCCGTAGTGAGTTCAGCGATACGAACCTGTGCGCTACCGGCGCCTGGCTCGTAAGGGAACCTTTATAAGCGTGGTCAGCACCGCGCTTATAGAGGCTTCCGTAAACATCCGGGAACCCAGGTTCCCGGAGAGTGACTTTTTCTGTTACGCCCCGCGTTGCAGCAGCATCGACTTAATATGGCCAATGGCGCGCGTAGGGTTTAGGCCTTTCGGGCACACGCTCACACAGTTCATGATGCTGTGACAGCGGAAAACACTGAAAGCATCGTTGAGATTGTCGAGACGCGCATTGGTTTCCGTGTCGCGGCTGTCGATCAGGAAACGGTAAGCGGCCAGCAGGCCAGCCGGCCCAACAAACTTGTCCGGATTCCACCAGAACGACGGGCACGACGTTGAGCAACAGGCGCAGAGAATACACTCATACAAACCGTCCAGATGCTCACGCTCGGCTGGGCTCTGTAAATGCTCGCGCGCCGGTGGATTTTCCCCATTATTCAACAGGAAAGGCTTAATCTTCTCATACTGTGCATAGAATTGTCCCATGTCTACCACGAGGTCGCGGATCACCGGCAAACCTGGCAGTGGACGGATAACAATTTTCTTCGAACCGTTGCCCAGCGCAGAGATCGGCGTGATACACGCCAGACCATTTTTACCGTTCATGTTCAGACCATCTGAACCGCACACGCCTTCACGGCAAGAGCGACGGAAAGCCAGCGTAGGGTCTTTCTCTTTCAGACGGATCAGCGCATCCAACAGCATCATGTCGCGACCATCTTCCGACTCCAGGGTGTACTCCTGCATGCGCGGCTTGGCATCGACTTCCGGGTTGTAACGATAGATTGAAAATTCGAGTCTCATGATGATCTCCGCAATTAGTAGGTACGCGCTTTCGGCGGGAAGGCCGCACGCAGTTTCGGTTGCATGTTCACCTCACGGCGCGTCATGCTTTCCGTCTGCGGAACATAGAGACTGTGGCACAGCCAGTTTTCATCATCGCGGTCCGGGAAGTCGAAGCGGCTATGTGCGCCACGGCTTTCGGTACGGAAGTTGGCGGCAACAGCGGTGGCGTAAGCGGTTTCCATCAGGTTATCCAGCTCAAGACACTCGATACGCTGGGTGTTGAAGTCTGGCGAACGGTCATCAAGACGCGCTGATTTCAGACGCTCACGAATCACTTTCAGCTCTTCCAGACCTTCACGCATCGCATCGCCATCGCGGAACACCGAGAAGTTGTTCTGCATGCAGCGCTGTAGCGCTTTACGGATTTCGACAGGATCTTCACCGGTGGTGTTATTTTCCCAGCGGTTGAAGCGCGCCATCGCTGCATCGATATTTTCTGGCGTGGCTTCACGCAGTTCGCCCTGCTCTTCAATACACTCCAGCAGATGCACACCGGCTGCGCGGCCGAACACCACCAGATCGAGCAGCGAGTTGCCGCCAAGGCGGTTAGCGCCATGAACCGATACGCAGGCGATTTCACCGACGGCGAACAGACCCGGAATCACCTCATCCTGGCCCTGCTCATTCACGCGCAGCGCCTGGCCGGTCACTTTGGTTGGCACGCCGCCCATCATGTAATGGCAGGTTGGGATCACTGGAATCGGTTCTTTAATTGGGTCGACGTGGGCAAAGGTACGCGACAGCTCAAGGATGCCAGGCAGACGCGACTCCAGCACTTCGGCACCGAGATGGTCGAGTTTCAGTTTGATGTGCGGACCCCAGGGGCCATCGCAACCGCGACCTTCACGGATTTCCACCATCATCGAACGCGCAACCACATCACGCCCCGCCAGATCTTTGGCGTTCGGCGCATAACGTTCCATGAAGCGTTCACCGTGCTTATTCAGCAGGTAACCGCCTTCACCACGGCAACCTTCGGTGACCAGCACGCCCGCACCGGCAATTCCGGTTGGGTGGAACTGCCACATTTCCATATCCTGCACCGGCACGCCGGCGCGCAGCGCCATGCCAACGCCGTCACCGGTATTGATGTGGGCGTTAGTGGTGGATTGGTAAATACGGCCCGCGCCGCCGGTCGCCAGAATAGTGGCCTTGGCTTTGAAATAGACGGTTTCGCCGGTTTCCATGCAAATAGCCGTACAGCCGACAATCGCGCCGTCTTCGTTTTTCACCAGATCCAGCGCATACCATTCGGAGAAGATGGTGGTTTTGTTTTTCAGGTTCTGCTGATACAGCGTATGCAGCAAGGCGTGGCCGGTACGGTCGGCCGCAGCTGCGGTACGCGCCGCCTGCTCACCGCCGAAATTCTTCGACTGACCACCAAACGGACGCTGATACACCCGGCCGTCATCCAGACGGGAGAACGGCAATCCCATGTGTTCCAGTTCCAGAATCGCTTCCGGACCGACATGACACATATATTCGATCGCGTCCTGGTCGCCGATAAAGTCGGAACCTTTGACGGTGTCGTACATGTGCCATTCCCAGTTATCGTCATGGGTGTTACCCAGCGCAACGGTAATACCGCCCTGCGCCGATACGGTATGGGAACGGGTTGGGAATACTTTGGATAACAGGGCACAAGTCTGGCCCGATTGGGAGATTTGCAGAGCGGCGCGCATTCCTGCGCCACCCGCGCCGATCACCACGGCATCAAATTCTCTGACTGGCAAACTCATTTACACACCCCACACAACAACGGTTCCATAAATCGCATATGACAACAGCGCAACCACAATCACAAACTGCAGCAACAAACGGGTTGCAACAGGTTTCACGTAGTCAGTCAGCACCTGCCACATTCCAATCCAGCCGTGGATCAGAATCGAGAACAGCGTCAACATGGTGAATACTTTCGTGAAGGCGGACGAGAAGAAGCCATGCCAGACGTCATACGTCAGCGTGCCTGTCATCACGACAAAACCGAGGATGTAGAGAATATAGAGCGTAATTAAGATTGCAGCAGCACGCAGTAACAGCCAGTCATGGATACCGTTGCGTCCTAATGCAGAAGCATTGCTTACCATACGAGGACTCCAGCCAAAATTGAGAGCACGACAGTGATAACAAAAGCCGCTTGCGCGGAACGGGTTCCCACCTGCAGGGTTTCTGCTGTTACACCAAAATCAGCCAACATATGGCGAATACCGCTCACAGCGTGATACGCCAGCGCAGTTAAAATGCCCCACATGATGAATTTGGCGAAGAAGCTATCCATGATGGATGCCGCTTGCTGGAAACCTTCTGGAGAGGAGAGAGAGAGACCCAGTAACCAGAGCAGAATTCCGAGAGCGACAAAGGTGATCACGCCGGAGACGCGGTGGAGAATGGACGATATTGCAGTAACGGGAAACCGGATCGTCGAGAGATCCAAGTTAACAGGTCTTTGTTTTTTCACGGTTTTGCCCACACAGCTCTTTTTTATTTTGCTTCCTCCGGTCCTGAGTTGCGTCAGAGACACAGCGTGTGTTCAGACTGCAACCGCCACCAAAATAGCAACATCCAGTGTTAAATAAAGCGGGTAAAACGCTGGGTGGCTCCTGGTGTCAGGGTGTTCCGGAGACCTGGCCGCAGTATAGGAGGATCACATTCTGATTACAATTCCCCTACAATCTCTTTGGTCACATTTAGGCTGAACAGTGATCACCTTCACGATTTTCACAATTTATACATTTTTAATTATCTGATTTGACAAAGAATCAACATTTCAGTTACAAACAATCGCATTAAAGTCCTATGATGCACAAAAGTTATGGGGATACACTTTCCCCTAAGCTCAAGTTATGTAACATTGCCAATACAAGTAACACAAAGCATCAGGTTATTGGTTACCAAGAAGTTATGTCGTGACAGGAACTTTAACATCCTCGATGTGCAGCATGTCATGCCCCGACGCCACCGAATGGCCCAGTTCAGCATTTACTCTGTAACCCTGCACGACCAACGTTACCGCAGAGTGATGCTGTGAAGATTGTGGTTTTACGTAACAACATGGCTATTCTGGTGTCTAAGATCCTTACCTTAAAGGCGCTATGGAGACGAAATAATGACAGATAAAAAAGTGACGCTAACCCTACAAGATAATACTTCTGTTGAACTGGACGTGATGCAAGGCACGCTGGGACAAGATGTAGTTGATGTCCGCGCCCTTGGCTCACAAGGCCTGTTCACCTTCGATCCCGGCTTCACCTCTACGGCGTCCTGCGAATCTAAAATCACCTTTATTGATGGTGACGAAGGTATTCTGTTACACCGCGGTTTCCCGATTGATCAGCTGGCAACCCACTCTAACTATCTTGAAGTGTGTTACATCCTGTTAAATGGCGAAGCCCCGACCCAAGCCCAGTTTGAAGAGTTCCGCACCACCGTTACCCGCCACACCATGATTCACGAGCAAATCACCCGACTATTCCACGGCTTCCGCCGCGATTCGCATCCAATGGCAGTAATGTGTGGTGTGACCGGTGCGCTGGCAGCGTTTTATCACGACTCTTTAGACGTCAACATTGAGCGTCACCGTGAAATCGCTGCGTTCCGCCTGCTGTCGAAAATGCCGACCATGGCAGCGATGTGCTACAAGTACTCGATTGGCCAGCCGTTTGTGTATCCGCGCAACGACCTCTCTTATGCCGGTAACTTCCTGCACATGATGTTCGCCACGCCGTGTGAAGAGTACAAAGTGAATCCAGTGCTGGAACGCGCGATGGACCGTATTCTGATTCTGCACGCCGACCATGAGCAGAACGCTTCTACCTCTACCGTCCGTACCGCAGGCTCTTCAGGCGCGAACCCGTTTGCCTGTATCGCCGCCGGTATCGCTTCTCTGTGGGGACCGGCGCACGGCGGTGCCAACGAAGCGACACTGCGCATGCTGGAAGAGATCAGCACCGTTGATCACATCCCTGAGTTTGTTAAACGTGCGAAAGATAAGAACGATTCGTTCCGTCTGATGGGCTTCGGCCACCGCGTGTACAAAAACTACGATCCACGTGCCACCGTGATGCGCGATACCTGTCACGAAGTGCTGAACGAACTGGGCATGAAAGATGATCTGCTGGAAGTGGCGATGGAGCTGGAACACATCGCGCTGAACGACCCGTACTTCATCGAGCGTAAACTCTATCCAAACGTCGATTTCTATTCCGGCATCATTCTGAAAGCGATGGGCATTCCGTCTTCCATGTTTACCGTTATCTTCGCCATGGCGCGCACCGTGGGCTGGATTGCACACTGGAAAGAGATGCACGACGAAGGCATGAAAATCGCCCGTCCGCGTCAGCTGTATACCGGTTACACCGAGCGTCCATTCACCTCGGCGCTGGATAAATAAGAGAAAGGCGGCCATCTGGCCGCCTTTTTTATAGCGCTACAACTGGCATCCAGGGCACCAGTAAAACGGCCGCGATGACAGCACACCCTTCTCAATCACCGCGCCGCACCGCCGACACTTTTTACCCTGCCGATGAAATACCTCGAAGCGAAACGCTGCTTCTTCATGATACTTCTTCATGCTGCCACGCATCTCGTATGACAAACGCGGCACCGCCAGCATCGCCTCACTTAACGCCGTCAGCTGCTGTTCGCTGAGGTCCTGCGCCCGATGCGACGCCAGCAATCCGGCATGCCACAAAATCTCCACGCGCAGATAATTGCCGAGGCCGGCCAAAAAGGCCTGATCAAGCAGCAAGCCGCTGAACTGGCGACGACGAAAACGCGGCGACAGCAAACGCTCGCGCACCTCTTCCACCGTTAAGCTGGCATCCAGCACATCCGGGCCCACGCGCTGCAAAAAAGGATGCGCTGCCAAAGTATCGGCGTTGAGCAGCTCAATATCCGAGGCGCTATACAGCAAAATGGTTTTATCCGCCGTTGCGAGCCGAACGCGCAGCTGACGTGTGGTATTCGGCTGCGTACCGGTTGGCGCCACGCGCCACACGCCGTACAGCTGATTGTGGCTGTAGAGCGTCAAACCGTTGGAGAAGTGGGTGAGCAGCGCTTTACCGCGCGTTTCGAAGGCGTTGATGGTGGCATCCATCAGCGCCGGTTCGTAGGTTTTCAGCTGTGGAAAGGCAAACCACACATCGGTGAGGGGTTTGCCGACCATTGCCTCTGCCAGCTGATCCGCCGCGCGGCGGATCTCCGGTCCCTCAGGCATAACAACTCCTTTTAATGCGTAGCGCCACCGACGACGCGGATATCATTTTCGGTACTCAGGATCACCTGCAGCGAGGTTTCCAGCGCCTGAATCACGCTTGCAGTCGCCATGCTGGCCACGCCGGGATGGTGCACCGCTTGTTCCGGCATATACGGGATATGAACAAAACCGCCGCGCGCCTTGCTGTTGGTGGTGTGGATCCAGTGCAGCAGGCTGTACATCACGTGGTTACAGGTGAAGGTGCCGGCGGTCTGCGATACAGAGGCCGGCACACCCACTTCACGCAGCGCGGCAACCATCGCTTTGATCGGCAGCGTGGAGAAATAAGCCGCCGGGCCATCCGCCTCGATGGGCTGATCGATCGGTTGCTGTTGGTTGTTATCCGGTATGCGCGCGTCATCCACGTTGATCGCAACGCGTTCAACGGTAATATCGGCGCGGCCGCCGGCTTGCCCGACGCACAACACGCGGTCGGGTTGAATCTCCTCCAGCGCGCGCGTCAGCACTTCACCGCAAGTGGCAAATACTACCGGCAGTTGGCGCACCACAATGCGTGCACCGGCGATCTCTTTGCCGTCGAAGGTGCGCACCGCTTCCCACGAAGGGTTGATGTTTTCGCCACCAAAAGGCTCAAACGCCGTCATTAACACCGTTTTCATTACAACCTCACAAGAACATCAGGAAGTAGAGTAGGAAAATATTCACTACCAACAGTAGCACACCGGTTGGCACCTGAGCCTTGATCACCGCGTTGCGGTCCGGCAGCTCCAGCAGGCGCGCTGGCACGATGTTGAAGTTGGCCGCCATCGGCGTCATCAGCGTGCCGCAATAGCCGGAGAACATCCCAATCGCCGCCATTACCGCTGGATTGCCGCCGTGCTGCAGTACCAGAATCGGAATACCAATGCCGGCGGTGACAATCGGGAAGGCAGCAAACGCATTGCCCATCACCATGGTCAGCAATGCCATGCCACCCGCATACACCGCGACGGCAATCAGGCGATTATCTACCGCCAGATACTGTTCGGTGAGATGCGAAATTGCCGTGCCGACACCGGCGCTGGTGAACAGCAGGCCAAGCGTGGCCAGAATCTGCGGCAGAATAAACGCCCAACCGACCGCATCCAGCAGGCGACGGGTTTCCTGCATCGACTGCAGCGGCTTTTCATGGGTGATTTTCAACGCGATCAGCCAGCCCAGCAGGCAGCCAATCATCATGGAGAACAGCGTCACCAGCGTGGCGTGATTGCCGGGACCAAACACCGTATCCTGCAAACCGGGAATATGGTTAAACGCCAGCACGCCAATCACCGTCACCAGTGGAATCGCCAGCGCTGGCAGGAACAGTTTGTTGTGCAGACGTTTAGCACTTTCCTGTTTCTGCTCATCGCTGCGCTGATGATAACGCCCCAGACGCACGCCGCCGAAACCCGCAATCAGCGCCATCAACACCACGGCCACGCCCACGCCGATATGCAACCAGCGGCGGCCCAGTTCCGCATCGCCCGCCCATTGTCCCATCAGCTGATAAGCACCGTCGCCAATCAGAAAAATCAGGCCATACAGTGCCCAGAACAGACCGGTGGTAAAACGGCGCGGGTTAGCGCTGTCACGCCATGAAAGCACGGCAACCACCAGCAGGATTACCCCTGCCAGCCACATCAAATATTGTTGCTGGAACATTACTTCGCTCCTTTGGCGTTCAGCGCCTGCTGGTTTAACGCGCCCAATTCACGCGACAGCTGGCGATCGAGACGCACCAGACGAGCTGAATGAATGAGGAAAGCACAGAGCGCGGTAGGAATGCCCCACAGCGCGATATGCAGCGGTTCGGTGCTGATACCGGCAGATTCCTGCATAAAGTTATGCATGAAGATAATCGCGCCAAAGGCAACGAAGATATCCTCGCCAAAGAACAGGCCGATGTTATCAGTCGCCGCAGACATGGCGCGCAGACGATGGCGCACCTCTGGCGGGACATCACCGTAGCGGTTTTCTGTGGCACCTTCGGCCATCGGCGCCAGCAGCGGACGCACCATCTGCGGATGGCCGCCCAGGCTGGTTAAGCCCAGCGCGGCGGTGGCTTCACGCACAAACAGGTAAACGATCAGCAAGCGGCCGGCGGTGGCGGTTTTGATCTGCGCGATCCAGCTTTGCGCTCGCTCTTTCAGGCCATGACGCTCCAGCAAACCGATAACAGCCAGCGGCAGCAGCAGAATCAGCGGCAGGTTACGCGTATTGAGGAAGCCAGAGCCGAGCTTTTCCAGAATGTCTGCCAGCGGCAGATGCGCTGCCAACCCGGTGACGAAGCCCGCCACAATCACCACCAGCACCGGGTTAAAGCGCAGCACAAAACCCAGAATGATGGCGGCAATGCCCAGCAGCGGCCAGAGGTTTACCACGTTATCCATGTTGTTCCCTTATGTGAAAAGACAAAGCCCGGCGTGATGCCGGGCAATGAGTAAAAACGTTATGCGCTGGTGACCGCAATCTGACTGGTCGCAAATGCCGCGCGCAGCGTGCGGGCGAACTGCAGCGCATGTGCGCCATCACCGTGTAAACAGACGGTTTCGGCGTTAACCTTGACCCATTCTCCGCTGATGCTCTGCACCTGACGCTGCTGCACCATCGCCAGCGTTTGCGCCAGCGCCTGATCGGCATCTTCAATCATCGCTTGCGGCTGGCTGCGTGGCACTAACGCCCCGCTCGCCAGATAGCCGCGATCGGCAAACACCTCTTCGCGGGTGCGCAGACCATGATGCGCCGCCGCCGCAATCGACGCGCTGCCCGCCAATCCGACCAGAATCAATCCGCTATCCACGGCTTTTACCGCGCGCGCGATGGCATCCGCCAGTTGCGGATCGCCCGCCGCCTGGTTGTACAGCATGCCGTGCGGCTTGACGTGTACCAGCCGTTCGCCTTCGCTCTCCGCAATGCTTTTCAGCGCACCAATCTGGTAGATCATCTGCGCATACACCGTTTCCGGCGGCAGCTGCATGGCGGTACGGCCAAAGTTTTCCCGATCGGGGAAACTCGGATGTGCGCCAATCGCCACGCCCGACGCTTTCGCCCAGCGCACCGATTGCAGCATGGTTTGCGCATCACCAGCGTGGAAGCCGCAGGCGATATTGGCTGAACTCACCAGCGTCAGCAGCTCCCGATCGCTGGTGCTGCCTTCGCCGAGATCGGCGTTAAGATCAATCTTCATGGGCCAATCCCCAGGCTATTTGGTCGAAGGAACGCTGTTGATGCTGTTTGGCGTGTATCGCGTCTTCCAGCGTGCAGTGGATAAAGTGAATCGGTTCGCCGAGACGAATTTGCGCCAGATGATAAAGATCGGCTTCGATGATGCAGGCAATGCGCGGATAGCCGCCGGTAGTTTGTGCATCCGCCATCAACACAATCGGTTGACCATTGGGCGGCACCTGTACCACGCCAGGCACTAAACCGTGCGACAGCAAATCGCGCGTCGCATCGCGATGCAGTTGACGTCCCTGCAGGCGATAACCCATGCGATTACTTTGCGGACTGAGCTTCCACGGGCTGCGCCAGAAACCCTGCTGCGCCTCACGCGAGAACTCGTTATATTCCGGGCCCGCTAAGGCGCGGATGCGGTTGCCCCACAGCAGTTGACGCACGCCGGCTTTATCTTTGAAGTCGCGCGTCGGTTTACCCAACGGCAGCTCGTCGCCATCCTGCAATTTACGTCCCTGCCAGCCGCCAAACGCTGCCTTGAGATCGGTACTGACCGAACCGAGCATGTCCGGCACGGCAAAACCACCGTTGATCGCCAGATAGCTGCGCATGCCGCGCGTGGGCGTTGCCAGCGTCAGCACCTGCCCTTTTTTCACCGGCAGACGCCAGCCGGTCCAGACCGGTTTGCCATCCAGATCGGCATTGCAGCCCGCGCCCGTCAACGCAAACCAGCCATCACGGGTAAACTGCGTTTTAAATTGTCCCAGCACGATTTCCAGCACCGCGCTCTGCTCGGGGTTGCCCACCAGCATATTGGCGGTGCGCATTGCCGGTTGATCGAGCGCGCCGCCCACGCTGATGCCATATTGGCGGAAGCCGGTGCGGCCGTGGTCTTGCAGCGAGGTCATCATGCCCGCGCGGAGAATTTTCAACATACGCCCTCCTGCTGCGGCACAAAACGCACGCTATCGCCGGGGCGTAACAGTGTCGGCGGATGCTGAAGCGGGTCGAACAGGCTGAGCGGCGTATGGCCAATCAGTTGCCAGCCGCCGGGCGCGGCTAAGGGATAGATGCCGGTTTGGCTGCCGCCGATGCCCACCGAGCCGCTCGGCACCAGTACGCGCGGTTCAGCGCGGCGTGGCGTGTGTAAACGCTCATCCAGGCCGCCGAGATAAGGGAAACCAGGCTGGAAGCCGATGAAATAGACCACGTAATCGATGCTGCTGTGCAGTTCTACCGCTTGCCTGGGCGTCATGTTGGCGAGTTCCGCCACCTCCTGCAGATCCGGCCCGCCTGCGCCGCCGTACACAACTGGAATCTCGACGCGGCGCGATTCCGGCAGCTGCGCTTCGCTCTCTTCCCACCAACGCTGTAAACGCTCAATCGCGTCCAATGCATTGCGTTGCGGATCGCGCAGCAGCAACGTCAGGTTGTTCATGCCAGGAATCACTTCCTCAACCTGCTCGTTTTGCTGCAGTCGCTGACACAATCCCCAGATGCGCTGCTGGCTGGTCAACGAAACCGGTGGCTCCAATTCCAGCACCACCGCGCGCTCACCTAGCAGATAACAACGTGCTCGTTGCAAAAACAACCTCCTGGTAAAAGTCTTACATGTCGCAGAACGAATGTTGCAGGATCGCCATTGATAGCGAACGAACTTCTCGTTTATGCGTAAAGGCCATAAGTTATGCGAAAGTGACAGAGATGTGTCAACAGATTTGCGCCCTTAACGCAGGTTAAGGGCGTGAGAGAGGAGAAATCAGGCCGGATTGTCGATGTCGATAAAGGTCACATCAAGGCCATGATGGGCAGCTAACCATTCACCCAGGGCCTTGATGCCGCCGCGTTCGGTCGCGTGGTGTCCGGCGGCAAAGAAGTGCAAACCTTGTTCGCGCGCGCTGTGGATGGTTTGCTCGGAGACTTCGCCGGTAATAAAGGCATCGACGCCAAAGGCTGCCGCGCTATCGATAAAGCCCTGACCGCCGCCGCTGCACCAGGCAACGCGCTTGATCAATGCCGGCGCGTTATCACCACAGTGCAGCGGTGTGCGACCTAAACGTTGGGCAATTTTTTCCGCCAGCGCCGCGCCACTCAGTGGTTGTGCCAGCTCGCCCCACGGCACCAACGGCTGAATCTCGCCTTTCACTGCAATATCAAACAGACGCGCCAGCTGCGCGTTATTACCCAACTCCGGATGGGCATCCAGCGGCAGATGCCAGCCATACAAATTGATATCATTGGCCAGCAGCGTGCGCAGACGCTGGCGCTTCATGCCTTTAATCACCGGCGCTTCGCTTTTCCAGAAGTAACCGTGATGCACCAGCACCGCATCGGCGTTGCGCTTCACCGCCTCATCCAGCAGCGCCTGACAAGCGGTTACGCCAGTGATGATGGTTTTCACCTCGGCGCGCCCTTCCACCTGCAAACCGTTCGGCGCGTAATCGCTGAAGGCGCTGTTATTCAGCTGCTGGTTAACGATCTGTTCTAACTCGACATTATTCATTACGGCTCCCTGACCGCCTCAAGCCGCGCTGCGAGCGCGCTCAAAGGCGTCTAGTGTCTTTTTACGTGCGTCCTTATGTTCCACGATTGGCGCGGGATAATCGAGTTTCTTGTTATTTTTCTGCGCCCACACTTGCGGCTGATGGATATCGCTGTCGGGCACCTCGCTGAGTTCCGGCAGCCACTGACGGATAAATTCGCCCTGTTTATCAAAGCGCTCGCCCTGCGTGGTGGGATTGAAGATACGAAAATAGGGCGCGGCATCGGTGCCAGTTGACGCGGCCCACTGCCAGCCGCCATTGTTGGCGGCCAGATCGCCATCGATCAGCTGCTGCATGAAATAACGCTCACCTTCACGCCAGTCGATCAGCAGATCCTTCACCAGGAAACTGGCGGTAATCATGCGCAAGCGATTATGCATCCAGCCGAGCGTGTTGAGCTGGCGCATCGCCGCATCAACAATCGGATAACCGGTTTTGCCCTGTTGCCAGGCCGTTAAATGTTCCTGGTTAGACTGCCAATCCACGTTGCGCGTCCAGTCGACAAACGGCTGATGCTTACACAGCGCCGGAAACGCCACCATCAGATGACGATAGAATTCGCGCCAGATCAGTTCGTTCAGCCAGGTAAAGGCCTTACCCTCGTTGAGCGCATCGGGATGCTCTTTGAGCACGCGATGAAGACATTGGCGCGGCGACAGCACACCAGTGGTCAAATAAACCGATAAGCGGCTGGTGCCGTCAATGGCCGGTAAATCACGCTGATCCGGATAATGCTGCACCGCCTGTTTAGCGAAGTGGCGCAGCTGTTTTAACGCCGCCTCTTCTCCCGCCGGGAACAGACTTTCATCAAAGGCTTCACAAGGATAATCAAAAGCGGGAATCTTCTTTTCGATACTGATGGGCGCACCATCACGCGCTTTCGGTGCCTGATGGCACTCCGGTAAGCCCTGATGTAAACGACGAACAAAGGCTTTGCTGAACGGCGTGAACACTTTGAACATGGTGTTGCTGCCGGTTTGCACGCTGCCCGGCGGCAACAGCAAGCTGTCATCGAATCCCTGGCATATTACGCCCTGCGCATCCAGACGTTTCTCCGCCTGCGCATCGCGTTCACGCTCGTTGATTTCGTACTGGTAGTTGTAGAACAGCGCATCAACCCGTTGCTGCTGGCAAAATTTCGCCAGATATTCAATCGAAGCGGCAAAGTCATCACACTGATGGAAATGCAGAGGAATGCCGCGTTCAGCCAATGACTTCTGCAACAAGCTGAGATTTTGCTGGATGAACGCCGCCTGCTTTGGCGCCATATGGTGTTGCTGCCACTGCTGCGGTGTGGCGATAAACAGCGCAATCACTTTGGCCTGGCTATCGCGGCAGGCAGCGGCCAGCGCCATGTTGTCATTGATGCGCAGATCGTTGCGCAGCCAAACTAAATGGGTGGTCATAAAGCCCCGAAATTATTGGCCGTAGCGCAAACGCAGCGCTTCCGGATAAGGATCAAAATAGCGCTGCTGTGCCAGCCACGGATGCGGGTATTCCGCCATGTAGTGTTTCAGCATGGTGATCGGTGCTAACAGCGGCTGTACGCCCTGACGATAACGATCAATCAGTTGCGCCAGCTCCTGACGCTGCGGCGAACTCAACTGCGGACGGAAGTAGCCTTGTACATGCATCAGCACGTTAGTGTGATTGCGTCGTGATGCCTGATGTGACATCAGGTGCATCAGACGACTGCGGTACTCAAAAGCGTAATTCTCCAGCGAATCCCACTGGTCCATCGCCGCGACAAAGCGGCCCATCTCGCGATATTCGTCCTGCGCATGAGATAGCAGCAACAATTTGTAGCGACTATGGAAGGCCATCAGCTTGTGGCGCGATAATCCGCTGCGCCACATTTCGTTGAATTCGTGCAGCGCATAGACGCGGCCGATAAAGTTTTCGCGGATAGCGTCGTCATGCAGACGACCATCCTCTTCCAGCGGCAGCCATGGCATCTCTTTCTGTAAAAATGCGGTAAACATGCCGGTGCCCGCTTTACGATTGTTGTTGGTTTCAGGCTCGTAAACGCGGACACGTTCCAGCCCACAGCTAGGGGATTTGGCACAGAGGATGTAGCCGCACAGATGATGTAACGACTTCACGCGTTCGGCGGACCAGCGCTGCATCTTTTCCGTCACCTCTTCGCCGCCATCTTTGCTGAAACAGAGATGGATGTTTTCATCGCTCTCTTTTACCAGGCGCAAAGCCGGACGTGGCGTCGGTAAGCCAATCGCCATTTCGGGACATACAGGTTCAAAGCGCACAAATGGCACGAGTTCGTCCGTGGCGAAAGCAAAACGTTTATGGCCACCATCAAATCGGACGTTATCCCCGAGCAGGCAAGCGCTGATACCAACAGGAATTTTCTCGCTCATACTTGTACAACCTCATAAATCTTGTAGAGGTTTTAAGTGTAGCTGAAATGCGCGGAGATAACAGCGGGAACGCGTGGTGGGCGTGAAAATTATCGATAAAAAAACCCGGCGCTTCACGTGAAGTCGCCGGGTTAATACTGCGCTAAAATCGCTTACCAGTGAATGCCGGCAGCCGCTTCAGACTGCGCCAGCCAGACGGGTTTCGTGCTGGTTTTGCACCACATACGATGCAGGTAACTGTACAAACGTGCGCGATCTGAGCGGAATAACATCACTGGCAGCGCCAGCAAACCGATTGCTACCACCAGCACGCGGCGCAGTACGATTTTATACAGTGGATATGCGCGATCCATCTTTAGCCCCCTTGTGGTAAACATTGCGTTGAAATGTGATCTGGTTCAGATATTACCCGTTGTTGTGTAATTTTACTACTCATCCGACCACTATATTTGCGCTTTTTTTCAGCAATTTGTGTGGTGATGAAAGTTAGTTACAAGATTGTGAATCAAACGATCCATTCAAGTTAAAAACTTCGTGACGGACGCCGGGCCGCTTTATTGCTAAAGTGATGCGTTAACTTTTTTGCCGCTGGAGGCAGCGTGACGACCATCTTGATAGTGGAAGATGAAAAAGAGATTCGCCGTTTCGTGCGCCTTGCGCTGGAGAGCGAAGGCCTTAAGATTGTGGAAGCGGAGCAACTGCAGCGCGGCCTGATTGAAGCGGCGACGCGTAAGCCGGATCTGGTGATCCTCGATCTCGGCTTGCCGGATGGTGATGGCAATGACTTTATCCGTGAAGTACGTCAATGGAGCAGCATGCCGGTGATTGTGCTGTCGGCACGGAGCGATGAGCAGGATAAGATTGATGCGCTGGACGCGGGTGCGGATGATTATCTCACTAAGCCGTTTGGCATAGGTGAACTGCTGGCGCGTGTGCGCGTGGCGCTGCGTCGCCATCAAAGCAACCAGCCAGAACCGGTGGTGAAATTTGGTGAAGTGAGCATAGATTTGGCGGCGCGCCGTGTATTGCGCAACCAACAGGAAGTGCATCTGACACCGACTGAATTCCGTCTGCTGAGTTTGCTGGTGAACAACGCCGGAAAAGTGCTGACCCAGCGTCAATTACTGAATCAGGTTTGGGGGCCCAATGCGGTGGAGCACAGCCATTATTTGCGCATCTATATGGGGCACTTGCGGCAGAAGCTGGAAGCGAATCCCACGCAGCCCAGCCATTTGCTGACCGAAACCGGCATCGGCTATCGATTTATGCCATAAAAAAAGGCCGCGAAGCGGCCTTTTCTCTTCACTGCCCAATCAGGCGTTTTTCAGTACTTCGCTAACAATCTCAACCGCTTCTTTCTCGATTTGCTGACGATGTTCAGCACCCAGGAAGCTTTCGCAGTAGATTTTGTACGCGTCTTCTGTACCTGATGGACGCGCGGCGAACCAGCCGTTTTCCGTCATCACTTTCAGACCACCGATTGACGCACCGTTACCCGGCGCGGCAGTCAGGCGTGCGGTGATCGGATCACCCGCCAGCGTATCTGCGCTCACCATTTCTGGTGACAGCTTAGACAACGCGGCTTTCTGTGCAGAAGTCGCCGGAGCTTGCAGACGGTTATAGCTTGGCGCACCAAAGCGTTCGGCCAGCTCGTCATAGTGCTGCTGCGGATTCTTGCCAGTTACCGCCGTGATTTCAGCAGCCAGCAGGCACAGAATGATGCCGTCTTTATCGGTTGACCAGGCTGAGCCATCGAAACGCAGGAAGGATGCGCCCGCGCTCTCTTCACCGCCGAAACCGAAGCTGCCATCGAACAAACCATCAACGAACCATTTGAAACCAACCGGCACCTCCACCAGCTTACGTCCAATGTCGTTGACCACGCGGTCGATCATCGCGCTGGAAACCAGGGTTTTCCCTACAGCAACGTCTTTGCCCCACTGCGGGCGATGCTGGAACAGGTAGTTAATCGCCACCGCCAGATAGTGGTTCGGATTCATCAGACCCGCAGGCGTGACGATGCCGTGACGGTCGTAATCAGGATCGTTACCAAAGGCCAGGTCGAATTTGTCTTTGTACGCCAGCAAACCGGCCATCGCGCACTCGGATGAGCAGTCCATACGCACCACGCCATCTTTATCCAGATGCATGAAGCGGAAAGTCTGATCGATCGCATCGTTCACGATGGTCAGATCCAGTTTGTAGTGCTCAGCAATGCGCTGCCAGTAAGCAATACCGGAACCGCCTAACGGATCGACGCCAATTTTCAGGCCGGCGTTCTGAATGGCGGCGAAGTCAATCACCTGCGCCAGACCTTCAACGTATGGCTGGATCAGATCCTGCTCAACGATGTGGCCGCTCGCCCATGCCTGATCCAGCGGCAGACGTTTCACGTCTTTCAGCTCGCCTTTAATCAGCTGGTTAGCGCGATCTTCCACCACTTTGGTAACGTTGGTATCAGCCGGGCCACCGTTTGGCGGATTGTATTTGATACCGCCATCTTCCGGTGGGTTATGCGAAGGCGTGATAACGATGCCGTCCGCCTGCGTGCCGCCGCGTTTGTTGTGCTCAAGAATCGCGTTCGAGATTGCAGGCGTTGGTGTGTAGCCATTGTCCTGCTGAACAATCACGTCCACGCCGTTAGCGGCCAGCACTTCCAGCACCGACAGAATCGCTGGCTCAGACAGTGCATGCGTGTCTTTACCGACGTAGCACGGACCGGTGATGCCATTCTTTTTACGCTCTTCAGCAATCGCCTGCGCGATCGCCAAAATGTGCTGTTCATTGAAGCTTTGGCGTCCCGCGCTACCGCGGTGGCCTGAAGTGCCAAATTTCACCGCATGATCCGGATTCGCCACATCGGGCTTCAGGACATAATACTGCGAGGTTAATTGTGCAACGTTAATCAAATCGCTCTGCTGGGCAGGCTGCCCGGCACGGGGGTGATTGGCCATTGGCGCTTCTCCCTGACGCTTCAGTTAAATGGTGCCGCGAACTTTCTCTGTCAGTTCCTGTGGGAACTGCATAGCCAGCATGATGTGTTCCACCATGCTGCATTTGCGACCTGTATTGGTGTTCGTGATCACCCAGTACGGTGTGCCGGGAACGTGCTTCGGCTTGGTATGGGTGCCATTTTGCAGCAGCGTGTGCTCGTCGCCCGCAAAGTAGACGCGGGTACGGCCCTGCAGCGAGGCAGTAGCTTCAGCAAACGCAGCAGGATCAAGACGATAGAGCGTTGACAGTACCAACATGAAGCGGTTAACCGCCTTATTCTGCTCGGCATATTCATCGGAAAGTAGCAGCTCACGTACCGCACGGACGCGATCCTGAGGACGCGCTTCACGGCTGGCAGGTTGCGCTTCTTTCATTGATGCACCAGCGGCGGGCGCAGCGGGTGCGCTCTGTCCGGCGGTGAACTTCAACATGCGGCGCAAAATATCTGAGGCGCTTTCACCAATGTGCTGCGTGTGGCTGGCAATATAACGGTAGAGTTCTTCGTCAACTTCAATCGTTTTCATCTTTTTCCGTACGATTCTGGCAAATGACAGAACCACGCATTCTTGCAACGTCCTTAGCAAAATCCAGTCGTGCAAAACGTGAGCGGGTTCTAACATAAGGATTATAAAGTTAAATCCGTGGCAGCCGATAGCGTTGGCAACGTTTACGGGCAAAAGTCGGAATATGCCCTAATGCCCACCGGCCTGACTGCTGGACAGGTGAATCCATGATAACCTAAGCCAAGGTCACAACCGTAAGAACTTTAGCCATGATTTTGAACGCCCGTCTGCAAACTGAACAATCTGCCCCTAATGCCACGCCGATTCTGTTGATCCATGGTCTTTTTGGCAGCCTTGATAACCTTGGCGTGCTGGCGCGTGGGGTGCGTGATGCACGTCCGACGCTGCAAGTTGACGTGCGCAATCACGGCTTGTCGGCGCGTAGCGATGAGATGAATTATCACGTGATGGCGCAGGACATTGTCGAAACGCTGGATGCGCACCATATCGATCGCGCGGGTGTAATCGGACACTCGATGGGCGGCAAAATCGCCATGGCACTCAGTGCCATCGCGCCGGAGCGTATTGATAAAATGGTAATGATCGATATCGCGCCCGTTGATTACCAAACGCGCCGCCATGACGAAATTTTTGCCGCTATTCGGGCCGTGAGCGCCGCGGGCGTCACGCGCCGCAGCGAAGCCGCTGAAGTAATGCGTCAGCATATTGATGAAGAAGGCGTGATCCAGTTCATCCTCAAATCTTTCGCAGAGGGCGAATGGCGCTTTAATGTGCCGGTGCTGTGGGATAACTACAGCACCATTTCCGGCTGGGAAGAGATTCCTGCGTGGCCGCATCCGGCGCTGTTTATCCGCGGCGGCGACTCGCCTTATCTGGATAATCAGCATCGTGATGCGCTGCTGCGTCAGTTCCCGCAGGCACATGCACATGTGATCAGCGGTGCTGGACACTGGGTGCACGCCGAGAAACCCGATGCGGTGTTACGCGCCGTTCGGCGTTTTTTTAACCTGTAAAAGCAAAAGCTTGCCGCTTGCGCTTTAGGGTTGGCGTCAGGGAAGGCGCTGGAGTATGATGTCGCGCTAAAAATTTGCCACGGATATTTTTTCGCCGTGGTCGGGCCGATAATGTTTTAATCGCGCAGCGCCTTTCCGCCGTTCGCGCCCACTCAGTTTTACAAACCATGGCAAAAGAACAGACAGACCGCACTACGCTTGATCTCTTCGCAGACGAGCGGCGTCCTGGTCGCCCGAAAACCAGCCCGCTGACGCGTGATGAACAGTTACGCATCAACAAACGCAATCAGCTCAAGCGCGATAAAGTGCGTGGGCTGCGTCGTGTTGAGCTGAAGATGTCGAGCGAGGCGGTTGACGCCCTCAGCACGCTGGCCGATCAGCAAAACATCAGTCGCAGCGAATTGATTGAACAAATGCTGCTGGCACAGCTCAAACTGTCGTAACGCGCGAAGACCGCACGCTGGAACACAAAGTCACGGCTTTATACGTTCCGCACTTTTTACCGGTCTGCTATTATTCGCATAACTGTGCAGTCAACTGACTTACTTTCACAATCAGGATTTAAGAGGTTACCTAACCCATGGCAATCGTAGGCATTTTCTTCGGCAGCGATACCGGCAACACTGAAAACATTGCAAAGATGATCCAGAAACAACTGGGTAAAGATGTCGCCGAAGTGCATGACATTGCTAAGAGCACCAAAGAAGATCTCGAAGCGTTCGACATCCTGCTGCTGGGTATCCCAACCTGGTATTACGGCGAAGCGCAGTGTGACTGGGACGATTTCTTCCCGACGCTGGAAGAGATTGATTTCAATGGTAAGCTGGTAGCGCTGTTTGGTTGTGGCGATCAGGAAGATTACGCCGAGTACTTCTGTGATGCGATGGGCACTATCCGTGACATCATTGAGCCGAATGGTGCGGTGATCGTCGGTCACTGGCCAACCGAAGGCTATCACTTCGAAGCCTCTAAAGGCCTGGCCGATGACAAAAACTTCCTTGGTTTGGCCATTGACGAAGACCGTCAGCCGGAATTGACCAACGAACGCGTTGAGAAGTGGGTGAAGCAGATCTTTGATGAACTGCAGCTGAAAGAGATTATTGAAGCTTAATTCCCTGCTCTGCCCGATGTGCGCACTGCCTCACATCGGGTAACGGAATTTCCTATAAAAATAATAGCTACGGTTTTTTAACTTTTCCCCGCAAATCTGTAGAATACCCGCAATGGTCATCCGCTTATTCCTCTGGCAGTAGAATGAGGCTGAGTGAAATGGAATCCAAAACCCAAGCGTCTTGAAGACGTTAGTGACGATATCCTTACAACCTTTGGTGATTAAGGACGTTGCCTTGGTTTTCATTTCACTGCTTGAGTTCTATAATGAGACGCAAATGAGAATGCGCGTTGACCTAAACATTCAAGGCCTCTGCGCCGCAAGTGACTAGCAAAGTAACAGGACAATATCCGCATGACTGACAACAACTCCGCATTGAAGAAGGCTGGCCTGAAAGTCACGCTACCCAGACTGAAAATTCTGGAAGTGCTTCAGGGACCCGGCCCAGAGTCCCATCACGTCAGTGCGGAAGATTTGTATAAGCGCCTGATTGATATGGGCGAAGAGATTGGTCTGGCAACGGTGTATCGCGTTCTTAACCAGTTTGACGACGCGGGCATCGTAACCCGTCACAACTTTGAAGGCGGCAAATCTGTCTTCGAACTGACTCAGCAGCATCACCACGATCACTTGATCTGCCTGGATTGTGGCAAAGTTATAGAATTCAGCGATGAATCAATCGAAACGCGTCAGCGTGAAATTGCCACTCGCCACGGCATTAAGCTCAGCAACCACAGCCTGTACCTGTACGGTCATTGTGCTCTGGGAGACTGCCGCGAAGACGATACGCTACACGATAAGTAATTGAGTGTGCTATGCAGTATAAAAAAACCGGCGCTTGAGCCGGTTTTTTTATGCCTGTAATCAGGCGACAAGCGTTTCCTGCAGGTAGCGCCAGCGCGGAATGGCGGTGCTGCAATCCAATACCGCCAGTGAAATGCGGCTCTGATTGATGCCGTTCATCATCTGTAATTCACGATACTGAATCGTCACTTCCTCGCTTTGCTGCGAGATGATGGCGTGCTCACTGGTGGCAATTCGCATGCCTTCACGCTGCCCCTGCAACTGGCGAAACAGCACTTCCATTTCATTGAGGTCCAATCGTTTGCCTTGCGGCGTGACCATTTTGAACTCGGGATGAAAGTGCGACAAAAACAGATCAATGCTGTCGTCGCTGCCTTCCGCCTGATTGAAAATACGTTCAATAAGCTGATGTAAAACCACCACGCTATGCCTGGCTTCCTGGGCGAGAGTTGTCATTTTTTTTCCTTAGATAAGCCGCAGAGCAACGTCTGAGAGCGCATAGCCTACCTGAAAAAAAGTTTTTCACACTGCCAAATGGGTTAATTTTTCTAAAGTCAGAATAGTCGCAAATAGGGAATTAAAGGCGGATTGAGGCGTGCAGCATAAAAGGTCGTATCTGGCCAAATTGAGATAATAAAAAAGGGCGATTGCTCGCCCTTTCATGATCTTATCGTGCTCGCGACTAAAACTATTAATCGCCGATTTTTGCCCAGGTATCACGCAAACCTACAGTGCGGTTAAACACCAGCCTGGAGGGCTGTGAATAGACGCTATCAGCACAGAAATAGCCTTCACGTTCGAACTGGTACGGTGCCATCGAATCGGCAGCACGTAAACCAGGCTCAACGAAGCCCTGTTTGATTTCCAGTGAGTTTGGGTTGATGGTGGTGAGGAAATCCTCAGCCGCGCCCGGATTTGGCACACTGAACAGACGATCGTACAGGCGGAATTCCGCTGGCAGCGCGTGGATTGCAGAAACCCAATGGATAACGCCTTTCACTTTACGGCCATCGGCCGGATCTTTGCTTAGCGTATCAACGTCACAAGTGCAATAGATGCAGGTGATATTGCCTTCAGCATCCTTAGCCACACGTTCGGCACGGATCACGTAAGCATTACGCAGACGCACTTCTTTACCCAGCACCAAACGCTTGTACTGCTTGTTGGCTTCTTCACGGAAGTCAGCGCGATCGATCCACACTTCACGGCTGAATGGCACTTCACGCGTGCCCATCTCCGGTTTGTTCGGATGATTCGGCATAGTGATGATCTCATCGTGACCTGCAGGCAGGTTCTCGATCACCACTTTCAACGGATCCATTACCGCCATCGCACGCGGTGCGTTTTCATTGAGATCGTCACGAATGCAGGATTCCAGTGAAGCCATCTCCACGATATTGTCCTGTTTGGTCACACCAATACGGCGGCAGAACTCACGGATAGAAGCGGCGCTATAACCACGACGACGCAGACCCGAAACGGTTAGCATGCGCGGATCGTCCCAGCCTTCTACCACCTTCTCGCTCACCAGCTGAGTCAGTTTACGCTTCGACATCACCGCATATTCCAGATTTAGGCGTGAGAACTCGTACTGACGCGGATGAACCGGAATGGTGATGTTATCCAGCACCCAATCATACAGACGACGGTTATCCTGGAACTCCAACGTGCAGAGAGAGTGCGTAATGCCTTCGATCGCATCCGAAATGCAATGAGTGAAGTCGTACATCGGGTAGATGCACCACTTGCTGCCGGTCTGATGGTGATCGGCAAACTTAATGCGGTACAGCACCGGATCGCGCATCACGATAAAGCTGGACGCCATGTCGATTTTGGCACGCAAACAGGCTTTGCCCTCTTCGAAACCGCCATCGCGCATCTTCTCGAACAGCGCCAGGTTTTCTTCCACGCTGCGATCGCGATATGGGCTGTTTTTACCCGGCGCCGTCAGTGAACCGCGATACTCACGGATCTCATCCGCCGACAGTTCATCAACGTAAGCCAGACCTTTGTTGATCAGCTCAACCGCATAGTTGAACAGTTGGTCGAAGTAGTCTGAGGAGTAACGAATGTTGCCGCTCCACTCAAAGCCCAGCCATTGCACGTCACGCTTAATGGATTCGACAAACTCCAGATCTTCTTTAACTGGGTTAGTGTCGTCGAAACGCAGATTGCACTGACCTTGATAGTCTTGCGCGATACCAAAGTTCAGGCAGATAGATTTCGCATGGCCAATATGCAGATAACCATTGGGCTCAGGCGGGAAACGGGTATGCACACTGTTGTGCTTACCGCTCGCCAAATCTTCGTCGATGATCTGACGAATAAAGTTCGTTGGGCGGGCTTCAGCCTCACTCATCTCAAAATCCTCAAAAACTATAACGGGTGATTTGTACCACGAAGTAACGGAGTATGATCCACAAAGCGCAGGAGGGAAACAACCGTTTGTTGGTCGTTTTAAAACAAAAAAGGCAGGAATCGCTTCCTGCCTTCTGGCTCAATCACAAGGACTTAGCCTTTAACCTCGTACAGCGGAGTTTCGCCTGCAACCACTGAACCGGTTGCCAGTAAATTCAGACCAGCGAAATCATCGCTATTGCTGACCACAACCGGACTGATCATCGAGCGGGCGTTGGCATTGAGGAAGCCCAGATCCATTTCCAGGATTGGCTGACCTGCAGTGACCGTTGCGCCCTCTTCAACCAGACGCGTGAAGCCTTTGCCTTCCAGCGCTACTGTATCCAGCCCCATATGTACCACGATCTCGACGCCGTTTTCCGCCTCAAGGCAGAACGCATGGTTGGTATTGAAGATCTTCACCACGGTTCCGGCGGTTGGCGCAACCACGGTTTTGCCGGTTGGCTTGATGGCCAGACCATCACCGACTGCCTTGCTGGCGAATGCTTCGTCAGGCACATTTTCCAGCGCAACGATGTCACCGGTTACTGGCGCCAGCAGCGTAGCGATCACGGCTTTTTCGCTGTTCAGCACCGCCTGCGGTTTTACTGCAGCAGCAGGAGCAGCCGTTGACGCCGCGGCAGATGCCGCAACTGGACCTTTGCTCAGTACGGTTTTCATTGCTGTTGCAATGCTTTCCGCCTGCGTACCGACAATAACCTGTACGCTCTGCTTGTTCAGACGAATCACACCTGAAGCGCCGAGACGTTTAGCGACACCTTCATTAACCTGCGCGGAATCTTTAACGTTCAGACGTAGACGTGTGATACAGGCATCGATGTTGGTCAGGTTTTCTGAGCCACCTACCGCCGCAATATAACGACGCGCCAGAGATTCAGTTTGGCTTTCACCGTTGCCGCTGTTATCGACATTGACGTCATAACCATCGGTTTCATCGCCCGCAGAGAGTTCGCGGCCCGGCGTCATCAGGTTGAATTTCTGGATGGTGAAGCGGAATACCACGTAGTAGATAACGAAGAACACCAGACCTTGTGGGATCAGCATCCACCAGTGCACCGCCAGCGGGTTACGCGTTGACAGCACCATATCCACCAGACCCGCACTGAAGCCGAAACCGGCAATCCACTGCATGCTCGCGGCGATGAAAACTGAAAGACCGGTCAGTGCCGCGTGAATCACATACAGCACCGGCGCCACGAACATAAAGGAGAATTCCAGCGGTTCAGTGATACCCGTAAAGAAGGCGGCAAAGGCCGCCGCCAGCATAATGCCGCCGACTTTAGCGCGGTTTTCCGGGCGTGCGCAGTGGTAAATTGCCAGCGCTGCACCTGGAAGACCAAACATCATGATTGGGAAGAAGCCCGCCTGATAACGACCGGTGATGCCTGGGATACCTGTACCTTCAGCGATAGACTGCGCGCCGCCAAGGAATTTAGGAATATCGTTGATACCGGCAACATCGAACCAGAATACCGAGTTCAATGCGTGGTGTAAGCCAACAGGAATCAGCAGACGGTTAAAGAAGGCGTAGATCCCCGCACCGACGGAACCCAGCTTCTGAATATGCTCACCAAAACTTACCAGTCCACCGAAAATGATCGGCCAGATATACATCAGAATGAACGCAACCAGGATCATCAGGAACGATACAAGGATCGGCACCAGACGGCGACCGCTAAAGAAGGACAACGCTTTTGGCAGTTCAACATGACTAAAGCGGTTATAGACTTCAGCAGAAAGAATCCCGACAAGAATGCCAACAAACTGGTTATTAATTTTACCGAAGGCAGCGGGAACTTGCTCCACCGGCATCTTCTGAATCATTGCCACCGCTGCCGGAGAACAGAGTGTGGTCACAACAAGAAAGCCGACAAAACCAGTTAACGCTGCAGCGCCGTCTTTATCTTTTGACATACCGTATGCCACACCAATGGCAAACAGCACTGGCATATTGTCGATGATTGCCGAACCGGATTTGATCAACAGTGCTGCCAGCGCATTGCCTGCGCCCCAGCTATCTGGATCGATCCAGTATCCAACGCCCATCAAGATTGCCGCTGCCGGCAAAGTCGCTACCGGCACCATAAGCGCGCGGCCGACCTTTTGCAGATATCCTAGAATACTCACCTTATTCTCCCCCTATGAGACTGGCGTTTTGCCGTGGCGCAGGTTGATTTTATTATCCCGTCGCCCGGTACCTTGATGACACTTTTCACCACGAGGCGCAGTGTAAAGATAAATTAATTCGCCTCGCAAATTAAAACCACTACAACTGTGACTTTAATCACCAAAATGGTGGTTTGATAATGCGAAATGCTAGCCAGCACCACAAACTTATTTTATGATAAAAAATATCGAGTCGCACTTATCCCTGGTGGCTACGCTTAAACGCATTACGCTTAAGGGCAAAAACTGTCAGAGAAACGGCAACTCCACATTTCCAATCTTAATTGAGGTGAAGACATGAGACTGATCCCTTTGGCCACACCGACCCAAGTGGGTAAATGGGCTGCACGCCACATTGTTAACCGCATTAATGCGTTCAAGCCTAGCGCAGAACGTCCCTTCGTGCTGGGCCTGCCAACCGGTGGAACACCGCTGGAAGCTTACAAGCACCTGATCGACATGCATAAAGCAGGCCAGGTTAGTTTCAAACACGTCGTCACCTTCAACATGGATGAGTATGTTGGCCTGCCAAAAGAGCATCCGGAAAGTTACCACAGTTTCATGTACCGTAACTTTTTCGATCATGTTGATATTCAACAGCAAAATATCAATCTTCTGAATGGTAATGCCGAAGATATTGACGCAGAATGTCGCCAATACGAAGAGAAGATCCGCGCTTACGGCAAAATTAACCTGTTTATGGGCGGCGTGGGCAACGATGGTCACATCGCCTTTAACGAACCGGCTTCTTCCCTCTCCTCACGTACCCGCATCAAAACCCTGACGCACGATACGCGTATTGCAAACTCACGCTTCTTTAATGGTGATGTGGATCAGGTGCCGAAATACGCCCTGACGGTCGGTGTCGGTACGCTGCTGGATGCTGAAGAAGTGATGATTCTGGTTACCGGCCACCTGAAAGCGCAAGCGCTGCAGGCTGCGGTTGAAGGTAACGTCAACCACATGTGGACCATCAGCTGCCTGCAGCTGCATGCCAAATCTGTCGTGGTATGTGACGAGCCAGCCACCATGGAACTGAAAGTGAAAACCGTGAAATATTTCCGCGAAATGGAAGCGGAAAATATGAAAGGTGTGTGAAAACACGTTGTAACAAAACCTGCTGCTTTTAGGCAGCAGGCTTAGCCGGGAGAGAGAAACGATGTACGCATTAGTGAACGGCCGGATTTTTACTGGTCATGAAATTCTGGACAATCATGCAGTTGTGATTGCAGATGGCCTGATTGAGCGCGTGTGTCCGCGTGATGCCCTGGACGCGGCAATTGCACAGCAGGATGTGGCTGGTGCGTTTATCGCTCCTGGTTTTATTGATTTGCAGCTTAACGGCTGCGGCGGCGTGCAGTTCAATGATGACATCAATGCGTTAAGCGTTGAAACGCTGGAGATCATGCAGCGCGCCAACGAGAAATCAGGCTGCACCAGCTATTTGCCAACGCTGATTACCAGCACCGATGCGCTGATGAGACGCGCAGTCGAAACCATGCGCGCTTACCTGGCCAAGCATCAGAATCAGGCAATCGGCCTGCATCTGGAAGGTCCGTGGCTGAATAAAGCTAAAAAAGGTACGCACAATCCTGAATTGATTCGCCTGCCGGATGCCGAGCTGATGGATTTCCTCTGCGCCAATGCCGACGTCATCACTAAAGTCACGCTGGCACCTGAAAATGCGGGCAGTGAGGTGATTCGTCAGCTGCGTGATGCCGGCATCATCGTGTCAGCGGGTCACTCCAACGCGACCTATGAAGAAGCAAAAATTGGCTTCAGCGCGGGCGTCAGCTTTGCTACGCATCTCTACAATGCCATGCCAACCTTCGCTGGACGTGAGCCAGGTCTGATCGGTGCGCTGTTTGATTCGCCTGATGTATACTGCGGCATCATTGCGGATGGTTTACATGTCCATTACGCTAATGTGCGCAATGCAAAACGCATTAAAGGCGACAAACTGGTGTTAGTGACGGATGCCACAGCACCGGCGGGCGCATCGATTGATCAATTTATTTTTGCAGGCAAAACAATATACTATCGCGATGGCCTGTGCGTTGACGAGAACGGTACGCTCAGCGGTTCTGCCTTGACCATGATTGAAGCGGTGCAGAACAGCGTTGAACATTGCGGTATCGCTCTTGATGAAGCGCTGCGTATGGCGACGCTCTATCCAGCGCAGGCGATGGGTGTGGAGAAGCAGTTAGGCACGGTCGAAGCAGGAAAAGTCGCCAACCTGACTGTCTTTACCCGCGATTATCAAATCACTAAGACGTTCGTCAACGGAGACAACGTCCTCAGCGAGTAAGCATTGAATGACCACTGGCGGCCAGTCTCAAATAGGAAATGTTGATCTTGTTAAACAACTCAATAGTGCAGCCGTTTATCGGCTAATCGATCAGCAGGGGCCAATTTCGCGCATTCAGATTGCCGAACACAGTCAGCTTGCGCCCGCCAGTGTCACCAAAATTACCCGCCAGCTCATTGAGCGCGGCCTCATCAAAGAGGTGGAGCAACAAGCCTCCACCGGTGGGCGTCGCGCGATCTCCATCATTACTGAAACCCGTCATTTTCATACTATCGGCGTGCGCTTAGGGCGTAATGACGCGACGTTGACGCTGTTTGATCTGAGCGGAAAATCGCTGGCGCAGGAAGATTATCCGCTGCCCGAGCGCACGCAGGAAACGCTGGAGAACGCGCTGTTCAATGCCATCAGCGCCTTTATGGCCGCGCATCAGCGTAAGATTCATGAACTGATTGCTATCTCGGTGATTCTGCCCGGTTTGGTCGATCCCATTAACGGCATCATTCGCTACATGCCGCACATCGCGGTAAGTCATTGGCCGCTGGTTTCCAGCCTGAAAAAACGCTTCAACGTCACCAGCTTTGTTGGTCATGACATCCGTAGCCTGGCGCTGGCCGAGCACTACTTCGGTGCAAGTCGCGATTGCGCAGACTCCATTCTGGTGCGTTTGCATCGCGGCACCGGTGCCGGAATCATCGCCAACGGTCACATTTTCCTCGGCAGTAACGGCAACGTGGGCGAGATTGGCCATATTCAGGTTGATCCGCTGGGTGAACGTTGTCACTGCGGCAACTTTGGCTGCCTGGAAACCATTGCGGCTAACGGCGCGATTGAAAACCGCGTGCGTCACTTGCTGAATCAAGGCTATCCCAGCTCATTAACCTTGAATGATTGCCTGATGCCGCAGATTTGCCGCGCCGCTAATCATGGCGACGCGCTGGCGTGCGAAGTGATTGAACATGTCGGCCGCTATTTAGGCAAGGCGATTGCTATCGCCATCAACCTGTTCAATCCGCAAAAAGTGGTGTTGGCCGGTGAAATCACTGAAGCCGATAAAGTACTGTTTCCTGCTATTGAAGGGTGTATCAATACGCAGACGCTGCCTGCCTTTCGTAAAAATCTGCCGGTGGTGCGTTCCGAGCTCGATCATCGCTCGGCGATTGGCGCCTTTGCGTTAGCAAAACGCGCAATGCTGAATGGCATTTTGTTGCAACATCTGCTGGAAGAGTAATCACCAGCCTGCTGTCAAGCAGGCCCGACCGGATGCAATCTATGACGATTAAAAGCGTAATCTGTGACATCGACGGCGTGTTGATGCATGACAATACCGCCGTTCCCGGCGCGAACGAATTTCTGCAGCGCATTCTGGCGAAGGATATGCCGTTGGTGGTGTTGACCAACTATCCTTCGCAAACCGCGCTGGATCTGGCGAACCGCTTTGCCAACGCCGGCATTGACGTACCGGATTCGGTGTTTTACACCTCGGCGATGGCCACCGCAGATTTCCTGCGCCGTCAGGAAGGGAAAAAAGCCTACGTAATTGGCGAAGGTGCGCTGATTCATGAACTGTATAAAGCTGGCTTCACCATCACCGACGTTAATCCAGATTTCGTTATCGTCGGCGAAACCCGCTCCTTCAATTGGGAAATGATGCATAAAGCCGCTTTCTTCGTGGCCAATGGCGCCCGCTTTATCGCCACTAATCCCGATACACATGCACGCGGCTTTGTTCCTGCCTGCGGAGCACTCTGCGCCGGTATCGAAACCATCTCCGGCCGTAAACCGTTTTACGTCGGAAAACCGAGTCCATACATCATGCGCGCGGCGTTAAACAAAATGCATGCGCATTCGGAAGAGACGGTCATTGTCGGCGATAACCTGCGGACAGACATTCTGGCAGGCTTCCAGGCGGGTCTGGAAACCATTCTGGTGCTGTCTGGCGTTTCCACACTGAGTGATATTGATGCGATGCCTTTCCGCCCGGATTGGATTTACCCATCGGTCGCCGATATCGACCTGTTCTGATTCCAGCCATTACCTCTTCTTATGGCCCTGCTTATGCAGGGCTTTTGTTTTTTCTGTGGTTATGCCTTTCTTTACCGCTCGCCTTATGCCTACAAAACGAACGATAATGCAGTTTCATTAGATGGCATCTAAAATAAACACGTATTAATTGAATAATATTCAATATTTATTGCCCATCAATATTCTTTTTATCAAAGAATCGCAATTTTACTTGCACTAACACCGCCATTTAGCGCATTTTCTTATACATCACGCAGCCAAGGCTGCCGGACAAACGTAGAAATAACTTCGCCACAAGGTGAGATCAGGAGTCAGTTATGTGTTCAATTTTTGGTGTGCTGGATCTGAAAAGCGATCCTATTGAGCTGCGCAAGAAAGCGCTGGAATCTTCTCGTCTGATGCGTCACCGCGGCCCGGATTGGTCAGGTGTTTATGCGGATGATAAAGCCATTCTGGTGCATGAGCGTCTGTCGATTGTTGACGTTAACAACGGCGCACAGCCGCTGTATAACGCTGACCACACCCACGTACTGGCTGTTAACGGCGAAATTTACAACCATCAAGCGCTGTGTGCTGAGTTGAGCGATCGTTACGCTTTCCAGACCGGTTCTGACTGTGAAGTGATCCTCGCGCTGTATCAGGTAAAAGGCGTCGATTTCCTCGACGAGCTGCAAGGCATGTTCGCCTTCATTCTGTGGGACAGCGTGAAGCAACAATATCTGATTGGTCGCGACCATATCGGCATTATCCCGCTGTATATGGGCAACGACGAGCACGGCAACCTGTATGTCGCTTCCGAGATGAAAGCGCTGGTGCCGGTGTGTCGCAGCATCAAAGAATTCCCGCCGGGAAGCTACATGTCGAGCGCCGATGGTGAAATCCGTCGTTACTGGCAGCGTGACTGGATGGAATATTCCGCTGTTGAGCACAACACCACGGATGCCGCCGAGCTGAAACATGCGCTGGAAGAGTCAGTAAAAAGTCACCTGATGTCTGACGTGCCTTACGGCGTTCTGCTGTCTGGCGGCCTGGACTCATCCATCATCTCTGCCGTGACCAAACGCTTTGCTGCGAAACGTGTTGAAGATGCGGATAAGAGCGATGCATGGTGGCCGCAGCTGCACTCCTTCGCGGTTGGCCTGGAAGGTTCTCCAGACCTGAAAGCAGCGAAATCAGTCGCAGAACACCTCGGTACCGTGCACCACGAAATCCATTTCACCGTGCAGGAAGGCCTGGATGCGATCCGTGACGTGATTTACCACATCGAAACCTATGATGTGACCACCATTCGCGCCTCTACGCCGATGTATTTAATGTCGCGTAAGATCAAAGCGATGGGCATCAAAATGGTGTTGTCCGGTGAAGGTGCGGATGAAGTCTTTGGCGGCTACCTCTATTTCCATAAGGCGCCAAACGCCAAAGAATTCCACGAAGAGAACGTACGTAAACTGCTGGCTCTGCACATGTTTGACTGTGCTCGCGCCAACAAAGCGATGTCCGCCTGGGGCGTGGAAGCGCGTGTGCCGTTCCTCGACAAGAAATTCCTCGACGTGGCGATGCGCATCAACCCGGCAGACAAACTCTGTGGCAGCAACGGCAAGATGGAAAAACACATCCTGCGCGAATGCTTCTCTTCTTACCTGCCGGAGAGCGTGGCGTGGCGTCAGAAAGAGCAGTTCTCTGATGGTGTGGGCTACAGCTGGATAGATACGCTGAAAGAAGTGGCGGCGAAGCAAATCACCGATCAACAGCTGTCGACTGCGCACTTCCGCTTCCCGTACAACACGCCGAACTCGAAAGAAGCGTATCTGTATCGCGAGATCTTCGAGGAATTGTTCCCGATCGCCAGCGCCGCAGAGTGTGTGCCAGGCGGTCCATCAGTGGCCTGTTCTTCGGCTAAAGCGATCGAGTGGGATGAAGCCTTTAAATCCATGGATGACCCTTCTGGTCGCGCCGTAGGTGTGCATCAGTCCGCGTATAAATAAGGTTTTTACTCAACAAGATATGGGGCTCATTCGAGCCCCTTTTTTATGCAATCCCTCGTACAACCTGAGAAATTAGCCGAATAAATCACCAGCCTGGTTACAAGCCAGACAAACAGGCGTTTTAAGGCGAAAAACGGCAAAAAAATTGTTGACGCTACAAGACTCAATACGCATAATGCGCCCCGCAACGCCGATGAAGGTTACGCGAAAAAGATGGCTACGTAGCTCAGCTGGTTAGAGCACATCACTCATAATGATGGGGTCACAGGTTCAAATCCCGTCGTAGCCACCATCTTTTTGCGGGAGTGGCGAAATTGGTAGACGCACTAGATTTAGGTTCTAGCGCCGCAAGGTGTGCGAGTTCAAGTCTCGCCTCCCGCACCATTTCAGTCTTCGGCAGCCGGATGGGGTATCGCCAAGCGGTAAGGCACTGGTTTTTGATACCAGCATTCCCAGGTTCGAATCCTGGTACCCCAGCCAATCCGGATTATGTTGTGGATACAAAGTCGACGAATGGGATATCGCCAAGCGGTAAGGCACCGGTTTTTGATACCGGCATTCCCTGGTTCGAATCCAGGTATCCCAGCCATCGTCGGACGCAGTAAGCAGTACAAAGGCTACGTAGCTCAGCTGGTTAGAGCACATCACTCATAATGATGGGGTCACAGGTTCAAATCCCGTCGTAGCCACCAAATTATTGGGGTGTCGCCAAGCGGTAAGGCTCTGGTTTCTGATACCAGCATTCCGGGGTTCGAATCCCTGCACCCCAGCCATAAAAAGACAATTTGATCAAACACCTATTGGGGTGTCGCCAAGCGGTAAGGCACTGGTTTCTGATACCAGCATTCCGGGGTTCGAATCCCTGCACCCCAGCCAAATTGCACAATAAAGCCCGCTTATGCGGGCTTTATTGTTTTCTGCGTTTGGCAAAGAATGGCGAGCAAACTTTCGATCAGGAGCGCATCAATGCGCTCCCTACAATCACAAACCTAATGCGTAACGCAGCACCTTGCGTTTCAAGGCTCCGGCATTCTCCGCCGCAATCAGCGCCAGGTTTCGCGCAAAACGCAGCGGCGGCAGTTTATTGCTAAACGCGAAGTAGAACAGATCCATACCGCCCTGCATCAGTAAATTATCTTTGTAACGCTGACGATGATAACGCTGCAGCACAGCATCCGATGACCAGAGCTCCGCCTGGTTGCGCGCCTCGACCAGCGTCGTGATCAACGCATCCACATCCCTATAGCCCAAATTAACGCCCTGCCCGGCCAGCGGATTGATGGTGTGCGCCGCATCCCCCACCAGCGCCAATCCCGGCATCACATAACGTGTTGCATGACGTCGCACCAGCGGGAAAGAGGCCGCAGTTTTGACCTGAATACGGCCAACGCGTGCCGGGAAGTGAGCATCAATCTCTTTCTCCAGTTGCGGGAGCGGCAAACTTTGCAGCTGACGAATTCGTGCTGGCGCGTCGTACCACACCAGCGAAGCACGACGATCAAACAGCGGCAGGAAAGCGCGCGGCCCTTGCGGCGTAAACTGCTGCCAGGTGGCATCGCCCGCCTCCTGCTCGCACTCCACGCTTATCAGCATGCAGGATTGCGCATAGTTCCAGCCGCGCACGCCAATACCCGCTAACTGACGCACACGCGAGTTAGCACCATCTGCGCCGACCACTAAACGCGCATCCAGCGTTTGGCCGTTATCGAGTTGCACCTGCCAGCCAGCGCTGTGCGGCTGCAAACCCTGCAAGCTCGCCGGGCAGATCAGTGTGATGCCCTGTTGCTGCATTTTTTCCCACAGCGCACGCTGCAGCACGCTGTTTTCCACCATAAAGCCCAGCTCGGGCAACCCAAGCGACGCCGCATCAAACTTCACATGCGCGTTTTGCCACTCCCAGGTTTCCAGCTGGCGATAGGGCGCACAGCGCATCGCCTGCACACGTTGCCAGACATCCAGTTGCTGCAGCAGCGCAACCGACGACGCACCGATGGCGGAGATACGCACATCTGGCTCGCTGCCGGCATCAAAGCTTGCCGGTTCCGCCCGTTCAATGACCGCTACGCGAAACTGCTGCTGCGCCAGGCCACACGCCAGCGCCGCACCAACCATGCCACCGCCCACGATCACCACATCAAAATGTGAATCCTGCATCGACTCTAATCCTTCTTTTTGCCGTGAAACCTTCCAGCATCACGTTGATAGCTAAAGTGTACCGGAAATTAGCAGCGCGATGCGATGCAGATGCGTGAAGCCTGGTAACAACAGCGTCGAAGCATTACAATACGCGCCCTGCACTTCGCTTGAATCAATGGCTAGTTCGATGACCAAAAAACTGCACATCAAAACCTGGGGCTGTCAGATGAATGAATACGATTCATCGAAGATGGCCGATCTGCTGAACAGCACGCACGGCTACACCCTTACCGAGGAAGCTGAAGAGGCGGACGTTCTGCTGCTCAACACCTGCTCCATCCGTGAAAAGGCGCAGGAGAAGGTTTTTGCTCTGTTAGGCCGTTGGAAAAAGCTGAAAGCTAGCAATCCCGATCTGATCATCGGCGTGGGTGGCTGCGTGGCCTCACAAGAAGGTGAACGTCTGCGCCAGCGCGCCAGTTACGTCGATATCGTCTTTGGCCCGCAGACCTTGCATCGTCTGCCGGAGATGATTAACACCGTGCGCGGCAGTAAAAGCCCGGTTGTTGACATCAGCTTCCCTGAAATTGAGAAGTTTGATCGCCTGCCAGAACCTCGCGCCGATGGCCCAACCGCCTTTGTGTCGATCATGGAAGGCTGCAACAAATATTGTACTTTCTGCGTGGTGCCTTACACGCGCGGCGAGGAAGTCAGCCGTCCGAGCGATGATATTCTGCTGGAAATCGCCCAGCTTGCCGCTCAGGGCGTACGTGAAGTTAACCTGTTGGGCCAGAACGTCAACGCCTATCGCGGCGCCACCTTTGATGGCGATATCTGTACCTTTGCTGAGTTGCTGCGCTTAGTGGCGGCGATCGACGGCATTGACCGTATTCGCTTCACCACCAGCCATCCTATTGAATTTACCGATGACATCATCGAGGTTTACCGCGATACACCCGAGCTGGCGAGCTTCCTGCATCTGCCGGTTCAGAGCGGATCAGATCGCATCCTGACGCTGATGAAGCGCGCGCACACCGCACTGGAGTACAAAGCGATTATCCGCAAGCTGAAAGCCGCACGTCCGGATATCCAGCTGAGCTCTGATTTCATCATCGGTTTCCCCGGCGAAACGCAGCAGGATTTTGAGCAGACCATGAAGCTGGTCGGTGAAGTGAATTTCGATGTCAGCTTCAGCTTTATCTACTCCATGCGCCCAGGCACGCCGGCGGCCGATCTGCCCGACGATGTGACGGAAGAGGAGAAAAAGCAGCGTCTTTTCATCCTGCAGGACCGCATCAATCAGCAGGTGATGGCGTGGAGCCGCCGCATGCTGGGCACCACGCAGCGCGTGCTGGTGGAAGGCATTTCGCGTAAGAATGTGATGGAACTGACCGGCCGCACCGATAATAACCGCGTGGTGAACTTCGAAGCACCGGTTGAAATGATCGGTAAGTTTGTTGATGTCGAAATTGTTGATGTCTATGCCAGCTCCCTGCGCGGCGTGCTGGTGCGCATTGAAGATCAAATGGCGCTCCGTGTGGCCGAAAGCCCGGCGTCAGTGATTGCGCGTACCCGCAAAGAGAACGACATCGGCGTCGGACTGTTCCAGCCTTGAAACCTCGAACGTTGAGCGATAGCGCACAAAGCGCTGTCGCCTGTTTCATCCCCAGGCCCTTGCTTTCCACAAGTGCTGCCCAAATATCGACTCTGAAGCTTGCGCCAGTGCGCAGCGCCATAAATAATTTCATAAAGATGTGGAGAGATTGCTCTTCGACATCCGGCACACCTTTTCAACTGGCCCTGAGTGACCTTAAGGATTCATTTGAATATCGAAACGCGTGAAATCGCCCTTGAACCGGCAGATAACCAACGACTGATGAGCTTGTGCGGTCCGATGGATGACAATGTGAAACAGCTGGAGCGCCGTTTGGGCCTTGAAATCAAACGCCGTGACAACCAATTCACGCTTACCGGCCGCTCGCTGTGTGTGGACGCTGCCGTCAATATCCTGCGCACGCTGTATGTTGATACCGCCCCAATGCGCGGTCAGATCAAAGATATCGAACCGGACCAGATTCACCTGGCAATCAAAGAGAGCGGCGTTCTGGAACAGAGCGCTGAGAGCGTGCCGGAATTCGGCAAAGCGGTGAACATCAAAACCAAGCGTGGCGTAATCAAACCGCGTACGCCTAACCAGGCGCAATACATCGCCAATATCTTCTCGCACGACATTACCTTTGGTATCGGCCCGGCCGGTACCGGTAAAACCTATCTGGCGGTCGCTGCCGCAGTGGATGCGCTGGAGCGTCAGGAGATTCGCCGTATTCTGCTGACGCGTCCGGCGGTTGAAGCGGGTGAGAAACTCGGCTTCCTGCCCGGCGATCTCAGCCAGAAGGTCGATCCCTATCTGCGCCCGCTGTACGACGCGCTGTTCGAAATGCTCGGCTTTGAGCGCGTAGAGAAACTGATTGAGCGCAACGTGATTGAAGTGGCTCCGCTGGCCTACATGCGCGGACGCACGCTGAACGACGCCTTTGTGATTCTCGATGAGAGCCAGAACACCACTATCGAACAGATGAAGATGTTCCTGACGCGTATCGGCTTTAATTCGAAAGCGGTCATTACCGGCGATATCACGCAGATTGACTTGCCGCGCAGCACCAAATCCGGCCTGCGCCACGCCATTGAAGTGCTGGCAGAAGTCGATGAGATTAGCTTTAACTTTTTCCACAGCGAAGACGTGGTGCGTCATCCGGTTGTCGCACGCATCGTGAATGCTTATGAAGCCTGGGAAACCGCCGATCAGAAACGCCGTGATCAACAGGCAGAAGAGCGCAAACGCGAAGCTATCGCGGCTCAGCTTGCCAGCCAAACCAGCCCGCAGGAGCGTTCATGAGCGCGGTGATTCTTGATTTACAACTGGCCTGCGCCGATGAAAACCATCTGCCAGCTGAGAGTGATTTTCAACGCTGGCTGGAAGCGGCGGTAACGCCGTTTCAACCAGAAAGCGAAGTCACGATTCGTCTGGTGGATGAAGCCGAGAGTAATGAGCTTAATCTGACTTATCGCGGCAAAGATAAGCCGACCAACGTGCTGTCATTCCCGTTTGAAGCACCGCCGGGAATTGAACTGCCACTGCTCGGCGATCTGATTATTTGCCGTCAGGTTGTCGAGCAAGAGGCTGCTGAACAAGGCAAAACCGTCGAAGCCCACTGGGCGCATATGGTGGTGCACGGTACGCTGCATCTGCTGGGTTACGACCATATCGAAGATGAAGAAGCCGAAGAGATGGAGGCGCTGGAGACCGAGATAATGCTTGCTCTTGGTTATCCTGATCCGTACATTTCGGAGAAAGAAGACGCCTGAGCCGCTGGTTCAGGTTATTGCGCTGCTGGCGCGGATGCCAGCAGCCCCAATCCCTCATTAGAGAGAACGAAATAAAAACGCCATGAGCGACGACCATTCTCAAAACAGCGACGCACCCAGTAGTAAAAAGGGATTTTTCTCCCTGTTAATCAACCAACTGTTTCACGGTGAACCCAAAAACCGTGATGAACTGCTGGGGTTAATCCGCGATTCTGAGCAAAAAGAGCTGATTGATCAGGACACCCGCGACATGCTCGAAGGGGTGCTGGACATTGCCGAACAGCGCGTGCGCGACATCATGATCCCTCGCTCGCAAATGATCACCCTGAAACGCAACCAAACGCTGGAAGAGTGCCTTGCGGTGATTATTATATCCGCCCACTCACGCTTCCCGGTGATCAGCGAAGACAAAGACCATGTTGAAGGCATTTTGATGGCCAAAGACCTGCTGCCGTTTATGGCCAGCGCGTCTGAGCCGTTCAGCATGGAAAAAGTGCTGCGCACCGCCGTGGTGGTTCCTGAAAGCAAGCGCGTCGATCGCATGCTGAAGGAGTTCCGCTCGCAGCGTTATCACATGGCGATTGTCATTGATGAATTTGGTGGCGTCTCTGGTCTGGTGACCATTGAAGATATTCTTGAGCTGATTGTTGGCGAAATTGAAGATGAGTATGACGATGAAGAAGATCGTGATATCCGCCAGCTCAATCGTTACACCTACACCATGCGCGCCTTAACGCAAATTGAAGATTTTAATGAGGTCTTTGGCACCGATTTCAGCGATGACGAAGTCGATACCATTGGCGGATTGGTCATGCAGGGATTCGGCCACCTTCCCGCTCGCGGCGAAAGTATTGTCATTGATGGCTATCAGTTCAAAGTCGCCATGGCTGACAGCCGCCGTATCATCCAGGTGCATGTAAAAATTCCGGAAGACTCACCACAACCGCAACTGGAAGACGAATAACGTTATGGCTTTAGCCTCTCTTTACTCGCAGCAGCGGGTTCGCCTGCTGCTGGCGTTAGTTACGGGTGCCATTGGCACCCTTTCCTTTTCCCCCTACGATTTCTGGCCTGCGGCGATAATTTCGCTGTTTGGTCTGCAACTGTTGCTGCTGGAACGTCGCACTGCGCAGGCTGCGGCAATCGGCTTCGTTTGGGGCTTTGGACTGTTTGGCAGCGGCATCAATTGGGTTTACGTCAGCATCGCCACCTTTGGCGGCATGCCCGGCCCGGTAAACATCTTGCTGGTGATTCTGCTGGCGGCTTATCTATCGCTTTATCCGATGCTGTTTGCCATCCTGCTCAACCGTTTCTGGCCGCGCGCCACAATCTGGCGATTGGCTTTAGCGGCACCCGCGCTGTGGCAGATTAGCGAATTCCTGCGCGGTTGGGTGCTCACCGGCTTTCCGTGGCTGCAGTTTGGCTACAGCCAGATTGACGGTCCGCTCAAAGGCCTCGCGCCGCTCGCAGGCGTTGAAACCATTACCTTCCTGTTGATGGTGATCGCCGGCTTGCTGGTGCACGCGCTGCATCATCGTACCGTGAAAAGCTTGATAGCCGCCGCGCTCCTGCTGTTACTGCCGTGGCCGCTGCGCATGATGCAGTGGTATCAGCCGCTGCCGGAACGCAGCGTTGATGTTGCGATGGTGCAAGGCAATATTCCGCAGTCGATGAAGTGGGATCCGCAGCAACTGCTGAACACGCTGCGCGTTTACACCTCCTATAGCCAGCCGTTTATCGGCAAAGCACCGATCATTATCTGGCCCGAATCAGCGATTACCGATCTGGAAAGCAACCAGCAGCCGTTCCTGCGGGCGCTGGATGCTGACCTGCGCGCGCGCGGCAGCTCACTGATTACCGGTATCGTGGATTCTCGCGTGGAAGGCGATAATCGCTATCACGACTATAACTCGGTAATTGTGCTGGGTGGCGAGCAGCCTTACAGCTATCAAAGCCAGAACCGCTATCAGAAGAATCATCTGGTGCCATTTGGTGAGTTTGTGCCGCTGGAAGCGTTGCTGCGTCCGCTGGCGCCGTTCTTCGATTTGCCGATGTCCTCCTTCAGCCGTGGCGCCTATGTCCAGCCGCAGCTGAAAGTAGCGGGTTATCACCTGACCAGCGCTATCTGCTATGAGATCGTGCTGGGCGAACAAGTGCGCGCCAACTTCCGTCCCGATACCAACTTCCTGCTGACCGTCTCCAACGATGCCTGGTTCGGTCACTCCATCGGGCCGTGGCAGCATTTCCAGATGGCGCGCATGCGTGCGCTGGAGCTGGGACGTCCGTTACTGCGCTCCACCAATAACGGTGTCACAGCGGTAGTGAATGCCAACGGTGAAGTGGAGAAGGAGCTGCCGCAGTTCACACGCGATGTGCTGGAAGCCAAAGTCACGCCAACCACGGGTGAAACGCCGTATGCGAAAGCGGGCATCTGGCCAGTGTGGCTAGTGACGTTGATTAGCATCGTGGTGGCCATTCTGCGCCGTCGCCATTAGTTCAGGCAGCTATGCAAACAGGCGAAGTGAATACTTCGCCTTTTTTATGCGCTGTTTTCTCTTCCTTCCGTGGTGCTTTCCCCGATTCTCTGCTGGCTTTTTACACTTCTTCATCGTGCTGGCACGATCATTGCTATTTATTTCAGTGATTTTCGTAAACATCGGCTTTTGTCAGCGTAGTGCAACCTTTACGCACTAATTTATGGCAATGATGCGCACTCTATTAGCGCATCGGGGAATTTTTGCCTTTTATTGGTGCGGAGCGGCTCGCAAAAAAGAAACTTTTTTGTTTCATTGCGTTAACAATTCGCTATGTTAATCACTATCCTGCGTGCGGTTGCGCTATGGGATAACAAAAAAAGCAGCACGAAATACACACAACATCACAATCTGCGCAGTTTATGTTCTGCGCGACATCCATACGAAGGAGTTGGAACATGCAGATACGCAAAGTGGCATTATCTCTTTTGCTGTTGGGAGCAGCAGCGGGAGCGGCCCAGGCGGAAGATCTCACCGGTACCCTGAAAAAAATCAATGATAGCGGCGTGATCGTCGTTGGGCATCGTGAATCATCAGTTCCCTTTTCTTACTATGACAACCAGCAAAAAGTGGTTGGCTATTCACAGGATTATTCAAACGCCATCATCGCGGCGATTAAAGCCAAACTTAATAAGCCTGATTTGCAGATCAAAATGCTGCCGATTACTTCGCAGAACCGTATTCCTCTGTTGCAGAACGGAACTTACGATTTTGAGTGCGGTTCTACCACCAACAACCTGGAGCGTCAGAAGCAAGCGGCATTCTCTGACACCGTGTTCATCATCGGTACGCGTCTGCTGGTGAAAAAAGGCGGCGACATCAAAGATTTCCCTGATCTGAAGGGTAAAACCGTTGTCGTGACCTCCGGTACCACTTCAGAAGTTCTGCTGCACAAACTGAACGACGAGCAAAAAATGGATATGCGCATCATCAGCGCGAAAGACCATGGCGATTCTTTCCGTACGCTGGAAACCGGTCGTGCTGTGGCCTTCATGATGGATGACGCGCTGCTGGCAGGTGAACGTGCCAAAGCCAAGAAGCCAGACAACTGGGACATCGTGGGTACACCGCAGTCGAAAGAAGCTTACGGCTGCATGCTGCGTAATCAGGATCCACAGTTCAAACAGCTGATGGATGAAACCATTGCTAAAGCGCAAACCTCTGGCGAAGCCTCAAAATGGTTTGAAACCTGGTTCAAAAAACCGATTCCACCGAAGAATCTGAACCTGAACTTCGAACTCTCAAGCGATATGCAGGCCCTGTTCAAAGCACCGAACGACAAAGCACTCTGAATTAACAACGACAACAAGGGCAGCCCCGCTGCCCTCTCGATTGCTGAACATGCGGTGCGGACAGACAGACTGTAACAGGCCGTTCCCCTGAAGCAGGATGCAAGACACCGCTCAACAATCTTATGGGTAGCCTCGCTACCCTTTTTTTACCGGAGCTCGTTATGGGTATCGATTGGAACTGGGGCATTTTTCTTGAACAGGCCCCGTTCGGCAATACGACTTACCTCGGCTGGCTGTGGTCCGGTTTTCAGGTCACCATTGCGGTGTCCTGCTGCGCCTGGATTATCGCCTTCCTGGTAGGTTCCTTATTTGGCATTCTGCGTACCGTGCCCAACCGCCTGTTGGCGGCAATTGGCACCTGCTACGTGGAGCTATTCCGTAATATCCCGCTGATTGTGCAGTTCTTCTTCTGGTATCTGGTTGCGCCAGAACTGGTGGGCGAAAAGCTGGGCATGTGGTTTAAGTCAGAATTGGATCCCAACATTCAGTTCTTCGTCTCCTCGACGATTTGCCTTGGTTTGTTCACCGCAGCGCGCGTCTGTGAACAGGTACGCGCGGCGATTCAGTCGCTGCCACGCGGTCAGAAAAACGCCGGCCTGGCGATGGGCCTGACGCTGCCGCAAACCTATCGCTACGTGCTGCTGCCGAATGCCTATCGCGTGATTGTGCCGCCGATGACGTCGGAAATGCTTAATCTGGTGAAGAACTCGGCAATCGCCTCAACCATCGGACTGGTGGATATGGCGGCGCAGGCCGGCAAGCTGCTGGATTACTCCGCGCATGCCTATGAATCCTTTACCGCCATCACTCTGGCGTACGTCGGCATTAACCTGGTCATCATGCTGATTATGAGTGTGGTAGAACGCAAAATTCGCCTGCCTGGCAATATGGGAGGCAAATAATGTACGAGTTTGACTGGAGTTCAATTGTTCCCAGCCTCCCTTACTTGTGGAATGGGTTGATCATTACCTTCAAGATCACCGCGATTGCCGTGGTGTTTGGCATTATCTGGGGCACGATTTTGGCGGTGATGCGCTTGTCGCCAATTGCGCCGATACGCTGGTTTGCCAAGCTGTACGTTAACCTGTTCCGCTCCGTACCCTTGGTGATGGTGCTGCTGTGGTTCTATTTGGTGGTGCCCGCCTTCCTGCAACAGGTGCTGGGCTTATCGCCTAAATCAGATATCCGCCTGATTTCTGCCATGGTGGCATTTGCGCTATTTGAGGCCGCGTACTACTCGGAAATCATCCGCGCCGGTATTCAGAGCATCTCACGCGGGCAGTCCAATGCCGCGCTGGCGCTCGGCATGACGCACTGGCAATCGATGAAACTGATCGTATTGCCGCAGGCGTTCCGCGCCATGGTGCCGCTGCTGCTGACGCAGGGCATCGTGCTGTTCCAGGATACGTCGCTGGTGTATGTACTGAGCCTGGCCGATTTCTTCCGCACCGCTTCAACCATAGGTGAGCGTGACGGAACCCAGGTTGAAATGATTTTGTTTGCTGGTCTGGTCTACTTTGTGATCAGCCTGAGCGCTTCGCTGTTGGTTACCTATCTGAAAAGAAAGAGGACGGTTTAAATGATTAGCCTGAAAAATGTTTCAAAGTGGTATGGGCACTTTCAGGTGCTGACCGACTGCTCCACCGAAGTGAAAAAAGGTGAAGTGGTAGTGGTCTGCGGCCCGTCTGGCTCAGGTAAATCAACGCTGATTAAAACCGTGAACGGCCTGGAGCCGATTCAAAAGGGCAGCATTCAGGTGACCGGCACCGAAGTGAACAACAAAAAAACCAACCTCGCTCAATTGCGTAGCAAAGTGGGCATGGTGTTCCAGCATTTCGAGCTGTTCCCTCATCTCAGCATCATCGAGAACCTGACGCTGGCGCAGGTCAAAGTGCTGAAGCGTGATAAAGCGGCCTCACGTGAGAAAGCGCAGGGCTTGCTAAAACGCGTTGGGCTCTCTGCGCACGCGGATAAGTTTCCCGGCCAGCTTTCCGGCGGCCAGCAGCAGCGCGTAGCAATCGCGCGTGCGTTGTGCATGGATCCGGTGGCGATGCTGTTTGATGAGCCGACGTCAGCGCTTGATCCTGAAATGATCAACGAAGTGTTGGACGTGATGGTTGAGCTGGCGAATGAAGGCATGACCATGATGGTGGTAACGCATGAAATGGGCTTTGCGCGCAAAGTCGCTAACCGCGTGATCTTTATGGATGAAGGGAAAATTATCGAAGACACCAATAAGGATGACTTCTTTAACAATCCGCAATCCGATCGTGCGAAAGACTTCCTGGCGAAGATCTTGCACTGATTAGCGCAATAAATCGCGCCGCTACGATAAGTGCTCGTACCCGTAGCGGCGCGATTCATCGCGCGGGGGTTATACATTCATAAAATCAGGGTTCAAACGGCTGGCGCTGGAACTGATCGTGCCCGCACTCCGGGCAGCGCGTTAAGCTCTCTGGCGTATAAATCGCCCGTGTGAAGCCGCACTTCTCACAGACTAAATTCCCCAGCCCCACCACTTCACCGCTCTGGTAGACGCCGTGATGGCGCAAATCCTGAAACACTTCACGCCACTCGAGCTGACTTTTATCGGTGATATCCGCCAGCTCTTTCCACAGGCTTTCACGAATCACGCGCAAAAACACTGAATCGCCGACCACATCAGAAGACTCCTGATAGCTCAGCGCAAACTCGTGTAAATCGCGCCGCACGGCGCGCATCACTTCATTGACCTCGGCGGGTGACAGCGTTTTTTTCGCCAGCAAACTTTGCCGCGCCTCGGCCACCAACGCATCAACATCGCGCTCGCCATGATCCAATCGTTGGGATAATGCTTCAATCGTTGCACGGTATTCCTGCGCCACGTTATTCATTTTATTCTCCTTTCCGCTGCGGATACTGCTATTAAGTTTAGCGGTTTTGTCACAATTGCATCGACAGCAAGCGGAGAAATCACAAAAGGGTGAAAGCGGCGGCGCATTCGGCAGAAATCCGGCCGGCGAGGGCGTGAAAAGTTGTTGAGGCGCAGCCTTATGGGTATGCTATGCGGATCTAAAAGTATGCTTAGCGATTTTCACAAAGGACCACAGGCAGCCATGCAAGAGCAATACCGCCCGGAAGAGATAGAATCCCGCGTCCAACAACACTGGGACGAAAACGAAACCTTTAAAGTGACCGAGCAGGAAGGCAAAGAGAAATATTATTGCCTTTCGATGCTGCCCTATCCTTCTGGCCGCCTGCACATGGGGCACGTGCGTAATTACACCATTGGCGATGTGATTGCACGTTACCAGCGTATGCTCGGCAAAAACGTTCTGCAGCCAATTGGCTGGGATGCGTTTGGTCTGCCAGCCGAAGGCGCTGCGGTGAAAAACAACACGGCGCCGGCGCCGTGGACGTACGACAATATCGCTTACATGAAGAACCAGCTGAAATTACTGGGTTTTGGCTATGACTGGAGCCGCGAACTGGCGACCTGCCAGCCAGAATACTATCGCTGGGAACAGTGGTTCTTCACTAAGCTGTATGAAAAAAACATGGTCTATAAAAAGACCTCGGCGGTGAACTGGTGCCCGAACGATCAGACCGTGCTGGCCAACGAACAGGTTATCGACGGCTGCTGCTGGCGCTGTGATACCAAAGTTGAGCGCAAAGAGATCCCACAGTGGTTCGTCAAAATCACCGCTTATGCGGAAGAGCTGCTCAACGATCTCGATAAGCTGGAAGATTGGCCGGAGCAGGTCAAAACCATGCAGCGCAACTGGATTGGCCGCTCTGAAGGCGTAGAAATCACCTTTGACGTTGCCAACAGCGCTGAGAAGCTGACCGTTTACACCACCCGTCCAGATACCTTTATGGGTGCAACCTATGTGGCGGTTGCCGCAGGTCACCCACTGGCGCAGCAAGCAGCTGCCACTAATCCTGCGCTGGCTGAATTTATCGACGAATGCCGTACCACCAAAGTCGCCGAAGCCGACATGGCAACGATGGAGAAGAAAGGCGTGGCCACCGGCCTGTTCGCTATCCATCCGCTGACCGGTGAAGAAATTCCGGTGTGGGTCGCTAACTTCGTGCTGATGGAATACGGCACCGGCGCGGTAATGGCTGTTCCAGGCCACGATCAGCGTGACTGGGAGTTCGCCACCAAGTACAACCTGAACATCAAGCCGGTGATCCTGAATCTCGACGGTTCTGAACCGGACCTGAGTGCTGCCGCGATGACCGAAAAAGGCGCGCTGTTCAACTCGGGTGAATACAACGGTCTGGATCATCAGGCGGGCTTTAACGCCATCGCCGATGCGCTGGCTGCCAAAGGCGTGGGCGTGCGTAAAGTCAATTACCGTCTGCGCGACTGGGGCGTTTCCCGTCAACGTTACTGGGGCGCGCCAATTCCAATGGTGACGTTGGAAAATGGCACCGTGATGCCAACACCAGAAGATCAGTTGCCGGTCATCCTGCCAGAAGACGTGGTGATGGATGGTATCACCAGCCCAATCAAAGCCGATCCTGAGTGGGCCAAAACCACCGTTAATGGCCAGCCTGCGCTTCGTGAAACCGACACCTTTGACACCTTTATGGAGTCATCCTGGTACTACGCGCGTTATACCTGCGCCAACTACCATGAAGGCATGTTGGATCCGGCGGCGGCAAACTACTGGTTGCCGGTCGATCAGTATGTTGGCGGTATCGAACACGCCATCATGCACCTGATGTATTTCCGCTTCTATCACAAGCTGCTGCGTGATGCTGGCCTGGTGAACTCTGATGAGCCGGCCAAACGCCTGCTGTGTCAGGGCATGGTGCTGGCTGATGCGTTCTACTACCTCGGCGTGAACGGCGAGCGTAACTGGGTTTCTCCGGTTGACGTGACCGTAGAACGCGACGAGAAAGGCCGCATTATCAAAGCCACCGACAACGAAGGTCGTGAAGTGGTTTACGCCGGCATGAGCAAAATGTCGAAGTCGAAAAACAACGGCATCGATCCCCAGCTGATGGTTGAGCGTTACGGTGCAGATACCGTTCGTCTGTTCATGATGTTTGCTTCGCCAGCAGAGATGACGCTGGAGTGGCAGGAATCGGGTGTTGAAGGTGCTAACCGTTTCCTGAAGCGCGTATGGAAACTGGCTTACGAGCACATTGCGAAAGGCGCGACCGTGGCGCTGGACGTCAATAACCTGAATGACGACCAGAAAGCGCTGCGTCGCGATCTGCACAAAACCATCGCCAAAGTGGCCGATGATGTGGGTCGTCGTCAGACGTTCAACACCGCTATCGCTGCCATTATGGAGCTGATGAACAAACTGATCCGTGCCCCGCAGGAGAGCGAGCAAGATCGCGCGCTGCTGCAGGAAGCGCTGGTCGCGGTGACGCGTCTGCTCTATCCATTCACCCCGCACGCCAGCTATGTATTGTGGCAAGCGCTGGGCGGCGAAGGCAGCATCGACGAAGCCAGCTGGCCGGTAGCCGATGAAGCGGCCATGGTGGAAGATTCGCTGCTGGTGGTGGTGCAGGTGAATGGCAAAGTGCGCGGCAAGATTACCGTTGCGCCGGATGCCACGCAGGAGCAGGTGCAGGCGCGTGCTGCGCAGGAGCATTTGGTGGCGAAATATCTGGATGGCGTCACCATTCGTAAAGTGATTTATGTCCCTGGCAAACTGCTTAACCTGGTCGTAGGTTAAGTTCAGGAGGAACTGTGCGACAACTGATTATCAGGCTGTTTGTCCTGCTTGCGGTAGTGATTACCGCAGGCTGTGGTTTCCACCCGCGCGGCACCACCTCGGTGCCGAGTGAGATGAAAACCCTTATCGTCCAGAGCGGCGATCCCTATGGCCCACTGGCACGTGCCGTGCGCCAGCAGCTGCGCATCAACAATGTCACCATCATTGAAGACAGCAAAGCGGCCAGCGCCAAATACCCAACGCTGCGTCTGGGTGCTGAAGGCCAGGGACGTGATACCGCATCGGTGTTTATCAGCGGTACCACCGCGGAATACTCGCTGGTGATGACGGTCACCGCACAGGTTCTGCTGCCGGGTAAAGGTATCTACCCGATCAGCACCACCGTGTATCGTTCTTTCTTCGACAACCCGAACGCCGCACTGGCGAAGGATGCCGAGCAGGATATGATCGTGCAGGAGATGCGTCAGCGCGCGTCCGAGCAGTTAGTACGTAAACTGCTGACCGTGCATGCCGCGCAGGAAAGCAACAAAGATACTTTGCCGCAGCCTGAGACGATTGCACCGGGACAGAACTCACCGGAAGTGTCCTCTTCGTCAGCTACCAGTCTGCAATGATCAGGATTTATCCTGAACAACTGAGCGCGCAGCTTCGAGAGGGGCTGCGCGCCTGTTATTTTCTCACCGGTAATGAACCTCTGCTGATTCAGGAAAGCGCGGATGCAATCCGTGCTACCGCTAGCGCACAGGGATTTGAAGAGCACTTCAGCGTCACCATTGATGCGCAAACCGATTGGGATGCGATCTTCGTTAGCTGTCAATCGCTCAGCCTGTTTACCCAACGCCAAACCCTGACGCTGCAACTGCCCGAAAACGGCCCCAATGCCGCTATCGCCGAGCAGTTAGTGAAACTCTCCACGCTGCTGCACAGCGATATTTTGCTGGTGCTGCGCCTGGCGAAACTGACCAAAGCGCAGGAGAACAGCGCCTGGTTCAAAGCGCTGAGTACGCAGGCGGTAATGGTTCCGTGCCAGACGCCTGAACAGGCACAGCTGCCGCGCTGGGTGGCGAGTCGCGCCAAAGCGATGAAACTCAGCGTAGATGATGCGGCGATCCAGCTGCTTTGCTACTGCTACGAAGGGAATCTGCTGGCGCTGTCGCAGGCGCTGGAACGCTTATCGCTGCTGTGGCCGGATGGCAAATTAACGCTGCCGCGCGTGGAAGCCGCCGTCAACGATGCTGCGCACTTTACCCCGTTCCATTGGGTGGATGCATTGCTGGCAGGGAAAAGTAAACGCGCCCTGCACATCCTGCATCAGCTGGAAAAAGAGGACAGCGAAGCGGTGATTCTACTGCGCACGCTGCAACGCGATTTACTCACGCTGCTGCACCTGCAGCGGAATCAGGCGAAACAAGCGCTGCGCACGCTGATGGATCAGCAACGTATCTGGCAAAACCGTCGCGCGCTGTTTACTGAAGCCTTGCAGCGCCTTGATGCACAGCGTTTACAGCGCGCGGTGCATTTGCTGGCAGAGCTGGAACTCAGCATGAAGCAGGATTACGGACAAAACCTGTGGCCGCAGCTGGAAACACTGTCGCTGCTACTGTGTCACCGCGATTTCCCATTGAGCTTTACTGATGTCTAAACTCTACGCTCTGTTTGGCGGCACCTTCGATCCGATTCACTACGGCCATTTGCGCCCGGTAGAAGCGCTGGCACAGCAAGTGGGATTAAAAAAGGTCACGCTGCTGCCGAACAACGTGCCGCCGCATCGCCCGCAGCCGGAAGCCAGTGCACAACAGCGCGTTGAGATGCTGCGCTGTGCTATTGCCGATCGCCCGCTATTTGATATCGATACGCGTGAACTGGCGCGTGCAACGCCGTCCTGGACAGTTGCCACGCTGGAAGCACTGCGTGCGGAACGCGGCCCAGAACAGCCCCTCGGGTTTATCATTGGTCAGGATTCTCTGCTAACGTTAGCCAAATGGCATCGCTGGCAGGATCTATTGTCGCTGTGCCATTTGCTGGTGTGTAAGCGTCCAGGTTACGCCGCGCAAATGGAGACGCCAGAGATGCAGCAGTGGCTTGATGAGCATCTGGCCGATAATGTGCAGCAACTCCATCACGCACCGGCGGGACACTTCTGGCTGGCGGATACGCCGCTGTTCGACATTTCCGCCACCGAAATCCGTCAGCGCCGCCACGCAGGCATCTCCTGCGCGGATTTACTGCCAGATGCAGTGATCGGCTACATCGATAGCGTTGGCTTATATCGCAGCTAAAGGCAGCATGCTATACTGCGCCGCTTCATTTTCGGCTACCTTTCTCGCATCGTTAGCCCGTCCGTAATCACCTGTTTTTGAGGGGAACCTTTTGCAAGGTAAAGCACTCCAAGAGTTCGTTATTGATAAGATTGATGATCTCAAAGGCCAGGACATCATTGCTATTGATGTTCAGGGCAAATCCAGCATCACCGATTGCATGATCATTTGCACCGGCACTTCAACACGTCACGTCGCTTCTATCGCCGATCATGTGGTGCAGGAATCGCGCACTGCGGGCCTTAAGCCGCTGGGTGTAGACAGTAAAACCGCCTCCGATTGGGTGGTCGTTGACCTGGGTGACGTGATTGTGCACGTGATGGAAGCAGAGAGCCGCCAGCTGTACGAGCTGGAAAAACTCTGGAGCTAAGACGTGAAACTGCAGCTTGTGGCCGTCGGCACCAAAATGCCCGACTGGGTTCAGACCGGTTTCATGGAGTATCTGCGCCGCTTCCCGAAAGATATGCCGTTTGAACTGATCGAAGTAACTGCCGGCAAACGCGGCAAGAACGCTGACATCAAACGCATTCTGGAAAAAGAAGGTGAAGCGATGCTGGCCGCCGTGGGTAAAGGCAATCGTATTGTCACGCTGGATATTCCCGGACAGCCGTGGGAAACCCCACAGCTGGCGCAGCAGCTTGAACGCTGGAAACTGGATGGCCGCGATGTCAGCCTGTTAATCGGCGGTCCGGAAGGACTGGCGCCCGCGTGCAAAGCCGCTGCTGAACAAAGCTGGTCACTGTCAGCGCTCACGTTGCCACATCCGCTGGTGCGTGTGCTGGTAGCGGAAAGCCTGTATCGTGCGTGGAGCATCACCACGAATCATCCTTATCATCGTGAATAAACGCCTGACAACCCCAGACAATAAATGTAGCGGATGAAATTACAGAGCAACGCCTTTCGCGATTACACTGCCGAACAGAAACTTTTTGTCCGCCGAGCATTGGTGGCTTTTGTTGGCATTCTGCTGCTCTCCAGCATTCTGGTGGTCAACATGTACCACCTGCAAATTCTGCGCTTTGACGACTACAGCACCCGTTCAAATGAAAACCGCATTAAGCTGGTGCCGGTGGCACCGAGCCGCGGCATTATTTTCGATCGCACCGGCGTCCCGCTGGCAGTAAACCGCACGATTTATCAGGCCGAACTGATGCCGGAAAAGGTCGACAATCTGAAGCAGACCTTACAGGATCTGCGTCCGGTACTGGATCTGACCGACGACGATCTCGATGCGTTTGACAAAGAGCGCAAACGCTCGCGCCGCTTTACCTCGATTCCGGTCAAAATCGGTTTAAACGAAGTGCAGGTGGCGCGTTTCGCCGTCAATCAATACCGTTTTCCTGGCGTGGAAGTAAAAGGCTATCAGCGCCGCTACTATCCGTATGGCCAGACGCTGACGCACGTGGTGGGCTACGTCTCCAAAATCAACGATCGCGACGTTACGCGCCTCGATCAGGAAGGTAAATGGCCGAACTATGCGGCTACACATGATATCGGCAAGCTCGGCATCGAAAATTATTACGAAGATGTGCTGCACGGTAAAACCGGTTATGAAGAGGTTGAAGTTAACAACCGTGGCCGCGTCATTCGACAGCTGCACGAGCAATCTCCGCAGGCCGGACGCGATATCTACCTGACGGTTGACCTCAAACTGCAGCAGTACATTGAAACCTTGCTGACCGGCAGCCGCGCGGCAGTGGTGGTGAGCGATCCACGCACCGGCGAAATTCTTGCACTGGTTTCTACCCCCAGCTACGACCCGAACCTGTTTGTCGACGGTATCTCGAGCAAAGATTATAAAGCGCTGTTAAGCGACGAAAACCGTCCGCTGTATAACCGTGCGCTGCAGGCCTCCTATCCCCCAGCGTCAACGGTGAAACCTTACGTTGCCGTGTCGGCGCTGAGCGCAGGCGTGATCAACCGCAATACCAGCCTGTTCGATCCCGGCTGGTGGCAACTGCCCGGCTCGGAAAAGCGCTATCGTGACTGGAAAAAATGGGGCCACGGTCGCCTGAACGTCACTAAATCGCTGGAAGAGTCGGCGGATACCTTCTTCTATCAGGTTGCCTACGATATGGGCATCGATCGCCTGTCAGAGTGGATGACCAAGTTTGGTTACGGCCATCGCACCGGCATTGATCTGCCGCAGGAGAGTGCGGGTAATATGCCCACACGCGAATGGAAGCTGAAGCGCTTTAAGAAGCCGTGGTATCAAGGTGACACCATTCCGGTGGGTATCGGCCAGGGTTACTGGACCGCGACGCCCATTCAGATGAACAAAGCGATGATGATTCTGATCAATGACGGTGTGATCAAAGTGCCGCACTTACTGCGCGCCACGCGTGAAGGCCAGGTCATGGTGCCCTATCGCCAGGTCCCGGATGCGCCGATTGGCGATATTCATTCAGGTTACTGGGAAATTGCCAAAGACGGCATGTATGGCGTAGCCAACCGCGCCAACGGTACCGCGCACAAGAGTTTTGCCGATGCGCCCTACAAAATCGCCGCCAAATCCGGTACCGCGCAGGTTTACGGACTGAAAGAAAATGAAGTCTATAACGCGCACAAGATTGCCGAACGTCTGCGTGACCATAAATTAATGACTGCCTATGCGCCTTACGATAAACCGCGCGTGGCCGTCACCATGATTCTGGAAAACGGCGGCGCAGGCCCGGCTGTCGGCACCGTGATGCGCCAGATTCTCGACCACATTATGTTAGGCGACAACAATACCGTGCTGCCAGAAGCCGCACCGACACCGCCCGGCTACGAAGGTGAATGACAATGTCCATGAACGATAGTCCGCAGAAAAGATCGATCTGGACGCGCATCCATATCGACCCCCTGTTTATGCTGATCATTCTCAGCTTGCTGACCTACAGCGCCATCGTCATCTGGAGCGCCAGCGGACAGGATCCAGGCATGACCGAGCGTAAGTTCGGGCAAATTGCCATGGGCATCATCGTTATGCTGGTGCTGGCGCAGGTGCCGCCGCGCGTCTATGAAAGCTGGGCGCCCTATCTCTATATTGTCTGCGTGATATTGCTGATAGCGGTGGACGCATTTGGTCACATTAGTAAAGGCGCACAGCGCTGGCTCGATCTTGGTTTTGTGCGTTTTCAGCCCTCGGAGATTGCCAAGATTGCCGTGCCGCTGATGGTGGCGCGCTTTATTAACCGTGATGTCTGCCCGCCGACGCTGAAAAACACCGGCATCGCGTTGATTCTGATTTTCATGCCGACGCTGCTGGTGGCGGCACAACCCGATCTCGGCACCTCGATTCTGATCGCCGCTTCCGGCCTGTTTGTACTGTTCTTATCCGGCATGAGCTGGAAGCTGATTGGTATCGCGGTATTGCTGGTCGCCGCCTTTATCCCGATTTTGTGGTTCTTCCTGATGCATGACTACCAGCGCGCCCGCGTGATGATGCTGCTGGACCCGGAAAGCGATCCGCTCGGCGCCGGTTATCACATCATTCAGTCGAAGATTGCTATCGGTTCCGGTGGCCTGCGCGGCAAAGGCTGGCTGCACGGTACCCAATCGCAGCTGGAATTCCTGCCTGAACGCCATACCGACTTTATTTTTGCCGTTTTAGCGGAAGAACTGGGTCTGGTTGGCGTGTTGTTACTGCTGGTACTCTATTTGCTGCTGATCATGCGCGGACTGATTATCGCGGCGCGCGCGCAAACCACCTTTGGTCGCGTGATGGCGGGCGGTTTGATGCTGATTTTATTCGTTTATGTTTTCGTTAACATTGGCATGGTAAGTGGTATCTTACCGGTGGTTGGCGTACCGCTGCCGCTGGTGAGCTACGGCGGATCGGCATTGATTGTGTTAATGGCTGGATTTGGCATCGTGATGTCGATCCATACTCATCGAAAAATGTTATCTAAAAGCGTTTAAGAGGCTGCACATGCGTAAGGACTGGCTTGGGGTTGCACTGGCATCATTGGTACTGGCTGCTTGTTCCACACCGGAACCGCAGAATAATACTGCGCCACCGCAACCGGCCTATAACGGCCCGGTAGTGGAAATTCCTGGCGTGGAACCACGTTATGAACCGATCAATCCTTCCACCAGCCAGGATTATAGCGTCAATGGTAAAAACTACCGCGTGATCAAAGATCCCTCGAACTACAGCGAAGTGGGTTTAGCCACCTGGTACGGTGACGAAGCGCAGGGGAATCGCACCGCTATCGGTGAATCTTACGATCCGGAAGGCATGACCGCCGCGCATCCAACGCTGCCGCTGCCGAGCTATGTGCGTGTCACTAACCTCGCCAACGGCCGCCAAATTGTGGTACGCGTCAACGATCGTGGCCCTTACACGCCAGGCCGCATTATCGACTTGTCGCGTGCGGCAGGCGATCGCCTGAATATCTCTAACAATACTCGCGTGCGTGTTGATTACATTAAAGTGGCGCCGGATGGTTCCGTTTCCGGTCCCGGCACCATCGGTACCACCGTCGCCAAACAGAGTTACGCCCTGCCCGCGCGTCCCGATCTCGGCGGCGGCATGGTGATGATGGGTGGCAGCGCCAATGCGGCGCCAGCGCCTGCACCGCAGGATGTGCGCGCTGTCGATAACAGCACCTTGCAAAGCAATGACAGCATGGGTGCGCCCGTCCAGAGCAGTGGTTTTCTCGGCGCACCACAGCCGTTAGCTACGGGCGTGCTGGAAGGCAACGAGCCGGTTGCCGCGCCAGCCGCTGCCGCCGCACCAGCTACCAGCCAGAATGCCCATGCCGGCAGCGGTTATGTGGTTCAGGTCGGCGCGATTAACGATCCGGCGCGTGCACGTCAGCTGGCCGAAAGCTTGGGTAAACGCTTTGGCGTGCCGGGCGCGGTTGAAGCCAACGGCAACGTCTATCGCATTCAGTTAGGTGGCTATAAAAGCCGTGCCGAAGCCGCTGCCTTGCAGCAACGTCTTAACACTGAAGCGCAAATGAGCTCATTTATTACCACTGCCCGTCCATCGATGTAACGGACAGTGACATTTCCTGCTGAAACTGATTTGCAAAGCAAGATGTCGCCCGATCGGGCGTTTGCTATAGTTAGGCACTTTTTTCACTCTAAACCCACGGATGTTGTAGTCCTGAACATGAATACGCTGAAACCTTCTCGTTTTCTGAAACGCCTGACAGTGGGATCACTGGTCGCCCTTTCTCTCAGCCATGCCGCATTTGCGGACGATGTTAATCTTAAGACTATGATTCCGGGTGTACCGGACATTGATGCTGAAGCTTATGTGCTGATCGACTATAACTCCGGCAAAGTGCTGGCCGAAAAGAACGCGGATGCACGCCGCGATCCGGCAAGCCTGACCAAGATGATGACCAGCTATGTGATTGGTCAGGCGGTCAAAGCGGGAAAAATCCATAACGATGACATCGTGACCGTGGGTAAAGATGCCTGGGCAACCGGTAATCCGGTATTCAAAGGTTCATCACTGATGTTCCTCAAGCCTGGCGATCGTGTGCCGGTTTCTCAACTGACGCGCGGTATCGTGCTGCAATCAGGTAACGACGCTTGTGTAGCGATGGCGGATTACGTTGCCGGCAGCCAGGACGCATTCGTCAACCTGATGAACAACTACGTTGGCGCGCTGGGTCTGAAAAACACCCACTTCCAGACCGTGCACGGTTTGGATGCCGAAGGCCAATACAGCTCGCCGCGCGATATGGCGTTGATCGGCCAGGCGCTGATCCGTGACGTACCCGATGAGTACGCGGTTTATCGTGAAAAAGATTTCACCTTTAATAACATCAAGCAGACCAACCGTAACGGTTTGCTGTGGGATACCAGCCTGAACGTCGATGGCATCAAAACCGGCCACACAGACGCAGCGGGTTACAACCTGGTCGCCTCGGCAACAGAAGGCCAGATGCGTTTGATCTCCGCGGTGATGGGCGGTCGTACCTTTAAAGGCCGTGAAACCGAGAGCAAGAAGTTGCTGACGTGGGGCTTCCGCTTCTTTGAAACCGTCGCACCGCTGAAAGCGGGCAAAGAGTTTGCCTCTGAGCCTGTGTGGTTCGGTGACAGCGATCGTGTGCAGTTGGGTGTGGAGAAAGATGCCTATCTGACCATTCCGCGTGGCCGCATGAAAGATCTCAAAGCCAGCTATGTCCTGAACAACACTGAACTGCATGCGCCGCTGCAGAAAAATCAGGTAGTGGGCAGCATCAACTTCCAGCTCGACGGCAAAACTGTGGAACAGCGTCCGCTGGTGGTGCTGAATGAAGTGAAAGAAGGTGGTTTCTTCGGCCGCATCATCGATTACATCAAACTGATGTTCCACCACTGGTTCGGCTAAGGCGCGCTTGAAAAAACGCCAATTTGCCCCCAATTAAGTTACTATCTTTGCTCCCGCCTCGGCGGGAGCCTGTTTTTTAAGCACCGGAGTCAATGTATGAAAACCAAATTGAATGAACTGCTCGAATTCCCTACGCCTTTCACTTACAAAGTGATGGGTTTGGCGCAACCGGAGCTGGTTGATCAAGTGGTTGAAGTGGTGCAGCGCCACGCGCCAGGCGATTACAAACCGGACGTTAAGCCAAGCAGCAAAGGCAACTATCACTCTGTTTCCATTACCATCATCGCCACCCACATTGAGCAGGTTGAAACCCTGTATGAAGAGCTAGGCAACATCGAAATCGTGCGCATGGTGCTGTAATTCTGGCGCTGGCAAAGTCCGCTTTGCCAGCGTTATACTCTGCCTTCTACTCTTTACCGGATCTCTGCTTTGTCAGCTAATACGCTTCTTGTTCGTCAACTCGGCCAGCGCGATTGGCAACCCATCTCCGATGCCATGCATCACTTTACCGATCAACGCGACAGCAGCACTGCCGATGAAATCTGGCTGGTGGAACATCATCCGGTGTTTACCCAGGGTCAGGCAGGGAAAGCTGAACATCTGCTGATGCCGGGCGATATTCCGGTGGTACAAAGCGATCGCGGCGGCCAGGTAACCTATCACGGCCCCGGCCAACAGGTGATGTATGTGCTGATTGACGTGAAACGTCGCAAGATGGGGGTGCGCGAGTTAGTGACGGCGTTAGAAGAAACGGTGATCGCCACGCTGGCCGACTATGACATCAGCGCGCGGGCGCGACCGGATGCGCCGGGCGTGTACGTTGGCGATGACAAGATTTGTTCGCTGGGGCTGCGCATTCGTAAAGGCTGCTCGTTTCACGGCCTGGCACTGAATGTGGCGATGGATTTAGCGCCGTTCCTGCGCATCAATCCGTGCGGATATGCCGGGATGCAAATGACGCAGCTTAGCCAGCTGCAGCCGGGCGTCACGCCCGCCGATGTGCGACCACGTCTGGTGCAGCATTTCGCCCGTTTAACCGGATTTACCCAACTGGAATGGCATAGTGATGCCGCGGTCTGACCTTGACTGTACGTGCCTATTTACAAAATTGTAACTTTTGCACCGGCGAATCGGCTGCTTATGAGCAGACGAGATGATATAATTTTTGCCATATTTTCAAAAAAAGTTGAAAGCCTGGTTCTCAGTTTGAGTGAGGAAGCTTTCAAATCGCAATCCCGACCGGAACCTGCAGATTTATGAGTAAACCAATTCAGATGGAACGTGGCGTCAAGTATCGCGATGCCGACAAAATGGCGCTGATCCCGGTGAAAACCGTGATGGTTGAGCGTGAAGAAATTCTGCGTAAGCCGGAATGGATGAAGATCAAACTGCCTGCGGACTCCAGCCGCATTCAGGGCATCAAGGCCGCGATGCGTAAAAACGGTCTGCACTCGGTGTGTGAAGAAGCCTCCTGCCCTAACCTCGCAGAGTGTTTCAACCACGGTACCGCGACCTTTATGATCCTCGGCGCGATCTGTACCCGTCGCTGCCCATTCTGCGACGTGGCGCACGGCCGTCCGAATATGCCTGACGCTAACGAACCGCTGAAACTGGCACAAACCATCGCCGATATGGCGCTGCGTTATGTGGTCATCACTTCTGTGGACCGTGATGATCTGCGCGACGGCGGTGCCCAGCACTTTGCTGACTGCATCAGCGCGATTCGCGAAAAAAGCCCAACCATCAAAATTGAAACATTGGTACCGGACTTCCGTGGTCGTATGGATCGCGCGCTGGAAATCCTCACCGCGACGCCACCGGATGTGTTTAACCACAATCTGGAAAACGTGCCGCGCGTTTACCGTCAGGTCCGTCCTGGCGCCAACTACGATTGGTCACTGAAATTGCTGGAGCGTTTCAAAGAAGCGCATCCGGATATCCCGACTAAATCGGGTTTGATGGTCGGTCTGGGCGAAACCAATGCTGAAATCATTGAAGTGATGCGCGATCTGCGTCGCCACGGCGTCACCATGCTGACGCTGGGACAGTATTTGCAGCCGAGCCGTCACCACTTGCCGGTGCAGCGCTACGTTAGCCCGGCCGAGTTTGACGAAATGAAAGAAGAAGCAATGGCGATGGGCTTCACCCATGCCGCCTGCGGCCCGTTTGTGCGCTCTTCTTATCATGCTGATATGCAGGCCAAAGGTCTGGAAGTTAAGTAATATGCTTCGCGATTGCGTTCTTACCAGGGCGCAATCGCAAATATCTCCTTAAAAGTCTTAATCCCTGTCTCAAATCTGTCGCTTTAATCGCTGAGGCCATAAGAGCCTATTTCTCTTTTCTCAGTGTTTATTTTTGAAGGTCAGATAATGCAAACATCCTCTCACTTAAAGGGGCTCGATTTTCTCCGGGAACCCGATTTGTCAGGTCAAATACCCGATGTGCGGCTTAACAGTGCATCCGGAGAGAGTTTGGATGCGCTTAAAGCGCGCACCACGCCCATAGATAACACCAATCCCTATACTTCATCTCACGCCTCATGTGCCAATGCATTTATCGCTACCGCTATCAGTATTGAGCATCGATACGATGAAATTCATTTAGAGTTGCCACTAAAGGGTCATGAAACTGTCGCTGTGATGCCCGAAGTGGTGCGACACATCATGCCTTATGCTGAAGATATTGCTTTTCAAACTTCTCAGGAGAATGTACTCCCTGTGATTAATGAAGAGCCTGAACCTGAATGGAATTTTGATTTGCTGGAAGCGAAATTCAATGCTCCTCTGCCACAACTGTGGCAACCGGCTATCGGCATGCACCACGAGAGTGTGGAAATTGCCACGCTACCTGAACGCGAGAGTGCCAAACCTCAACTTTTAGTACAGGTACAGTCAAAGGTTATCGCTGAAAATGAGGTCATCATCGATGATCTGAATGAGGATGAAGGGTCTTTCAGCGGTGATGCGCCAGTTGGTACGACGTTATACTTTTATCTTGATGATGTGTGGGTCGGCAGCTCTGAAATTGATAGCCAAGGCCGCTGGCAGTTTGAACTGCCCACCGATATTTCTGTCGCTCAGCATGTTTTTAGTGCAGTCCCCATTAATCCGCAAGGCGTAATGGGTGGCAAAGTTGATTATCCGTTTTTGACTAAGCCTAAAATAGGCGAAATCATTATGCCAATTGATGAGAGTGAATCAGACAAAATTGAAATAGCACTCATTGATGTTATTACAGCCGAGGAAGAAGAAACAATATCGTTGATACCATTAATTTTAACTGATGATATGTTGCAGGGCTGGCATACCCAGGATGGGTTGAGCGACTTTGATGGCTTATATGGCTCAACAATATTTGATGTGGATGAGCAGGAAATCATTTACGCCAATTGGCACTAAGACGCAAAAAACAAAAACCAGGCTGGCGACAGTCTGGTTTTTTATCAACGTAATAAATATTTACACTTATTGACGTTCGGCGCAGAGATTACTCTTTGTGGCTGACACGTTCAGCAGGCACTTCTTCAGCGCTGCTTTTGGATGCGCCGGATTCATCATCTTTCATGGCTTTTTTGAAGCCTTTGATTGCGGAACCCAGATCGCCACCCAGTGAACGTAACTTATTGGTGCCAAAAAGCAGTACGATGAGCGCACCGATGATCAGCAGTTTGGCAATACTGATACCTTCCATAATTTACCTTTCAACCAATGTGAAAAACGGACCTGACTATTAACGCGCAGTTTATAAACGGCCTCAACTGCAATCTGTAACAGAGTGAGACCGCCTGCTCAGATAAAGCGGCTGAGAAATGCCTGCGTGCGCGGATGTTGCGGGTTACCAATCACCTGCTCCGGACTGCCCTGCTCCACTACCACGCCGCCATCCATAAACACCACGCGATCGGCCGCCTCACGCGCGAAACCAATTTCATGGGTCACGACAATCATGGTTAGCCCTTGATCGGCTAAGGTGCGCATAGTGGCCAGCACTTCGCCGACTAACTCCGGATCGAGCGCCGAAGTGGGCTCATCGAACAGCATCAGCGCCGGTTTAATCGCCAGCGCACGCGCAATCGCCACGCGCTGCTGCTGGCCACCGGATAGATGACGCGGCCAGGCATCGGCTTTGTCACTCAATCCCACGGTCGCCAGCAGCTCACGGGCATGCTTGAGCGCATCCTGCCGTGCAAACTTGTGCACGCCTATTGGCGCTTCAATGATGTTTTGCAGCACCGTCATGTGCGGATAGAGGTTGAACTGCTGAAACACCATGCCGATTTTCTGGCGCTGATGAGCAATTTTACGCGCCGACAGACGATGCAAAATACCGCGCTTCAGTTCATAACCGATCTGATCGTCACCGACCACAATCGAACCGGCATTCATGTCTTCCAGATGGTTAATACAGCGTAAAAAGGTGGATTTACCCGAACCCGATGGCCCGAGAATCACCACCACTTCACCGGGAAACACATCGAGATCGATGCCTTTCAGCACTTCATTATCGCCATAACTCTTCTGCACATTACGCGCACGCACTAGTGGCTGAACTTCACTCATACATCCTCCTTAAGACAGTGCGCGACGGCTGGTGCGGCTTCATTAGCGGCAACGCGACGTTTATTCACCACCGTGCGGGTGGTGCCACGGGCGTAGTAACGCTCGATGGCGGACTGGCCAAGGTTAAGAATTGAGGTGATAAGCAGATACCAGATCACTGCGACCATCAGCATCGGGATAATTTCAAAGGTGCGGTTATAAACCGCCTGCACCGAGTACAACAGATCGCCCATAGCAATCACACTTACCAGCGAGGTCGCTTTGATCATGCTGATCAACTGGTTGCCGGTAGGCGGAATAATTGAACGCATCGCCTGTGGAATGATCACGCGGCGCAGCGCACGACTGCGACTCATGCCAAACGCCTGGGTGGTTTCGACCTGACCGTTATCCACTGACAGCAGGCCGGCGCGAATGATCTCGGCCATATAAGCCGCTTCATTGAGCGCCAGTCCGGCAATGGCTGCGGTCAGTGGCGTGATCAGATCGTTGGTGTTCCAGCTGGCAAAAGTGATATCCGTCCACGGAAGAGTGATTGCGATGGTGGGAAACAGCGTCGACAGGTTGTACCAAAAGATCAGCTGTACCAGCAGCGGCGTACCCCGGAAAAACCAGATGTAGAGCGACGATAAGCCGCTCAGCAATTTGTTTTCCGAGAGACGCCACACGCCCAGCAACAACCCGAGCAGCGTGCCGAGAATCATCGACACCACCGTCAAGCCGAGCGTGACCTGCAGGCCTTTCATCACCGAACCTTCGGTGAACCACTGCAGCACCACGTTCCACTCGAAATTGGGGTTGGTCGCCACCAGCCAGAGGAAGTTCGCGGCAATAACCAGCACCAAAATCCATGAGATCCAGCGCCCATAAGTGGGCGCACTGCGGGCAAAAGCCACATCGCGCTGCTGCACGTCGGCCTTATCCCTGGCTCGCGAATTGTTGGTGACCGGACTCATTTTGCAGCCCCTTGCGCCAGGTTACGTCCCGGTTGCTGCAACACGTTGCCGTCTAATTTCCACTTCTTCATGATGGCCGCGTAAGTGCCGTTATTGAACAGCTCTTTGTACGCATCCAGCACCACGTTGCCGAGTTCAGAACCCTTGGGTACCACGGTGCCCTGGAAAATGTCACCAAAGCCGTTTTTCTTGCCTTTGCCCGAAAGCTCCAGCTGGCCATTGGCCTGTTCGATGAAGTATGTCAGCGGCGCCTGCGAGGAGAAGAAAGCATCGGAACGTTTTGAACGCACGGCTAAAATCGACGATGGCTGGTCGGTGAAGGATTGCACCACCACCGCCGGTTTACCCGCCGCGACACAGGCATCGGACTGCTTGCGAATCACCTGCTCTGCTGAACCGGCCGCCATTACCGCAATGCGTTTACCGCAGGTATCTTCCAGACCGTTAATCTTCGAGGGATTGCCTTTCTGCACGCCAAACACCACGAACTCCTGCACGAAGTCGATAAAATCAACCTTCTGCTGACGATCCGGATAATCGCCAATCGGGCCAATCGCCATCTGGTAGCGGCCGGAATTAATGCCGGTGAGCACGCCCGATAAACCGCTGACGGTGGCATGTTCAATCTTCACGCCCAGCAATTGTGCCAGCGCTTCGGTGAGATCGGCGGAAGCGCCGTCCATTGAGTGCGGACCGTTAACGATCTCATACGGAGGAAAAGATCCGTTGTTCACCGAGATCATTTTACCGCTGCTTTTGATCTCTGCTGGCAGACGATCGTGCAGCGCCTGATCCACTTTTTGCGCAGGAATCACGTCGGCGGCCTGAGCGAAACAGGCCGTGAGGCCCAATGACAGCGCGATGGCGGTAGCAAGAATTTTCATCAGTCAGATTCCCCAGCGATCAAAGTGGTTTAAGTTCGGGACGCGCAAAACAGCGATTTTCCAGCACCGGCAGTACGCTGCGTGCGTAGGCGATGCGCTGCGGATCGAGATCGGCAAACACCAGCGCGGCCGATTCCGGCGCTTTGGCAATCGCCACGCCCAACGGATCGATTACCAGGCTGTTGCCGATATTGCGTGGCCCGCATTCGCCCACCGCCACCATGTAGCAGGTGTTTTCCAGCGCACGCGCGGTGGTCAGCAATTCCCAGTGCATCTCTTTCAGCGGGCCTTTCACCCACGCTGCCGGCAGCACCAGCACATCCGCGCCGTCAAGCACTAAGCGACGCGCCAGCTCCGGAAAGCGCACGTCGTAGCAGGTCATCAACCCGACGTTCATGCCCGCCACGTCAACCAGCGGCGGAATCTCACGTCCTGGATTCACGCGCTGCGACTCCTGCATGGCGAAGGCATCATAAAGGTGCAATTTCACGTACTCGGCGATGATTTCGCCGTTGCGAATGGCGATCAGCACATTGAGCGCCTTCTGCCCTTCTGTCGGCACGTGCACGCTCATCATGGTGGTCAGGTTGTTGCCTTTGCTAACCGCCAGCAGCTGCGTGACGAAAGGACCATCAAGTGGCTGCGCCGCTTTCAATACCAGATCAGGATCGGCGATATCACGCGCCAGTACGCCTTCCGGCAGCACCAGCAGATCAGCACCGCTCGCCAATGCCTGGTTCATCAATCCGATGCAGATATCGGTGTTTTCCTGCCATTCGCGGCTGACGGCAAATTGTCCCATTGCTACTTTCATGGTTATTCTCCTTGCGCCGCAGCCGGGAAAATCGCTTCCGGCGTCAGCAATGTTTGGGTTAGGCCTTGCTGGAACAGCTCATTCGCAAAGTCGGCAATCATCTTTTTGTTAACGGAAAATCCGTTCTGATTCCAGTTGGCCGGTAATTCCTGCGCGGTGCGCCGCAAATCGTCCAGCAGCCACGGCGTGGTGTCGGCGTATTTCTCGCGCTTCTTCATCCACATCTGGTACGAACGATCAATGATGTCGCTCAGCGCCTGAGGCAGCCAAGGATGCGCCTCGGCTAAGGCAGGCTTCAGAGCCAGTAAGTGAATGCCAGGCACATAACCGACGCGATTAAAGTAGTCGCGCTCGGCAGCGGCAAAATCCACCTGCAGCTGACGCAAACCCGAATCGGCGAGGAAAAAACCTTCCGGCATAAAAGGGGTAAAAACAGCATCCAGCTCGCCCTCTTTCAGCAACGCGATCAGTGGACGCTCACCTGGCGCCGATTCAATACGCCCCGGACGACCAAAACCGGCCAGACGATCAACAATCGGGTGATCCTCAGTCAAACGCCCGGCAAACCAGTACGCATCATCAATCTCCACGCCCGCTTCACGCAGCACGGTGCGCGTCCAGGTGTTGCCCGAATCCTGCCAGCCGGTAACGCCGATCTTTTTACCTTTCAGCTGCGCTGGCGAAGTCATCGGGCTGTCGCTGCGCGTAATGATGCAGCGCTGACGGAAACCGCGCATCAGAAAGTGTGGCAGGCCCAACAGTGAAGTGTCACCTTTTGCCCGAGCCTGAGCAAAGCGGCTAAACGACACTTCACCGGCATCGTATTTATCGCTGGTGGCGAGGTTATCCACCAGCGTGCCAACGCGATCGATCTCCAGCGTGAAACCTTCCGGCCTGATATCGCCAAGTGCCAGCGGTGTGAAGTAATCCCAGTCACGTACCGCCAGTCTGATGGTTACCATAGTTTTGCCTTCCCCGTCTGTTCTGCCAGCCCTGCGGCTGTGATTATTTATGCAGCAAATAGTGCTTGAATTTGAGTCTAAATCGCGAATACTAATCTGAACAATCTATTATTTGTTACTGAACAAAGGATTTTCTTATGACGCAAAGTGTGGATTTGGAGTGGCTCAGCCAGCAGATCACGGATGCTTCGGTGAAAGGCATCACGCATGCGGCATCCACGCTAATTCGAGATGGGCAGATTGCGGTGGGCATGCAGATGCCGGCAGTACGGGAATTGGCTGAGCGATTAGGCGTGAGCCCGGCAACCGTTTCGGCTGCCTGGGCGCAACTGAAGAAGCAGAAAGTGCTGGCGGGTAAAGGTCGCAGCGGCGTGTGGGTGAGCGGTAACAGCGTGATGCCGCGTCCGATTCGCTTCGAGAAGATCGGCAATTACGGCGAGAATGTTCAGGCGTCACTGGCGATGGCCTCACCGGATCCAACGTTATTGCCGGATCTGCGTCGGGCGATGCTGGCGGGCATTGCATCGCCGCAACTGAATAGTTATCAGCGTGAGGCGATTTCAACGCAATTGCTGGATGCCGTAGCGCCACGTTGGCCCTATCCCGCCGAAGCCTGGTTGGCAACCGATGGCGGCTTCGATGCCATGAACCTGATCGTGCAGACGTTGCTGTCACCGGGCGATCGTGTGGTGATCGAAGATCCTACCGCCACGCGATTACTGGATATTTTAGACAACATGGGTGCAGAAATTCTGCCGCTGCCCTGTGATGAGCAAGGTCCCATTCCCTCGGCGCTGACCACGCTGATGCAGAAATCTCCGGCGATGTTTATCTATCAACCGCGCACCCATTCCGCCACCGGAAACAGCGTGAGCCAGCGTCGCAGTGCAGAGCTGGCGCGCGTGCTGGCAAACAGCAGCACCGTCATTGTCGAAGATGACGGCATTGGCGATCTGTCGCGCTGCCCGGTGTTTAGCCTCGGCTTCCACTATCCCGAACGCGTGCTGCATGTGCACTCGTTTTCTAAAGCTTATGGGCCGGATTTGCGGCTGGCGGTGTTATCAGGCACCGCAGAAATGGTGAAGCGCCTGCAAGCGTGGCGCAACTTTGGCGTGAGCTGGACCAGCCGTATTTTGCAGGATGCCGTGGCGTGGATGCTCAATGATGAAGAGACTCAGCAGCGTATTCAGCAGGCTAAAGCCACCTATGCGCAGCGTCGCCAGCAGTTACTGGCCGCGCTGGCGAAACGCGGTCTGGTGCTGGAAGAGCGCGATGGATTGAGCGTATGGATTCCGGTGGAATCGGAGCAGTACGCGATGATCACGCTGGCCGCGCGCGGTATCGCCGTGCTGCCCGGGGAACGCTGTAGCATTAGCAGCCGGCAGTTCATTCGCGTCAGCGCCGCGCTGCTGCCTGTTGCACAACTCGACAGCATCGCCGATGCCATCGTGATAGCCAGCGGACGCGAGCTCAATCTTAACCCAGAGCTTTAATGTGATAGCGCGGTGATTCCACATAGCCTTCACGCGCATAGAACTGGTTGGCTTTGAGGCGCGATGAATGGCAGTGCACTTCCATACGGTCGCAACCGCGTGACCGCGCCAGCTGTTCGGCGTGGTTCAATAACTGCTGCCCGCTGCCTTTGCTGCGCTCGCCTTCGGCAATACAGAAGTAGCTGATGCGGGCAAAATCGCCGGCCAATGCCAGCTGCGGAATAAAGTGCAACGAGAGAAAGCCCAGCACCTGATTGCCGTGTTCCGCGACCAACAACATTTCATCGGGATGATGAATAAGCTGCGCCAAACGCGTATCGATAAATCCTTCCGTCGCGCTATAACCTAATTCGGTTAGCAACGCGCTCAATGCAAAGCTGTCTTTTGCCTGTGCCTGACGTATGTTCATCCTGCCTCCTCATTTTCCCTGAGCAGTTATATAGCGTTGCCGGACAAAAATCTGCAAGTAAGCATTGTTGTGGCTATGTTACGGAAGTTATCTGTGAGATGTGCCGCAGAATCTGCCTTGTCATGAGAATGTCATAACGACTTAAGGCTGGCTTAATCTGGCATTGGCATGCTGAGGGAAATCTCTTTCTGAGGCAGGCGAAATGAAAAACCTTATTCCACGCACTTTCGATGAGTTAATGGCACTGAGCATCAGCATGCTTGCCTTAGCGAGCTGGATGATTATTTGGTGGCGAGCCTAAAAATAAATAAAAAAAACCCGCCAGAAGGCGGGTTTTCAGAATTCGAACTGTTAAATTACAGTGCGATAACGTTAGCAGCTGATGGGCCTTTAGCGCCGTCAGTGATTTCGAACTCAACGCGTTGACCTTCAGCCAGAGTTTTGAAACCGTTGCTGTTGATTGCAGAGAAGTGTACGAATACATCTTTGCTGCCATCTTCTGGAGTAATGAAACCGAAGCCTTTCGACTCATTAAACCACTTTACGTTACCTTTGATCTTAGACATCTATATTACCTTTACATGAAAAAAGGACACTAAACTGTGTCGATGTCTAGTACAGCAATTGCGGTGACATTTGTCCAGTGCGATTTGATGAAAAAGTGATAAATATTGATTTTTTGCATGCCGATCACACTTTATGCGTGCCGCCAGCGCTTAAAACTCAAATCTCAGCCATGCAAAGTAAACGTTGCCGTTATTGTAAGTGCCGGGAATGTAAGTCATTTGGAAAGTGGCTGGACCATATCCAATTGATGCTAAAGGCAATATCAGCGGAACCGGGATGTATCGCCAGTTATCACGTGCCGTTACACCCGCCGTGTATCCGGCGCCCAAATGAAAGTTCTGATCGCTAAGCGGTCGCCATGTCGCTTCCCAACCGTAACCGCCAATCGGCTCCCATTTGTTGAAGGAGTCCTTGAACGCCATCAGGTACAAACCGTGCCAGTTACCTTTCTCATCCCAGCGTGAAACGCCCGCACCTGCGCCCCACGGGCGCTCGTTGTATTTATCGATGTGTTCATCGTCGTAAGTCCAACGGTTGTGCCAGGTAATCGCCGGCAGATAAAAATCATAATTCTGCGGTTGCGACCAGGTTTGCGACACGTTGTTGCTAAAGGTGTTCCAGCCTGATTTGATGGCTTGTGAAGTTGTTACCGCTGATGCCGAAAATGAGACCGATGAGGTCAAAATGCAGCCTAACAAAACTGCAGAAAAGTGCCGATTCACAACGTAATTTCCTGTTAATTCGTGCTGAAAAAATGCACTACCCTGAGGCAGATTTTTCAGATTCTTGTACGACGCATTCCTAAGTAATCGCCAAAAGGATATTAAAAAACCTGCTTAATATCTCCAGGCTAATTCTCGGTTGACGGCGAATTTTACCTCATGCGGAACGTGAAATTGAAACGCCGGATAAACGGAAAGGTATTACTGAGGGATGTACACAAAGTGCAATCATGTTGTGAGGATGACGGCAAGCAATAAGATAGCTTTCAGTGACTTAGTGTCAACTATTCACGCATGGAATAAATTAACAAAATTTATCAATTGAACTCACCCGACGAATAAGATAAATCTCGATACTCCAGGACGGAGATGGGGAAAAAACTGACATGACTATTCGTTGTAGCCGCTGCGGTTGCACTAAATTTTTTTACACCTTAACGGACTGCAAACAGGTCGATGCAATAAATCATCATGGCGCCTGCTGCGCACAGTGTCAGAAACCGTTGACGCTGGGCGATCTTATCCTGCCGATTGCGTCTTTTAATAACAGCGAAAAATCCTATGCTGAATAAAAAATTCAGGCACCCGCAGGTGCCTGTTGTTGTCAGAAAATCAGTTTAAAGACGCCTGTTAGTGTCAGTAACCCAACGATGAAGATGATGGCGATGACCCACAGAATTATTTTCATTGTTCGCTCCTTCAAGTATGAAAAATAACGTGTCTGCTAACCAGTATAGATGATCATTCTGCTTTCGCTGGGCGCTGCGAGAGTGGTCACAACCCTTAGCTATCGTTTCGCTTAATGCCGATTTAATTCTGCGAGACGGGTCGCAGCCTGCGATTTTCCCTCTCCTTGATTCCGCACTCAGCGCCTGTCCGCAGTCTAAACTTATAGCGCCTGAAGAGGCCTCGATTGTTATCAATGCCGACGTAACAAGGAGATTCTTATGAGCACGATTAATACCAGCATGGGGCGTTATAGCCTTAAGGCAAAGGATTACGGCAACCACATCAGCGGCAGTATTGCGATTAATGATGAAGGTGGCACGCAACTCACCCTGCAGGAGTTTGAAGAACACTATCTTGACGATGTCGTCAACAATGTCATTTATCCGATCACTGGCGGAAACCGTGAAATTACCCGCGCACTGCGCGATCAGATGGTCAAAGCGGGCTTTGCACAGCCGCACTGAGTTTTTGGGCCACACGTTGTGGCCCTTTACTTCTTATCATTGACTTGCGGTTATTACTGGTTTCGGCACAGGATGCATGATTGTTCATGATAAGGAGATTGACCGTATGAGTACTCTGCATCTTATTCCCCCTTCTCGCCTTCATCAGTTTGTTCAAGCCATTTGGTTACATGCTGGCAGCAGCGCCGAAGAAGCGCGCCTGGTCGCCGACCATTTGGTGGCCGCGAATCTGGCGGGTCACGATTCACATGGCGTTGGCATGATTCCGAGCTACATGAAATCGCTGGCACAGGGCTTTTTGCAACTCAACCAACATGCCAGCGTTGCAAAAGACGCCGGCGCGGTGCTGACGCTGCACGGGCACAACGGTTTTGGTCAGGTCGCGGCCTTTGAGGCGATGCAACTCGGTATTGAGCGCGCAGCCAGGTTAGGTATTGCGGCGGTTGGTTTACACCATTCGCACCACATTGGTCGCATCGGCCATTGGGCAGAACAGTGTGCGGCCGCCGGTTTTGTCTCGTTCCATTTTGTTAACGTGATGGGCGATCCGATGGTCGCGCCGTTTAACGGTAGCGATCGTCGTTTTGGCACCAATCCTTTCTGCGCCATTTTCCCGCGCCGCAATGCCAAACCGCTGCTGCTCGATTTCGCCACCAGCGGCATCGCCTTTGGTAAAACGCGAGTGGCGTGGAATAAAGAGCAGCAGGTCGCGCCAGGTTATCTGATTGATCATCACGGCCAGCCGACCACCGAACCGGGCGTGATGCATCAGGCGCCGTATGGTTCACTGATGCCGTTTGGTCTGCACAAAGGCTATGCGCTGGCAACCATGTGTGAAATTCTCGGCGGCGCGTTGTCCGGCGGACGCACCACACATGATGAGACGCTGGTCACCAGCCACGATGCCATTTTCAACTGCATGACCACCATCATCGTGAATCCGGATGCGTTTGATGCGCCTGCGATGCAGGAAGAAGCGGAATCATTCCTGGATTGGGTGAAACAGTCGCCGCAAAGTGGCGATGCACCGATTCAGGTGCCCGGCGAGTGGGAGGAGCAAAACCGCGTGGCACGTGAACGCGATGGCATTCCTCTCGACAGCAACAGCTGGGAGCAAATCTGTGACGCGGCGTTACAAGCGGGAATGCCGCAAGAGGAACTCGCGGCGTTCCGCGCCTTAACGCAGTAAACCGCAAGCGGCTGAGGCGCAGTGCCTCAGCCTTGATACTCAGATGACGTTGGCGAGCAGTAAGCAACCCAGCAAACCGCACACCGAAATAATGGTTTCCAGCGCCGACCATGAGCGGAAAGTTTCGCCGATGGTCAGGTTGAAATACTCCTTAAACAGCCAGAAGCCCGGATCGTTGACGTGAGAGAAAATCACGCTGCCGGAGCCAACCGCAATCACCATCAGTTCCGGACTGGCGCCGCTGGTGATGATCAACGGTGCGACAATCCCGCCTGCCGTAATCGCCGCCACGGTTGCGGAACCCAGGGCAATACGCAGCACCGCAGCAATCGACCACGCCATGAAGATCGGCGACAGATTGGTTTCATGCATCATGCTGGCGATATATTTATCGACGCCGCTGTCCACCAGCACCTGTTTGAACGCCCCGCCACCACCAATCACTAACAGCATCATCGCGATGATCTTGATCGAATCGGTGATGGTGCCCATCACGTCATCCATGCTGCGGCCACGGTTCAGACCAAAGGTGAAGATGGCGATCAGCACGGCAATCAAGGTTGCCATAATGGGGTCACCAAAGAACTCGGCATACGGCAACAACACGTGACCTTTCGGCAGCAGCATCTCCGCTACTGCGCGCAACGCCATCAGCACCACCGGCACCAACGCCGTCCAGACGCTGACGCCAAAGCCAGGCATCTCCGCTTCGGTAAAGGTTTTCGGGTTCCACAAGCCTTCCGGGATCGGCTTATCAATGCCTTTCAGGAAGCGCGCATAAACCGGACCGGCGAGAATAACGGTTGGAATCCCCAACAGCGTTCCGTACAGCAGCGTTTTCCCCATATCGGCGTTGAACAGCGTGGCGATCGCAGTTGGGCCCGGATGCGGTGGGAGGAAACCGTGTGTGACCGAGAGCGCGGCCGCCATCGGCACACCCACGTAGAGCAGCGGCACGCGCGCGGAGGCGGCGATGCTGAACACCAACGGCAGCATCAGCACAAAGCCCACTTCGTAGAACAGCGCAAAGCCGACGGTGAAGCCGGTCAGCACCAGCGCCCACTGAATATGCTTCTCACCAAATTTAGCGATTAACGTGGTGGCGATTCGCTGCGCCCCGCCGCAATCCGCCAGCAGTTTACCCAGCATCGCGCCGAAGCCCATGATCAGCGCGAGGCTGCCCAACGTGCCGCCGACGCCGGTTTTAATCGAAACGATAACTTTGTTGACCGGCATGCCCTGCATCATGCCAACGGCCAGCGCCACCAGAATCAGCGCAATAAATCCGTTCAGTTTGAAACGAATCATCAGCAACAGCAGTAACGCTACGCCAATCGCCACATAGAGTAATGGCATAATTTTTCTCCACTTTTGCGCACGGTAAGCTACCGGCAGCGGTTTATTTTGGTTATCCCAGAGGACATGAGAATCAACAACGTGCACCACAGGAAACATCCTGCCGAGCAATGTTACGGGTATCATGTTAAGGGTAACATTGCGTACAAAGCACCTGGCGCCGCAGCGGAATTTCTGTTTTGCGAAGGTGATCAACTTTTTGCCAGCGGGTTATCAGAATGTTTGCAGCGGGAGTGTCATGGCTTATGGTTACACTTAGGTCTTTGAGCCAAACAATAAGGACGTGCAGGTGAGTGAGAATCTGATCGAGTTGTACAGTAATCAACAAACCCTGTTTGGGCGCGGCAGCATTGACCAACTGATTCCGCTGCTGGCGGCCAATACCCAGCCGACGCTGCTGTTTTGCGGCCGCTCATTCCTGAATGGTCCGGCCTGGACGCGCTTAGGTGCCGCGCTCAACGATCACATCATCGGTTACGAGATTGTCAGCCATGAAGCCTCGCCAGATGAGATTGATGGCTGGGTGCGACGCTGGCGCGGCCATGTTGATCGCGTGGTGGCGATTGGCGGCGGTAGCGTGCTGGATGCGGCTAAAGCCTTTAGCGCGATGATGCAGCACCCGCTGAATACCGCGCGCTATCTGGAGAAAGTCGGTGATACGCCAGTGCAAGCGGTGACCTTGCCGCTGATCGCCATTCCCACCACGGCCGGCACCGGCAGCGAAGCCACGCAGAACGCAGTGGTGACCGATCAGCAGCATATTCAGGTCAAAGCGTCGCTGCGCCATCCAGTGTTTGTGCCGCAGGTCGCAATTCTCGATCCTGATCTGCTAAAAGGCGCGCCCGACAGCGTGCTGGCAACCTGCGCCATCGATGCCTTCACCCATCTTTTCGAAGCCTATCTGTCGCGCAAAGGCAATTTGTTCACCCAGCAAACTGCGCTTAATGGGCTGCGACTGTTCTTCCAGGCCTGGCCAGATTTAAACCGTGACGACGAGCGTGGAGATGCCGCGCGCGAAGCGATGATGATGGCGTCATGGTTGGGTGGCGTGTGTCTGAGCAGCGCCGGATTGGGCGTGATCCACGGCATTGCCGGTGAGTTGGGGGCGATCAAGCCGTTCCATCACGGCGAAGTGTGCGGACGTTTACTGTTCCCGTTCCTTGAGGTGCTGGCAGAAACCGAGCATGCTGAACAGCAACGTTTGATGGCGCAGTTCGGCCAACAGTTGCTGCCGGATGATCCCGCGCCGCCCGCGCTGGCGTTGAAAGCCTGGATCCAGCAGCAGGCGATCGTGCCGTTCTGGTTAGAAGGCCCAACGCTGTCAGCCACCGACGTTGACTGGATTGTGTCGCGCGCCAACAGCAAAAACGGTTGGGTCAGCTACGATGCACCGACGTTAACCGAGATGATCGCCGCCGCCTGGCGCATCGTCTAAATGATAACGGGCAGCCGACGCTGCCCGATTTTTTACTGCTCAGCCACTTTAAACATCGCCATCTCTTGCGCCAGCTGCGCCGCTTCATCACGCAGCGCCTGGGTATTTTCGGCGGTTTGCGTCACCAGCATCAGGTTTTGCTGAATACCGCGCTCCATTTGCGATACGGCCAGCGTCACTTCCGCGATACCTTTGCTCTGCTCATCACCGGCCACGCGCATCTCGCTGACTACCTGCTTCACTTTATGCACGTCGGAAACCAGTTGCGAAAGCTGCTGCCCCGCGCCTTCCACCAGTTTACTGCCGGCCAGCACGTTGCTGTCGGAATCGGCAATCAGCGCTTTGATCTCCTGCGCCGCCGTGGCACTGCGCTGGGCTAAGGCCCGCACTTCCGATGCCACCACCGCAAAACCACGCCCTTGCTCACCGGCGCGTGCCGCTTCCACCGCCGCATTCAGGGCAAGGATGTTGGTTTGAAACGCGATGCTGTCGATCACCGTCAGAATCTCCGCCACGCGGCGCGACGAGGATTGAATAGCGCCCATGGTGCTCACCACTTCGCCCATCACTTCGCTGCTGCTGCGGGCAATATGCGCGGTCTGTTCGGCGGCGGCATCGGCCAATCGGGTATTTTCGGCATTTTGCTGCACAGTCGCGTTAAGCTGCTCCATCGCCGCCGCACTCTCCTCAAGCGCCGCAGCCTGCTCGGCGATTTTCTCCGACAGCGCGGTGTTGCTGTGCGCTAATCCCGATGCGTTGGCCGCCACCGTTTCGCCGCTGCCCTGCACGCGGGTAATCACGCCAGCGATCTTATCGACAAAGCTGTTGAACGCACCGGCAATATCCGCCAGCTCATCGCGCCCACTTTTGGTCAGACGGCGGGTTAAATCGCCATCGCCATTGGCAATCTCATCCAGCGCCGCGTGCGTCGCCTTCAGACGTTGGCCAATGCGTTGGGTAAACGCCCAGGTTAACAGCAGCAGCACGATCATCGCCGGAATCAGGAAAGTGAAGATGTCGCGCATCATGGTACGCGCCAGGCCGCTGACGGCACTTTCCGGCGTTACCAGGCCAATCACCCAACCGGTGCCGGGCATGCGGAACAGCGTCACCTGCGCGCTGTTGTGCAAGTAGCCGTCTGCAAAATCCGACAGTTGTAATACATCGCCATCGCCCTTCAGCTGGGCGATACGGACGGCCAGCGGCGCCAGCCAGCTGGATTTTTCCGCCAGGCTGCTCAAGGTGGTGAGCGATTTCATATCCTGGCCTGGGTAATAGAGCAGGTTGCCCGCGCTATCGAGGGCAAAGGCGTAACCGCCCGTCACCTGCCCTTTCTGCTGCATAAAGCCCGCAAGATTATCCAGCTGCACATCCAGCGTTGCGACACCGGCAAACCGATCGCCCGCCGCGTACGGCACGCTGCAGGTCACCATCTTCACACCGGAGACCGGATCCTGATACACCTCCGACCAACCGCAACGATCGCGCGGTCCGTTACGCACCGCGCTGTACCAGCTTTCCTGTTGATAGCCGTTGCCCGCAGGCAGGTTGTAGTCATCGGAATAGGCCAGCGCGCCATCACCCTGTCGCGCCCAGAAGAAGCTACGACGTTGCACACCGGCGCTAAACGCATCGGGTTCCGGCCACACGCCGCCGCCGGCAATGGTTTTATTGCCGCTGCTGTTGATGATTTGTGGGAAGCTTTGCTGCCACAGCGTGGCATCGTGCGGCAATACTTCTGCAAGGCGCGCCATGCTGACGGCCTCGCCTTCAATGCGCACCAGCTGCTGATTTAATTGGCTGACCAGATTGCTACCGGCCTGCTCAATCAGCGTATGGCTGGCTTCGATGACGCGCGGCTGACCGCGCAACAACAGAACGGAAAATACGACTGCGGTGGTGACGCACAGTAATAGCAGGCCACCCAGCGTCATGCGGGCAGCCAAACGGGTTGGCAACATAATTTATCCTTTCTAACCGACTGCATTAACGATTGAGATAAGAAGTGCCGCTCAGCGGCGAATTGTGCGTTCCGTCACAATCGAATATCGGCAAAGCAAAGAATAAATTCAGCTATAAATGACGATCAGATGACAAACGGCGGTTTGCCGGCCAGCATCTGCTCAATCACCTGTAAAACGCCCTCGTCGTTATTACCCGGCGCTTCAAAGCGGGCCGCATCTTTGACCTTCTGCGGTGCGTTCGCCATGGCAAAGCTGAAGCCCGACTGCTGCAGCATTTCGAGATCGTTACCGCCGTCGCCAAACACCAGAATTTCACTGCGTTCGATGCCCCAGCGTTTGCCCAACAGATCGAGGCCGTGACCTTTATGGTTGCCCGGCACGATCAAATCCACCGATCCGTGACCGCTGGACGTGGCGGCGGCTGCACCCTGATGCAAACGCTCAATGTCCGCCATCAGCGGTTCCACGTAATCATCAGACAGATTCAGCGCAAACTTGAATAGCTTATCGCCCGCCACGTCATCGAGGCTGCGAATCGCCTTCAGGCGGTGGCAATAATGACGCATTTTCACCAGCCACTTTTCATCAAGGCCTTCGAAGTAGTACGCGCTGTCGCGTCCGCACAGGATGTAACGCAGTTCGGGATAGTTACCGTTGTGCAACGTATCCAGCACCGCATCAATATCCGGACGGGAAAACTCGCCGCAGAATAACTCTTCATCACAATCGATAATCCACGCGCCGTTCTCCGCCACGAAGGCAATTTCGTGGGCGATCTCAGGGAAGAAGGATTTGAGTTGGTAATACTGGTTGCCGCTGGCTACCACAAACTTGATGCCGCGCTGCTTCATTTCCTGATAGCAGGCGTTAAAACGCGCGCGATTGTACTGTTTCTTGTCGTCGAGAAAGGTGCCGTCTTTATCCACCGCCACCATTTTTACCACGGTCATCATCACTCCTTAACGTATCGAAAGGAAAAACGGGTCGTAGAGAGAATAACCTGGTGAGCGGATAAAGCGCAGAGAAACACGGATGGCCGCAGCCATCCGCGGAGGGATTAGTTGAACGCGCCGTTGAGCAGAATTGCGGTAATGATGCCGGTTGCTGCGGCCACCAGCACGTAATTACCGTCGATGTAAGCCCAATGCTCACCGCGCGGTGGTTCATACAGACCACGGTCACGCCAGTCATCTACGCGATAATGCGGACCACGAAACTCCGGCGGTGCCGGATAGCCGCGACGGAAGTCATGTCCGCCCCAGGCGAAGCGGTCGCCACCATGATGCCCTTCCGGCATACGATGGTCAGCATAACGCTCATGACGATCCGGGCCGGGTCCGCGATCGTGACCACGGTCATGATGATTGCCGCGATCCGGTCCGCGGTCGCCGCCACGATCCGGGCCACGTCCGTGGTCTTGATGCTGGTCGCCGCCGTGCGGCTGCCAGCGCTGGTCACCTGGGCCGTCTGCCCACGAGACGCTAGAAAACAGTGTGCTGCATGCAATAAATGACGCAATAAGAGTTAATGTTGTTTTTTTCATGGTGTTGCCTCCAATGATAACGGCGGTTGCTGTGCCGTTAAGCATTACTATTGATTAACTGGAGACAGAAAAGCATTTCCAAAACTCTTAAAAACCGCATACTTACAGTAAATTACGTCAACTTATCACTTTCTTAACGATTGTGTATTTTCTGACATTAACGGGATCGAAGAGACGCATCAGCGTTTATTGCGGCGAGAGCGGGAAATATAAAGAAAAACCCGATCGCAAGGATCGGGAGGATAATTCAATTTCCATAAATTGCATAAAGGGGTAAACCCTGCAAAAGTGAGGGTAAAACTGAAGCACACAACGCCACATCACTAGCATTGCCAGCAAACAATACCATTTAAAATTGAAAACTTCTTTTGAAAAGGGCTATTTTTCAGAAAAATACGCAAAAACCAAATGATAGAAAGAAATATTATTTTAGGAACGTTGTTTCAGGATAAATAAGGTCTGTGCTCTGACCAGATTCAGTAAAGACACAACAATAAGGCATTCAAGCAGCTAATCCATGCTATCAAGCATGGTTAATATCCCTTTAAAAACAACACCATTGGCCTTTTAAACCTTTATAATCTCAGCACGCCGCACGCGCAACCTGATGAGTATTTAACAATTACTGCTCCTTATTAGGCCCGGATTGTTTATCACCAACATTAATACACAGCGGTGATTACTATCGTGCTCAAAATTACCCTGCTTGCGTAACGTTTAAATATCACGAGGCAGCCTGATAAACTATTTAGGGTAAACGTTTACATGAGCAGAATATTGGTTTGCACGCTCACTATCTCATGAAGAAGATAAATGGCGCGTTGAGGACGCCGGATGACGTGCTAACGCTGCAGCAGGACGAATCGGTCGACGCACCAGCTCACCGCTGCAATTCGGGCAGCGCTGCGCCAGGATACCTTCCGCGCACGCCACACAGAACGTGCATTCAAATGAACAGATGCGCGCCTCAAGCGACTCCGGCGGCAGATCTCTATCGCAGCATTCGCAGTTAGGACGTAGTTCCAGCATGATTTCCTCCGGTGAGTTTCAGCCACCATCATCACCGTAATAGTGCTGCCGCGCCAGCCAGTGAACAGACATCAGGCGGACAAATCGGGACATCTTGTGTCTGCTCTCTTCACGAGCTTGAGCGAACCATCGATCCTAAAAACATTACTTTCCCCGTTAAGCGTTCTATAGTTCATTCGCCCTATCTACTGACGAGACTATGTAATGCGTATTAAAGGACTTAATTTAGGCTTCTTTATCGTTATTTTGGCGATCGTCACCTTCGCCTTTTTTGATGTGCTGACACCCTATTTTTCTGCCATTTTCTGGGCCGCGATTCTGGCGGTGATCTTCCATCCACTGAAGTCGCTGCTGCGCCGTAAAATGGGCGATCGCAACGGCCTGGCTTCGTTCGCTACGTTGCTGATTATCTGCCTGATGGTGTTCACGCCGCTGGCGCTGATCACCTCTTCAATGGTGGTTGAAGTTAACACCGTCTACACCAAGCTGCAGAACAACTCCGCGCAGTTCCCAGCGGTGTTTGCCGATCTGCTGCAGCATCTGCCTTCCTGGGCACGCAACTATCTCGCCGATAACAACCTGAACAACGCGCAGGAGATTCAGCAGAAGCTCTCTGGCTTTGCGCTGAAAGGCGGCCAATACATGGCGGGCAGCGTGTTCCTGATCGGTAAAGGGACGTTCACCTTTACCGTTGGCTTTGGCGTGATGCTCTATCTGCTGTTCTTCCTGTTGAAAGATGGCGCCTGGCTGGTGAATTTGATTCTGGAAGCGCTGCCGCTTTCAACCTACGTGAAACATCACCTGCTGATGAAGTTCGCAGCGGTATCGCGCGCCACGGTCAAAGGCACGGTGGTGGTTGCGGTGGTACAAGGTGTGCTGGGCGGCATCGCCTTCTGGATCACCGGCATTGATGGCAGCTTGCTGTGGGGCACCTTGATGGCGTTCCTGTCACTGATTCCGGCGGTCGGTTCCGCCATTGTCTGGGTACCGGCAACCATCTTCTTCTTCGCCACCAGCGCCATCTGGAAAGCGCTGTTCCTGATTGGCTTCTTCGTGGTGGTGGTTGGCCTGGTGGACAATATTCTGCGTCCGCTGCTGGTCGGTAAAGACACCAAAATGCCGGACTATCTGATCCTGATCTCCACGCTGGGCGGCATGGAAGTGTACGGCATCAACGGCTTTGTCATTGGTCCGCTGATCGCCGCGCTGTTTATTGCCTGCTGGAATCTGCTTTCTGGTCGCGATAACCGTGAGAACTCTGAAGAGATTGACGAAGAGTTTATCGAAGAGGGTAAAACCCGCGAGGAAGAGGGCAAAATCCGCGAGTAAGCGTTTCAAACGGCTACCGTTTATCGGTAGCCGCATTCACGCATGAGAATATCGGCCAGCCATTTGCTATCATCGTGGCATTGATTACGGCTTGCGACAAAAGAGAACAACATGTCCATTGAATCCTCCTTAGCGCGTGAAAATCAGGTTCTGTCAGTATTCGATTTTGACGGCACGCTGACCATTCACGACAGCTTCATCCCCTTTCTGCGCTTCAGCTTTGGCAAACGCGCGTTCGCTCGCAAAATTGCCAAACTGGCATTCCCAACGCTGCGCTGCATGCGGAAAAAGCTAACGCGTGATGAGTTAAAAGAAGTGTTGATTCACACCTTTTTAACCGGCGTTGAGGAGCAATGGATTCGTCAGCAGGCGCAACTTTTCTGCGCGGCAAACTGGAATAAGCTAATGCGCCCAGCCGGGCTGTTAGCGGTTGCCGCCGAAGTGAACTCCAGCGCCGAAGTGACCATCTGTTCCGCCTCGCCGGCGATGGTGTTAGAACCGTTCGCCGAGCGTCTGGGCATCAATCTGATCGGTACCCAATTAGAAGTGGTAGACGGCATTCTCACCGGAAAAATTACCGGCCATAACTGCCGCTGCGGGCAAAAGGTCAAGCGACTGGAAAGCGTTTACGGCCCGCTGCATAACTATCACCTGCGCGCCTGGGGCGATACGCGCGGTGATTTTGAGTTACTGGCCGCCGCGCAGGATCCACACTGGCGTCATTTCCATCCAACGTGGAAAAAACGCCGCGTGCCAATGGAAAAACTGCGCATGCTGCGTCTGGATCCTTAGGGGCACAATTCGGACTGATCAATAAATCCGGTCAGCCTTTGCTGCATCCAGCCACGGCTTAAACTCCTCCAGCAGCAGATCGTATAACCGGTCTTCCGCCAGGCTGGCAAAGTTGTCGATGGCGAAGAAATGGGTGTTGTCGATGCGGCGATCGTTGAAGTTATCCAAATCCTGCAAAATGCCATAATTACTGCCGCCGAGGCCGACAAATTTCCAGAAGATGGGATAGTTAGCCGAGCGGCGAATCGCCTCTTTAATGGCGCGGGTTTTGCTGATGCCGCCGTCGGTAATGAAAACCACGTACACCGGCAGATCGCTGTGCCTAAAGGTATCAATCAGCTCTTCCATGACCGGCGGTTCATTATTAGTGCCGCCCAGTCCGGGTAAAATCTCCCACGCCGATGTCTTGCCGCCACGCTGGATGGTGGCGATGTAGCCATCAAGATTATCCAGGGTTACATCGGGATATTTCGCGTGCTGCTGACCGAAGCCCCAGACATCCATTGAACCGTCATCATCAAACTGCGCCGCCAGCACCGCAATGCGATCTAATACGGCCTGCACGTTGCCCTTACTAAACTGCCCTTTCATCGAACCCGAGGCGTCCAGTACAAATGCCACCTTCGCTTTCACCGTTTGTAGCTGGTATTTGCTCAGGCTAACGCTGGCGTTTTTCGCCAGGCTCACTAATCGTGGCGCTTTCTGTTGCAGCTTTTTCTCCAGGCTCACCACCGTTGGCGCGGCTGGCTGAGGATCGGGCTGGGCGATATCCACGCCATAATGACGCGCCAGTGGTTCGAGCCCGCCGTTGAATCCCTGCCCCAGCGCGCGCAGCTTCCAGCCGCCGTTATGGCGATAAACTTCGGCCAGAATCAGCGCCTTCTCGCCGCGCCCGTGCGTTTCCGGGCTGAACTGCGCAATATTTTCGGCGGTTAAGCTCAGGCTGTTGAGCGCATTGATCGCCTCGTCGCCGTCAATCACTAAGGTGACGGCGATTTTACTGACGCTGGCGGCAATCTTCATCAGATCCAGATTAATGGTGCAGCCTTGCGGCGTGCTCTGCATGACCACACTGCGATTGGCGGTTGTGGGCTGATTGAAGAAGATGAAGTCTGCATCGCCACTCACTTTGCCAGCGGCATCGAGCAGAAAAACACTGGTATCCACATCGCCGCGCAACGTGGATGAAGCAGCATAGTGCAGGCGCAACGTCAGTTCGGTGGTGTTCAGCGGCAGGTTCTGGCCCGGTTGTAACATCATAGTTTTAACCTCCTGTTAAGGATGCGTCCTTTGGATAGTAAAAAGCCCCGGACCAGCCGGGGCTTTGTTAGCCTTGCTTTGAATCAGACGCTCACGCCGTGCTGGGAAGCCAGCGCTGACAGGCCGCCTGCGAAGCCCTGACCAACGGCTTTGAATTTCCACTCGGCACCATTGCGATACAACTCACCAAACACCATCGCGGTTTCGGTAGACGCATCTTCAGACAGGTCGAAACGGGCGATTTCAGCACCGCTGTCATTATTGAAGATACGCATGAAGCTGTTGCTCACCATGCCGAAGTTCTGCTTACGCGCTTCGGCATCATAAATGGTCACCGCGAAGACCAGCTTCTTCACCTCAGCCGGTACTTTAGACAGGGTAATTTTAACCTGCTCGTCATCGCCATCGCCGGCACCGGTGCGGTTATCGCCCTGATGCTCAACGGAACCACAAGCGCTCTGCTTGTTGTTGAAGAAGATGAAGCTGGCATCGCTCAGCACTTTACCGTCGTCACCGACCATAAATACTGACGCGTCGAGGTCGAAATCCTGACCATCTGTTACACGTGCATCCCAACCCAGACCCGCCATGGCAACATTCATGGTGGGTGCTTCTTTAGTCAGGGAAACGTTACCGCCTTTTACCAGAGAAACTGCCATTTTAAAGCTCCTGCTTTTAATTGGATGATGCGGGCAGCGCGAAGCTGCCCGTGATAATTAAGACGCGTTGATACCGTACTGAGCACATACCGAAGCGAGGCCGCCGGCATAACCCTGTCCTACCGCGCGGAATTTCCACTCGGCGCCGTTACGGTACAGCTCACCAAACAGCATCGCGGTTTCAGTTGAGGCATCTTCGGTCAAATCGTAACGCGCCACTTCACTGCGATCGTCATCGTTCACCAGGCGGATAAACGCGCCGGAAACCTGGCCAAAGCTCTGACGACGGGTCTGCGCATCGTGGATGGTGACCACAAACACAATCTTGTCGACGTCAGCCGGGATCAAATCCAGTTTGATTTTCAGCGATTCATCATCGCCATCGCCTGCACCAGTACGGTTGTCACCGGTGTGAGAAACGGAACCGTCGGAAGAGACCAGATTGTTGTAGAAAATAAAGTCAGCATCGCCGCGGACTTTGCCGCTGGCGGACAGCAAGAACGCTGACGCATCAAGGTCAAAGTCCTGACCATCGGTGGAACGTGCATCCCAGCCAAGGCCAACGAGGACGTTTTTCATGGTTGGTGCCGCTTTGCTCAGCGAAACGTTACCGCCTTTAGAAAGAGAAACGCTCATTGTAATTACCTCTTGGTTAATGATTTTTCAGACTCATTGCTGGCAGAAGATCAGCTCTCTTCTTTTTCCTCGGGTTTACCGGGGAACATCACGCTGAGTACGATACCGACCGCTAACACGCCGAGTACCACAAACAGGCTGGCGCTAGCAGAGATGCTGTAGCCGTGATGCCAGATATGATCGGTAGCATTCAGACCCAGTTTCACCGCGATGAAGAACAGCAGCACGATAACGGCTTTCTCGAGGTGAACCAGATACTGCTTCAATGCTTCAAGTACGAAGTACAGTGTACGCAAGCCGAGGATGGCGAACATCATGGCGCTATAAACGATCAGCGGTTCACGGCTTACTGCGATAATCGCCGGCACGGAGTCAAAGGCGAACATCACGTCAGAGAGTTCAACCACCGCCACACACAGCATCAACGGCGTGGCATACAGTGCCGCTTTCTTGCCGCGACCAATCGCTACGTCTTTGTTTTCTGGCTTCTGCAGCTCTTCATCAACTTCCTTCTGATTCAGCAGGAAGGCGTTACCGCGCATTTTTGGCCAGATTGGGAAGAAGCGCTTCACCATGCGATAAGCAAGATGCTGCGAGTAATCTTCTATCTCGTCGCTGTCATCGCCGCTTTTCAGCATCATCACCGCCGTCCATGCGACGATCAGCGCAAACACGATTTCGACATACGGACCAAGGCTCAGCAAGCCGGTACCGATCGCCACGAAGATGCCACGGAAAACGATGGCACCGATGATGCCCCAGTAAAGCACGCGGTGACGATAGCGGTCCGGAACGGCAAACCACGAGAAGATCGCCATCATCACGAACAGGTTATCGACGGAGAGTACTTTCTCCAGCGCATAACCGGTCACGAACAGGCTGGCAACTTCAGCGCCGTGATGGATATAGAGGAAGCCGGCGAAACCCATCGCCACCGCCACCCAGAACACTGACCACAGCGCCGCGCTTTTCAGCGAAATCGGCTTGTCGCCGCGGTGCATGAACAGGTCGATAAAAATAGCGCCCACCGACAGCGCGATGAAAACCGCGACTGTTTCAGTTGGGAAGCCAATGTGCGTAGACACCATGATGAACCCTTAAAAGATAAAAAATTACAGACCAAATATTGCTGGATCAAAGCCCAAAGCGACGGCGATTTCGCGCACCGCTTTCTGCTCGTCAGCATCAAAATCACCATCACTCTTACCGACAGCAATACCTACGCGGATCGCCAACTGTGCGGCTTCCGGCTGATCTTTCAACGCCATGATGTACTTCATGGTTTCGCCCTTGCCGATTTCCAGATCGAAATCAAAGCTGCTCACCAGCTTGTTGAAGAACTCAATCACTTCATTGGTATCAAAGACTTTCAACTCTTCGGAGGCGCGCAGAAAACCGATCATCTTCTGCTTCTCTTCCGCGCTCACGCCGCCGTCTGCCACCGCAATGCGTGCGCAAACCGCGACGGTTCCTTGCATAAATTTCTTGTTCTTAAAGCGGCTAACCTGTTTGGTTAATTCATCGCGGCCGGAATTAAATGCCCCTTTGACCTTGTTGAAAAAGCTCATAGTGAATCCTCTGTCTGTTATTATTTGGAGCCAGCTCGCCAGTTGAATCCCCAACCGAAAGCTTTGTCCATATCGGAATGCCCGTTAAAGAACTGATTGATACGCTCGACGCGGATACTGCCGTTCTCATTGACCAGGCGAGCAATCGCACACATGTTGCGGCGGTTCTCCCCTTCAGTCATACGCGTTTCAATCGGAGGCTGGTCTGGAATGTGCAGCGTGACTACGCCATCCGTTTTGTCCCAGCTCGCCGCACCTTGATAGATGAAGGCGAAAATTAATACCTCGCGAATCTGACTCCATTCGCGACCGTTGATGTGCAGCCATTCGCCGTCGGTCACTTCGCCGGTGCGATCGTCGCCCTGCAAGTGTACGAAAGGTTTGGCATGCATAGCGCCAAAATTGCCGCCCAGCGCCTGGATCACACCGCGCGAGCCGTCTTGCAGCTCAACGAAGGCGCCGAGATCGAGATCCACGCCTTTGTTGCCGCCGAACAATCCGCGCAATCCGCCTCCACCGCTGCTGGTTTCACGGTGCCAGTTCAGATTGATGCGGATCTCACCGAAGTTATCGCGCTTGGTCAGGCTGATAGCTGGCTTCTCTTTGGTAAGAGACACTTTGCTCAGATTGATTTTTGCCGGCGCGGGTGTCGGTGCTGGAGCCGGTGCCGTCTGCGGTGCAGGCGCAGGCGCAGGCGCAGGCGTTGGGGCAGGCGCGGGTTCAGCCACATCCACACCGAAATGTTCCGCCAGCGGCTTTAAGCCGCCGTTGAAACCCTGCGCAATAAAGCGGAATTTCCACTCATTATTGCGGCGGTAAAGTTCGCCGAGGATCAACGCTGCTTCCTGACGTCCTACCAGCTCCACGCTGCCATTCAGTAACACTTCACCGCTCTGCTCCACCTGAATCGCCAGACGTTGCAAACCCGACACGTTGCGGCCGCCGTCACAGGTAACGGTAAAGGCCACTTTCTGCACGTCAGGACGCAGGCGGGTGAGATCGACAGAGAAGGCGGAGTTGTGCCCTTCGCTTTTCAGGCTGATGGTGCGGTCATCGTTATCCGGCTGACCGTAGAACACCATATCGGCATCGCCATTGACTTTGCCGCTGGCGAACAGACGAAAGGCCGAAGCATCAACGGCGGCGCCAGCGAGTACGCGCACCGTCAGCAGATTAGCGGGAACGGGAGCATTGCTCCCCGGCGTCATATTCATTAGCGCACCACTGCGGCAACGATGTCGTTTTGCATCGCGTCAATGGTACGGCCGGCACTCGCGCGGCCATGCGCCGTGAAATCCCACAGCCCGCCGTTGCGGTGCAGCGAAGCAATCACAATGCCGGTATGGCTGCCTTGCTCAGTCAGCTCATAGCGCGCCAGCTCTTTGCCGTTTTGATCCACCACGCGGCAGAAGGCATTTTCCACTTCATTGAAGGTTTGACCCTGGAAGCTGTTCACGGTGAACGCCAGATACTCAACGTTAGCTGGCAGACGTGACAACTCAACGATGATCACTTCATCGTCGCCATCGCCTTCGCCAGTACGATTATCACCGCTGTGTTTCACCGCACCACATTTAGAGGTTAATGCGCGGAACCAGATGGTATCAATGGCATGACCGGATTGATCCAATAATACGCAGCTGGCATCCAGATCGATGGAATCGCTGCCACCACCAAAAAGCTTGCCCATGAAGCCTTTCTTTTTAATGGGATCCCAGCCTAAGCCGAAATGTAATTTATTCAGCGAAGCGGTTTGTTTGCTGAGTGAAACCGTCTGATTCTTGCTTAATGAAACCATGTCATAATTCCTTCAAACAGGTTTGAAAAGGGTTTTATATTTGCAACAAATTCCATGAGGGCAAAATCATAACATGAGGATATTCATGTTCAGTATTAATTTTCACAGCAATTTTATGAAACACAATAAATCCTTGCAGAAGAACAACTTAAAAGAATCCAGCCCGAACCAGCAACGCACTAAACATGACAATTCTTTACATTAAAATTCATAAGGTTACGTTAGGGTAAAAAATCATATTATGATTGACTCATTTCAAAGTGAGAAATAAACTCGCAAACCATAATCCAGCCACCAGCCTCTTGCGGAAATAATTAGAAATGTCTCACAAAATTTGGCTAATGGAAGGTTTATCCTCCCAGCGCGATATAATTAATGGCATAACATCTGCAGCTAAAAAACATAACTACAACGTGTCGATTTATGCATCACATCGCCAATCGCGTAATGAAATACTTTCGCTGGCGGATCATGCATTAATTGAACCTGGTGATGTTAATCAGCGCCTCGAATTTATTCTTTCTACCGTAGAAAAATATGCCATTCAGGCGATCCATACCGGTCGACATGCTCATTGGTTTGAAGCCCATCGCGTCGCTATCGAAGCCAGCGGTGCGCGCTTAACCACCGGCGCACGCGATGTTGTAATGCTGGATCTGGCCGATGACAAAGTCGCGTTTGCCCACCATATGAAAAGCCTGAATTTGCCGGTGGTGCCTTCACTGCGCGTGGATTCACCCGTACAGTTGCGTGAGCTGATCGCCGGTAAACCCTTTGGCGATCTGCCGCTGTGCGTAAAGCCGGTTACCGGTATTTATGGCATGGGATTCTGGCAGTTTGATGAAAGTGTCTCGCCGATGGCGCCGTTTACCCATCCCGACGCACGCCGGGTGAAAGCCGAATATTACTTACAGGCGCTGGAGGCCGCCGACAGCATGGAGCCGCTGGTCCTGATGCCGTATCTGCCGGGCCCGGAATATTCGGTTGATATGCTGGCGGAAAACGGCAAGGTGCTGGCCGCCGTGGCGCGCCGCAAAGAAGGGGCGCTGCAGTATCTGGAAAACCGCGGCGAAGCCTTTGAGCTGGCGCTAGCCTGTGCCGCTGCGATGGGCGCGGATGGATTGATCAACGTGCAGACGCGCAATGACGCCAGCGGCAAATCGTTATTACTGGAGATCAATATGCGCCCTTCCGGCGGCATTGGTTACACCCGTTTCAGCGGCGTCAATCTTCCCGGCTTGTTTGCCCTGCGCCAGCTAGGCTTGATCAGTCAGCAGCAGGTGATCGACGACGCCCGCCGCGACTTCACGCCAGCCACCGTCCGTGCGCTGAGCGACGTGGTGGCGTACAACCCCGTCCTGTCCAACCAGGTTCAATAAGGAACAATCCATGACCACACTTTGGAGCAGGACGCTGTCATGCGGCTCGCTGAGCGTTACGCCAACCGGCGGCATCAGCGCCATCGACGATCTGTTCGAGATCGCCGAGCGCCGCAATCCCAAGCGCGCTTTTTTGTTCGTCAGTAAAGTGCTTGGCCGCCACATTCCGGTGGCGCCGGAGAAAATGCGCGCCGTGTATCGCCAGCTGGCGGAGCAGTTTCCGCCGCTTTCTGACGGCCCGGTGCTGTTTATCGGCATGGCGGAAACCGCCGTTGGCCTCGGCGCAGGCGTGTTTGATGAAGTGCGCCAGCGCGTCAGGGAGCCGGTGTATCTCACCTCAACGCGCCATCCGCAGCAGGCGGATTTGCTGTGCGAGTTTAAAGAAAATCACAGCCACGCCACCGATCATCTGATCTACCTGCCCGATGATGCGCAGCTGCGCCAGCGCGTGCTCAACGCGCGCACGCTGGTAATGATTGATGACGAAGCCACCACCGGCAACACCTTTATTAACCTGCTCGACGCGCTGCGCAACGACGGCGGCTTAACGCAGATCGAGCAGGTTATCGCCGTCACGCTCACCGACTGGAGCGGCGATGCGTTATCCGCGCGCTGTCCGGTGCCGGTGCGCAGCGTGTCGCTGGTGCAAGGCGACTGGCACTGGCAGCAGGATCCCGACGCCGCACTGCCGCCGATGCCAGCGATGGTGCTTAACGATGCCGCCACCGTGCCCATCACCGGCAAACAGCGCTGGGGCCGACTCGGCATGGCAGCGCCAGCGGGCGATCTGGGTTGCGCGATTCAGGCGCAGCCGGGAGAAAAAATCCTCGTGCTCGGCAGCAGCGAATTTGTCTGGGAACCTTTCTTGCTGGCTGAACGTCTGGCGGCACAAGGCGCAGAGGTGAAATACAGCTCCACCACGCGCTCGCCAATCGCTACCGGATTTGCCATCGAATCAGCTATCGCCTTCGGTGACAACTACGGTCTCGGCATCGCCAACTTCGTATACAACGTGGCGCATCAGCAGTTTGACCGCATTTTGCTGTGCATCGAAACGCCGGTCGACAGCGTGGATCCGCTGTTAACCACGGCACTGGCCCAGGTTGCGCCACAGGTGGAAGTAATTAGCTATGAATAAACCGGTGATTTTTTCCGACCTTGACGACACGCTATTTCAAACGCGCCGCAAAATGGTGGACGAGCTCGATCTTGAGCCGTTCCGTTCCGGCGCGCTCGATCTCAACCTGCAACCGCGCAGCTTTATGACCGAAGAGCAGTCGATGCTGGTTGACTGGATGATCGAGCAGGCCGATTTGATCCCGGTCACCGCGCGCGGCACCGAAGAGATCGCCCGCGTGCAGATCCCTTTCCGATCGTGGGCGGTGACCACGCACGGCGCGGTGATCCTCAACCCGCATGGTGAGGAAGATGCCGAATGGCGCGCGCAGATGCTGGAAAAACTGACGCCGTACGGCCCGGCGCTGCTCTCGATGCAGCAGGCGATCACCGACCTGATGGCAGAGCGCGACATCAACGGCTGGGCGCGCATCAACTATGAATATGGCGTCACGCCGATCTATCTGGTGATGAAGCACCGCGACAGCACGCGCCTCGAAGAGCTTTACGCCATCGCCGATGAAATCGAGCAACGCTTCCCCACCGCCGGCTATTACATCCATCGCAACAGCAACAACGTCGCCTGGCTGCCGAACGTGGTGGAAAAAGGCTTAGCCGTCAGCTACCTGCTGGAAAAGCTGCGTAACGAGCGCGGCGTTTTCCCGGTGATTGGCCTTGGCGACAGCCTCAGCGATCACCGCTTTATGAAGCTGTGCAGCTGGTACGGCATTCCGCGTCAGAGCCAGTTTGCCGAACGCATCAACCAGGCCATATTCGGAGAACAAACAGATGGTGAATAACTTGCCTTTCTCTGGATCGTACCGAGCCGGCGACGTCGAATTTCTGCTGAAGCCGGTTGAAATCGACATGACGCCGGTGGAGCAAAAAGAGCAGCTGATCCAATCTGGCGCGCGCCACTATTCCGAGATGTTGAGTCAGGAACCGGAACCGACGCGCTGGCACCTTGAGCTGTTTTCCCGCGCGCTTGACGCCGGTGCCGGACGCCTGGCGCAAGAAGTCACCATGCTGGCGCGGACGCTGGCACAACAGTTTGGCGACACGCCGATTGTGCTCGCCAGCTTGGTGCGCGCGGGCGTGCCGCTCGGCGTGATGCTGCAACAGGCGCTGCGCGCGATGGGCCGCGAATCCTACCATTACGGCATTAGCATCATCCGCGATCGCGGTATTGATCAGGCCGCGCTGGAGATCATCGAAGCGCGCCACGGCACCGCAGGCATTGTCTTCGTCGATGGCTGGACCGGCAAAGGCGCCATCACCGGCGAGCTGATCCGCAGCCTCGAACATCGTCCCGGCTATCCGGCACAGCCGCGCTTGGTGGTGCTGGCCGATCCGTGCGGTCGGGCGTGGCTTTCGGCCAGCGATGATGACTGGCTGATCCCGTTTGGCATTATGGGCGCGCCGGTTTCAGGTTTGATCTCGCGCTCGTTGTGGTCTGAATCGGGCTTACACGGCTGCGTGCAGTGCGACTATCTGGCGCAATACGATTGCAGCCAGCAGTTGGTGAACACCGTAGCGGAATATGCGCGATCGCTGGATGTCAGCGCCCTGCCCGCGTGCCAGCAGGATCCACAACATCAGCAGCAGCTGGTGGCGCAAAGTGAAGCGGTGATCGCCATGCTGGCGGCGCGTTATCAGGTGAACAGCATCAACCGCATTAAGCCGGGCATCGCCGAAGCCACGCGCGCCGTGCTGCGTCGCGTGCCGGATCAGGTGCTGGTCCGTTCGGTGAACGATCCCGACGTGGCGCTGCTGGTCTATCTTGCCCAACAAAAAGGGCTGACCATCACAGAAGCGGGTGCCGATCTTGGGCAATACCGCGCCGTGACGATAATCAAAAAGGTGCTGTGATGAACGGCCGTCTCTCTCCGTGGCGTTTGGGCGCAACGCTGTATATGCCAGCGGTGCGCAGCGATATCGTCGATGCCATTCTGCACAATAAAATCAGCGGGTTGCGCTCGCTGGTGATCTGCCTGGAAGATGCGGTCAGTGATGCGGATTTGCCGCAGGCGCTGCACAATCTCCAGCAAATCTTAAATGTGTTGAACGCCGAACAGCGCGCCAATGGCAACGCGCAGTGGCCGCTGGTGTTTATCCGTCCGCGTAACAGCGAGATGGGCGCGTGGCTGGTGGAAAACCTCAACCTCAGCGCGATAGACGGTTTTGTGCTGCCGAAATTCACCGCCGACTCCTTGCCGGTGTGGTGGCAGATTCTCGAACCGAGCCATCTGTGCATGATGCCGACGCTGGAAACCGAAGAGGTGTTCGATGTGGTGGCGATGCGCGAGCTGGCCCTCACGCTGCAAAACCATGCCTGCCGCGAGCGCGTGATCGCCCTGCGCATCGGCGGTAACGATTTGATGAATGTGCTGTCGCTGCGCCGTTCACGCCACTTCACGCTGTATGACAGCCCGATGGGTTACACCATCAAAATGCTGGTGGCGGTATTCGCGTCGCGCGATTTTGCGCTGACCGCGCCGGTGTGCGAGCACATCGACGATCAGCAGATTATGGATCAGGAACTGGCGCTGGATATCGCGCACGGTTTGGTGGGCAAAACCGCCATTCACCCGAGCCAGATCGGCAAGATTCAGGACATGCTAATGGTTTCCGCCAGCGATCAGGCGGATGCCTTCCGCATCCTCAACTCAAGCCAGGCGGTATTCAAATCGCAGGGCGCGATGTGTGAACCGGCGACGCATCGCCGCTGGGCCGCCGCCATCCTGGCGCGCGCGCAGGAATATGGCATCGCACCCGATACCCGCTCAGACGGCGCCTTGATGCTGGTAACCTGACAACCCCCGCAGGGTGGGCATTCATGCCCACCGCGTTACCACTGAACCACAAACCGGACGTAGGAATTTTCGGACCCTATTTACCTGATATTTAAATACCCTCTGATACTGTCGAAAACCGTTTGCCAGGAGGGCGATACCGACCATTGACCACTAACGCAGGCCTCAATCGACCATGCAACTCAGTACCCGACAGACACGCGTATTTATGCTCGCCTCACTGCTCAGCAGCGGCAAACCGGTCGCATCCAGCCGCATTCTCGCCTCGCTCGACTGCTCCGAACCCACGCTGACGCGCGCGCTAAAAGAGCTGCGTGAATCCTGGTCTGCGGAGATCAAATACAGCCGCCTCACCCATTGCTACCAACTCACTGAACCCGGCAAACTCGATAAGAAAAGCCTGCGCCATATTAATGAAGCGCTTAAGCTCAATGCCGAACTGCAACAAAGCGAAACCGTCAGCCGGGTATTTCTGGATAAAGAGAAAAAGAAAGCGGTTTCACTGTCGTTGCGGATGTCGGTTTTAAGGAAAATCGATCAGGTTGTGAGATTGAGTGAAACGACGAGGAGTGATGCGGTGGAGATGCTGGTTGAAAGCGGGTTGGATGAGTTGATTGAAAAGTTAATGCTTAAAAAGAACGAGTTAAAACGGCAGTAATATTTCAGCAGTAGTTTAACGACGTTGAGTGGTGGGGTGTATTGCCAACGCACTTTAGCGATACCAATTCTACATCAGCCCCTTAAATTTTTGATGGACCTTATCGACATTGCCAATGTCCCCTAACCTGCCAAAACTGTTAACGTAATCACGTTTCATCGATCGTTATTTTCATCCTCAACATTCACATCTTCGCACCACATGTTTACTCACGCAGAACAGCCTTCCCCTTTATTAAATTATCAAAAATCTTTCAAAATCAGAATGTAAAATAAAAAACCGCAGTTACTGAATCGCATTAGGATTACTAGTAATGTCGAGTGAAAATCCTTGCTTAAAATTGGAATCCTGTTTCACAAACTCAAATTGTTAGTTTGATCAACTATCACTCCTTGTAATATCCTCAGGGCCGTTGGTAGGTGGAGATCGCTCTTTCAAGGCAGCGAGTCCACCTTTGCTCGGCTAAGTAAGCAGCGTGAGCAACAGCCATTTCTCGATTGAAATCGGTAATTGGATTAATGGATTAACAATGCTCAGGCGTTACCAGGAAGGTGCCCATGACGTTTTCACAACACAACATCACAGCGAATACTCTCGATGAGCTGATGCAGGATACCTGGCTATTGGCGCTCGAGATCCGTAATGGGCAATCCATCACGGTTGATGATGCACTCTACCAGCGCTGCTTCAATACGATTCAACAGGTTCAGCATCACCTCACTACAGCGGGAGCATCCACTTCTCTCTGCGAAGAAATCAAATTTGCGCACTGCGTCTTTCTCGACGAACTGATCATGACCATTCCGCAAGCTGATATCTCTGCCTGGTGGAAACGCACACCTTTGCAGGGGCACTTTCTCGGGCACCTCATTGGTGGTGAGCAATTCTTTGACCGCGTCAAAAATCTGCTTCGTGAACCAGCAACAGCTCAAGCCGCCATTAGCTGCTACTACAGAATGTTGCATTTGGGTTATGCCGGAAAATACCGAACGGAAGACGATGAGGAGCGCCAGTTGCTGATGCAGCAGCTAAAAGCGCTAATGCCGAAGCAGATTGGATCTGCCGACTCAGCAATAATTATCCAGTGCTCGAAACACAAAACATCGTTCTGGCAACGTTCTCCGTGGCTTATTCGCAGCAGTGTGCTGGTTGCCATTATTATCGCCACTTTCATCATGAACGGTCATCTGCAATATCTGTTAGTCAAAGGGTAGGTTTCAGGCAAACAAATTTCAGGAAGGAATCTGTAAATGGGCAAGAAGGATTTTGTGATTACGGCTGGCAAGACGCCGATATACAGCCACTATCAACTGAGCATCCAGACGCTGAAAAATCAGCGTCCCGATATTCTTTTGTCAGTGCTGCGTTTTAGCGGTGAAGAGGCATTAAATTCGCCGTGGAAGTACAGTATTGAACTCACCAGCGCTACACGCGATATTCCCGCCGATATTCTGATTAACAGCACGGCCCAGTTATTGTTTTACCCTGACGGCCAACCCTGGCTGTCAGTGGAACCTCGCATTTTGCGCGGTGTAGTTACCGCTTTCCAGCAGTGCGAATCCTCTGCTGACCAAACACGTTATGTGGTCACGCTGGAATCGCGCCTTGCGCTGCTAAAAAACAGCCTGACCTATGCCGTTTACCAGCATAAAAGTGTACCGGGTGCGGTAGAGGATATCCTTAAACGCTGGGAATACTCCTCGCTGGATTATCACTTTCGCCTGAATACTCAATATCCGATTCGCGATTTCTATATCTCATATGCGGAGAGCGATCTCGCCTTTATAGAGCGTCATCTGTCGCGCATTGGTGTCTTTTATTACTTCACCTGGGATGAAGAAAACCACCGTGATGTGCTGGTACTGGGTGACAGCGCGCAGGCCTATGGCGCTGAGCAAAGCATCGTCTTTCGCCATCCGTCAGGGTTATTTGATGGCGGCCTGGAATCTCTCTGGGATATTTCCGTTAATCGCCAATCCGTTGCCGCCAGCACACGACTCAATGATGAGTATTACCGCAACGCGCAAAATGACATGAAGGCGCAAGCGGAAACCGATCCTGATAAGCCTGCGCTTACGGGAGAGCTGTATCGCTATGGTGAAAACTATCAGTTGCTGGGCAAGGAGTACCAGGCTCAGCCGGAACAGGGACAGTGGTTTGTCAGACGTCGCCAGGAACGCCTGCTCACCGAGCAGGTCACTTTCGACGGTATGAGCAACGGCATGGATATCCGTCCGGGGATGGTGATCTCGCCACAGGGTAAAGAGTGGCCAGACGCGCCGGATGGCCTGCTGGTAGTGTCTACCTCATCAACCCGTATTTCGCGCGATACCGCCTATGTTATCCGCTTTACCGCTGTGCCCGTTCGGCCGCAAAGCACTTATCGTCCACCGTTAAAAAGCTGGCCGCACATTGCAGGCACGCTGCTGGCTCGCGTCACCAGCCCGGTAGAAAATGCGCAATATGCAGAACTTGATGAACATGGCCGCTATCGGGTGCGTTTTCAGTTCGATCTAAACGAATCCTGGCAGTCTGGTTTTGAAAGTGTACCGGTGCGGCTGGCGAAGCCCTATGCAGGCAATGTCTACGGCTGGCACTTTCCACTGATAGCCGGAACGCAGGTGATGATTGCCTTCACCAACGGCGATCCTGACAGACCTTTTATTCTCTGCTCGGTACATGATTCTCGCCATGAAGATCATGTCAATCTCTATAACTATCAACGCAATGTGCTGAGGACGCCGGCGAATAACAAACTCCGATTTGAGGATCGCCGTGGATATGAGCATGTCAAACTGTCGACGGAATTTGGCGGTAAGAGTCAACTCTCACTCGGACATATCGTTGACAGTTCACGTAGCAAGCGCGGCGAAGGGTTTGAGCTGCGTACAGACAGCACCGGTACGCTGCGAGCCGGTAAAGGCCTTTTCCTGACAGCTGATAAGCAGACCACGGCTACCGGGCCGGTGCTGGAAATGACATCGGCAATAAGCCTGGTCAAAGGTGCGATCAGCCAGATGAGCGACTGGCAATCGATCACTCAGTCGCACCATAATCTCCAGCCTGATGTCACGCATCTCAGGGCTTATCTGGCCGCCGTCGACCAGCTCAAATCGCCTGCCATGTTGCTGAGTGCGCCAGAAGGCATTGGCGTTGTCAGCCCCAAAAGCATTCTGCTCAACGCAGGCAGCACTCTGCATCTGCAAAGCCAGATGGAAACCAGCATTGCCAGTGGCAAACGCATTCAGGTCAACGCCGGCCAGGCGATTTCTCTGCTGTCGCAGCAGGAAGGGATTCGCATGGTGTCGGGCCAGGGTCCGCTGACGGTGGAATCGCACGGCGATACCCTGGGACTGACGGCGATGAAAGATATCAGCGTGCAGACCGTTCAGGGTGAACTGCGCCTGACCGCGAAAAACGGCATTGTGCTGGGATGTGGCGGCGCAACCATCAGGATTACGCCGCAGGGTGATATCCAAATTCATTCGCCGGGTAAAACCAGCATCCGTGGCGTTCATGCCTGGAATTCTCCTGCCAGCGAAGAAACAACGCTGCCTGATCTGCCTAAATCCGTGTGCAAAGAGTGCCTGAAAAAAGCACAGGAAGCCGCGCTGGCTTTCGCGCCAAGGGGATAGCGATGACGGACATGAATAATGGATGGTTGAAACAGGCTAACGCGCTTTGCACTGCTGCCGGACAGGATTATCTCGATGTGCTGGTTGATCAGGCTGGCACAGCACAGCCGCTGCAACAGGCGCTGAACCAAATTAACCCGCCGTTACGCTGGTTCGAGCTGTTTGCGAACACGCCGGAAGCGGCAACGCCAGAGTATTCACCGCTGGTGATGCGATTGCATTTTAGCATCAGCAGCCACCAGCGCTGGCTGGAACAGCTGGTGGAACACTTCTCCACGACGCCGCGATTGACGTTACTGATATCGCCACTGGCATTCGACCTGCTGAGTAGCCATTTGCAGGCACTGTCACAGGTTCACTGGGAAGAGCAAACCGGTTTACTGCGCTATTACGACAATCGCGTATTTCCCTCGCTACTTGAGCACGTCCTGACGCCAGAGCAGCAGGCGGCTTTCACCGATATTGCGCTGTTCTGGGGCTGGCGAGATCGTGATGACGAGGTGGTGTGGAAAACCGGTACCTGGAACCCGGGTCGACAACTTGCTGATGCGCCAGAGATGAACCGCATGAGTGATGCGCAGGTTGAGCTGATGGGATGTATTAGTGATGCCGAGGCGCTGATGAAGGAGCAGGCAACTTTGGTTCCCTCACGAGAGGAACACTTTGCGCAATGCCTGGAAATAGCTATTAAAGCAAGCCGGGCGGGATATATAGGCGATCTACTGGACTATAAGGAATAAAGCGAATGAAAAAATGGATATTTAGTACGCTGAGCAAACAGTTAATCTGCGCAATTTTGTTTGTGCAGCTAGCTGGATGCGGGACATTGATGCGCGGAGAAAGTAGCGAAAAAGTTTATCGCGGAGTTGATACCGATATACGCATTACCACTAATGCATTCATGTGGTTATTTACTGGTGGAATTTTACCCGTTTTCTCAATTATTTCGATGCCCTTTGATGCAGTGATCGATACACTTTTATTGCCTGTCGATCTAGCCATCAGCAATTCGCCTAAAGTTTATAAACAACCCGCGGAAAATTATGTCCCAGTTTTTGCCGTCAATATGACGGGTCAACCAGACGTTGATTATACTATTCGAAAAAAAAGCACTGGAGAAATACTTACTCAATCCCGAACTAGAATTATCCCTCAGGCTGGTAGCGCATCAGGAAAACTTAATAAAGCATCCCTGATGAAAAAGGAGAATCCATCTATTCCTCCGGAATCTGTAATGATTAGCTGGGATGCTGGAACAAGGCTTCTACAAGCAGAGTCGACGGATAGCAGTAACATCACTGAATCATATACTCCCGATGACTCTCTGCTTAAAGCCGCAAGTATCATCGCAATATTTATGCCTTGCAATCGAGTCATGCTGGTTAATTATGAAGATGAATATTACAACTACGATTTCATTCATAAGCAAGCCATACAAGATGTTTTCCAGCAATTACAGTCATTGTCCGAGCGTTCTCAGTGTTCTGCTTCAGGACAGATAACGTTAATGATGGAAGGAGCATGGAAATGAAAAAGAAAACATCCGATTGGTTGAATAAAGGATTGTTTTTTATCGTTGCTTCGATACTTTCAGGTTGCTCGCAGGCAAGCGTTGATGACGGCTATACCGCTGGCGATCTTCGTGCAGTAAACCATGTCGAGGGACAGGGTATAAATGGTTTTTCAGTGAATGGATACCACGTTCCAGGTCTAGGCGGGGGATATTGCTGCATCATGCTTCCTGAAAAGTGGACGCCTGATTTGAAAGCTAGGGTTGAATGGGAAGTTGACCCCAATCCTAATGTAATTTTACCTCCACTAGGAACGGATGAGTTCCGTAAAGCATACGAACAGCATAGAACAAAATATCAACAATACAGTGCCATCGTTAATATTCCGCAGTTTGGCAAGGAGCGCTGTGGCTTAACTGTGCACTTTCTGCCTTGTAATAAGGTGAAGGTCACAACTGTTTGTTCCGGGTATGGCACTGAGAATTATCCGATCAAGGAACCGCTTAACATGAAGGAGCCACCGGCATGTCCCGTGAAATGAGCCTCGCGTTGCCTTGCTTTGCGCCCCCGGTTTTTCCTGATGCTGGACGCTTGCAACTTAGCGAAATGCAGATTAATGGCAATTACAAAAAGCAGATTCGCGAAGAAATTGATAACCGAGCCAGTCTTGCCGAAGATATCGGTAAGAAAGGCATCGTCCCTTGCTGCAGAAGCCTACATATCAGCTTATTTTTCGATGGGACGGGAAATAACGAAGAGAACGATACGCGTATTGCTAAACCGTCGCATCCTACCAATATCTCGAAGTTGTATCATGCGACATATCAAAATGCTGATGGTGAAGGCTATTTTCGCTATTACATTCCTGGTGTTGGCACGCCCTTCCCAAAAATTGGCGAAATGGATTACAGCAATGATGGTCTGGCTTTCGCCGCAGGTGGAGAAGACCGAATTAACTGGGCGTTGCTGAGATTAGTGGATGCTTTGACTTATGCCATCACCAAAGGAGCCAAACGCCTTGGTGATGGAGTAGCGAAGGGAATGCTGCCCAGCATGCAGGCTCGCGGAGCTTTTTCAGGCGAAGTGAACCGACGTAATGTTATTAACCCTTTGTTAAAAGCATTAGAAAGTCAGGCAGCCCAAACTCAGCAGCCCCATCTACTCGGTATTAAGTTGTTTATCTATGGTTTTTCTCGCGGAGCTGCTGAAGCTCGGACCTTTGTAAACTGGTTAACCCAGTTACCCGATCCCAAGCTAAAGGGTGATCACCTGAAACTCGCTGGTTTACCGATCAGTATTGAGTTTCTGGGATTACTGGATACGGTGGCGTCTGTTGGAGCAGCTCACATGATGCCGGGTGCTGCAGGTCATATGGGCTGGGCAGATAATAGTCAGCAATTACCTGATGAGCGTAAATTTCCTGGGTTGATTAAGTATTGTCGGCATTTTGTTGCCGCACACGAACAGCGCTTATGTTTCCCTCTTGACTCAGTTCGTCGCCCTGATGGCAGTTACCCGGCCAACACTCAGGAGGTCATTTATCCCGGGATGCACTCGGATGTTGGCGGCGGTTATCCTCCAGGGGCTCAAGGGAAATCATGTAATGGCACTGGAGAATTATTATCGCAAATTGTTCTTCACGATATATATGTTGCGGCATTTGAGGCGGGTGCACCATTAGCAGTTTTACCTAAAAGTATTTCTGCACTAATAAAAGACGTTTCACCGTCAAGAGCTATGTCTCCTGAATCACAAGGAGAATTCGACTTCAGTAAAACGCTGGTGAGACGCTTCAACATCTGGCGTCAAACCCTGCTCAATACCACTCTGCAAGGGAGCGAAGAGCCGGGAGATACATCAGAAGGCTATCGCGGCTATCAACTTTCTCAGACACTTGAAAGTGCGCTGATCGATCAGATTGGCTGGATCACCGCGTGGCGCATTGGCCGCTACGCTCACGGCAGTATGCTTCCTCAGGGCGATGATTTTGCCAACAGTTTCTTTAACAAAGCACCCCAGCTAACTCCTGAAGGACTTAAGAAAGAAGCGGATGACCATAAAGCAGCGGTAAAAGCACTTGACTCACGCCGAGCAGAAGCCAAAAAGAGCCGCTTGCCGCTGGACGAAAGCTTGCAGGGCAAGCCCGATCTTGATCCGACTAACGCCCAATATCAACTCCGCGAAGCTGCGCGTGAATTCCAACACGACTATAGGCTGTGGCGGCGAGACATTAATGGTGGCTTGATAGATAAAACTGCGCAGATCGTTCTGGATGTGATCCCCAAGCACGCCATCTTCCTGATCAACGGTGACGATGAAGACGCGGAATACGCGCAGATGAAAGCCGATGGCAATCGTCGTTATCCGCAGCTGTTTATCGACAAGCTGGGCAACGGCATTCGTACTCAACCGCGTGCTGACTTGTTAGCCCTTTACGATGAACAAATTCACGATTCCCGCGCCTGGTTTATGCAAAGTGCATTGGGGGGACGTGAACCCTGGGGCGGTTATTTCCGCTATCGCATGATTTACTGCGGCAACCAGACCAATAAAAACCTTCGCCTGATTTCCGTCGAAGGCAAAGTTATTAACGCCGCGCCAACCTCCAATAACGTCATCTATTTTATCGAGCCGAAAACCGCTTATAACAATGTGACTTATAAAGTGAAGGATATGGCGACCGGTGCCGTTCAGACACTTACTCCACCAGAGGTAACCACCCAACCAGGCGCCGCAGTTGCTCTGGCTCGCACCAGTGTGGTGAGCGAACAGCACCAGGCCATGATGACCTCTGCCATCGATATGCTGAAATCATCGGGAGCGCGAGTGGTATGACACTTAAAAAACTGGTGCGCGTTGGCGATACGCTCAAACCTCACGGTGGTGAAGTACTCAGCGGAAGCTTTAACGCATTTGGCAAGCCGGTGGCCTGCGTCAAAGACAAAGCGAAATGCAACGAGCACGGCATGACCACCATTATTCAGGGAGCAACCAACAGCACCGTAAACGGTAAAGCGGTGGCGCTCGATGGGCACAAGTGCGCCTGTGGTTGCACGCTGGTCAGTTCACTACCTGATATGGATGCCTGCGGATGAATCAACCGCCGGTTTATGCCGATTACGCCACCATTTACCCTGCCCGCTGGCGGCGCTGGTGGGTGGCGTTGCCCGTGCTGCTGTTTATATCAGCGATGACAACCATGCTGTTGTGGCCGGAGGGAAAGCCGACCCGTTCGCCGCTTTTCTGGTTCTGCGCACTGGTCTTGCCGCTGCTGTGCTGGTTGCTGGCGGTGACGCTGCGCTGGCTGGTCTGGCTGCAATCCACCGATAACCGCCGCACGCACTATGCAGAAATCTCGCTGGCGCTCGATGCGTGGTGGCGAAAGCGCAGACAGGCCTTGCCGGTTGAAGCCGTTTTATTGGTGACGCCAGCCGGAGACGATGCGTCGGAACATCTGGCGCTGTTGTCACACCCAGCAGATGCCCCACAACCGGGCATCACTGCGCAAGGTTATGCTGCGTTGCGTTGCCCACGGGTGCTTAACAGCGCCCGCAGTCGTCCTGTGATGCTGGCGGCTTATCTCGCCAATCGCCTGGTGACGCATCTTCGTCAGTCAAGTGATGCACGCTCAATCACGCATCTCTGTTGGCTGGGTGATGACCACAGTCTGCTCGCCTTTCGCGAAACGCTACTGGCAGCGGGCATGACGTTGCCAGAGGAAACCCTTCGACTCAGTGCGATTGATGGCGCAGATAGCGTTATCGACCTTTTCGCCAATACAGCTCCGGCTTTGCTGCTGTGTGCCGGAAGCGGCGAAGGATTGTCTGATCGCACCCCGGTTGCCGGGGAAGCGGCCTTTGCCTGGTTCTGCTCGGCGCAGGGGACTGCGCTGATGCATCGCTCGGAGTGCTGGCAACCGGCGTTGGGTGAAACGGCCACTCTGGCCGTTTCACAGCTTTCCCGTTATGCCGGATTAAGTGATATGCCGGATACGGTGATCGCGGCAGATGCCCCCGCCATGGAAGCATTGCTGGAGGGCGGCTGGTCCGCGCTGGATCACGTACTTGCCCCATGGCTCGGCAATGCCGGGCAAATCACACCGTTTACGTTACGGTCGCTGGCGCTGCTCTCGGCGCTCAACGGCCAGTCCTGCGGCTGGATCGCCGCAGAAATTGAATCTCAACACACTACAGGAGTTTGTGTTCCCCGTGGAAACCTCCCGCACTAATTCCCGGCACTCGCTGTTCTGGCTGGTTTGTGGCTATTTGCTAGCCGTAACCCTGCTGGTGCTGACTGGCGCAGGGCTCTATTACTTCGCAGGCAGCAGCGTTGACCTGCCGGAGGCTCTGCCGCGCCAGATTGCTTTCTGGTCATTGATGGTCTGGCTGGCGCTGGTGTGGTTCTGTCCTCTGTTTATTCTCGCCTGGCGCGGGCTGGTGCGACTCAACGCGCGTGAAGCAACAGGCGCAACTGATTCGCAGAAACAGCACCCTGCCAAGAATCAGTGGGTGCAGGAGATCATTACCCAGATGCGCTACCAGTATCGGTGGCGCTGGCGCAGCCGGGTACGCATTCTGCTGGTGTTCGGCGATGAGCATCTGGTTGAACGGAGTATTCCCGGCCTGACAACTCAACACTGGCTTGAGGGGCATCATACCTTGCTGCTCTGGCACGGTAGTCCGCAGGAAGATCAGCTACCCGCGCAGCTGCGGGCGTTACGCAAAATTCGCCGCCATCTGGCCGATGCGGTGGTGTGGGTAGTGAACGCAGAGGCGGAAATGACTCAGGATGTGCTGGATACCACGGCTCGCCAGATGCAGAAGCGCTACAACCTGTTAGGCCAGGATATCCCGCTGTGGCTGTGGGAGATTCACGCGCCCTCTCTGTATAGCGCCCCCGCGCAGGGGATCGGATTTACCATTGCGCAAGGTGATAGTACGGACGATTACCGTCAGTCACTGGATGATCTTCAGCACCAGTTGGTTGAGCGCGGCATGCAGCAAATTGAGCGTAATCGCCAGCACAGTTTTTTACTGGAACTGGCGCACGTGCTGCGCAGCGGTGGCGCGGATCGCCTGACACGAACCTTGTTGCAGCTTTCCACAGGTGCAAGAGCGCTGCCGCTGGCGGGAGTCGTGCTCAGCCAGCCGGAGACCACCGGAAGCGCTTCATTGCGAAATGCCTGGCAGCCGGGAAAAGCCTGGCGGGATTTACTGGCGCTACGCTGGCGCAGGCCGCTAACTAACGGTGCCTCATGGCGCAAAACGGTGCTGACGCTCTGCTCCTGCCTGCTGGTGATGTGGATGGCCTGCCTGGTGTTTTCCTGGATTGCCAATATGCGTCTTATACAGGCAGATCAGCACCTTGCCGACACCGCAACAGATTCCCGTCAGCCGCTGCAGCAGCAGCTTTCAGCCTTGCGCGAGTTGCAGAAAGAGATCGATCGTCTGCAGCATCGTCAGCAATATGGTGCGCCCTGGTATATGCGTTTTGGTCTCAGCCAGAATGACGCACTGTTAAATTCGCTGTGGCAACAATGGCAGCAGGCGGCCATGCCGCTGCTGCGTGATGCCTCCGTCAAGCGCCTGACTACGCTGATGAGCGGCTGGCGTAACCTGCCGCCCGATAGCCCGCTGCGGGCCGATGAGGCCAAAAGCATGTATGACCTGCTGAAAGCGTACCTGATGCTGGCGCATCCCGAACAATTCGATCCGACGTTTTTCAGCGCCACGGTAATGAATGTCTGGCAACGGCGTGATGGCATTCCGGACGCAAGCTGGCGCAACAATGGCGGCGCTATGCTGGCCTTTATGATGACGAATCTGCCTGCGCACCCAGAGTGGCAGTTACAACCGGATATGCGACTGGTCAGCAGTATGCGCTCAGCGCTGCTGCGTCAGATTGGTGCCAGCAATGCGGAGACCTCACGCTATCACCAGCTCATCGAGCAGGTGTCCCGTGATTATGCTGATATGACGCTCAGTGAGATGGTCAGCGGCACCGACAGCAGCAGGTTGTTCAGTACCGATGAAACCGTGCCCGGCGTCTTTACCCGTAAAGCGTGGGAAGAGGCAGTACAGCCTGCGATTGAGCAAGCGGCGAAAGTGCGTCGCGATGAAATCGATTGGGTGCTGAGTGATAACAAAACGGCCAGCAATATTGATGTCTCTGCGGATACGTTGCAAGCGCGGCTGACAGATCGCTATTTCTCCGATTACGCCGGAGCCTGGCTGAAATTCCTCAATAGCCTGCAATGGCAGCGGGCGGAGAGCCTGTCAGAATCGATTGAACAGTTAACCCTGCTGGCCGACATACGCCAGTCACCTCTGATTGCGCTGTTCAATACGCTGAATGTGCAAGGCCGGACGGGGCAAACTGGCGGTAATCTTACCGATTCGCTAGTGAGCTCGGCAAAGAATCTGCTCAGCAGTGACAAAACCCAGGCCATCGCCAGACCACAAGGTGCACGTGGCCCAATGGATGACGCCTTTGGACCCTTGCTGGCGCTGACCGATACCGGCGCAGCGGCTAAAGATAGCCTCAGCCTGCCAATCTTCCTGACGCGTATTACCCGTGTTCGTCTGCGGCTGCAGCAGGTCACCAACGCGCCGGATCCGCAGGCCATGATGCAGTCGTTAGCATTGACGGTGTTTCAGGGCAAAGCCGTTGATCTCACTGACACCCGCGATTACGGCAGTCTGATTGCTGCCAGCCTCGGACAGGAGTGGAGCGGGTTTGGTCAGGCGATATTTGTCGAGCCGATGGTGCAGGCGTGGGAGCAAGTGCTCAGCCCCACTGCTGAAAGCATTAACAGCCAGTGGCAGAACGATATTGTAACGCCGTGGGATCAATCGTTTGCCGACCGCTATCCGTTTGCTAACCGACAAAGCGACGTCTCCTTACCGCATTTAGCGCAGTTTATGCGTACCGACACCGGACGTATCGCGCAGTTCGTTAACAGTCGCCTCGCTGGCCTGTTACGACTCGAAGGCGATCGCTGGGTGCGGGATGCCATGAACAGCCAGGAACTGACGTTCGATCCTGCTTTTCTCAACGCGCTGAATAAACTGACGCACATCGCTAACACCGCATTTGTCCGGGGAGATGTAGAGCTGCACTTTCAGATGATGGCAAAACCTTCCCGCGACGTGGTGGAATCGGAGCTGACGGTGGATCGCCAGAAGCTGCAATATTTTAACCAGGAAGAGAGTTGGCAAACGCTAAACTGGCCTGACAACCGCTGGCAACCGCAAACCACGCTGACCTGGCGCAGCACCCATACCGGAACCCGCATTTATGCCGATCACCCTGGAAGCTGGGGCCTGATCCGCCTGCTGGATAAAGCCCGCATCACCAATCTGGGGAACAACATCTATCGTGTTGCCTGGCCGACGCCAGACGGGCTGGCACTCAACTATCAGATACGTACGGAGCTCGGCAGTGGCCCGCTGGCGCTACTCGAATTGCGCGGCTTCCGCATGCCTGCGCGGATATTTATTTCCGCTACGCAAAATGAAGATGCGTATCAGGGAGGTGAACAATGAAAGTTCGCTTCGCTCATGTGTTGCTGATTATCCTCGCGGCAACGTTGCTGGGCAGTTGTGGAGCGTGGCAAAAAACCAAACAGGGAACAGCAAGCATTGCCGATGTCGTGTTTTATCGTCAGGTCAATATCCTGCACCTGACCTTCACTGCGCGTACGGCGATCAATCAGGACGACGCTCAGCAGTCGATGCCTTTACGCCTGAATATTTTACAGCTCAGCACGCGTCAACGTTTCGATAACGCCGAATACAGCAGCCTGCTGACACAGCCGGATTGGGTGCTGAAAGAGAGCCTGGTGGCGCAGCGGCAGCTCAGCGTCATGCCGGGACAAAGCGTCAGCTTGGATATGCCAATGGAGAAGCAGGCGCAGTTTGTCGCAGTCGTGGGCTTGTTCCGCCAACCGGACCGGGAGCGCGGTACATGGAAACAGGTGCTGAGCCGTGAGGAGCTTGATGCGGATTCACCACGCACGATTGAAGTAAGGGATAACACCCTGAATTTGGAATTATTGAAGTAACTATTCAATTTAACGGCAGGAGCCACAAAGTGACGCTATACGATATAAAACCGAAGTTTCAGCATTTATTAAGACCGCTGGTCGTCAGGTTACATGCGCAGGGTATCACCGCGAACCAGGTAACATTGTTTGCCATGCTCACCTCTGTGGTACTGGGCGCATCGTTGATGCGTTTCCCCGATCCACGCTTTTTTATCACCCTGCCCGTTTTCCTGTTTTTCCGCATGGCGTTAAACGCCATTGATGGCATGTTAGCCCGGGAATTCCATCAGCAATCCACCCTCGGGGCAATCCTCAACGAGGTGGGTGACATCATCTCCGACGCGGCACTCTACCTCGCTTTTGCCTTTGTTACTGGCATCTCTGCCTGGTGGGTTGTGCTGGTGGTGCTGCTTGCCTGGCTGAGCGAATTTTGCGGTGTGATGTGCCAGACGCTGAACGGCATCCGTAGCTACCGTGGCCCGTTAGGCAAAAGTGACCGCGCATTTATCTTTGGTGCTCTTGGCCTGGTGATTGCGCTGTGGCCGCAGTCTATCGCCTACGCTAACGCAGTGTTTGTCCTTGCCACCCTGTTGCTGTGCTGGACCTGCCTGAATCGCTGTCGCAATGCGATGGAGGTGAAAAATGGCTGATTCCAGACACCTGCTTTATTACTGCCTGGGCGGTATCTTCGGCGTTCTCATGCTGGCGACGCTGATTATTTTTGTGCTGAGAAAGTGCCGCCCACAACGCAACTGGCTGGAATTGCAGCAGCGCGTTAATAGCTGGTGGGTGATTATCTGCCTGTTCTCGTTAGCAATGCTGTCGCCGAAGTGGCTGGCGCTAACCTTTTTCGGCTTCATCAGCTTCCTGTCGTTAAAAGAGTATCTGACGCTAGCACCCACGCGGCGTTCTGACAGTATGCCGCTGCTGTGGATGTATGCCGCTATCCCGGTGCAATATCTCTGGACCGGCATGGCCTGGTACGGCATGTTCATCATTTTTATCCCGGTTTATGTCTTCCTATTCCTGCCCGCTCGCATGGTGATTGCCGGTGATACCAAAGGTTTTCTGCACTCTGCGTCGGTAATGCACTGGGGCATGATGACCACCGTGTTCGCTCTGAGCCAGGTTGCCTACCTGATGACTTTACCCGGTGCAGATGCCAGCGCCGGTGCGCTGCTGGTGTTCTTCCTCGTTGCGCTGACTGAGCTGAATGATATTGCCCAGTATCTGTGGGGAAAATCGCTGGGCAGGATTCGGGTAACGCCCAACGTCAGCCCGAATAAGACGCTGGCCGGTTTGCTGGGTGGCATCTTTACCACCATGTTGCTGGCCGTGATTCTTGGCCCACTGCTGACACCGATGAACTATCTCCACTCGCTGGGTGCTGGGTTGATTATTGGTGCAAGCGGCTTTTGCGGCGATGTTGTGATGTCGGCGATCAAGCGCGATTTTGGTGTGAAGGATTCCGGCAAATTGCTGCCCGGACACGGTGGCATTTTGGATCGACTCGATTCACTGATCTACACCGCGCCGCTGTTCTTCCACTTCTATTACTACTTCTACGTGTAGGAGGCGCACATGAACCGCATGCTGCGCTGGCTCTTTACCCTGTGCATCGCTTATCCGGTGGTGTGGATCTGGCTGGGTGTCGCCGTGGCCAACCGCAAGAAGCTACCGAAAACAGGCCCGGCGATCATTGTGGCAAACCACAACAGCCATCTTGATGTGCTGACGCTGTTCACCTTGTTCCCCCTCTCGACGTTAGTGGACGTACAGCCAGTGGCTGCGGCTGATTACTTCCTGAAAAACAAAGTGGTGGGTTGGTTTGCACTCAAGGTGATTGGCATCATCCCGGTGTATCGCGGGGCGCATCAGGCTAATCCGTTGCAGGCCTGCGTCGATGCACTGGCGGAAAAGAAAATTGTGATTATTTTCCCGGAAGGCACGCGCGGCGAGCCGGGGAAACTGTCAGAAATTAAATCTGGCCTGTGGCACCTCAGCCAGCAGTGCCCGGATGTGCCCATCATTCCGGTCTATATGCATGGACTGGATCGCTCAATGGGTAAAGGTCAGAAAATACCGGTGCCGTTCTTTATCGATATTTATATCGACGATCCGCTGCGTTATCAGGACAACAAGGCCGAATCTAAAAGCGCGTTATTAAATCGTTTTGTCGAATTACAACAGCAAGCCATAAGGAAATCATCATGAGCCAGGAAGCACGTTTATTTCAGGAAGGAGCTTTTTCAACCAGCGACGGGGAATCTCTCTATTTTCGCCACTGGCCCGCGCAGGATGCGCAGAGCAAAAAAGTGATTGTGCTATTTCATCGCGGGCATGAGCACTCCGGACGTTTGCAGCATGTTGTCGATGAGTTACTGATGCCGGATGCCCATTTTTACGCATGGGATGCGCGTGGACACGGACATTCGCCGGGAGAGCGAGGTTATAGCCCAAGCCTGGCTCGCTCAGTGCAGGACGTCGAGGAATTTGTTCGCTTTGTCGCTGAACAAGCCAGGGTGAGCATTGAAGATATAGTGGTGATTGCGCAAAGCGTCGGCGCGGTGCTGGTCGCTACCTGGGTGCATGATTACGCACCTAAAATTCGCGGTATGGTGCTGGCCTCTCCAGCGTTTAAGGTGAAGCTGTATGTGCCTTTCGCACGCACGGGATTGGCTATGCTGCAACGTATTCGCGGTCTGTTTTACGTGAACTCTTACGTCAAAGGGAAATTTCTCAGCCACGACCCCGAGCGCATTCGCAGCTTTGAGCAGGATAAATTCATCACCCGTCAGATTGCCGTGAATATTCTGCTGGATCTGTATAAAACGGCGGAGCGTATTGTTTCTGACTCTGCCGCCATCACCGTGCCAACACAGCTGCTGATATCCGGCGATGATTTTGTGGTGCACACCAGACCGCAGAAAAAATTCTATCAGGGGCTGCGTAGCGTCATTAAAGAGCAGCATATTCTGCCCGGTTTTTATCACGATACGCTGGGAGAGAAGGATCGCCAGCTTGCCTTCGATAAAATGAAGCCGTTTATTGAACAGCTTTACCACGCGGCACCTTACACCTTCGATTACAGCCATGAAGATCAGTGGAGTCCGGGCGCTGATGCGTACCGTGAGCTGCAGGCACCACCTAAGCGCTGCTCACTACAAGGCATGTCCTACGCTTCATTAAGTTTTGGCATGAAAACCATTGGTCGGCTGTCAAAAGGCATGCGCCTGGGATATGAAACCGGCTTTGACTCTGGCAGTACGCTCGATTATGTCTACCGCAACACGGCTGAAGGCATCGGCATTATTGGCCGTATCATCGACAGGCAGTACCTCAACAGCATTGGCTGGCGCGGCATTCGCATGCGTAAAGAGAATATCCAGCAGGTGATTGCGCAGGCCGTAGCAAAACTGCAAGAGCACAATTTGCCGATTCGCGTAGTCGACATAGCCGCTGGACATGGCCGCTACGTTCTCGATGCGCTGGAGAAACAGCCGGGAATTGAAAGCATCTTGTTGCGAGATTACAGCGATCTGAATGTGGAAAAAGGCCAGGCGATGATTGAAGCGCGTCAATTAGGCCATCTCGCGCAGTTCAAAAAAGGCAATGCCTTCGATTATGACTCGCTCGCCACACTCGCGCCTGCGCCGACGCTGGGGATTGTCTCCGGCCTGTATGAACTGTTCCCGAGCAACCAATTAATCAAAACTTCGTTGGCCGGGTTGGCAGCAGCCATTCCGCCGGGCGGCGTGCTGGTTTATACCGGGCAACCGTGGCATCCGCAGTTGAAAACCATCGCATGGACCTTAACCAGCCACCAGAACGGTATTCCCTGGTTGATGCGCGTACGCAGCCAGAAAGAGATGGATACGCTGGTCGAAGAAGCTGGATTTGAGAAATGCCACCAGCTGATCGATGAGTTTGGCATCTTTACCGTGTCGCTGGCGGTAAGAAAATAGCATGACTGAATCATTGCTGACAGAACGCCCTTTTAGCCCCTGGAAACAGGGGCTTTGCTGGCTGATGTTGCTGGGGCCACTGTTTTTTCTCAGCTACGGGCAGGTGAATACCTTCACCGCGACCCGCGATGATGTGGAAAGCCTGGTGTTTGCCTGGGAACGTTCGATTCCATTTGTTCCCTGGACTATCGTGCCTTACTGGAGCATCGACCTGCTTTACGGTATTTCGCTGTTCATCTGCACATCAAGACAGGAGCTGATGCGTCACGGCTATCGCCTGCTTGCGGCATCGCTGGTGGCTTGTGCAGCGTTTTTACTTTTCCCGCTGAAGTTTACCTTCACGCGCCCGGAAACCCTTGGTGCCTTCGGCTGGTTGTTCCGCCAGCTTGAACAGTTTGATTTACCCTATAACCAGGCCCCTTCGCTGCACATTATTCTGACCTGGCTGCTCTGGCTGCGCTTTCGCCAGCATCTGAATCGCAATGCAAGAATCTTTGCGGGCGGTTGGTTCCTGCTGATTGCTGTCTCGGTACTGACCACCTGGCAGCACCATGTTATCGATGTCATTAGCGGGATTGGGGTCGCGGTCATCATCAGCTACCTGATTCCGATTAGAGGAGAATGGCGCTGGCAGCGGCCCACTTGGCACGCGCGACGTCTCGCTGGCAAATATTGCCTGGGTGGAATGCTGTTTTTACTGGCGGGGATAGCGATTCCCTGTGGTCATTTGCTGCTGTGGTCTGCCATAGCGCTGCTGGCAGTGGCTGCGGGCTATGCCGGCTTAGGCGTGACGGTGTTTCAGAAAAGCAGTTGCGGTAACTTATCTCTCTCAGCACGTTTGCTGCTTCTGCCTTATCTGGCAGGCGCGAACATTTCCCGCCGCTGGTTTTCCCGACATAGCGCGCAAAGTAATGAGATTGCCGCTGGCGTAGCGCTGGGCAGGTTTCCGGACAAGGCGCAGCAAGATTTTGCCGTTTTTGATCTGACCGCAGAATTTCACAAAGGCAACCGGAGCGCACAGCAATGGCAGGCCTATCCGCTAATGGATCTGCTGGTGCCCGACATTGCGCATTTGCGCACTGCAGTAAGACAGCTCCAGCAACTGCACCGGGAAAATGACAAGGTGTTGGTTTGCTGCGCGCTGGGTTTATCGCGCAGTGCCACAGTGATTGCGGCGTGGCTGCTGGCGGAAGGACATGCAGCCTCTGTCGTTCAGGCCGTTGAACTCATTAAGTCCCGACGCCCGCAGATTGTTCTCACCCCTGCACACATTGCAATCCTCGAAGCCTTTAGCAAGGAACAGCTATGTCAGACATCATGATGACCAACCGAATTGTGCAAACTCATCTGGCAAGCTGGCGCTACTTTGCCGCGCTGAGTCTGCCGTTAATGTTGTTGTTCTTCATCACACACTACTACTGCTGGCGTTTATGGCTCGATGAACGGCTCTTCGCATTGCTCAACAACGAAGACGACCTTGCTGAGTTTGACCGGGGCATGGCGCAGCTATGGCCGAAAAAATTTGCCCGCCCGCGTTCTCTGGCAGATCGCCTGCACGGAACAAGAGTCATGTTTTACCGGGCAATGATCTCACTGCTGGTGTTGTGGTTGGTTTCACTCTGCTCAGTGAGTTATCTGGCACTCACGCTGGTTGAGTAGGTGAACCATGAACGAGCATGATTTTCTAAAATATTTCGACAGCGAAATGCGTTATCTGAAAGCCGCTGCGCGGGAGTTTGCTGAGCAGTATCCGGAGGCGGGACGGCGACTGGGTGTCGACGGCATGTCTTTGAAGATGAATGACTCGGTCGAGCAACTGTTTCAGGGCTTCTCGCTGATGATGGCGCAGATGCGTCGCAAGATTGATGATGATATTCCGGAGCTGACGGAGCCGCTGCTTGGGCATCTGCTGCCCGTGGTGAACCGCACGCTGCCATCAATGTCTGTGGTGGAACTTACGCCCGATAGCGTCGCTCAGGTACGTGATGCGGTGCTGCCGGAAGGTACAACGCTGCTGACCCAACCAATGGATATCACTGGCCTGCGCTGCCCGTATCGCACGACCGATGCGTTGAAATTGCATCCGCTGGCGTTAGGTAATGTCACAACATCGTTTCACCCCGACGGGCACCAGATTATCTCCCTGCGTTTTACACTCAGCCCTCAGGCCGATCCGAGCCAGGTCGATCTCAGTGATATTCCGCTTTATATCAACGGAGATCGCCCAGTGCAGTCGCTGCTATACCATGCGCTGACCCGTCATCTGCGCAACATCACTTTTCGCCTGCCGCAGAGTGATAACCCCGATTCGCAGCCATTTAATGGTGGCATCCGCTCCCGCTGGCAACAGCATTGGCACTCGGTCTGGCCGGAAAGCGATAGCCCAGCCTTGTGCGGTGAAATGCGCCCGCTGCTGGAATATTTCAGTTTCCCGGCCCGCTACGCCTTCTTTACTCTTTCGGGGCTCAACACGCTTCCCTTCAATGAAAGCTCTCGAGAAGTGATCCTCGACATTCACCTCAGTCAGCCACTTCCGCATGATATTTCGCTGCCGGCAGACGCGCTGCGCATTCACTGCGTGCCGGTGATTAACTTGTTTACGCTGAACGCGGAGCCGCTGAAGGTGAAGCCTGCGGTGCTCGATTATCGTCTGCGTCCCCACCGCCTGCGCGATCGGCACACTGAGATTTACAGTGTTGATGAAGTTGCCGCCAGCGAAACACTGGATAAGCGGCGTTATGTGCCGTATCGGCACTTCCGGCAAAAAGGGGGCATGTTGCAACGCAAAGAGTCGTGGCCGGAGCGATATTTCCATACGCGCATCTGGCGTGGTGTCAGCGGTCTTTATGAAACCCTGCTGATGTTGGGTGGCGATGAAAGCGTGACCGATCGAGGCGAGGATGATGCCACGCTGTTTATGAACATCACCTGCACCAATGGTAACTATCCGCGCATGGCGCTGGAGAAAGCCGTATTTGATGGAAGCGCGGTCACCGGCAACCTGACGTTGCAGTGCACAACGCGTCATCCCCCTTCTATGCCTTGCTACCCGCCAACCACGCAGTTGTATCAGTGGCATGTGATGTCGCTGCTGCATCCGCGCGCGCTGAGCCAGATGATTAGCGATGCTAAAAACCTTCGAGCCGTGCTTGCGCTGTTTGACTGGAGTAATGACGATAACAACCGCCGTCGCATCAGCGGTATTCGTCACGTCAGCTGGCGTCAGGACTATAACGCCTTGTATCACTGGCACGGGGTGCGTATTCGCGTGGCGCTCGATGAAACCCAGTTCAGCAGCACCGGCGATGCCCGCCTGTTCTGCGAGCTGCTGGAGCAGTTCCTGACGCAGTACGCCAGCGTTGTCCGCTTTACCCAGCTGACGGTGCTGCTGACCGCGTCGGGCACCGAATGGGCCTGGCCGGAGCGACGCATTGATAGGGTGCTGATGTGAGCGAAGAAAACAAAAAACCGTTCTGGCTGGACGATAACGGCAATGACCAGACCGCGCGGTATAACTTTTACCGCTTCTGCCAACTGCTGGAGCAAACGACCGGCAGCCGTCTTGGCACGAGCCGCACGCCAAAGAGTGATCCGGTACGATTTCGTCCCAATCCGCACCTGGGCTTTCCCGCCGGGGAGCTAAAACGCACGGAAATTGACGCCGATAACCCGAATGCGCCACCGACGGTCAGAACCAACTTCTTCGGCTTGTACGGTGTGGATTCGCCGCTGCCCACCAGCATCATTGACGACATCAACCAAGGCCGCGATGGTGCGGATGCGATGGCAGCGTTTCTGGATATCTTCAACCATCGGCTGATGACGCAGTTTTACCGCATCTGGCGCAAGTACAGCTATCCGGCCACCTTTGAGCCAGGCGGTACCGATAGAGTTTCGCAAAGCCTGATGGCGTTAACCGGCATTACCCACGGCAGCGATCAGCCCTCATCACGCCTGCTGGCGATACTTAAACCGCTGCTGCATACCACGCACACTGCTGAAGGTATTGCAGCGGTGATCAACAGCCAGGCACCGAAGACCAAAGTTGAGGTTTTCGCACAACATCCGGTGACGATGCCGGTGGCGAAACGCGCCCGACTTTCAATGCTCAGCGGCATGACGCTCGATCAGAATCCGATTTTGGGTGATGAAACTTGCGTAGTCGGTTACTGCTCACGGGTCGAGCTTTCAACAGACGATCCTGATGAGGCAAAGGGCTGGATGCCTGACGGACAGCTCAGACAGGATGTGATGGCGCTACTGCGTACGTATCTGGGCTGTGACTACGATTTGCGGTTTTGGCTGACGATTCCCACCCGATTGCTGCCAATGCCGCGGCTAGGCGACGCCGGGTTGTTCAATGGATGCAATATGATGCTGGGGCTGAGGGAGGATAATCTGAGTGCGATGCCGGAAACAGTGCGCATCAAAGTGGGAAAACTGCGAAATAGTCACGTTAAATAACATAAACATCGAGAGTGAATGAATGGAAGAAATAAACTCAACAATCAATTTCTCAACTTTGATAAGCACCGAGTCTCTTAAATTATCTCTAGGTGTACTTATCCCAGGGTTAATAAAAGCAGCGTGGCCCATCATAAAAAGGTTGGCAGGTATTCATTATGCTGAGAAGGCCACAGTCACTGAAAAAAGAGCAAAAGCACTTGCCTGTATTTCTAACCTATATGCAAAAAGTATAAATACAGCCACTGAGAATGCTGTTAAGGCACTATATGATGTAATAGGAATGCAGTACTCGGTAAAAATAAACGAGCTGCTTTTGACATTCCTTAGAGAGCGAAACATCAGCTATGAAGACCGAGACTTTCAAGGCTTTATTAAAACCCCTTGCATCAAGGACATTCAGAACGACTCATTTAATAGTTACAATAAACGATACAGGAAGTTAAGAGGTTTGCAACTCACATTCATCAGTATCATTTCGCTGATTCTTCTCACTGCTCTATTTTTATTTGTAGACATAGGTAAAACCTCATCTGGGACCGAACAAGTGTTTTACATTGCACTCGCTATCTCCGCCTACTGTTTAAATGTGGTTTGGATCCTTTTCATGATGAGTCAGTTTGAAAAGTTCAGAAGAGCAAGAATTTTTTACAGAACATTTTCTCCCTGGCTGCAACAAAAATTGCGTGAGGAAGCTGATATTCAGACAAAACAACAACAGAAGCTGAACTGGCAGAATAAATATTTGCGCACAGACACGAAAATGTTACATCACTTTTATGATTGAACTGCTGACCTGCCCCATTCAGAAACAGGATTCAACATAATAAATATCCAATTGTTTTTTCTACAAGCATATTAACAAGTGTATTAAGGATAACGAGGCAATATTCTGCCTCGCATCTTTTAAGCGCCTTTCAACATATCAAACACCACTCTGGCAAATCCTTTCGCAAGCTCCGGATTCGACAAGTACTGAATCATCATCTCCTGATGCGCATCGTTGCTATCCATTACGGCATCATCAATCGCTTTCGGGAAATCGCCCAGCATTGCCTGTTCGCGCGTATTATTAGCAATTTGCGTCATTACCGCTTGGTTCTCAGATAACTTGTCTCGCACGGCAAAAGCATAATTAATCATGTCTTTATCGCTAAGATTGTCAGTAATAAAGAGGTTGTTCAGACGCGCCAGAATATTTGACAGGAACTCTTCTTTCGGGTTCTTAGGCTTTGCGGTGCCTATTTCATTGCCAGGTTTGAGTTTGTACTCTTCTGCATCCTCTTGGAGTTTCAGATGCTGTTCATGGAGCTTTGACAAACGATAATGGCTCATCTCAACATTACTGAGATCAACCTCATCTTCTGCAATACGCTGTTCATGCAACATTGGGCGCAAGTGGCGAGCAAACAGGCTTAGCTTTTCCAGGTCCTTGTCATCATAGTCAACGATCTGCGACATAAATTCATAGAAGCGGACAAAGCTGCCGAGATCTTTTTTAAAGATATCCAACTTGTCTTTTTCCTGCTTACAGGCTTTGAAAGTGTTTTCTGCGTTAGTCAGAAGCACTACTTGATTCGTGCTTTTTTTGGTCAGCTCAAATATCTCTTTAGCCTGCACGTAAGCATCAATCGCTGAGCTATAACGCAACTTCCAACGATCAACTGCTGGCTTGCAGATGTTGCTGATCGCTGCATTAGATTTATTCTTAGTGAAAAATGCATCACAGAACTGCTCAACTTCATTCCACAAGAAAATACCGCTGGTGCGCAATTTTTCGAATAACTCAAAGACTAATTGCGGATCGCTAACATCGGTTAATTCCGCTGTTTGGTAATACGGTTGGAAAGCCTCAAGAATCTCATCTGGGTCGTTCCAGAAATCGAGTACAAATGTGCCTGATTCTGCTTTGCCCGGATAGGTGCGGTTCAGTCGTGAAAGCGTCTGAACGCATTCCACTCCCCCTAATGCTTTGTCCACATACATGGCACACAATTTGGGCTGGTCAAAACCGGTCTGGAATTTGTTTGCCACCAGCATCACTTGATAATCATCGCTATCAAAGGCTTTACGCATATCCCGCCCTTTCAGACCGGGGTTCATATTGATTTCAGTGAATTTCTGATTCAGGAGCGCAAGCGCGTTATGATCGCTTTCGGCAAACTCAATTTCACCGGAGAAGGCAACCATCGCGTTAATTTTCGGGTAGTTGTTTTCAGCGATGTATTTATCAAACGCCAGCTTGTAACGCACAGCCGCTTTACGTGAGCTGGTAACAACCATTGCTTTCGCCTGTCCGCCCAGTAGATGCATCACATGCTTACGATAATGCTCAACAATGACCTTCACCTTTTGCGAGACATTGTGCTCATGCAGCGATACCCACTGGGTGAGTTTTATTTTGGCTTTTTTGCTATCAACTTCGCGGTCCGGATCGTCCAGTTTTTGCAGCAGCTTATAGGCCACCTTGTAATTGGTGTAATTCTTCAGAACATCGAGAATAAAACCTTCTTCAATAGCCTGACGCATGGAGTAAACATGAAACGCTTCTGGCTTATTAATTCTGGAGGCTGGCTCATGCCGATTAGGGCGACGGCCAAATAGCTCGAGCGTTTTCGGTTTCGGCGTTGCGGTAAATGCATAATAGTTGAGATTGCTGCTGCCCTTACGCGCGGCAACCGTAGCATCAAGAATATCCTCTGACGACATCACGGCATCGTCATCCGCTTCTTCTGTCATCAACACTTCTTTCAGCTGACGCGCGGTGGATCCGCTTTGCGAAGAGTGCGCTTCATCGGCAATTACCGCATATTTACGTAGCTTGAGGCTGACACTGTTTTCAATCACTTTAAGCACAAACGGGAAGGTCTGAATAGTAACGATGATAATCGGCTGCGAGTTTTCAAGCGCGCTAGCAAGCTTTTCCGACTTTGAACCATCGCCCTCTTTGTTGTTGATGCGTCCGACCACACCATCCTGATGCTCAAACTGGTAGATTGTGTCCTGCAGTTGATCGTCCAGCACGGTTCGGTCAGTGACAACAATCACCGAGTGGAACTGCTTCTCACCTTTCTCATCATAAAGCCGCGATAGCTGGTGAGCGGTCCAGGCGATGGAATTGGATTTCCCTGAACCCGCACTATGTTGAATCAGATATTTATTACCTGTCCCTTCCTCTGCTGCCGCCGTGATCAGTTTATTAACCACATCCCATTGGTGATAGCGCGGAAAGATCAGACTCTCTTTTTTATACTTCAGTCCCTGCCAGTCTTCTTTATCTTCAATTTGCAGATGCACAAAGCTGGCGAGAATTTTCAGCAGATTGTCCGGCAGCAAGACCTCATTCCACAGATAGCTTGTGGCATAGTCATTTTCATTTTCCGGAATATCATTGCCCGCGCCGCCGTCTTTGGTGCCTTTGTTAAACGGCAGAAAGAAGGTTTTGTCGCCGTCGAGTTTAGTCGCCATAAACACTTCATACTGGCTGACGGCAAAGTGCACCAACGCACCGCGTTTGAATGTCAGCAGCGGTTCCATTTTGTTAGTGCCGGGATCTTTTGGCAGGCGCGTTTTCTTATATTGGGTGATGGCGTTTTGTACTGCCTGCTTAAATTCAGACTTTAGCTCCAGCGTGGCAATCGGTAGGCCATTCACAAATAGCACCAGATCAATACGCCACTTCTTCGCTTTTATGCCTGACTCTTCAAATACCGCTTTGGAAGCGTGCGGGCTGTAAACCAGCTCGGGCACAATACGACAGATGTTTTGTTTATATCGCGCCAGCGTGTCCGGATTGAGGTTATGTTCCGGTTTGAACTGACATAGCGAAAAACGCGCGCTATGGCTCTTGATGCCGTGACGCAATACGCCGAGCGTACCGTAAGTGCGTGAAAGCATATCGGTAGCGTTGATATCCACTTTTTGGAGTTGCGCCACCAGCGCATCAAGGAAGTGACGTTCGGTATCGGTGGGATAAATTTTGGCAAACTTATCCCACTCCTGCGGCTGCGTAGTTTGCACGAAAGTCAGCGCATCCTGTGAATAGAGCGCACGTTCGCGATCGTAGCCGTCAGCTTTGCCAACAATCCAGCCGCGATCGACCATCTGCACAATCATTTCATCCTGAAAAATCAGTTCTTTGGTGCTGTCCATGCTCATGCGGTGGTCTCCTGTGGCTCCTCAACATCCTGCTTCTCGGGCGCTACCCAGTCACGCACATCGATTTTTCCGGTAACGGCGGCAGAAATAAGAGCGGCACGGCGTTCTTTAAGCAGATTGACTTGATCCAGCGAATGTTCCATCAACATTTCAAATTTCTCGTTACTATCATTTATAAATTTGCAAATGCTTATTTGTTCATTCTTGGGTGGAACTACTACGGGAAGATTTTCGAAACCTTCCTTATTTACATAAGTTAGGGTTGCTGCAGTACAAATGAGCTCAAAATAATTTCTCGAAATAGTTATCAATGCCATAAGAAATTCAGCCTTTATATTTACTGGCTGAAATGCTTGTAACTGTTGATTGATAATCACATCTACCATGTTAATTGCTGAGATACCAAAACTCCCGACACAACTGGCAATTACGGCCCCTTGAGGTAAAATCTTTGAACCTGATTTTAATGCTGCTGCATCAGAAACGAATTGAGACGAATACGTTATGTATTGCTGACTCATATTTTCCATAGTTACCCAGAAAAGACCCGCATCATCATTTAACTCAGGCTTGTTTCGTTGTGGAACAAATATGTTTGAAATGAATTTTGCACGAGTAACAACCCAATGCTTAGGCACTTCCCCCAACCATTCAACACCAGAATCTTTCATGGGCACATCAGGATTAAGACCTTTGGTTACAGCATGGCTAATCACTGCTTGACGTTTTTCTTTAAGCAGTTCAATTAGTTGTTGTTGCTTATCGATTAGCTTATTGATTTTTGTTGTTTCGTGGTTAAGAAACAATGCTATCTTTGACTGCTCTACCAACGAGGGGAAAGGAATCCTTATTTTTTTTAATTCCCCAAGGCTTATTCTAATTCTAGTTGTCCCAGTAGAAACCAATTCAGCATTCATCCGAACGCAATCTGAATTGACAGCCCAAACCAGATAATCTTCATTTATAATTTTTTTATTAGGCGTCATTTTCACGCAGTCAGCGACAATGACATAATCAGGGTAAGCTTCATTAACTTTTGCAGCCCTTGCTACCGGCTCCGCCATTTTTGCAAAAACAATATCTTTCGGATAAGCAATATGCCTTGAAAGTTCTATGCTTTTTCTTTTGGTGACAAATTTAATATTTTTTAAAAGATGTTTGCCATCTCGAATGTTATTTAATTGAATTAATGGAATACCATCATCTTGGTAGTCCGTCGTTTTCAAGTCAGAACCAAATGGGCCATCAACAAATGCATTGCGATCCTGTTTTGCCAAGAACCCCAATTGTTTTTCTTCCCAATGAGAAGGTATCTCGGTGTTGAAATACTCACTGGCGCGATATAATTCGTAATGATTAAATTTAGACATCAGGAATGCACCTCCTGAAGTAGCTTCATTATATCTGCGCTGATAGCATCCAGATCTGCATCAATCTCTTCAAGCGGGCGCGGCGGCTGATAAACATAGAAGTGACGGTTAAACGGAATCTCGTAACCAACAAAACCTACTTCACCGTCTTTCGCATCGCGCTTATCTGCATTAATCCACGCATCCGCCACATGCGGCAGCACTTCTGCTTTAAAGTAATTTTCAATCAGATCGCTGGTGGCAACTGACGCATTTAGCGGCACGTTCTCGTTATCACGCAGATCGCCGTCCTGCTCAAATTCAACTACTTTACCTTTGTACTCAAATGCACCGTATAGAGGTTGAGCACCCTCTTTCAGCACCTTCTTCACTACCGGCTCGGCATCAGGGTTTTTAGTCGTTATAGCGTCGATAAACTGTTTATTGTCTTTGGTATCGAGCTTCACGCCTGCGGTTTTAATCGCATTTTTAAGTGTCAGCTGGAACTGGTTATAGTCATGGCTGACGTCTGTTTTGCCGCCCGCCTGAACACCTAAGGCATTCTGAATCTGATGCGCCTTATCCATCAACGTGCGTTGCACCAGCCACAATTTGCTGTCCAGTAAATCCTTAATCTGCTTCTCTTTCAATTCAGCAAATTCTGCTTTGATAATGACGCGGGCTTCAGCTTCGATCGCTGAAAAATCACCGTAATTATCATCCTGCCACTGTGCAGAAAACTCCTCGTATAAACGCTCCATCGGTGCTTTAAACGGCTTAGGTGCAAAGCGCAGTGTGGCAATCGCTTCATCAGTCACCTGTGCAGACAAACGCAGTGGACGTTCAATGGTCAGGCGGCGATAACCAAATTCGGTAGTGTTAAAAATTTTACTGGCGAAGGTTTTCGTCGTTTCAGTTTTAGCCGTGGCAGACTGACGGCCACGGTTGGATTTCTGCTCTGGCGCTTTTTCCAGCCCAAGCTCTTCCAGTGAAGTCGCATCAACCACCTTAAAATCGCCGAAAGTCTGCGTAATTAGCCTGATATCCTCTTCACCCATCACGTTACGCTTGGAGCCCAGCGATTTACGCATTTTACCGCAAAGATTAGTGCCATCGATCAGCTGAACTTTGCCTTTACGTTCTGCTGATTTCTTATTCGACAGGATCCAGACGTAGGTCGCGATACCGGTGTTGTAAAACATATCCGTTGGCAACGCGATGATGCCTTCCAGTAAATCGGCTTCCAGAATATAGCGACGGATTTCGCTCTCACCGCTACCCGCACCGCCAGTAAAAAGCGGCGAGCCGTTAAGTATAATGCCGATGCGACCGCCGTTACTTACTGAGCCATCAGCATTATGAATGCCGCGCATTTTGCTAAGCAGATGCATCAGGAACAGCAGAGATCCATCGGAGACACGCGGCAGGCCCGGCCCAAAACGACCATTGAAGCCTTTCTGCGAATGTTCATCGTAAATCTCACCTTCAATCTTTTTCCAGTCCACACCGAAAGGTGGATTAGACAGCATGTAATCAAACTGGTCGGCGGGGAGCTGATCGTTAGAAAGGGTATTACCCAGCTTAATGCGGCTAACATCCTGCCCTTTGATCAGCATATCGGCTTTACAAATAGCATGAGATTCGGGATTGAGTTCCTGGCCAAAGGCTCGCATTACCGCTTCTGGATTGAGATCGTGAACATATTCCATACCAGAAGATAAGAACCCACCGGTTCCCGCAGTGGGATCGTAGATAGTACGGATGATACCGGGTTTACTCAGCGCATCATCATCTTCCATAAATACTAATGATGTAGTTAAACGCACGATATCACGCGGAGTAAAGTGCTCTCCGGCGGTTTCATTTGAACTTTCAGCAAAGCGGCGGATCAGTTCTTCAAACACTAATCCCATATCATGGTTAGATATTTTTTTTGGGCTGAGATCAGTTACCGCAAACAATTTGACCACTTTGAACAGCAGGTTCGCTTGCTTTAACTCACCCACATATTCGCTAAATTTGAACTGTTCAAAAATCTGACGCGCATCACTAGAAAAGCATTCGACATAATTCAGCAAATTATCTGCGTTGTCGCTTTGGCCCAACTTGCTTAGATTCATGGGAGATGTATTGAAAAAGGACAGACCATTAGTTGCGCGTAACAAGAATTTTTCCTGTGCTTCCCCTGGCAAATCTTTCATTGCTTTCAGCTTTTCAGCCTGGGCCAATACAGCCTCTTTACTCTCCTCAAGCACACACTCTAATCGACGCAACAGAGTAAATGGCAGAATGATGCGGCCATAAAGAGACTGTTTAAAATCTCCGCGCAGAAGATCGGCAACCGACCAGAGAAAAGCGGCAGTTTGAGAAAAATTATGATTGGACATTATGCAACCTGAGTAAAAGCAAAGTGGTTAGTTCTACTATTGCGGCAATTGTATAAGAAATTGCCATATATAAAGATCATGAGCGGATAGCGCTTCAATCACTGTTTTATATAAGAGTAGATCTAAGGGATTGGGCAAAATAATACAGCTAGCGAACTGTATGACAAGGATAAACGACGAATGAATTTAAAAGAAAAGAGATAAAGATGAGGAGAATTCAGGATGGTACGCCCTACAGGATTCGAACCTGTGACCTACGGCTTAGAAGGCCGGTGCTCTATCCAGCTGAGCTAAGGGCGCATAGTGATTGGGTCGGATTATACGTCCAGCGGCTCGCGCGTCAACGTTTTTGCCTCCCACTAGCGGCGGAGTGCTGCCAGATTAACCAAAACTCCTTAATGCCGCTTGCGCCATTCGCTTAACGACACCAGATTCCCGCTCTGCTCGGTTTCGCCTTCCAGCTCAATCCCTTGCTGCGTGAAGTGCGCATTGTACTGATCGCGCAGCGCGTGCAGTTCCTGGCTGTCCGGCTCCAGCTGGCGCAAGAACCCCAACGCCAGCAACAGCTGTTGCCTTGATATCAGCGCATAAAACCCAGCCCGGCTCAAAATGCCGTGCCAGCGCTGCCTATTCTCGTCGCTGCCATCAACAATCAGCACCTGCCAAATCAGCAGCACCGCCGCGCCATTGTGCAGATGCGTGTCGTTATCGCCCGCGATGTAGTCGGTAAACTCTTTTGCCGCCTCTTTGCCCATCAGCGACAACATTGATTCGATATGCACCGGCGGCAGTTGCAACCGTTTATTAAGCGCCTGCACCGCATGGCGCGAGCTGGCCGTCAGCAGCTGAAAACCTACCACGAACACCACCGCCAGCGTGGCGAGAATTAACCAAATCATCACGTCATCCATCTCATTCACTGCCGGGCATCATAAGCGCTAACGCGGGCGGGCGCCACGGCGAAAAATCGGGAAAGCGGCGTTGATGGCGAATCTCTACCTGACAGCCGGACGCGCTTCTGACAGAATAGGCGCCATCCCCGATCTAACCCTCTACAGATGGATTTCCTCTCTGATGGCAGCAAAAATTATTGACGGTAAAACGATTGCGCAGCAGGTGCGCCTTGAGGTTGCCGAAAAAGTACAGCAGCGTCTGGCGGCCGGTAAACGAGCGCCCGGTTTGGCAGTTGTGCTGGTGGGTGAAAACCCGGCTTCGCAGATCTATGTCGCCAGCAAACGTCGTGCTTGTGATGAAGTGGGCTTCATCTCCCGCTCATACGATCTGCCCGCCACCACCAGCGAAGCCGAGCTGCTGGAGCTGATTGACAAGCTCAACAACGATAACGACATCGACGGCATTCTGGTGCAGCTGCCGCTGCCAGCCGGCATCGATAACGTCAAAGTGCTGGAGCGTATCGTGCCGGACAAAGACGTGGATGGCTTCCATCCGTACAACGTCGGTCGTCTGTGCCAGCGCGCACCGAAGCTGCGTCCGTGTACGCCGCGCGGCATCGTCACCTTGCTGGAGCGCTACAATATCGATACTTACGGCCTGAACGCCGTGGTGGTTGGCGCATCGAACATCGTTGGCCGTCCGATGAGCATGGAGCTGCTGCTCGCCGGTTGTACCACCACCGTTACGCACCGTTTCACCAAAGATCTGCGTCATCACGTTGAGCACGCCGATCTGCTGGTGGTGGCGGTTGGCAAGCCGGGCTTTATTCCGGGCGACTGGATCAAGCCGGGCGCGGTGGTGATTGATGTGGGTATCAACCGCCTCGACAGCGGCAAAGTGGTGGGTGATGTGGAGTTCGAAGCCGCTGCTGAGCGCGCCTCGTACATTACGCCCGTTCCAGGCGGCGTCGGTCCAATGACGGTCGCGACACTGATCCAAAACACGCTGACGGCGTGTGAAGAATTTCACGACATTGAGGAGGCATAATGGCCAGTTTTTCTCTCGGTAAACATGCCCACGTTGATTTGTGCGACCTGCTGAAACTCGAAGGTTGGGTGCAAAGCGGTGCGCAGGCGAAAGCGGTGATCGCGGAAGGCGAAGTGCGCGTCGATGGCGCAGTTGAAACGCGTAAGCGCTGCAAGATTGTTGAAGGCCAGAAGGTCGAGTTTGCGGGCTTTAAGATTACGGTTGTTGCCTGACCTTTAGGCGTCCCAATCGGGACGCCTAAATCCGCTCTTCCCCCACCACCCGAGTTTCCCCTTGGATTTGCTCCAGCGCGATATGATTCACCGCCGTATGCTGCGCAATCAGCGTCGCCAGTTTCGGTGAATGGCTGGTGATCCACAGTTGGCTAAACTGGCTGGCTTCGGCGATCAGTCGTGCTAATGCAGGCAACAAGTCTTCATGCAAACTGTTTTCCGGTTCATTCAGCGCCATAAACGCTGGCGGACGCGGGCTGAGCAGCGCCACCACTAAGCAGAGAAAGCGCAGCGTGCCATCCGAGAACTCGGCGCTCTCCAGCGGACGCAAAATTCCCCGCCGTGACATCAGCATCTGAAAACGCCCGTTCTGCACGTCAACGTGAAATTCCGTGTCCGGGAAGGCTTCGGCCATCACCTCAAGCAGTAATTCGGAATGACCGCGTTCAACAATCGTAGCCCAGGCTGCGGCCAAATTGCTGCCATCGTGGCTCAGTACCGGCGCGCGCACGCCAATCTGCGGCGCACGAATTGGCGAACCGGGCCACACCGCAAACTCATGATAGAAACGCCACTGACGCAGCCTTTCACGTACCTGCGAAAGCTCGGGATAAAGGTGCGGCTCGCCAAGCTGCCCAAACAGCGACTCTTCCGGATGCAGCACCGCAGGATAAGCAACGCGTTCGCCCTCAACGTTGTGCAGGAAAGCGGTTTGATTTTGCCGCTGCAGGATGCAGGAGGAAGGACGCCGACGCTGGCCGCTCATCCATATACGCTCCTCTTTCACCAGCGGATCGAGGTTAAACATGCTGGTGGCTAACGGCTCAGGAAAACCGATATCCAGCTGATAATCCATATCATCCATCACTACCGCGAGCGCCAGACGTTTAGGATCGTGGCGACGATCGCCGCGCCGCAATCCGCCCGCCCACATCGCTTTCTGGATGCCGCCCTCTTCCGCCAGCGCCAGCGCTAAACGTCCGCTCGCCGCTTCGTGCAGTAGTCGCACCGCTTTATAAAGGTTGGATTTGCCGCAGCCGTTGGGGCCGCTCACCACGTTGAGCTGTTGCAGCGGTAGCGTCAGGTCGCGCACCGAGCGGAAGCCGTGAATATGAATCTGTTCAATCGCCATCAATAAAAAAGGGCGATTTCTCGCCCTCTCCGGTTATTTGCGTCGCCAGCTGGAACCTTGCGGCCCATCCTCAACGATCACGCCCAACTCATTGAGCTTATCGCGCGCCACATCCGCCTGCGCCCAATCTTTGGCTGCACGCGCATCGGAACGGGCTTTCACCCAATGCTCGATTTCCGCCACTTCATCGTCATTCACCTGCGCACCGCTTTGCAGGAACTGCTCGGGATCCTGCTGCAGAATGCCGAGCACGTTAGCGATCTGGCGCAGTTTCGCTGCCAGCGCATCAGCGGAAGCTTTGTCTTCGGTCTTCAGGCGATTCACTTCACGCGCCATATCAAACAACACCGAATAGGCTTCCGGCGTGTTGAAGTCGTCATCCATCGCGGTACGGAATCGCGCTTCAAACTCTTCGCCACCCGCCGCCGTGGCATTGGCATCGGTATGACGCAGCGCGGTGTACAAGCGCTCGAGCGCCGCACGCGCCTGGTTGAGGTTATCTTCGCCGTAGTTGAGCTGGCTGCGATAGTGGCCCGACATCAGGAAGTAACGCACGGTTTCGGCATCGTAATGCTGCAACACATCGCGCACGGTGAAGAAGTTATCCAGCGATTTCGACATCTTCTCGCGATCAACCATCACCATGCCGGAGTGCATCCAGTAATTCACATACGGACCATCGTGCGCACAGGTGGATTGCGCCACTTCGTTTTCATGGTGCGGGAACATCAGATCTGAACCGCCGCCGTGAATGTCGAAATGGGTGCCGAGCTGTTTGCAGTTCATCGCCGAACACTCGATGTGCCAGCCGGGACGGCCGTTGCCCCACGGCGAGTTCCACGCAGGTTCGTCGGCTTTAGACATCTTCCACAGCACGAAGTCCATCGGATTGCGCTTCACATCCGCCACTTCGACGCGCGCGCCGGCCTGCAGCTGCTCCAGATCCTGACGCGACAGCACGCCGTAATCTTTGTCGCTCATCACGTCGAACATCACGTCGCCGTTGTCCGCCACGTACGCGTGCTTACGCTCAATCAGCCTGCCGACCAGCTCGATGATTTCATCGATATGGCGGGTGGCGCGCGGCTCCAGATCCGGCGGCAGAATGCCGAGCGCGGCGAAATCGTTGTGCATCTCAGCGATCATGCGGTTGGTCAGCGTTTCAATGCTTTCCCCATTTTGATTGGCACGTTTGATGATTTTGTCATCGATATCGGTGATGTTACGCACATACTTCAGCTGATAGCCCACGTAACGCAGATAACGCGCCACCACGTCGAATGCCACAAATGTACGCCCATGGCCGATATGACAGAGGTCGTAAACCGTGATACCACACACGTACATACCGATTTCACCGGCGTGGATAGGTTTAAATTCCTCTTTCTGTCGACTCAGGGTGTTATAGATCTTCAACATTGAATGGTTCCGTTAGTGACGTTTGCGGGATACGCCCTTGCAGCGTAGCCGGTTATTGTGCCGTATTTTTCTGACTTGTGCATCGCTCGGTTGCCAACTGCCGTCCGGTTACTGACGCGTTATTGGAAATTGTGATATAAGAAGCGTCTACAAAAATGCCCCGCCGCCTTACAGGCGTGGCAGTTGATACTGACGACAACCTTGACAGGAAGAAAATAATGGTCACTTTCCAGACGAACCATGGCGATATCGTAATCAAAACTTTCGATGACAAAGCGCCGGCTACCGTGAAGAACTTCCTGGAATACTGCGCGGAAGGTTTTTACGATAACACTATCTTCCATCGCGTAATCAACGGTTTCATGATTCAGGGCGGCGGTTTTGAGCCTGGCATGAAGCAGAAAGATACCAAAGCAGACATCCGCAACGAAGCGAACAACGGCCTGAAAAACACCAAAGGCACCCTGGCGATGGCGCGTACTCAGGCGCCACACTCTGCAACGGCCCAGTTCTTCATCAACGTGGCAGACAACGACTTCCTGAACTTCCGTGACGAAAGCCTGCAAGGCTGGGGTTACTGCGTGTTTGCTGAAGTGGTTGAAGGCATGGACGTGGTTGAGAAAATCAAAGCGGTGAAAACCGGCCGCAGCGGCATGCATCAGGACGTTCCGGTTGAAGATGTTGTCATCCAGAAAGTGACTGTTAGCGAGTAATGTCGCGCACGCTGTTTATCGCAGATCTGCATCTGTGTCATGAAGAACCGGCAATTACTGCCGGTTTTCTGCATTTTTTGCAGGGTGAAGCGCGCACGTGCGATGCGCTTTACATCCTCGGCGATCTGTTTGAAGCCTGGATCGGCGACGACGATCCTAATCCGCTGCATCAGCAGATCGCTGCGGCGCTCAAAGCCTTGCCGGTACCGAAATTCTTCATCCACGGTAATCGCGACTTCCTGCTCGGCCAGCGTTTTGCGCGTGCCAGCGGCATGACGTTGCTGCCGGAAGAAAAGGTGCTCGATCGCTACGGACATCGTGTGTTGATCATGCACGGCGATACCTTGTGCACCGACGATGCAGGCTATCAGCGTTTCCGCGCCAAAGTGCATCAGCGCTGGTTGCAGCGTCTGTTCCTCGCGTTGCCGCTGCGTCTGCGCATGCGTATTGCCGCGCGCATGCGCAATGGCAGCAAGCAGGCGAATCAGCATAAATCGGTCAGCATCATGGACGTCAATCAGTCCGCGGTGGAAGCCGCGATGACGCGTCAACAGGTGGCGATTCTGATTCACGGCCACACGCATCGTCCCGCCATTCACGCCTTCCCGCTGCACGGCAAAAACGCCGAGCGCGCGGTGCTGGGTGCCTGGCATAAGAACGGATCGATGATTCAGCTTGATGCCAGCGGCGTCAGCCTGATCGAATTTCCCTTCTGAAATCCGGGCATCAATGCCCGTTTTCCGCCTACGCAACCGTTTTCCTTGCTGCCATCTCATGCTATTCTCTGTGCCCTTCTTCGCCTGCCCGCCCGGCCAGGTTCGTTTGCATATTCACAGGAGTTGACCGCATGTCATCCAACGCCGCCCCGGCCCGTATCGCCATTGTCATGGGTTCCAAAAGTGACTGGGCTACCATGCAGTTCGCCGAGGAAATTCTTAACAGCCTGGATGTTCCCTTCCACGTTGAAGTGGTCTCAGCTCACCGTACGCCTGACAAACTGTTTAGCTTCGCGGAAACCGCAGCCGACAACGGTTTTCAGGTGATCATCGCCGGTGCCGGCGGTGCAGCCCATTTGCCGGGCATGCTGGCCGCGAAAACGCTGGTGCCGGTGCTGGGCGTGCCCGTGCAAAGCGCGGCGCTGAGCGGCGTCGATAGCCTCTACTCCATCGTGCAGATGCCGCGCGGCATTCCGGTGGGTACGCTGGCGATTGGTAAAGCCGGTGCTGCCAACGCCGCTCTGCTGGCGGCACAGATTCTGGCGATTCACGACAGCGCGCTGTCAACGCGCATCGCCAACTGGCGTCAAACGCAAACCGATGAAGTGTTGAACAACCCGGATCCGCGGGAGGACGTATGAAGCCGGTTTGCGTCTTAGGAAATGGTCAGTTAGGCCGCATGCTGCGCCAGGCGGGTGAACCGCTGGGCATCGCGGTGTATCCGGTGGGCCTGGATGCGGAACCTTCTGCGCTGCCGATCGCCGAAAGCGTGATCACCGCTGAGATCGAGCGCTGGCCGGAAACCGCGTTAACCCGCGAACTGGCGAGCCATCCGGCCTTTGTGAATCGCGATATCTTCCCGCGTCTGGCCGATCGCCTGACGCAAAAACAGCTGCTGGATCAGCTGAACCTCGCTACCGCGCCGTGGCAGCTGCTGGCCGATAAAGCCGAGTGGCCAACCGTGTTCAACTCGCTTGGCGAACTGGCGATTGTAAAGCGTCGTACCGGCGGCTATGACGGCCGCGGTCAGTGGCGTTTGCGCGCTCATGAAACCGATGCGCTGCCGGATGAGTGCTACGGCGAATGCATCGTTGAGCAAGGCATTAACTTCAGCGGCGAAGTGTCGCTGGTCGGCGCGCGTGGGCACGATGGCAGCACGGTGTTTTATCCGCTGACGCATAACCTGCATCAGGACGGCATTCTGCGCACCAGCGTGGCGTTCCCGCAGGCCGATGCCGCACAGCAACAGCAGGCGGAAGCGATGCTCAGCGCCATCATGCATGAGCTGAACTACGTCGGCGTGATGGCGATGGAGTGTTTCATTACGCCAGAAGGTTTGCTGATCAACGAGCTGGCACCGCGCGTGCACAACAGCGGCCACTGGACGCAGAATGGCGCGTCAATCAGCCAGTTCGAGCTGCATCTGCGTGCGGTTTTGGGCCTGGCACTGCCAAAGCCGGTGGTGTTTGCGCCGTCGGTGATGGTGAATCTGATTGGTACTGAGGTGAATCTGGCGTGGCTGCAGCAGCCGCTGGTGCATCTGCATTGGTACGACAAAGAGGTGCGTGAAGGCCGCAAGGTTGGGCATCTTAATCTCACCGATAGCGATCACGCGCGTCTGGCGTCAGCCTTGAATGCGCTGGTGCCGCTGCTGCCGGAAGCGTATGCGAGCGGGATTGCGTGGGCGGTTGAGAAGCTGTAGTTCAGCTGTTTTTCCCTCACCCTAGCCCTCTCCCACTGGGAGAGGGAACCAATCGAGCTAACATCTCCCTCTGGGAGAGGGCCGGGGTGAGGGCATCAGCCCGCCCAGAACTCCCTTTATCCCACCATCTTCATCGCCACATGGCTCCAGCGATTCAGATGCGTAATCTGGAACCCATGCGCACTGAACAATGCATTCAGCGACGCTTCCGAATGAATCGTAATATGACCGGTGCGCGGCGCAATATACCAGTCAGTCATCCCCAAATGACTCACTTCGTCCGTGGTCGCGGTGCTGAAGAAAAACACCCCGCCTTTTTTCAAAAAACCTGACACTTCTGCCAGCGTTTTATGCGGATCCGGCGTATGCTCAAACACCTCAAAACTGGTCATAAATTCATAAGAATTCAGTTCTGGATAATCGCCGGGCACAAACGGATCCCACGCCACCATATCAGTGCCCACTTCCTGCATTAAGCGCGCCAGCGTGCCGGTGCCTCCACCGTAATCCAGCATTTTTTTGCCGTGATATTTTTTGAATAACGTCAAAATCAGATCGCGATTTCTCATCGGTCGATTGATCTCATAGTTAGGATCAAACTGCCCGTAAGCCTCGTTATACATATGCTGTGCATAATCCGCTGGCGTCCAGTCATCGCATGCGTGGGTATACACCAAACCACAGGTCTGGCATTGATGATAATAAATCGCCACGCCGGTGAGCGGATAAGTGTAACGACTGGCATTTTCCGAATGACAGATGGTATTGAAATCGGTCACACCATACAGCGTGGCCTCGCCCTGGCAGACTTTACAGCAGCCGATTTCAACAACGGATTTGACGATAAGTGGAGATGACATGTTTAGCCTTAAATAAGTCTGGTCTGCTTTCATGAGTCGACTCACGCAGACCAGAACTTAAATTTAAGACAAATCGTTTTGCTTATCCGGCACTGAAGCTTCTGAACAGCGCCTTCTGTTTTAATAGTCGAATACCCAACCAGGCACCGCACAGCGAGAGCAGCAGCGCGCCGCCGATCGGCAAGGCGATCCATAACGTCCAGTCTGGCTGCCACGGGAAATCGAAGATCTTGCGCTGCAAGCCCCACAGCGCCGCTTCCGCGCCCAGCGCCGCCGCAATCCCCGACACCACGCCAAGTAGCGCAAACTCACACCATAAGGTGCCGCGCAGCAGGCGCTTACTGGCACCCAACGTGCGATAGACTACCAACTCCTGCCGACGCTGACGCATGCCAACCTGGAGCTGCGCCAGCAACAGCAGCACGCCGCACACCGTTACCAGCACCACCATCACTTCCAGCGCCTGACTAACCTGCGTCAGCACCTGACCAATCTGGCGCATCATGCTGCCGATATCCAGCAGGCTCAGCGTCGGGAATGCACGATTAAGCTGCGCCAGCAGCGCCGGATTGCTCTCCATACGGAAGCTGGTCAGCCAGGTTTGTGGCTGCTGATCGAGCGCGCCCGGCGGGAAGATAAAGAAGAAGTTCGGCCGCAGACTTTCCCAATCCACCTTGCGCAAGCTGGTGATTTTGGCGCTGAACTGCTGGGTATCGCCGCTGAAGGTTAAGCTATCGCCGAGCTTCACACCCAGACGATCCGCCAGCTCCACCTCCATCGACACTTCACCGGGCTGCGGCGGCCAGTTACCGGAAATCAGCGGATTGTGATCCGGACGCTCCGCTTGCCACGTCAAATTAAGTTCGCGATTCAGCGCGTTATCCAGCTGGGGATCAGCCTCTTTACCGTTTAGCCCGGTCAGCCGCGCACGCACAATCGGGTAGAAGGTTTCCGGCTTGAGCTGATGTCCGGCCAGGAACTCGCGTACCTGCGGCACCTGCTCTTTGGTGATGTTCAGCAGGAAATAGTTCGGACTGTCCGGCGGCAGTTGCTGTTGCCAGCGATCCAGCAGATCGCCGCGCATCACCAGCAGCAGCGCCAGCAGCATAAATGACAGCGAAAACGCCGCCAGCTGGCTGAGCGTCATCGCCGGTTGACGCAGCAGACGGTTGATCGCCAGGCGCAGCGCCAGATTGCGCACCACCAGCCGACGCAGCAGCAGCAAGGTGCCCCAGCCGAGTAACGCCAGCAGCAGCGCCAGCATCACCACGCCCGCCAGCAGCGCCCACAGCATTTTGCTGCCCCCCATCAGCAGCGCCAGCAAGCCAATCACCACCAGCGCCATTGCCGGCAGATAGAATCGCAGCGGCCAGACGTTCGCCACCGCATCCCGCCGCAGTACGCGCAGCGGTTGCGTCGCCATCAGCAAACGATACGGACGCAAACCCACCAGCAGCGAAATCACAAACATCGCGCCGATCGCCCACAGCCACGGCCAGAAACTCGCCGCAGGCAGCGCGCCCGGCAGCACCGGTTTCAGCATCAGCAGCAGAATCACTTCAATGCCCTGCCCCAGGGCGCTCCCGACAATCGCCGCCAGCAGCAGCACCGCCAACCATTGACCGATAATCAGCCGCTGCAGCGCCTTGCGCGTTGCGCCCAGCGTTTTCAGCACCGCCACCAAATCGTAGCGGCTGCGGCAGTAATGACTCATCGCCACCGCCACCGCAGCAATCGCCAGCATCAGCGTCAGCAAGGCTGAAAGCAGTAGAAACTGCTGCGCACGCTGCATTGAGCGGCCCAGCGCATCTTCCGAATTTTCCACGCTGATCCAGCGCTGATCGGCTTTTAGCTGCGGCGCGATCCAGCTGTCATAGCGCGCCAGCGGTGCCGGATCGCCGGAGAATTTATAGCGCCAGCTCAGACGACTGCCCGGCTGCACCGCACCGGTTTTCTCCACGTCGGCCAGATTCATTAGCAGACGTGGCGCGGTCTGGAACGGATTGAAGCCGCCATCCGGCTCCTGAATCACTTCCCCGGCAATGCGCAGCGTGGTGTCGCCGACATCCACGCTATCGCCCACTTTCAGATTCAACAGCGCCAGCAAACGCGGTGCGACCAACACCGTGCCCGCTTGTGGACGTAGGCCCGGCGGATCGGTTTGCAGCGTGCCGAACATCGGATAGGCATTGTCCACCGCCTTTACGTCCGCCAGCTGCGGCGTCTCTTGCGCGAAGGTCATGGTCATAAAGTGCAGCTGGCTGCTGACCGACAGCCCTTCATCACGCGCTTTGTTAAGCCACGCTTCCGGCGCGGGCGCGGTGGTGCGCAGCGTGCGATCGCCCGCCATAAAGTCGCGGCTCTGCTGGCTTAAGCCTTTTTCCATGCGATCGCTGAGCGAACCCAGCGCCAGCACGCAGGCCACGGCTAAAGTGAGCGCCAGCCAGACAATCAGCAGCGAGGGCGAACGCCACTCGCGCCAGAACCAGCGCCAAATCATGACTCCTCCCACAACTTGCCGTCGCGCAGCCGTAAGCGACGGTCGCAGCGCGCCGCCAGTTGTTCATCGTGCGTTACCAGAATCAGCGTGGTGGCAAAATCGCGGTTGAGGGAGAACAGCAGATCGGCGATACGATCGCCGGTTTTACGGTCAAGGTTGCCAGTGGGTTCATCGGCAAACAGCAAACCGGGACGGCCGCTAAAGGCACGCGCCAGCGCCACACGCTGCTGCTCGCCGCCCGAAAGTTGGGCCGGCAGATGATGCAGACGATCTTTCAAACCCAGCACCGTCAGCAGTTCCACCGCCTGGCGGCGACTTTCGCGATCGCTGTCGCCACGCAGCAGCGCCGGCAACTGTACGTTTTCCAGCGCATTCAGCGTCGGCACCAGCATAAAGGATTGAAACACAAAGCCCACTTCACGCGCACGCAGCGCCGCTCGCTGCTCTTCATTCATGCTGTGCAGCGGCTGGCCAAGCAGATGCACTTCGCCGCTGCTGCCGTCATCCAGTCCGGCCAGAATGCCCAGCAGCGTGGATTTGCCCGAGCCGGACTCGCCAATCAGGGCGATGGTCTCAGCTGGTTTGACAACCAGCTCAACTCCGGTAAGGATGGTCAGCTGATGCTCTCCCTGACCGACGGACTTAGTAAGATGATGAACTGCAACAATGTTTTCCGCTGGCATTATCCCTTCCTATTGTTATTGCTTCTGCTGGTGTCCCGACTCGCCGCCGCCGATACCTTGCTGGTGTTGGGCGACAGCCTGAGCGCCGGGTATCGGATGTCGGCCACGGCGGCTTGGCCCAGCCTGCTAAATAAAGAGTGGCAACAGCAGCCCAAAGTGGTCAACGCCAGCATCAGCGGAGATACCGCAGGACAAGGGCTGGCGCGTTTACCGGGCCTATTAAAACAGCATCAACCCCGCTGGGTGTTAATCGAATTGGGCGGTAACGATGGCCTGCGTGGTTTCCCGCCGCAGAATATCGCCGCGGATCTGACCAAAGTGATCGACGAAGTGAAAGCCGCGAAAGCGCAGCCGCTGCTGATGCAGATTCGTCTGCCGGCTAATTATGGACGTCGTTATACGGAAGCGTTTAGCGCGATCTATCCGCGCCTGGCACAGCAGTACGACATTCCTCTGGTGCCCTTCTTTATGGAGCAGGTCTACCTGAAGCCGGAGTGGATGCAGCAGGATGGAATTCACCCCAATCCGGATGCTCAGCCGTTTATCGCCAACCTGATGGCGACCGAACTGGCTCCGCTAGTAAAGCATGATTAATGCAGGCGTGTGATTTTTAACGAGTAAAGAAATGCAAAAAACAATTCTCATCACCGGCTGCTCGAGCGGCATTGGTTTGGTCGCCGCAAATGACCTTTTATCGCGCGGCTATCGCGTGCTGGCCGCCTGTCGCCGCGCCGACGATGTGGCGCGCATGGAAGCATTGGGATTTACTGGCGTGCAGCTGGATTTGGATGATGCTGCCAGCGTCGATGCCGCAGCCGATCGCGTGCTGGAACTCACCGATCATCGCCTGCACGCGCTGTTTAACAACGGCGGTTTTGGTCAATATGGGCCGCTCAGCAGCGTTTCGCGTCAGCAATTAGAGAAGCAATTTTCCACCAATCTGTTTGGCACTCATCAACTGACCATGCGCCTGCTGCCCGCGCTGCAAGCCAGCGGCAACGGACGCATCGTCAATACCAGTTCGGTACTGGGACTGATCTCGACGCCGGGGCGCGGCGCCTATGCCGCCAGCAAATGGGCGCTGGAAGCCTGGAGCGATGCGCTGCGTCTTGAAGTGCGCGACTCTGGCGTGCGCGTTAGCCTGATTGAACCGGGCCCGATAAGCACGCGTTTCACCGATAACGTGCATCAGGGCCAGCAGGATAAACCGGTACAAAATCCGGGCATCGCCGCGCGTTTCACGCTGCCGCCGGAAGCGATTTTGCCGAAGCTGCGCCACGCGTTAGAGAGCAAACATCCGCGCCTGCGCTATCCGGTAACGCTGGTGGCCTGGGCGATGAGCCTGCTGAAACGCCTGCTGCCAGGTTGGATACTGGATCGCATTTTGCGCAGCAACTAAGCTGCAACGCAGAATCAAACTTGAACCGGGGCAGCTTGCCCCCATATCCTCAACACACTTTCTGACAAGAGACGTATTCATGTCACACGCTTTGATTATCGACATCAACGAATCCAACCTGCAGCAGACCTTAGAACAGTCGATGCAGCTGCCGGTGCTGTTCTATTTCTGGTCCGAACGCAGTCAGCACTGTCTGGAACTGACGCCGGTGCTGGATCGCCTGGCGCAGGAGTATGCGGGTCAGTTTATTTTGGCGAAGCTGGATTGCGATAAAGAGCAGATGGTGGCATCGCAGTTCGGCCTGCGCTCGATCCCAACCGTTTATCTGTTCCAAAACGGTCAGCCGGTTGACGGCTTCCAGGGACCGCAGCCGGAAGAGGCGATTCGCGCTCTGCTGCAAAAAGTGTTGCCGCGTGAAGAAGAAGTTAAAGCGCAGCAGGCGATGCAATTGATGCACGAAGGCAAACCGCTGGAAGCGCTGCCGCTGCTGAAAGACGCCTGGCAGCTGAGTAACAAAAACAGCGAAATTGGCTTCCTGCTGGCAGAAGTGTTGATCACCCTGAACCGCAGCGACGAGGCAGAAACCGTGCTGGATGCGGTGCCGCTGCAGGATCAGGACACGCGCTATCAGAGCCTGATTTCGCAAATCGATCTGTTAAAGCAGGCCGCCGATACGCCAGAAATTCAGCTGTTGCAGGAGCAGTTAGCCAGCGATCCGACCAATGCCGAACTGGCTGCTAAACTGTCGTTACAGCTGCATCAGGTTGGCCGCAACGAGGAAGCGCTGGAGTTGTTATTCAGCTTCCTGAAAAGCGATCTCAGCGTCGGTGACGGCCAGGTGCGTAAAATGTTCCAGGAAATTTTGGCCGCACTCGGCACCGGCGACACCCTCGCCACGCGCTATCGCCGCCAGCTTTACTCGCTGCTGTACTGATCGGTACCGCGCGTTAAACGGGCCGAACGACTCGGCCCGACAATCTGACAGCCAGGAGGTTATATGTTAACGGTCATTCTCGTCATCATTGTGCTCGCACTCGTTACCGTGTGGGCCGGTGTAAAAATTGTTCCACAAGGTTACCAGTGGACGGTAGAGCGCTTTGGCCGCTACACCAAAACCCTGGCGCCCGGCCTCAATTTGCTTGTGCCGTTCATGGATCGTATTGGTCGCAAAATCAATATGATGGAACAGGTGCTCGATATCCCTTCGCAGGAAATCATCTCTAAAGACAACGCCAACGTCACCATTGATGCAGTCTGCTTTATTCAGGTTGTCGATCCGGCGCGCGCCGCCTACGAAGTCAGCAATCTTGAACTCTCGATCCTGAATCTGACCATGACCAATATCCGCACCGTGCTCGGCAGCATGGAGCTGGATGAGATGCTGTCGCAGCGCGACAACATCAACACGCGTCTGCTGCATATCGTTGATGAAGCCACCAATCCGTGGGGCGTGAAAATTACCCGTATCGAAATTCGTGACGTGCGCCCGCCGCAGGAGTTGATCGCCGCGATGAACGCGCAGATGAAGGCGGAACGCACCAAACGCGCCGATATCCTTGCCGCCGAAGGCGTACGTCAGGCGGCGATTTTGCGCGCCGAAGGGGACAAGCAGTCGCAGATCCTCAAAGCAGAAGGCGAACGCACCTCGGCCTTCCTGCAAGCTGAAGCGCGCGAGCGTCAGGCGGAAGCGGAAGCCACGGCGACGCGCATGGTCTCCGAGGCGATAGCCGCCGGTGATATTCAGGCGGTGAACTACTTTGTGGCGCAGAAATACACCGACGCGCTGCAAAAAATCGGCGAAGCCAACAACAGCAAAGTGGTGATGATGCCGCTGGACGCCAGCAGCCTGCTCGGTTCAATTGCCGGTATCAGTGAACTGCTGAAGGAGAACCGGACGGAGCGCAGACCATGATCCTGATGGAGCTGATTGCGCATCCACACTGGTTCTGGCTGACGCTGGGCGGCCTGCTGTTGGCCGCCGAAATGCTCGGCACCAGCGGTTATCTGCTGTGGAGTGGCTTAGCCGCCGTCGCGGTGGCGCTGATTGAGTGGCTGTTTCCCATCTCATGGACCAGTCAGGGCATTGTGTTTGCGGTGATGACGTTGTTCAGCGCGTTCTTCTGGCATCGCTGGATGCGCTATCGCGAATCGTCGCAGGTCGCTAACACGCTTAACCAACGCGGCAACCAGTTAATGGGCATGCAGTTGACGCTGGATAATGCGCTGAAAAACGGCCTTGGACACGTACGCATTGGTGACAGCAGCTGGCGCGTGCAGGCGGATAGCGATCTGCCGGCGGGCACGCCGGTGATTGTCACCGGCGTGGTCGGCATCACGCTGATGATTCAGCCGCGCTTTCCATCGGCGTGATGGCAGCAACCGGCCAGGTGATTGATGATTGGGCACTCTGCGCTGTCATCGCCCGGGCAAGCCTCCGCCAGCTCCAGCAAGCGCGCGCGCATCGCATGTAACTCTTCGATGTGCGCAGCAATTTCGTCGGCTTTCTGCAAGGTGCGCGCTTTAACATCGGCGCTGTGGCGCGCGGGATCGTTGAATAGCGTCACCAATTCCCGGCACTCTTCCAGCGTAAAACCCACCTGACGCGCCTGACGCAGCAGATTCAGCTCATCAATATGATGCGCCGCGTAATGGCGATAGCCATTGTCACTGCGCGACGGCGGCGTCACCACGCCCTTCTCTTCGTAGAAGCGAATCGCTTTGCTGGTGAGCCCGGTTTTTTTTGCCACATCGCTGATGTTCATCTTTCCCCCTTGACCTTCCATTCAGGGGAAGGTTTAGGCTCTATATCTAATGCAAATTTTGCATGCAGTCAAAATCATTAGCCTGAGGAGTACACCATGTCACACACCCAACTGCTGGCGCTGGACGGCTTGTCCTGCGGCCACTGTGTTAAACGCGTCAAAGAAGCGCTGGAGCAGCGCAGCGATGTTGAACAGGCGGACGTCACGCAGCAAGAAGCGCGCGTGACCGGTGCGGCGAGCGCCAGCGATCTGATCGCTACGGTTAAACAAGCCGGTTATCACGCGGTGCTGAAAGACGGCGCAACCAGCCCAAAGCCTGATCCGTTGACAGCTACAGAGCCGCCGCCGGAGGCGCTGACAACGGAGTCGCAACCGGCACCATCCACTGAAGCCGAGCTTCCTGTGCATCATTTACTGATTGGCGGCATGAGCTGCGCCAGCTGCGTGAGCCGCGTGGAACAGGCGCTGCAAAAGGTGCCGGGCGTCAGTCAGGCACGCGTCAATCTCGGTGAGCGCAGCGCATTGATATTGGGCGATGCAAACGCCGAAGCGCTGGTGAGCGCAGTCGATCAGGCCGGTTATTCCGCCGAAGTGATCGAGGATGAACAAACCCGGCGCGAACGCCAGCAGGTCAGCGCACAGCAGGCCATGCGCCGTTTTAGCTGGCAATCGGCGCTGGCATTGCTGCTCGGCGTGCCGATGATGATTTGGGGCATGCTCGGCGACAACATGATGCTGAGCGCAGATAACCAAACGCTGTGGCGCACGCTCGGCATGATTACCTTGCTGGTGATGGTGATTGCCGGTGGGCACTTCTATCGCAGCGCGTGGCGCAGTTTACGTCACGGTATCGCCACTATGGACACGCTGGTGGCGCTGGGAACCGGCGCGGCGTGGCTCTATTCGATGAGCGTCGCCCTTTGGCCCGAATTCTTCCCACATCAGGCGCGTCATCTCTATTTCGAAGCCAGCGTGATGATCGTTGGCCTGATCAATCTCGGCCACGCGCTGGAGCAGCGCGCACGCCAGCGCGCCTCGAAGGCGCTGGAACGATTACTGGATTTAACCCCGGCGCAGGCGCGGGTCATCAGCGATCAGGGTGAAATGCTGCTGCCGCTCAGCGAGATTCAGTCCGGCATGACGCTGAAGCTGGTCACCGGCGATCGCGTACCGGTGGACGGTGACGTCGCCAGCGGTGAAGCCTGGCTGGATGAAGCGATGCTGACAGGCGAGGCAGTGCCGCAGGCCAAACAGCCGGGCGATAAAATCTTTGCCGGTACTTTGGTGCAAGATGGCACGCTTCACTTTGTGGCGCGCGCCACCGGCAGCCACACCACGTTGGCGCGCATCATCAATCTGGTGCGTCAGGCGCAAAGCAGCAAACCGGATATTGGCCGACTGGCGGATCGCATCTCCGCCGTATTTGTGCCGGTGGTGGTGGCGATTGCGCTGCTGAGCGGGGTTATTTGGTATCTGGCGGGTCCGCAGCCGCAACTGGCTTACACGCTGGTAATTGTCACCACGGTGCTGATCATCGCCTGCCCTTGCGCTTTGGGTTTAGCCACGCCGATGTCGGTGATTGCGGGCGTCGGGCGCGCCGCAGAGTTGGGCGTGCTGGTGCGTGACGCCGATGCGCTGCAGCGGGCCAGCGAAGTCGATACTATCGTGTTCGATAAAACCGGCACCCTGACGCGCGGCACGCCGCAGGTCAGCGATGTGGTGCTGTATGGCGAGTGGAATCGCGAGCAGGTGCTCAGCGCGGCGGCGCAGATGGAGCAAGGCTCCAGCCATCCGCTCGCCAAAGCGATTCTTGAGGCTGCGCCTGCGGTGAGTAACGAAGCGGTTAAGCAATTTCGTACAATACGCGGCAAAGGCATCAGCGCTACAGTTGCCGACAGAACGCTGCTGCTGGGGAATCAGGCGCTGCTGGATGAGCAGCAGGTTGATTACCGCGCCGCGCAGGACGATATCGCGCGCTTCGCCGCACAAGGCGCAACGCCGGTGCTGCTGGCCGACAATCAGCAGCTGCTGGGATTGATCGCGCTGCGTGACAGCTTGCGTCCCGAGAGTAAAGCGGCGCTGCAGCGTCTGCATCAGCAAGGTTATCGCCTGATTATGCTGACCGGCGATCACCAGAAAACCGCGCAGGCCATTGCCGCCGAAGCGGGTATTGATGAAGTGATTGCCGGCGTGTTGCCGGATGGCAAAGCGCAGGCGATTACTCAGTTACAGCAGCAAGGCCGCAAAGTGGTGATGGTCGGCGACGGCATTAATGATGCGCCCGCGCTGGCGCAGGCGGATGTCGGGATTGCAATGGGCGGCGGCAGCGATGTGGCGGTAGAAACCGCCGCCATGACGCTGATGCGCAACGATCTGCACTGCGTCGCCGATGCGCTGTCGATCTCCAGCGCTACACTGCGCAATATGCGGCAAAATCTGTTGGGCGCCTTTATCTACAACAGCCTCGGGATTCCCATTGCGGCCGGCGTGCTCTATCCGTTTACCGGCATGCTGCTGAGCCCGATTGTCGCGGGCGCGGCGATGGCGCTGTCATCCATTACCGTGGTGAGCAACGCTAACCGTTTGTTGCGCTTCAAGCCCGCGCAACGGCAATAGCCATTCCAGCCCTGTTTTTCATGAGATGAAATCGCTAGCATGGTTTTTTGCCTTAAAAAGGACAGGGAATGAGACACGGTCTGTGGCACAGCATCCAACAACGGATCGCGACCCTTTTTCCGGTCAGTTACAGCTGGCCGGCCATGGATATTCAGCTGGGCGATCGTCGTTTGCATTTGGCGGGCAGCATTCACATGGGCACGCGCGATATGCAGCCGCTGCCTGCCGGGCTATTGCGCCAGCTGCATAAAGCCGACGCGCTGATTGTCGAAGCCGATATCACTCAAGGCGAATCGCCGTTCAGCAATGATGATGAACATCCGCCGCTGGCCACGCGACTCGACGACGACGTGCTGCAGCGCTTGCAGGCCTTGTGCGATGAGCTTTCGCTGTCACTGAGCCTGTTCGATACGCTGCCGTTCTGGCAGATCGCGCTGATGTTGCAGGCGCAACAGGCGCAGCGGCTGGGATTACGTCCGCAGTTTGGTATCGATTATCAGCTGTTGCAGGCGGCCAAAGCGGCCAACAAACGCATTATCGAGCTGGAAGGTCCGGAAACGCAGATCGCCCTGCTGAAATCGCTGCCGCAGGATGGTTTGCCGCTGTTGCTGGATACGCTGGAACACTGGCACACCAACGCGCGCCTGCTGCAAACCATGATCAGCTGGTGGCTGGATGCGCCGCCCACCCAGCAACCGGTGGCGTTGCCGACCACCTTTAGCAGCGAGCTGAACGACACGCTGATGCGCAACCGCAACCAGCACTGGCGCGAGCTGCTGCTGGCGTTACCGAAAGGGCGTTATGTGGTGGCGGTGGGCGCACTGCATCTGTATGGCGATGATAATTTGCCGGAACTGCTGAAGAGCTGATTCATGCACATTTCGTAGCGGCGCAATTTATTGCGCGATAAATCGCGCCGCTACGGGCTTGTGCGGTTGATTAATTCTGCGTTCGGCGGAAAAAAAGAAGGCCAATAATACTATTGGCCCGTCAAAGAGGAATTTGTTTATGATTTTGGTTATCACCAACAATCTCTTGCTGGCGCGGGCCAATTCTCGCGCAAAGTTCAGAATTTCGCCACTGTTTTTCCATCAAAACTGAAATAAGAATTTTCCTAACAAGGACCGATCATGACGCCCGCGGTAAAACTTCTGGAAAAACAAAAAGTCACCTTTACCCTGCATCCCTACGACCACGATAGCCACGAAACCAATTTTGGCGACGAAGCGGTGCGTAAACTTAATCGGGATGCGCGCCAGGTGTTCAAAACCTTGCTGGTATCGCTCAACGGCGATGCTAAAGCGCTGGCGGTTGCGGTGACGCCGGTCTCAACCCAATTGGATCTAAAAAAGGTCGCCAAAGCGCTGGGCGCGAAGAAAGCGGATATGGCCGATCCGCAGCTGGCACAGCGCGTGACCGGTTATCTGGTAGGCGGCATTAGCCCGCTGGGACAGAAAAAACGTCTGCCAACGGTGATCGATCGGCAGGCAGCGGAGTTTGCCACCATCTTTATCTCCGGCGGCAAACGTGGGCTGGATATCGAGCTGGCCGCGCAAGATTTGTCTCGCCTGCTGGATGCGCCGCTGGCCGACGTCGCACGGCGCGATTAGTCGGGCTGCTGGGCGCAGAGTTGATCGATCATCCAGCGCCCGGCCGGTCCCGGCGGATTACGCCGCGACCACACCACATCAACCGCGATATGCTGCGGCCAGCCCGGCACCGGCAATTCCTTCAACACTTGATGACCAAACTGCTCCACCAGCCAGCGCGGTAATATACTCCAGCCAAAACCCTGCTCCGCCATCTCTAACAGCAATAAATAAGATGGTGCCGACCACACGCGTCCGGCGGGCAAGGGATCGCGATTTTGTACCCAGGTATTGAGCCGCAGATGCCGCAACTCACCTAACTGCCCTTCACTCACCTGCTGAGCCTGCGACAGCGCATGATCCTGATGAAGGTAGATCGCCATCTGCGCCCCCACTTGCAAGCGTGCCACCGCCAAATCCGGCGGCAATTGTGGCTGCGCCCGCACCACGCCAAGGTGCACGCGCCCGGCTTGTATCAAATCTAATGCATCAGCATCCTCGGCGATCATGCATTCAAAATCGATATCTGGATAACGCACCTCAAACCGGTTAAGCAGATTTTCATGGTGATCCGCTTGCCAAAAATCGGAGATCGCCAGGCTAAGGCGCGGTTCTACGCCCTGCGATAAGCGCACTGCCAGCTCATCCAGCCGCTGGCTGGCGGCCAGAATCTGCTGCACCTGCGCAAACGCGCGCTGGCCATGCTCGGTCAATATCGGATTACGTCCGCTGCGATCAAACAGCGTGAAACCCAGATCGTCTTCCAGATTAGCGATCGCGTTACTGATGGTGGACTGGCTTTTAGACAACGCGCGCGCCGCCGCCGAAAAGGATCCGCTGGCCACGGTTTGCACAAATGCCTCAAGGGATTCCGGGGAATATTTCATGTTGAACCATCGCTTTTATCGATAGGTGATCATTTTATCTTAGCATCACCCAGTGCGAAAATAGGGGTTATCACCAATAAGGAGGTTTATATGCGTACCCGTTCGCTGAAAGAACGTTTTTGTCATGCCGCAGGCTTTGAAGGGTTAGCACTTATCACTGTTGCGCCGCTGGCTGCCTGGATCATGGAGAAACCGCTGTTTCAGATGGGCGCGCTGGCGATTATGTTGTCAACCGTCGCCATGCTGTGGAACATGATCTATAACACCGGCTTTGACCGCATCTGGCCGCCGCAGGTGAAACGCGGATTCGGTTTACGCGCCATGCATGCGCTGGGCTTTGAAGGCGGTTTTATCCTGATTGGCTTGCCGATTGCCGCCTGGATGCTGAATATTTCGCTGCTTGAAGCCTTTGTGCTGGAAGTGGCGTTCTTCCTGTTCTTCCTGCCCTATACCATGGTTTACAACTGGATGTGGGATAAGTTGCGCCACCGTTGGGTGACGCAGAAATCGTGTCAGGCGTGATGTGCATTTGAAAAGAGGTCGCCATGAATGGCGACCTACGAGCGCAGAGTTCAATGTTGTGCGGCGCGCGGCCAGATCCACGCCAGAATCATTTGCGGGTAGCTTGGTTTGCGTTGCTTCTCCAGCGCTTTGTTGCGCTCTTCAATTTGTGCTGCCGTCAGATGCACAATCCCGCCAGGTTGATAATCCGCTACCTTCAGCGGTGAATGCTGGCTGACATACTCACGCAGCACATCCGCATCGCGCTGCCCGCTGTTGCTGAAGCCAGCATGGGTTTCAATGTTCGGATAACCATCGCCGCCGCTGGCGTTAAAGCTGTTAGTCGCCATGCGGTAGGTTTTATCCTTTTGCAGCGGTTCGCCATTAATCTTCACGTCGCTGACGCCTTTACCATCCGCCACCAGGCTGATGTTGCTGAACTGCGCGAAGCCGCCGGAATCCACTTTAATATTGGCAACCGTCGCCAGATAATTCAGCACTTCATTACCCTTCAGCGTCACCGACACCACCTGATTGCCAAACGGCTGCACCTGCAACAAATCGCGCCAGCTGAGATTACCCTGCGCCAGCGAAGTGCGAATGCCACCGCCGCTCATCACCGCAAAGTCCGCTTTGGTCGCCGCCATTTGGGCGCGCAAAATTAGCTGCCCAAGATTGGTCTGCTCAAAGCGTACCTTGTCGCGCTCACCGACAAACACGCCGTCGCTGCTGCCGACGTTGACATCCAGTTTCTTGCCAGCACGCAGTTGATACGGCGTTAACAGCTTCATCATCGCGCTGTTTTTCGGGATCTCTTCCTGCCAGGTGAGCCAGGATTCGCTGCCATCAAGATTTTTTACCTTGTGCTTGAGGTTGACCGGGATCAGCTGGTAATTCTCCAGCGTCAGCTCGCCATTGCGGAAGGTAAAGTCGCCGCGCCCAACAAATTTGCCCCACTCTTTTGCCTGCATGATCCACACGCCGTTTTGCCGATCCGGCTGGCAGGGCTGGCCTGGCTGATAATCTTTTACGCTGACGTTCTCTTTCTCCATGCACACCGCATCCTGCGAATGGCCGCCAATGATCACGTTGAGGGTACCCGGCGGCAGGCTGCGCGCCAGCTCCACGTCGCCCGGCGCATTGCTGCCGTGCTGACCGTCGTCGTAGTGGCCCATGTGTGTCAGCGCGATGATGACATCAGGCTTTTCGCTGGCGCGTAGTTCCGCCACCGCTTTTTCGGTCTCTTTCACCGGATCGCGAATATCAATCGTCGCAATGTTTTCCGGATTGGCGATGCGCAGCGTGTCGGTGGTGGTCAGGCCGATCACCGCAATCTTCAGCCCCATGCGGTTAAAGGTTGCCCACGGCTTAAATAAGCGCGTGTCGGTGCCTTTTTGATAGATGTTGGCCGAAAGGAACGGAAATTTGGCCCACTTCTGCTGCTGCTGTAGCACGCTCAGCGGTTTGTCGAATTCGTGGTTGCCCAACGCCATGGCGTCATAGCCCACCAGGTTCATGCCGCGAATGTCGGGTTCAGCATCCAGCATGTCTGACTCTGGCACGCCGGTATTCACATCGCCCGCCGACAGGATCAGCGCGCCGCCACCTTTGGCCTGCACATCGTAGCGCTGTTGATCCATCAGCGTTTTCTGTGCCGCAAGGCCATATTCGCCCTGTGCGTTCGGCCAGTAACGACCGTGATGATCGTTGGTGTGCAGAATGCTGAAACGATAACTGCGATCCGTTTGCCACGCCTGCGCCAGCATCGGCAGCAGTAACACTGTCAGCGCCAGCCAGCGCCCTTTTCGCGGTGATAAAAACAAAGTCGATCTCCTTATTCTGCGTTTTTCCACTTAGCGGTGGACTTAATGTGCGTTATCGCCCTTCTGTGTCGCACAGATGGCTGGCTAACTCAAGATGAAACACGCATTGCATCATGGCACAGCGTGACGACCAGCGTTTTTAAATTCGCTTCAAGCTGGGACTGACAACCCAATTCTACACCTGGCGGTGACTTTATCGACTTAGGACCGCTTTAACCGTAACAACCCCTGCTGCGAAGCCAATTTCCCCCTGCAACTATTTTTTCCGCGCCACCCTTCATTCTGCGTAATTCCAGCCGATATAGTGAGATAACTGACGAAAATGGAGCTTCAGCTGCGTTTTAGTCTCATTTTTTCAATTTAGTGGGCTTTAACCGCTCAAATGTTTAAACGCGGTAAGGAATTGTGCATTACACTAGGTTGTTACAAGCGGATACATTTGCACACAAGGAGACAGGCATGCATCACACCACACCGTTGATCACTACCATTGTCGGGGGACTGGTCCTCGCATTTCTCCTTGGTATGCTGGCAAACCGCCTGCGCATCTCACCGTTAGTCGGTTATCTTCTGGCTGGCGTCCTGGCCGGCCCTTTCACGCCAGGCTTTGTCGCGGATACCAACCTTGCCCCTGAACTGGCTGAACTCGGCGTTATTCTGCTGATGTTCGGCGTCGGTTTGCACTTCTCGCTGAAGGATTTGATGTCGGTAAAGTCCATCGCCATTCCTGGCGCCATCGCGCAAATCGCCGTGGCGACGCTGCTGGGAATGGGACTTTCATGGACAATGGGCTGGTCGTGGATGACCGGTTTGGTATTTGGGTTGTGTCTTTCCACCGCCAGCACCGTGGTGCTACTGCGCGCGCTGGAAGAGCGTCAGCTGATTGATAGCCAGCGCGGGCAAATCGCCATTGGCTGGTTGATCGTGGAAGATTTGGTGATGGTGCTGACGCTGGTGCTGCTGCCAGCCATCGCCGGCATGCTGGAACAGGGCAACGCCAGCCCAACGCTGCTGTTGTGGGATCTGCTGCTGACCATCGGTAAAGTCGTCGCCTTTATGGTGCTGATGATGGTGGTAGGCCGTCGCGTAGTGCCGTGGATTCTGGCAAAAAGTGCCGCGACCGGTTCGCGTGAGCTGTTTACCCTTGCGGTGTTAGCGCTGGCGCTCGGTATCGCCTTTGGCGCTGTCGAATTCTTTGATGTCTCCTTCGCCCTCGGCGCCTTCTTTGCCGGCATGGTGCTGAACGAATCTGAACTTAGCCACCGCGCGGCGCACGATACCTTGCCGCTGCGTGATGCGTTCGCCGTCCTGTTCTTTGTGTCCGTCGGCATGCTGTTTGACCCGATGATCCTGATTGAGCAGCCGCTGGCGGTGCTTGGCGCGCTGGCGATTATCGTGCTGGGCAAATCCATTGCCGCCTGGCTGCTGGTAACGCTGCTGGGTCATTCACGTCGCACCGCGATGACCATTTCGGTGAGCCTGGCGCAGATTGGTGAATTCGCCTTTATTCTCGCCGGCCTCGGCATCTCGCTCGGCATGCTGAGCGAGGAAGGCCGCAATCTGGTGCTGGCGGCGGCGATTCTCTCCATCATGCTTAACCCGATTCTGTTTAGCGTGCTGGAACGCTACCTCGACAAAACCGAGACCATCGAAGAACAGACGCTGGAAGAAGCGATCGAAGAAGAGAAGCAGATTCCGGTGGATATCTGCAATCACGCGGTTTTAGTAGGTTATGGCCGCGTCGGCAGCCTGCTGGGGCAAAAGCTGATGGAAGCGGATGTGCCGCTGGTGGTGGTGGAGAACTCCCGTCCGCGCGTTGAAGCGCTGCGCGAGCAAGGGATCAAAGCGGTGCTGGGCAATGCGGCACGCGTGGATACCATGGAACTGGCGCGCCTCGACTGTGCCCGCTGGCTGCTGCTGACCATTCCGAATGGCTACGAAGCCGGTGAAGTCGTGACGGCAGCGCGCGAAAAGCGTCCGGACATTGAGATAATTGCCCGTGCGCATTATGACGATGAAGTGACCTACATAATGGAGCGCGGCGCGAATCGCGTGGTGATGGGCGAGCGTGAGATCGCCAACAGCATGCTGCATGTGCTGGAAGAAGAGATTGCGCAGAACCCGATTGTACGTGAGTGCCCGATTTAAGTGAGTGCGGTCTTTAGCAAGGTCGCCATTAATGAACTGAACCCCATAACCTGGACCGTTTAGTTAAAGCGCTGCGTAATGCTGAGTCCTGTACGCTACCGGACTCAGCCCACCCAACCCCATTTT